>NZ_JABXWQ010000001.1:0-1315301 GCF_014980265.1 Cryobacterium sp. BB736
ACGCCGCCGGGATCGTGGAGCGGGAGCGGCAGCGCCGTGCCTTGCGCTCCTTCCGCAGGTGGAAGCGGGACGACGGGATGACCCGGTACACCTGGGACCTCGACCCCGAGGGCGCCGCCCTGATCGATGACGTCTACGACAAGCTCACCTCACCACGCCGCGGCGGACCCCGCTTCACCACCGGTCCGGAGCAGGCCCGGGCGGAGCAGATTATGGCCGACACCCGCACCACCGAGCAGCTGGCCTCGGACGGCATGCTGGAGCTGATCCAACTGGCCCTCGACACCGACCCGCAATCCGTGGTCGGGGTGAACCGGCCCGCGGTGCGGGTGCTGGTGGCCGCGAAAGACTTGAGTGACCGGACCGGTCGGGGCTGGATCGAGGGGCAGGACTACCCGGTGTCGATCGCCACGGTGGAGCGCAACGCCTGCCTGAACGGCATCGAGCTGATCGTCTTCGACGACCGCCCCCTCCCCGTCAACCTCGGCCGCGAGCAGCGCTTCTTCAACCGGGCCCAACGACGGCTGCTGGCCGCCCGCGACGGCGGCTGCGCCTGGCCCGACTGCGACCGACCCCCCGAGTGGACCGAAGCTCACCACATCCGCTGGTGGGAACGCGACGGCGGAACAACCGACATCGACAACGGCATCCTCCTCTGCCGCCACCACCACCTGCTGCTGCACGACGAGGGCTGGGAAATCGAAACCCGCGACCACGACCCGCTAACCCGGCTCTGGCTCATCCCACCCCGCGACATCGACCCCACCCAGACACCCAGGCCGATGCCATCCAAATCACCGGCACTCAACGACGCCCTCCGAACCGCCGAGCGACATCGGGCCACCTGAGGCACCGCGGGGAGAACTCTGCCCAGCAACGGGGTCCTATGACGGAAAGTCGGAGGCAAACCCAAGGTGAGCGCCGCATGCTGACACGCATGACTGACGAGCTACTAGACGAGCGAACCACCACTGGAGCCTTCGGCAAGAGCAAGCGGAGCGCGGTACTGAATTCCGAGCTAGCGCGCTACTCCCGAGAGGGCTGGCGAGTCGAACACGTCGCGAACGGACAAGCCATCCTCTCCAAGAACAAGCGCATCGGCTGGTTCTGGAACATCGTCCTCACGATCATCACCTTCGGCCTCTGGCTCATCGTGGTCATCTACAAGGTGCTCAACCGCAAGAAGAGCACCATGGTGATCACCGTAGATTCCAACGGAGTCGTTCACCGCGAGTGAGCGGCGCGAACCGACTACTGCTGCGCACGCTCCAGAATCAGTTCGCGAACTCGAGCAGCATCCGCACTGCCCCGCATCGCCTTCATCACCGCGCCGATGACCGCACCGGCAGCTTGAACCTTGCCGTCGCGAATCTTCGCCAGCACATCCGGCTGAGCCGCTAGTGCCTCATCGATCGCCGCAATCAGCGCACCATCGTCGGACACCACAGCCAAGCCACGCGCCTCGACGATCTCGTCCGGCGAACCCTCACCGGCGATCACGCCCTCCAGCACCTGACGAGCCAGCCGGTCGGTGAGCGTGCCCGCATCAACCAGGGCAACCAACTCCGCAACCTGCTGCGGGGTCGCCAACGTCGACGCATCCACTCCACGCTCGTTGGCGGTACGGCTCAACTCACCCATCCACCACTTGCGTGCGGCCTGCGGAGCAGCCCCCGCCGCCACCGTCTCGCTGACCTCAACCAGCAGGCCGGCATTCACGATCGCCTGGAAGTCCACATCGCTGAAGCCCCAGTCCGTCTTGAGCCGGCGACGCATGAGCGCCGGCGACTCCGGCAGCGCAGCGCGCAGCTCCTCGATCAGGTCGAGGGACGGCTCCACAGGAAGCAGGTCCGGCTCCGGGAAGTAGCGGTAGTCATCCGCGTCACTCTTCGGCCGGCCCGGCGAGGTCCGGCCGGTGTCCTCGTGCCAGTGCCTCGTCTCCTGGATGATCGTCCCGCCCGCAGCCAGGATCGCCGCCTGCCGCTGGATCTCGTACCGCACCGCACGCTCGACGCTGCGAAGCGAGTTGACATTCTTGGTCTCGGTGCGAGTACCGAGCTTCTCCTGCCCCCGCGGCCGCAGGGACACGTTCGCATCGCACCGCAGGTTTCCGCGCTCCATCCGGGCATCCGAGATGCCCAGTGCGCGCACGATGTCCCGGATCGTTGAGACGTACGCCTTCGCGAGCTGCGGCGCATCCGCCTCGGCCCCGAAGATCGGCTTGGTCACGATCTCAACCAGCGGCACACCGGCACGGTTGTAGTCGACCAGCGAGTACTCAGCACCCTGGATGCGACCGGTCGCGCCGCCGACGTGCGTGAGCTTGCCGGCATCCTCCTCCATGTGCGCACGCTCGATCGGCACCTGCACCAGGCGACCATCCTCGAGCTCCACCTCGACCGAACCCTCGAACGCGATCGGCTCGTCGTACTGGCTGATCTGGTAGTTCTTCGCCAGGTCGGGGTAGAAGTAGTTCTTCCGCGCGAACCGACTCGACGGCGCAATCGAGCACCCGAGAGCCAGGCCGAGGCTGATCGAGTACCGGACCGCCTGCCCGTTCACGACCGGCAGTGATCCCGGCAAGCCGAGGTCCACCGGCGTGATGAGGGTGTTCGGCTCCGCACCGTGACCATCATCGTTCGCCGGGTTCGGCGCATCGGAGAACATCTTCGTCTTGGTCGACAGCTCCACGTGCACCTCGAAGCCGAGAACCGGCTCGAACAGCTCGATCGCCTTGTCGAAGTCCATAAGCTCTGGCTTGGCCATCAATTGTCTCCTCCGACGAGCGCGGGCACTTTGCTGAGGATGCTGTGTCCCCACGACTGCTCAAGCAACGCCTCGACCGTCGCACCCACCTCGTAGAGGCGGGCATCCGCACGCGCGGGCGCCATCAGCTGAAGGCCGGTCGGCAGGCCGTCCTCCGGGGCGAGCCCCATCGGGATGCTCATCCCGGGAACGCCGGCGAGGTTGGCGGGGATCGTCGTCACGTCGTTCAGGTACATCGCGAGCGGATCCTCGAGCTTCTCCCCCAGCTTGAACGCTGTCGTCGGCGCCGCGGGCGACACCAGCACGTCGGCCTGCTCGAACGCCGAGGCGAAGTCGCGCTGGATGAGCGTGCGCACCTTCTGCGCGCTGCCGTAGTAGGCGTCGTAGTATCCGGCGCTCAGCGCGTAGGTGCCAAGGATCACGCGGCGCTTGACCTCCGGGCCGAAGCCGAGTTCGCGGGTTGCTGCCATGACGTCCTCGACGGTGCCACCACCGGGCGGGGTGACCCGCATGCCGAACCGAACGCTGTCGAACTTCGCGAGGTTGCTCGATGCCTCCGCCGGCAGGATCAGGTAGTAGGCGGCGATCGCGTAGGTGAAGTGCGGGGCGGAGACCTCGACGATCTGCGCGCCGGCCTTCTCCATCACCTCGAGCGCCTGAGCGAACCGCTCACTGACGCCCTGCTGGAAGCCGTCGCCACCGAGTTCCTTCACGACACCGACACGAACACCGTCAAGCGAACCGGATGCCGCGCCGCGACGAGCTGCGTCGGCGAACGACGGCCAGGCATCCGGGATCGATGTCGAGTCGCGAGGATCGTGTCCGCCGATGACGTCGTGCAGCAGCGCGGCATCGAGCACCGTGCGCGTGACCGGGCCGACCTGGTCCAGCGACGAGGCAAGCGCGATCGCCCCGTAGCGCGATACACCGCCGTAGGTGGGCTTCATGCCGACCGTGCCGGTGACAGCACCGGGCTGACGGATGGAGCCACCGGTGTCGCTGCCGAGTGCGAGCGGCGCCTGGAAGGCTGCGATCGCCGCGGCCGAGCCACCGCCCGAACCACCGGGGATCCGGTCGAGATCCCACGGGTTGCGAGTCGGCCCGTAGGCCGAGTGCTCGGTGGAGGAGCCCATGGCGAACTCGTCCATGTTGGTCTTGCCGAGCGGCACCAGACGCGCCCGGCGGAGCCGTGCAACGACGGTTGCGTCGTACGGTGGCACCCAGCCCTCAAGGATGCGAGAGCCGGCGGTCGTCGGCATGTCCTGCGTGCACAGCACGTCCTTGATGGCGATCGGCACTCCCGCGAGCGGACCGAGCTTCTCGCCCGCGGCGCGGTCGCTGTCGACCTTCGCCGCGGTGTCGAGCGCGTCCTTGGAGATGTGCAGGTAGGAGTTCACGCGAGGCTCGACCGCCTCGATGCGGTCGAGGTACGCCTGGGTCGCCTCGACCGAGCTGAGTTCGCCCGCGGTCAGCTTCTCCGCCAGCTGGGCGGCGCTGAGCCGAATAACGTCGCCCGCGCTCACTGTTCCTCCCCCAGGATCGCCGAAACCCGGAACCGGCTGCCGTCGTGCTCCGGCGCGCCCGCGATCGCCTGCTCGGTGGTGAGCGTCGCGCCGACGACATCCTCCCGGAAGACATTCGACATCGGGATCGGATGCGACGTCGCCGGCACATCGGGCGTTGCCACCTCCGAAACGGTCGCGATCGAGTCGATGATGACGCCGAGTTCGCCTGTCAGCTTCTCGATCTCTTCAGTGGTGAGGGCGATCCGAGCCAGGTTCGCGAGGTGCGCCACCTGCTCGGTAGTGATTTCAGACACCACACGATTCTATTCGCGTGGCACACGACGCGAAGGACCGGGTCAGGTCAGCGGCTCGCGAGGAGCAGCTTGCCTGCCTTCTCCCCCGGATCGCCGCCGACCGAGACGAGGTCAGCACGATCGATGCCGATGAGCGCGAGATTGCGCACCGACTCACTGCCGGGCGTGAAGTACTCGTTGTGCCCGTGCGAGCCGGTCAGCATCGCCCGGGTGATGGCATCGACGCCCCCTGCGACGCTCATCGACTTGGCGCCGTAGCCCGGGGCGCCAGGGTCACTGCCATAGAACGCCGTGTTCACGACCGGGTCGCCGGATGCTTCACCGACGAAGATCTTGCCGCCGCGAACCGCGAGGTCGGCGGCGGACTGCGCGGCACTGCCGGGCGAACCGACCATGGCGAGCGCATCCACCTGGAAGCCGCTGTCCTGCAGCGCGATCATCGCCGCCGTGGAGCCATAGGAGTGCGCGAGCACCGCCACATGCGGTTGGTCGCCCTCGCGGATGCTCTGAAGCCCCTCGAGTGCGTTGGCGAGGAAGATCGCGCCCTCCTCGGCCAGGCTGAGGGAGCCGATGTTGAGCAGGTGCGGCGTTTGATAGCCGATCCACGCAACAGTCGCGACGGTGCTGCGGCCTTGGTCCGTCTTGCCCTCGAGCCGGTCCAGCCAGCGGTTCTGCTCCTCATAGACCACAGTCGCTGTGTCGGCCCAGTCGCCGACCTGCCCATCGATGGTGAAGAACATGCCGGGGATCAAAAAGCTCACGTAGTCGGCGGTCGTCACGTCCCCGACCGCGATGGCCGCGCGGCCTGGCCACTGGGTGTCCAGAGTCACGAGCGTGCGGGGCGGCTCGCCGGCATCCGTTCGCAGCGCCTTTGCGATCTCCTCCAGCATGTGCAGCGTGCCGTCCACCGCGACTGCGACGCCGCGGCCGACCCCGGAGTCGAGCTGCGCCTCGAGCGCGGCGATCTGCTGGCTGAGGAACCGGCGATTGGCCATATCGCGGACCGACAGGTCGATGCCGTCCAGATTGCCGACCAGCTGCGGTGCCGCCGCCATCAGGTCGAATCGCGCCGACGTGTCAAGGCCCGCCCACCAGGACGAGACGTCGCGTGCCGTGGGCGGACGCAGCAGCAGGTGGGCGACCAGTTGCGGATTCTGGGCGACGAAACTCTCCAGGCGTTCGCGCGGCAGGGCCGCCAGACGGCCGAGCATCGCGGTCGGCGCGGCGCCCGCGCTCTCGCGCGCACTATCAGCGAACGGAACCGGGATGAGCGGGGCGGGCGCGAAATCCACCTGACGAGCTCGCGTGTCCGGACCGCCAGCAACGGCATCCGCCGACACGACCACGCTGATTTGCGGCATGGCTGTTGACTCGCCCACTCCGCCAAGCGAAACGGTAGTGGCGAGCATTGCCAGCTCCCACAGCAAGTCGGGCCCCATCCAATCGTTCGCCTGAGCGAAACGCGTTTCGAGTGGCGGCAAGCGTCGAACCACTCGATAACCCCCATAGTAGGGGGAGAACTTGTGTAAAACTAACAAGTTTTGGTGAATGAATCGGGAACCGAGTTGTGGGAGCCGGTCGCCTCCCTAGGTCAGAGCGGCCAGTCGAGTCATTCCAGTGGCGGCGAATCAGTCGACTGACAATCGCAAAATGTGCCGGTCAGACGAGCCAAACGGTGGTGTCAGGCGGCAGCGTGCCGCCGTCGACACCGGCTGATTGCAGCACGATGCGTGTGCCCGGCCCGTCTCCCGCGGGAAGCTGTACCGATTCAGTTCCGGTGTTGGCGATCACCGTCACCCCCGAGTTCCGGAACGCGATCGTCTCGGAGCCGTAGCCCTGGAGCCACTCGAGCGCTCCGTTGCCGAGGTCGTGCTCTGCGCGCAGCGCAAGCGAGCGCTTGTACAGCTCGAGCGTCGAGTCGGGAACGCCGTCCTGGCTGTCCCGCGCGAACTGACTCCAGATCTCCGGCTGGGGCAGCCAGCTGAGCCCGGTGTCGTTGAAGCCGAACGCCGGGGCCTCGGCCTCCCAGGGGATCGGCACGCGGCATCCGTCGCGCCCGTACTTCTCACCGTCGGTGCGGAACCAGGTCGGATCTTGACGCGACTCGTCCGGCAAATGGATGGCCTCAGGGAGGCCGAGCTCCTCGCCCTGGTAGACGTACGCGCTTCCCGGCAACGCGAGCATCAGCGCACTTGCCGCGCGGGCCCGCCTAAGCCCGAGTTCGGGGTCCGGATGCTCCGGCGAGTTCGGGCCGATACCGGCGCCCTGCGGGTTGAGTTCGGGGTTCAGCACGAGGCGGGTGGCGTGGCGGATGACGTCGTGGTTCGACAACACCCAGGTGCTCGGCGCACCGACGCTTGAGAACGCGTCAAGCGACGCGTCGACCACGCGGCGGATGGCATCCGCGTTCCACGGCGTCTCGAGGTAGGCGAAGTTGAACGCCTGGTGCATCTCGTCGGGTCGCACCCACTGCGCGAGCTTGCGCGGCGGGTCGACCCACGCCTCGGCGACGAGCACTCGGTCGCCGTCGTACTCGTCGAGCACTTCGCGCCACTCGCGGTTGATCTCGTGCACACCGTCCTGCGCCCAGTACGGCGGGGTGGGAAGCTCCGGTCGGTCGGAGGCGGCCTCGTTCATGCCGGATGCGTCGAGCGCGCCGGATGCAAGCGCATCGTCCAGCCCGGCCGAGCCGCCCATGCTCCCGGCGTTGGCCGGTGGCATGTAGTCCGGCATTCCGGCTGCCTTCACCATGCCGTGCGCGACATCGACACGGAATCCGTCGACTCCGCGATCGAGCCAGAAACGCAGGATGTCCTTGAACTGCTCACGCACCCACGGGTTCTCCCAGTTGAGGTCGGGCTGGGACGAGTCGAACAGGTGGAGGTACCACTGGCCGGGCTTGCCGTTCTCATCGGTGATGCGCGACCAGGCCGGCCCGCCGAACACCGACTCCCAGTTATTGGGCGCCTCGTCGCCGCCCGGGCCCTTGCCGTCGCGGAAGATGTAGCGCGCGCGTTCCTCACTGCCCTCTGGCGCGCGAATCGCGGCCTGGAACCAGCGGTGCTGGTCTGAAGAATGGTTCGGCACCAGGTCGACAATGACCTTCAGTCCGAGCTCGTGCGCACGCGCCATGAGGGTGTCGAAATCGGCGAGCGTGCCGAACCTCGGGTCGACGTCGCAATAGTCGGCAACGTCATACCCGGCGTCGTTCTGCGGCGACGTGTAGAACGGCGAGAGCCAGACCGCATCCACGCCGAGAACGCTGAGCGCATCGAGCCTTCGGGTGATTCCGGCGAGGTCGCCCAGCCCGTCGCCGTCGGCATCCGCGAAGGAGCGGGGGTAGACCTGATAGATGACGGCGCTGCGCCACCATTCGGTTGTGAGCATGCCGATCACTGTAGTCAGTGATTTCTGAAAGCGCTTGCACGAGACGCCGGATAACGAATGCAGTTCAAATACGGGGTGCCTAGTTGTAAACCGTCCCGCGAAACGGTATATGTGGAACCGCTTGCAGGATATGCAGGCGCTTCTGCGGAGGATGGTCTCCAGTGCGAGCCGCTGGCTTCTTTCCCACTGCGGACTTCCCAAGCGCACTGAGAGAGGCGAAACACCATGAAGGTGAAATCACGAGGGATTCTTGCGGCTGCGGCGACAGCCTCGGCCGCAGCGCTCGTCCTGGCCGGCTGCTCCGGCAACCCCGGAACTGACGCGGAGGGGCCCGTCGGCACTTTGACCGTGTGGGTCGATGCAGACCGCGCCGGTGTCCTCAAGGACGTCGCCAAACAGTTCCAGGCGGACAAGAACATCGAGGTCAAGCTCGTCACCAAGGACTTCGGTGACGTCCGCGACGACTTCATCACCCAGGTGCCCACCGGCCGCGGACCCGACATCATCGTCGGCGCGCACGACTGGCTCGGCAAGCTCGTCCAGAACGGCGTCGTTGCTCCCCTCGAGCTCGGGGACACCGCAAGCGACTTCCAGGACGTCGCGATTCAAGCCATGAGCTACGAGGGCACGACCTACGGTCTCCCCTACTCGGTGGAGAACATTGCCCTGTTGCGCAACGTCGACCTTGCTCCCGATGCGCCCGCCACCTTCGATGAGGCGATCGCGACCGGCAACCAGCTCAAGGCGGATGGAAAGGCCGAGTACGCGTTCCTCGTCGGACTCGACCCGAACGCATCCGACCCGTACCACCTGTACCCGCTGCAGGCGTCGCTCGGCGCTCCGGTGTTCGGACTCGACGCCAATGGCACCTACGACGCCAGCAACCTCACGCTCGGTGGGGCGGGTGGCGAGGCATTCGCCACCAAGCTCGCTGAGTGGGGCGCTGCCGGCATTCTGAACACGAACATCAGCGGCGACATTGCCAAGGAAGAGTTCAACGCAGGAAAGTCGCCGTACTTCCTCACCGGACCGTGGAATGTCCCCGCTGCGGCCGACGCCGGCATCAACTACGCGATCGACCCGATCCCGACCACCGGTCCCAATGCGGCAACACCGTTCGTGGGCGTCCAGGGCTTCTTCGTCAGCGCGAAGAGCGAGAATGCGCTCGCAGCCAACGAGTTCCTCGTGAACTACATCGGCACCGAAGCGGTGCAGACCGCCCTCTACGAGGTAGGTGGTCGTGCTCCGGCGCTGACCTCTGCGTTTGAGGCCGCGAAGTCCAACCCGGATGTCGCCGCTTTCGGTGAGGTCGGCGCAGCTGGCGTCCCGATGCCGAACGTGCCTGCCATGGATGTTGTCTGGTCCGACTGGGGCAGCACTGAGGCCGCGATCATCAACGCCCAGGGCGACCCCGTCGCACTCTGGCAAGCGATGGTGCAAAGCATCCAGTCCAAGATCGACAAGGGCTAAAAATCGACTAGTGGCCGGGTCCGCGACGGGCCCGGCCACTCTTCGCCGTCAACCCCTTTCGATCGAACGCTCGGAGCGGCATGAGCACCATCAGCGAACAACGCAAGGCACGTCAGGGACTGCCCAGTCTTCGCGGCATCGTCACCAAGATCGTGTTGCTCAGCATCGTCGACGCGATTGCCGTCTTCGCACTCTTCACCCTGTTCGTGCAGGAATCGTGGGTGGTCTTCGGGATCGCCGCTGCCGTCACCCTCGCCATCAACTACATCTATCTGCGACCTGGGCTGCTCCCCGCGAAATATCTCTTGCCCGGTGTGCTCTTCTTGGCCGTCTTCCAGATCTTCGTCGTCATCTACAGCGGCTACATCGCATTCACGAACTACGGCGACGGCCACAACAGCACCAAAGAAGACGCGATCGAAGCGATCATCCTGACCTCCCAGCAACGCGTTCCGGATTCGGCAACCTACGGCATCGCCGTAGTCGAGCAGTTGGGTCAGTTGAGCTTCCTCGTCACCGACCCCGACGGCGACATCTGGCTCGGTGGTGATGGTGCTCCGCTCGAGCGAGTGACGAACGCCGAGACGGATTCAACTGGCAAGGCAACGTCCGTCCCTGGCTACAACACCCTGACGCTGCAGGACGTGCTCGGCAATCAGCGCGTGATCGCCGACCTCGCCGTTCCTCTCACGGACGACCCCAATGACGGCGCACTGCGCACGCCGGACGGCAGTCGCGCGTTCCTCTACCTGTCGTCGCTTGTCTACGACGAAGACGCCGACACATTCACAAACACGGCGAACGGCACGGTCTACACCGACCGCGGCAACGGCGCGTTCCAAGCGGACAATGGGGCGTCACTCACCCCTGGCTGGAAGATCGACGTCGGGTTCGAGAACTTCGCCCGGGCGTTCGGAGAGGAGGACATCCGGGGCCCGTTGCTGAACGTGCTGCTGTGGACCTTCGCCTTCGCGTTCATCTCGGTCGCGTCGACGTTCGTGCTCGGACTGCTGCTGGCAATGGTCATGAACGACTGGCGGATGAAGGGACGCCGCTTCTACCGGGTCCTCATCATCCTCCCGTACGCCTTCCCAGGCTTCCTCAGCGCGCTCGTGTGGCTTGGCCTGTTCAACCAGGACTTCGGATTCATCAACGAAGTGCTGTTCGGTGGCGCTTCGATCCCATGGCTCACCCAGGAGTGGCTAGCGAAGTTCAGCATCCTGTTCGTCAACCTATGGCTCGGCTACCCCTACATGTTCCTCATCTGCACCGGTGCGCTGCAGTCCATCCCCGACGACATCATGGAGGCCGCGGCAATCGACGGCGCCAAGCCGTGGGCGGCATTCCGGCTCATCAAGTTCCCCCTCCTGCTCGTCTCGGTTGCCCCGCTGCTCATCTCGTCGTTCGCGTTCAACTTCAACAACTTCAACCTGATCTACATGCTCACCGCCGGCGGTCCGCGCGACCCGTCGGCCGGCGTTGATGCCGGGGCCACAGACATCCTGATCACGCTCGTCTACAAGGTGGCGTTCGGAAGTGGAACCGGACGTGACTACGGACTGGCAAGCGCGTTCGCGATCCTGATCTTCATCGTCGTCGGCGCGATCGCGGCGTACGGCTTCAAACGCACGAAGGTGCTCGAGGAGTTGAACTGATGACGACACTCACCAAACCGGCACCCCCCGCAGCGGATGCTGCCCGAAATCGCCCCACGCCGATCCCCCAGCGGCGGAAACCCCTGGCGCGCAGATTCGCCGAGACAGGTTGGCGACACATCATCGGCGTGGTTGCAGTCATTTTCGCCGTCTTCCCGCTGGTGTACGTGCTTTCGGCGTCGCTCAACCCGAACGGGACCCTCGTCGGATCGAACGCCCTCTTCCGCACGGTCGACCTCGGCAACTACTTCCGACTGTTCGACAGTCCCCAGCAGCCGTACGGGGCCTGGTTCATGAACACGCTGCTGGTCGCGTCCATCACGGCCGTGAGCACGGTGTTCCTCGGTGCACTGGCGGCGTACGCATTCTCACGCATGCGTTTCATCGGTCGGCGATTCGGGCTGCTGAGCCTGCTGCTCGTGCAGATGTTCCCCCAGCTGCTCGGTGTCGTTGCCATCTTCCTGCTGGTATCCGCCATCGGCGACATCTTCCCCGCGGTCGGGCTCGGCACGCACGCCGGCTTGATCCTCGTCTACCTCGGCGGGGCGCTGGGCGTGAACACCTACCTCCTCTACGGGTTCTTCAATACGATCCCGATCTCTATCGATGAGGCGGCACGCATCGACGGTGCCAGCCACGCGCAGATCTTCTTCACGATCATCCTCCCGCTGGTGACGCCCATGCTCGCGGTTGTCGGACTCCTCTCCTTCATTGGCACGACGAGCGAGTTCGTGATCGCGAGCGTTGTACTCACGGAGCCATCGACGCAAACGCTCGCCGTTGGCCTGTACCAGTTCGTCACTCAGGAGACCTCCAAGAACTGGACCCTGTTCTCCGCGGGAGCGGTCCTGGCCGCAATCCCGGTGACACTGCTGTTCCTCTTCCTCCAGAAGTACATCGTCGGTGGTCTCACCGCGGGATCGGTGAAGTAATAAATGCCTCTGCTGCCTCATCACGATGGGTCCGCCCTCTATGTGTCCAACGACTCCCCCGAGCTCGATGAGCTGATCCGGGTGCGGGTGCGCATCCCTGTGGGATTCGGCCCGGTGACCCGAGTGCACGCACGCTCCAACCCCAATCACGAACCGCGCTTCAACGAGGCTGAGCGCATTGCGCGGGTCGACGGTTGGGAGTGGTGGGAGGCCGAGGTTCTGGTCGAGAACCCGGAACACGGCTACCGGTTCATGATCACGACGGATCAGGGCATCCGCTGGCTCAACGCGACTGGACTGCACACGGCTGAGCCGCTGGATGCCGAGGACTTCCTCGTCGTCACCCACGCCCCTGCACCGAGCTGGGCACCGTCTCAGGTGATGTACGAGATCTTTCCCGACCGGTTCGCTCGTTCGGCGGCTGCCGACGACCACCCCACCCCAAAGTGGGCAGTTCCCGCCGCCTGGACCGATCCGGTGGTTGACCGCGGCCCGCACACGCCGCTCCAGTTCTACGGCGGAGATCTCGATGGCATAGTCGAACGGCTGGACCACCTCGAGCGGCTCGGCATCACCCTCCTGTACCTCACGCCGTTCTTCCCTGGCGCTTCGAACCATCGCTACAACGCCACTTCCTTCTGGGAGGTGGATCCGCTGCTGGGTGGTGACGATGCACTCATCAGGCTGGTCGAGGCTGCCCACGCCAGGGGAATCCGGGTGATCGGCGACCTTACATCGAACCATTCCGGCAGCGAGCACGAGTGGTTCCAAACCGCGCTGTCGGACGAGAACTCGGTCGAGCGGGACTTCTACTACTGGCTTGGCGAGGATGACGAGGGCGATCCGGACTACGTCGCCTGGCTCGGCGAAAAGAGCCTGCCCAAGTTCAACTGGAACTCGACAGAACTGAGGCGCCGCTTCATCCAGGGTCCCGACTCGGTGGTCGCCAAGTGGCTCTTGCCGCCGTTCAACCTGGATGGCTGGCGCATCGATGTTGCGAACATGACCGGCAGGTATCTCGAACAGGACCTGAACGCTGTTGTGCGGCGGACGATCCGACAGACGATGATCGAGGTCAACCCGGACACCATCCTGATTGCGGAGTCGACGAACGACGCCTCAGGCGACTTCCGCGGTGACGCCTGGCACGGGGCAATGACCTATGCCAGTTTCACGCGCCCTGTCTGGGGCTGGCTGTCGCAACCTGTCGCTACGCCCTGGTACTTCGGGCTCCCGACCGAAACCATGCCGACGTACTCCGGTGTCGAGGTGCACGACGCCTACGTGCGTTTCACCGCGGGAATGCCCTGGCGAGTGCGAGCGGCCACGATGAACGCTCTCGACACCCACGACACCGCGCGATTCGCGACGCTCGCTCGCGAGGGTGCCGTTCCGGTAGCGGCCGGCTTGTCCATGACCCTTCCCGGCATCCCGGTGGTGTTCGCCGGCGACGAGTTGGGCCTCACGGGCATGGACGGCGAGGACTCGCGCACACCCATGCCGTGGGCGACCATCGACGAGCATGACGAGACCATGACGCTGTACCGCGAGCTCATCGCGTTGCGGAACGCCCATCCGGCGCTGAGCTCGGGTGGCCTCCGTTGGCTTGTCATCGACGACGAGGCTCTGGTGTTCATTCGCGAGGCAGCCGGGGAGTCGGTCCTCGTGGTGGCAACACGCTCAAGCCTGCAGATGGAGCTGGAGCCCAACGCCGTCGCCGGTATCGGTTCAGCCAAGCGGTTGTTCGGCGACACGGTGATTGAGCCGAGCGGGAAGATCCAGGCGACCGGACCGTCGTTCAGCGCCTACCTTCTGCCCGGCGTGCGGATCGCAGCCTGACGCGAGTTTCGAGCGCCTCCGACCGGGCCTCTCAGCTTGCGGCGAGCAGCACCGTCTGGAACTGCGACACGTACCGCTGTTCCTCCGCCGACTGCAGGTAGCGGAACGTCTTCGCATCCTCCAGCGTGATCGGTGTCGGGAACACCATCCGGTTCTGCGCCACCGCAGGGTCGAGGGCAGACGACTCGAGTTCCCGGATGTCGACGGGCGATACGTAATTGGTGCCCGCGGCGACCTGGACGGCGACCGACGGGTCGAAGTAGAAGTTCACGAAGTTCTCGACGTGCGTCTTGCGCTGCGACCCGATCGGGATGACCAGGTCCTGCGTCCACAGCACGCCACCCGGGGTCGGCAGAGCGAAGCCCCATTGATCGCCAGCTTCCTGGTTAAGTCGCAGGATGTCAGCCGAGCGCGCGAAGGTGGCGAGGGTCTTGCCCGACTTGAGGTCGTCCGTGTAGTTCGCGCCCTGCACCGCGCCGACCTGGCCGCTGGCGACGTGACCGCGAAGCACCTCAACGGCGGCGGCGAATTCGGTGTCGCCCCAGCCGCCCGAGATGTCGACCCCGCCGTCGAGCATGATGAGGCCCATGGTCTCGCTCATGCTCGAGAGGACACCCACCTTGCCCTTGAGCGACGGGTCCCACAGCTGGGAGACGGCGGTCAGGCCGTCGCCGAGCTCTGCCTTGTTCCAGGCGATGCCGGTGAAGCCGTTGCGCCACGGCATCGACTTCGTGCGTTGCGGGTCGTAGGCGGCCTGGCTGAAGCGCGGGCGGATGTGCGCGGTGTTCGGCATGCGCTCGAGACCGAACTCCTGCACGTAGCCGAGACGGATCCAGCGCGCAGCCATCCACTGGTTCAGCACGACCGCATCGGAGCCGATGTCCTGACCCTTGCTGAGCTGCTCCTTGACCTTGTTGTAGTAGAGGTTGTCGTCCTTGACCGCACTCGAGTACGTGACGTCGACGCCGAACGTGCCCGCGAACTGCGCCAGCACTGGGAAGTCTTCACCGACGGTGTTGCGGTACGTTTCCCAGCTGTCAACACGCAGCGATCTCTGCTGGTCGGAGAGGTCCGCCGCGGGCGACGGCCTGGCTGGCTCGTTGCTCGAGCACGCTGCGACGGTGAGGGCGGCGGCGCCGACCCCGGCGCCCTGCAGGATGTTGCGACGGGTCAGACTGAGCGGGCGTGCTGAAGTCATGGCGAGCGGTTCCTATCGAATCGGGCAAACCACGATGGTCCCCCGCTCGATAGTGGCAGAAGCGGTCCTCACAATATGAGCACCAAAACTGGGGGTACTCCCGCGCAACCCCGCGTTAGCGTTTTGTTCGCTTGTCTGGCGGCATCCGGCGTCGCTAGGCTACGAACTCGCCGCCAGCAGCACCGACTGGTATTGCGCGACGTAACGCTGCTCCTCCGCTGCGGCGAGGTGCCGGAACGTCTTCGTGCCCTGCAGGGAGACGGGTGTGGGGAATACCAGCCGATTGGCGGCCACAGCCGGGTCGAGAGCCGACGCTTCCTGGTCGCGGATGTCGACCGGCGACACGTAGTTGGTGGCCGCAGCGACCTGCACCGCAACCGTCGGCTCGTAATAGTGGTTGACGAAGGCCTCGACGTTGCCCTTGCGCGCCGATCCGATCGGGACGACCAGGTCCTGCGTCCAGAGCACGCCACCGGCGGCCGGGATGGCGAAGCCCCACGGCTCGTCGAACGCTTCGCCCGACCCCGCCCGGGCCGCAGCGGCCTGGTTCAGTCGCAGGATGTCCGCCGACCGCGCGAAGCCCGCGACGATGTCGCCCGACGTCAGCGCATCCAGGTACTTCGAGTCCTGGATCGCCGCGACCTGGCCGCTCACGACGTGCTGGCGGAGCGTGTCGGTCGCCGCCGTGAACTCGGCATCTCCCCAGGCGCCCGAGATGTCGACACCGGCGTCGAGCATGATCAGGCCGATGGTCTCCTGCATGCTCGACAGCACGCCAACCCGGCCCTTCAGCGCCGGATCCCACAACTGCGAGACGCTCCTGATGCCGTCCGGGAACTCCGCCCGGTTCCAGGCGATGCCGGTGATAGCGCTCCGCCAGGGCATCGAGTGCATCCGCTTCGGGTCGAACGCCGCTTCCCGGAACCGAGGCCGAACGTTCACCGTGTTCGGCATGGCGTCAAGCGCGAACTGCTGCGTGTAACCGAGCCGGATCCAGCGTGCGACCATCCATTCGCTCAGCACGACGGCATCCGCGCCGATGTCACTGCCGGACGCGAGGCGGGTCTTGACGTCGTTGTAGTACAGGTTGTCGTCGGTGACGGCCTTCCAGTAGGAGACATCGACGTCGTACTGTTTGGCGAACTCCTCGATGCCCGGAAAGTCCTCGCCGAGCGTGTTGCCGTAGGTTTCCCAGCTGTCGATGCGCAGCGTGCGCCACTCGTCGGAGCGGTCGGCCGCGGGCGAGGGCTTCGGAGGCTGGTTGCTCGAGCACGCGGCGAGACCGATCACCGCACCGCCGATACCGGCTGCGGCGAGAAGGTTGCGGCGGGAAGGAAGCGGGCTCGAGCGGTGTGCGGGCAGCATGGGCGGGACTTTCGTGCTCTGGCGGGTTCTTAGGAAGCCTCGGATGCTTCCGGTGCGAGCGTGGCGCATCCGACCTAACGCTGAACGACGCTCAGGTGAACAGCGGGTGAACCGACCCGTTACAGAGCGGCGAGCCTCTTCCGCCTGGCCGCCGACGAGACCTGCACGACGATCACGATGACGATCGCCGCAATGAACACTGCGCTGGCGACGACATTGGCCTCAGGCGGGATTCCGCGCGCAGCAGCCGTGTAGATGTACCTCGGCAGCGTGACGGCGGGACCGGCGTTGAAGTTGGTGATGATGAAGTCGTCGAAGCTCAGCGCAAAGGACAGCAGCGCTGCGGCCATGATCCCGGGTATCAGCAGCGGGAAGGTGATATGCCAGAACACCTGTGCGGGCGAACCGTACAGGTCGCGGCCGGCCTCCTCGAGCGCCGGATCGAGTGACTCGATGCGGGCGCGCACCGTCACCACCACGAAACTGATGCAGAACATGGTGTGGGCCAGGATGATCGTGCCGACGCCCTTCTGGACACCGGCGGTGAGGAACTCGGCGGCCAGTCCGGCACCGAGGACGACCTCGGGGGTTGCCATCGGCAGGAAAAGCAGCAGCGTCGTCGCCTTGCGGAACCGGAACCGGTAACGGACCAGTGCGATGGCGATCATCGTCCCGAGTACGGTAGCGAGGACTGTCGCGACGACACCGACCAGGATGCTGGTGCCGAACGCCTCGCACACGCCCTGCGACTGGCACACGTTGAGCCAGTTGTCGAGCGTGAATCCACGCCAGATGATGTTGGTGCGCCGGGCGTCGTTGAACGAGAACACGATCGTGTAGACGATCGGGATGAGGATGAAAGTGAACGCGATGACGCTGTACACGATGAGCGCGTAGCGACCGAACCCTCGAGTCATACCAGGTCCTCCGTTCCGCTGCGCCTCACGTAGAAGCTGATCAGGACCAGGATGACGCTCATCAGGATGAACGACAGTGCGGCCGCGGCCGGGTAGTTCTGCAGCACCAGGAAGTTCGCCTCGATGACGTTTCCGATCATCGCCGTGTCGGTGGAGCCGAGGAAGTCGCGGCTGGCGTTGATGTAGTCGCCAGCGGCGGGGATGAACGTGAGCAGCACGCCGGAGATGATGCCCGGCGCCGACAGCGGAAGCGTCACCTTGCGGAAGGTTGTCGCCGGTGACGCGTAGAGGTCGGCTCCCGCCTCCACGTAGCGCAGGTCCAGGCGCTCGAGCGAGGTGTAGATGGGCAGCACCATGAACGGGATGAAGTTGTAGGTGAGGCCGAAGATCACCGAGAACGCGGTGCCGGTGATCTGGGCATCCGCGGGCATTAGTTGGAGCGCCTGCAGGAACGAGACGACCGGTCCCTCGTCGGCGAGGATCTGCTTCCAGGCCAGCGTCCGCAGCAGGAAGCTGATGAAGAACGGCGCGATCACGAGGACGAGGGCGAGGCCCTGCAGCAGCCGGTAGGGCCGCAGGGTCACGCCGATGAAATACGCGAGCGGGTAGCTGAACAGCAACGCAAACACCGTGGCCGTGACGGCGTAGCCGAACGAGCGCAGGATGTGCGGCCCGTACCGTTCGATCACGA
Source organism: Cryobacterium sp. BB736 (assembly GCF_014980265.1). Taxonomy (NCBI): domain Bacteria; kingdom Bacillati; phylum Actinomycetota; class Actinomycetes; order Micrococcales; family Microbacteriaceae; genus Cryobacterium; species Cryobacterium sp. BB736. Next base: position 18,040 of record NZ_JABXWQ010000001.1, read on the forward strand.
CCACGTAGTTCTGCCAGTTGAACGCGTAATCGTAGCTTCCGATATCCCCGGTCAGGCTCGGCTGCTGCAGGCTCGTGAGCGCGAGCGACACCAGCGGGACGGCGAAGAACAGCAGCAGGTACAGGATGCCGGGCAACAGCAGGAAGAGGACGACCCTGCTCTTCCGCCGGGGCGCCTGCTCGACAGCCGGCGCCTCGGTCGAGGCGAATGCACCGAAGGCCATTTCAGCCCGCCTCGAGCTCCGACTCGAGCCGCTTCCTGCGTTGCACCGCGAGGGTCTGGGTGTCGGTGTCCGACGCGAACTTGGACTCCTCGCCCGGCTCGTCCAGCAGGCCGAAGCCGTGCTCGATGTGCCAGGTCAGCCAGACCTCTGCCCCCTCTGCGGCGACTGGACCGAACGTCGAGTTCTGGGCGAACACGACGATCGAGCCGACGCCGGGTATGTCCACCAGGTACTGGGTGCTCACGCCCGAGAACGAGACGTCCGCGATGCGGCCGGGGCCGAGCAGGTTGTCCTCCGGAACCGGCGTCGGCGCTTCGGTGTGCAGGCGCAGCTTCTCCGGCCGGATGCCCACGGTGACCTCGCCCGTGTGCCGCTTGGCGCGCGACTTGGGCACGACGATCTTGTGACCCGCGAGTTCGACCGAGATCGAGTCGGCTGTCGTGCCCGCTACCGGGCCGGTGAACAGGTTCGACTGGCCGAGGAAGTTCGCCACGAACGCGGTGTGCGGCAACTCGTACAACTCCTCGGGCGCGCCGAGCTGCTCGATCCTGCCCTTGTTCATCACCGCGACGGTGTCGGCCATTGTCATGGCCTCCTCCTGGTCGTGGGTCACGTGCAGGAAGGTGAGCCCGACCTCACCCTGGATCGATTTCAACTCGAGCTGCATCTGGCGCCGCAGCTTGAGGTCGAGCGCACCGAGCGGCTCGTCCAGGAGCAGCAGCGCCGGTCGGTTCACGATCGCGCGCGCGAGCGCGACACGCTGCTGCTGCCCACCGGAGAGCTGCTGCGGCTTGCGCCCGGCGAGGTGGTCGAGCTCGACCAGGCGCAGCGCTTCGTGTGCCTTCTGCCCCGCGTCGGAGATTCCTCGTCGCTTCAGGCCGAACTCCACGTTCTCCAGCACGGTCATGTGCGGGAACAGCGCGTAGCTCTGGAACACGGTGTTGACTGGCCGCTGGTGCGGCTTGGTCGAGGTCACGTCCTTTCCGCCGATCAGGATGCGCCCTTCTGTTGCGTCCTCGAGTCCGGCGACGAGGCGCAGGGTCGTGGTCTTGCCGCATCCGGATGGCCCCAGCAGCGCGAAGAACGAGCCTGCGGGGATGGTGAGTGTCAGGTCGTCAACCGCCGTGAACCCCGGGAATCTCTTTGTCACTCCCTGGAGTTCAAGGTCGGCTCCGGCCTCGTCGAATTGCCCTCTTGCCATTGTCAGCCCAGCAGCACGCTCTGGAACTCGCTGCCGTATTGCTGCTCCTCCGCGTTGGAGAGCTTGCGGAATACGTGAACCTGGGAGAGCGTGTCGTCGTCGGGGAAGATCAACTGGTTTTCGGCGAGCTCGGGATCGATGGCGATTGCGGCCTCCTTCGCCCCCACGACCGGTGTCACGTAGTTCACCCACGCGGCGACCTCTGCTGCCACCTCTGGCTCGTAGTAGTAGTTGATGAGCGCCTCGGCGTTCTTCTTGTGCGGCGACCCCATCGGCACGACGAAGTTGTCGTTCCACAGCGTGCCGCCTGCTTCCGGAATCGCGAACTTCCACTTCTCTTCGCCTGCTTCGGCGTTGATCAGCGTGATGTCACCCGACCAGCAGATGGCCGCGAGGGTGTCACCGTTGACGAGGTCCTCCAAGTAGGAGTTACCGCGGACGGCGCCGATCTGACCGGATTCCACCTGCTCGCGGAAGACATCCATCGCTTTCGCCCACTCGTCGTCACCCCAGTCTCCCGAGATGTCGACGCCCTCGTCTTGCAGGATCACGCCCATCGTGTCGCGCATCTCGGACAGCACGCCGACGCGGCCCTTGAGGGACGGGTCCCACAGGTCGCTCACGGACTTGAGGCCGTTCGGGACTTTCTCGATGTTCCAGCAGATCCCGGCGAAACCACCCTGCCACGGGATGCTCTTCTGACGGCCAGGGTCGAAGTCGGTGTCAGCGAACTCCGGCGTCAGGTTGGAGATGTTCGGGATGTTTGCGTGGTCGAGATCCTGGACGAAGCCGAGGTTGATCCAGCGGGTGATCATCCAGTCGGTGAGGCAGACCGTGTCCGCCCCGATGTCCTGACCGAGCGCCAGCTGGTCGCGCACCTTCGCGTAGTAGGTGTTGTTGTCGTCGACGTCGATCAGGTACTCGACGCTGATCCCGGTCTTCTCCTGGAAGCCTTCGATCGTCGGGTAGTTTCCGTCGTCATCCTCGTCGATGTAGGCGGGCCAGTTCGCCCAGCGCACTGTCTTATCGGTGTCGGAGACGTCCTCGGCGGGCGTGAGCACGGTGCGTCCTGATGGGGTGCAGGCGGCGAGTCCCAGCGCGACCGCGCCTGCACCCGTGCCAGCCAACATGGTGCGACGGGACAGCTGGTGCGCTCGAGCCTGCTGGACAAGACGGCGGATGATCGGGTCTTCGGGCAGTTGGCGGTTCATTAGCTTTGCCTCTTCTCTCAAGCAACGCTGCAAGGGGTCGGAGTCACGCATCACACGTGCCGTGGAAAGATACTTGCACACTCCCGCGCAATATCGCACCACTCACGGCTGTTTACGGCAGGTTCTTTTCACGATTGTGACGAAATCAGCACAAATGTGCGGGGGTTACGTTCGGAATCCATCGTGGCATCCGAGCTATGGTTGTAGCTGAGCGGTGATCCAATGACGGGCCCGCGTTTCGTCATGTCTACGGCAGGAGAGCAATGAAGGTCGGCATCCCCAAGGAGATCAAGAACAACGAGTTCAGGGTCGCGATCACGCCGGCGGGGGTTCATGACCTCGTCTCCAACGGCCACGACGTCATTGTCGAGACCGGCGCTGGGCTGGGGTCATCGATTACCGACAGCGAGTACGCGGCCGCGGGGGCGACTATCGCGCCGGATGCAGCGAGCACCTGGGGCGAAGCCGACCTGTTGCTGAAGGTCAAGGAGCCGGTGCCCAGCGAGTACGGGTTCTTCCGTGAGGACCTCACTCTCTTCGCCTACCTGCACCTTGCCGCCGAGCCCGAGCTGACCAGGGCCCTTGTTCAGAGCCGTATGACGGCGATCGCCTACGAGACGGTGCAGCTGCCGTCGCGGGCCCTGCCGCTGCTCGCCCCGATGAGCGAGGTCGCCGGACGACTCGCCCCCATCGTCGGCGCCTACTCGATGCTGAAGCCTGCCGGCGGCCCCGGTCTCCTTGTCCCCGGCGTACCCGGCACCGCTCCCGCCAAGGTGGTCGTGCTCGGTGGTGGCGTCGCTGGCACGAACGCGATCTCGGTCGCGGTCGGCCTTGGCGCCGAGGTCACCGTGCTCGACACCAACCTGCAGCGGCTGAAGGAACTCGACGCGCTCTACAGCGGGCGCATCCGCACCATCGCGTCCAACGCGTTCGAGATCGAGCGTGCTGTCCTGCCTGCCGACCTTGTCATCGGGTCCGTGCTGATCCCGGGTGCCAAGGCGCCGAAGCTGGTCAGCAATGACCTGGTGTCCCGGATGCGTCCGGGCAGCGTGCTCGTCGACATCGCCGTCGACCAGGGCGGTTGTTTCGAGGACTCCCGCCCGACCACGCACTCGGACCCGACCTTCAGGGTGCACAATTCGCTGTTCTACTGTGTCGCCAACATGCCCGGAGCGGTTCCGAACACGTCGACGTATGCGCTGACCAACGCCACCATGCCGTACGTGCGCGCGATCGCGAACAACGGCTGGCAAGTCGCGCTGCAGGCTGACCCGAGTCTCGCGCTCGGCCTGAACACGCACGGCGGTCGGGTTGTCAACCGGCCGGTCGCCGAGGCGCTCGGCTACGACCACGTGCAGCTGGAAGAGGCGATCGCCTAACGCCGCCGGCGGGCCGTGGCGGGTCGGCCGCCTGCTATGCAGGAGCTTCCTCGTTCTGCAGGACATGTGGCCCGGTTGCCATGGATTGTCGGGGATCCGGGCGCGTTTGACGGCGGATGTCCTGCACAACAGGGGTCCCGGCGATCAATCGACTGCGCAACTGAGCGCGCGCACGGTGATAGCGGCTGCGAATCGTGCCCTCCTTGATGCGAAGGATGCGACTCACCTCGACAAGCGAGAACCCGTCCCAGTGAACGAGGCCGATGATGTCGCGATCGACTGGGTCGAGCTCTCGAAGCATCGCGTGCAATTCGGCGTACTCGGACGAGTCAACGAATCCTGAGTCGTGGTTCGTCAGGAGTTCGCTCCTGAGCCGGTCAGCAACTGCACGGCGGCGATACCCGCTGCGTCGATGGTGCAGGAGAACGTTCCGGGCGATTCCGAACATCCATGGCCGGACTTCGTCATTCGATCGGGGCAGCGATGCCGCACGCTTCCAAAGGATCATGAAGGTCTCCGCGAGTAGGTCCGCCGCGTCGTGCGACGGCTCCACACGTCGGGACAAGTACGCGAGCAAAGCCGGAGAATGGTCCGCTACCGCTCGCTCGATGCGTGCACGACGCGACTCCGAGTGTTCTCTCACAGGTCTGCCGGGACGCAGGTCATCCCGTGGGCATCCACCCCGACCGTGTCGCCTGGCTCGCTGAACCAGAGCACTCCAGGTACGACCTCGCGGGCGAACTTCTGGAGAAACGGCGAAAGTTGATCGGCTACGCGCCGTTCGCCATCGGGATCGAACGGCTCCGGCTTCCCGGCGTCATAGAGGTGCTGCCCGAAGCCCGCCCAATCACGAGCTTCGATCGCTTCGTCCAGCGCTGCGCGATCTCCCGGACCCGGGTTGCGCAATTCGATCCAAGCGCGACAGGTCTCGGAATGCCCATCGTCGGTGGTCCAGTTCACCGGGATTGGAGTCGTGTTTCTTGCGTTCTCCAGTGGCATGCTCACGCCCGCCCAGTGTGACATCTCCACCACAGCGACACCCGCACCCGCCGTGAGAGCCAATGAGCCGCCAACGAGCATGGGCACGAACCATCGTGACCTCACCGGACGACCTTCCCGAAGCTGTGCAGGCATCGATGCGTCAACCAGCATCGCGGTCTCGCGCAACGCGGCCGGCGTCATCGGCTTGATGGCGGCTGAGAGCAGCTCGTCGAGTCGGTCGTCGTTCACGGATCCTCCAGTGGTGTTTGCCTCTTCATTCCCGGATCGCTGCACATCGTTGCACATCGACGAACTTGACAGGTTTTAGCCCTGTTTAGGCATCGGCAGGGCGACCCGCTCCACCGGCCCGTCGCCGGGCACGAGCCACGCCGTCTGGCGCGGGTTCTCCAGCGGCGGCGGCAGTTCAGCGAGTCTCGTCACTGCACGGAACTCGGAAGTGGAGCAGCCGTGCACGAGGACAGGAAGCCTTGACCGCAAGCGTGGCAGCAAACCCCAGCGCGCCTGCCACACATCCGGATCACCGATGATGACCGTGCGGCGTCCACCACTTGCCGTTTCCAGGCCATCCGCTGCCGAATCCAGTTCGACGACCTTGAGGTCCGACCCCAGCGTGCGCAGAAGGTCGCCGAGCTGGCCAGGTGCCGCAGCGACAACAGCAAACGATCCGTCCAGCCGCTCCGCGACGGGTGGTGTCACCGGCCGGGGCGCGGGAGACAGCGGATCGGCGAGCACGAACTGGATGCGCTTCGCTTGCCACTGGCCGCCGCCGGGCGGCAGCGTCGGATCGTGCAGCCCCGGCTCACCACCCGCCAGCAGGTAGTCCGCTCGATCGGGAATCCGCAGGAGGATCCGGCTGTCGCACAACGCCGAAATCGCGTTCCATCCGAGCCGTCGAGCCGCCGCGACGACACGCACGCCGGCCGATGGCCCCTCCTGCAGCACCGCGGCCAGCAACTCCACGAAAGCCTGCTGGTAGTCGATGGTGAACCTCGAGCACAGGGTGTCCAGGTCGTCGACCAGCAGCAGCGGAACCGTTCGCTGTCCGGCCCTCACCGCGGCGAGCGTGCCGAACACGACATCCCACGCTCCCTCGATGTCGGCCGGGATGAGCTGCGCGTTGCCTGCTGAGCCGATGGCGGCCAGCGCCCCGCTCTTGCCTGAACCCGCCCCGCCGAGCACAAGCAGGTTCCCGTGCTGACGCGGACGGTAGACCGCGACCGGCTGCTCTTGCCGCTCGGGCAGGTCGAACAGGCCAATCGGCACGGCGATCTCGTCTGCGTCGGCGTCCCCTCCGAGCAGCGCAGGCAAGGCCGAGAACGGGAGTCTCGGCGGCAGCGGGTCCAGCCACGGGCGGTGCAGCTCCCATTCGCGGTCCCGCCAAACCGCGGCGACCTCCCGGGCGTCCGCGGGTCCGGCCAGAGCTAGTTGCACGATAGTCGGTCGCTCCCCCGCGACCGCCGCGAGCGCCCGACCGGGCGTACGCGGCAGTCGCGACGCATCCGGCACGCCCACCACCGCCGCGCTGTCAGCTGGATTGTTCACCCGCAGGCAGATGCGCAGGGAGCAGTTCGCCAGTACGGCATCCCGGATGACGCCGGATGGCCGCTGCGTGCACAGCACCAGGTGGAGGCCGAGCGACCGGCCGCGCGCGGCGATATCGGCGAACAGCTCATGCAGGCCGGGGAGCTCGCTGACCATGGCAGCGAACTCGTCGACCACGATCACCAGTCTCGGCAAGACCCCAGGCGCGAGCTCCGCCACGTCCTTCACCGCGGCGCGCGCGAGCGCCGCCTCACGCCTTCTCAGCTCCGCGCGCAGGCTCTCCAGTGCGCGGCCGGCCTCCCGCTCGTCCAGATCGGTCACGACACCCGCGCAGTGCGGCAATACCGCCAGCGGGGCGAACGCCGAACCGCCCTTGAAGTCAACCAACAGGAAGTTCACCTCCAGCGGAGAGCGTGTCGAAGCCAGTGCGAGCGCCAGCGTGACGAGCAGTTCGCTCTTGCCGCTTCCGGTCGTGCCTCCGACGAGCAGATGGGGGCCGTCCCGCACGAGGTCAAGGATGACCGGTCCAGCCGCACCGACCCCGATCGCGCAGCCGAACACGCCACCGCCGACGCGGCCGATCGATGAGAACGTGACGGACTCCGGGAGGCCCGCGGATGCGCCCAGGCCATCCTGCTCCGCCGCCAGCGCCAGTCGCCGGCTGAACGCGACGGCCTGTTCCAGCGACGCGAACTCGGGAACGAGGTCGCGAACGTCGGGCGCTTCCGGATGGCTGAGGATCCCAGCGGGAGCAGTCAGCGAAACGACTACTCGGCACGAGCTGGGAAGCGTGTCGGCGGTCGCGGCCACCGCGACGACGATCGTGTCGTCGCCCGAGACGAACTCGACGCCAGGCACCTCCGACGACAGCTCGACCCGGTGCGGTAGGTCACGCAGCCAGAGCCAGTCGGTTGCCGCCCGGATGGTGACGTCACCCGGCCCAAGCGCGAAGGCGAGCCTCAACGTCACGGCTCGCGCGGCGGCGTGAGCGAGAAGGAGCGGCCCGCAGAAGCCGATGCCGAGCCGAGCATCGACGCTCACCGGGGCGTCCGGAAGGCGGGTGGCGTGCTCCAGCAACTCGAGCAGCGACGGATCGTCGGACAGCGTCGGCGCGAGGTCGAGTCCGCTGACCAGCGTGCCGCTGCCGACGCGCACCGGCAGCGCATCGCCGCCTCGCGCTCGCCACCGCTCCGGATCCCGGTGACCGTTTCCGAGGAGCCTCGAAAACGACGGCGCCGCGGATTCGGCCGCGTCCCGCTCGCGGTCGTGCTCGGTGTCGATGCTCTCCCGCGTGCGACGCACAGTTGCCTCGAATGCGGCATGCGCCTCACGGGAGCGACGGGTATTGCCGCGCCTCGAGTCGACCAGGCTCGCGATCGCCACCAGCGGTCCTAGCAGCGCGAACAGCAGCGTGAACGGCGATGAGGTCAGCAGGAACAGCGCGAGGGACACCACCACGGGCGCGATCGTCGCGATCAGCGGGAATGGTGCGCGTGCCGGCGCCTGCGGTGGGGTCGGCAACGCGATCGATGGCACTGGACAACCCCACCAGACGCCCGCGCTCCTCGGATGCCCGCGCCTCGGCATCCGGGGACATCGCCGGCTCGATCCTGTGCCGCGCGGAGCGGACCTCGGGCGCCGCTCTATCAGCTGACGATGAAGAACTGCTCGCCGATGTCGATGCGGGAGCCGCGGATCACGCGGTAGCGTCGATCGGCTTGCAATCGGCGTGGCAGGGCCTCGGGCTCCCTCAGCACCGTCCCGTTGCCGGAGAACCGGTCACGAACCCAGAACACGCCGGACTCCTGCCCGTACTCGAGGTGCGTCTTGGACACCGAGCGCGTCGGGTCGACCACCGCGAGCAGCTGGTCGAAGTACTCGCCGGGCTCTGGGCGCGGATTCCGGCCGACCAGACCGGAGCCGAAGACCGTGTAGCTCTCGCCCGTGCTGAACTGGAGCACGAACCGCTCGCCGGTGACTCCCGGGGCAACGATGCGGGTCGCCTCGACGTCCTCGAAGGCCGTGGACGGTTCGACGGGCGCTGGGACCGGCTCGTGCTCGAGCACTGGCTCGGGTTCGGGAGCCGGCTCCGGTTCCAGTTCGAGCTCGGGTTCTGCTTCCGCGTCCGGTTCCGGCTCCAGCTCCGGCTCCAGTTCCGGCTCTGGCTCCCACTCCGGCTCCAGTTCCGGCATCTCTTCGACTTCCGTGACGGTGGGCACGCCCACCGGGATGGGCGTCACGACCGCGGTGTCGCGCGGATCGCCACCCGACGCGAATGCCTTGCTCACCGCCTGCGACACGAAGCCGCACTCGGGGCAGAAGATGTCCTCGCGAAGCATGGCCGAGCCACACTGGTCGCACCGGGTCTCGTCGACCGCAGCCCCCAGCGACGGCGGCGGTGCGGGTGTCGTCAGAGGACGAGCGACGATCGGGCGTGGGGGTGGCGCGACGGTGGTCTTCACCGCCCTGCCGCATTCGCCGCAGAACAGTGCCCCGGTCGGCAGCTCGGTGGAGCAGTAGCTGCACTTCATTGCGGCTTCCCCTCCCGCCGGAACAGCTTGCTGACACTATATCCACCGAGCGATCGCAGTGAGACGAGGGCCTTCAGCCGCTCCCATCGGGTGAGCCCGGCACCGAGCGCGTAGCGCAGCTCCTCAACCGCGCTCCACACCTGGTCCGCATCCTCGTCGCTCGGATTGCCGGGGGCGAAGACCGCACGGTCGGCCACCGACGCGAGAACCAGGGGCTGCGTGCCGCCCACCGCCTGCGCCACCTCGAGCCGGGTCGGGGCGGCGCCAGGGCTGACGCCATGATCGATTGCCGTGTCCTCGAACTCCCGCCATCCGCCGGCGATGCGCAGTGCGGCTGTCGGCGCCTTCCGCCTGAGCCGGCGTCTGCGCCACTTCGCCGCGACGATCGTGATGAACGGAGACAGGACGATCGCGGCGACGACCAGTGAGAGCCCGAGCACGGCGAGCACACGGAGGACGATGCCGACGATCACGTTCTCCTCCGGCGGCTGCTCCTGGGTGCTCTCCGGCGGAAGCTGGGTGTCCGGCTGCTCGGGCTCGAGCACCGGCGGCTGGACCGGCGACTGCGGGCGCGCGACGACGGCAGGGTCCTCGGGGACCTCGGCGGGGATGGGTCGCTCCGGCGGCGTCGGGTCGATCGCGACCCAGCCGTAGCGGGCGGTGTTCACCTCGATCCACGCAGTGATGTCATTCCCCCGGATGATGGTGCTGCCGCCCGCGGTCGGATCGGTGGAGAAACCGACGACGACGCGCGCCGGGAACCCGAGTTCTCGCGCCATCAGCGCTGCGGTGACCGCGTACTGTTCCTGGTCGCCGATCATCCGCTGCGAGCCGAGAAGCTCGGTGATGCGGTCGGCGCCGTGCCCCGATCGGCTCACCGGCTCATCCGGATCGATGCCGTGGCTGACGAATCCCTCGGCGCGCAGTCCGTTCAGCATCGCTGCGAGACGCTCCCCCGGACCGTTCGCGTTTCGCACCCACCTGTCCAGTGTTGCCGCGAGCTCGTCGGGGACGACCTGCACAGGCGGCTGCGGAAGCGGGTTCGGTTCCAGGCTGGTGAGCTGCTCGTCGGTCGGCTGGGTGGGGATCACCGCGGTGACCGTGTAGCTATCGCCGCCGTCCAGCGAACCGAGCACCGCCGCCGAGCCCGTGCTGTCGTTGTAGTAGAAGCTGTCGCGAAGCTGCCGTCCCCGGTCGCCCGCGAAGTCGATGCTCACGAGCTTGCCGACCGTGGGCACCCAGACATCCGAGTAGCCCTGGATCGTGAACACCGCGGTCACCTCGTCGCCGTCAACCGACGACTGGTCGACACGGAACGGCAGGCGTGTGAACGAACCGGATGCGCTCTCGACGTCCGGGGTCCCAACCGAGTACACGATGCCGTCGTAGGTGTCGAGTGTCGCGACCCGGATGAAGGTACCTGGGGGCAAGCCGTCGACGGTGAACAGTGTGCGAGTCGCCTCCGGCTGAGTGAGCATCGCCCGGAAGCCGACGAGCGGACTCGCATAGTCACGCGGGTCGAACGGCTGCTCGATGCTCGAGCGGAGCACGATCCGCTCATGACCGGGAGGCAGCAGCGTCGCCGCCCCCACCCCGGTGCTGGCGGCGATGGCGAAGATCGCGCCCGCGCTGAGCAGGGTGCGCACGCCGACGAACGGGCCGTCTGGTCGCGTCTCGAGCGGCCCGGCTGGGTCGGTCGCCTGACGTGCGAGCAACCGCACCGCCTCCCGCCTGCGGTACCAGCGCCGCCAGATGAGCCACAGCAGCACGCTCGCGACCAGCCCGAGGGTGAGCTGGAGTGGCCATTGCGCCTCGATCGGGCCGAAGAGGCCGGCGACGAGGTAGACGGCCAGTGGCCCGATGGCGGCCAGTTCGCCGTAACGCGCGCGCAGCGCCACCGACAGGGTGATCACGACGGTGACGAGGATCAGGGCGAACGCGGGGACGAGCAGGGCCTGGAAGCTGCCAACAGGGAGGCTGATGGTGAGCAGCTGCTTCCAGCCGAGCGCCACGCCAGCGATCAGGTCGATAAGACCGTCGACGGAGGGCAGCAGGCCGGCGATCGCCTTGCCCGGCACTGCCAGCGGGACGCCGAGCAGCAGGAACGCGCCCGCTGTGGCCAGCAGCAGCACCAGGCTTGACGCGCGCACGCGGGCCCCGATGATCGCGATCGCGGATCCGGCGAGGACCGTGACGACGGCCATGATCACGAACGGTGGGCTCCCGTAGGTCGCCCAGAAGGCGGTGATCGCCAGCGCCATGGTGAGCCACACCATCGCGGTGCTGACGATGATGAAGCCGACCCCGGGTTGCTGGTTCATGCCGCCGCCGATCGGGCGAGGGCTCGAGCGAAGTCGTTCAGCGACCCGATCGTGAGCACGCTCAGGCCGGGCACGCGACGCAGGCCGGGGATCGTCTCCGGGTCGCAGACCACCGCGACGACCTCGACGTCGACCGGGAAGCTCGCGGATGCCGCCCGCAGCGTGCCCGGTGTCGGCAGCGAGCCGCAGATCAGGAAGGCGACGGAGACGCCCGCGATGCCGTCGGCGACCACGCGCGCCACGTCCCGCACCTGCAGGGCGGTGGGAGCGAGCTCGACCGTCGCGAGATCGTCCAGCAGGCGGGGCCGTGTCAGCGTGTCCAGCTTGGCGACCGAGAACAGCTTGCGCTTGGCGAACTCTGGGGTGCGCTCTCCCACCACCACCGAGACCTGGCGCGCGTCCCGGATGGCTCGCACGCCGAGCGATCCGGTGACGCTGACCGCGAGCTCGAATTCCTCGGCGTTGGCGTAGTCCGCCTCGGCGAGGCTCAGAGCGACCACGAGGTGGCTGCGCCGTGTCTCCTCGAACTGGCGCACCATGTAGGTCCCGGTCTTCGCCGTGCTCTTCCAGTGGATGTAGCGTCGTTCGTCACCGGTGGTGTACTCGCGCAGGGCGTGGAAGGCGACATCGCTGTTGGAGAGCTGCCGGGTCGGATTCCCCTCGAGGTCGCGGATGAATCCGGTGGTCGTGCTCGGGATTCCGATTGTGCGCGGGTGCACGAACAGCTGGCTCTGCTCTGTCCACAGCAGTTCGCGCCGCACCAGGCCGATCGGATCGGCGCGGACCGTGCGCACAGGGCCGATGGAGAGCACACCGCGCTTGGCGGTGGGGATGACGAAGTCGTGCTCGAAAGTGGTCCCGCGGCTCAGTCCAGGCATGGCGAACTCTGCGAGTCCCCGCCCGACCGGAACCTCCACCGTTGTCCCGAGCAGACGCCGGCGGGTGGGGTTGCGGGCGACCACGGTCCCGACGGCCTCTTCTCCGACCACGACTCGCGGATGCTCAAGGGTTAGGTCGAACTGGAATGGGCTGCGGCCGACGAGGTAGAGCACCGCGAACAGCAGCAGGATCACGCAGAGGTAGCCGACGACGAGCAGTTCGCTCCAGCCGAATCGGTAGCCGGCGATGAGGCTCAGCGGCAGGACCGCGAGCAGGGTCCAGCCGAGCGGTGTGATGACCCCCGCGATCCTGCTCAGCGATTCGCGCAGCAGCGCGCCGACCGACTTGCTGAAGCGCACGATCGCGACGATGGTGTCGGCGAGCACGCCGGTGCGGTCGCCGACGATCCGGGCGCGGGTGTTGTGCAGGTCGAGCGTTGAAGCCGTGTCGAAGCGGCCGGAGACGCCTCGCGGCGACTGAGTGCGGACGATGCCGTTCTTCACACGGCTTGCCTCTCGGACGGTGGTGGCGTCTCGAGCAGGAGCTGGGCGACGATGCTGGAGGTCGTGACACCGTCGAACTCCGCCTCCGGATCGAGCACCAGCCGGTGCGCGAGCACCGGCTCCGCCAGCACCTTGACGTCATCCGGGATGACGTAGTGTCGACCGCTCGCGGCTGCGAGCGTCTTCGCCGTCCGCACGAGCGCGAGAGCGGCGCGCACGCTGGCACCCAGCCGCACCTCGTCCGAGTTGCGGCTCGCGTCGACGAGCCGGGAGACGTAGTCGTTGATCGACGGGTCGACATGAACCGTGCGGGCCCGAGCGGCCAGCTCGATGATCTGGGCCGCGGTGACCACGGCCGGGATCGTCGAATCGTGGGCCCGCGTCCCCGCCCCCTGGAGGATGCGCAGCGTGGACGCGTGGTCCGGATAGCCGATCGAGGCCTTCATGATGAAGCGGTCGAGTTGCGCCTCCGGCAGTCGGTACGTGCCAGCCTGCTCGATCGGGTTCTGCGTTGCGATGACCATGAACGGCATGCCGACATGGTGGGTGACGCCGTCGACGGTGACGTGGTCCTCTTCCATCACCTCGAGCAGGGCAGCCTGCGTCTTCGGGCTCGCACGGTTGATCTCGTCGGCGAGGACGATGTTGGCGAACACCGGGCCGCGGTGGAACTCGAACTCGCCGGAGCGCTGGTCGTACACGCTCACCCCGGTGATGTCCCCCGGGAGCAGGTCGGGTGTGAACTGGATCCGGTTGGTCGAGCCGTCGATGCTCTGCGCCATCGCGCGAGCGAGGCTGGTCTTCCCTGTGCCCGGGTAGTCCTCGAGCAGCAGGTGGCCTTCGCTGAGCATCGCGGTGAACGCGAGCTTGACGATGAACGTCTTTCCGAGCAGCACCTGGTCGACGCCGGCGACGAGCCGGTTGAAGACGTCGGCGAACTGCGTGGCCTGCTCTGGGGTCATCGTCATGCTGGTGCCTCTTCCGCGGTGCGTGTCGGTGTCGTGGTCGTGCGGGTCATTGCGAAGTCAATCATGGCGAGCACACCGCCTCGGCGAAGCCCGGGTCGGTGTACTGCGTGCCCGTTCCGAAGTCGACGACGGCCTTGACCCGCACCAAGACCTGGCTGCCGAGCAGTCCGGGCGATGGCACCGTCGGATCGTCTGAGAAGGCAGTCCACCCCCCGAGCACTGCGCCGTCGTTGAACGACCACAGGTAGCTGACGGTGGGAGTGCCGGCGTTGATGGGCGGGTTCGCCGACGCGAGCTCGCCGACGACACAACTGAGCACGCTCGCCCGCGCGTTCACCGGGGTGACGGTCTGCGGGTCGGATGCCGGTCCGCAGAAGCTGTCGGAGAGGTCACGGCAGCCGCGGAAGCTGACCGTGAGCGGATGCCCGTAGACGCTGGAATCTGCGGTCGAGGTGAGCCAGCGGTCGGCCGGAACGTCGCGCCACGCGCCGCCGTTCACCTGGTACTGGAACTTCTCGGCAGACAGGCTCGCGACCGCCAGGTCGGCGCCCGCGCGCGCGTCGTACTGGCCGCCATGGGGTTCAAGCACCAGGCTCCCGCTCGCCTGGCCGGGAGGCCTCAGGCTCAGCACAGAACCGGAGGCGGTCGGGGTGCAGTAGTAGCCGTTGTCCGCGTAGACGACGTAGCGGTAGGTGCCGCCGTCGTCGGTCGAGGTGTCGACCCAGCCGCTGGCCACCGGACCACCGGATCCGGGGTTCGGTGCGCGACACACCGTCGGCATCGCGTCGCTCGCATTGAACCGTCCGACCGAGTAGCTCACCGACGGCGCTCCGTTTGCGGCGCTCGGTCCCCAGGTGACCCGGATGTGACCTTGCGCGTTGACGACCGCCGCGGCGACGCCGCCGGCGGTCTGGCTCGGCGGCCCGACCGTCGTCACCGCCACAGGGGCGTTGCGCTGCCAGGCGGCGCTGCTCAGCACTTGCGCGCTGTTGCGCGCGTACACGCTGATCGAATACTGGGTGGCCGGCGCGAGCTCCCCGCCGCTGTTGCTGAACGCGAACGTCGTCGTGCCCGGTCCGACCGTCGGCGACAGATCGACGCCGGGGCCGATGATGCGGATGGTGTAGCCGACGAGCGCCGACCCCGGCGACGGGTCCGGCACCGGGTTCCAGGAGACCGAGATGGACCCGCCGGCCGGTGCGGTGTTCGTCGGGACCGCGGAGATTCCGCTTGGCGCGGCCGGCAGCACGTCCGACCAGGCGCTGCTCGGCGCGGTCGCCGGAGTCGAGCGGCCGATCGAGTTGATCGCGACCACGGAGACGGTCAACGCGTTCTCGGGTCCGTTGCCTGGCGTCGGGATGTCGCAGCCGCTCGTGATGGCGCACGCGGTCGTGCTGACCACGTCACCGGCGCGAGTGGCGATGACCTCGTAGCCGGTGATCGGCGAGTTGTTCGCTGCCCCTGGGGTCCAGGCGACGGTGAGTCGCCGGTCACCGAACGAGGTGACGGTGACGCCGGTGACCGGGTCGGGGACATCCTGAATCTGGACGCGCACGCTGCCCCACACCGCGCGGTCAATGTCCCGAGTCGCATCGAGCACCCGGTACTGGATGTTGATGTCCTGCGGAGCCGCGTCCTCAGTGACCGTCACGGACAGCCGGCGGCTGTCCGGGCTCGGCACGACCTGCACGCCGGCTGGCAGCGCGGAACCGTCGATGCCGCGCACCTCGATCACCGACATCGGGCTGCCGGGGAACGGGTTGCCCGGTTCGTCGTTGGCGAGCACGTCGACGACGGTCGTCTGCCCGCGCGCGGCGATGGCGATGTCATCCGCCGGTCGCGCGAGAGGTCTGCTGGACGCCACTACCGAGAGCTGGATGCTGCCTGCCTTGCCGACGGTCAGCTCGTCCCTGACACCGAGCACGAGGGCGGTGGATGATCCCTTGACCGCGTTCTCCGCGGCGCGGATCACCAGCTCCTGCCCGGTGAGTGAGTAGCTGAACCCGACCGGCAACGGCGCGAGCGCCGTGTAGGTGAGCTCGTCCAAATCATCCGGATACGGGTAGGTGGTGAGCTCGAGCAGGTCGAGCACCTTCTCCTCGGCCGGTTCGAACTCGATGACGCCGCCATTGAACACGGGCGGCTGGTTCTCGCGCGGGGTGACGTTGATCGGCAGCACGAGGGTGGCGCGGCGACCGTTCGGGTCGTTCGCGCTCGCCCCGTCGGTGACCTCGAACGAGATCGACGCCGGCCCGAAGTACTTGTCCGCGGAGGTGAACACGAGCGTGTGGTCGTCGATGACAAGTGAATCGCCGTTGGCGTGAGTCGCCTGCACGGTCGTGCGGTCCGCGAGCCGCACCGTGCCGCCGCCGATCGCTACGACGTATTCTGCCAGGGGGATGCGCAGCGTCGACTCGCTGGGAATGGTGAGCGGCCGAGCCCGCCGGTTCACCTGCGGGAGGGCGTCGTCATAGCCGGGCACCCAGATGAAGGCGTACGACACGATCGTGGGATCGCCGGGGTGCGCAACCCCGAACGGGATGATCTGGCTCTTGTCGTGCACGCGCACCCGGATGCGCTGCCCGTCGGTCAAGTCCGCCGCACTGTCGAACCCGGGCAGCAGGGAGACCCGCAGCGACGACACCGGCCCGTCGGCGAAGAAGACGCCAGCGAGCACGTTCACGTCGACCTCGTCCCGGTCGAGGACATCCGTCAGGGTGAGCACGGTGTCGGTAGCGACCGGGTAGGAGAGCGGCGCCTCCGGGTCGACGGTCACGGTCAGGAACGCCGAACTGGTGCCGCCCAGCTCATTCTGTATCCGGTAGATGATGCCGTAGGAGCCCGGCGCTGCCGGAGCGGTGACGGTGACGACCTCACCGTTGGTCTCGGCGACGATATCCGGCGTATTCGGCTCCACCTCGACCACCCTCAGCGGGCTTCCATCGGGATCGGAGTCGTTGCCGAGCACTTGCACCGTCACCGTGCTGCCGGGTCTGGTGAGCACTTCGTCGGCGGTAGCCACCGGGTTGCGCGGCCCGTCGAGCCGGGCGGTGATGCCGACGCGGACGGTGCCGGTTGCCCGTGCGCCCAGCGCGTCGACGACCGTGTAGGTGAAGGTGTCCGTGCCAGCCGAGTAGGTGCCGGCCTCATAGGTGAGCGTGTCGGAGGTGACACCGACCACCGCGCCCTTCTGCGGATTGGTCGCCTGCCCCAGCAGCTGCACGGTGTCCCCGTCGGGGTCGATCCCGGACAGCGGGATGCTGATGGTCACCGACTCGCCCGCGAGCACGCGTGCGATGACGGGCTGCGGCGCCGGCGGCTGGTTGGTCTCCGGCACGGCCTCCCGCACCGCGATCTGCACCTGCGCTTGTGCCGCCTGACCGTCAGGGCCGGTCACCTCATAGGTCGCGGTGAAGTTGCCCGGCTCCTGGGGTGCGAGATAGCGGAGCATGGTGCCCGCCGCGAACAGCAGACCGGCACCGTCCCCGAGGGTCGTCGCCAGTTTCGGGCTGAGGGTGAGTTCTTCGCCATCCGGATGCGAGTCGTTCGCGAGCACCGGAATGTCGATCGCCGCACCGACCCGCACCGCGGTCGCATCGGAGACGGCGACCGGCGGCTGCAGCAGCGTCGGCCTGGGGATCTCGACGACCGTGACGACGCCCTCGGCCTCGGCGAGGCCGTTGCTGACCCGGTAGTTGAAGGTGACCGGGCCGGAGTCGAATGGCGCGGTCAGCGTCACGCGCACGGCACGCTGCTCGAGGACCTCGGCCTGGATGCCCGAGCCGGACGGGATGTTGTACACCCCGGTGAGCAGCAGTACGCCACCGGCAGGGTCGATGTCGGTGCCGGCGATGTCGACCGTCTCGGTGCCGAGCGTCTGCACGAACACGGTCTTCGGCACGGTGATGGGCTTGGTGTTGGCATCCGGCGGCGCGGCGACGTCGATGCGCACGATCCCGGTCGCGGACTGTGTCCCGTCGTTGACCACGTACTCGAGGTTGAAGGTGCGGGGTTGTTCGCTCAGGAAGCGGAAGGTGCCCCGCTCGAGGTTGGTCGTGATGGTCGCTCCCGCGACGGAGGGGACGCTGCCGAGACGCACCTCGCCGGTGCCGCCGCGCACGTGCTCGAGCGGCGACACTCGGATCTCCTGCCCGGCGTAGGCGAGCACCACGAAAGGTTCGGCGATGATCGGCACCTCGCCGGCCGGCGAGACCTCGACCGTCAGCGTGCCGAAGCCTTCGGCCGAGCCGTCGGTGACGCCGAGGGTGACGGTGCGGCTGGGGCCGCTGCCGCCGCCCTCCGTGAACACGACGACCCCCTCCGGCTTGTAGCTGACCTGGTCGGGACCGGCGACCGCGGCAGAGGACAGGTAGATGGAGTCACCGTCGGGGTCGACCCAGTCGCCGAGCACGGGGGTGCTGACCCGGCCGCCTTCGGCGACGAGCGTGGAGGAGTTGCGCACCTGCTGCGGCGGCGAGTTCTCCCCCGAGGAACGGACCGTGACGGTGACCCTGGCTGTCGCCTCGCCGCCGCGGCCGTCGCTGATGGTGTAGTCGAAGGTGAGGACTCCGGATGCCGCCGGCGTCAGGCTCAGCTGCAGTTGCTGCCGATTGTTGATGAGGTCGATCCGGCCGATCGCCTCGTCCAGCGGGGTGACCAGCGAGATGACCAGCACGTCGCCGTTCGGGTCGTAGTCGTTGAGCAGCACCGGCAGCACCGAGCTGCGGCCCGGCCGCGCACCGAACTCGTCCGGCACCGCCACCGGCGGCTGCTGGACCTTCTCGAACTCGGTCTCGGCATCCGGATCGTCGACGACGATCTCGTCGTCGTCCTGGGCGACGGTGATCAACTGGTCCCAGTTGTCGATCAGCTCACCCGAGCGCTGCACCGCCCAGGTGGCGCCGCTCGCCGGATCGTTCAGCACGACGCGGGCGTCGTTGACGTTGAAGGTCAGCTGCGCGGCGCCGGCCGGCATGGCGTCGAGCGTGAGCAGTTCGCCGTCGCCATCGCCGCACTTTCGCCAGGCACCGCCGTCCGACCAGGCCGCGTAGGAGCAGCCGTCGACCTCGACCGGCGCGGCGGCGAACCCGCCGCGACCGTCGACCAGCGTGCGAGGTTCGCCGGAGGCCAGTGGCACCGACAGCAACCCTCCGCTGAAGGCGATGAGAGCTGCCGACCCAGACGCGGTCGACGACTGCAGCCTCGGCCGGTCCGCGGCGCTGAACGCGTCGGACAGGTCGAGCTCGCGGCCGTCGACGACCAGCTGGCGTGAGATCGCGTCGAACAGCAGCCAGCTGTCGCCGATCCTGGCGACCGACAGTTGGGCGTTGACCTCATCGAACGCCTGCGGGACGGTTTGCACTGTCGACATCGAGCCGGCTGCGTCGACCAGGTAGAACTGTGCTGCTGCCTGCGAGTACGCGGCGAGCAGCCCTTGCTCATCGACGCTGTAGACGGCGCCGCCGCCCAGGTTCAGTGTGGGCTCCGATTCGAGGTCGAAGGTGCCGAGGTCCGCGACCGGCATGATCCACACGCGCCCGTCCCCGTCGGTCAGCACCGCGTTCTCTCCAGCGAGGAAGACCCTCGGCGCGAGCGTCGGCGTCGGCACGCCGTCGATCACCGTCGAAGTCGCGGGGTCGATGATGTCGATCCGCGCGTTGCCGCGGTCGAGCATGAGCACGTCCGCGCCGTGCTGCACCACCTCGAGCTCCGCGCCATCCGCCTCGACGATCGAGTTGAATTCGAGCACCTGGGTGTTGGCTCGCCCGATGACCTGACGCTCACCGTTGGCGACCCACACCGAAGCGTCGTTGAGGTTCACCTTCTGCGCCTCGTACCCGCCGGAGACCACGGCGACCGTCGCGACCAGGGCCGCGATGACGCCGCAGCTGGTCACCGTCGCGGCGAGCGATCGGTGGTCCTTCAGCCAGCGCTTCAGCATCGGTGGTCCGTCACTGGCCTATCTGCACGCATTTCTCGCCGCTGGCCGGCCCGGTGCGGCCTTCGCGGTTGACGGTGACTGTGATGCAGACACGGTCTCCGCGCTCGGCTGCGACCGAGAACGACTCGGACTGCTGGATGCTTGTGGAGCGTCCGCCGTCCGTCGAGATCTGATAGCTGTCGCCGCCAACCAGGCCGGGGTCGGACCAGCTGAAGGTCACGGCATCCGTGTGCAGCTGGGCCTCGATGTCGGTGACCTGCGGAATGTCCGCCAGGGTGCTTCTGAGCAGCACGATCGCGGCAACGGTGCCGAGAGTGATCACAAGCAGGGCGCTGATCACGGTGATCCACGCGAACGCCGCGATCGGTCGTCCGCCCGGTTCACGGCTGTTGGTCGACCGCGCCGTGCCCAGCTCCTGCGACTGCATGCCCCCGGCGGTCTGCGCCGTCCGCAGCCGTTTGCGCCGCCGCGGTGGGACCGCGGTCAGCTGCCCGTCCGCGACACGGATGCGCGTCCTTTCCCCGAGATCGCCGACGCTCCTGGCGGCCCAGTCGTCCACCGCGACCTCGACCGGCGTCTGGCGCACACCCAGCTGGGATTCGATGGATTGGAACTCCCGCACCAGCTCGAGGGCGCTCGCGGGCCGGTCCTCGGGTTTCCTGGACATCGCGCGCAGCAAAGCCTCCTCGAGAGCGGCCGGGACATCCGACCTGCCGAGGGGCAGCGGTTTCCCGCGGGTGATGCGGGCCATCAGGTCGGCCGGCTCGTTCGCCCCGCCGGGGATCTCGAACGGAGAACGCCCGGCCAGCAGCGAGTACACCGTCGCGGCGAGCGAGAACACCTCGCTGGCCACCGTCCCTGCCGTCTGGTCCAGCAGCACCTCTGGTGCCGACCAGGGGATCGACATGCCGACAGCCTCGAACTGGTCGGATTCGCTCAGCGTCGAGGCGATCCCGAAGTCGGAGAGCACCGGATGCCCGTACGCGGTCAGCAGGATGTTGGACGGCTTGATGTCGCGATGCAGCACCCCCTCGCGGTGTGCGGATTCGATTCCGCTGCCGACCTTGATGGCGATCGACAGCACCTCGACGACCGGGATCCGCTCGCGCCGGTAGCGCTCGCTCAGAGACGGCGAGCACAGCTCCATGACGAGGTAGGGCCGGCCGTCGGCTGACACGCCCGCCTGGTACACCGTGAGGATCGATGGGTGCGTGCTCAGCTGCGCCATGAGGTTGGCTTCGGCCTGGAACATCTGCCGCACGTGGTCGTTGACCATCTCGCTCAGCATGACCTTGACGGCCACTTGCCTGCGCGGCATGTTCTGCTCGTACAGGAAGACGTCGGCGAAACCGCCGGAGCCGAGCACGTGCACGTGGGAGAACCCGGGCAGCACCGGAGGCTGTGAAGGCAGACGCCGCGCCATGGTGCCCCCTCACTTCTGCCGTGTCCCCTTGGCGCCTCGGGCGGGCGCCACATCGGTTCCTACATTGTAGGCAAAGGGAGGGCGAACACTACTCGCCGCGGCGGCACCGGATCCGGTGGCCCGTCACCCCACTCCGAGGGGGCTGTCCGCGGCCGCTCAGCCGTCGACGCTGACGACGTCGACAACCAGGGCGGTGATGTTGTCGCGACCGCCCGCTGCGAGCGCGGCGTCGACGAGGGCCTTCGCGGTCTCCTCGGCCTCCATTCCCGCGGCCAGGTGCAGCCGCAGGCGCTCGTGGTCGACCTCGCGCGACAACCCGTCGGAGCAGATCAGAAAGCGCATTGACCGCTTCACCGGCAGGAGCCAGACATCAAGCATCGGTTCGGCGTTGAAGCCGACCGCGCGCGTGATGACGTTGCTCTCGGGGTGCTGTTCCGCATCCGCCGGATCGAGCAGTCCGGCGCTCACCAGTTCCTGCACGACCGAGTGGTCGACGGTGACCTGGGTGAGCAGATTGCCTTCGAGCAGGTAGACGCGCGAGTCGCCGATATTGAATACCGCCCACTGCGGCTGCTCCTCGGAGCGGGTGAGGACGGCCCCGGTGACGGTTGTTCCCACTCCGACGCCCTCGACATCCGTCGCCGACACCAGATCGACGGTCGCCTGCCGGAGCGCCTGGATGACCGCTTCCGGTGTTGTGAAGTCGTCACCGGCGAGTTCCGCGAGCCGTTTGACCACTGCGTCGCTTGCGACATCGCCGGCCGCGTGTCCGCCCATGCCGTCGGCGACCGCGAACACCGGCGGCAAGGCGACCAGGCTGTCCTCGTTGTGGGTGCGCTTGCGGCCGATGTCGGTCGCTGCGCCCCAGGCCAACTCGATCGCGCCGCCGTCCGGAATTCGGATGACCTGCTCTCCGGTGTTGGAACCGAGTTCCGTCATGTCCGCTCCCCCTGCTCGATCTCGATCCGGATGCCGTCGCCGATGTCGACGATGCTGCCGGAGAAGGCGACCATCGACTCCCCGCGTCTCAGCGTGAGTGGTTCCGCCCCTGGCAGCAGCACCGTGGTGCCGTTGGTCGGGCTGAGGCTCGTGACGACGACGGTGCGGCCCTCCTGTCGCACCGAGACGTGGGTGCCGGAGATCTCGCGCCGTCGGGACGGCACACGCACCAGCCGGAACGGCTTGCCGCCGGTGATGCGCGGCGTGCTCGGCGCACGGCCGATGAACGCTGGCACCTCGAGGCTGAATTCGTGGCTGCCGATCCGGATGCGGCTGCTGACAGGCGGTGTCGGCTGCGGTTCGTCGGCGACCGGCTCTGCCAGGCCGGCCGGCGACAGCTGCGCGGCCGGGGTCGGCACCGGACGGGTGGCCGGATGGCCGGCATCCGGCAGCAGGATGATCGTGTCGTCGTCGGCGACGTCGGCATCGTCGGCCGGTGCGTGCTGGATCGGCCCGATGATGACGGTGTCGTCGACGTCTGAGCGCACGGGACGATACTTCCACATCCACCCCACGAACAGGTGGGGAAGCGCTACTTCCCGATGTAGGACATCACGTGCTTGATACGCGTGTAGTCCTCGAATCCGTAGCTCGAGAGGTCCTTGCCGTAGCCGGAGTGCTTGAACCCGCCGTGCGGCATCTCGGCGACGATCGGGATGTGCGTGTTGATCCAGACGCATCCGAAATCGAGGTGCTTGGCGAAGCGCATCGCCCGGCCGTGATCCCTGGTCCACACCGATGAAGCGAGGCCGTACTGCACGCCGTTCGCCCACTCGAGGGCCTGCTCTTCGCCGGTGAACGACTGCACGGTGATGACAGGACCGAAGATCTCGTTCTGGATGGCGTCGTCGCTCTGCCTGAGGCCACTGACGATGGTGGGCTCATAGAAGTAGCCGGACTCCCCCTGCCTGCGCCCGCCGACTTCGACGTTGGCGTTCGACGGGAGCGACTCGATGACGCCCTTGACGCGCTCGAACTGGTGCAGGTTGTTGAGCGGACCGAACAGCACGTCCTCGGTCGGGGCGCCGGTGCGCACGTTCGCGCGCACGTACTGGACGGCGGCCGCGACGAATTCGTCGTGAATCGACTCGTGAACGAGGACGCGTGTGGCCGCGGTGCAGTCCTGGCCGGCGTTGAAGTAGCCGGCGGTGGCGATGCCCTCCACCGCCTTGTCGATGTCGGCGTCGTCGAAGACGATGACCGGCGCCTTGCCACCGAGCTCGAGGTGGACGCGCTTGAGGTCGCTCGCGGCCTCGCGCGCCACCTCCATACCGGCACGGACCGAACCGGTGATCGAGACCATCTGCGGGATCCGGTGCCTGATCATGGCTGCGCCGGTGGTGCGGTCTCCGGTGATGACGTTGAGCACGCCGGGCGGCAGGAACTCGGCGGCCACCTCGGCAAGCAGCAGCGTCGAAGTGGGCGTGGTGTCGCTGGGCTTCAGCACTGTCGTGTTGCCCGCGGCGAGCGCCGGTGCGAACTTCCACACCGCCATGTTGAGCGGGTAGTTCCACGGGGTGACCTGGCCGATGACGCCGATCGGCTCGCGACGGATGCTCGAGGTGTGGTCGGGCATGTACTCGGCGGTCGCCATGCCCGAGAGGTGGCGGGCTTCGCCCGCGAAGAAGCGGATCTGGTCGACGGAGAGCAGGATCTCGTCCTCGACGAGGGTCCCGAGCGGCTTGCCGGTGTCCTTCGACTCTGCCGCGGCGAACTCGTCGGCCCGTGCTTCCATCGCGTCGGCGATGCGGAACAGCGCGAGCTGCCGCTCGGCGGGAGTTGTCTCTCCCCAGGTCTCGAATGCCTTGGCGGCGGCGGCGAAAGCCGCGTCGACATCGGCGTCGCTCGACACCGGCGAGGTCGCGTAGGTCTCCTCGGTCACCGGATCGACGACGGCGAAGGATGAGTCGGCGTTCGCCTGCGTGAAGTCACCGTCAATGAAGTTGCGCAGTTCTGTGGTCATGTCTCCCAACCTAGCCACTGGTTCAGGGAAACTCCATGCCTCAAGGCAACCGATTTCGTCGTGAGAGTGGCGCGAATGTACTGATTCGCTTGTACAAGTGTCAGTTCACTGACAGAATCGCTATATGTCAACGCACGGGAAGAACGGCGGCCTCGATGACGTCTCCAAGGCGATCATCGAACAGTTGCAGAGCGACGGTCGCCGCTCGTACGCCGAGATCGGCAAGGCTGTCGGGCTCAGCGAGGCCGCTGTGCGGCAGCGCGTGCAGAAGCTGACCGACTCGGGCGTGATGCAGATCGTGGCCGTGACCGACCCGATGCAGCTGGGGTTCTACCGGCAGGCGATGATCGGGGTTCGCGTCGAGGGCGATTCGACAATCGTCGCCGATCGGCTGGCCGCCATCCGCGAAGTCGACTATGTCGTGCTGACGGCGGGCAGTTTCGACCTCCTGGCAGAGGTCGTCTGCGAGAGCGACGACGACCTGATCGCATTGCTCAACAAGGAGATCAGGAACATTCCGGGCGTGCAGTCCACGGAAACCTTCGTGTACCTGCGACTGAAGAAGCAGTTCTACAACTGGGGAACGAGATAGGGAAATGACAACGACAACCTCCGCTGGGATCAACCTCACTGAGGCCGACCTGCAGCAAAAGGCCAAAGACCACCTCTGGATGCACTTCGCGCGCCAGTCGACGATGGAGACCGACGGCGTGCCCATCATCGTGCGCGGCGATGGACACCACATCTGGGACAGCCGCGGAAAGCGCTACTTCGACGCGCTCAGCGGGCTGTTCGTCGTCAACGCGGGGCACGGGCGCAAGCGCCTCGCCGAGGCAGCGGCGCGGCAGGCCGAGACGCTCGCCTTCTTCCCGATCTGGTCCTACGCGCATCCGGCGGCCATCGAACTGGCCGACCGGCTCGCCGACTACGCTCCCGGCGACCTGAACCACGTGTTCTTCTCGACCGGCGGTGGCGAGGCGGTCGAGACGGCGTTCAAGCTCGCGAAGGCGTACTGGAAGCTGCAGGGCCGACCGACCAAGCACAAGGTCATCTCACGCTACGTCGCCTACCACGGCACGCCGCAGGGCGCGCTCGCCATCACAGGCATCCCGGCGATGAAGGAGATGTTCGAACCGGTCACCCCCGGCGGGTTCCGGGTGCCGAACACCAACTTCTACCGCGCCAAGGAGATGGGTTATGAGGGCGAGACCATCGAGGGCTTCGGTCAGTGGGCAGCGAACCGCATCGAGGAGATGATCCTTATGGAGGGGCCGGAGACCGTCGCGGCCGTCTTCCTCGAGCCGGTGCAGAACTCGGGCGGATGCTTCCCGCCGCCTCCCGGGTACTTCCAGCGCGTTCGCGAGATCTGCGACAAGTACGACGTGCTCATGGTCGCGGACGAGGTCATTACCGGGTTTGGCCGCATCGGCAACTGGTTCGCCTCGACCACCTACGGCTTCGTACCGGACATGATCACCTGCGCCAAGGGCCTCACCAGCGGCTACTCCCCCGCCGGCGCCACCATCGTGAGCGACCGCATCTACGAGCCGTTCCGCACCGGGGAGACAGCGTTCTACCACGGCTACACCTTCGGCGGGCACCCGGTATCGGCAGCTGTCGCACTGGAGAACCTCAACATCTTCGAGGAGGAGAAGCTCAACGAGAACGTTCGGGAGAACTCGCCGATCTTCCGGGCGACGCTGGAGAAGCTGCTCGACCTGCCGATCGTCGGCGATGTGCGCGGCGACGGCTACTTCTTCGGAATCGAGCTGGTCAAGGACAAGGACACGCGCGAGACCTTCAACGACGAGGAGTCGGAGCGCTTGCTGCGCGGCTTCCTGTCGAAGGCGCTGTTCGACGCCGGCCTGTACTGCCGCGCGGACGACCGGGGAGACCCGGTGGTGCAGCTCGCGCCGCCGCTGACCATCGGTCCGGCCGAGTTCGACGAGATCGAAAGCATCCTGCGCTCCGTGCTGAGCGAGGCGTGGACCCGACTCTGACCGACAACGCGTCGCACCCGAGCCTCTGGATGGACACGCTCGGGCGCGACGCGGTCGGACTGCGCGAGCCGCTGGCCGGCGACACCGAGGCGGACGTCGCCATCATCGGCGGCGGACTCACCGGCCTGTGGAGCGCCTACTACCTGCTGCAGCACCGGCCCGACCTGCGCGTCGTGGTGCTGGAGAAGCGGTTCGCCGGGTTCGGCGCCTCCGGACGCAACGGCGGCTGGTGCTCTGCGCTCTTTCCCAAGTCGGCGAGCGCGCTGGAGCGCCGTCACGGTTTCGCCGCCGCGGTCGCGATGCGGCGTGCGATGGTGGACACGGTAGACGAAGTCGGCCGGGTCGTCACGGCCGAGGGCATCGACTGCGACTTCCTGAAGGGCGGCACGCTGCTCTTCGCACGCACGCCCGCCCAGCTTTCAAGCGCGCGCGCCGACGTGGTGGAGTCGACCAGGTTCGGTGTCGACGAGTTGCGGATGCTCGCGGACCCCGACCGCGTGCTGGATCCGTCGTGCGCACGCGTGCATCCGGCGAAGCTCGTACGCGGCGTCGCCGAAGTGGTGGAGCGCCTCGGCGCGGTGATCCACGAGGCCACCACGGTCACGTCCTGGCAGCCCGGAGTCGTCACCACCGACCGCGGCGCGGTGCGGGCTGGCTCGATCATCGTCGCGACGGAGGGCTACGGCGCTGCCATCGCGCAGACCCACCGCTCGGTGCTTCCGCTGTACTCGCTCATGATCGCCACCGAACCGCTCCCGGATGCGCTCTGGGAGGAACTGGGGATCGAACACGGGCAGACCTTCTCCGACTACCGGCACCTACTGATCTACGGGCAGCGCACGGCCGACAACCGGATCGCGTTCGGTGGACGCGGCGCCAGATATCACTGGGGCAGCAGCATCCGGTCCGATTACGACCGCAGCACGCGCGTGTTCCACCATCTGCGCGAGGCGCTCGTCGACCTGTTCCCGCAGCTGGCGGACGTCGCCGTCACGCACAGCTGGGGCGGGCCGCTCGGTGTGCCGCGCGACTGGCACGCCGCCGTGCGGTACGACGAGCACACCGGCATCGGCTGGGCGGGCGGCTACGTCGGCGACGGGCTGTCGACCACGAACTTGGCCGGGCGCACGCTCGCGGAGTTGATCACCGGCGAACGCACCGAACTGAGCGAGCTGCCGTGGGTAGGGCATCGCTCCCGTGACTGGGAGAGGGAACCGCTGCGGTTCCTCGGTGCGAACGCCGGCCTGCTCGCGATGTCGGCCGCGGACATCGAGGAGCGCGTCACGAAGCGCCCCTCCCTCGTGGCGCGTGCGATGGGCCCGCTCGTCGGGCAGTGACCGGCCGCCGAGGCTGCCGATCGTCATTGAGTCGGGAGGAATGGCCCCTATCCGCTAGCTCATAACGGCCAAACCTCCCGACTCAACTGCACAACAAACTCGTTACGAAGCCGAAACGCGCGGTTCCGCGATTCGCCCGCTGGTAGCCTAGACGGGCCAGTTCACCCGAAGGAACCGATGATCGACGACCCCGAACTACCCCTCAGGCGGATTCGGCGTCGTCGGCGGCGCTGGCCTGCGATCGTCGGCGGGGTGGTCGTGGCGATTCTCGTCGCCGGAGCGGGCGGCGCCGGAATCTGGGCCGCGAACAACCCGCAGCACGTCCTGGACCGCGTCACGGTCTGGCAGTTCGAACCCACCGGGGACGTCGCCGGTCATGTCGAGCGCCTGAAGCTCACCGAGCACGGCGAATACCTGTACTACGCGAGCCAGCCGGAAGTGAACTCCGGAGAGGCGTTCGAGGCGAGTTGCCCGAGCCGCGATGAGGACTTCGGCATCCTCGGCTGTTACCGGCCCGCCGAAAAGCTCATCTTCATCTTCGACATCACCGACGAACGCCTCGACGGCGCCGAGGAGGTCACCGCCGCGCACGAGCTGCTGCATGCGGCGTGGGACCGGATGGACACCGACGAGCGCGATCGCCTTGCGGTGTTGCTCGAGGCCGCGTTCGACGCCCTCGCCGACGACGAGCGCTTCCAGGCGCGCATGGAGTTCTACGCCAAGACCGAGCCAGGGCAGCACGCCAATGAACTGCACTCGATCATCGGCACCGAGGTGCGCGAGCTGGCACCCGAGCTCGAGGAGTACTACGAGCGCTACTTCACCGACCGCAGCATCGTCGTCGGCCTGCACGAGCGCTCCAATACCGTCCTCACCCAACTGCGCGCCGAGGCCAGTGCGCTGGTGGAGCAGCTGGACGCCTTGGCTCTGGAGATCGAGGCCGACTACGAGGCGTACACGGCCGGCTACGAGCGGCTGAACGTCGACGTGGATGTGTTCAACGCTCGCGCCGACCGCGGCGACTTCGACAGCTCGTTCGCCTTCAACCGGGAACGGGATGCGCTGCTCTCCCGCCAGAAGGCGCTCGACGCCTTGTTCACCTCCATCCAGGACCGCAAGGGCCAGTACGACGAGATGGTGATCCAGCTCGGCGAGGTCGACGCGACCCTCGGCGAGCTGCAGCGGGGCCTCAACATCGGCTCCCAGGAAGCCGCCGACCTGTAGCCGACTACACCTCGTCAGAGACGGGGGCGGCGAACTGCGCGTCGTAGAGTCGGCGGTACGCCCCGTCCGCATCCAGCAGTTCCGCGTGGGTGCCCTGCTCGACGATGCGTCCCTTCTCCATCACCAGGATCAGGTCCGCGTCGCGGATGGTGGAGAGCCGGTGCGCGATCACGAAACTGGTCCGGTCGCTGCGCAGCGCGGCCATCGCATGCTGCACGAGCACCTCGGTGCGAGTGTCGACTGAACTGGTTGCCTCATCCAGGATGAGCACGCTCGGCTTGGCCAGGAACGCGCGCGCGATGGTGAGCAGCTGCTTCTCCCCCGCACTGACGTTGGACGCCTCGTCGTCGAGGACCGTGTCGTAGCCGTCGGGCAGGGTGCGCACGAACCGGTCCACGTAGCTGGCCTCGGCTGCCGCCTCGATCTCGGCCTCTGTGGCATCCGGGCGGCCGTAGGCGATGTTGTCGCGGATGGTGCCGCCGAACAGCCAGGTGTCCTGCAGAACCATTCCGGTGCGGGAGCGGAGGTCGTCGCGGGTCATGTCCCGGATGTCGACGCCGTCCAGTGTGATGCGCCCGGCGTCCAGCTCGTAGAACCGCATGATGAGGTTCACGAGCGTGGTCTTGCCCGCGCCGGTGGGCCCGACGATCGCGATCGTGCTGCCGGGTTCCGCGACGAGGTTGATGTTCTCCAGCAGCGGCCGGTCCGGTGAATAGGAGAATGACACATCCTGGAACTCAAGGCGCCCGCTGCGAGCGCCGGGGGTTGCCGGATGCTCAGGGTCGGGGGTCTGCTCGCGCGCGTCCAGCAGCTGGAAGACCCGCTCGGCGGAGGCGACGCCGGACTGGATCAGGTTCGCCATGCTGCCCAGCTGCGCGACCGGCTGGGTGAATTGGCGCGAGTACTGGATGAAGGCCTGCACGTCACCGAGCCGCATCGAGCCGCCGGCGACCTGCAGCCCACCGACCACGGCAATGGCCACGTAGAGCAGGTTTCCGACGAACATCATCGACGGCATGATGATGCCGGACACGAACTGGGCGCCGAAGCTGGCCTCGAACAACTCCTGGTTCTTCTCCTCGAAACGCTTGCCCACCTCACGTTGCCGGCCGAAGACCTTGACCAGCGAGTGGCCGGTGATGGCCTCCTCGACCTGCGCGTTCAGCTCACCGGTGTTCTTCCACTGCGCCACGAACATCGGCTGCGACCGGCGCGCGATCAGCGCGGTGATCACTACCGAGAGCGGGATGGTGACCAGCGCGATGAGGGTCAGCAGCGGCGAGGTGATGAACATCATGATCGCGATGCCGATGACCGTCAGGAGCGAGGTCAAGATCTGGCTCAGTGTCTGCTGGATGCTCTGCGACACGTTGTCGATGTCGTTGGTGACCCGGCTCAGCAGCTCGCCGCGGGGCATCCGGTCGAAGTAGCCGAGCGGGAGACGGTTGATCTTGTCCTCGACGTCCGCGCGCAGCGTGTAGATGGTGCGCTGCACGACGGCGTTGAGCACCAGACCCTGCAGCCAGCCGAACACCGACGCGAGCACGTAGAGCGTGAGCACCCACAGCAGCACCGTGCTGAGCGCAGCGAAGTCGATGCCGGCACCGGGGACCAGGTGCATGCCGCTCAGCAGGTCAGCCTGCTGGGTCTCGCCGGCCGCACGCAACTGGGCGATCACCTGGTCCTGGGTGACCCCGGCCGGCAGCTGCTTCGAGATCGCACCCTCGAAGATGAGGTTGGTGCCCTCGCCGAGAAGCTTCGGCCCGAGGACCGAAAAGACGACGCTGATGATCGCAAGCACTGTGACGGCGATAAGGCTCAGCCATTCCCCACTGAGCAGCCCGGCGAGCCGCCGCAGCGACCGGGCGAAGTTCAGCGGCTTCTCGACCGGCGCACCCATGTTCCAGCCGCCGCGCTCGCCCTTCGGCAGTCGCTCGGGCGAACGCTCCTCCTCGGGCTCGACCGCACCCGCCGAGTCGCCGGATGCGCGTTCCGCCTCGTCCCTGAAGCTCACGCCGCCTCCTCCGGGGTCAATTGCGACGAGACGATCTCTCGGTAGGTCTCGTTCGAGAAAAGCAGCTCATCGTGCGTGCCACGCCCGACGATCTCGCCCTTCTCCAGCACCAGGATCTGGTCGGCGTCGATGATGGTCGAAACGCGCTGCGCGACGATCAGCTGGGTCGCGCCGTGCACGTTGCTGCTGAGCGCCGCGCGGAGTCGCGCATCCGTTCCCGTGTCGAGCGCGGAGAACGAGTCGTCGAACACATAGAACTCCGGCTTCTTCACCAGCGCGCGGGCGATGGCGAGCCGTTGCCGCTGCCCGCCGGACACGTTCGTGCCGCCCTGCGCGATCGTCGCCTCGAGCTGGCCGTCGAGCTCCTCGACGAAGTCCCGGCCCTGCGCGATCTCCAGTGCAGCCCACAGCTCGTCGTCGGTCGCATCCGGCTTGCCGAACCGCAGGTTGGAGGCGACGGTGCCCGAGAACAGGTACGGCTTCTGCGGCACGAGCCCGATGAGACTCCAGAGCAGGTCGGGGTCGAGGTCGCGAACGTCGACACCATCGACCAGCACCGCGCCGGCGGTGGCGTCGACCAGCCGCGGGATCAGGCTCACCAGAGTGGTCTTGCCCGCGCCCGTGCTGCCGATGATGGCCGTGCGCGTGCCGGGCTGAATGGTGAAGCTCAGCGACCGGAGAACCGGCAGTTCCGCGCCGGGGTAGGAGAAGGTCACATCGCGGAACTCGAGCGAGCCGGGAACGCCAAGTTCGGTCACCGGCGATACGGGGGGCGTCACCGAGGTCTCGGTCTTCAGCACCTCCCCGATGCGGTCGGCGCTGACCGCGGCGCGCGGCAGCAAGACGCCAAGGAAGGTGGCCATCATGACGCCCATCAGAATCTGCACCAGGTACTGCAGGAAGGCCACGAGCGTGCCGACCTCGATCTCGCCGGCGTCGACCCGGAGCCCACCGAACCAGATGACCGCGACGCTTGAGACGTTCATCACGAGCAGCACGGTCGGGAACATGAGCGCGAACAGCCGGCCGGCGCGCAGCGCGGTGTCGGTCAGGTCCCGGTTGGCGGTCGCGAATCGCTCCCGCTCTGCCTTCTCGCGCACGAACGCGCGGATGACCCGGATGCCGGTGAGCTGCTCACGCAGCACCTGGTTCACCCGGTCGATGCGCTTCTGCATGAGCCGGAACAGCGGCACCATCCGCACGATGATCGCCCCGAGCGCGATCAGCAGCACCGGGATGCTCACCGCCATCAGCCAGGACAGCCCGACATCCTGCTGCAGCGCAAGGATCACGCCGCCGATGGCGAGGATCGGCGCGGAGATGAACAGCGTGCAGGTCATCAGCACGACCATCTGCACCTGCTGCACGTCATTCGTGGCGCGAGTTATGAGCGATGGTGCGCCGAAGGAGGCGACCTCACGCTCGGAGAATTCGCTCACCCGGTGGAAGATGCCGTCGCGCAGGTCGCGCCCGAGCAGCATCGCCGTCTTGGCGCCGAAGTAGACCGCGGCGATGGCCGCCGTGATCTGCACGAGGGTGACCCCGAGCATCACGCTGCCCACCATCAGGATGTACCCGATGTCGCCCGTGGCGATTCCGTCATCGATGATGTCGGCGTTGAGGGTCGGGAGGTACAGCGACGCGATCGACTGGGCAAGCTGGAAGGCTGCGACCGCGACAAGGAGGGGCCAGTGGGGCTTCAGGAAGCGCCCCAGCAGAGGAAGAAGCATAGGGAAGAGAGTGTACTCCGGCGGTGGGATCGCGGCTTCTACACTTGGGAAAAGTCAAGGAGGTCGGCGTGCGCGCGGTCAGCTATTCGGAGTACGGGGGTCCCGAGGTGTTGCAGGTGGTCGACCTGCCGGATCCGGAGGTCGGCGATGGCACGGTGCGCGTGCGGGTGCGCGCGGCCGGTCTGAACCCGTTCGACTTCAAGGTTCGTCGCGGCGGCTACCTGCCGTCGCATACCC
Source organism: Cryobacterium sp. BB736 (assembly GCF_014980265.1). Taxonomy (NCBI): domain Bacteria; kingdom Bacillati; phylum Actinomycetota; class Actinomycetes; order Micrococcales; family Microbacteriaceae; genus Cryobacterium; species Cryobacterium sp. BB736. The sequence continues at coordinate 50,668 of NZ_JABXWQ010000001.1, forward strand.
TGCCGAGCCTGCAGGGTGCCGAGTTCGCCGGTGTCGTCGACGCGGTCGGTGATGGTGTCACCGGATGGGCTGCAGGCGACGAGGTGCTCGGCTGGGTCGGCCGCGGCGCGCAGGCCGAGTTGGTCGTTGTCCCCGCGAAGAACCTCGCGCGCAAGCCGGCTTCGCTGGACTGGGCGGCGGCCGCCGGGATCGGACTCGTCGGCAACACCGCGAAGCGGTCGACCCAATCGCTTGGCCTGGGCGACGCCGACACGGTGTTTGTGAGCGGCGCATCCGGAAGCGTCGGCCTGCTGAGCGCCCAGTTCGCGCTGCGCACCGGGGCGAAGGTCGTCGGCACCGCCGGCCCGGCGCACCACGACTTCCTGTCTGGCCTCGGCATCGTCCCGGTCGCCTACGGTGATGGCATGCTCGACCGGTTGCGCGAAGCCGCGCCACAGGGGTTCACGGCGATGCTGGACACGATCGGGGGCGAGTCGATCGAAGCCGGGCTCGCGCTCGGCATCCCGCCGGAACGCATCAACACCATCGCGGACAGCGCCTCGGCGCAGACGTATGGGCTGAACACGGTCGGCGGCGGCGGCAAGACCGCAGCGGAGCTCGAGGAGCTCGCGGCAGACCTCGCCGATGGACGCCTGGTGCTGCCGGTGCGCGCTGCCTTCCCTCTCGACCAGGTCGCTGACGCGTTCCGGGAGCTGGAATCACGCCACGGCTCGGGCAAGGTCGTGCTGCTCCTCTGACCAGCCCACCCGACGACGTTTGCATCCGAGGCCTAACGTTCGGCGCCGGGTGGCACAAAGGTCGTCGGAAGCTAGGCGAAGATCGCCGTAATCTGGGCGACCTCGTCGGCGGTGGGCTTCCACAGCGTGCCCAGACCGGCGTTCTGTTCGATCTGCTCAACGCTCGTGGCGCCAGCGATGACACTCGTGACGTTCGGCTGGGCGAGCAGCCAGGCGAAGGTCGCCGCGATCATGCTCACGCCGCGCTCGTCGCAGAACGCGCGGTAGCGCTCGACGGCGTCCCAGTTCACAGTCGCCATCAGCTCGGGCTTGATGACGGTGATGCGCGCGCCCTTCGGGCCGCCGTCCTTCGAGTACTTGCCGGTGAGGATGCCGTTGTACAGCGGGAAGAACGGCAGGAACCCCAGCCCATACTGGCGCACGGCCGGCAGCACCTCCTCCTCGACAGCGCGGGAGAGCAGGCTGTACTCGTTCTGCGCCGAGATGAAGCGCTGGTGCCCGTTCAGGCGCGCCGTGAACTCAGCCTCGGCGATCTGCCAGCCGGTCAGGTTCGAGTGGCCGAAGTAGCGGATCTTGCCCTCGTCGACGAGTTCATCGAGCGCCGCGATGGTCTCCTCGATCGGGGTGTGCGCATCCGGGGCGTGCAGTTGGTACAGGTCGATCCAGTCGGTCTGCAGGCGGCGAAGCGACGCCTCGATCGCGAGACGGATGTACCGGCGCGAGCCGCGGGCGCCCCAGTCGGGACCGTTAGCGCCGACCATGTCCATGCCGAACTTGCTCGCGAGCACGATCTGATCGCGGCGCCCCTTGAGCGCGTTGCCCATGAGCGTCTCGCTGAGCCCCCGCTCGTGGCCGTAGATGTCTGCGGTGTCGAAGAGTGTGATGCCGGCATCGATCGCTGCGCCGATGACCCGGTCGGTGCCCTCCTGTGTCTCCGTTGCCGTGTGGGCGCGGCCGAAGTTGTTGCACCCGAGGCCGACGGTGGAGACACGGAGCCCGGATGGGCCGAGATTGCGGTAGTCGATCGTTGCCATTCCCCTACGCTATCCGCTCCTCACCACGGCTCTTGACCGCCGCGGAGTGCGCCGATCACCGGCCGTTCGTGCCGGACGCGACAACGCCCGAGTACCGTCGCCGCATGACCGCATCAGCCCCGTCCCCGTCCTTTCTCGTCCGCACCGACAGCCCGATCGGGCGGCTCGAACTCTCCAGCGACGGGGCGAATGTCACGCGTCTGGTAATCGCGTCGAACGGCACCCTGCCGCGGGACGGTGAACCGGAGCGGGGCAATCGTGTGCTCGAACGTGCTGTTCAGCAGCTCGAGCAGTACTTCTCGGGTCGTCGTCGGAAGTTTCGCCTGCCGCTGCAGCTGACCGGCACGGCGTTTCAGCAGGCGATCTGGAATCGATTGCTCGAGCTCGAGCATGGTGAGGTCATCAGTTACGGGACTCTCGGCGCGGCGGCCGGTCGAGCCGGGTCCGGACGGGCGGTGGGCACGGCCGTGCGCAGCAATCCGGTGCAGATCATCGTGCCGTGCCACCGGGTGCTGTCCACCGCCGGCACCGTGATCGGGTACTCGGGCGGACAAGGCATCCCGACCAAGCTGTGGCTCCTCGCCCACGAAGGGGTGCTGCTCCCCCAGCCAGCCTGACGGGTCTCAGGCGACAAGCAGCTCCAGCTCGCCGACGTCGGCGACAGTCAGGTCGAATCCGGCGCCAGCCGCCCAGGCGGTGAGGGACGCGGCATCCGAATGCTCGATGCCGGCTTCGAGCAGAGCCCGGGTGAAGAGGCCCTTCGACTTCTTGTTGAAGTGGTTCAGCGCACGCCGTCGGCCGTCGCCGTCGGCGGACACCACACGCACGTAGGCTGCCTGCGACGGCGCAGGGCCCAGGTCGACGTAGGACTCGGAGCGAAGATCCAGCACGAACGTCTCCCGGGCCAGTTCGGCCGCGATGGCATCCCGCCAGGTGCGCTGCAGCGACACGCCCGGCAGGCGCGAGTCGTGCGACAGCCGATACGCCGGAATCGGGTCCAGCGCCCCGACGAGTCCGAACAGCGCCGAATGGACGACCAGGTGGCGACCGGCGAACTCCCGCGCACCGACCGACAGGCTCTGCGCGTCGAGCGCGTCGAACAGCACTCCCGTGTAACGGTCCATGGCGGGCAGCTGGGGCGACCGGTTGATCGCGCGGTTGCGTTCCAATTCGTGCGACTGGGTGGGGCCGAGCTTCAACGCCCGCGCGGCGACCTGGGGATCCTCGTCGAGCAAGCCCAGCGCATCGAGGACCGCCGTGCGTGGTTCGGTCAGCGCCGGGAAGCGCAGCGCCGCGAGGTCCAGCGCCGTGTCCGGCGCGCCACCGTCGCGTTTGGTCTCGGACGGCGGGAGGAGGATCAGCATCGTGGCGGCTCGCAGGTAGACGGCGAATGGGCAGGTGGTGAGACACGAAATCGGCGGGAGCCCCAGGGTTCCCGCCGATTTCGAAGAGTGCGCGCCTCTAGGAGATCAGTTCGGCGTTGCGCGCCACGATCGTCACCGTGTCGTGCTCGACCGAGAGGAAACCGTCCTCGGCGTTTGCCCTGACGGTGGCGCCGTCCTCGGTCGTGACGCGAACCTCGCCGACGCCGAGGATCGCGAGCATAGGCTCGTGACCGGGCAGGATGCCGATCTCTCCCTCGACCGTGCGGGCGACGATCTGCTTCGCACGACCCGACCACACCTCCTGGGCGGCCGAGACGACGCTCACGTTGAGGTCGGCCATATCAGCCGTTCTCCTTCTGGATCTGGGCCCAGCGCTCTTCGACGTCCGAGATCGAACCGACGTTGAAGAACGCCTGCTCTGCGACGTGATCGAAGTCGCCGCGAGCGATCGCGTCGAAGCTCTCGATGGTGTCCTTCAGCGGAACGGTCGAGCCCTCGACACCGGTGAACTTCTTCGCCATGTAGGTGTTCTGCGAGAGGAACTGCTGGATGCGGCGCGCACGCGACACCGTGATCTTGTCCTCTTCGGACAGTTCGTCCACACCGAGGATCGCGATGATCTCCTGCAGTTCCTTGTTCTTCTGCAGGATCTGCTTCACGGTCGTCGCGACGCGGTAGTGGTCCTCGCCCAGGTAGCGCGGGTCCATGATGCGGCTCGTCGAGGTGAGCGGGTCGACCGCGGGGTACAGACCGCGAGATGCGATCTCACGGCTGAGCTCGGTCGTCGCGTCAAGGTGCGCGAAGGTCGTCGCCGGGGCCGGGTCGGTGTAGTCGTCCGCGGGAACGTAGATCGCCTGCAACGACGTGATCGAGTGACCACGCGTCGAGGTGATGCGCTCCTGCAAGATGCCCATCTCGTCGGCAAGGTTCGGCTGGTAGCCCACCGCGGACGGCATGCGGCCCAGCAGCGTCGATACCTCGGAGCCGGCCTGGGTGAAGCGGAAGATGTTGTCGATGAACAGCAGCACGTCCTGCTTCTGCACGTCGCGGAAGTACTCGGCCATGGTCAGGGCCGACAGCGCGACACGCAGACGCGTGCCGGGCGGCTCGTCCATCTGGCCGAACACGAGCGCGGTCTTGTCGAAGACTCCCGCCTCTTCCATCTCGTGGATGAGGTCGTTGCCCTCACGCGTGCGCTCACCGACACCGGCGAACACGGACACACCACCGTGGTCCTGCGCGACGCGCTGGATCATCTCCTGGATGAGGACGGTCTTGCCGACGCCCGCACCACCGAACAGGCCGATCTTTCCACCGAGCACGTACGGCGTGAGCAGGTCGATGACCTTGATGCCGGTCTCGAACAGCTGGGTCTTCGACTCGAGCTGGTCGAACGCCGGGGGCCGGCGGTGGATGGGCCAGCGTTCGGTGATCTCGATGGTCTCGCCTGGCTCGGCATTCAGCACATCGCCGATGACGTTGAAGACGCGACCCTTGGTGACATCACCGACGGGAACCGAGATCGGGGCGCCGGTGTCACGCACTTCCTGGCCGCGGACCAGGCCGTCGGTCGGGTTCAGAGCGATGGCGCGTACAACGTCGTCGCCGAGGTGCTGCGCGACCTCGAGGGTGATCTCGTGCGCGTCGTCGCCGATGGTGACGGTGGTCTTCAGCGCCTGGTAGATGTCGGGGATCGCATCGTGCGGGAACTCGATGTCGACGACCGGGCCGGTGACGCGCGAGACGCGGCCAATGCCGGAATTGTCGAGCGGCAGCTGGTCGGCCTTCTTCGCCCGGGATGCCGCGGGCTTGCGCGCCGCGGGCTTCTTGTTCTCAGCGGGGGCTGTCGTTGTCATGGCTTCCCTATTCTCCTAAAGAAAGTTACTTGGCCGAGGCGAGGGCGTCTGCGCCGCCGACGATCTCGGAAATCTGCTGGGTGATCTCGGACTGGCGCGCGTTGTTGGCTAGGCGCGTGTAGTCCCGGATGAGCTTGTCTGCGTTGTCGCTCGCCGACTTCATCGCCTTCTGCGTCGCCGCCTGCTTGCTCGCATCCGACTGCAGGAGCGCATTGAAGATGCGGCTCTCGATGTAGACCGGCAGCAGCGCGTCCAACACTGCGTCGACCTCGGGCTCGAACTCGTAGAGCGGAAGGATCTCGCGCTCCCCGGGCTCCTCGACACCCTCGACGACCTCCAGCGGCAGCAGACGAACGACCTCGGGGGTCTGCGTCAGCATGCTCACGAAGCGGTTGTAGACGATGTGGATCTCATCCACTCCGCCTTCGCTCGTCGGTTGGATGAACCGCGACACCAGGGCATCGCCGATCTCGCGAGCGAGCTCCACCTTGGGGGTGTCGGTGCCGCCGATCCAGGCTTCCTCGGTGGCACGCTTGCGGAACGCGAAGTACCCGACAGCCTTGCGGCCGATGAGGTAGTAGACGACGTCCTTGCCCTGGCTCTTCAGCAGGCTCGCGAGTTCCTCAGCCTCGCGGAGCACGTTCGCGTTGAACGCGCCCGCGAGACCGCGGTCCGAGGAGAAGATGACGATCGCAGCGCGCTCGACCTTCTCCGGCTCGGTGGTGAGGATGTGGTCGACGTTGGAGTACGTCGCGACGGCCGACACCGCACGCGTGACCGCACGCGAGTACGGTCCTGAGGCCGCGACCCGCTGTTGCGCCTTCTGGATGCGCGAAGCGGCGATCAGCTCCATGGCCCGAGTGATCTTCTTGGTCGTCTGGGCAGAACGAATTTTCTGCCGGTAGACCCGAAGTTGCGCTCCCATGTCCCTACTCTTCTCGTGTTACTCGTGCGGTCTCAGGTGGCCGGTTCAGCGGCGTGCCTTGACGATTTGCTCCTGGTTGACGTCTTCCTCGTCGAGTTCTTCGAACTCTTCGTGGCCCGCCTGGATGAGCGACTTGCCCTCGCTGGTCTGGAACTCCAGCTTGAACTTGTCGACCTCCTTGTCCAGGGTCGCGATGGTGTCGTCGTCCAGCTTGCTGGTCTCGCGCAGCGTGTCGAGCACCTTGGTGTTGCGTGCGAGGTGGTCGAGCAGTTCGCGCTCGAAGCGCAGGATGTCCTCGACCGGGACCTCGTCAAGCTTCCCGTTGGTGCCGGCCCAGATCGAGACGACCTGGTCCTCCACCGGGTACGGCGAGTACTGCGGCTGCTTGAGCAGCTCGGTGAGGCGGGCGCCTCGCGCGAGCTGGCGGCGGCTGGCGGCGTCGAGGTCGGATGCGAACATCGCGAACGCCTCGAGCGCGCGGTACTGGGCGAGCTCGATCTTGAGAGTGCCGGAGACCGACTTGATCGACTTGAGCTGCGCGTCACCGCCGACTCGCGAGACGGAGATTCCGACGTCGACGGCCGGGCGCTGGTTCGAGTTGAACAGGTCGGACTGCAGGAAGATCTGGCCGTCGGTGATCGAGATCACGTTGGTCGGGATGTACGCCGAGACGTCGTTCGCCTTGGTCTCGATGATCGGCAGGCCGGTCATCGATCCGGCGCCGAGCTCGTCCGACAGCTTCGCGCAACGCTCGAGCAGGCGCGAGTGCAGGTAGAACACGTCACCGGGGTATGCCTCACGGCCCGGCGGGCGGCGCAGCAGCAGCGACACGGCGCGGTAGGCCTCAGCCTGCTTCGACAGGTCATCGAAGATGATCAGGACGTGCTTGCCCTGGTACATCCAGTGCTGGCCGATCGCGCTGCCGGTGTACGGCGCAAGGTACTTGAAGCCCGCAGCGTCGGATGCCGGGGCGGCGACGATGGTGGTGTACTCCATCGCGCCGGCGTCCTCGAGCGCGCCCTTGACGGATGCGATGGTCGAGCCCTTCTGGCCGATCGCGACGTAGATGCAGCGGACCTGCTTGTCGGTGTCGCCCGACTCCCAGTTCGCCTTCTGGTTGATGATCGTGTCGATCGCAAGAGCGGTCTTGCCGGTCTGGCGGTCACCGATGATCAGCTGGCGCTGGCCGCGGCCGATCGGGATCATCGCGTCGATCGCCTTGATGCCGGTCTGCAGCGGCTCGTGCACGCTCTTGCGCTGCATGACGCCGGGCGCCTGCAGTTCGAGCGCGCGGCGACCATCCGTTGCGACCTCGCCGAGACCGTCGATCGGGTTGCCGAGCGGGTCGACCACGCGGCCGAGGTAGCCGTCGCCGACGGGGACCGAGAGAACCTCGCCCGTGCGGGTGACCTCCATGCCCTCTTCGATGCCGGTGAACTCACCGAGCACGACGACGCCGATCTCGTCCTCGTCGAGGTTGAGCGCGAGGCCCAGCGTGCCGTCGGCGAACCGCAGAAGCTCGTTCGCCATGGCGCCCGGGAGCCCCTCGACGTGAGCGATGCCGTCCGCGGCGTCGATGACCGTGCCGACCTCGGCCGTTGCGGCCTTGTTCGGCTCGTAGGACTTCACGAAGTCCTGCAGCGCGCCGCGGATCTCCTCCGGGCTGATCGTCAGTTCTGCCATTGTCGTACCCTTTCGTGCGGGGCTAGGCCCCTGAAGTGTCGACTCGCTAGCCAGCGAGTTGAAGTCTGAGTTCCCCGAGCTTGGACGCGACCGTGTCGTCGATCACGTCGTTGCCGACCTGCACGCGCAGGCCGCCGATGATCGTCGGGTCGACCACCAGGTTGATGGTGAGCTGCCCGTAGCGTGCCGCGAGACCGGCACGCAGCCGCTGGAGCTGTTCGGATGCGAGCGGCTGAGCTGCGGTGACGGTGGCGATGCGGCTGCCGGCCTCGCTCGCGACAATCTCGGCCGCGTCGCGAAGCAGCGCGCCGATGCGGCGGCCGCGAGGCTGCTGCACCAGGTGGCGGACGATGACGAGCGTCTGCTCGGAGGCCTTGCCCGCCAGCAGAGCGTCGACGAGCGCGAGCTTCGCGTCCGCATCCCCGAGTTTGCTGACGACTGCCAGCTCCAGCTCGGCGTCGGACGTGACCGCTGCACCGAACGCGAACAGCTCACCGACGATGTCGGTTCCCGCGTCGGCCGACCGGGCGACAGCGCGGATGCCGATCTCCTCGATGCCGGCCAGAAGGTCGACCCCGCTTGACCAGCGGTTGGCCACCAGCACGTCGAGCAGACCGCGCGGCTGCTCCTCGAGCGCGCCGAAGATGCGGTCAGCGAGGACGCGCTTCTGCTCGGCCGAGGCGGACGGGTCGGCAATGGCCGACGCGAGCTGCTTCGACCCTCCGATGAGCCGACCTGCCGACAGCAGTTCTGCACCGGTCGACATCGGCACCGGACCCTGAGCTGCTGACAGCGCTGAACGCGCCGCCTCGAGCGCCTGAGTGGTGGCTGAACCCATTTACTTTCTCGCCTTCGCCCTGCCGGAGGTCGCTCCGGCGGTGGCGGTCGTCTGCTTCTCGCCGGCTTCGAGGTCAGCGAGGAAGCGGTCGACGAGCGCCGCTGATTTCCTGTCGTCGCTGAGGCTCTCGCCGATCACACCGGATGCCAGGTCGATCGCAAGCGACCCGACCTCGGCACGCAGCGAGACGAGCGCCGCCTGACGCTCCGCCTCGATGGTCGCCTGGGCGTTCGCGGTGATGCGGGCGGCCTCTGCGGCAGCCTGCTCCTTGAGCTCGCTCAGGATCTTCGTGCCGTCGATGCGTGCCTGCTCGCGGATCTTCGCGGCTTCGCCACGCGCGTCAGCGAGCTGCTTGCGGTACTCCTCGAGTGCGGCATCCGCTTCGGCCTTGGCCTCATTCGCCTTCTCGATGTTGCCCTCGATGGCGGCGGAGCGCTCGTCGAGCATCGCCTGCAGCTTCGGGAGCGCGTACTTCCAGAAGAAGAAGATGATGATGACGAAGATGACCAACGACCAGATGATGTCGTAGTCCGCCGGCAGCAGCGGGTTCACAGTCGTCTCGCCCTCAGCCGCGGCGAGGAATGCGCTGCTCTTTCCAGCAAGCATCCTTGCCTCCTTACTTGCTTACGTGGCTTACGGGAACGGGATGAACGCGACGGCGATGCCGATGAAGGCGAGCGCCTCGGTGAACGCGATGCCGAGGAACATGAGGCCGGTGAGGCGACCCTGAAGCTCTGGCTGGCGAGCAACGGCCTCGACGGTCTTGCCGACGACGAGACCAACGCCGATCGCGGGGCCGATGGTTGCGATGCCGAAGGCGACCGGGGCGATGTGGCCGGTGAGCTCAGCGAGGTCCATAGTGATTCCTTCCGTTGGGTGAATCGGGCGGTTGCCAGATCCGTCTCTAGTGCTCTTCAACCAGCGCGAGCTGGATGTAGATCGTTGTGAGTAGTGCGAAAACGTAGGCCTGCAGCGCGGCCACCATGATCTCGAACAGGGTGAACGCGAAGCCGAAGGCGAAGGTGCCGATGCTGAACAGTCCGAACCATCCACCGGCGGAGAACAGGAAGAAGTGGGTGGCCGAGAAGCACAGCACGAGGAGCATGTGCCCGCCGACCATGTTCATCAGAAGACGAAGGGCCAGTGTGACCGGGCGGACCAGGAAGGTCGAGATGAACTCCATCGGCGTGACCACGAGCAGCACCGGCCACGGGACACCAGAGGGCACCAGCGAGTTGCGCACGAACCCTGCCGGGCTCTTCTTGATGCCTGCGTACACGAACGCGATGTACGCGACCACCGCGAGCACCAGCGGGAACCCGATCACCGACGAGCCGGCGATGTTCAGGAACGGGATGATGCCGGTGATGTTCAGCGCGATGATCGAGAAGAAGATCGTCACGATCAGCGGCAGGAAGCGCTTGCCGTCCTTCTCGCCGAGGTTGTTGTAGACGATGCTGTCGCGGACGAAACCGATGGACAGTTCGACGAGGTTCTGGCCGCGGCCCGGGACGAGTCGCATCCGCCGGGTGCCGAGCCAGAACAGCAGCAGCAGCGCGGCGACAGCGAGAAAACGCACCAGCATGAGCCGGTTGATCTCGAACGGCGTGCCCTCGAAAAGGATGGCCGGCGGGAAGAAGTCGTCGAACGAGGGACCGTGGAATTCCCCTTCACCGGCAGCGGCCAGGACAACCGTGTTGAGAGCGTTAACTAGCAGCGCTGTCTCCAAGATTTAGGCGTGCGGACACGCGGCGGAAAGAGGGGGAGGTACCTGCGAAAGCTTAGCAATACCTCACACAGGGAACTAATCGCTGGATTCGTCAGCTTTCACCGGACGACTTCGGCGGTGTCGAATCCCCGGTTTCATGCGGGAGTTTGACGTCCGAGACATAGCCCATGCGGCTGGTCATGAAGGCGTAGACGTCGATCGCGAGGCTGCCGACGACGGATGCGACGACGGTGAAGAACAGCACGAGCGGGTCGATCGCGGGGCTCCTGCCGAACACGATCGCGACCACCAGGAAGATGGCCAGCTTCACCATCCAGCCGCCGAGGACGATCCCGAAGAACAGGGGGCTGAGCAGGTCGCCCTTGGTGGTCCGGGCAGCGAGGATGACGGTCAAGGCGGTCAGTCCCATGAAGACGAAGGTCAGCGCGGCCCCGATCACGGCGCCGAGGACCCCGGGGGTCCCCGCAACCCACAACCCGATCCCGCCGCCGACCACGGCGATTGCGACCGCGAGAAGGGCGTCGAGCACCAGGGTGCGCTTGAGCATCGGCACTACGGTCATGGAATTTCCTCTACTTGGTCGGGATGGGCTCCGCGGGCGCGTGCCGCAAACGACTTGCGCCACAGCGGCGTGATGGTGAAGAACGCGCACACGGCGAAGCCGATGCCGAGGAACGCGAGCACCCAGGCGATGGGAACGAACAGGAACAGCAGGCATCCGACTGCGATGACGGCGCTCCACGCGTAGAAGATCAGCACCGCCTGCAGGTGGGTGTGACCCATGTCGAGCAGCCGGTGGTGCAGGTGCTTGCGGTCAGCCGAGAACGGCGACTTGCCCGCGCGCAAGCGCCGCAGGACGGCCAGCGAGAAGTCGAGCAACGGGACGATGAGCACGGCGATCGGCAGCAACAGCGGGATGAATGCCGGTGCGAGGATGCGGCCGGAGTCGAGCGAGTTCGGGTCCACCTGCCCGGTCACCGAAATAGCCGAGGTGGCCATCAGGAGGCCGACGAGCATCGACCCGGCATCGCCCATGAACAGCTTCGCCGGATGCCAGTTGAGCGGCAGGAACCCGACACACGCGCCGACCAGCACCGCGGAGAGCAGCGAGGCGAGGTTGAAGTACTCGGCTTCACCGACCACCCGGGCGAGGATGTAGCTGTAGAGGAAGAAGACGCCGTTGGCGATGATCGCAACGCCTGCGACGAGGCCGTCCAGGCCGTCGATGAAGTTGACCGCGTTCATCACCGCGACCACCGCGATGACGGTGAGCACGAGACCGAGAATCGGCGGGACGACCGTGACGCCACCCACCGGCAGGGTCACCAGCTGCACGCCCTGCCACACCAGCAGGCCGGCGGCGATCATCTGGCCGGCGAGCTTGGTGAGCCAGTCGAGGTCCCAGATGTCGTCGGCGACGCCGATCACGACGATGATGAATGCCGCGCTGAGGATGGCGGTGATCTGGCCGGGGTCGGCGAAGACGAGGTGGAACCAGCTGACCTGCGACGCGACCGCCATCGCGACCAGGATGCCGAGGAACATGGCAATCCCGCCCAGCCGAGGCGTCGGGGTGGTGTGCACGTCACGCTCGCGGATCTTCGGGTAGAGCCGGAACCGCGAGCTGAGCTTCCAGATGACGAAGGACAGTGCGAACGTGACCACCGCGGCGATGAGCCCCGCGAGGACGTAGAAGATCACGTCACGGCCTCCCAGATGGCGTCGTCCGGGATCACCCCGTGGCGCACGATCTTCAGTTCGCCGCCGATGAGCAGGCCGGTGACATCGACGATGGTGGAGCCGTTGCTCCGGCCGTCTTCGACCGCGCTCTCACCGACCGTGCCGCCGTCGAGGTACACGCTGACGCTGTCGCCGAGCGCGTCGACCGCCTCCTGGGCGGTGGTCGCGGCCGGCTCCCCGGTCTTGTTCGCCGAGGTCACCGCGAGCGGGCCGGTCTCCGACAGCAACTCGAGCGCGACCTTGTTGGCTGGCATCCGCAGCGCAACGGTGCCGTGGGTCTCCCCCAGGTCCCACTGCAGCGACTCGCGTGCCGGCAGGATCAAGGTGAGTGCGCCGGGCCAGAACGCCTTGACCAGCTTGCGCGCAGCATCCGGGACGTCCTCGGCGAGCGCGTCGAGCGTCGGGATGCCCGGCAGGAGCACGGGCGGCGGTGCGTTGCGGCCGCGGCCCTTGGCGTCGAGGAGGCGCTGGACGGCGTCCGGGTTGAAGGCGTCGCAGCCGACCCCGTAGACCGTGTCGGTAGGGATGACGATGAGCTCGCCCCGGCCGATCGCGCCTCGCGCGAGGCGCATTCCGGTGAGGAGCTCCGAGCTGTCGGAGCAGTCGTAGATGGTCGCCATGTCGGCACAATCCTACTTGGCGACCATCTGACGACTGTTGTCACTCAGCGGCGCCCGGCCTTGCGCTGGAACATGACAGCTCCGAACACGATCGACACGGCAAGGATGGCGACGCACCAGCCCAGCGCCCAGAGCGGCTCATTGCCCAGCTCAGTACCCATCAGCAGTCCGCGGATGGTCTCGATGATGGGGGTCAGCGGCTGGTTCGATGCGATCCAGTGCATCCAGTCGGGCATCGTCTGGATCGGCACGAACGCGCTGGAGACGTACGGGAGGAACAGCAGGATGAACCCGTAGCTGGCCGCCGCCTCCGCACTGCCCGCGGCGAGGCCGATCGCCGCGAACAGGTAGGTGATCGCGAGGATGTAGAGCGCGACGAGCGCCAGCGCACCCAGCCAGCCGAGCAGCGAGCCCTGCGGCCGGAATCCGACCGCGATGCCGACACCGATCACCAGCGCCGTGGCGAGCAGGTTGCGCACGAGGCTCGCGACGACGTGCCCAGTCAGCACCGCCGATGCCCGGATCGGCATGGTGCGGAAGCGGTCGACGATGCCGTTCTGCATGTCCTGCGCGACCGAGACGGCCGTCGAGGACGCCCCGAAGCCCGCGCAGAGCAGGACGATACCGGGTACGACGTAGTTCACGTAGTCGCCGGAGGAATCGATCGCGCCTCCGAACACGAACGTGAACATCAGCATGGTGATCACCGGCAGCATGATGGCCATCACCATGGATTCTCCGTCGCGCAGCGAGTGCAGCAAGCTGCGCCGGATGAAGGTCGCCTCCTCTGCGCCGAAGGGCAGCGGCTGGGTGGTCAGGGTGGTCATCGTGCGGTCCTTCCAATCAGTTCTGGCGCTGCGTGTCCCGCGCCTGCGTCGGTGAGGGCCAGGAAGACGTCGTCGAGACTGGGTTCGCGCACCGTGACGTCCCCATCCACTCCGGATGCGTCGACCTCGGCGATCGCGGCGCGAAGACCGTGGATGCTTCCGTCGGTCGGCAGTTGCAGCAGCAGGTTCCGGGCGCGGTCCCGCACCTCCACGACATCGCCGCCCACTGTCGCCTTGAGCGCAGCGGGCGTTCCCGATGCAACGACGTGCCCTTCGTTCAGCACAGCTACGGTGTCCGCGAGCTGGTCGGCTTCCTCGAGGTACTGGGTGGTGAGGAACACCGTGCGGCCGTCCTCCTTCAGTGACCGGATGACGTTCCACAGCTCCTGCCTGCTGCGCGGGTCGAGACCCGTGGTCGGCTCATCGAGGAACAACACGGAAGGGGCGACGATCAGGCTGATCGCGAGGTCCAGCCTGCGGCGCATCCCGCCCGAGTAGGTCTTCGCGCGCTTGCGTGCGGCCTGGACGAGGTCGAACCGCTCGAGCAGCTCGTCGGCGCGAGCGGCGCTCGCTGACCGGCTGAGGCCGAACAGGCGTCCCATCATCCGGAGGTTCTCACTGCCGGTGAGCACCTCGTCGACGGCTGCCGACTGTCCGGTGAGACCGATGCTGCGACGAACGGCCAGCGGATCGCGCCCAACGTCGAATCCGTTCACCGTCGCGGTGCCGGCATCCGGAGCGACCAGCGTGGAGAGGATGTTGATGAGCGTGGTCTTGCCTGCGCCGTTCGGTCCGAGCAGGGCGAAGATCTCGCCTGGCGCGACCTCGAAGGTCACGTCGTTCAGCACCGGGTGGGTGCCGAACGTCTTGCGCAGTCCGGAGACCGCGATTGCCGGGGTTTGCATAGCCGACTAGCCTTTCTGTTTACGAGGCATAGCCTGTTTATGAGCTACGCAGTTTATGATGTACACAGTGTGTATGACGCACACAGTGCTGTCAAGCTGAGCGCGTCCCACCGTGAAAGGCCACCCGATGACAGAGCCAGTCGAGCCGAAACTCCCCCACGCCATCGCCCTCGCCTGGGGTCTCGCCGAGCCGCCGCAACGCGGCCCCAAGCGCGAGCTGAGCCTCGACGCGATCATCGATGCGGCGATCGCGATCGCCGACGCTGAGGGAATCGGTGCGCTGTCGATGAGCCGGGTCGCATCGTCGCTCGGCTTCACGACGATGTCGCTGTACCGCTACGTGACTAGCAAGGACGACCTGCTGCAGCTCATGCAGAACTCCGCAGCCAGGGTCGTCGTGCCGCCCCTCGACGAGACCCAGGGTTGGCGAGAGGCCCTCCGCGAGTGGTTTGACGCGCTCGTCGGCGCCTACCGGAAGCACCCGTGGACCCTCGACATCCCGGTGAGCGGTGTGCCGATGATGCCCACCGCCCTCGTCATCGTCGATTGGGCCATGCGCGCCATGCGCGACCTGCCACTCGATCCCGGCGAGAAGATCGAAGTGCTCCTGCTGCTGACCAGCTACGCGCGCGCCACCGCACAACTCGAGCGCGACCTCACTCGCGCAGGGGAGAACGCGACAATGGGAGCAGAGAGCACCGCGGCCCTGACCGAGGTGGTGAGCGAAGAAGCGTTCCCCTACCTGTTCCCGCTCATCCGGGACGGCGTCTACGCCGGCGGTGACCCGGCAGACTTCGAGTACGAGACCGACATGCTCTTCGGCCTCGAACGCATCCTCGACGGCATCGAGAGCTACACCAGCCGGTAGCCGGTCAGCGGATCGCGGTCGTCATCCGGTCGCGCCCGAGGAGATCCGGATGCGTGGCTGCCGCCTGCCAGCCGTCACCGGTCAACAGCGCTCGGATAGCAGCGCCCTGCAGCTCGCCGTGCTCGATCACGAGCGTGCCACCCGGGTGCAGCAGCCGCAGCGCGGCCGCCGACAGGTCGCGGATGACATCCAGGCCGTCCGATCCGCCGTATAGCGCGAGCTCCGGATCATGCAGCCGCACCTCGGGGTCGCGCGGCACGGCATCCGTCGGCACATAGGGCGGATTGGAGGCGACGACGGACACTGTGCCGTCCAGCTCACCGAGCGCGCTCGCCAGGTCAGCCAGCACGAGGGTCACCGCCGCACCCGTGTGCTCGATGTTCCTTCTCGCCCAGGCGTGAGCATCCGGGGATAACTCGACCGCATACACGCGCGCGTGCGGCACCTCAGTCGCCATGGCGATCGCGATGGCACCGCTGCCCGTGCCGAGATCGACGGCGACCGGTTCGGCCGCTGCGACCGCACGCAACGCGTCGACGGCCACGCCCGCGACGAGCTCGGTCTCCGGTCGGGGCACGAACACGCCCGGTCCGACGAGCAGCTCAACATTGCGGAACGGCGCGCGCCCGGTGATGTGCTGCAGCGGCTCGCGCGCGGCGCGGCGGGCGACCAGGCCGTGCAGGGCGGTGACATCGTCCTCGCTCAGCGCGGCATCCAGCGCCACCTTTGCCTGCACCTCGCCGCGCCCCACGCCGAGCACGTGCCCGATCAGCAGCTCCGCGTCGACCTCAGGGTCAGGCACGCCGGCAGCGGCAAGCTCGCGGGCCGCCTCGGAGCGCAGGTGTCGTACACCGGACGTCATAGTTCCTCTTCCGTTCGACCGCCACGTCTATTCTGTCGTGGTCGGGAATACCAGCGCGCAGCCGGTGTTATCCCGCACGAGCCCTCGCGCGTGGGCGCCCGCCCGTCGCGCCAGTCACGAAAGCGAGAGAAATGACTCAGATCTACTCCGACATCACCCAGGCAGTGGGACGCACACCGCTCGTGAGGCTCAACCGGGTGACGGATGGTTCGCAGGCGACGGTGCTCGCGAAGCTCGAGTTCTACAACCCGGCGTCGAGCGTCAAGGACCGCATCGGCGTCGCGATCGTCGACGCGGCCGAGGCCTCGGGTGAGTTGAAGCCCGGTGGCACCATCATCGAGGCGACCAGCGGCAACACCGGCATCGCGCTCGCGTTCGTGGGTGCCGCCCGCGGCTACAAGGTCATCCTCACCATGCCGGAGACCATGAGCAAGGAGCGCCGCAAGATGCTGCGCGCGTACGGGGCCGAGATCGTGCTGACCGCCGGTGCCGACGGCATGCGCGGCGCCGTGCAGAAGGCCGAGGAGCTCGCGGCGAACACCCCGGGCGCGATCTTGGCCAAGCAATTCGACAACGACGCCAACCCGCGCATCCACCGTGAGACGACCGGTGAGGAGATCTGGGCGGACACCGACGGCGCCGTCGACATCCTGGTCTCTGGCATCGGAACCGGTGGCACCATCACCGGCGCTGGCGGCCTGCTCAAGGAGCGCAAGCCCGAGGTGAAGGTCGTCGCGGTGGAGCCGAAGGATTCCCCGCTGCTGAGCGAGGGCACGGCAGGGCCGCACAAGATCCAGGGCCTCGGCGCCAACTTCGTGCCGAGCGTGCTCAACCGTGACGTCTACGACGAGGTGTTCGACGTCGAGCTGCCGGATGCCATCCGCACCGCCCGCCGCCTCGGCACCGAGGAGGGCGTCCTCGCGGGCATCTCCGGTGGAGCAGCCGTCTACGCCGCGACCGAGGTCGCCAAGCGTCCGGAGAACGCGGGCAAGACGATCGTCGTGGTGGTGCCGGACTTCGGCGAGCGCTACTTCTCGACTGTCCTCTTCGAGGATCTGGAGGACTGAGCCGACGTGCCCTTCAGACGCGCGCGTGAGGACATCCGCAATGCCCTCATGCGGGACCCAGCTGCCCGCAGCCGGCTTGAGGTGTTCCTCAGCTACTCCGGGCTGCACGCGGTATGGAACCACCGGTTCAACAACTGGCTGTGGCGCCACAACCTGAAGACCCTCGCGCGCGTGCTGTCGCAGCTCAGCCGCTTCTTCACCGGCATCGAGATCCACCCGGGCGCCACCATTGGCCGGCGGCTGTTCATCGATCACGGCATGGGCGTCGTGATCGGCGAGACGGCGGAGATCGGCGACGACGTGACCCTGTATCACGGCGTCACGCTCGGCGGTAAGCACCTCGGCAAGGTCAAGCGCCACCCGACGCTGGAAGACGGCGTTGTGGTGGGCGCGGGCGCCCAGGTGCTGGGCGCAGTGACGGTGGGCGCGGGCAGTGTCGTGGGCGCGAACGCCGTGGTCGTGCACGACGTGCCGCCCGGCTCGCTTGCGGTGGGGGTTCCGGCCGTGATCAAGCCGCGCACGAAACGCGATCAGCCTGAGCAGTGGATCGACCCGGCGATGTACATCTGACTAGTCCGGCTGGTCGGGTGTGGGAGGGATATCTGCTCCTCGCTCAAACATTGAAGGGTTCGGGAGGCCCTGGCGGGCCGCCCGAACCCTTCAAAACTCGCAACCCCGCAGACATCCCTCCCACACCTCAACCTCCTGAGGACCTAGGTAGTCGTTGTCGGGGTTCGGTCCGTCGCCAGTGACGGCGGGCTCGTCAGCTGGCGCATCACCCACTCGAGCGGGCCGGGACCCACGAAGCGGCGCCAGAGGAGCGCGAACAG
Source organism: Cryobacterium sp. BB736 (assembly GCF_014980265.1). Classification (NCBI taxonomy): domain Bacteria; kingdom Bacillati; phylum Actinomycetota; class Actinomycetes; order Micrococcales; family Microbacteriaceae; genus Cryobacterium; species Cryobacterium sp. BB736. The sequence continues at coordinate 68,574 of NZ_JABXWQ010000001.1, forward strand.
CGCTGAGCCGATGATGAGCCAGACGACGAGCGCCCAGCTGTCGTAGACGACGAACGGGCGGCCGGCTGCGATGAAGAACGACGCGATCACCAGGATCTGCCCGGTGTAGATGGTCAGGGGCATCGAGCCCATCGCCGCGACCGGGGCGAGAGCGAATCGGAGGCCGCCGCCTACTGCGCCCAGTGCGGGGCCGGTGAGCAACAGGAGGGCGCCGATCACGGTGAACGCGAAGCCTCCTGATCCGAGGATTTCCGCGTGCGTGGCCGAGTGCGCAGAGGCGTCAACGCCAGGGACCACCGCTGCGGCGCCGTAGCCGACGAGCATGCCGCCGATGCCGCCCAGCAGCACGAGCAGCTGGGTTCCGACGCGGCGCAGGTCGCTCCGCGCGGCGATCAGGCCGAGGATGAGCACGGGTAGCCAGACCAGGGCCGGGTAATAGCCGGTGAGCAGCCACTCGACCGGCACGACGACCAGGGCCGGTGTCGTGGCACCGTCCACGATCGGCTGCGCGGCATCCGCCAGCAGCGGCGCGATCACGAACAGCGTGACGGCGACGATCGCGAGCACGCGGCGCGGCAGGAACAGCAGCGGAACGAGCAGCAGGAACATCACGCCGTAGTAGTCGAGGATGATCGCAATGTCGGTCGGCACGATCCACAGCACCAGCCCGAGCAGGATGAGAAGCAGCGCACGCAGCACCACGGTCTGCCGCATACGGCCACGTTCCGCTGTCGGCTCCGCTGAACCGCTCATCAAGCCGAGCGACACCCCCGCGAGGGTGGCGAACAGCAGCGACGAGCGACCGTCGACGATCCATTCGGCATCCGGATCCGGGTAAGGCGCCGCATGCGCGATGAACATCCCGATCAGCGCAAGGCCACGGGCGATGTCGATGCCAGCCAGCCGGGGTGGTGTCACCCCATCATTGTCGGCTACTTGTCGCCGATATCGGCGAGTCTCGCTTCCTCGTCCGCCTGGATGCACGATTCGATGACCGCGTCGAGCGCGCCGTTCATGACCGCGTCCAGGTTGTACGCCTTGTACCCGGTGCGGTGGTCGGCGATGCGGTTCTCCGGGAAGTTGTAGGTTCGGATGCGTTCCGAGCGGTCCATGGTGCGAATCTGGCTCTTGCGGACATCGGACGCCGCGGCCGCAAGCTCCTCCTGCTGCCGCGCGAGCAGGCGAGCGCGGAGCACGCGCATGCCCGCCTCGCGGTTCTGCAGCTGGCTCTTCTCGTTCTGCATCGACACGACGATGCCGGTCGGCACGTGGGTGATGCGCACCGCAGAGTCGGTCGTGTTGACCGACTGGCCACCGGGACCGCTCGAGCGGTAGACGTCGATCTTGAGGTCGTTCTGGTTGATCTCGACCTCTTCCGGCTCGTCCACCTCCGGGAAGACCAGCACACCGGTCGTCGAGGTGTGGATGCGCCCCTGTGACTCTGTCACCGGGACGCGCTGCACGCGGTGCACGCCGCCCTCGTACTTGAGGTGCGCCCAGGCGCCCTGCGAGGGGTCGCTCGCGTTGGACTTGATCGCGAGCTGTACGTCCTTGTAGCCGCCGAGGTCGCTTTCGTTGCGATCGAGCAGCTCGGTCTTCCAGCCCTTGGACTCTGCGTAGTGCAGGTACATGCGCAGCAGGTCGGCCGCGAACAGCGCGCTCTCGGCACCGCCCTCGCCGCCCTTGATCTCCATGATCACGTCACGGCCGTCATCCGGGTCCCTGGGGATCAGCAATCGGCGCAGCTTCTCCTGCGCGACCCGCTGGGCCTCCTCGAGGGATGGGACCTCTTCAGCGAACGCTGCGTCCTCTTTGGCGAGTTCGCGCGCCGCGGCGAGGTCCTCCCCCGCCTGAATCCAGTGCTCGTGGGCAGCCTTGATCTGGCTGAGCTCGGCGTAGCGCCGGTTGATCTTTTTCGCCCTGGCCGCATCCGCGTGAACGGCGGGATCCGAGAGTTGCCTCTGCAGGTCCTCATGCTCGGCCAGCAGCGATGCCACTGACTCGAACATGCCGGTTAGTCGTCCTTCGATCCGGGTGACGGCATCGACTTCTGCACCTGCATCAGGAACTCGACGTTGCTCGAGGTGTCCTTCAACCGGCCGAGCACGAGCTCGAGCGCGGCCTGGGTGTCGAGTCCGGCGAGGGCGCGGCGCAGCTTCCAGACGATCTTGGTCTCGTCAACACCCATGAGCATTTCCTCACGACGGGTGCCGGATGCGTTGACGTCGACCGCGGGGAAGATGCGCTTGTCGGCGAGCTGACGCGAGAGGCGCAGCTCCATGTTGCCGGTGCCCTTGAACTCCTCGAAGATGACCTCGTCCATTTTGGAGCCGGTCTCCACAAGCGCCGTCGCGAGGATTGTCAGCGAGCCGCCGTCCTCGATGTTGCGCGCGGCGCCGAAGAAGCGCTTCGGCGGGTACAGCGCCGACGAGTCCACTCCACCGGAGAGGATGCGTCCGGATGCCGGTGCTGCCAGGTTGTAGGCGCGGCCGAGACGAGTGATCGAGTCGAGCAGCACGACGACGTCGTGGCCGAGCTCGACCAGGCGCTTGGCACGCTCGATGGCGAGCTCCGCGACGGTCGTGTGGTCCTCAGCGGGGCGGTCGAAGGTGGAGGCGATGACCTCACCCTTGACGGTGCGCTGCATGTCGGTGACCTCTTCCGGTCGCTCGTCGACGAGCACGACCATGAGGTGCACCTCTGGGTTGTTCTTGGTGATCGCGTTGGCGATCGCCTGCAGCACGAGGGTCTTGCCTGCCTTCGGCGGCGAGACGATCAGTCCGCGCTGGCCCTTGCCGATCGGGGAGACCAGGTCGATGATGCGCGTCGTGAGCTTGTTCGGCTCCGTCTCGAGGCGCAGGCGCTCGGCCGGGTACAGCGGGGTGAGCTTGCCGAATTCGACGCGCTCCGCGAGCGAGTCGAGCGGCATGCCGTTGACCGAGTCGATCTTGACGATCGCATTGTACTTCTGGCGGCTGGTGTTCTCGCCCTCACGCGGCTGGCGGATGGCGCCGACCACAGCGTCACCCTTGCGCAGGTTGTACTTCTTGACCTGGCCGAGCGAGACGTACACGTCGTTGTTGCCGGGCAGGTAGCCGCTGGTGCGCACGAATGCGTAGTTGTCGAGCACGTCGAGGATGCCCGCGACGGGGATGAGGACGTCGTCCTCGCTCAGCTCCGGTTCGAGGTCGTCGCCGCCACCCTGGCCGCGACGCTTGCGGTCGCGGTAACGGCTGCGGCCGCTGCGCTCGGTCTCACCGTCGCCGTGGCCACGGTCCTGACGCTCGCCCTGCTGCTGACGGTCGGTCTGCTGCTGCTGCTGCTGGCGATCCTGGCGGTCGCCCTGCTGGCGCTCACCCTGCTGGCGCTCGCCCTGCTGGCGCTCACCCTGCTGGCGATCGCCGCCGCCGCGGCGGTTGCGGTTGCGGCCGCGGCGCGGCTGCTCCTCGCCACCCTCGCCGGCCTCGGCACCCTCGGCTTCGCCATCGGTCGGGATGCTGACGCCGGTCTCGCCGTGATTGACGTGGTCTGCGGCCGACTTGCGTCCGCGCTGCTGGGCCGGCTCGGCCGCAGCGGTGTCGGCGGCCTCTGCCTGCTCGGCGACGACGGTGTCGGTGCCGGCCGCTTCTGCTGGAGCGGGCGGCGTGGTCTGCTCTGCGGCGGGCGCCTCGGTCGTCGTGATGACTCCCGCAGCTGCCGTGGCGCGACGCGGGGCACGCTTGCGCGGCGCTGCAGCCGGGGCCTCCTCGGCAGTGGGCTGCTCGGCAACGGGCTGCTCGGCCGACGGCTCTGCGGCGGGCGCAGGCTCGGTCACGGGCTCGCTCACGGCGGGCTCAGTCGCGGTGGCGACGGCGCCGCCTGCGGACGATTCGGATTCGGGCGCTGAAGCACCGTCCTGGGCCTCGGAGATTTTCTCCACGAGTTCTCCTTTACGAAGTTTGGAGGCACCACTGATGCCGAGCTCGGCCGCGAGAGCCTGAAGCTCGGGCAGGCGCAGTGCTGAAAGCGTGGTGGTACCTGAGTTCGGCGCTGCGGCTCGAACGTTGGATTCGGTCACTGAGAGGATTCCTTCCCCTGCGGACGGCACCTGAAAGTGCTTACGCGCCACGCAGCGGAGCTTGTCGCCTGCCACCACTTACCGGGTACTGTGCGGGATGCTCAGCGGGTGAGGCGGGAGCGAAGCGAATGCGGGGTGATTACGCGATCCGGGAGTTTCCGAACTGGTCGTTAGGCTCTACCGGACGCGTACTCACTGTAGCACCTTTGAAGTCCACGGCCAGCATGAGGGTCTGCCACAGCGATCCGCGCCGCGCTGCGATGAGCTCGGCGGCCTCGAGACGCTGCGCCGGGTCGCTTGAGAGCACCAGGATCGACGGCCCGGATCCGGAGACCACCGCGGCGTGACCTGCCGCGCGCAGTTCGGCCAGCAGCGCCTCGGTGTCAGGCATCGCCGCCGCCCGGTAGCTCTGGTGCAATCGGTCCTCGGTCGCAGCGAACAGCAGTTCAGGACTCTGGACGAGCGCGGCCACCAACAGTGCCGAGCGCGACACGTTGAAGATCGCGTCCTCGTGGGGCACGGATGCCGGACGCAGGCCGCGCGCGACCTCGGTCGACATCGTGTGCTCTGGCACGGCGATGAGCGGCGAGACGCCACGGTGCACGATGAGCTTCTTGTACGCCGGCCCGTCCTCTGTGGTCCATGCGATGGTCAGCCCGCCGAACAGTGCGGGGGCGACGTTGTCCGGATGCCCCTCCAGTTCGGTCGCGATCTTCAGCAGCGTCTGCGGGTCGAACTCGACGTCACCCTCGAGCAGTCCCTTGGCGGCCATGATCCCGGCCACGATCGCCGCACCAGACGAGCCAAGGCCGCGCCCGTGCGGGATCGCATTCTTGGCGACCAGGTGCAGTCCCGGCATCGGGCGGGACACCCGCTCGAAGATCCCTGCGATCGTCCGCACGACAAGGTTCGTCTCGTCGGTGGGCACCTCGCCCTCGCCGACACCATGCACCTCGACGGATGCGCCGGGCGCCTCGCGGGTGGTCACGGTGAGTTCGTCGTACAGCGACAGCGCAAGACCGAGCGTGTCGAATCCCGGCCCCAGGTTCGCAGTGGTCGCGGGAACCTTGACGGTGAGGCTCGTCGGTTGGGGGCCCATCAGGCCTTCTGCAACTCGAGGACCTGCGCCACGGCATCCGTGTCGACCGGCACGACCGTGGGCGTCGCCTCGGTGCCGTCAGCGCCCCGCACTGCCCACTGCGGGTCCTTCAGCCCGTGCCCGGTGACCGTCAGCACTACGGTGGCGCCCGGCGTGATCATCCCGGCCTCCGCGCGTTCGAGCAGGCCCGCGACGCTGATCGCGGAGGCGGGCTCCACGAAGATGCCGACCTCAGCGGAGAGGATGCGGTGCGCCTCGAGGATCTTCTCGTCGGTGATCGCACCGAAGTAGCCGTCGGTGGCTTCGCGCGCCGCGGTCGCGAACTCCCACGATGCGGGGTTGCCGATGCGGATGGCGCTCGCGATGGTGTCCGGGTCCTTGACGACCCGGCCGAGCACGATGGGTGCGCTGCCCGCGGCCTGGAAGCCGAGCATCCGGGGCAGCTTCGTGGTGACGCCGCGCTCCAGTTCCTCGCTGTAGCCGCGGAAGTAGGCGGTGTAGTTGCCCGCGTTGCCGACCGGGACGATGTGGAAGTCCGGGGCGTCGCCGAGCACGTCGACGACCTCGAACGCCGCGGTCTTCTGCCCCTCGATGCGGTCGGGGTTCACCGAGTTCACGAGGTGCACCGGGTAGTTCGCGGACAGGTCACGGGCGATGTCGAGGCAGTCGTCGAAGTTGCCCTGCACCTGGATCAGTTGGGCGTTGTGCGCGATGGCCTGGCTCAGCTTGCCGAGGGCGATCTTGCCCTCCGGCACCAGGACGGCCGCGGTGATGCCCGCGTGAGTCGCGTAGGCGGCGGCGGATGCCGAGGTGTTGCCTGTTGAGGCGCAGATGACCGCCTTGGCGCCGTGCTCGACGGCCTTGGAGATGGCCATCGTCATGCCGCGGTCCTTGAACGACCCGGTCGGGTTCATTCCCTCGAACTTCACCCACACCTTCGCGCCGGTGCGCCGGGAGAGCGCGTCGGCTGGGATGAGCGGGGTGCCTCCCTCACCCAGTGTGACGATGGGTGTTTCGGCGGTGATGTTCAGCCGGTCCGCGTACTCGCGCAGGACGCCGCGCCACTGGTGTGCCACTTCAGGAACCTTCCACTCTCAGAACTGATGTCACGGACCGCACGACGTCGCTGTCAGCCAACGCCGAGACGGTCGCCGCCAGGGCGGCTTCTGTGGCGCGGTGGGTGCCGATCACCAGCGTAGCCGTGGCGGCATCCGTCTCCTCGACCGCCTGCTCGACGGTCTCGAGCGACACGCCGTGTTCGCTGAAGATCGTCGCGACCGCGGCGAGCACGCCCGGCTTGTCGAGCACGTCCAGCCGCACGTTGTACCGCGTGATGATGTCGTCGATCGGAAGGATGGTGAGGTCGGCGCTGTGCGACTCCCCCACGCCGGGACCGCCGATGACATGCCTGCGCGCGGCCGACACCAGGTCGCCGAGCACCGCCGATGCCGTCTCGGTGCCACCGGCGCCAGCGCCGTAGAACATCAGGTCACCGGCGGCCTCGGCCTCGATGAACACGGCGTTCTTTCCACCGTGCACCGCGGCAAGCGGATGCGTGGACGGGATGAGTGCCGGGTACACGCGCGCGGAGACCCCATCGGGCGCGCCGTCTGCGGAGATGCGCTCGCAGATCGCCAGCAGCTTGACGGCGAAGCCCGCCCGGCGGGCCGCCTCCACCTGCTCGAGGGTCACCCCGGTGATGCCCTCGCGGTAGACGCTCTCGATCGGGACGATGGTGTGGAACGCGAGGCCGGCCAGGATCGAGGCCTTCTGCGCCGCATCGTAGCCCTCAATATCAGCGGTGGGGTCGGCTTCGGCATAGCCCAGGTCGGTGGCGACCGCGAGTGCCTGCTCCTGCGACTCGCCGAGGGTCGTCATCCGGTCCAGGATGAAGTTGGTCGTGCCGTTCACGATGCCCATGACGCGGTTGATGTTGTCGCCCGCGAGGCTCTCCCGCAGCGGCCGGATGATCGGGATCGCGCCGGCGACCGCGGCTTCGTAATAGAGCTGCGCGCCCACCTGCTCAGCGGCCTCGAACAGCTCGGCCCCGTGGGTGGCCAGCAGCGCCTTGTTGCCGGTGATGACGTCAGCGCCCGAGTTCAGCGCCTCCAGGATGAGCGTGCGCGCCGGCTCGAGCCCACCGATCAGCTCGATGACGATGTCGGCGCCGACGACCAGCGACTGCGCATCCGTCGTGAACAGTTCTCGGGGCAGGTCGACCGCGCGCTCGGCATCCGGGTTCCGCACCGCGATGCCGACGAGTTCGAGGCCCGCGCCGGCGCGGTCCGCGAGCTCGCGTCCGTTCTCGAGCAGCAGGCGCGCCACCTGAGATCCGACGTTGCCAGCTCCAAGCAGGGCGATGCGCAGGTTGCGGTACTCGATCATTGGGTTCCTTTTCCTTGGTTTCTTTGCGCCGCGCGCGGGTCAGATGCCGGCATCGCGGGCGAGCAGGTCGGCCTCGGTCTCCCCGCGCACGATCACTCGCGCCTCGCCGTCACGCACCGCGACGACCGGTGGCCGTCCGACGTAGTTGTAGTTGCTCGCGAGGGACCAGCAGTACGCCCCGGTGGCGGGCACGGCGAGCAGGTCGCCCGGCGAGACATCCCCGGGGAGGTAGTCCGCGTGCACAACGATATCGCCACTCTCGCAGTGCTTTCCGGCGACACGGACGAGGGCGGCATCGGCATACGAGACCCGACCGGCGATTCGCACCGTGTAGTCAGCGCCGTACAGCGACGACCGCACGTTGTCGCTCATGCCGCCGTCGACGCTCACGTACTTGCGAATGGCGGTGCCGCCGCCCTGCGCGACCTCGACGTCCTTGATGGTGCCGACCTCGTACAGGGTCACCCCGGACGGTCCGATGATGGCGCGGCCAGGTTCGACCGCGATCGCCGGGAGCGGGATGCCCAGGCGCTCGCACTCGTCGGCGACGATGTCGGCGAGGCTGGCTGCGATGTCGCTGAGCGGCACCGGCGCATCGACGCTCGTGTAGGCGATGCCAAAGCCGCCGCCGAGGTTCAGTTCGGGCACCGGGCCGTCGGCCAGGAGTTCGCGGTGCACCTCGAGCAGCCTGCGCGCGGCCTCGGCGAACCCGTCGGTCTCGAAGATCTGCGACCCGATGTGGGAGTGCAGCCCGAGGAAGTCCAGTGCGCTGTGCGCGCGGATGCTCGCAACGACCCCCGGGACATCGGCGAGCGGGATCCCGAACTTCTGGTCCTCGCGCGCGGTCGCCAGGTAGTCGTGTGTCTGAGCGTGCACGCCGCTGTTGACCCGCAGCCTGACACGCTGGGTGCGGCCGTGCCGAAACGCTGCCTCGGCGACCCGTTCGATCTCCTGCACGCTGTCGATGACGATGACCCCGAGCCCCACCGACACTGCGCGGTCGATCTCGGCGAGCGACTTGTTGTTGCCGTGGAAGCCCAGGCGGGAGGGCGAGATCCCCGCGGCGAGCGCGACCGCGAGCTCTCCCCCGGTGCACACGTCGAGGTGCAGGCCCGCCGCATCCACCCAGCGGGCGATCTCCGCGGACAGGAACGCCTTGCCCGCGTAGTACACGGTCGCGCTGCCGCCGCGCCGCTCGAACTCGCGCGTGAAGGCGTCGCGCGCCTCCTGTGCGCGGGCACGGGCATCCGCCTCGTCGACCACGTAGAGAGGGGTGCCGAAGCGGGCCGCCAGTTCGTGTGCGCGGACGCCCGCGAGCTCCAGTTCGCCGTCGGTGGTGCGCGCGGCGCCGCGTGGCCAGACCGCTTCGGCGAGGGCGTTGGCGTCGGCGGGCACATCGAGCCAGCTCGGGGCAAGCGGGTTGACGGTCACGTGCACCTTTCGGCGGGGAGGGTGGGCTGCTGTCAGGCGACGGGTGCCGGCACGGCTGAGACGGTGCGGTCGATGGTGCACTGGCCGAGCACGCGGGTGCCGATGTACACGACCGCGGTCTGGCCTGGCGCGACACCGCCGAGCGGCTCCCGCGGGGTGATGACCAGTTCGCCGTCGCGCAGCTGCGCGGTCGCGGGGACCGGGTCGGCGTGGGCACGGATCTGCACGTCGCAGTCGAACGGTTCCTCGGCGCCGAGGGGACCAAGGCCGGCCCAGCTGTACTTGCTGCCAGCCAGCTCGGAGACGTCGAGCGCTTCCTTCGGTCCGACGACGACCTCGTTGGTCTTGGGCCGCACCTCGACCACGAAGCGGGGCTTGCCGTCGTCGGCCGGGTAGCCGATGTTGAGACCCTTCCGCTGGCCAACGGTGAACGCGTGGGCACCCGGATGCGTGCCGAGCTTATTGCCGCTGCGGTCCAGGATGTCCCCCTCGGCGGCGCCCACCTTGTCGGCGAGCCAGCCGCGAGTGTCGCCATCCGGGATGAAGCAGATGTCGTGGCTGTCGGGCTTGTTCGCCACCGCCAGCCCGCGCCGCGTGGCCTCCGCGCGCACGTCGGCCTTGCTCGGGGTGTCGCCGAGCGGGAACATCGCGTGCTCGAGCTGCTCGGCCGTCAGCACGCCGAGCACGTAGGACTGGTCCTTGGCCCAGGCGGCCGCGCGGTGCAGTTCGCGGTTGCCGTCGGCATCGGTCAGGATGCTCGCGTAGTGGCCGGTGCACACCGCGTCGAAGCCGAGGCTCAGCGCCTTCTCGAGCAGGGCGGCGAACTTGATGCGCTCGTTGCAGCGCATGCATGGGTTGGGCGTGCGGCCCGCGCTGTACTCGGCGATGAAGTCGTCGACGACATCCAGCTTGAAGCGTTCGGAGAAGTCCCACACGTAGTACGGGATGCCGATGATGTTGGCGGCGCGCTGGGCATCCATCGAGTCCTCGATGGTGCAGCAGCCGCGGCTTCCCGTGCGCAGCGTCCCTGGCATCCGGGACAGCGCCAGGTGCACGCCGACAACCTCGTGGCCCGCTTCGACGGCGCGCGCAGCAGCCACCGCGGAGTCGACGCCGCCGCTCATCGCTGCGAGAACCTTCATGCCTTCAAGTGTAGGCGGGTGCTCCTGAGGCGTCTCACGGGATATCGGTGAGGGTCTTCTCCACCGAGCCGAGGCGCGCGTCGATCGCGTCGAGCCGTTCGGCCAGGCGCTCGTTGGCCCGCGTGTTCTCTTCGAGCGCTTGAGTCGCGCGACTCCTGCCGCGCGCCAACTCGCTCGTGATCGTGATGACGCCGCCGACGATGATCGCGACGATGATGATCCAGGCGAACCAGGGGATGTATTCCATCAGGTGCTGTCCTTCTGTTGTGTGGTTGATTTCGCGCCCGTTCCGGACATTGGCGCCCGTTGCGCGGGGCGCGGATGTCCGGAAGGGGTGCGGTCGGGGTGGTCGACGGCCGCGACTATCGCGTCAGCGTCGAGGGTCACGGAGAACGGGACGACCTCGAAGAACTTGAGCGCCTTGCCGTCGGCCCCCAACTCCAGTTCTCCGCTGACGAATCCGGCCTCCTCGAGCTTGCTCAGGTGCATGTAGAGGAGCGCGCGCGACATCTCGACGCGACGCGCGAGTTCGCTCACGTGGAGGCGCTGCCCCGCGAGGGTCGCGATGATGCGCATGCGCTGCGGGCTCGCGATGGCCGCAAGTCGCGTGCTGAGCGTTTCCGCGTCCATGATCCCCTTACACCTGTCAGTAAGAACTTACAGGTGAGGCGACCTGCGATCCAAATCCACCCGCCGAAGACTGCGTCTTCCGGTCGCACCGCATCCCCCGCCTCGCGCGGTGTCTCTTTCGTGCGCTGGTGTTGCAACACCCGCGCGTGGATGGAACACCCGCGCGACCGGTCGGGGCGAGCGGGTGCGGCCGCCTCAGCCTCAGCCGAGCGCGGAGACGATCGCGTCTCCGAGTTCCTTCGGCTTGGTGAACTGCGGCCAGTGGCCGGTCGGGAGGTCGATGTAGCTCACGTCACGGATTTTCGACAGCTCTCGCGTGTACGGGTGGTCCTTGGTGATGAGGTCCTTCAGCATCGCGCTGGGGAACTCGCATGCAATGACCGTGACCGGCACGTCGTAACGGCGCTCGTCGGTCAGGCGCTGCTGATCGCTCGCGACCCGCGCGGGCGATGGGATCGACCGCTCGCGGAACATCGCCCGGAGCTCGTCGTTCAGGTCGACCAGGTCTTCGTCGTCGAAGACCTCCCAGGCCGGCAGCGGCAGGTCCACTCCCTCTGTTGGCAGCTCGTCGTTGATCACTCCGCCGTCACCGAGCGGTCCAGCGTCCACATAGACGACCCGCTCGATCCGGTCCGGGCGAGCGTCGGCCACCGCGTGCGCGATCGCCCCGCCGCCGGAGTGACCGACCAGCACAACCTTGCCCTCGGACGCATCGAGAGAGTCGACGAATCGCACAACCGCGTCGACGTGGTCGCGCAGGCCGATGCCGGAGCGGTCGGCATCCTTCGATTCCATCCCGGGCAGCGTGAGCGGGTAGGTGCGATGTCCGGCGGCCTGCAGTGCTGGAAGGACCTCGTCCCACGTCGACGCGTCAAGCCAGAGACCGGGGATCAGAATGAGGTTCATGTGCCGAACCTAGACCTTGCCACCGACAGCGGAAAGGGGCGGATTCTCAGCCGCCGAGCGACGGTGTCCGCGCGGCGAGGCCGGCGCGGGAGGCTCGGGAATGGGCATCCGGGAGCGCATTCAGGAGCGCGTCGACATCGGCCGCGGTCGAGGAGTGGCCAAGCGTGAACCGCAGCGCGCCGCGCGCGTCGTCTTCGGCGAGCCCCATGCCGAGCAGCACGTGCGAGGCCTCTGGGATGCCGGCCTGGCATGCCGAGCCCGTGCTCACCGCAACGCCGGCGGCGTCCAGCAGGAACAGCAGCGAGTCGCCCTCGCAGCCCGGGAAGGTGAAGTGCGCGTTGTTGTCCAGCCGGTTCACCGGATCGCCGCGCAGCTCCGCGGACGGCACTGCCGCGCGCACGCCGTCGATGAGTCGGTCCCGCAACGGTGACAGCTCGGCCACCGGATGCCGGGCGGCGACTCCAAACGCGACAGCCGCTGGCGCATCCTGCGTGCCGCTGCGCACGTGCCGCTGCTGCCCGCCGCCGTGGATGAGCGCCTCGATGCTGGCGGTGCGGGACAGCACGAGGGCGCCGATGCCCATCGGGCCGCCGATCTTGTGCGCGGATACCGACAGTGCCGCCAGGCCGCTGGATGCGAAGTCAATCGTCAGGTGCCGGTAGGCGGCGACCGCGTCGGCATGCACAGGGACACCGCGCCCTTCGGCGAGCGCGGTCGCTTCGGCGATCGGCTGGATGGTGCCGACCTCGTTGTTCGCCCAGAGCAGGGTGAGCAGGGCGATGTCGTCGTGGCGCTCGAGAGCTTCCGCGAGGGCGGTCAGCTCGAGCCGACCGTGACCGTCGATCGGGAGCCATTCGATGATCGCCCGGTCGTGCTTCGCAAGCCATTCGACGGTGTCCACGGTCGCGTGGTGCTCTCCGCGCGGGACCAGGATGCGCGGGCGTGTCCCGTCCGCGTTGCGTGCCCAGTACAGGCCTTTGATGGCGAGGTTCACCGATTCGGTGCCGCCCGAGGTGAACACCACTTCGATGGGCGTCGCCCCGAGCGATGCCGCGACCGCCTCGCGCCCGTCCTCCAGCATCCGTTTCGCGTTCTGCCCCGCGCTGTGGATCGACGACGGGTTGCCGACCACCGCGAGCGCGTCGGTGTAGGCCGCGATCGCCTCCGGCAGCAGCGGGGTCGTCGCGGCGTGGTCGAGATAGACCACCATCGCGCACCTCCTCACCGCGGGCTCCGAGCGGATTCGCCCAAGATTCGACTCATTTACTCTAGAACGATGCCCCTCACCGAAAGCCTCGAATCCGACACTCTGCGAGACCTCGGGGTGCGGGTGGATGCCGACGGCGGTGAGGTGCGGGTCTTCTCGGCCAACGCGGACGCGATCGAGTTGTGCCTGTTCGACGAGAAGGACCCGACCTGGGTCGCCGAGCGCGTCCCGCTTGTCAGGGGCGAGGACGCGGTGTGGTCGGCCCGGTCACCGCTGCTGACCGCGGGCAGGCGCTACTCGCTGCGGGCAAACGGCCCGGAGTCCCCGGGCAACCGCTTCGACCCAGAGCTCCACCTCATCGACCCGTACGCGCGCGGGCTCACCCGCACGGGCTCCGGCGACTGGCGCGCCACCGTGGTCGATGACCACTTCGACTGGGGCGGCATCCAGAAGCCGGAAACACCGCTGGATAAGACCGTCATCTATGAGACCCACGCGAGAGGTCTGACCAAGCTCAACCCGGCGGTGCCGCAGGAACTGCGCGGCACCTACGCGGGGCTCGCACACGAGAGCACCATCGCATACTTGAAGGATCTCGGTGTCACGGCCCTCGAACTGCTCCCCGTGCACCAGTTCGTGACCGAGCAGCGCCTGGTGAAGCTCGGGCTCAGCAACTACTGGGGCTACAACACACTGAACTTCTTCACCCCGCACGCGGCGTGGGCGTCCGCACGCGCGCAGGCGGAGGGTCCGGCCGCGGTGCTGCGCGAGTTCAAGGGGATGGTGCGGATTTTGCACGAGGCGGGGCTCGAAGTGATCCTCGACGTCGTCTACAACCACACCGCAGAGGAGGGCATCGGCGGCCCGACCACGAGCCTGCGCGGCCTCGATAACGCCACCTATTACCGGCAGAACGCCGACGGCGAGTACGTCGACTACACCGGATGCGGGAACACCCTGAACACGTCGACCACGGCCGCTCAGCGACTCGTGCTGGATTCGCTGCGCTACTGGGCGAACGAGGTGCAGGTCGATGGCTTCCGCTTCGACCTCGCCGTGGCTCTCGCGCGCAACGCCCACGGCGAATTCGACCCCGCGCACCCGCTGCTGACCGCCATCCGGGACGACCCGGCGCTGGCCGGTGTCAAGCTGATCGCGGAGCCGTGGGATGTCGGCCATGACGGCTGGAAGACGGGCGGCTTCCCGGATGGCTGGCTCGAGTGGAACGACAGGTTCCGGGACCAGTCGCGGGACTTCTGGCTCGGCGACATCGCTCACGCGCGAGCTCACGGCGAGGCGCCGCTCGGCATCGGTCGCGCGACGACGCGGTTCAGCGGCTCCGATGACATGTTCGCGACCAAGCGCGGGCCGCTCGCATCCGTCAACTTCATCACCGCGCACGACGGCTTCACGCTCTTCGACCTGACCGCCTACAACGAGAAGCACAACCAGGGCAACGGCGAGGACAACCGGGACGGCACCGACAACAACCGCTCGTTCAATCACGGAGTGGAAGGGCCCACCGATGACCCGGATGTGACGACGGCGCGGCGCAAGGCGGTGCGGAACCTGCTGGCGACGCTGCTGCTGGCAGCGGGAACGCCCATGCTGACGGCGGGCGACGAGCTGGGTCGGACGCAGCGCGGCAACAACAACGCGTACTGCCACGACGATGAGCTCAGCTGGCTGCCGTGGAACCTTCAGGACTGGCAGCGGGACCTGCAGGCGATCACCCGGTCGCTGCTGCGCCTGCGCAGTGAGAACCCGGCGCTGCGCCCGGTGCGGTTCGGCAGCTGGGGAGAAACCGTGCCAAATGCCACCCAGATGGACTGGTACAACGCGAGCGGTGAGGCGATGACGATCGAGGACTGGGACTCCCCCGCGCAGCGCACCCTGCAGTACCTTGCCGCGTCGACATCCGAGGTCGAGGAGTTCAACCGGGTGCTCGTCGTGGTCCAAGGGCTCGAGCGCGAGCAGGAGGTCAGGCTTCCAGCGCACGAGGGTGTCGAGAGCTACACGCTGCTGTTCGACAGTGCTCTGGACATCATCGAGACCGCGACCTACGCACCGGGTGACACCGCGACGATCGCGCCGACGTCGCTGCAGCTGTTCCGCGCCGGCTGATCACCCTCGACCACCGACGGGGCTAGCGCAACGACTTCTGCAGGAAGAGTGTGCCCATCCAACGTTCGAACTTGAAGCCGACCCGGGTCAGGTGACCGTTCCGGACGAAGCCGAAGGACTCGTGCAGCTTCAGCGACCCATCCGCCCCGTGGTCGGCGATCACCGCGATCAGCTCGCGCAAGCCGACCGCCTCGGCCTGCCGGATCAGCTCGGCCAGCAGTACGCGCCCGAGCCCTCTGCCGGTTGCGTCGGGCCGCAGGTAGATGGTGCTCTCCGCGGTGAACCGGTACGCGGCTCGGTCGCGCCACGGGTAGACATACGCGAAACCCAGGATCTCATCATCCGGGCCCTGCGCGACGAGGTAGGGGAAGCCGAGCGCGCCGATCCGCGCGAACTTGTCACGCAGTGTATCCAGCGTCATCGGCTCTTCGTCGAACGTGACGGTCGAGTGTGCGACGTAATGGTTGTAGATGGCGAGCACCTGCGGCAGGTCCTCGTCGCGCGCGTCCCGAAGCCGGTGCTGGAACGGATGCTCCGGCACCGGCTTCTGGTCCGCTTGACGCGGGTCTTCCTCGTGGGGCACGAAATCAGGTTACGTCGCGCCGCCAGGTCGTGAAGTACCCGACCACGGTTGTCAGCAGTGCGATGCCGAGCAGCACCAGCCCGCCTTGCCACCATTCGAGGGGTGTCGCCGTGCCCATGCCGATCGCGCCGTAGAAGCTGGCGCCGACGAGGGCGTCGCTCGCCGCACCCGGCAGGAACCGGCCGACCTCGCCCGCCCACTCCCAGACGCTCGCTGCCGTGCGCAGGATCGGCTCGACGAACTGGGTGAAGGCGACGACGACCACGATCGCTGCGACCTGGCTGGGAATCAACGCGCCGAGACCCACGCCGATGATTGCCCACAGCGCCATCGCGATGACGGCTCGTCCGGCGAGCGCCCAGTTGTCGCTGTCCGCAAGCCCGAGGTCGAAGCCCCCGATGGCGAGCATCGCCGCGCCGAGGCCGATCGAGGCAATGAGCGCGATGACGCCGAAGAGGGCGCCGAATCCGCCGAGCGCGACGATCTTGCCTGCGAGCACGGCGCCGCGCTTCGGCGTGGCGAGGAACGTCGGAGTCAGCGTCTGGTGGCGGACTTCGGATGTCGTGGCGAGCGCTCCAAGGATCACCGGGAACACGTAGCCGATCGAGGTCGCGATGCTGTACACGATCGGCGGCAGCATCTCGTCGGGGATCGCGGGGGTCTGGCCGGTCTCGCCGAGCGCCTCGCCGAGGCCGCCGAAGAGCAGCCCGATGAGTCCCGAGGTGAATCCGACGTAGATGAACATGACCAGCGCCAGGACCCACCACAGGCGGGTGCTCGTCAGCTTGAGCGCTTCAGCGCCGATTGCCCTCAGGGTGTTCATGCGCGCTCCGCCTCTCCGCCAAGCCCTGTGTCGCCGACGATCTCAAGGAACGCCGCCTCGAGCCGGTTGTTCTCCGCTGCCAGTTGGCTGAGCGGCACGTCGGCGCGGTGTGCGATCGCGCCGACTTCTGCCGAGCTGAGCCCGGCGACGGTGAGGGCACCGCCGGCGACGTGCACATCGGCGCCCGCCTGCACGAGCGCCGCCTCGAGGGCGTCACGGTCGGGGGCGTCGACGACGACCCGCGAACCGGTGTCGAGACCGGCGAGGGTGCCTTCGTACATGAGCCGCCCGCGCGAGATGATCACCAGGCGGTCGACGCTCTGCTGCACCTCGCTCAGCAGGTGCGACGAGACGAGGACGGTGCGTCCCTGGCTCGCCATCTCTCGCATGAAGGTGCGGATCCAGCGGATGCCCTCGGGGTCGAGACCGTTGACGGGCTCGTCGAGCACAAGCACGCGGGGGTCACCGAGCAGCGCGAACGCGAGGCCGAGCCGCTGGCGCATGCCGAGTGAGTAACCGCCGACGCGCCGGTCGGCGAAGGTCTCCAGCCCAACCAGGCGAAGTGCTTCGTCGATGCGGGACTTCCGGATGCCCGCTGCCGCGGCGTAGACGGCCAAATGGCCGCGCGCGCTGCGCCCGGGGTGGAAACTCGACGCCTCCAGAGCGGTGCCGACGGTTTCGAACGGGGAGGCGAGGTCGCGATAGGCGACGCCGCCGAAGGTTGCAGTTCCTGAGGTTGGTCGCACGAGCCCGAGCAGCATCCGGAGTGTCGTCGTCTTCCCAGCGCCGTTCGGCCCCAGGAAACCGGTCACTTGACCGGGCTCGACGGTGAAACTGAGGTCACTCACGGCGTGCACCGACCCGAAGCTCTTGGTGAGCCCCCGGAATTCGATAGTTGTGCTAGTTGCCATAGAACAAGTATGTCGGATTATCGAGCAATGCGCCAATCGACGGGGCTGGCTCCCTGAGCGAGCAACAACTCATTGGCGCGACTGAACGGACGCGACCCGAAGAAGCCGCCACTCGCCGACAACGGGCTGGGGTGCACCGATTCGATGAGCGGCGTCGTTCCGAGTAACGGTGCGAGCATACGGGCATCCCGGCCCCACAGGATGGCGACGAGCGCAGTGTTTCTCGCGACTAGTGCACGAATCGCGAGCGCGGTGACCTCCTCCCAGCCCTGACCCCGGTGGGCTCCCGAAATTCCGGGCCGGACGGTGAGTACCCGGTTGAGCAGCATGACCCCGTTCTCCGCCCAAGCGCTGAGGTCGCCGTGCTCGGGCGTTTCGATTCCGAGGTCGTCCCGCAGTTCCCGATAGATGTTCTGCAGGCTGCGCGGCAGCGGCCGCACTTCGCGATCGACCGCGAAGGCGAGACCGATCGGATGCCCGGGCGTCGGGTAGGGGTCCTGGCCGACGATGAGCACCCGGACGTTCGCGAGCGGATAGCTGAATGCGCGGAGCACGTTCTCTTCCGCGGGCAGGTAATCCCGACCGGCCGCGACTTCAGCGCGCAGGAACTCCCGCAGGTCCCGGATGCGATCGGCTGCCGGTTCCAGGGCGGCAGCCCAGCCGGGGTCAACGAGCTCGTGCAGCGGTACCCGCGATCCCATGCTCGAAAGCCTATTAGCCGCGCCGAAACCGCCCACGGCACTAGCATCCGTACATGACGAGTGCACTCCGCGGCAGCGCTGCCGCCGTCACCGCTGGCCTCATCGGCTTCCTGTTCCTGGTCGAGTTCGTCAGCGGCATCCTGCAGGGCTTCTATGTGCCCCTCATCCCCGACCTGGTGCGCTACCTCGACATCACCGATGCAGACTTCAACATCTTCGAGGGCGCACAGCTGCTGCTGTCCGCGCTCGTCGTCCCGGTGCTCGCCAAGCTCGGCGACATGTACGGGCACAAGCGCATCCTGCTGGTCTCCACCGCCCTGACCGCGGGCGCGACCTGGTGGCTCGCGTTCGCCGGCGACTTCACGAGCTTCCTCATCGCGTTCACCCTGCAGGGTTTCTACGTCGTCTGGCTGCCGCTCGAGATCGCGCTCATCTTCGACAAGGGCCGCCGCTCGGGGCACGCCGCGTCCGCGACGCGCAAGGCGGCGGCGCTGCTGATCGTCGGCCTCGAGGCCGGGGCGATCGCCGGCGCGCTCGGCGGTGCGGCGGTGTTCGACGCGTTCGGCGGCGCTGAACTGCTCGCGCAGGCGATGGTGCCGACGCTCACCGTGCCGGCCGTCGCGGTGACCATCGCGTTCTTCGTCATCCTGTTCGGGGTTCCGGAATCGGAGCCGCTGCCGGGCCGCACCCTCGACTGGGTCGGCTTCTCGATGCTCTCGATCGGCCTGCTGCTCATCACCTCCGGCCTCACGTTCCTGAAGTTCAACGGCCCCGAGGCGCTCTGGGCGTGGGGCATCATTCTGCTCGGGCTCCTCAGCTTCATCCCGTTCGTGCGCTTCGAGCTGCGACAGTCCGACCCGGCCATCGACATCCGGGTGCTCAGGCAGCCGAACATGTGGCCGGTGCAGCTCACCGCGTTCCTCATCGGCATCAGCCTGCTCGGCGCGCAAGCGCCACTGTCGACGTTCGCCGGCACCGATCCGGAGGTCCACGGTTACGGGCTGGGGCTTGCGGCGGGCTCGATCTCGATTCTGATCGGCGTCTATCTCATCTCGATGATCATCGGTGCGCTGGCGTTCCCCATCGTGTCCCGGATGCTGTCCCCTCGCACCGCGCTCATCATCGCCGCCTTCCTGGTCGGGACCGGCTACCTGCTCTTCATCCCGTTCCACGATGAGACCTGGCAGGTGTTCATGAACATGTTCGTCGCGGGAATCGGCTCCGGCGTGCTGATGGGCGCGATGCCGGCCGCCGCCGCTGCGGCTGCACCGCGCGGACAGACCGGCATCGCCTCCGCCCTCACCAATACGACCAAGACCATCGGCGGCTCGTTCGCGTCCAGCGTCTTCGCGATCGTGCTGGCGATCGGCGCGGTGCAGGTCGCCGGGCACACCGCCGGCAGCCTGTTCGGCTACCACCTGGTGTGGATCATCTGCGGTGCGGGCGCGGTCCTCGCGGCGATCCTCCTCTTCGTGGTGCCGCGGCAGGCATTCGCCGACACGGCGGACGACGACGCCCAGGCCGCGATCGAACCGGCAACGGAAGGCGCATGAGCATGCAGTATCGAGAGTTGGCGACCGAGGCCGCAGGCTACCTGCCGGAGCTGCAGTCGGTGCGCCGTGACATCCACCGCCGGCCCGAGCTCGGGCTGCAGACACCCCAGACCCTCGAGCGCGTGTTCGCGTCGATCGAGGGACTGCCCATCGAGATCACGCGATCGACGACGATGTCTGCGGCGGTGGTCCGCATCCGTGGAGCTCACCCCGGACCCACGGTGGTGCTGCGCGCCGACCTCGACGCGCTGCCGCTGACCGAGAACACCGGTCTCGACTACGCATCCGAGATCCCCGGCCTGATGCACGCGTGCGGCCACGACCTGCACGCCGCGATCGCGGTCGGTGCGATCCACCTTCTCACCACCCACCGGGACCAGCTCGCCGGCGAAGTGCTGTTCCTGCTGCAGCCGGGCGAGGAGGGCTATCGCGGCGCGAACCGGATGCTCGATGAAGGCGCGCTCGAGCTGGCGAGCGGTGACCTGGTCGGCGCGTATGCCCTGCACGTCACCACCGCGTACCCGCTCGGATGCTTCACCACTCGCCCCGGAACCGGGATGGCTGGCGCGGCAACCCTGAAGGTCACGGTGCACGGACGCGGCGGCCACGGTTCTGCACCGCACCGGGCGCTCGACCCCAACCAGGTGGTCGCCGAGATCGTCGTCGGCCTGCAAACCCTGGTCACCCGCCGCTTCGACATCTTCGACCCGGTGGTGGTCACCGTCGGCTGGCTGTCCGGCGGCGAGCCGGGCGCATCCAACGTGATCCCAGAGTCGGCGGAGTTCGGCGCGACCGTGCGCACCTTCTCGGCCGAGACGGCCGGTGTCATCGAGCAGCGCTTGACGGAGCTCGTCACCGGCATCGCGGCCGCGCACGGTCTGGTGGCCGACGTCGAGTTCGCGAGCGTGACCGACCCGCTGATCAACAGCGAACAGCACACCGACCTTGCCGCGCGGGTCGCGCAGGAGATGTTCGCCGAGAACCGCTTCGTGACGATGCCGACACCGATCGCCGGCGCGGAGGACTTCGCCGCGGTCCTGCAGGCCGTCCCCGGGGCGTTCGTGTTCGTCGGCGCCTGCCCGCCGGAACTCGACCCGGCGACTGCGCCCTACAACCACTCCGATCTTGCGCTCTTCGACGACACCGTGCTGCCGGATGCGTCGGCCTATCTCGCCGCGCTTGCTTTCGCCCGGCTCGACGAGGTCGCGTCCGGCACCGTCGTCAGATCATCGGATTAGGCGACCCTGCCCCGGCTCGCGACTTCGCCTCGGCGCGTTCCTTGATGCCCAGCAGCAGCTTGCGCTCCATCAGGTACTGGCCCGGTTCGACGAACCCGCGGACTGCGGCGCCGATCATCGGCGAGGAGTACGCGACGCGCGTGCGGGTGATCAGCCGGGTGGAGGTCTCCCCGACCGGCTTCAGCACGAACGTCCACGACACGTCGACAGGGTCTTCCGGCCGCGCGGCGGTCGCCCCGACGAACTTGCCAGTGGACGCGTCCATGGTGCCGCCGAGGGACAACACGGAGCCCGCTTCGAGCATCCGCACCGGAATTCCCTCGTTCTTCTCGCCCCACGGGATCACGTCACCGACGCTCAACTGCTGGAACTCCGGCAGGATCCGGCGTGACCGCTCCGGGTCGGCGTCATGGGCGGCCTTCTCGCTCTGATCGAACGAGTAGAACCCGGCCCTGCCGTATCCCATCTGCACGAGCCAGGGCCACACCTCATCCGGTGTCGCATGGATCGTGACCGCGCGGGTCGAGTGCATCTTCGGATGCTGGACGAAATCGTCCCCGGGAAGGTCAGCGAACACCTCCGAGTCGTCACTGCCCCAGCGCAACTGCTTTGGGCGGAAGAATCGCGCGTACCATGCCGCTGCGATGACGGGGACGGCTACGACTGCGATCGCCTTCGCGACCGTCGACGAACCACTCATGAGAAACCTCATTTCGCCGTTAGGCGCACCACCATACGCTCCGCCCCTGCGGTGCGACTAGCGATCGTCAGATTTTGGGGCTGAGCGGACGGCGGGTCACGTTATGCGCGGCGGCCTGCGCAACCGGCCGCACCATGATCAGGTCGAGGTTCACATGGCCGGGCAGCTCGAGCGCGTGCACGATCAGCTCGGCAATATCCTCGGCGACGAGCGGGTTCTCGACCCCCGCGTAGACGGCATCCGCTTTCGCCTGGTCTCCCCCGACGCGCTTGAGCGTGAACTCGTCGGTCTTGACCATGCCCGGCGCGATCTCGATCACGCGGATCGGCTCCCCAGCCAGCTCCAGACGCAGCACAGCGGACAGCGCGTGCTCCGCGTGCTTCGCGCCGTTGTACCCGCCGCCGCCCGGGTAAGGTTCGTGGCCGGCAACCGAGGTCACCGTCAGGATGTCCGCGTGGCCGTATTCGGCCGCTGCGCTTCGGAGCAGCGGGAGCAGCGCGCTCACCACGCGTTGCACCGCGATCACGTTGACATCGAACATCCGGGCCCAGTCGCCCGGATCTGCACTCTCGATCGCATCGACGCCGAATGCGCCGCCCGCGTTGTTGACAAGCGAGTGCACTGGGCCGCTGGAGGCCAGATAGTCGCGCAGTGCCTCGACCTGCGACTGGTCGGTGAGGTCGGCGACGAAGGTGTCTGCACCGGTCTGGGCGGCGAGCGCCTCAAGCCGATCCGCGCGTCGAGCAACGCCGACGACATCCCAGCCGCGGGACCGGAACAGCTTGACCGTGGCGGCGCCGATGCCAGAACTCGCTCCCGTGACAACCACTCGCCGTGCCATCCTGCCGCCCTTCGAAGCACTGATGTGGGGCACCAGTCTGCCAGTTATCGCGAAACCAGGCGTGTTAGGCATAGGGGTGTGACCGACACTGGGACAGCGCCTGTCCGCAAGCGCCGCGTGCCGTTCTGGGACAACGCCCGCTTCATCTGTGTGACGCTCGTCGTGATAGGCCACGCCATCCAGCGCCTGACGGCCGATTCGGATCCGGCGCACGTCGCCTACCTGTTCATCTACTCGTTCCACATGCCCGCGTTCGCGATCATCAGCGGGTACTTCTCCAAGGCGGACCCGCCCAACAAGCGCGCGATGCTGCGCATCATCACCGACATCCTGATCCCGTACCTGATCATGGAGTCGGTCTGGTCGCTCGTGCAGTTCCTGGTCGAGGGCAGGAGCGACTTCAACCCGTCGACGCCGTCCTGGACGCTGTGGTTCCTGCTCGCGCTCGGCATCTTCCGCGTGATCCTGCCCTACCTTGCGCTGCTGCGCTGGCCGCTCATCATCTCGGTCATCGCATCCGTCGGCGTCGGCTACTTCGCCAATGTCGACAGCACGTTCTCGCTGTCCCGCGCGATCGGCATCCTGCCATTCTTCGTGCTCGGCTGGCGGGCGCGCGAGTGGGGAATCGCCGACCGCTGGCTGCGGCTGGAGCGGATGCTCTGGATGCGAGTCGTCGCGGTCGCGGTGCTCGCTGCCTGGGTGACGGTGCTCACGGTCTACATCGACGTGTGGCGGCAGTTCGAACTCCGCTTCTGGTTCTTCTTCAACGACGGGTACCAGGAGCTGGGCGAGGAAGAGTGGTGGGCCGGACTCATCCGGCTCGCGGTCATCCTGCTCGCCGTGGTGCTGTGCGCCGCCTTCCTCACCCTGATCCCCCGACGAGCCAGTTGGCTGACCCCGCTCGGTCAGGGCACCATGTACGTCTACCTGCTGCACAGCTTCCTGCTCTACCCGTTGCGCGAATCCGGGCTGCTGACCATCGGCTACCCCTCGGGCAGCCTGCTGGTGCTCATGGTGCTTGCCGGCATCGCGATCTCCATCGTGCTCGCGAGCCCGCCGGTGCGAAGGCTGTTCCGTCCGGTCATCGAGCCCAAGCCGAAGTGGCTCTTCAGGGCCTTCGACGATGCGCCGACCGGGCATTCGCGAATCGACCCGACCGGGTCACGACGAGATCGGCCCGCACCGCGCCGCTGACTCGTACGGCGCCGCCAATAGTTACGGCATGTTGCGGGTTCCCTTGTCGGCTTCAGGTGTGGTTCTTAGGCTCAACCAACCGCACGAATCGCCCCCCGTAAACCACCAAGGAGTTCCCTCATGACTGACACCGCGAACTGGAAGTTCGAGACCAAGCAGATCCACTCCGGCGCCGCACCGGACCCGGTCACCAACGCGCGGGCGACCCCGATCTACCAGACGACCGCGTACGTCTTCAACAGCTCCGAGCACGCGCAGAACCTGTTCGCGCTTGCCGAGTTCGGCAACATCTACACGCGGATCCAGAACCCGACCCAGGATGTCGCCGAGCAGCGCCTCGCGGCCCTCGAGGGCGGCACCGCTGCGCTGCTGTTGTCGTCAGGCCAGTCCGCGACGACCTACGCCATTCTGAACATCGCCCAGGCGGGCGACCACATCGTCTCGTCGTCGACGATCTATGGCGGCACCTACAACCTGTTCAAGTACACGCTCGCGAAGCTGGGAATCGAGACGACCTTCGTCGAGGACCAGGATGACCCGGAGCAGTGGCGCCGCGCCATCCGTCCGAACACCAAGCTGCTCTTCGGCGAGACGATCGGCAACCCGAAGATCAACGTGCTCGACATCTCCGCGGTGGCCGGAATCGCGCACGAGGCCGGCGTCCCGCTGATCGTCGACAACACGATCGCGACGCCGTTCCTCATCCGCCCGTTCGAGCACGGCGCCGACATCGTCGTGCACTCGGCCACCAAGTTCCTCGGCGGCCACGGCACCGTCATCGCCGGCGCGATAGTCGACGGCGGCACGTTCGAGTGGTCGAAGCACGTCGACAAGTTCCCCGGCCTCACCGAGCCGGACGAGTCGTACCACGGTGTCAGCTACACCGGCGTGCTGGGCGATGCGATCGCCTACATCATCAAGGCCCGCGTGCAGTTGCTGCGCGACCTCGGATCGGCCATCTCGCCGCAGAGCGCCTGGCAGCTCATCCAGGGCATCGAGACGCTGAGCCTGAGGGTCGAGCGGCACGTCGCCAACGCGCAGAAGGTGGCCGAGTGGCTCGACGCGCGCGACGACGTCGACATCGTCTACTACGCCGGACTGCCGTCTAGCCCCTGGTACGAGGCGGGACGCAAGTACGCGCCGAATGGAAGCGGCGCGGTGCTGTCGTTCGAGCTCAAGGGTGGCGTCGACGCCGGCCGCACGTTCGTCGACAACCTCGACCTGTTCAGCCACGTCGCGAACATCGGTGACGTGCGCAGCCTCGTCATCCACCCCGCATCGACGACCCACTCGCAGCTCACCCCCGAGCAGCAGTTGAGCGCCGGCGTCACGCCGGGCCTGGTGCGGCTCTCGGTGGGCCTCGAGAACATCGACGACATCCTCGCCGACCTCGACAAGGGTCTGGCCGCGGCTCGCGGCACGGCGGTGAGCGCCGCCTGACCCGCACGGGCCGTGCCGTAAGCAAGGGAACTCTCGCTCGCTTACGGCACAGCCCTGCGTGGCCGGGCGCGTAACACTCGCGTTGCGTTCAGTCGTTCGGGGGCAGAATGGCTTCACATGGACTGGCAGACGGCAGAGGATTCGGCACCTTCGGCGTTCATCACCGAAGCCAACCTTCGCTCTGTGCTGGGCAAGCCGCCCGCGACCGGCGCGTGGCGGGAGGGCGACCCCGTCGGTGACCGGCGCTTCGTCTCGCTCGGTGCGCTGCCGCTGGAGTTCGGCGGGTCGCTTCCGACCGTGCGCATCGCCTACGAGACGTGGGGCACGCTGAACGACGACCGCAGCAATGCGGTGCTCGTCCTGCACGCACTCACCGGCGACAGCCACGTCCTCGGGGAAGCCGGGCCCGGGCATCCGACCGACGGGTGGTGGAGCGGCATCGTCGGTCCCGGCGGCTACATCGACACCGACCGCTGGTTCGTCGTCGCACCCAACATGCTGGGTGGCTGCCAAGGTTCGACCGGCCCGGCGTCGACCGCACCGGATGGCGCCGAGTGGGGCGCGAGATTCCCCTACCTGAGCATCCGCGACCAGGTCGCGGCGCAAGCGGTCTTCTCGGATCGGCTCGGCATCGGACGCTGGGCAGCGGTGGTCGGCGGGTCGATGGGCGGAATGCACGCCCTCGAGTGGGCAGTCAGCCACCCCGACCGGCTCGACTCGGTCGCAGTGCTCGCCGCCCCCGCGACCAGCACGGCCGACCAGATCGCGCTGAACTCGGTGCAGCTGGAGGCGATTCGGATCGACCCCGGCTGGGCGGACGGCGACTACTACGACGCCAACGACGGCGAGGGCCCACACCGCGGACTCGCCCTCGCCAGGCGGATGGCGCTCCTCAACTACCGCTCCCCCGACGAGCTCAACGACCGGTTCCGCCGCAGCTGGCAGAGCGGCATCAGCCCGATGGGGTCAACCGGTCGCTTCGCGGTCGAGAGCTACCTCGACTTCCACGGCAACAAGTTCTCCCGCCGCTTCGACGCCAACAGCTACATCACCCTGGTCACCGCGATGAGCTCGCACGACGTGGGACGCGACCGCGGCGGGGCCGAGCTTGCGCTCTCCCGCTCCACCGCGCGCAGCCTGGTCCTCGGCATCGACAGCGATCGCCTGTTCCCGCTCGAGGAGCAGCAGTTCCTCGCACGACACCTGCCGAACGGGGTCACCGCCCGCGAGCCGATCGTCATCAGCTCTGAGTATGGTCACGACGCATTCCTGATCGAGAACGAACTTGTCGGCGCCGCACTGGAGCGGCTGCTGAGCGACGTGCGAGTGGGCGGCAGTTGACTATGCTGTTCAGTTAAGCCCGGGGAAAGAGTCCCGATCCGACCGACGGGCTTGTGGGGGCAGAATTGGCAGGCACGCCGCAACGAAGCGCTCGGCCCGAAGTTCGAGTTGCGATCGTGGACGACTTCCGGATGGTCGTCGACGGCCTCGTCGCGAATCTCCGCGACCGCAGACTGCGGCTCCGCGTGGTCCTCCAGGTGACAACCTGGGCGGACCTGCTCGCCCACCCCGAGTACCCGGCCGACGTGACGGTACTCGACCTGAACCTCGGCGACGGCATTCGGATCGACACCAAGGTGCACGCACTGCTGGCCGCAGGCAGCCAGGTCGTGCTGATCAGCCGGCATGCGGACTCGACGTCGATCGCGCGCGCGCTGCATGCGGGAGCGCTGAGCTTCGTGCCGAAGTCCGCGCCGGCTTCCGAGCTGGCGAAGGCGGTGCGCGCCGCGGCGAACGGCGAGCGCTACCTGCCGGAGGAGTTCGCGCCGACGACGCTGGAGGCCCTTCAGCATCCGAAACTCGGACCGCGCGAATTCCGGGCGCTCGAGCTGTACGCGTCGGGGCACTCGATCCGCGAAGTGGCCGAGGACATGGGATCGACGGTCGAGACGGTGAAGTCGTACATCAAGCGCGCTCGGGCGAAGTACCGCGCTGCGGGGGTCGAGCTTGGCTCCAAGCTGCTGCTGCGGCAGCACGCGCTGCGTGAGGGCTGGCTCGACCGCGAATAGCGCCCTCTTGCCTGAGCGCCGTGATTAGCATGACTGCATGCGACCCGCCGCCGTCAGTTGCGCGATTGTCGCGATCGGCCTGCTGGGCGCGTGCTCGCCGATCGCGCACACGGCGCTGCCCGACGGTGTGAGCGTCGACGTCTACCAGACCCGGATGGACTACGGCGCCCGTGAGCTCGAGGTATCCGTCACCAACGAAACCGACGCGGAGCTCGAGGTCCTCGAGCTCGTCTTCGACTCACCCGCATTCGTCTCCGAGACCGCGTACCAACGTGCCCCGTCGACGATCGGCCCCGGGCGGACGACGGACTTCCGGGTGAGCCTGCCAGCGGCCGACTGCTCCGCCACCGACCCGAAGCCGGTCGTGCGAATCGAGTTCGAGCATGACGGGATGCCGGGCAGCGCATCCGTGGAACCGGTCGACCGTCTGGGCCAATTGCCAGGCATCACCGCGGAAGACTGCCTGGCTGAGGCACTGGCCGAGCACGTCACGGTGGAATGGTCGGATGAGCTTCGTGTCGTCGACCGCGGCGGACGGAGGGTCGCGCTGCTCGACCTGGTGCTCGAGCCGACCGGCGCGCCGGGCGAGGTCACCCTCGAGACGCTCCACGGCACACCGCTCTTCCTGCTGACCGACGAGAACGGTGCGGCGACCGACGAATTGGCGCTCGCCACGCCCGTACAGGCACAGAGCGAACGATCGACCGTCACCGTCGGCGTCGTCCCGACCCGATGCGACCTGCACGCCCTGGCCGACGACAAACGCGGCACCTGGTTCCCGCTGCGCGTCAGCACCGATCGGCTGGAGGGCACGGTCTACGTGCCGACGAGCGAGCGGATGCGCACCGAACTGTTCGCCTACATCGGAGCATCCTGCGGCACCTGATCCGGGTGGGCTGAGCAGACGATGCGGTTAACGGCCAAGCGGGCCGCTTTTTACGCGACCCGCTTGCACTCCCCAATGAAGCCGGTGTGCTTTCCGGCAAGTGTTCCGGATCTCCGCTAGGACGGGTTTCCGGGGCGAGCGTGTGGCTTGGTGCCCCTCTGTGCTCGCTATCGAGCTTAATGTGCCGATGTGGGGAGTAGAACGGTGTCGTACCCCCATTTGAGGTCACAGACGTGCCACGATTGCCGGTGTGGAACCCATCGCTAAAGAGCGCGACCGTCTCCTGTACCGGACGACGCGCGCGCTGGGTATGGCGACGGCCACCACGAGCCTGATCGCCCTCAGCGTTCCCGGCATGATGCCGACGAATGCGTGGCTCGCGATGCTCGGGCCGTTTGTTGTCTTGTTCCTCAGCCTGTATGCCCTCGGGCGCGATCCCCGGTTGCCATGGGCCGTTCTGGGCATATTCGCAGGAATCGTGATCCTGGTCATCGCCAACCTGCCGTTCGCCGCGGACCACGCCGCGAGCCTGCCTTTTGCGCTCGCGCCGCTCGCAGGCGG
The DNA here is from genome assembly GCF_014980265.1 of Cryobacterium sp. BB736. Classification (NCBI taxonomy): domain Bacteria; kingdom Bacillati; phylum Actinomycetota; class Actinomycetes; order Micrococcales; family Microbacteriaceae; genus Cryobacterium; species Cryobacterium sp. BB736. The sequence goes on from NZ_JABXWQ010000001.1 coordinate 97,055, forward strand.
AACGCTGGCCTCCTTCTCGTTGGTGCTCACCACGAGCGTCCCGCGCCTGGTCATCCTCGGCCTGTCGTTCGGCACCGCGACCGTGCTCACCGAGCTCGTCAGCCCGAGCAGCGGCATCCTGTCGGAGAAGACCATCATCGTCATCGTCGGCTGGCTGCTCATCATCCTGCTCGGCTTCTGGCTCAGCTCGAGCGTTCCCCGAACCGCCCGGCGGATCTACAGCATCGGCCGAGCGCACCGCGCCGAGCGTCAGGCGAGCGAGATCGAGGCACAGCGACGCCAATCGGCTCGGCTGCTGCACGACACGGTGCTTGCGACGCTGACGCTGTTCGCCCACTCGGGCGTCGGGGTGTCACCGGATGCCTTGAAACAGCAGGCTCGGGAGGACGCGCAGCTGCTGCGTCAGCTGCGCCTCGGCGCGACTCCGGTCCCCGGAGCACACCAGGCCACGGAGACCTCGCCCGTCGCCGTGGTCGAGATCGACCCGTCCGCGGGCACAACTCTGGAGTCGGTGAAGAGCAGGTTCCACCGCATCGGCCTGGAGGTCAGCTGGCACGGAACGAGCCAGGTGCTGCTTCCGCATCACGTGCTCGACGCGTTCCTGCTCGCGCTCGCGGAGTGCCTCGAGAACGTGCGCAGGCACGCCGGCGTCAAGGTCGCCCACGTCACAATCACCGACGATGAGACGACAGTGCGTGCAATGGTGACCGACTCGGGCGTAGGGTTCGATGTCAAGGACATCGACTCGGCGAGGATGGGACTCAAAGAATCCGTGGTCGGCAGGTTGGGGGAAGTGGGCGGCAACGCCCGCCTGTTCTCCGCGCCCGGAGCCGGGACGACGGTCGTGCTGGAGGTCCCTAAGTGAGCCACCCCGTCGAGGTCAACACCCTCGGAACGGTCGTCGGCAAACGCGGCCGGCCGCGCAACATATCGAACTCCCCGGCCGCCCGGGCGCTGCGCAAGGCGGCGACCGGCGGCGCAAGTCTCGGCACGGGGTACCTGGGCATCGGCGCCGGCATCATCGCCGGACTTCAGGCGGTCTTCGCGTTGGGCTTCTTCCTGACACGCATCGACACCTACCCGAACCTCATTCCCATCTCGCTCGCCTGGGTGCTGTTCTTCGTCACCACGATCGCGGTCGGCATGGTCATTGCGCTGGCGGGCGAGCGGATGCCGGGTTGGCTGTTCGCGGTGCTGCTGGCCGCGATGGGCGGCGTGATCGTCCTCGATTTCGCCGCCATTGGGCCGTTGCTGAACATCGGAGCGACAGCCACAGCATCCGTCTCCGCGAGTTTCGGGCTGCTGCTGGCCGTCACACTGCGCCCCGCGTTGGAGCTGGTTCTTGCCGGCAGCGCGATCGCGGTCGCTTTCGTCGTGGCGATCCTGTCAACCACTCAGCTCACCGTCGAGACCATCCCCGCGCAACTCGGTGTGCTGCTCCTCGTGCTGCTGCCGCCGTTCTTCGGCAGCTGGCTGGTCGCGCAGTTCCGCCGGATGGTTCAGATCGAACTCGACCGCGTGCTCGTGCAGTCGACGGTGTCGGCACCACGGCTGGCGGTGGGCATGCTCGCCTCGGAGGAGCTGGCCCGGCTGGACCTCGCCGCGGAGGAGCTCTTCGACTCGGTGGCAAGCGGCCGCACCAAGCTGCCCCTCGACCCGGCGACCGCGTCACGCGCGGCATCCCTCGCCACCGAGTTGCGTCTGCACCTCATCGAGGGGCGCCGTGAGACCTGGCTGTACCACGCGATCACCGAGTCGGAGCAGCTCGGCCGTTCGGTGACGCTGACCGACCCCAACAGCCTCGCCGGGCTCCTCGACGCGGGCGAGCGCGACGGGCTGCTCGCGGCTGTGTGGCTGCTCGTCTCCGACAAGGGCAAGAAGAAGCCCACCGTGCACCTGCAGTTGGGTCCGCTGGCCGCGCCGGATCCGGATGCCCAGACCCGCACCATCACGATTCCGATAGTCATCTCGACCACCGGCGTTTCGCGCAACCGGGTCGAGCCCGCGACGTGGAGCGCGATCGAACGCGTCGGACGTTTCACCACCACCATCGAGAACTCGAGCCTGCGGGTCGAGATCAATTGCTCGGTGGTTGCCCCTTCAGACCAATACCATGCTGAACAAGCAGTCCAGAGATAAGGAACCACCGTGGCAACAGCAGAAGCACCCATTCGACTCGCCCTTGTCGACGACCACCGGATGCTGCTCTCGGCGCTCACCGAGTGGATTCGCAACGCTGCGGATGACATCTCGATGGTCGCGGCAGTGACGACCTGGCCCGAATTGCTCACGCATCCGCAGTTCCCCGTCGATGTCGTCCTACTCGACCTCGACCTGAAGGACGACCTGCCGGTGTCCCTCAAGATCTCCACCCTGAAGACCACTGGTGTGAAGACCGTGCTCATGAGCACCTACTCCGAACCCAACGTGGTGCGCGAGGCGCTGGGTGCCGGTGCGCTCGGCTACCTGGTGAAGAGCGAGGACGCGTCGATGATCGTCGAGGCGATCCGCGCGGCGCACGCCGGAGAGTCGTACATCTCGGCGGAACTCGATCTCGCTCTCAACGCCAACGATGTCGGTGGGGCGCCGAAGCTGAGCGCGCAGGAGCGTCGGGTGATGGCCCTGTACGGCGGCGGCGAGCCGGTCAAGGCTGTGGCGTTCCAGCTGGGCATCTCGGAGGAGACCGCGAAGTCGTACCTCAAGCGCATTCGCGAGAAGTACCGCGTCGCGGGCATCGACGTGGGCACCAAGGTGGCGCTGCGGAAGCGCGCCATCCAGGACGGCATCCTGCTGCAGACTCCGGAGCCGACCGGCGGGTTCTAGCCCCGGGTCGCGTCGAGGCTTCCGCGCTCGCTGCGGTCATCCGCTGCAGTTGCACCGGGCGCGGATGACCGGAACGGGCGCGGCGGACCGGCCGCGAGCCGCACGAGCACCGCGACCGACCAGCCGAGCAGCACGATCAGCATCGCGTTGCGCACGGTGATGGCGGCAAGCATCGCTGGGTCCAGTGCGAGCAACCAACCGTACAGGTACGGGTAGATCACCTGGGTCAGCGCCGCGATCGCCAGGCTCAGGATCGCGGGGATGCCGAACGAGCGGCCAGCACCGCGCGCACCCAGCGCCAGACCGAGGATCACGGGCGGCGCGAGCCAGCTCATGATCTGCGGCGAGCCCACCTTGTTGAACACGATGAGCGCGGTCACGAGAGCGAGCGACAGAGGCGCGATCAGGTCGGTCGGCTGCGCACCGCGGCTGACCGCGAGCACGGCGGTGAGAGTGAGGGCGAGCACCGCGAGTACTAGCAGCGGCGTCATGAGCGCGCTCAGCACCTCGACCCCGGCGCCGCTCACCTGGTAGGTCAGGATGTCGTGGCTGTAGTAGACCTCGGTGTCCGGTTGGCCCGCGAACGCCTGCCACAGCCAGGGTGTGGTGACGACCGCTTCGACCTGCAGTCCTCGGCCGGTGTGCTGCCAGAGGAAGCTGAGCACGTTCGCGCCGCTGCCGTAGAGGAGCGCGACTCCGATGATGGCCGCGCTGATTCCGATGGCGGTGCCGAGGATGCGCCAGCGGTCCCTGAGGGTCACGACGAGCGCGCAGACGAGTGCCGCTGGCCAGACTTTCATCCACGCGCCGACGGTGAAGAGCAGGGTCGCGGCCAACGGATGCTTCACTGCGATCAGCACGCCGATGATCGCGAGCGGGATCGTGATGGCGTCGATGCGCCCCATCGCAATGGGTCCGAGCAGCACCAGGAATCCCAGCCACCACCAGGCGGCGAGCGGCCTGCGCGCCGGGGCACGCCATCCGATGATCGCGGCGAAGGCTGCGGCGTTCAAGGTCAGGACGAGCGTCAGCCATGCGCCCTCGTTGTTCTCGGGCCCGAAGATCGTGACCGCCAGCATCGGGAAGATCGCGAGGATCGGGTATACCCATTCGGCGTCGATGCCCACCCAGAAGTCGGCGGCACGGACCTGGTCGGTCCAGTACCGGTAGACGAGCGTGACGTCGCCGAGCGGCATTCCGTCGGCGGTGAGGTTCAAAACGCCGAGCCAGAGGTGCACGAGGATGAACGCCACCCACAGCACGATCGGGCTGCGAGCGCGGTGCGCGATGCCGCTGGTGAATTTCATCGGCTCAAGCGTAGCCGTGGGGCATCCTCGCACTCGAAAGACGCGAAAGACCGCCGCCGGAGCGAACCTCCGGCGGCGGTCGTGATACCGCGCATCAGCGAACGGGCATGGTGAGCCGCAGCATCCGTTCCGAATCGCGCTCGCGCTCGAGGTGAGCGAGGCGCAGTTCGACCCGGTTGGCGCGGCGCTCGCGCGACTCCTGGTGGAGTGTGCGGCGACCGTACGTGATGAGAGCGAGACCGACGTGCAGGGCAAGTCGGTCGAGGGTGCTCACCCGGCGAACCGGGCGAAGGTCGTGCACCCGCGCCTGTTCGGGCGGGTTTTCATGGCGAGACCGGATGGTCGTCATGGTCGAGTTCATTTGTTTAGCCTCACTGGTTGCGGACCGCGGGCGCGCTTGTGGGCGCGCGGGAGCTGTCCGACGATGCCGCTCGTGGCGGCGAAATGGGAGCGACGACATCCGACAAGACGCGTCGTGGAGAGGGGTGCTCAGCCGAGCAAGAGGCTGCCCGGCCGACTGGGCTTCGAGAGCGTCACCACCGTCTGAGCCGGCAGCGGAATCTGTCAGCCGTTATGCGGTGAGGACGCCGACGAAGCCGGCGGCAGCTGTACGGGGCATTCCCGTTGTGTTTGTAATCACGCTCGGCTCCTTTCTTGTAATTGGCGCGGGGAACACCGTATCGGGGAACGGTAGCTGAGGGCAACCCTTATTTCACGCGTGTCACGAAATCTTTCTGCTCGCGCGGGTGCACCTTCCACGCGCGGGTCGAATTCGTGGGGCGGGTGGAAGTTCGACCCGCGTTCGGCGGTCGAGCTAGGCGATCAGCTCGGCGATGACGTCGGCCACCGCCCGATTCAGGTCCAGCACCGTGAACGGCCCAGCGAAGCGCTCGGCCGCCATGGAGTGCACCACGGCGGCAGTGGCCCCCAATCGCGCGAGGGCCGACGGGTTCGAGGCCACCTCGTCGGCGTGCGTGGCGACAAGCGCCCCGACGATGCCTGCGAGCGCATCCCCGGTCCCCGCGGTCGCGAGCCAGGTCGAGCCCGACTTCACCGCGAGATGAACGCCATTCGGGGCGGCGACGTGGGTGGTGTTGCCTTTCAACAGCACAGTAACTCCGAAGCGGCGGGAGGCGACGGATGCGGCACGCGCGCCATCCCCCTCGACCACAGCCCGCTCGGCGCCGAGCTGACGCGCAAGCTCCCCCGCGTGCGGGGTGATGATCGCGGGCGACGACACCCTCCGCACCAGGTCAATGGCGCCGGCGTCGATCACAAGCGGCACGCCGGACTCGAGTGCGTCGACCAGGTCCTCACTCGCGGTCTCGACGGCCTCCGCGTCCATCCCGGAGCCGATCAGCCACGCCTGAACCCGGCCCTCGGTGATTACCACCTCTGGCCGCCGCGCGAGCACCAGGTCCGTGGCGCGCTCCCGCCCCAGATAGCGGACCATGCCGACGCCCGTGTGCAGCGCGGCATCCACCCCGATGACCGCTGCCCCGGGAAAGCGATGCGACCCGGTGAGCACGCCGAGCACGCCACGCGAATACTTGTCGTCACGCGGCAACGGCACGGCGACCCAGTCGCGGGCCTCAGCGGCGCTCCACCCGGCGAACTCGGTCATGGACTCACGATAGTTTGGAACAAAGAAAGGTGACCAGAAATTGTCAGGAACCGAAGCGACGGATACCGCACCATCGAACGTGGAGATAGCCGACGGCGGTGACCCCACATCCGCCGGGCGGGCGCTCTTCAGCACCTACACAATCCGGGACGTCACCTTCCGCAACCGCATCTGGGTCTCCCCGATGTGCCAGTACTCAACCCCGGACGGTGTGCCCGGCCAGTGGCACCTTGTGCACCTCGGCTCGCTCGCTGTCGGCGGTTCCGGGCTCGTCATGACCGAGGCCACGGCCGTCACCGCAGACGGACGCATCTCCCCTCACGACACGGGCATCTGGACCGACGAGCAAGCGGATGCCTGGGCACCGATTGCCGCGTTCGCCAAGGCTCAGGGCGCTGTCGTCGGCCTCCAACTCGCCCATGCCGGGCGGAAGGCCTCCACCTACCGGCCGTGGGAAACCGAGCACGGTACGGTGCCCGCAGGGGACGGCGGCTGGCAGACCGTCGCACCGTCAGCCATCGCCTTCGACGGGTACACGACCCCGACCGAACTCGACCGCGACGGAATCCGGAACATCGTGGCCGCGTTCCGGGCGGGCGCCCGTCGGGCAATGCGTGCGGGCTTCGACCTTGTCGAGGTGCACGCCGCCCACGGCTACCTGCTGCACCAGTTCTTGTCCCCGCTCTCGAACCAGCGCACCGACGAGTACGGCGGCACTCTCGAGAACCGGGCGCGCCTGCTGCTCGAGATCACGCGTGCCGTGCGCGACGAGATCGGCGACGCACCCCTGTTCGTGCGCTTCTCGGCGAGCGACTGGGTCCCGGGCGGCTGGGATGCCGAGCAGACGGCGACCGTCGCCAGGTGGGCGGCCGACGCCGGTGCCGACTTCTTCGACATCTCCAGCGGCGGCCTGCACCCCGATCAGCAGATCACGGTCGGTCCCGGCTATCAGGTGCCGTTCGCGGCCTCGGTTCGCGAGACCGCCGGCGTGCCGGTCAGTGCCGTCGGGATCATCACCGAGCCCGCACAGGCGGCCGAGATCGTCGCATCCGGACAGGCCGATGCCGTGATGCTGGCGCGCGAGCTGCTGCGCGACCCGCATTTCCCGCTCCGCGCCGCGCACGAGCTCGGTGTCGAGATCGACTACTGGCCGAACCAGTACCTGCGAGCGAAGTGGCGCGCCTGACTCACTGGAAGGTGACGGGTGTATCGGGCGTGTCAATCGCCGTGACGCCGTGAGGACTGGTCCATTCCAGCACGCCGGGGCTTATCTGGTTCACGCTCCAGCCGGGTAGGTGCTTGATGGTGTGGTGGTTCGGGCACAGGTCGGCCAGGTTGCCGGCCTCCGTCTTGCCGCCGTGTTGCCAGGCGGTGGTGTGGTCGAGGTCGCAGTCGCCGGGCGGCCGTGCGCAGGACGGACATCGACATCGTCCGTCGCGGCGGTGCAGGTAGCGGCGCAGCTTCTTGGACGGCCGGTAGCTGTCCACCGCCAGCACCTGCTGGCTGACCGGATGGGTGAGCACCCGGATCAGGCTGGGCGCGTTCCCGGCCAGCCGGGTGGCATCGTCCAGCCCGATCGGACCGCGTCCGGCAATGCTCGCCGGCTCGTCGCTTTCGCCGAGCAGGGTGAGGACCGGAATGAGGATCGACACCTCCGGGCGGATGCCGATCCCGGCGGCGTGTGGGGCATCCGGGTCGCCCGAGGGCTGCCCGGTGAGCACCAGCTCGCAGGCCAGGTCGGCACGCACCTGATCCAGAGTGCGGGCGTCTGCCGGGTTGGCGGCCTTGACCGCCTTGGCCTGCGCGGTGAGCCGGTCGAACATCGCCACCGCGAACACGGTCGGCACGGTGTGCACCAGCTCCGACATCCCGTCGACGCCCTCGAACATGCGCACCGAGCGGCCCTCCCGAGCCTTCCGGTGCCGCTCCTCGAAGGTCACCGCGGCCAGCTTCTCGGCCGCCTGCCGCGCCAGCCGCCGTAACCGGCCGGGGGTGATGTTCACCGCCCGCTCGACGACGGCAACTTCGTACTGGCTGCGAAGTTCCGGATCGTTGATCGCATCACCACACTCGACGATCACCCGGGCGTGGCCGATGCCGATGCTCCCGGTCTCCAACGCCTGCAGCGTTGCCGGGTACTCGTCGACCAGCTCCTCGGCGCGCAGGATCCGCGACTCCATGGTGCGATCGGACACCCGGCAGGCCAGCGCCAGCTCGGCCGCGAGCGACCGGTAAACCAGGTCTATCCGCGCGCCCGGGCCCTCTTCAGCCACGTATAGGCGAGCCAGCGCCGCCAGCTCCCGGGCCTCCTCGGCCTCCAACTGCGCCTTCCTCGCCTGCAGCAAGGCCACCCGCTGGATGCCGGCGTCGATCGGATGCTCCTCCACCAGCCCGGCTACGAGAGCCCGGAATCTCGTCTCGACCTCCTCGGCCGGCAACGTGTTCCACCCCAGCTCGGCCAGCGAGCGGCGCCGAATCGAGGCCTCGACCTCGTCGCTGCTGCCGGTGAAGTTCTCCATGTATTCAGTGGACACCCGGCCACCGACATTCCGACTGCGGAGGTCGGAAGTTATCCACAAGAAGCCGTCAGGCGAGCTTCCGCCTGGTCGCGTCCTGCACCTCGCCGACGAGTTCCTCGATGATGTCCTCGAGGAACAGCACCCCGTGCGTCATGCCCTGCTCGTCGAAGACGCGCGAGATGTGCACGCCGGAGCGTCGCATCGCGGCAAGCGCGTTCTCCAGGTCGGCATCCTGGAACACCGAGATCAGGCGACGGATGCGCTTGGCTGGCACCGGTTCGTCGATCTCGTCGTCGTCCTCGAGGTCGATGACGTCCTTGAGGTGCAGGTAACCGGTCGGCTCGCCCTCACCATCGACGAGCACGTACCGCGAGAAGCCGTGCTGGGTGACGGCACGCTCGACCTCGCTCGGCGTCGCAGCCTCGGGGAGCGTCACCAGCTGCTCCATGCCGATGGCGATGTCGCGCGCCTTCTTCTCAGTGAACTCGAACGCGGCATTCAACGCGCCCGAGTCGTCCTTGAGCACGCCCTCGCGAGTCGACTGCGCGACGATGTTCGCCACCTCGTCGATCGTGAACGAGCTCGTCGCCTCGCTCTTCGGGGTCACCCCGAAAAGCCTGAGCACACCGTTCGCGGTCGCGTTCAGCGCGACGATCACGGGCGCGAAGATCTTCGAAACGACGACCAGCGGCGGCGCGAGCACGAGCGCCATCCGGTCGGGCATGGAGAACGACAGGTTCTTCGGCACCATCTCGCCGAGTACGACGTGGAGGTACGACACGACGAGGAGGGCGATGACGAACGCGATCGTGCCGATCACCTCCTCCGGCCAGCCGGTGAGCTGGAGCGGGATCTCGAGGAGGTGGTGGATGGCCGGCTCGGACACGTTCAGGATGAGCAGCGAACACACCGTGATGCCCAGTTGGCTGGTCGCCAGCATGAGGGTCGCGTGCTCCATCGCGAACAGTGTCGTCTTGGCCGCGCGGTTGCCTGCCTCCGCCCTGGGCTCGATCTGGGAGCGCCGCGCGGAGATGACCGCGAACTCGGCGCCGACGAAGAACGCGTTTATCAGCAACAGGATGCCCAGCCAGGCGATTCCCCACCAGTCGGTCATTCTTCTTCACCGCCTTCGGGCGGGTTCGGTGTGAAGCGCAGTCGATCGATGCGGCGTCCGTCCATCCGCTCGACCCGGAACTCGCCCGCGTCGGTCGCAACGGTGTCGCCAACCAGGGCCAGCCGGCCGAGTTCGCTCATCACGAAGCCCGCGACGGTCTCGTACGGTCCGTCATCCGGAACTCGCACGCCGGCGCGCTCCAGCAGCTCGTCCGGTCGCAGGATGCCGGGGAAGGTCACCCCGTCGCGTGAGCGCACAACGCCCGCGTGGGTGCGGTCGTGCTCGTCGGCGACCTCGCCCACCAGCTCCTCGACGAGGTCCTCGAGGGTGACGACGCCGGCGGTGCCGCCGTACTCGTCGACGACGACCGCCATCTGGTAGCCGCGACCGCGCAGCTCACCGAGCAGCGTGTCGAGCTTCATGGTTTCCGGCACGCGAAGCGCGTCCGATTTGAGGGCGGATGCCGGCACATCCGGTCTCCGCTCGCGCGGCACCGCGACCGCCTGCTTGACGTGCACCAGACCGACGACGTCGTCGACGCTGTCGTCGATCACCGGAAAGCGCGAGAGCCCGGTCTTGCGGGCGAGCTCGATGACGCTGTCGGCGGAGTCGGAGCGGTCGACGCTCGAGACCCGCGGCCTCGGGGTCATGACGTCGCCGGCGTTGCGGCGACTGAAGACCAGAGTGCGCGAGAGCAGCGTCGCGGTGTCGGCGTCGAGGCTGCCCTGGGTCGCGCTTCGCCGCACGAGTGACCGCAGTTCTTCCGCGGTGCGCGCCGAGGACAGCTCCTCCTTCGGCTCGATGCCGAAGGCCCGCAGGATGACGTTCGCAGTGTTGTTGAGCAGCACCACCGCCGGCCGGAACAGCCAGGTGAAACCGGCCTGGAACGGCATGACGAGTTTCGCCGTGCGCAGGGGCAGCGCGAGCGCGAAGTTCTTCGGCACCAGCTCGCCGACGATCATCGACAGGAGTGTTGCGATCAGAACGGCGATGACGCTGCCGACAGCGCGGACGGCTCCCTCGCTCAGCCCGAGCGATTCCAGCGGCCCGCTGAGGAGCGAGCTGATCGCCGGCTCCATGGTGTAGCCGGTAAGCAGCGTGGTCAGCGTGATGCCGAGTTGTGCGCTGGAAAGGTGCGTCGAGGTGATCTTGAGCGCACCGATGGTGATGTTCAGGCCCTTTTCACCCCGAGCGGCGCGAGCTTCAAGCTCGGAGCGGTCGAGGTTGACGAGGGAGAACTCGGAGGCGACGAAGAATCCGGTACCGATGGTCAGCAGGAGCCCGATCCCAAGCATGATCAGCTCATACATGGGTGCCACCGGCCCGGCAACTATAAGGGGGGTCGTCCATTATTCGATCGAGTATAGCTAGGGACTTACTACCACCCGACCGGCAGGGCCTTCCCCTCCTCGTAGCCCGCGGCGGACTGCAGGCCCACAACCGCGCGGTCGCGGAACTGCGGGATGCTGCGCGCGCCCGCGTAGCTCATCGATGAGCGCACGCCGGATGTGATCATGTCGATCAGGTCCTCGACGGAGGGGCGCTGCGGATCCAGGTAGATGCGGGAAGACGAGATGCCCTCGGCGAAGAGCGTCTTCCGCGCGAGTTCGTAGGCGTCGAGCCGGTCGAACCGCTCGTGCACAGCCTTGGTCGAGGCCATGCCCCAGCTCTCCTTGTACAGCTTGCCGTCGTCGTCGCGCTGCAGGACGCCCGGCGCCTCGATGGTGCCGGCGAACCAGGAGCCGATCATGACGGATGCCGCCCCTGCGGCGAGAGCGAGCGCTACGTCGCGGGGGTAGCGCACTCCCCCGTCCGCCCACACCGAGGCACCGACCTCTCGCGCGGCGGCCGCGGTCTCCAGCACGGCAGAGAACTGCGGACGGCCGACGGCCGTCATCATGCGGGTCGTGCACATGGCGCCGGGTCCGACGCCGACCTTGATGATGGTCGCACCGGCGTCGGCGAGGTCCCGCACCGCATCCGGGGTGACCACGTTGCCTGCCACGATCGGCACACCGAGACCAAGCGCCGTCACGGTCTGGACTGCCTTGACCATGCCGTCTTGAGCCCCGTGCGCGGTGTCGATAACCAGCACGTCGACACCGGCGCCGGCGAGCGCACGCGCCTTGGCCGCGACATCGCCGTTCATGCCGAGCGCTGCGGCAACCTTGAGCTTGCCGTCGGCGTCGACGTTCGGCTGGTACAGCGTCGAACGCAGGGCGCTCGTGCGGCTCAGTGTGCCCACGACCGCGCCGTGCCGCATGACCGGGGCGAACGCGAGGTCCGCCGCGATCATCAGGTCGAATGCCTCGCGCGGGTCCCCGACGTCTTCGACGTCGATCGCCGGAAGGTTGTCTCGCACGAGGTCGCCGAGCCGCGCATCCGGCATCGCCTTCAACAATTCGGATGCGTCGATGCAGCCCGCGTACTTGCCACCACCGTCGAGGAGCACGATGCCGTGTCCTGCTGCGGCAGGCACGAGCCCCAGCGCCTTCGCCACGGTGTCACCCGTGTGCAGTTCGATCGGGGTGTCGTAGGCGACCGGCTGGTCCTTGACCCACCGGATCGCGGTGTCCAGTTCCTGCAGGTGCATGTCCTGCGGAAGCACGCCCAGACCACCACGGCGGGCGAGCGTCGCTGCGAGCCGAGCACCGGTGACCGAGTTCATGTTCGCCGAGACGAGGGGGATGGTCGCACCCGTGCCGTCATCGGTCGCGAGGGAGACATCGAGGCGGCTGGTCACGTCCGACCGGCTCGGCACGAGAAACACGTCCGAGTAGGTCAGATCGTGGGTCGGAGCCGCTTCGTAAAACCTCATGTTCTTAAGGCTAGCCTCTCGCCCTGCCCGTCGGCAGAGAGCAGTCAAACCGATTACGCTTGACCACTATGTGGCCGCTCGGAGGCCACGCGCGAGAGCACTCAGCAGTGACAATGAAAGTGGGCGGTCGGCTGTGTCAAGCCAGGAAACAGGGTTGGCCCCGGAGGATGCATCCTCGGGCGAGTTCGGAGCCAATGAGTGGCTCGTCGACGAGATGTACGAACGGTACCTCGCGGACAAGAACTCGGTCGACCGGTCGTGGTGGCCCATCCTCGAGAACTACAAGCCGGTCGACCAGCAGGACGCTGGGCAGACGGCAGCCTCCCCGCAGGATGCCGCACCGGTGACCTCGGCGTCGAGCACCGCCGCACCGGCTCCCGCCACGCAGGAAGCGCCCGCACCGGCCCCTGCGCCGGAGCAGGCCACCGAGCCCGGGCATCCGGAGCAGCAGGTGACCGGCGAGCCCGCGATCCCCGAAGCGGTCATGGAGGCCGCACCGGCTGACGTCCAGGCGGCCGTTGCGCCGGCCCCGGCCGGCAGCCAGCCCATCGCGAGGACCACCTCGATTGAGCCGAAGCCCCAGCCGATTCCGGCCGAGGTGCCGCCCACAGGGCCGATCGACAAGACCCCTGAGGAGCCCGCAGAAGAGCCCCAGGACAAGGTCAGCCCGCTGCGTGGCATGGCCAAGTCGCTCGCGACCAACATGGATCAGAGCCTCACGGTGCCGACCGCAACCAGCGTGCGCACGGTCCCGGCGAAGCTGATGATCGACAACCGCATCGTCATCAACAACCACTTGAAGCGCGCCCGCGGCGGCAAGGTGTCGTTCACCCACCTCATCGGGTGGGCGATCGTGCAGGCCGCAAAGGAGTTCCCGAGCCAGAACGTCTACTACGAGGAGGTCGACGGCAAGCCGTCACTCGTGCAGGCGGCTCATGTGAACCTGGGCCTCGCGATCGACATCCCGAAGCCCGACGGCAGCCGCGCGCTGCTCGTCCCGAACATCAAGCGTGCGGACACCATGGGCTTCGGCGAATTCCTCGCCGAGTATGAGGCGCTGGTCGGCAAGGCTCGCGCCAACAAGCTCACCGCCGACGACTTCGCCGGAACGACGATCTCGCTCACAAACCCAGGCGGCATCGGCACCGAACACTCGGTCCCCCGCCTGATGCGCGGTCAGGGCAGCATCATCGGCGCCGGTGCCCTCGACTACCCGGCCGAGTTCCAGGGCATGTCGCCGACCACGCTCGCCGATCTGGCGATCGGCAAGACCGTGACGCTGACCTCGACCTACGACCACCGCGTCATCCAGGGCGCCGGCTCCGGCGAGTTCCTCAAGAAGGTGCACGAGCTGCTCACCGGCGAGCGCGGCTTCTACCAGGGCATCTTCTCCGCGTTGCGGATCCCGTACGACCCGATCCACTGGGCGCCGGACATCCACATCGACCCGGCCAACATGGTCGACAAGACCGCGCGTGTGCAGGAGCTCATCAACTCGTTCCGCGTGCGCGGCCACCTGATGGCCGACGTCGACCCGCTCGAGTACCGTCAGCGCACGCATCCGGATCTCGACATCGCGAGCCACGGACTGTCGTTCTGGGATCTCGACCGCGAGTTCGTGGTCGGCGGCTTCGGCGGCAAGCGCGCTGCCCTGCTGCGCGATGTGCTCGGGATGCTTCGTGACGCGTACTGCCGCACGGTCGGCATCGAGTACATGCACATCCAGGACCCGACCGAGCGCAAGTGGATCCAGGATCACGTCGAGACGCCGTACAAGAAGCCCAACCACGACGAGCAGATGCGCATCCTCGCGAAGCTCAACGAGGCGGAGGCGTTCGAGACGTTCCTGCAGACCAAGTACGTCGGGCAGAAGCGGTTCAGCCTCGAGGGAGCGGAGTCGCTCATCGCGCTCCTCGACTCGACGCTGCACGAGGCAGCCAAGGCGAACCTCGAGGAGGTCGCCATCGGCATGGCCCACCGCGGCCGCCTCAACGTGCTCACCAACATCGCAGGCAAGACCTACGGTCAGATCTTCCGCGAGTTCGAGGGCACCCAGGACCCGCGCACGGTTCAGGGCTCCGGCGACGTGAAGTACCACCTCGGCACCGAGGGCACCTTCACCTCAGGGACCGGCGAGAAGATCCCGGTCTACCTCGCGGCCAACCCGTCGCACCTCGAGGCGGTGGACCCCGTCGTATCCGGCATCGTCCGGGCGAAGCAGGACCGCAAGCCGATCGGCAGCTTCCGCGTGCTCCCGCTCGTCATCCACGGCGACGCGGCGATGGCCGGCCAGGGAATCGTGGTCGAACTGCTGCAGATGTCGCAGCTGCGCGGCTACCGCGTCGGTGGCACCGTGCACATCGTCGTCAACAACCAGGTCGGCTTCACCACGCCTCCGAACGAGGGACGCACCTCGGTGTACTCGACGGATGTCGCCAAGACCGTCCAGGCACCGATCTTCCACGTGAACGGGGACGACCCGGAGGCGGTCGTGCGTGTCGCGCAGTTGGCGTTCGCGTTCCGCCAGGAGTTCCACAAGGACGTCGTCATCGACCTTGTCTGCTACCGCCGCCGCGGCCACAACGAGGGCGACGACCCGTCGATGACCCAGCCGCTGATGTACAACCTGATCGAGGCCAAGCGCTCCGTGCGTACCCTGTACGCCGAGGCCCTGGTCGGTCGTGGTGACATCACCCAGGAGGAGTACGAGGCGGCGCAGGCCGACTTCCAGGACCGCCTCGAGCGCGCGTTCGCCGAGACGCACGCGGCGCAGACCGGCTCCATCCCGGTCATCTCGCAGGACGAGAACGCCATATCCGACCTGGAGCGTCCGGACTCGCAGCAGGACGACGCCGCCGGGGAACCGGAGACCACCGGTGTCGACCCGAGCGTGATCACGACGATCGGCGACGCACACGCCAACCCGCCTGCCGGGTTCACCGTGCATCCGAAGATCCAGAACCTGCTCACCAAGCGAGTCGAGATGAGCCGCAACGGCGGCATCGACTGGGCGTTCGGCGAGCTCCTCGCGCTCGGATCGCTGGTCGTCGAGGGCACCCCGGTGCGCTTCGCCGGTCAGGACTCGCGTCGCGGTACCTTCGTGCAGCGTCACGCGGTCATCCACGACCGTCAGAACGGCCAGGAGTGGCTGCCGCTCGCGAACCTCAGCGAGAACCAGGCGCGCTTCTGGATCTACGACTCGCTGCTCAGCGAGTACGCGGCGATGGGCTACGAGTACGGCTACTCGGTCGAGCGTGCCGACGCGCTCGTGCTCTGGGAGGCACAGTTCGGCGACTTCGCCAACGGTGCGCAGATCATTGTGGACGAGTTCATCTCGAGTGCGGAGCAGAAGTGGGGCCAGCGCTCAAGCGTTGTGCTGCTTCTCCCCCACGGCTACGAGGGCCAGGGTCCTGACCACTCGTCCGCACGCATCGAGCGCTACCTGCAGCTGTGCGCCGAGAACAACATGACCGTTGCACGCCCGTCGACGCCTGCCTCGTACTTCCACCTGCTGCGCAGGCAGGCGTACGCGCGTCCCCGTCGCCCGCTGGTCGTGTTCACGCCGAAGTCGATGCTCCGCCTGCGCGGCGCCACGAGCGAGGTCGCGGACTTCACTTCGGGTCGCTTCGAGCCGGTGATCGACGACCAGACGATCGCCGACAAGGCGGCAGTCAAGAAGGTGCTGCTGCACTCGGGCAAGGTGCACTACGACCTGCTCGCGGAGCGCGAGAAGCGCGGCGTGCAGAACGACATCGCGCTTGTCCGCGTTGAGCAGTACTACCCGCTGCCGCTGCGCGAACTGGTCTCGGTGCTCGGCCAGTACCCGAATGCTGAGCTGGTCTGGGTTCAGGAAGAGCCGGAGAACCAGGGCGCCTGGCCGTTCATCTGCATCGAGTTGCTGCGCGTCGGCAAGCGCGACCTGAGCGTCGTCTGCCGTCCGGCATCGGCGTCACCCGCAACCGGCTCGTCGAAGCGGAGTGCGCAGGAGCAGACGGACATCCTGGACCGCGCGCTCGCCCTGTAGCTAGTCGGTGAGGGGCCGGAGAGCCTTCTCCGGTTCCTCGTCGGGCGCAACGCCGGCGAGGATCGCAGCGGAGAGCTCGTAGAGCTGCTCCACCTGCGCGTCGGTGAGTCGATCGAAGACGTGGTCGACGACGGTGGTGACGTGGCCGGGAGCCGCATCGACCAGCACGCGCATTCCCTCGTCGGTGAGGCACGCGTAAGTGACGCGCTTGTCCGCGGGGTCGGCGTCCTTGCGGATCCAGCCCAGTTCCTCGAGCTTGCGGACGGCGTGCGAAAGCCTGCTGACGGATGACCGAAGGACGTCGGCAAGGTCACTGATGGTCAGAGCGCGATCCGGCGCCTCGGAGAGCATCGCGAGGATCATGTAGTAGGCATGCGGCATGCCGGATTTGCGCTGCAGGTCTCGATCGAGCAGCTGCTGCAACTGGCCGGACGCCACCAGGTACGCACGCCACGCGCGCTGCTCGCGGTCGTTCAGCCAGCGGAAGGGCTTCTGCTCGTCGGTCACGTATCCATTCTAGCTTTTTACTTGAATGTTCAAACAAACGGGTGACGGTCGGGTATCTCGGCGACGGTCGATCAACGAAGTGGGAGCATCGCATGACCACGATCAGCATCGTCGGAGCGGGTAACGTCGCCCGCGGTATCGCCACTCGTGCCGTCGCCGCCGGTGACGACGTCCAACTCCTTGTGCGCAATCAGGAACAGGGCAACGCGCTGGCTGGAGAGCTCGGCGGCAATGTCACCACCGCGATGATCGGCGGACCGGTGCACGGTGAACTGGTGTTCCTCGCGGTCCCATTCTCCGCCGCGCCCGAGCTGGTCAGGGCCTTCGATGGCTTCACCGGCAAGGTGGTCGTCGATTCGTCGAACCCGATCAATGATGACTTCACGGGCCTTGCTACTGCGCCGGGAACATCCGGTGCCGAAGAGATTCAGAAGCTCGCCCCAAACGCGAGGGTCGTGAAGGCGTTCAATACGGTCTTCGCTCCGAATGTGATCGCGGGCACCAAAAACGGTCACCAGCTTGACCTGTTCATCGCAGCCGATGATGCCGATGCCAAGGCTGAGGTCGCTGAATTCGGCGACAAGACCGGGTTCCGGGTGATCGACATCGGTGCGCTTGCTCAGGCCTCGGTCATGGAAGCAATCGCCTGGCTGCACATGCAGCTGCAGTTCACGCGTGGCACCAACTTCCAGTCGGCGATCGTCATCCTTGACTGATCGGTCCCGCTGCGGGCGAACGCGCCCGCTCCGGACATCCGCGCCCGGCGCACCTGCCGCGACCGTCCGGAACGGGCGCGTCGCTCAGTGGGAGGACTGAACCTCTCGGATGCGCTCCAGCACGTGCGAGCGCAGATCCGCGGGTGCCTTCTCCTGGCAGGCGCGCTGGATCGCCTGCATGAGCACGCGACCCACTTCCGCCTCTGCGGAGCAGTCATCGCATGACTTCATGTGCTCGGTGATGTCGGCGACATCCTCACGGCACAGTTCGTTGTGAAGGTATTCCTCGAGTTCGGCTTTGGCCTTCTCGCATCCGCAGTCGGTCATTTCTTCTCTCCCGAAACCTGTGCAGCGGTCGCGAGCCCACGACCCCGCGCGTAGCCGGCAAGCAGCTCGCGAAGCATCCGCCTGCCACGATGCAGGCGACTCATCACGGTGCCAACCGGAGTCTTCATGATGTCGGCGATCTCCTGGTAGGAGAAGCCCTCAACGTCGGCCAAATAGACCGCGAGCCGGAAGTCCTCGGAGATGGACTGCAGCGCTTCCTTCACGGCCGAGTCCGGCATGCGGTCGATCGCTTCGGCCTCCGCCGAGCGTGACGACATCGAGGTGGCGGACTCCGCCCCGCCCAGCTGCCAGTCCTCAAGCTCGTCAATGGTGCCCTGGTACGGGTTGCGCTGGTTCTTGCGGTAGCTGTTGATGTACGTGTTGGTGAGGATGCGGTACAGCCAGGCCTTCAGGTTCGTGCCCTGCTTGAACTGGCGGAAGGCGGCGAACGCCTTCACGAACGTCTCTTGCACCAGGTCGGCCGCGTCGGCCGGGTTGCGCGTCATGCGCATGGCGGCGCCGTACAGCTGATCCATGAACGGGATTGCCTGCTCCTCGAAGAGCGCCCGCAGGCGGTTATCGTCGACGGGGGTGGGCTCCGCGTTATCCGTGCTTGTCATCGCCGCCAAGCTTAGTTCCAGAGCATGAACATCCACCGTGGATGGTGGCGCATCGGGTGCGAGGATCGCGGTCACACTGGGCCTTTCTTAGCGGCGGGATACTACCCTGATAACCGATGCTGACTTCTAGATATTCCAAGCCTGAGTTCAATCCGTACGGAAACGACGACCCAGACGACGCGACCGAGAACGGACCGTGGCATGCGCCGCGTTCCGCCGGGCCGCTGAGCGCGCACGTCTCGCTCCCCGGCTCGAAGTCGCTCACCAACCGTGAGCTCGTGCTCTCTGCGGTCGCATCCGGGCCGTCGCGGCTCCGCGCCCCGCTCCACTCCCGCGACACCGCGCTCATGGTGCAAGCGCTCAAGGCCCTCGGCGTCGGCATCGAAGAGACACCGGGCACCGGCGAGTACGGGCCCGATCTCGTGATCACCCCCGGCGAGCTCAGCGGCGGCGCATCCATCGACTGCGGTCTCGCGGGCACGGTGATGCGGTTCGTCCCGCCGTTGGCGGCGCTCGCTCTCGGGCCGGTGGCGTTCGACGGCGACCCGCACGCACGCAAGCGGCCGATGCGCACGACCATCGATTCGCTGCGCCGCCTCGGCGTCTCGGTCTCGGATGACGGTCGCGGCACCCTCCCATTCAGCCTGTACGGCACCGGACGCGTCGCCGGCGGCACCATCGAGGTCGACGCGTCGGCATCCAGCCAGTTCGTCTCCGCGCTGCTGCTCGTCGGCGCCCGGTTCGACAACGGACTGGAGCTGCGTCACACGGGCGACAAGCTGCCCAGCCTGCCGCACATCGACATGACGATCGCAACCCTCGCCGGTCGCGGCGTCAGGGTCGAGAACCCGAGCCCCGGCGTGTGGATCGTGCCGCCCAGCCCGGTCGCCGGTCTCGGCGTGACCCTCGAACCGGACCTCTCCAACGCGGCACCATTCCTGGCGGCCGCGCTGGTCGCGAGCGGTTCCGTCACTGTTCAGAACTGGCCGGATGGGACGAGCCAGGTCGGCGCGGAACTGGAGCGGCTGCTGCCGCTCTTCGGTGGCGTCGTCACGCGATCCGACGGCAACCTCACCGTCGAGGGTTCCGGAACCATCCACGGTGTCGAGCTGGACTTGAGCTTCGGCGGCGAACTGGTGCCCGCCCTGGTCGCGCTCGCGGCACTCGCCGACGGCCCGAGCCGGTTCACCGGCATCGGCCACCTCCGCGGCCACGAGACCGACCGCCTCGACGCGCTCGCGACCGAGGTCAACGCGCTCGGCGGCAAGGTCACCGTGCTTGAGGACGGACTCGCAATCGACCCGCAGCCGCTGCACGGCGGCCTCTGGCGCAGCTACGAGGATCACCGGATGGCGACAACCGGCGCGATCATCGGGCTCGCGGTCGACGGAGTCGCGATCGACGACATCGGCACCACCGCGAAGACCCTCCCGGAGTTCCCGGAACTGTGGCAGCAGATGATCCGTCCGAGCGCGAAGCCGGTCGACCCGCTGAACCTGGGGCTGATGTGAGCCGCCGATGAGTTGGCTGACCGACGTCGACGACGATGACGACGACAAGTACGCCGACTACGAGGCTCGGGTGCGCCCGAATCCGAAGGGAAGCAGGGCTCGCACCAAGATCCGGCCCGAGCACAGCGATGCGCTGACCGCGCGCGTGCTCGCGGTCGACCGCGGACGCTACCGGGTGCTCATCGCGGAGGGCACCGACGACGAACGCGACCTCACCGCCACTCGCGCGCGCGAGCTGCGCAAGGAGGCGATCGTCACCGGTGACCGCGTCGATGTTGTCGGCGACACCACCGGCGACGAGGGCACCCTCGGCCGCATCGTGCGCATCCAGCCCCGAGACACCGTGCTGCGCAGAAGCGCCGACGACACCGACGAGGTGGAGCGGGTGATAGTCGCCAACGCCGACCTGATGCTCATCGTCGTCGCGGCGGCGGATCCGGAACCGCGCCCCCGGCTGGTCGACCGCTACCTCGTGGCGGCCTTCGACGCCGGCATCCGGCCGATCCTCATCATCACCAAGACCGACATCGCCGACCCGGAGCCGTTCCTCGCGAACTTCGCCGGCCTCGACTTGACGGTGGTCAAAAGCTCCCAGGACGCCTTCCCGCTGGCCGAACTCCGCTCCCTGCTCTCCGGGAACACCGCGGTCGCTGTCGGCCATTCCGGAGTCGGCAAGTCGACACTCGTGAACGCCCTGGTGCCGGATGCGAACCGCGCCACCGGTGACGTCAACGCCGTGACCGGACGCGGCCGCCACACTTCGTCGTCGAGCGTCTCGTACCGGGTCGGCACCGGCTGGATCATCGATACCCCCGGCATCCGCTCCTTCGGCCTCGGTCACGTCGACCCCGACAACATCCTGAAGTCGTTCACCGACCTGGCGGAGGTCGCCGAGGAGTGCCCGCGCGGCTGCACCCACCTTCCGGATGCGCCGGACTGCGCGATCATCGAGCGGGTGGAGGAGGGTCGGCTCGGTGAATTCGGGGCGAAACGACTCGACTCCCTGCAGCGGTTGCTCGCGACGCTAACCTGAGAGTCGTGAACGGTCATTCCGAAGACGATCTAGAACTGGCCCTCCGGCTCGCGGACCTCGCCGACACGATCTCGCTCGTGCGGTTCCGCGCCACTGATCTCCGCATCGACACGAAGCCGGACCGCACCCCGGTGACGGATGCGGACCAGGCTGTCGAAGAGGCCATCCGCCACGAGCTCGCCCAGGCTCGGCCGGAGGACTCGATCCTCGGGGAGGAGTACGGCACCGTCGGCGAGGCGCGCAGGCAGTGGATTATCGACCCGATCGATGGCACCGCCAACTACCTGCGCGGCGTCCCGGTGTGGTCGACGCTCATCGCGCTCGCGGTGGACGGCTATCCGGTGGTCGGCGTCGTCAGCATGCCCGCGTTCGGACGGCGCTGGTGGGCAGCAATCGGCCACGGCGCCTACACGACCGACCGCGACGGTGCGCAGCGCGGCCTCCGGGTCTCCGCCGTGCCGGAGCTGGCAGATGCTTCACTGGCGATGAGCGGGATCGACCGGTTCGAGCAGGCCGGTCGGCTCGAGAATTACCTCGGGCTGACGCGTCGCGTGTGGCGCACGCGCGACTACGGCGACGCCTGGCCGTACATGATGGTCGCGGAGGGTCTGGTCGACATCGCCGGCGAGTTCGGTTTGCAGCCGTACGACATGGCGGCGCTGTTCCCGATCATCCACGAGGCGGGCGGAACGATGACTTCGATCGACGGTGAGGAGGGACCGTGGGGCGGCTCGGCGCTTGCGACGAACGGTAGACTCCACGAGGCGGTTCTCGCCACATTCACAGTCGATTAGGAGCCTTTTTTCATGGTTAGCCCCAGCCGTCGTGTCCTCGGAATCGCCGCTGTTCTGGCAGCATCCGTCACTCTGAGCGGCTGCAGCGTGATCGGCGGGCTCCTCGGCGGTGGCAACAATGTTTTCACCCTCAAGGTCGGCGACTGCTTCAACGAGGGCACGCTTGTGAACGACGAGGTCGCGGATGTTCCCATCGTCGAATGCAGCGAACCGCACCTCTACGAGGTGACCAAGAGCGTGATCCTGGAAGACGGCGACTACCCCGGTGAGGATGAGGTCGTCGGGCAGGCGGAGGACGAGTGCTTCGTCGCGTTCGAGGACTACATCGGTGCTTCCTGGGAGCAGAGCGGCAGCCTCGACTACAGCTACTTCGTGCCCACGACTGAGACCTGGAACGACGCCGACGACCGCGAGATCCTGTGCCTCGTGGTCGACCTCGAGGGCGAGCGCAAGGGCAGCGTGAAGAACGCCGGACCGCAGTCCTAGCCCCTTCGGCAGAGGTTTGTGCCATAGGCAAGCGATTGTTCCCTTGCTATTGGCACAAACCTATGCGCAGGTAAGGCTGCCGCAAGGTTGCAGGTGATGCAAGATTGCACTCTGTGCAATAATTCATGGAGTGACGACGAACGAGGGGCTCCGGCAGCGCAAGCTGCGTGAGACCCGCGAGGCGATCCACCGGGCTGCTCTGCGGCAAGCCGCGGAGCTCGGCCCGGATGCGGCGACTGTCGCGGCGATCAGCGCCGAGGCCGGAGTCTCGGCGCGCACCTTCTTCAATTACTTCGCGACCAAGGACGACGCGATCCTCGGCTTCCACGAGGAACAGCCGACGGATGAGCAGCTGGCGGCCTTCGTAGCTGGAACCGGCGAACTGCTGGCCGACCTCGTCGAATTGGCGCGCCACGTGCTCGTCTCGTCCGACAACGAGGTGTTGCAACAACGTCGGAGGCTGCTCTTTGAGCATCCGGAGCTGTTCCGAGACCGGTTCGCGAGGATGTTGGCGATCGAGCTGCGCATCGCGTCGGCCGTCGCAAAGCGGATGCGCGCGTCAGGAGAATACTCTGACGCGTCCGATCCGGGCGACGCGGCAGCCGTGCTCGTGATGATCGCCAGTGGCGTCGTTCGACTCGCGGTGCGCAAGCTCCTGGCGGACCCATCCGCCGCCCCTGATACCGACTCGGCAATCGCCGACATGCTCAACACACTTCGAGAGGTAACCCGCTCACTCCAATGACCACAGGCACCACCACGCGCAAGCAGTCGAGCGACTCCCGGCGCGGCATCATCCTCCTGTTCATCGGCCTCATGCTGTCGATGCTGCTCGCCTCCCTCAGCCAGACCGTGCTCAGCTCGGCGATGCCGACCATCGTCGGCGAGCTGAACGGCGTCGAGCACATGCTGTGGGTGATGACGGCGTACATTCTGGCGTCGACCATAGTGATGCCGATCTACGGCAAGCTCGGCGACCTGATCGGGCGCAAGTCACTGCTCATCGCGGCGATCTCGCTGTTCATGGCCGGCTCGGTAATCGGCGCTCTCGCAGGCGACATGAACTGGCTAATCGCGGCTCGCGTTGTGCAGGGGCTCGGTGGCGGCGGGCTGATGATCCTGTCCCAGGCGATCATCGCGGACGTTGTCCCCGCACGCGAGCGCGGCAAGTACATGGGCGCGATGGGAGCGGTGTTCGCGGTGTCATCGGTGGCCGGCCCGCTGCTGGGCGGTTGGATCACCGAGGGTCCAGGATGGCGCTGGGCGTTCTGGATCAACCTTCCGCTCGGGGTGCTGGCGCTCGCGGCGGCGGTGTTCCTGCTGCATCTGCACCGGCCGCGGACAGGTCGTCCGAAGATCGACGGATGGGGCATGGCGCTGCTCGCGGCCTCCACCACGTCGCTGGTGCTCGTCGCATCCTGGGGCGGTAAGGACTTCGCGTGGGACTCCCCCGTGATCATCGGGCTGATCATCGCGACCGTGGTCACCGCGATCGCGTTCGTGCTCGTCGAGCGCCGCACCGCGGAGCCGATCATCCCGATGTCGCTGTTCCGTGACCGCAACTTCAACCTGACCACGATCGCGGGTCTGCTGACCAGCGTGGCGATGTTCGGCGCGATCGGGTACCTGCCCACCTACCTGCAGATGACGGTCGGTGCGGATGCGACCGAAGCCGGACTGCTCATGATCCCGATGATGGGGGCGCTGCTCATCGCATCCGTCGGCTCCGGCGTGCTGGTGAGCAAGTACGGGCGGTACAAGTGGATGCCGATCGTCGGCACCGTGCTCGTCGCGGTCGCCCTCGCGCTGCTCAGCACCCTGACGCCGCAGACTTCGGTGTGGCTGTTCTGCGCCTACATTGCGGTGTTCGGCATCGGCCTCGGGCTGGGCATGCAGATCCTGGTGCTGATCGTGCAAAACTCGTTCCCGAACTCGCAGGTCGGGACCGCGACTGCTGCGAACAACTTCTTCCGGCAAATCGGTGCGACGCTCGGAAGCGCGGTGGTCGGCAGCGTGTTCACGTCGCGGCTGGTCGCCCTGCTGGGCGAGCGCCTGCCGGATGCGGAAGCGGCGACAGGCGGCGTCAACTCGCTCACGCCGGATTCGCTGGCCGCGCTGCCTGCTCCGATCTATGACGTCGTTGTGCTGAGCTTCAACGACGCGCTCATGCCGTTGTACCTGTTCATGGTGCCGCTCGCGGTGGTCGCTGTCATCTTGCTGTTCTTTGTGAAGGAAGTCCCGCTGGCTACGACGATTGAGCGTGACATCATGCCCGAGGCCGTGGCTGAGGGCAATCTGCAGATCACGTCGCGCGACGACTGACCCTCAGCGCCCTCGCTACTGTGGGGGAAGAAATCGGGGGTGCGAATGCGCGCGGTGCTGTTCAGTGAGTTCGGTCAGTTACCTGCGGTGACGGATGTGCCGGCGCCGGTGTGCGCGCCGACCGGTGCGGTGATCCGGGTCGAGGCGACCGGGCTGTGCCGCAGCGACTGGCACGGCTGGATGGGACACGACCCCGACATCCGGCTCCCCCACGTTCCCGGCCACGAGCTCGCCGGCGTCGTGGATGAGGTCGGCGCCGAGGTCACTCGGTGGAAGGCCGGCGACCGCGTGACCGTGCCGTTCATCTGCGCGTGCGGGCGGTGCGAGCAGTGCCTGGCCGGCAACCAGCAGGTGTGCGACAACCAGGAGCAGCCAGGGTTCACGCACTGGGGCTCGTTCGCCGACCTCGTGGCGATCGCCGAGGCAGACACCAACCTGATCGCGTTGCCAGATGGGCAGGACTTCGTGTCCGCGGCGGCGCTCGGGTGCCGGTTCGCGACCGCGTATCGCGCGGTCATGACTCAGGGTCGCGTGCAGGCCGGCGAGTGGGTGGCGGTGCACGGCTGCGGCGGTGTCGGGCTGTCGGCGATCATGATCGCGGTCGCGGCGGGGGCGCGGGTGGTTGCGGTGGATGTGTCGGCGGATGCGCTGGCGCTCGCCGAAGGTCTGGGCGCTGTCGCGGTACGCGGAGACGGTGACGTCGCATCCACGGTGCGAGAGGCGACGGATGGCGGCGCGCACCTGTCGCTGGATGCCTACGGGAGCAGCGCGACGAGCCTCAACTCGGTGCGCAGCCTGCGTAAGCGCGGGCGGCATGTGCAGGTCGGGCTGATGCTCGCGGAGCACTCGCTTGCGCCGATGCCGATGGATCTGGTGATCGCGAACGAACTGGAGCTGCTCGGCAGCCACGGGATGGCGGCGCACGAGTACCCGGCGATGCTGGAGGCGATTCGCTCGGGTCGCATCGACCCGACAGTGCTGGTCGGACGCACGATCACGCTGGAGGAGGCCCCAGATGCGCTCGCAACGATGGACGCCGGCGGGCATCCCGGGATGACCGTGATCGTGCCATGAGGTCAGCGGCGCCCAGAGGCTGACCTCGCCTGCCTCAGCTACTGTGTCTGCCGTTGACACGTACGGTCTAGGTCATCCAGCGCAGAGGGGTAGCCAAATGAGCACAACTGAAGGCGGTTCTCCGGGTTTGTCAGCGGCAGAGTTCCATCGCCAAGCCGGTGTGACGGAATGGCGCGTGACTGCCTGGGGACCGCAGGCGGTGTTCGTGTCAGAATCACTCGCTCATGCCTCGCGTCTTGTGCCTGCGATCGTGGCGGAGTCCGATCGGCTCTCGATCGAGCCGGATGTCGATCTGCGGCCGGAGGCGATTGTCGTCCGTGTCCCGTACCGAGGCGCCGACAGCATCACAGCGCGTGCGGCCGAGTTCGCGGCGGCGGTGTCTGTTGCCGCCAAGGAGTTGTCGTTGCGCGCCGATCTAACGCTCATCCAATGCGTCGACATCGCTGTCGCCCAGCACTCGGACGTCGACACCCGGCCGTTCTGGACGGCAGCACTGGGATACGAGATCTCGGGCGAGTACGACTCGATCGATCCGCTGCGCCGTGGTCCACAGTTGTCGTTCCAGCCGAACAAGCGGGATGCGCGCGCTCGCGGCCGGACTCACATCGACGTTTCCGTTCCGGCCGATCGGGCGCAGGACCGGGTCGCCGCCGCACTTGCCGCCGGCGGCCGCCTCGCCGATGACTCCCGTGCTCCGATGTGGTGGACGCTCGCTTCACCCGACAACCACGGAGTCGACATCGCGGCGTGGACAGACACCTATGAGTGAATGATTCCGCCCGTCAGCGCGACAGACTGTTCAGACCTCGTAGCCGATGAGCCACGGCACACCGAAGCCGTCCACAACCTGGCCGTCGTGCCCGCCCCACGGTCGCTCCTGCAGCGGGTCCTTCACTTCGCCGCCTTCGGCCAGGGCAGCGAACCAGGATTCGAGGGTCGCCGGGTCGGCGGTGCCCAGCAGCGAGAACATGACTCCCTGCACCTTCAGGGGTACATCGTCCTTGCCTGCATCAGCGCCGAACAATTGAACGCTGCCGCTCAGCTCGCCGTGTGCGATGGCATCCCTAGGGCCGTCGGTGCGGCCGAAGTCAGCGAACGTGTGCAGTTCAAGCTCGCCGCCGAAGATGTCGCGGTAGAAGGTAAGCGCCTCACGGGCGGTTCCATCGAAGTGAAGGTACGGAGTTAGACCGGTCATCCCCCGACCTTATTTCACGGCTCGGTCCCACGGAACGGAACCCACAGTCATGCAACCTCGAAAAACCGTCAAACCGGCGGTTGGCACCCCTCCACGCCTACCTGCTAAGGCGGGGCGTAAATTGGGGCGCGTTCTGACGCGTTCCGCCGCGGGACACTTAAGGGAGAACGATGCCAATAGACCACGTTGGTTTGGGCGTCCCTGACATGGAGATCGCGAAGGCGTACTACGACGAGCTGATGCCGATGGTTGGCTTCCAGCCCTGCTTCGGTAACGGTTACTGCCCTAACGACTGGAACGGCGCCCAGCTCTTCCTTTACGAATCGACCGAGGACGGAGCCTACTCACGACACCACAGCGGGCTGCAGCACCTCGCGTTCCTAGTCGCTACGCGGGAGGAAGTGGATACGGTGCACGCGTGGGTCCGCGATCGGGGCGACGAAGTTCTGCACGCGCCGAGACCGTTCCCGCAGTTCGGCGAGCACTGTTACGCCACCTATTTCCTGGACCCGCACGGCTTTAAACTTGAAGTCGTGTGCCAGAGCCCGGCAGCCGACTAGGCGGCTGACGCCGAGGCGCCACGATGGCAACAGCGCGCGATAGCGACCTAAATGGTGGAGATGGGGGGAATTGAACCCCCGTCCACTGCTGTGGTCGTACGTCTTCTACGGGCGTATCCAGTGAAGCGTTCTACTCGGCCCCGGAATTTGCCACTGGCAGCTAAACCGACGAGCCCAGCCCAAGTGCAAGTCCCTCCGCGCCCTTAGGCGCAACGCGGAAGCAATCCCTCTAGATGACGCCAGCATCCAGGTAGAGGGCATCCCCGGGCTGACGGACTTTTAGTTCCCTTGCTTAGGCAGCGAGGGTGAAGTCAGTGCGTGATTTATTGGCACTTGTTTTTTGCAGAGATCGTTAACGAGATAACCCTGCATCCTCGACCCGCTTCTCGTACTCGCTCAGGCAATGTCGAAACCGATCATCCCCAT
Organism: Cryobacterium sp. BB736; assembly: GCF_014980265.1. Classification (NCBI taxonomy): domain Bacteria; kingdom Bacillati; phylum Actinomycetota; class Actinomycetes; order Micrococcales; family Microbacteriaceae; genus Cryobacterium; species Cryobacterium sp. BB736. The sequence goes on from NZ_JABXWQ010000001.1 coordinate 124,855, forward strand.
GCTCGAGCTCATTAGAGCCAAGTCACTATCGCGCGCTGTTGAGTTGCCAAACCTGCATGCCTATTTGATGCAGCCTTGAATTCTACAACGGATGCCGCTGGTTGGCTATTCCCTCTCGCATGTCAAGATAAGGCATCCGCGGAAGGGGCTCCGATGACCGACACCATCATCACCGTGCAGGGGTCGTACTCGACCTACTACCCCGCCGAGCGGGCCACAGTGACGCTGAGCGTGCACTTCGAATCGGATTCCCGCGACGGGGCTTTCAACTCGGCAACCTCCTCGGCCGTCACCGTGCGCGAGTCGATCGTCGACATGTATGACTCTCAGGCCGGGCCGATCACCTGGTGGGCCAGCGACATGGTTCAGGTGTGGAGCGAGAAGCCGTGGAGCAACACCGGCGAGCAGTTGCCCCTCGTCTACCATGCACGCATCAACTTCTCGGCGAAGTTCAGCGACTTCGAGGCGCTCGCCCGCTGGGTCGAGGAGACCGCAGCCATCGACGGTGTCACCATCAGCCACATCGCGTGGGACCTCACCGAGTCGCGCAAGACCGCCCTCACCGCGGAGGTGCGCTCCCGCGCGGTGAAGGATGCCGTCGCCAAGGCCAGCGTCTACGCGCAGAGCATCGGGCTCGGGCAGGTGAAGGCGATCGCCCTCGCGGATCCGGGGATGCTCGGCAGCGAAGCATCCGGTGCCAGCGAACTGGCGCGTGCCCGGATGTCGAAAGCCGCGCTGATGGCGGACGGAGCGGGTGTCAGCGAACTGTCGCTCAAACCCGAGGAGATCGAGGTCGCATCCGTAGTCGACGCGAGGTTCGTGGCGAGCTGACCATCGAGTTGCCCACTTCCGCCCCCGAATCACCCGAAAACCAGGGCCGAAGTGGGCAACTCGGCGTGCGGGAGTGTTGAGCGCCTACTCGCCGAGGCGACTCTTCGAGGCGATCGCGCGACGCGCCTCCATGTTGTCCTGACGCTCACGCAGCGTCTGCCGCTTGTCGTACTCGCGCTTGCCCTTGGCCAGCGCCAGCTCGACCTTCGCGCGCCCATCGCTGAAGTACAGCGACAGCGGGATGAGCGTGTAGCCGCCCTCCTTGACCTTGCTGTGCAGCTTCAGGATCTGCGCCTTGTGCAGCAGCAACTTGCGCTTGCGGCGCGGCGGATGATTGGTCCAGGTGCCCTGGTTGTACTCGGGGATGTGCACGGCATCCAGCCACGCCTCTCCCCCGTCGATGAACGCGTAGCCGTCGACAAGGGATGCACGACCGGCCCGCAGCGACTTCACCTCGGTCCCGGTCAGGACCAGTCCGGCCTCGACGGTGTCTTCGATGGTGTAGTCGTGGCGGGCTTTACGATTGGTGGCCACCACGTTCTGGCCACGTTCCCTGGGCACGGCTCACTCCAATGGTTCTTGTTTGACAAAGCCCACCAGTGTATCCGGAATGGCCAGTGCGCGGCTACACGCGCAGGTAGCGCCGGATGGCGATGGCCGCCGACATGGCCGCCAACCCGACGCCGACCACCAACAGGATGGGCACCACGATGAGTGCATCTGTCAGCCCGACGTACGGTGTCGTGCCCGGGACCGCGTTCAGGTAGCCCTGCACGAAGAAGTGCACCAGCGACACGATCGCCGCTCCGGCCAGGATCGACCCGATCAACGAGGCGACAACCCCCTCAAGCACGAACGGCGTCTGGATGAACCGGTTCGAGGCGCCCACCAGGCGCATGATTCCGAGCTCGCGACGCCGGCTGAACGCGCTCAACCGGATGGTGGTCGCGATGAGCAGCACCGCCGCGATGAGCATGAGGACGGCCACACCGATCGCCGTGTAGCTCGCGACGTTCAGCGCGTCGAAGATGGGCTGCAGGTACTCCCGCTGGTCGAGGACCTCCTCAACCCCCGGCAGTCCGGACAACCGCTCGACGAGCGCATCCGACTGCTCCGGGTTGTTCAGGTTCACCCAGAATGTCTCGGGCAGGAAGTCCGCGGTCACGAAGCTCGACTCACCGGTCTCGCCGAACTGCTCCAGGTACTTCTCGTACGCCTGCTCGTGATCCTCGAACGCGTACTTGCTGATCAGGGATGCTAGCGGCTCCGTCTTGAGCTGCTGCTCGACGAACGCCTTCTGCTCCGCGGTCGCCTCGGTCTGCCCGCAGTTCGCCGAATCGACGTACTCGGTGCACAGGTAGACGGCGACCTGCGCGCGGTCGTACCAGTACCCCTTCATCTGCCCGATCTGCATCTGCAGCAGGATGGCGGCGCCCACGAAGCTCAGCGAGATGAAGGTCACCAGAACGACCGCGATCACCATCGACAGGTTGCGACGGATGCCTTGCCCCACCTCGGAGAGGATCAACCCGAGCCTCACCGCTTGACCTCCGCCTCGATGTCGGTTCCCGCGTCGTACAGGTCGCTTTCGCGCTGCACCGGCACGGCCTGGGTGAGGTAGCCGCCCTGACGTTCGTCACGCACGACCTGGCCGCTGATCAGTTCGATCACGCGGCGCTTCATCTGGTCGACGATGCCCGCGTCGTGGGTCGCCATGATCACGGTGGTGCCGCCGGCGCTGATGCGCTCCAGCAGGGTCATGATGCCGGCGCTGGTCGAGGGGTCGAGGTTTCCGGTCGGCTCGTCGGCGAGCAGGATCGACGGCTTGTTCACAATCGCGCGCGCGATTGCCACGCGCTGCTGCTCGCCACCGGAAAGTTCGTGCGGCAACCTGCTCGCCTTGCCGGCCAAGCCCACCATCTTGAGCACATCCGGGACCGCCTCCTGGATGAATCCCTTGCTCTTGCCGATCACCTGCAGCGAGAACGCGACGTTGTCGAACACGGTCTTCTGTGGCAGCAGGCGGAAGTCCTGGAACACCACCCCGAGGTTGCGCCGGAAGTACGGCACCTTGCGGCTCGACAGCTTGCCGAGGTGCTGCCCGAGCACGTGGATCTGTCCGCGAGTCGGGTGCTCTTCCCGCAGCACGAGGCGGAGGAAGCTGGACTTGCCGCTCCCGGACGCGCCGACGAGGAACACGAACTCACCGGGCAGGATCTCGAGCGACACCGAATTGAGGGCTGGCCGCGTGTTGCCGGGGTACAGCTTGGTGACCTGGTCGAAGCGAATCATTTGCCTTCGAGCCTACGGACGGGCATTCCGGATGCGCGTAGCGACTCACCCCACCGGCGGCGCCGCCCGACCCTTACTCTTCGATGTCGCGCTTGCGCCAGCGGATGCCGGCGCTGATGAACCCGTCCAGGTCACCGTCGAAGACGGCGGACGGGTTGTTAACCTCGAACTCGGTGCGCAGGTCCTTGACCATCTGGTACGGCGCGAGCACGTAGCTGCGCATCTGGTCACCCCAGCTCGCGGTGATCACCCCGGCGAGTTCCTTCTTCTGCGCCGCGTCTTGCTCGTGCTTGAGCAGCAGCAGCCTCGACTGCAGCACGCGCATTCCAGCAGCGCGGTTCTGAATCTGGCTCTTCTCGTTCTGCATCGACACGACGATCCCGGTCGGCACGTGAGTGATGCGCACGGCGGAGTCGGTCGTGTTGACCGACTGCCCGCCGGGTCCGGATGACCGGAAAACGTCGATTCGGATGTCGGACTCCGGCACGTCGATGTGGTCGGTCTCCTCCATCAGCGGGATGACCTCGACGGCCGCGAAGCTCGTCTGTCGCTTGCCCGCAGAGTTGAACGGGCTCATCCGCACCAGCCGGTGCGTTCCGGCCTCCACGCTCAGCTTGCCGAATGCGTACGCGGCGTCGAACTCGATCGTGGTCGACTTGATGCCCGCCTCTTCGGCGTAGCTGGTGTCCAGCACGCGGGCGGGCATGTCGTGCTGCTCCGCCCAGCGCAAGTACATGCGCTGCAGCATCTCGGCGAAGTCGGCCGCGTCGACGCCGCCCGCGCCCGCGCGGATGGTCATGACGGCGGGACGTTCGTCCCATTCACCGTTCAGCAGGGTCTGCACCTCGAGGTCGCCGAGCACCTGCTCGATGGACTCCAGTTCGGTGCGCACCTCGATGGCGACGCTCTCATCGGATTCCTCGTTCGCCAGCTCGGCCATGACCTCGAGGTCGTCGATGCGACGCTCGAGCTCGATCACGCGCGCGAGCTCCGACTGACGGTGGCTGAGTGCGCTCGTAACCTTCTGCGCGGCATCCGGGTCATCCCAGAGATCCGGAGCACCCGCCTGCTCGCTCAGCTCGGCGACCTGCTGCTGCAGGCGCTCGACGCCCACAACGGATCGGATGTCCGCAAAGGTCTTGCGCAGTTCGGCGAGCTCCTGCGAGATGTCCAGATCAATCATGTCGCGCAAAAGCCTACCGTCGCGGGCCTCAATAGAGTTGTGCGAGTGAGTTCAGAACAGCCCTTCCGCTTCGGCTCGCTTGCCGTGCCTGTGCTGCTGCCGACCCTGGCATTCGCGATCGGTGAGGGCGCGATCATCCCGATCATCCCGATCGTGGCGAGCAACGCCGGTGCGGACCTGGCTGTTGCCGGTCTGATTGCGGGACTGTTCGTCATCGGCGGGCTGATCGGAAACATCCCGAGCGGCTGGATCGTCGCGCGACTCGGTGAACGTCCCTCGATGATCGGCGCAGCACTGCTCTCCCTCGTCGGGGTCGGTGTCGCGCTGCTGGCGCAGGGCATCGCGATGCTCGCGGTCGGCGTGTTCCTGATCGGGCTCTCGACCGCCGCGTTCGCACTGGCACGGCACGCGTTCATGACCAGCTTCGTGCCGCTCGCCTACCGCGCGCGGGCGCTGTCGACCCTCGGCGGCACCCTGCGGCTCGGGATGTTCATCGGCCCGTTCGTTGCCGCGGCGGTGATCGGGTTGACCGGCTCGGCCCAGGCCGTGTTCTGGGTGCACGCGGTCGCCTGCCTGCTGGCGGCGGTGACTCTCCTGGTGATGCCGGATCCGACCGCGTTGTTCGCCGCCCGGGCTACGGCATCCGGTCTCCATGAGGGCGAGGAGTTCGTCGCCCGGGAGTCGGCCGGGCTGTTCCGCACCATCCGGGACCGGCGCGCCACGCTGCTCACCATCGGCGTCGGCGGCGCCTTGTTCGCCGCGATCCGGACCAGTCGTCAGGTGATCCTGCCGCTGTGGGCGGTGAGCATCGGGCTGACGGATGCGAATGCGGCGCTCATCATCGGCCTCGGCGGCGCGCTGGACTTTGCGCTGTTCTACGCGAGCGGGCAGATCATGGACCGCTGGGGCCGGCTGTGGAGCGTTCTGCCGTCGATGGCCGGACTCGGTGTCGGCCACCTGGTGCTCTCGGTCACGCACGACCTGCCCGGAAACGTGACCTGGTTCATCGCCGTCACCATGGTGCTCGGTGTCGCGAACGGACTCGGCAGCGGCATCATGATGACGCTCGGCGCAGACCTCGCGGACAAACGCGACCCGGCCCCGTTCCTGGGCGCGTGGCGGTTCACCACCCAATCCGGGGCGGCCGCAGCGCCGCTCGTCGTCGCGGGCGTCACCGCGGTGGCATCGGTGTCGGTCGCCGCCGCGCTGATGGGGGTGCTCGGGCTGGCCGGGGCGGGCATCATGGCGCGGTTCGTGCCGAACCGGCCGCAGCACTAACTGGGGCGCGCGACGTCGATGCTGAAGATGGTGTAGCCGGCCTTCACGTCGACGAAGAAGCTCGCCGAGACCGCCAACCCGCTGTCGGTCACGACCGGCAGCTGCGCCGTGATCTGCCCGGTTTCGGATGCGCGGGCGTCATCGGCGAGTTGTGACTGCAAGCGGAGGATGTCGGACTCGGTCCAGCCGACGCTCGGTGCGAGCCCGCGGACCAACGCGATCGCATCCGGATACCGGTTCGTGCCAGACGGGTACAACGAGACCGAGGTGACGGTGTCGTTCTCCGTCGTGATGGTGAGCCGGTCGATGAGGTCGACCACCACGACGTCGTCCTCGCCGAGCAGCCGCACCTGCACCGGACGCAGCAGCTCGACTTCCTTGGCCCCGTCGGCCTCGAGACCGAGTTCGGACGCCGGAAGCGCGTTCTCACGCAGCTTGATCTTCGCGTAGCCCTGCACGGTCAGGAAGTCGAGGCCCGGCTGGGTGAAGGTCGACATGCCGTCGGAAGCCTGCTGGTCGGCGGATGCGACGGGCCGGTCGGCGGTCCACCACGAGTTCTCGAAGGCGAAGACCGCGAAGACGATGCCGCCGATGATCAGCACCAGGATCGCTGCCGGCAGCCAGCTCAAGGCGCGCTTGAACCCGGATTCGCGGCGCACGGGGATGCCGCGCTCGTCGAGGGTTGTGCGATTCACCCAACCAGCCTAGGCGGGTGCGCTTCGCTCGGTGGTCGAGACCCCGCTCAGACCGAAGTGGCCGGCTGCTGCTGCGTGATGCAGTGGATGCCGCCGCCGCGAGCGAGAATCGACCGCGCGTCGACGGTCACGACCCGCCGCCCCGGGTAGGCGGCTTCCAGGATTTCGCGCGACCGCGCATCCGCTCGCTCCTCACCGTAGCCGCACGCGATGACGCCGTCGTTGACGACGAGGTGGTTGACGTAACTCCAGTCCACGAAACCCTTGTCGTCGCACAGGGTGTCGGGGGCGGGCATGTCGATGATGGTCCACTCGCGTCCGGCGGCGTCGCGCGTGCCCTGCAGGAACTCGCGCAGGTCGCGGCACACCTTGAAGTCCGGATGCTCCTGGTTGGTCTGCTGGTGCAGCAGGATCGTGCCCGGCGACGGGATCGCGGCGACCATGTCGACGTGGCCGCGAGTGCCGAGCTCCTCGTAGTCGCGGGTGAGTCCGCGCGGCAGCCAGATGACGTGGGTGGCGCCGAGCGTGCGGGCGAGTTCCGCCTCGACCCGCGCCTTGTCCGCGTACGGATTGCGGCCGGGGTCGAGTTGCACGGTCTCGGTGACGAGCACGGTGCCCTCGCCGTCGACGTGGATGGCACCGCCCTCGTTCACGAGCAGGGACGGGATGACCTCGGCGCCCACCGCCCTGGCGACGAACCCGGCGATGTGCTGGTCGGCGGTGCCGGCCGACCAGTCGGTCGCGCCCCAGCCGTTGAAGGTCCAGTCGACGGCGCCGAGGCGGCCGTCCTCAGCGAGGACGAAGGTCGGGCCGGTGTCGCGCATCCAGAACTCTTCGAGCGGCGTCTCGATGACCTCGATGTCGCTGGACAGGTGCCGTGCGGCGTGGTCGCGCGCGCTTGGATCGACCAACATGGTGACCGGCTCGAACTCGGCGGCGCCGTGGGCGACAGCCGACCAGGTGCGACGGGCCTCTTCGGCTGACTCGGCGTTAGTGCCGAGGGTGTAGCCGTCGCGCGGAAACTCCATCCAGATCCGCTCCTGACGCGCGGTCTCGGCCGGCATTCTCCACTGCACACTGCCTCCCGGGCTCAGGGTGATCGGTGAGCACCATGATGCCGCACCTTCGGGTTAGCGGCCGAACACGCTGCGGGCGTTCGCGGTCACCTCGAGCGGGAAGCCCTCCGGCACCAGCAGCGACACGATCGGGGGACGCCAGAACGCGGAGAGGGTGACGGTGGCGCTGCGGCCGTCGACCGACTCGGCGCGCTCGACCGCGAGTTGCTCGAAGTCGGCGGCATCCGGAGCGCTGGCGAGGTAGTGGGACACGGCCGCGGCGACATCCGGCGAGCGCAGTTCGACCCGAGGAATGTCGGCGGTGACGACCACGTCGTCCAGCTCGAACGCCTCCGCTCCGACCAGAGCGGCACCGTCGGCGAGGGTGAACAGGCGCTTGCGTTCGAGATAGAGCGAGGTCGCCGCGACGACAAGCAGGATCAGCACGAGCGCGAGCACTCCGTAGAAGATCGTCAAGAGCAGGGTCGTGCCGTCCTCGTCGCGAAGCAGGCGGCGGTTCATTCGGCGCCCCAGAAGCGTGAGACCTGCTGGGTCGCGGAGGCTTCGAGCGGCACTGCGAGCGGCGAATCGAAGTCGAGCACGGCGGGCACGAGCGGAAGCGGCACCCGGATACTGACGGTCACCGTCACGACGCCCCGCCGGGTGAGGCAGTCGGCTGGGTCGGGTGAGCAGGCGATCGAGATGGCGGCTCGCGGGTCGGCGATGTCGGCGTCGGCGAGCGCGAAGGCGACGGCGCGTTCGGCTCTCGCGCTTGCCTCTGCCGGTGTCTCCGCCTGCACGTACACCCGCGCAGCCTGCCGTGCGGCGCCCTCGACGGCGAGCGCACCGCCCTGGATCGCGGCCACCGCGAGGGCCAGGTAGACGAGCGGGATCAGCAGGATCATGCCGACCGTGATGAACTCGAGCGACGCGGTGCCGCCCTGCTGCGAGGCGAGTGGGGCCAGGCGGTCAGTCCAGCGTTTCCACCGCGGCATGGCCGTCCACCTCCAGCCCTCCCTCGATGCCGACGAGCCCGATGAGCGGAAGCGGCGCCCGCACGGTCACGACCGTGGACGGATGCCCGAGGTACGTCCCGTACGCGGCACTTACGTCACCGGCGTAGGTCGGCCCGAGCGCTGACTCAAGCAGAGAGGTCGTGCGAGCGACACCGTCGGCGAGTGTGTTGTCGGCGAGCGCGGCGAAACGGGCACCCTCGGCGGCCGCGTCGTGCACCGTGTTTCGGATGAGCAGCGCGAGCCCCAGTTGCAGAACTGCGAGAGTCAGCATGGTCAGCAGGGCGCCGACCAGCACGAACTCGACCACCGCGGACCCGGACTCGTCGCGCTCGAGGCGGGCGAGCATCCGGGACCGCATCGGTCAGAACCCGGTGACGCGGCTGATCGCCTGCTGGAACACGTCGCTGAGCGCCGGTCCGGCGAGCGCCCAGATCAGGATCACGAGCCCGGCGGTCATTAGTGTGATCAGCACCCAGCCGGGCACGTCGCCGCGCTCATCTCGCATCCGTCGTAGCAATTGCATGCTTGCTCCTCTCACAGTCCCAGTTGCAGCACGAAGACGCCGGGGAAGATGGCGAACGCGACGGTGATCGGCATGATGAGGAACACCAGCGGCACCATCATCGCGATTTCCTTCTTGCCCGCGACCTCGATGAGCTCGCGCTTGGCCTGCTCGCGCGCGTCCTGCGCCTGCGCCCGCAGGACGTCGGCGAGCGGGCTGCCGCGCTCGAGCGCGCCGACCAGCTGATCGACGGCGCGGCTCAGCGCGGGCAGCCGGATGCCTAAGACCAGCCTGTTGAGCGCGACCGACAGCGCCATGCCGCTGTTGACCTCCGACACCACCCGCCCGAGTTCGGAGGACAGGTCGCCGCTGCCGGCCCGCGCCACTCGGCGCAGCGAGTCGAGGATGCCCTCGCCCGCCGCGAGACTCAGCGTGAGGAACTCCAGCACCGTCGGCAGCTCGCTCGCGATCCGCGACATCCGGCGTTTGGCGGCGCGCTGCAGCAACCAGTCGCGCAGGAGGTAACCCGCAACCGTGGACAGCACCGCGATGACGATGCTCACGACGACAGGGGCAGTCTGCGTCCGGGACATCGCGGCGGCGATCACCACCCCTACGCCAGCACCGCCGACCGCCCACGCGAGCTTCCTTGCCCGGAACGACTCGACACTCAGGTCGGAGCCGGCCTGCCGGAGCCGAAGCTGCGTCGTTGCCGCTCCGGCCTCGGAACGGATGCGCGCGCTCAGCGGTTCGAGCAAGGCGCCGAACACAGGCAACGGGTTGGCCGGACGGCGCGCGACCAGCTCGCGCGCGCCGTCCGACACGTCTATGAGGTACGGCGCGACCCGGTGAATGAGCCGCGGCCGTCCGATGCGCGGCACCAGGCTGACCAACGACCACAGGCCGAGACCGAGTGCGATGCCGCACAACACCGCCCATCCGGCCAGCCCGCTCATGCGAACCACCGGCGCTCTTCGGGCAGCCGGGCGAGAGCGACCATGAGCCGGTAGGCGATGACCGTCACAAGCAACCCGCCGACGATGAGCGCCATGCCGCTCGGAGAGTTGTACGCTGCGGCGGCTTCCGGGCGAGTCGCGAGCAGGACAAGCACCACCCACGGAGCGGCAGCGCCCAGCTTCGCGGCGTTCATCACCCACGACTGGCGTGCTTCGACCTCGCCCCGGATCGCGGACTCCTGCCGCAGATAGGCGGCAAGCGAGCGCAGCACCGCGGGCAGTTCACTGCCGCCTACTTCGCGCGCCATCCGGAGCGTCTCCAGCAGCCGGTCGGCGGTCGGGTCGGCCAGCCTGGCCTTCAGTCGATCCAGGCACAGTTGGAAGTTGCCAGTGGCCGCATAATCCTGCTCGAAACTAGCGAACTCTGCACGTGTTGTGGCGGGGCCGGTGGCCGCGAGGGACGACACACTGTCGGGCAGCGACAGCCCGGAACGCACGCCCGACACCAGGTGGTCGACGACATCCGGCCACAGCATCCGGCTCAGCTTGCGTCGCTTGCGAGCGCGTGAGTTCACCAGCAGTGCCGGGAGCGCGGTCGCCGCCACGGCAGCGGCAACTGCAAGGGCGATCACCGGAACGAAGGCGAAAACCACCGCCCCGATCGCCAGCCCGACGACCACAGAGACGACCCCGAACAGCGGCAGGCTGACCGAGCCGAGGCCCGCCTGCGCGAGCCGGTCGCGGAACACGCCGAGCCGTGACGGTGTACTCCGGATGCTGTCCCGCGCCGGCCAGAGGAACGGCGACGCCGCGAGCAGCAGCCCGAGCCCGAGCGTGAGGCCGAGGATCAGGATCATGCCGCACCGCGCAGCAGGATCGCCGGGTCGAATCCGGCGTCGAGGAACTTCTCTGAGCGCGCCGGCAGGGCCCCGGTCGGCGCGAGCGCACCGTCGCGCCAGGAGAACACGGTGTCGACCTCGATGCCCCCGTCGCTGAGTTGGCCGGTGGGCGTCGCGATGTGGGCGATCCGGCGCCGCCCGCTGCGCTCCAGCGCGCAGTGCACCACCACGTCGATGCTGCTGGCGACGGTCGGCACCACGAACGCCGCGTCGATGTTCCGCCCGGCGAGCAGCGGCAACGTGGACAGCTTGCGCAGCGCATCCCGTGCGCTGTTCGCGTGAATGGAGCACATCCCGGGCAGGCCGCTGTTCAGCGCGATCAGCAGGTCGAGCGATTCGGCCTCGCGCACTTCCCCGACCACCAGCCGATCGGGGCGCATCCGCAGTGCCTCCTTGATGAGGCGCCGCAGCGAGATTTCGCCGGTGCCCTCCAGGCTGGGCTGCCTGCACTGCATCGCCACAGCGTCGCGCGCGCTGACGCTCAACTCGAACGTCTCCTCGACCGTCACGATGCGCTCGCCAGGCCGAGACAGCGACAGCAGCGCGCCGAGCAGGGTGGTCTTGCCGCTCTGTGTCGCGCCTGAGACGAGGATGTTCTGGCCGGACAGCACGCACATCCACAGGAACTCGGCCGCGCGCTGGCTGAGTGAGCCGAGTTCAACGAGCTGCTGCAGATTCCGGATGCGGTGGGTGAACTTGCGGATGTTGACCGCCCAGTGCCGGTGGGTGACATCCGGGATCACGACGTGGAGCCGGGACCCGTCCGGCAGCGAGGCGTCCACGAATGGGCTGGACAGGTCGACTCGGCGGCCGGTGGACTGCAGCATCCGTTCCACCAAGTCGCGCACTTGCGAGTCGGTCAGCTCAACGCCAGACGGTTCGGCGATGCCGTTGCGGGCGATGAAGATCTCGGACGGCGAATTGATCCAGATCTCCTCAACAGTGTCGTCGTCGAAGAACCTTTGCAGGGGGCCGTAGCCGATGATGGTCGCCATGACCTCGCGGGCGACCTGCGCCTCGTCGGCGAGCAGCGGCTGGGAGCCGCCAAGGGCCCGCTCGCTGTAGCGCTGAACCTCATCGCGAACGAGCCCGTCGGCGAGCATCGGGTTGCCACCCAAGTCGACGCCGTCGCGACGCACACGCTCCCTGACCCGCTCGGCGATGATCTGGGCGGCTTTGCTCACCTGAGCATGATGCGTGATTCCGGATGCGCCTGGCTGCGGTTATCCACAGGCCGGAGCCCGCCGCGGTCGCCAGTACACTGGATTCGCCTCGCGGAAGTGGTGAAATTGGCAGACACGCAGGATTTAGGTTCCTGTGCTTTCGAGCGTGCGGGTTCAAGTCCCGCCTTCCGCACTTTCTAAAACTGAACTGGACAGTGTTGACGGGGTTGTGTTGTCGCTCGACCAGGTGGCTGAGTCGTTCCTCGCTTCCCGGGAGCGGGCCGGAGCCGAAGACACTGAGCGAATACGCCTCGATGTATGCGCGGCTAATCGCGCCGCCCACACTCGGGCATCTCCCGGCAAACCAGATCGACAGCACCGATGTCGCACGAGACCCTGGCGCGGGCGCCGTGCTTCGGATGGATCCGGTGGCGCAGCGGACCTGGCCCAACAGTTAAACGTCGCTCGCAGAAACGTATTCGGATTTGTTCGCGTCAAGCGGATGGCAGGCGGAAGAGTTCAGGCGACGGCTCTGGGAGAAGTACTTCTCCGTGGCGGACTGGGATCAGGAGGCAGCCGTCGACCGAATCTGCTGAGCGACCTCTTCTGCCGTCTTCCCGTCCGTCGGGATTACCTGACATTCCGCAGGCCGGAATGCCAGGTCTTGTGACTCTGCGGTGGATGCCTTCAGCACCTCTTGCACCTGCGCTTCGTCGAGGCCAAGACGATGGTCTCCCGCGAGCGGGGGACCGCCGCCGGCAGCGCGGGAATGCAATCGTGACTCGAGTGTCGCGGCTGAGGCGTCCAACCAGATCACCATTGGGTCATCGAGCTGGGTCATGAGCTCCCGGGCGGTGGGCGGATCAGCGGTCACCAGGACACTTGGGATGCCGTGCGCTGCCATTATCTGGACCAGCGCCGCGGTGTTCGCGGCTCGCAGCGCCGCCAGCTCGATTGATCGCGGCGCAGCGCCGAGGAACCCAACCTGGTGGCTGTCGATGTAGCCACCACGCTCGCCCGCCCAGACGCTGTGAAGGAACGCGAGGAAGCCGGCGGTCGATAGCCCCACTCCCCCAGGCCCCGTTACGATGGTCACACCCGAGGTGGCAGTCCTTTTACGCGCATGCGCCACAGGACTCGGGGGTACGGCACGGAGATGATGCTCGACCGGCTCGACGAGGGCTTCAACCAGCTGTCCAACCGTCCGCTTTGTGGTGTCGAGCGAAATGTCCGCCCACCCGCCGTCGAACCGGGCGGCGTACGCGACGGAGTCTGGAGCGAGATGGACGTTCCAGTTGCGCCGTTGGACGCGCTCGGTGATGGCGTCGCCCGAGGCGTGCAGGTGCACCACGAGGGTGCGCGCCCGCGCACCATCAGGCAGCAGTCGCTCGAGTTGGGTCTCATTGTCCACAATTCCCGAAACGATAATCACTGTGGCGCCTGCATCACGGAAGGCGGGTGCGACAGCTCCCAACCCAGCGGCGATGAGCTCGTCTTCTGAAACGTCCGCGCCCACCGCATTGCGGAGTTGATCGGCATCGACGAACGCCGCAGAGATGCCACGTCGTGACAGATGCTGCTGCAGCGCCCAGCCGGTCACCGTCTTCCCCACGCCTGACGCGCCAACGAGCCACACCAGAGCGATCACCTGGGCAAGAGTATCAGCGACGCCACGTCTCGCCTCCGTTCGCGGACGGAGGCGACACTCAACGCACTTTCCCTAGAATGGTCCCGTGCGGCCGGGCGCGCCGAGAACAGGTTCACTGGGCACACGGTGGGCAGCAACACACGCTACGACGAGCGCGACGTACGCACGGATCAGCGCGTGGCCAAGGCTGTTGCTCGTGACGGCAGCCGTCCTCAGGGGCTCAAGACGATCGAGCTCGAGGATGTCCGCGCTCTTCTCAACGTCGAGGCGAACAAGCGCCGACTCCGGCCAGAGAAGGCACACGCCTTGGAAGCCATGAGCAGCAGCCATGACAAGCCGATTCGGCGCGAGTCAATCCCACAGGCCGCTGGTGCGCTTGCGGTGCGGAGCGTCAGCCGCCCCGCACCGCGACCAAGCGTCAGCCGTTCTCTGGGTAGACCGCCACCAGGCGGCCCAGAACGTCACCGCGGGCCACGCGCTCCATGCCGTCACCGATGTCGTCGAAGCCGATCTCGGTCGTCACCGGCGTGATCGCACCGCTTGCGATGAAGTCGAGCGTGTCGATCAGGTGCTCCCTCGTGGAGCTCGCGTCCGACTTCAGAGTGAGACCGCGCAACGCGAAGTCTGCCGTGTTGATCGTGGACTCGTTCCGGCTCAGCCCGACGAGGACGACCGTGCCTCCCGGCCTGACCGACTCGAGCGCGCCGCTCGTAGTGGTCCCGAATCCGGCGAAGTCGACGATCACATCCAACTCATACTCGGCGAGCTCCGCGGCATCCGTCACGCACGCCTTCGCGCCAAGGCCGAGCGCCTTTTCGCGCGCGTCCTCCTTGGGCTCCGCTGCGTACACCTCCGCACCCAGTGCGATGCCCACCTGCAAACCGATGAGACCAAGCCCACCAAGACCGACGATGCCGAGCTTCGTGCCCTTGGTGACACCAGCGACGTTCTTGACGTTGTGCACGGCGGTGCGCCCCGCATCCGTCGCCGCGGCTGCTGCGGCAGCGCTCACGCCCTCGGGAACCTTGACCGCCTGCTCTGCCGGGTACACGCCCTTGGGTGCGTAGCCTCCGTCTCGCGCGACGCCCGGGCCGTCGAAGTTCATGACGAGAGCGACCAGGTCACCTACGGCAAGGCCCTCGACTCCATCACCGACCTCGGTGATGCGGCCGGCGACCTCGTGGCCGAGTGTGCGCGGCAGCTCTCCCAGGTACATCGACGGGATGGAGCCCTCGAGGTAGCCAACGTCGGAGTGGCAAAGGCCAGCCGCGAGCACGTCGATCGCGATCTCTCCCGGTCCCGCCTTCGGCTCCGGAACCTCGTTCAGCGTCAATGGCTGCCCGTCTCCTACAAACTGCCAAGCCTTCACGGCGTACCTCCTCGATTCCCGCCGGCCGTTGCGTGACCAGGCGAACTATGAAATATTCGGTCACACCAATCTATCAAACTGAAGTTCGATAGAGCCTGACTGCGACCTTGCGCCGAGGGCACCGGCGATTCGATGCCAAGGTGGAATCATGACGACTCAGCGTGATCTGGCCGCTTCAGCGAGGTCGTTCAACCAGAACGACCCTCGTGCGCAGCGCAGTCGGGACGTGATCATGCGCGTGGCTCGGGAGCTTTCCGGCGGTCCCGTCGGAGAGCTCACCGTGGCACACGTCGTCAGCAAGGCGGGCATCAGCAAAAGCACGTTTTACCAGCACTTCACCGGCCTTGACGACGTGCTTCTCCTGCTCCTCGAAGACGCACTGGGGTCGATCAACTATGACGACCTGGTTGCCCGACACGGCGAAGGCAACCGCCTTGCCATTACGGTTCTCGGCCATCGACGTGTCATCGCCCAGTTCGAGGAGCACGCCACTCTGTTCACTCACGTGCTCACATCCGAAGAGCTCTCGCGAGCTCGCGACGGTATCGTCCAACTCATCACGGACCTCCTCGACCGCACGATGCGCGCGATTCCTCATCCGCCGGACGTCGACATCCCCGTCGCCGCCCGCTTCGTTGCGAGCGGCTTCGTCGGAGTCATCATCGACTGGTTTCAGCACGGGCGCGCGCGTGACCCCGACGAGCTGGCCGCCTCGCTCGCCCAACTGACCCCGGACTGGTTCCGCTCGTAGCCTTCCGGATGCCGTCAGACGAGTCGCTGCGCTGCGTCCCCGTGCGGCATGGTCCCGTCCCACCAGTCGAGGGCACGGATGCCGTAGAACGTGAGCCACTTGGACGGCTCGCCGGGCGGGACATCCACCTCGAACCACGCGTCGCCCGGATGCCGGCGCTCCTGCAGCCAGGTGCCGTCGGGTTCGCGTGCGGCGCGGATCACCTCGATCGCCTCGGCGAGCCGCGGGTCGGGCTCGGTGCCGTCGTGCAGCGCGGCGGCCCGGAAGTAGTCGACCGCATTCAGCACGCTGTAGAACCAGCGGAACGGGTAAGCGAACCGGGCCACCCAGGGCGCGACGAGCTCTCCGGTGGACAGCCGGTACAGCAGCCGACGCTGCAGCAGGTACTCCTCGCCCGCCCTTCGTGCCTCCCGCAACTCATCACTGGCCCCGACCGCGGCCTCGTAGTACAGCAGACCCTTCAGCGAGTTGAGCGTCGAATGGAACGAGGACCGAGTGGAGCCTTCGATCCAATCGCAGTTCCAGCCGCCATCCGCCATCCGGTGATCGGGGAACCACTGGGCGAGGCCGGTGACGTCCATGCCCAGCCAGACGCCGTTGGCGAGCGTGTAGGCATTGATGCAGCAGTCGACTTCGCCGCCCCAGTACGGAAGATCGTTGTACTCCCAGCGACTGTTCGCCGCGAGCTGTTCGGCTGTGCTAGTCAGCACGGCCGCATCAACGCCCCACTCGCGCAGCGAGTTCAGGCTCCAGGTCGTCGCTGTCCACGGCTGCCCCTCTCCGGAACCGTCGTAGACCTTCGGGAAGTACGCACCTCCGGCCCACTGCCCGTCCGGATCCTGCAGCGCGAGCAGCCGCGCGCCGAACCCTTCGGTCGCCACGCGGGCACGGGTGGCGGTCCAGACCGCGTCCGGCGCGCCGACCAGGTCGCGCTCCACCTGCCAGCGCAACGCCGGATCCGAGTCGAGCAGCCAGTCCGCCAGCGCCGGTTCGATGGGCATGTTCGGCAGGGTAGCTGATCCGGGTCGAGGGTCGTCGCACGCGCGCATCCGAAAGCCACACGCAGTACGCTAACCGAGAGCCTTTCACGGCTTCCGTCGCCGATCGTCTGGAGCACTCCCCTGGTCCCCTCAGCACTAATCCCGTGGCTCGACCCTGAGACCCTCATCAACGGTTTCGGGGCGTTCGCGCTCATCGGCGTGTGCGCGATCGTGTTCGCCGAGACCGGCCTTCTCGTCGGTTTCCTGTTGCCCGGCGACACGCTGCTGGTCATCACCGGCCTGCTCACCTTCGCCGGTGTCATCGAGATCGACATCTGGTGGGTGTGCCTTGCGATCGGCGCCGCGGCCTTCCTCGGCGGCGAGGTCGGCTACCTGATAGGTCACAAGTTCGGGCCGAGGGTGTTCGAACGCAAGGAGAGCGGCCTATTCAGCCGCAAGAACGTTGAACGCACCAACGCGTTCTTCGAGCGCTTCGGCGGCCTGTCCGTGATCCTGGCCCGGTTCATCCCGATCCTGCGCACCTTCGTGCCGGTTGCCGCGGGCGTCGGGCACATGAACTATAAGAAGTACTCGCTGTACAACTTCATCGGCGCGATGATCTGGGGTGCTGGTCTCACCTACTTCGGGTTCCTGCTCGGCTACATCCCGCCGGTCGCGGACTTCGTACGCTCCTACATCGACGTGATCCTGCTCGGCGCGGTGCTGCTCACCCTCATCCCGACGGCGCTCCACTACTGGCAGTCGAGCCGCAAGGCAAAAAAGGCCCGGCTCGAGGGCGTCCAGCCGCTCACCGCCGAGGAGGCCGTGCTGGACCCCAGCCTCTTCGACCAGGACCCCACGAACAACCCCAAGCACTGAGGTCGCGGGCTACGCAGCGAGCCAGATGGCGGCGGCAGCGTCCGAGCCGAGGTCGAGCGGATGCCCGTCCACCAGCACCGCGAGCGCACCACCGAACGGGCGGCGTTCTATGACCTCGATCGGCGCATCCAGCCGGACCGCGTGCTCGTCCAACCAGCGCAGCAGTTCGGGGTTGCGGTCGCTGATGCGCACGACAGCGCCGCGGTGCCCATCGGATGCCTGAGACAGCAGCACCGCGTCCGGCAGCCGAACCGTGCCGTCTGCGGCCGGGATCGGGTCGCCGTGCGGGTCGCGCGTGGGTTGCCCGAGCTGCCGACTGATCGCGTCCAGCATCCGGTCGCTCAGGGCGTGCTCGAGCACCTCCGCCTCGTCGTGCACCTCGTCCCAGCCGTAGCCGAACGACTCCACCAGCCAGGTCTCGATCAGCCGGTGCCTGCGCACCATCCGCAGCGCGAGCGCCCGCCCCTGGTCGGTGAGCGTGATCGCCCCATACGGCACATGCGTCACCAGCCCGGACGCTGCCAGCTTCTTCACCATCTCGGTGACGGATGACGCCGCGAGCCCCATCCGCGCGGCCAGCACTGACGGGGTGATCGACTCCGGCTGCCACTCGGTGTGCCCGTAGATCGTCTTGACGTAGTCCTCGACCGTCGTCGACCCGTTCACGCAACCACCACCCTCCGCGAGCGCACCCAGTTCACGACCACTCCGCCGCGTGGCCCGAACAGGTAGGCGAGCACGAACGCAACCGATTGGGCGAGCACGACGCAGCCGCCGGTGGACGCGTCGAAGTAGTAGCTCGCGTACAGTCCGGCGAGCGCGGCGATCACCGTGATGAGCACCGCAAGCCACAGCATCCGGTCGAACCGCTTGGTCAGCAGGTACGCGGTCACCCCCGGCGTGATCAGCATCGCGACCACCAGGATGATGCCTACCGCCTGCAGCGCGACCACCACGGTCAGGGCGAGCAGCCCGAGCAGCAGCACGCTCAGCCAGCGCGTGTTGATGCCGATCGCGTCGGCGTGGCCGCGGTCGAACGCGTACAGGGTCAGGTCGCGGCGCTTGAACAGCAGCACCGCGGTTGCGAGCACACCGCTGATCACCACCTGCCAGATGTCGGCGTCACTCACCCCCAGCACGTTGCCGAACAGGATGTGCCCCAGGTCGGTCTGGCTGGGCGTCTTCGAGATGATGACTAGACCGAGCGCGAACAGTCCGGTGAACACGACGCCGATCGCGGCATCCGACTTGATCTTCGTCGTCGCGCGCACGCCGCCGATCAGCGCCACCGCGCCCGCGCCGAAGATGAACGCGCCGACCGCGAACGGCCAGCCGAGGATGTAGCTGATCGCCACCCCTGGCAGCACCGCGTGCGACACCGCGTCGCCCATCAGCGACCAGCCGATCTGCACCAGCCAGCAGCTCAGGATGGCGCAGGTGACCGCCGCGATCAGCGTTACGAGCGCCGCGCGGGTCATGAACGCGAACTGCAGCGGCTCGAGGATCCAGTCGATCACGCCGCCTCCAACCCGAAGACGCGCGCCAGATTCTCCGGGCTGAGCGCGACATCCGGATGCCCGTGGAACAGCACCCGGTTCTTCAGCAGGATCACTTCATCACACAGCTCCGGCACACCGGCGAGGTCGTGGGTGGAGATCAGGATGCCGCAGCCGGTGTCGCGCAGTTCGCGCAGCAGGGTGATGATGCGGCGCTCGGAGGCCTTGTCCACCCCGGCGAACGGCTCGTCCAGGAGCAGCAGCCGCGCCTCCTGCGCGATCGCCCGCGCGACGAAGACGCGCTTGCGCTGGCCGCCGCTTAGTTCGCCGATCTGGCGTCCGGCCAGCTCGGTCAGACCAACCCGGGCGAGGGCATCCGTGACCGCCGCCTTGTCGATTGCGCGCGGCCGGCGGGACGGGCCGAGCTTGCCGTAGCGGCCGGTCATGACCACCTCGTGCACCGAGAGCGGGAAGTCCCAGTCGATAGATTCCGATTGCGGCATGTAAGCGACGAGTCCCTTGCCGCGCGCCGCAGCCGGCGTGCCGCCGAACAGCGTGACGCTGCCCGCCGCGGGTCGGACGGTGCCCATGATCGCCTTGTAGAGGGTGCTCTTGCCGGAGCCGTTCATGCCAAGCAGCCCGGTGATGCGCCCTGGCTCGAGCACGACATCAACCTCGTCCAGTGCCTGCACCTGGCCGTAGCGAACCGACAGGTCGCGTACCTCGATGACCGGATCGCTCATTGCATCAGCCCGTCAGCGATGAGGTTGACGTCGTAGCGGAGCAGGTCGAGGTAGGTCGGTACGGGTCCATCCGGCTCGCTCAGCGAGTCGACGAACAGCTTGCCTGCGAATTCCGCCCCGGATTCGCTCGCCACCTGCTGCTGCGAGGCGGAGTTGACCGTGGTCTCGCAGAACACGGCGGGCACGTTGCGGTCCTGGATGAGTTCGATGACCTTGCGGATCTGCTGCGGGGTGCCCTGCGTGTCGCTGTTCACCGGCCACAGGTACGCCTCGTCGAGGCCGAGGTCGCGAGCCAGGTAGCTAAAAGCACCCTCGCAGGTGACCAGCAGCCGGTGGTCGGGGTCGAGGGCCGCGAGGAACACGGTCAACTGCTCGGCGACGCCCTGCAGCTCATTGCGGTAGGCGGCTCCGCGCTCCTCGAACCGCGCCGCGGCATCCGGGACCAGCTCACTCAGCCCCGCGACGATGTTGTCGACGTAGGTCTGACCGGCGATCGGCGACATCCAGGCGTGCGGGTTCGGGAGGCCTTGGTAGTCGCCGGTGGAGATGGCGATCGGCTCGATCCCCTCGGTGAGGACGACGTGGGGCACGTCGAGTGTCGCCACGAAGTCCTCGAACCAGCGCTCGAGGCCGAACCCGTTGTCGAAGATGAGATCGGCGGATGCCGCGTTCCGCAGGTCCGATGGCGTCGGCTCGTAGCCGTGGATCTCCGCGCCGACCTTGGTGATGGACTCCACCCGGACGTCGTCGCCGCCGACGGCGCGCACCATGTCGGCGATGACGGTGAAGGTGGTGAGCACCAGCGGGGTGCCGTCGTCCGCACGGTCCCCGGGGGCACTGTTGGCTGTGCTGCAGCCGGCGACCACGGCGACGGCCGCCACGCTCGCCAGAATTCGGCCCATTCGCGTCCCAAATTTCGGCATGCCGAAATAATACGCTCCTTCCCCGGCCGACCTCCATCGAGTCGGGATGTTTGCACGTCATGACGCGCGGAAAACGCGCAAACCTCCCGACTCGATGGGTGCGGGGACGGTTTGGACGGCGAACGGGGTCAGGGGTGGAAGTGCTCCTCGTGCCCGGCGTGCTCGGCCGGCTCCAGCTGGAACGTCGAGTGCGCCACATCGAAGTGGTCGGCGAGGCATGCCGAGAGGCTGTCGAGCATCCGCCCCGCCCCCTGCTCGGCGAACACCGCGGGCTCGACCACGACGTGCGCCGAGAACACCGGCTGGCCGGACGTGATCGCCCAGACATGGACGTCGTGCACGTCCACGACGCCTTCGGTCTCGAGCAGGTGCTCGCGGATCTCGGCCACACTCGTGTCAACCGGCACCGACTCGCTCAGCACACGCACCGCATCCCGCAGCAGCAGCAGAGCGCGCGGCGCGATCATCAGCGCGATGGCGATGGAGGCGATCGCATCCGCCTGCACGAACCCGGTGGTGAGCAGCACGACCGCCGCGATGATCGCCGCGAGCGAGCCGAGCATGTCGCCCAGCACTTCGAGGTAGGCGCCGCGCATGTTGATGGAGGTGGATGCCTGGGGCCGGAGCACGAGCGCGGATGCGATGTTCGCCGCCAGGCCGATGCTCGCGACGATCAGCATGGGCAAGCCGAGGACGTCCGCCGGCTCGGGATCCACCAGCCTCTCCACCGCTTGCACACACACGACGACCGCGATCACGATGAGCACGATGGCGTTGATGAGCGCGCCGAAGACCTCGGCGCGTTGGAACCCGAATGTGGCCCGGTCGGTCGCCGGGCGCGCCGCGATGACGTTGGCGGTCAGCGCGACGATCAGCGCGATCGAGTCGGAAACCATGTGCCCGGCGTCAGCCAGCAGCGCCAGCGACCCGGTGAGCAGCGCGCCGATGAACTCGGCGACCATCACGATCGCGGTGATGCCGAGCGCGATCGCCAGTCGAGTCCGGTTGGTGCTCGAGTGATCGTGCGTGTGGCTCACGGTACCAGCGTAGGCACCGGCGCCGGATACGGGTGGCTAGCCGGTGGTGCGCCGGAGTGCGATTCCCCTCCCAACGCCATCGGAGACTAGAGTCCCAGCCGCTCCCGCACGACCGGTATGAGCGCGGCGAAGGCACGCGACCGATGGCTGATCGCATTCTTCTCGTCCGCGGTGAGCTCGGCAGATGCGACCTTGTAGCCCTCGGGACGGAACACCGGGTCGTAGCCGAAGCCATTGGTGCCGCTCGCTTCCTCGAGCACGGTGCCCGGCCACACCCCCAGTTCGACGTGCTCAGTGTCGCCGTTCACGAACGCTGCGGCGCACATGAAGTTGGCCGCGCGATCACTCACACCGCGCATCCGCTCGAGGAGCAGCTCGTAGTTGTCGCGGTCGTTCCTGGTGCCGGCGTAGCGGGCCGAATGGATGCCCGGCTCGCCGCCCAGCGCCGGAATGCTGATCCCGGAGTCATCGGCGATGGCCGGCAGCCCGGTGTGCAGGTTCGCGGCGCGCGCCTTGATGAGCGCGTTCTCCTGGAAGGTCTCTCCGTCTTCGACCGGCTCGGGGCCGTCGTAGCCGACGAGGTCGATGCCCTCCAGCTGGCGGGCAAGGATGCGCCGCAGTTCCTCGACCTTGTGGGCGTTGTGGGTGGCGAGAACAAGCTTCACACCAGCCAGCCTAGGGCGCGTGTCCCGGCAAAGTCGCTGTCGTCGAACTCACACTAGGATGACGGCCATGTCGACCCGTATATCGCCTCCAGCCACGCTGCGCGACCGCTTTCGATACTGGTTCGACAACGTCATGGCGCGAGGCACGATTGCCGTCATGGGGCTGCTCGGAGTCGCAACCCTCGTGTTCATCGCCTTCGTGGCGCTCGTGGTCGTGGTCTTCGAATTCTTCCCGCCAAAGACCGATGCCTATGATGAGCCGAACTTCTTCGAGGTCCTGTGGGGCAACCTCATGCGCACCCTCGACCCTGGAACGATGGGCGCCGACCAGGGCTGGGGGTTCCGCGTCGCGATGCTCGTCGTCACGATCGGCGGGCTCATCATGGTGGCGAGCCTCATCGGCATCATCTCGGGGGCTTTCGACCGCAAGGTCGAGGATCTGCGCAAGGGCCGCTCGCGCGTGCTCGAATCCGACCACACGCTCATCCTGGGCTGGAGCCAGAAAGTCCTGCCGATCGTGGCCCAACTGTGCATTGCCAACGAGTCTCGCAAGCGGCCAGCCATCGTGGTCCTCGCTGACCGCGACAAGGTGGAGCTCGAGGACGAACTCAGGGCCGTTGTACCGCGCGGAAACTCCACCCGTATCATCGTCCGCAGCGGGGATCCGATGGACCTGAAGGACCTCGAACTGGGCAATCCGCACTCGGCGCGCAGCATCATCCTCATCGCGCCGGAGGGGAGCACTGACCCCGACTCGGTCGTCATCAAGATGGCGCTCGCCCTCACCAACAACCCGCGCCGCGGGACCGAGCGGCTCAACATCGTGGGCGAACTCCAGGACGCCCACAACCTCGAGGCGGCGGAACTCGTCGGTCGTGACGAGGTGCGCTGGGTACTCGTGCGCGACCTCATCGGCCGGATCACGGTACAAACCTGCCGCCAGAGTGGACTGAGCGAGGTGTACACAGAGCTTCTCGACTTCGGCGGCCATGAGATCTACTTCACCACCCAGCCCGGCCTCGCCGGCCAAACGTACTTCGACGCGCAACTAGCCTTTCCCTCGTCGAGCGTATTCGGCATCGCTCGTGGCGACGAGGTCATGCTCAATCCGGAAGCCGACCTGGTTCTGGAACCGGACGACCGGCTCATCGTCATCTCCGCAGATGACAGCACGGTGCGACTCGGCGCGCCGGGAACGATCGACAGCGCGGTCATCCTCGCGACGGCCGACGGCGATCGACAGCCAGAGCGAACGCTCGTGCTCGGATACAACTCCAAACTCAGTGCGATTCTGCAGGGGCTCGATGAGTATGTGACTCACGGCTCGGAGGTGACCATCGTCGCGGCAGAGGAACCACCGACACTGCCGGAGCTGGACAGCCTGACGGTTGAGTATCTCAACGGGGATACAACGAACAGGGCGATGCTCGAAAGCCTCGACGTGCCGTCGTTCGACCACATCATCGTGCTCGCGTACCAGGAGACGGTCGACACCCAGCAGGCCGACGCAAGGACGCTCGTCACCCTCCTGCACCTCCGCGAGATCGGCGATCGCGCGGGGGCTCCGCTCAATATCGTCAGCGAAATGCTCGACGACCGAAACCGGGAGATCGCCGAAGTCACGAAGGCCGACGATTTCATCGTGAGCGACAAGCTCATCAGCCTCACGCTGTCGCAACTGTCGGAGAACCGCCTTCTCGCGAAGGTATTCGACGCTCTCTTCTCAAGCGTCGGGTCGGAGGTATACCTCAAACCGGCCGATCGCTATGTGCAACTCGGTGTGCCCGTCACCTTCTATGCAGTGCTCGAGGCTGCACGGCGACGCGGCGAGACGGCGATCGGCTATCGAACGGTCGCGCACGCCCATGATGCTTCCGAGAGCTACGGAGTGAAGCTGAACCCGGATAAGTCCGACCTCATCGAATTCGCGCCGGGCGACCGGATCGTGGTCGTTTCCGAGGACCAATGGCGAAGCCCGGTCTCGGGGGATCGCAGGCAGGAACTCGTTGCCCCACCGCCCAGTAAAAAATCGGTCTCGTCGAGGTGACTTTCGCGGCACAACCCGAGCCGAGTCCGAGGTCCGGGTCGGCGTGAAGCTGGCTGTGGAGAATCCGGCGCAGCTCTTCGACTTTGTGGGCATTGTGGGTGGCGAGAACAAGCTTCACGCCGCTCAGCCTAGGGCGCGCCGCCGAATGATTGACAAGCGCTCGCGGCCCGATCTACGATCGCTGACACATGAACCGGTTGTCAGGTTTATGTCTTAACCCTCCAACGCTGTAGGGAAGGCAATATACCGTGCTCACGGAAGTCCACAGTTCTACCCCGTCTGTGAACCCCATCTCGGGGGTAACGCGGTGACCGACCACCTTCTGACCGCATCCGGGCTTACCAAGGACTTCCGAGGCTTCACCGCCGTCAAGCAGGTCGACCTGAGTGTCGAGCGCGGCACGGTGCACGCCCTCGTAGGACCGAACGGCGCAGGTAAGACCACCCTCTTCAACCTGCTCACCGGATTCCTGACGCCGACCTCGGGCACGATCACGTTCGACGGCAAGGACATCACCGGCCTGCAGCCCGAGAACATCGCGCACCTCGGCATTGCGCGCTCGTTTCAAATCACCAGCTTGTTCGACAACATGACCGCGCTCGAGCATCTCGAACTGGCGCTCGCGAGCCCGACCGGTCTCGGCCTGAAGTTCTGGCGCAGCGAGCGAAGCCTTGAGCAGTTCCATGGCCGCGCGCTCGAACTGCTCGATCAGGTAGGGATGGCCGACCATGCCACGCGCGAGGTCGGCCAGTTCGCGTACGGACAGAAGCGAGCGGTCGAGCTCGCACTCGCTCTCGCCCTCGACCCGCAATTGCTGCTGCTCGACGAGCCCACGGCGGGCATGGGCATCGACGACGTCGACCGCACGATCGAACTCATCATCCGGATCGCCGCCGGTCGCACCATCGTCTTCGTCGACCACAACATGCACGTCGTCGGCAGCCTCGCGAACCGGGTCACCGTGCTGCAGCAGGGCCAGATCCTGGTCGAGGGCAGCTACGAGGAGGTCCGGCAGGACGAAAAGGTCATCACCGCTTACCTGGGGCAGGCACATGCTTGACATCACGAATCTCTCCGCGTCCTACGGCGAGGCCCGCGTCCTGACCGACGTTTCGGTCACCGTCAATCCGGGCGAGGTCGTCACCCTCGTCGGTCGCAACGGCGCAGGCAAGACAACGCTGCTCAAGTGCGTCATGGGGCTGCACCGCGACTACGAGGGCGGCATCAGCCTTGCGGGCGCACCCGTAGACAAGCGCTCCCCCGACCAGCGGGCCAAGGCGGGCATCGGCTGGGTTCCGGATGACCGCGGCATGTACGCGTCACTGACCGTCGCCGAGAACCTCACCCTGCCGCCGGTCGTGCACTCCTCTGGCTGGTCGCTGGACAAGGTGTACGACGCCTTCCCGGTGCTGCGCGAGCGCCGCAACTCGATGGGCACGCAGCTCTCCGGCGGCGAGCAGCAGATGCTCGCGATCGCGCGCGTGCTCCGGATGGGGTCCCGCCTACTCCTGCTCGACGAACCGAGCGAGGGGTTGGCCCCCGTCATCGTGCAGCGCATCGGCGAGATCATCCGCGAGATCAAGAAGGAGGGCGTGTCAGTGCTGCTCGTTGAGCAGAACGTGAAGTTTGCCTCCACCGTCGCCGACCGTCACTATCTGCTCGCCCAAGGACGTGTTGTCGAACAGCTCGACAACGCCGATTTCCAGGCCCGCGAGAGCGAACTTCTCGTGCACTTGGGGATCTGACCACCACAACACCAAGCACCTATCAAGGGAGATACGTAATGGGGATCACCAAGAGGACGGGCACCGCATTTGCAACGCTCGTCGCCGGCGGCGTGCTGCTGGCCGGCTGTGCGGGCGGCGGCGGGCCGTCGACCGGCGCCACCAGCGAGCTGACCAACGACAAGGTTGTCATCGGTGTGCTCAACGACCAGTCCGGCGTCTACAAGGACCTGTCCGGTCCCAACAGCGTTGAGGCGGTCCGGATGGCCATCGCGGACTACCAGGAGAAGTACGGCGACGACGCCGTCGCATCCGAGATCGAGGTGGTCACCGCTGACCACCAGAACAAGCCGGATGTCGCCAACACCCAGGCCCAGGCGATGTACGACCGCCAGAACGCCGACATCATCCTCGACGTGCCGGCCTCGTCGGCGGCGCTCGCGGTGTCCACCGTTGCCGCCGAGAAGCAGAAGCTGTACATCAACATCGGTGCCGCGACGATGGAGCTGACTGGCGCATCCTGCAACAAGTACACCTTCCACTGGGCTTACAACACCCAGATGCTCGCGAAGGGCGCAACCGGTCTGGTGGAGGACGGCGGCGAGACCTGGTCGATCGTCTACCCCGACTACGCGTTCGGCCAGGACATGCTGAAGTCGTTCTCGGAGGCGGTCGAGGGTGCGGGCGGCACGGTCAACGAGTCGATCGCGACCCCGTTCCCTAACGACAACTTCGCGACCTTCATCACCAAGGCGCAGTCGACCAACCCGGATGTCATCGGCACCATGCAGGCCGGTGGTGACCTGATCAACTTCGTCAAGCAGTTCAACCAGTCGGGCGCCCGCGACACCACGACGCTCGCGGTCGGGCTCATGTTCATCACCGACATCCACTCACTGGGTGTCGAAGAGTTCGCCGGCACCACCTTCACCGACGCGTGGTATTGGAACTACGACGACCAGAACCGCGAGTGGGCTGACCGCTTCATGGAGATCACGGACACGCGCCCGTCGTTCGCGCACGCGGCGAACTACTCCGCGGCGTTCCAGTACCTCGAAGCGATCCAGCGGGCGGGTACGGATGACGCGGATGCGGTCGTCGCCGAACTGGAGGGCCAGAAGATCGACGACGTGTTCCTGCGCAACGGCGAGATCCGCGCCGACCACAGCGTCGCGCACGACACCTACCTCGCGAAGGTGAAGAGCCCGGGCGACGTCAAGGAGGAGTGGGACTACGAGGAGATCATCACGACCCTCCCCGCGGCGCAGGCGTACGCGCCGGTGCAGGAGTCCTGCTCGCTCTGAGCTAGTTGACCAACCGGGGGTGGGCGGCGCATCCGTCCACCCCCTCGAGACCCAAGAAACTTCGGACATGGAAGATTTCATCCAGTACACCGTCCAGGGCCTGTCGGCCGGAGGGTTCTACGCCCTCGCCGCGCTGGGCCTTGCGGTGATCTTCGGCGCCCTCGGCGTGGTGAACTTCGCCCACGGCGCCTGCTACATGCTCGGCGCCGTCGGCGCGGCGGTGCTGCTCGGCACCTTCAACATCAACTTCTGGGCGGCGCTCGTCATCATCCCGCTGCTGATGTTCGGGTTCGGTGTGTTGATCGAGCGGCTGCTGATCCAATGGCTGCTGCGGCTCGACATCCTGTACAACTTCCTGCTCACGTTCGGCCTCGCGCTGCTGCTGGTCGACCTCGTCAAGCGCGAGTACGGCGTCTCCGGCCTCCCTTACGAGGTGCCACCAGGCCTCGAGGGGCTGGTCACGATCGGGTCGGTGTCGATTCAGAAATACCAGCTGTTCGTGTTCGCGTTCTCAGTCGTCATCTGCCTTGCGGTGTGGCTGCTCCTCACCAGGACGCGGGTCGGCATGATCGTGCGTGCCGCAACTGAGGCGCCAGAGCGCACACGCGCGCTGGGCATCAACGTCGGCCGCTGGGTGACCCCGATCTTCGGCTTCGGCATCGCGCTCGCGGGCATCGCCGGCGTGCTGGCCGCGCCGTTCCGGGCGATCACCGCGAGCATGGGCAGCAACTTCATCATCGTCCTGTTCGCGATCGTCGTGATCGGCGGGCTCGGCTCGATCCTCGGCGCGGTGGTTGCCGGCTTTTTGGTCGGCCTCGTCGAGGCCTACGGACAGGCGTATGCGCCCAGCTTCTCGCAACTGGTGATCTTCATCCTCATGGCAATCGTCATCCTGGTGCGACCCGCCGGGCTTTTCGGAAGGCGGCAGGAAGCAGTATGAGCGAGACCGTTCTCGAAACACCCCAGGAGACCCGCTACCTCCTGGATCCCGCCGCGCGACGCTCCCGGATGATCCGGCGCACCGTGCTGCTCGCCATCGGCTTGATTGCGACATTCCTTCTGCCCTGGATGATCTACCCGCCGGTGGCCATGGACATTGCCGCCTGGGCGCTGTTCGCCATCTCTGTCGACCTGCTGCTCGGCTACACCGGTCTGCTGTCGTTCGGGCATGCGGCGTTCTGGGGCAGCTCGGCGTACGTCACCGGGCTCATCGCGATCAAGTCCGGGTTGCCGTTCCCGGTGGCGATCCTCGGCGGCATGCTCGCGGCCATGATCATCGCGGTGCCGATCGGCTGGCTGTCGGTGCGTCGCGCTGGCATCTACTTCGCGATGGTGACGCTCGCGTTCGCGCAGATGATCTACTTCGTCGCGAACCAATGGAAGGACGTGACCGGCGGCGAGAACGGCCTGCAGGGTGTGCCGAGCAACTTCTTCGGCATCAAACTGGTCGAGTCGGACTCGTTCTACTTCTATTACGTTGCGGTGCTGCTGATCATCCTCGGCGCGTGGGCAGCGTGGCGGATCGTGCATTCGCCATTCGGTCGGGTGCTGCAGTCGATCCGCGACAACCCGGCACGCGCCAGAGCCCTCGGCTACGACGTCGAGAAGTACAAGCTCGCCGCGTTCGTGCTGTCGGCTGGTCTCGCCGGGCTGGCCGGCGGCGTGTTCGCCATCAGCCACGGTTTCGTCTCGCTGCAGGAGCTGGACTGGACCACCTCCGGCAAGGTCGTGCTGATGACCGTCATCGGCGGGATGGGCACGCTGTGGGGCGGACCGGTGGGAGCGGCTCTGATCGTGCTCCTCGAAGACGCGCTCGCGACATCCGGATTCGACGGCATCGGCATCATCACCGGCAGCATCTTCATCGTCGTCGTGCTGCTGTTCCGCCGTGGGATCTGGGGAACCGCCACGCTGCTGATCGAGAAGGCGCGAAAGGCGATCGTCTCGCGGAAGCGCAGCTAGCCGGCGAGTGCCGCCGACTGGAGCGCCGTGAGCTCGGCTCCCCCGGCGACCGCGAGGTCGAGTAGGGAGTCGAGCTCACTGCGATCGAACGGTGCGCCCTCGGCGGTGCCCTGCACCTCCACGAACAGCCCACGCCCGGTGACCACGACGTTCATGTCGGTCTCCGCGCGGACGTCCTCGACGTAGGCCAGGTCCAGCATCGGCGTGCCGTCGACGATGCCGACGCTGACCGCGGCGACGCTGTCGTGCAGCGGCCGCGAGTTCTTGCCGATGAAGCCCTGCGAGCGGCCCCATTCGAGCGCATCCGCGAGCGCGACGTAGGCGCCGGTGATCGCCGCGGTGCGCGTGCCGCCGTCGGCCTGCAGCACGTCGCAGTCGATCACGATGGTGTTCTCGCCGAGCGCCTTCGTATCGACCACCGCGCGCAGGCTGCGCCCGATGAGCCGGGAGATCTCGTGGGTGCGACCGCCGATGCGACCCTTTACCGACTCTCGGTCCATGCGCTCGTTGGTGGAGCGCGGCAGCATCGAGTACTCGGCGGTGACCCAGCCGCGACCCTTGCCGGTCATCCAGCGCGGAACCCCGTTGGTGAAGGACGCGGTGCACAGCACCTTCGTCTTGCCGAAGGAGATGAGCGCCGACCCTTCGGCCTGCTCGCTCCATCCGCGCTCGATGGTGATGTGGCGCAGCTCATCGGCTGCTCGGCCGTCGTGGCGCTGGGTCATTCGTTTAGTCCTTCGTGTTGGCTGATGGTTCCAGTCTCGACCAGTTCGACCTCGGAGACCTCGGGGCCGAGGAATCGCCGCGCGAGGCGCATGAACTCGGTCGTGCTGCTGCCGGTCGCCTCGAAATGGTAGGTGGGCTTCTCGGATGCCTGGCGCAGCAGGTCGTGCTTGACGAGCGTGCGGAACACGTCGTACGCGGTCTCGTCGTCACTGGACACCAGACGCACATCGCGGCCCATGACGAACTGGATGGGGGCGCGCAGCAGCGGGTAGTGGGTGCAGCCGAGCACCAGGGTGTCGACCCCCGCTTCCTTGAGCGGCGACAGGTAGTGGTCGGCGACGCGGAACAGCTCAGGGCCGGACGTGACACCGGCCTCGACGAACTCGACGAAGCGGGGGCAGGCTTGAGTGATTAGTTCGATGTCGGATGCCGCGGCGAAGGCATCCTCATACGCCTTCGACTTGATGGTGCCGACCGTTCCGATCACGCCGACTCGTTTGTTCGCTGTCTGCCGAACGGCGGCGCGGACCGCCGGTTGGATGACCTCGACGACGGGGATGCCCATGCCCTCGGTGTAGCGCTCACGCGCGTCGCGGAGCATCGCGGCGGAGGCAGTGTTGCAGGCGATCACCAGCAGCTTCACGCCCTTCGCGACCAGGTCGTCGGTCACCGCGAGCGCGTACTCGCGCACCTCGGCGATCGGCTTGGGCCCGTACGGGGAGTGTGCGGTGTCGCCGACGTAGACGATCGATTCGTGCGGCAGCTGGTCGATGATCGACCGCGCCACGGTGAGCCCGCCGACGCCAGAGTCGAAGATCCCTATGGGTGCGTCGGTCACGATAGACGATTCTAGCGGCGACCATCTGAGTGCTGATCTAGGCTCGGGGGTGTGACGTCGACCGCACTGCACACCGATCGCTACGAACTCACCATGGTGGAGGCGGCCCTCCGCTCCGGAACCGGTTCCCGCCGGTGCATCTTCGAGGTGTACGGACGCCGGCTGCCCGGCGCCCGCCGGTACGGCATCGTCGCAGGCACTGGACGGCTGCTCGAGCTGGTCTCCCGGTTCCGCTTCACCGAGCCGGAGCTCGACTGGCTGCGCGAGAACGACGTAGTCGACGCGCCCACCCTCGACTGGCTGGCCGACTACCGCTTCCGCGGCGACATCTGGGGCTATCGCGAGGGCGAAGCGTACTTCCCCAGCTCGCCGGTGCTTGTCATCGAGGGCACCTTCGCCGAGGCGGTGCTGCTCGAAACCCTCGCTCTGAGCGTGCTCAACTACGACAGCGCTGTCGCCAGCGCCGCATCCCGGATGGTCACCGCGGCATCCGGTCGTCCGCTCGCCGAGATGGGGTCGCGCCGCACCGGCGAGCACTCGGCGGTTGCCGCGGCCCGCGCCGCCTACATCGCCGGTTTCACCTCGACCAGCAACCTTGAGGCTGGGCGCACCTGGGGCATCCCGACGATGGGCACCGCTGCCCACTCCTTCACGCTGCTGCACGACACGGAGGAGGACGCGTTCCGCGCCCAGGTCGCAGCGATGGGCCCTGACACCACCCTGCTCATTGACACCTACGACATCGCGGCGGCGGTGGAGCGTGCCGTCGCCATCGCCGGCCCTGAGCTCGGTGCCGTCCGCATCGACAGCGGCGACCTGCCGTCGCTGGTCACCGACGTGCGCCGGCAGCTTGACGAGCTGGGCGCGCACAACACCAAGATCACCGTTACCAATGACCTCGACGAACATGCGATCGCCGCGCTTGCCGCTGCGCCGGTGGATGCCTACGGGGTGGGCACGTCGGTCGTGACCGGGTCGGGCTCCCCCGCCGCCGGGATGGTCTACAAGCTCGTGGCGCACGAGGATGGCGACGGCGGCTGGGTGCCTGTCGCCAAGAAGTCGACCGGAAAGGTCTCCATCGCCGGTCGCAAGTGGGCGACGCGAACCTACGGTCGGGACAACAAGGCGACGCAGGAACTCCTGCAGGTGAGCGTTGACCCGCCGGCCGAGGATGTCGGCCGCGAACTACTCGTGCCGCTCATGACGGACGGCGAGGCCGACCCCCAGTACCTAGGCGCTGCGGGGACCAGGCTCGCGCGCGAGCACCGGGAGCTGGTGCTCCACGAGCTGCCGGCCGATGCGTTCCGCCTCACGCGCGGAGAGCCGGCCATCCCGACGGTGTACGAGTAGCCCACTCCCCGCGAACGCCGCCCAATAGTGCGAGCGCACGGGAGATTGCGCGCTCGCTCGCACAATTCACGCGCATTCGCGTGGGACGGAGACAGAGTGACTGCGGGCAGGAGAGGGAAGTTGGTGAAGCCCTACGGCTTCATCTTCTCGTAGATCTCTTTGCAGGTTGGGCAGACCGGGAACTTCTCCGGGTCGCGACCGGGCGTCCACAGCTTCCCGCACAACGCACGGACGGGCTTGCCGGTGAGAGCCGACTCGAGCACTTTGTTCTTCGGCACGTAGTGGGAGAAGCGCTCGTGGTCGCCCTCCTCGATCTGCTCCTGATTCAGCAGCTCCTCAAGTTCGCGGTCCAGCGTGTCGACGCCGCCGCCCGTCTTGTCCGGTTCGATGCTGCTCATGGCTCCAGCTTAATCGACTAGAAGCGCATGGTGTATGCGAGCAGCTCGGGTGCCCGCCGCTTGAATATCGCACCACCGACCAGGACGCCCGCCGTCAGCACGGCCAGCCCGCTGCCGAAGCCGAGCAGCACCACCAGGAACTGCCCATCCCCGCCGTTGCTGAGGGACTGCACCGCAAGATACACCGTCGGCGCCGCGAGCACGGCGATGGCCAGGATTGACATGACCTGCACCGTCGACGCCCGGCTTCCACCGGATTGCGGCTGCGCGAAGGCGCTGTCCCCCGGGTGCGGTGCCGGGTACGGCGTCCACGCCGAGACCACGCTCGAGACGCCCAAGGCGACGAGCAGGGTGCACGCGGCGACCGCGGCAATCGTCCACAAGGCATCCGGGGCGCCGAAGAGCCACGCGGTGAGCGGCGAGCCGAACCCGATGACCAGCGCCCCGAGCGCGAGCGCAGGGACCGTCCGGCCGAAGCGGTCGGCGGTGCCCGAGACGTTGGCCGAGACATGCAGCCACAGTGCCGAATTGTCGTAGGCGACATCGTTGTGCACGGTGGCCCAACCCAGGAAGAAGCACAGGATCGTGACCGGCAGCAGCACGAGGTCCGACAGCGGCACCCCGGCGATCGCGAGAACGCCGATCAGCACGACCGGCACGAACGGGAGGATGAAGAACGAGGCCCTGTAGCGGACGTCGCGGCCCCAGTAGCTCAGGCTGCGCGCCGCAATGACCCCGGATGCGGTGCCCGGCAGGGCGCGGAACCAGCCCATCCCGAGGTACGGCCGCACCCGCTGCCGTCTCACTGGCGAGTTCAGCATCCGCTCCACGAGCAAACGCCAGATCAGCCACAGGCCGGCCAGGAACGCCACCGCGATCAGCAGCTTGCCGACGGCGGCGCCGCCGTTGCCGACCGCGGCATCGCCGGGCGCGGCCCAGGCGGCCCCGAGTGGCGTCCAGGCGGTGACATCCGCGACCTTCCCGAGTGCGGCGACCGCCGACGGCCGCCATTGCGCGGAGAGCATCACCACCGCGATCGGCGAGGCGACCACGAAGGCGAGCAGCACGATCAGTCCGCTGGTCTCGCGCTCCCGTCGGGTGGCGAGGAACAGGGATGCGAGGGACGCGGTGATGCGGGCACACAACACGCACGTGGCGACAATCAGCGGCACGCACAGCATGGCGACGGCGGATGCGCCCGGATGTGCGCTCCACGCGACGACCTGCGCCAGTCCGACCACCGTCATCACGAACGCGGGGATGCCGACAAGTGACGCGACCCCCAAGCCGACCGCGAGCTGGCCGGGCTTCAGTCCGAATACCGAGAACTGGCGCGGGTCCAGCGGGTCATCGACGCCGAAGACCAGCGGCACGAGGATGAACAGCGCGAGGATGGCCGTGCCGGCCGCGACGGTCACGTCACCGGTGAAGACCGGGTCGGCATCCTTCAGCCGCGCCAGGCCGACGGTGACGAACCAGGCAGCGCCGAGCCCGTAGATCAGCATGAGCAGAACGCCGATCAGGTGGCGGGGTTCGCGGCGGGCGGCGTTGCGGAGAAGGTCGAACTTCAGTCGGACAAAGTGTGCAACCACTCCAGTCCTTCCGCCGCATCCGCACCGATCGCGAGTTCGACGAAGCGCTCCTCAAGCGTGACCGAGCCCCTTACCTCCTCGATCGAGCCGGACTCGATGACCTTGCCCTCGACGATGACCGCAACGGAGTCGCACAGGTTCTCGATCAGCTCCATGCTGTGGCTGGAGAGAATGACGGTTCCACCAGAGGAAACGAACCGGCGCAGCACGTGGCTGATGCGCTCCGCCGAAACCGGGTCAACTGCTTCGAACGGTTCGTCGAGCACCAGCAGCTTCGGAGAGTGGATCATCGCCGCTGCGAGTGCGACCTTCTTGGCCATCCCCGCCGAGTAGTCGGCGACCAGGCGGGTGAGCGCCTCCTCGATGCCGAACGCGGCCGCCAGGTCTGCGGTGCGCTGGCGGACGACGGATGGCTGCAGCCCGCGAAGAACGCCGGAGTAGTGCAGCAGTTGGCGTCCGGTGAGGCGGTCGAACACGCGCATCCGGTCGGGGAGGATGCCCATTTGCTGCTTCGCGATGGCGGTGTCCTTCCAGACGTCCGCCTCGGCAATCGTGATGTGGCCCGCGCTCGGGCGCAGCATGCCGCTGATCATGCCAAGCGTCGTGGTCTTGCCTGCGCCGTTGGGTCCGACGATGCCGAAGATCGAGCCCGCCGGCACATCCAGGTCGATGTTGTCGACGGCCACAGAGCCGCCGAAGTCCTTGCTCAGGCCCTGCAAGCTCACGAGCGTCTTGCCGGTGGGACGCGGGCGCGGTGCTCGCTTGGGCGTTGTCGCCGGCGGAGCTGGCGGTGGCTCCGACTTGACCCGTGGTGAGCGGGCAGGAGCGGGACGAACCGCAGACTGCGTCTTGGAACGAGCTGGCGTCTTCGGCTTCGCCGGCGCACGAGTCTCGGCGGCGGCCGGAATCGCGCGAACCGGCTTGGAAACAGCATCCGGGACGGATCGCTTGGGTTTCTCCACGACGACGAGCTCGTCTGCACGGACCACTGGCGCGACGATGTCCACGCTCGGATGCGACTCGACGGCGGCCGCGGACGCCTCAGATTCGGCCTTCAGCCGTTCGATGAGCGCATCAAAGCGGTCGAGGAAGCGGTCGACTGACAGAGGACTCTCAGGCGATTGGATGGGTGCCTCAATGTTGCGGCCGGAATCCGACTCGACATGGGAGACTTCACGCGAGTCGATTGACTCTCGTACGTCAGCGATCGTCGACTCCGGCTCCACAGACCCCACCGTACAAGGCAATCACAACTCTCACGGCCAAAACTCGGCGTTCTATCACGAAATGACTACGTTGCACCAAGCTCACAGGCTCGGACGTAGACCCACCGGTAAACTCTAGCGAGCACAACGGGGTGTCCGAACGAAAACCGCAACATGAATTCCACATGAATTCGCGGCAAGAGAAGACACCAAAGGAGAGTTCAATGACCACCCAGATCGTCATCCTGGCAGCCGGGATGGGCAGCAGGCTCGGTCGGTCCCTCCCGAAGCCGCTGACCGAACTGAACGACGGCCGCACGATCATGCAGCAGCAGTTCGACAACATCCGTCACGCCTTCGGAAACGAGGCGCAGGTCACGATCGTGGTCGGCTACAAGCTCGAGCACATCATTGAGGCCTTCCCGGAGTCGAACTTCGTCTACAACGAGCAGTACGACCAGACCAACACCTCGAAGAGCTTGCTTCGTGCGCTGCGCGCTTCCGCGCCGGGTGGCGTGTTGTGGATGAACGGCGATGTGGTCTTCGACCCTGAGGCGCTTGAGCGTGCGGCGAAGCTTGTCGCGCGCGACCAGTCCTTCGTCACGGTCAACACCTCCAAGGTCTCCGACGAGGAGGTCAAGTACACGACTGACGCGAACGGCTACATCCGCGAGCTCTCGAAGACAGTCAAGGGCGGCCTCGGCGAGGCTGTCGGCATCAACTACATCTCGCGTGACGCGAAGGCGGCCCTGGTTCGCCACCTAAACCGCGTGGACGACCAGGACTACTTCGAGCGGGGCCTCGAGCTCGCGGTCGAGCAGGACGGTCTGCGTCTCGAGCCGCTCGACATCTCGGACCTGTACGCGGTCGAGATCGACTTCGCCGAAGACCTGGAGCGCGCGAACCTCTTCGTGTAGCTCCGGCGCTCTGCCAAGGCTGGTTTCGAGACGATCGCTGGCGCGATCACTCAACCAGCGGACACCGATCACTACGATAAGAGTCGTGTCAGCCACCGTATCGTCGCGTCCGCAGCCGTCTGCGAGCCGACGCTACCGACAGTCGCTGTGGCTGCTGACAAAGCGCGACCTGCGGGTGCGGTACTCGACATCCGTCCTCGGCTACGTCTGGTCGATTCTCGACCCCCTGCTGATGGCGGGGATCTACTGGTTCGTCTTCACCCAGGTGTTCAACCGCACGGTGGGCGAAGAGCCGTACATCATCTTCCTGCTCACGGCGCTGCTGCCGTGGATGTGGTTCAACGGCACCGTGAGCGACAGCACGCGTGCGTTCATCCGCGATGCCAAGCTCATCCGGTCAACCCGGATGCCCCGCACCATCTGGGTGAACCGGATCGTGCTGTCGAAGGGCATCGAGTTCCTGCTGAGCATGCCAGTGCTCGCGCTGTTCGCGGTGTTCACACCCGGTACCCAGCTGCACTGGCAGGTGGTCTTCTTCCCGCTGGCCGTCCTGCTGCAGGCCGTGCTTCTCGTCGGCCTCGGCCTGATCGTCGCCCCGCTCGTGGTCTTCTTCCGGGACTTCGAGCGGGCGGTGAAGCTCGTCCTGCGATTCCTGTTCTATGCCTCGCCGGTCATCTATGGTCTGTCCAACCTGCCGCCGGAGCTGCAGCCGTGGGCCGCATTCAACCCGCTCGCCGGCATCTTCTCGCTCTACCGCTCCGCCTTCTTCCCGGGCCAGCTCGACTGGTTCGCGGTGGGTGCAGGCGCACTGGTGAGCGTCGTCATCCTGGTTGTCGGTCTGCTGGTGTTCTCCCGCACCCAACGCTCGGTGCTGAAGGAGATCTGATGGTCGAGGTCATTCCCGCCGAGCTGAAGGGCACGCCGGTCATCGAGGTGTCGGATGTCGGCATCCGGTTCCGGCGCAACCGTCGGTCCCGGCGCAACTTCAAGGATCTGTTCGCGGGCAAGAACCGGCGGGCGCGTCCGAGCGAATTCTGGGCGCTACGCAACGTGTCATTCACGGTGAAGCAAGGTGAGGCGATCGGCGTCGTTGGGCGAAACGGGCAGGGAAAGTCCACGTTGCTGAAGCTCGTGACCGGTGTGCTGCTTCCGGATGAGGGCAACGTCGAGGTGCACGCCGGGGTGGCCCCGTTGATCGAGATCACCGGCGGCTTCGTCGAGGACCTGACCGTGCGCGACAACGTCTACCTGACCGCGGGTCTGCACGGCATGTCGAAGCGCGAGATCGACGAGCGCTACGACGAGATCATCGGGTTCGCCGAGATCGAGGACTTCCAGGAGACCCCGTACAAGCACCTGTCCAGCGGCATGAAGGTGCGGCTCGCGTTCTCGGTCATCTCGCGCCTCGAGGAGCCGATTCTGCTCGTCGACGAAGTGCTCGCGGTGGGCGACAAGGCGTTCCGCGAGAAGTGCTACCGGCGCATCGAGGAGATGCTCGAGGGCGGGCGGACGCTGTTCTTCGTCTCGCACAACGAGCGAGACCTGAAGCGCTTCTGCCGTCGCGGCCTGTACCTCGACAAGGGTGAGCTCGTGCTCGATTCGAGCATCGAAGACGTGCTCGACCGCTACAACTTCGACTACGGGCTCGTCACGCACTGACTCCCAGACTCGGTCACCTATCATCGGAATCCCGAACGGGAGGATGACCGTGAGCTACAGCGAGAAGATGGCTGCCGGCTTGATGCCGGTACAAGGGTTTGACCGGCTGCTTACCGCACAGCGCCCCGCTGTGCTCGCGCACATCCGGAATATCCGTCGTCGGCATCCGGATGCGACACCCGGCGAGGTCATCCGCATTCTGGAGCAGCATTTCCACGCCACTGTCACCGCGGGCGGCGCCACCGCCGGTGCTGCGGCGATCGTTCCGGGGGTGGGGACCACCATCAGCCTCGCCATCACGGGCGTCGAGACGGCCATCTTCCTCGAGTCCTGCGCACTGTTGGCGCAGGCAGTCAGCGAGGTACACGGAATCGCCGTCACCGACCCGGACCGCGCCCGCACCATCGTCATGGCGATGGTGCTCGGCAAGTCGGGTGGCGATCTGGTCCGCAATCTTGCGGCACAGGCATCCGGAACGGGCGTCTCCCGCAACGCCTTCTGGGGGGACCTGGTCGGCCGCAACCTGCCTCAGGCCGTTGTCGGCCCGATCGCCACCAAGGTGCGGCGGTCGTTCATGAGGCGGTTCACGCGCAACACGGCGACCAGCGCCATTGGGCGCATCATCCCGTTCGGGATCGGTGCGGTCGTCGGCGGCGTGGGCAGCAACGTGCTCGGGCGAAAGATCATCCAGAGCTCTCGCATCGCGTTCGGCCCGCCTCCGGCCGAGTTCCCGCCGAACCTGGATCCGCGACCGCGCAAGCAGCGCGCCATCCGGCTGAAGGTGGTTTCGGGCGGGAAGTCCCGACTGGGACCCACCATGCTCCCCGAGGAGCCCGCCGAAGCACCCGAGGCTGGCGGGCAGGCTCCCGGGTCGACGTCAACCGGCTGACCGGCTCAGTCCCCGGCTGAGGCGCCGTCGTCCTCGTCGTCATCGTCATCGCTGGCGAAGACCCTCGGGTCGGCTTCGTGCAGGGCCGCGTGCTTGTGCCACTCCTCGATGAGCTGCTCGACCGCGCCGCGGAAGCGTGCCGTCGCCGCGCCGGGTGAGGTGTCACCGAAGTGTCGGGTGACCCAATAGTTGAGGCGCTGGCGGGCGTCCTCATCGTGCTGAACGCGATCGACAGCCTCAACGACGTTCTGGGCGTCCGAGGCGTCGAGCCATTCTGCCGCCCCGAGGTAGCCGGATGTGTCGATCTCAGCATCCGGCGACACCGGGCGGGTGATCATCAGCGGTTTGCCGGTGGCCAGCCTGTCGTAGACCATCGCCGATACGTCGGAGATCGCCACATCAGCCGCCTGCAGCTGCCAGCCCACGTCTCCCCCGGTGTCGACGATGTGGTTGGCGCTCGGATCAAGCGAGTTCGCGCGACGCAACGCCTCCTTGATCCTGGTGTTGGCGGCGCCGTACTCCGAGTCCTGAATCCCGCTTCGAGGATGCGGGCGGTAGATGACTCGGAAGCGGGCATCCGAGATCAGGGAGGCCACCAACGCCTCTCCGTGCGAGCGGATCGATCCGTACCGCATCGACTCGCGGTCACCCTCCCACGTCGGCGAGTACAGCACCACGGTGCGGTCGTCTGGCGTGTACGGCAGCTCACCCTCGAAGTGATCGGCCTGGGGGCGACCGATCACCAGCGCCCGCTTGTCGACGTCATAGTTCCAGAGCGCCGCCCGCAGTCGGTCGAGTGCAGCGTCACCGGCGACCATCACGTAGTCGTAGGCCTTGTGCTGACTGCTCGACATGTACGACTTGTCGCTCTCACCGTGGTTGATGAAGACGTGCCACAGGCGACCGAACCGGAGCATGGGGAAGTTCCGCATGTTCTGATTCACATAGAACATCAGCTTGAGTTCCTGGGAGGCGAGGAAACTCTCGACCTCACGGATCTCGCGCAGGTGCACGACCGGCAGCGGGCACTCTTCGAGAAGAGCAAGGGTCGCACTCGGCGAGCGGGCGATGATGACGACCGGATGCGTCTTCGCGAGCTCAAGCAGCGGCCCGTACCACTGGCGCAACTGGTACAGGTTGACCCGCCCGTCGGCGAAGTGCACACCGACGACAGCGTTCTCCGGCGGCGCTGGCAACTCGATCGACGCGAGCTGGTTGCGGCTCATTCGCGTCCGGAAGAGATTCCGGACGATGCGACGCGCGGTCTTGAGGTCGTTGACTAACGGCATCCATCGATTAAACCAGTGGTATCGGGCACGCCTCGCCATGGCCCGGCGGCGGCCGACGCTACGCTGAACTCACTGTGGAACGCGAGACTCGAGCCGGTGCATCCGCACGCTTCACCTTCGCGAGGGGGAACGCGGCGAAGCTTCTCTCGGCGCCGCTGTACGCGCTCGGCGGGCTCGCGAGTCTCGTCGTGCCACGCCGCGGCGACCAGTGGGTGTTCGGCAGCGGCTCGGGACTGGGCGAGGGTGCTCTCCCGTTGGCGCTGCACGTGCGCGCCACCGACCCCGCCGCGCGCGTGCTGTGGCTGGCCGCAGACGAGCGGGAGCGTCAGGCGGCGCTGGCTCTCGGGCTGCCGAGCGCACTGCGTTCAACCTGGCGCGGGTTCCGGGCAACGCTGCGCGCCAGCGTCATCGTGATCACTCACGGCTTCGGCGACGTGAACCGATTCGGCACGCGCGGTGCTTTCGTGGTGCAGCTGTGGCACGGGATCCCGCTCAAGAAGATCCAGCTCGACTCCCCCGTCACCTTCACCAGTTCGCTGGCGCCGGCCGGATTGCTGCGCGCGTTGTACCGGCGCAGCGCAGCGGCAATCGACCTGCTGCCTGCGGCATCCGAGACCTCCGCGGCGCGGCTGCGGACCGCGTTCGGGCTGCCCGCGGGCACGGTGGTGGTGACCGGCGACCCGCGCGACGACGCCGTGCTGCGACCCGATGGCGCTCGGGACCTGCTCGAGAGCGCGCTCGGCCCGCTCGCGGACAGCCGGGTGCTGCTGTACGCGCCGACCTGGCGGGACGGCGCATCCGACCCCGGCGTGCCCACCGAATCCGACTGGGCGGCGATCGCCGACTACCTGGAGCGCTCGAACAGCCTGCTGGCGCTGCGCCCGCACCCGCACGGCGTCGGCGACTACGAGCGCGGCACGATGGTGAGCCCGCGCATCCGGATGCTGCCATCAACGGTGATCGGGGACCTTAACCGGGTGCTGCCCGGGGTCGATGTCGTCATCACCGACTACTCCTCCGTTGCCTACGATTTCGCGCTCACCGCGCGCCCGATCGTGTTCTTCGCGCCCGACGTCGCCGAGTACGCCGCGACACGCGGACTGTACGAGCCGTACGAGCAGTTCAGCGGCGGGCACACTGTCAGCAACTGGGGCGGCGTCACCCGACAACTCGACGACCCGGCGGCGCTCGGCGCCCTCCGGGAGCACAGCAGTAGGCTCGCACAGCGGCACCATGCCTACCGCGACGGCCGCAACACCGAGAGGGTGTACACCGAGATCGCCGCCCGGCTGAAAGGGCAGGAATGACCGCAACGCAGCATGTCACCGCTTCGACGATCGACCTGGTCGCCGGTGAACCACCGCAGCTCGTCGTGAGCGGCGAGGGCACCGCGCCCGTCGAGCTGGAGCTGGTTGGCTCGCGGCTGCGGTTGCCTGCGCTGATCGCGGTCGACGGTGAGCGGTGGACCGCGACGATCCCGCTGCTCAGTTCGCGTTGGGGCGGTCCCGCACTGCCGCCGCCGAGCGGGAGGTACCGGATAGGCGTCGCCGCGCGCGGGATCGTCCTGCCGGAAGCGGCGTTTCTGCGCGGACTGTTTCGCGTCGCCTTCGAAGCCGACGACAGCGGAGTGGTCGCGGAGTTCTCTGCGCCGCTCGCCGACGATGAGGTGGGGCCGGAGAATCAGGCCAGACTCGAACGCGAGTACCACGCAGCCAACCCGGAGCCCCAGAACGCGGTGTTCTTCGAGAGCTTCTACGGACAGAACGCATCCTGCAACCCGCTCGCCATTGCACGTGCTCTGGCGGAAACCCGGCCGGACATCGCCCGCTACTGGGGCGTCGCCGACGCATCCGTCGACGTGCCTCTGGGCGGGATCGCCGTCATCGAGGGCAGCCGTGAGTGGTGGCGCATCCGGGCGGCAGCGAGGCTCATTGTGATCAACGACTGGCTGCGCGGGCGCTACCGCAAACGCTCCCATCAAAAGGTGCTGCAGACCTGGCACGGCACCATGCTCAAGCGGCTCGCGCTCAGCCGGCGCCGGCTAGGACTCCGTCCCGCCCTTGCGACACTCAAGGAGCGCGCTCGGTGGAGCATCCTGCTCGCGCAGAACTCGTACGCTGCCAATATCTTCCGCCGTTCATATGCCTGGCTGGGTCCGGTGTGGGAGGAGGGTTACCCGCGCGACGACATCCTCGTCACCGGTGATGCCGCGGCGGTGCGCGCCAAGCTCGGGATTGCGGATGACGTGCGGGTGCTGCTGTACGCGCCGACCTGGCGGGACGACCGGCCGGACCACGTCGACCACTTGGACGTCGCCAGCTTCGCCGAGCAGCTCGGCGACGGGTATGTGACGCTGATCCGGGGGCACTCGCGCACCCTCCGCCCGGGCGAAGATGTGCGCGGCGGCGGCGTCGTCGACGTCACAAGCTACCCGGACATCGCCGAGCTGTTCCTGGTCGCGGATGCGCTCATCACCGACTATTCGAGCGTCATGTTCGACTTCAGCGTGACCCGGAAGCCGATCTTCTTCTTCACGCCCGACCTCGACCGATACCGGGAGGTGCTGCGCGGGTTCTACTTCGACCTGCTGGCGGTCGCACCGGGTCCGGTCGTGCGGGATTCGGCCGAGCTGTTGGAGCTCGTGCGAAATCCGGATGCTGTCGCCGAGGAGTACCGGGAGCGCTACCAGGCGTGGCGCGAGCGGTTCAACCCGCGCGACGACGGCCAGGCCGCGCAGCGGGTGGTGGACCGGATCCTGCGGGACGGTCTGCTGGACTGAGCCCGGCCTTGGTCTCGACGAGCTCGAGCACCGCCGTGTTCGCCGCTCAAATCTCAGTGCGCGAGGTGTCGTTGATACCGCTTGCCCCCCGCAGCAGGCCGACGATGAAGCCGGCGCCCCAGGCGAGGTGCATGGTGGGCAGCACAATCAGGAACAGCAGCCGATGCCACCACGGCTCCACGGCATCCGTGAGCAGACTGACGGCGATGACCAGCAGCACGTACAGGATCGGACCTAGAAAGACGATGCTGGCGATGGCGCTCGGCCAGCCGGTGAGCACGCCGGTCAGCTGCAGGATCCCGACCAGGATGCTTGCGACCACCGACAGCACCAGCACAGGCGGTGCGAAGAATCGCCACGGGTTGCGCCCGCGGTACCGGCGCACCAGCTCGCCGCGCCAGACACCGGTGGCGAAGAACTGGCGCACCAGTTTCGGCCAGTTCTCCCGCGGCCAGTAGCTGACCTTGAGTGCCGGGTCGAACCAGACCAGTCCCCCGCCGGTGCGGATGCGCAGGTTGAGTTCCCAGTCCTCACCGCGGCGGATCGTCTCGTCGAAGTACCCGGCCTTCTCGACAGCTTCGCGACGGAACACGCCCAGGTACGCCGACTCCGACTCCCCCTCCTCGGCGCCGCCGTGGTAGCTCGCGCCACCGAGCCCGAACCGGCTGTTGTAGGCGCGCGCGACGGCCGATTGAAACGCGTTCTTGCCCTTGGCGAGCATGACCCCGCCGACGTTCGCCGCGCCGGTGCGCTGCAGCGTCGCGATGGCCGTGCTGGCGTAATCGGTGGGCAGCGCCGAGTGCGCGTCGACGCGAACGATGATCGGCATCGTGCTCGCCTTGATGGCGAGGTTCAGGCCGATCGGGATGTCGGCATCCGGATTCTCCACGATCCGGATGCGCGGCTCGTCTCGCGCGAGCCGTTCGACCAGTTCGGTGGTGCCGTCGGTCGAGGGTCCGAGGGCGAGGATGAGCT
This sequence comes from Cryobacterium sp. BB736, assembly GCF_014980265.1. NCBI lineage: Bacteria > Bacillati > Actinomycetota > Actinomycetes > Micrococcales > Microbacteriaceae > Cryobacterium > Cryobacterium sp. BB736. The sequence continues at coordinate 168,870 of NZ_JABXWQ010000001.1, forward strand.
CGAGCGGCCCTGGGTAGTCCTGGTGCAGCACCGACCCGATTGCCGCTTCGATGTACCCGACCTCGTTGAGAACGGGGATCACATAGGAGATTCCCGGTGTCGGGGCGTCGGCCATTTGGTCCACTCGGTCGGTGTTTCTAAGGTCGCCCCAGCCTATCGGAGCGACCCCTGCCGACCGGTCTTACTCGAGCGAGCCGACGGTGATGTCGACCTTCTGAACTTCGCCGTCACGCACGAACGTCATCGGCACGGTCGTGCCGGGAGCGAGAGCGCGCACCTGCGCGGTCAGGTCGATGCTGCCCGTGATCGGCACGTCGTTGAAACTCGTGACGATGTCGCCCTCGCGCAGGCCGGCCGCCTCCGCCGCCCCGCCGCCGGAGATCTCCTTGACGCTCGCACCGACGATGCTCTTTTCGCTGATGTCCTGGTCGAGTGTGACGTTGATGACGGATGCGCCGATCAGGCCGTGGGTTGCCTCACCGTTCTTGATGATCTCATCCGCGATTCGCTTGACGACGTTCGCAGGGACAGCGAAGCCGACCCCGATGTTCCCGGCTGCGGCGCCACCGGTGCTGGCGATCGCCACATTGACGCCGATGAGGTCACCCTTCGCGTCGAGCAGCGCGCCGCCTGAGTTACCGGGGTTGATCGCGGCATCCGTCTGGATGACGGGCAGGTAGATCTGCGAAGACTGCTGAGACTGCTGGGGCTGGTCCTGTCCGAACTCCCAGAAGTCGAACGGGCTCTGGGGACTCTCCGGCGTGTCGCCCTCGGGCGGGGCCGAGGACGCGACGGTGATGCTGCGGTTGAGCGCGCTCACAATGCCGTTCGTGACGGTGTTGGACAGTCCGAGCGGCGCGCCGATGGCGACCGTGGTGTCGCCGACGTTGAGGTTGCTTGAGTCGCCGAACTTGATCGGCTGAAGGTCGGTCTGGGCGTCGATCTTGATCACTGCGAGGTCGGTGAGCGGATCGGTGCCAACGAGCGTTCCGGGGTAGAGATGACCGTCGTAGGTCTGCACCTGGATCTGGGAGTCGGCCGATTCACCGTCGAGCGTGACGACGTGCGTGTTGGTGACGATGTGTCCATCGTTGTCGAGGATCACGCCGGATCCGGTACCGGAAGCGGATCCCCCAGCGACCGAGATCGTGACCACCGACGGCCCTGCTTCCGCGGCAATCGCGGTGATGAGTGTCGCATCCGCCCCATCGTTGACCGTGATGGTGGCCGGTGAAGCTCCCGGCCCGCCAGCCTGGCCGTCATTGCCGGATGTGATCGCCCACGTCGCGACGCCGGCACCGGATACGCCTCCGACGAGCGCGCCGATCACGAGGGCCGCGACCGTGCCGATGTTGCTGCGCTTCTTCTCGGGCGCAGTGGTCGCCCCAACCGGCGGGTTCAGCCCGTCAGCGCCGTACGGCAGTCCCGGGGGGATCGGCTCGGTGCGCTGCCGTTCCGTAGGCTGCGGCTGGGCGGCGCTGGGCTGAGCGGTCGGGTCGTACTGAGCGGTCGGCTCGGGCTGAGCGATTGGCTCGGGCCCCGACCCTGGGTCGTGCTGCGGTGTACGCGCGTTCTCGATTGGTTCGTGGGGACCTTGGGGAGCCCTGTTCTCCGGCGTAGCGTCGGATGGCTGCCGCGGCTCATCGGGCGTGCCGGGCACAGGGGTGTCGGTCATGAGGAGGCTCCTTCAGCGGACGTGGTGTCCGCAACGAGTCTCAATTTTATTGGGAGGACTCTGTGAGCGCGCCTTTGCTGGCTTGAGGGTCTGCTGAGCGCTGTCTCAACAGCCCGGTCCGGAGGGGTTGGCCGCGCAGTGATGCTCGACCAGCACCGTCTTCGCGTGGCCCGCGACAGCGACAAGCCGGTTCGCCGGCACAGGGAGAACACCAGCGATGGGGACCCACTGGGTACTCGCTCCGTAGTGGTACTCGGCCGCGAAGTCGATAGTGAGATCGATGACGTAAGTTCCGGGCGACCGGTAGCTGTGGCTGGTTGCGGTCGCCTCGAACTCGCCCAGACCTTGCGCCTGCCAGGTCGCCCCGGGCGTCGCTGTCGACCTGGCGCTGCCATCGCCGTAGGTCCAGTGGTAGCGCACCGGTGTGAAGCGCACGGTGGCTGCTTGGCCGAGAAGTTGACCGGATTGCACCTGGATGGATGCTTGCGCGTAGAAGTTCGTGTGGAGCCCGACGACCATCCAGCCGTTCGGCTGCATGCTGTCGGTCCCAGGCGACGGGCGGAAGTTCACCAGGTCCGCGAGCGTGACAGGCGCAGTCGCGGTGTAGTTGTCCCGGCAGACGGCGAAGCCGCAGCTCGTTGTGCCCGTGCCGGAGCCCGTGCCCACGCCGTTTCCGGAATTCGTGCCGGGTGTGCCGGTTCCGGGACCGCCGTTCGAGTTGCCCGGAATGTTCTGCTCACCCCGGACTACCACCCCGTCACCCTCGATGCCGGCGGAGATGTCTGGCGGGCACTGTCCAAGGATCCAATCAACCTCGCTGCACGAATTGCTTGTTGGCACCGCCATCATGAGCGGTAGCAAGATGACGCTCAGCAGACCGTGGAATTTGGCCATAGCTCACTCCGTTCGAGCAGCAGGATCGAACTGTCGCTTTCGCTCGAGGCAAGCGTTACTTCGAAGGTTCGTCGTTCGGACTGATTCGCCGCCCCGGATGGCAGAACCCGTATGTCAGAACGATCCACGCAGACGTAGATCACGACAACGGCTGTCCCCGGTGGCTCTTCGAAGTAACTTTGCAATTCGGGGCTGTCAAAGCGAGTCGCTCCTTCAGTGCGCTTCGAGGCATCCCGCATCTCTGCAAAGGTCTGCAACATTCCGGGTAGCCCGGCCTCGGTGACAGTGCTCGCTATGCGTTCGGGGTCATGTCCGCCTTCACTTGCGATGAGGTCAAAGGCTGAAAGGTACCGCTCGTACGCCTCGACCGCTGCGGCGAGCGCCTCTTCGTCCGAGGCGAAGACCGGGTCCACCGCCGGCGGCCGGGCGGTGACCGTCGGTTCATTCGGCACGCAGCCCGCCAGGAGCAACGCCACAGCGGTGAGCGCGACGGCACGCATCCGAAACCCCATGGAGTCACGGTAAATGACACGTCGTCGCGGGCGCGCGAATTCTCCACAGCCGCGATGAACTAGCGAGGGGCCAGAAAAAGGCCCTCCCGGCTCCGGGAAGGGCAGTTTGCGACCCCGAGGGCAGCTCTGGGGCTAGTTTGGTCAGCATGACGGTGCACGGCGCGTGGGAGCGCACTGCCAGAGGAGCAATGCTCCTCGGGGCGGATGGGGAATTGCGTCCGACGATCTTTGCCGAGATGTCCGCCTTGGCCGCCTCGACGGGCGCGATCAACCTCGGTCAGGGTTTCCCGGATGAGGACGGCCCGCCCGAGGTGCTCGAAGCGGCCCGACAGGCGATCAGCGACGGGATCAACCAGTACCCGCCAGGAATCGGCCTGCCCGTACTCCGCAACGCGATAGCCGCCCACCAGAAGCGCTTCTACGGCCTGCCCGTAGACGCGGACCACGAGGTGCTGGTCACCGCCGGCGCAACCGAGGCGCTCACCGCGACCATCCTCGCGCTCACCGACGACGGCGACGAACTCGTCACCCTCGAGCCCTTCTACGACTCATACGCCGCGATCGCGGGCCTCAACCGCCTCAAACACGTCACGGTGCCGCTGCGCGGCGAACACTTCCAGCCGGACCACGACGAACTCCGCGCTGCCGTCACCGACCGCACCCGCATCATCCTGATCAACGACCCACACAACCCGACCGGCAGCATCCTGAAGCGCGAGACCCTCGAACTGATTGTCGAACTCGCGCACCAGCACGACGCCATCATCGTCACCGACGAGGTCTACGAGCACCTGACCTTCGACGAGCCCCATGTGCCGATCACGACGCTGCCCGCCGCGTGGGAGCGGACCGTGACGATCTCGTCCGGCGGGAAGACCTTCAACACGACCGGCTGGAAGATCGGCTGGGTCACCGGCCCGCGCGACTACGTCGAGGCGATTCTCGCGGTGAAGCAGTACCTGACCTTCGTCAATGGGGCACCGTTCCAGCCTGCGATCGCGGTCGGGCTCGGGCTGCCGGACTCCTATTTCGCGGGTGCCGCAGCGGCGCTCAAGGCGAAAAGCGAGCTGCTGTCCGCCGGCCTCGAGAAGGCCGGGTTCACGGTAAGCAGACCGCAGGGCGGGTACTTCGTCATCGCTGACGCCGCTCCACTCGGGTTCACGGATGCCGAGGCCGCTGCCCGAGAGTTGCCGCACCTCGCCGGCGTGGTCGCGATCCCGCTCACCGCATTCGTGCGTCCAGAGAACCGGGGGCCGTACGCATCCAAACTCCGCTTCGCGTTCTGCAAGCGCGCTGACGTGCTCGAACGCGCCGCCGCGCAACTCGCCGAGCTGCGGCGCTGACCTAGGCTCAGCCCATGGACCACCTCCAGCAGTTGCGCGTCGTGACCGCAGCGTTCGAGGCGGATGCCCGCGCCCTCGATCTCAGCCACCCCACCGCCGCGTTGCGCTGGACCGGACACGATCTGGTGGCGCATCTCGGGGAGATCCACCGCTGGGCGGCCGCGATCGTAGCAACCGGCAAGCGCCAGACGCGAACGAACGTGCCCGAACTCACCGAGCCGGCCGCCGACTGGTACGCCGGTGGTCGCCGGATGCTGTTGAACTCACTCGAGTCCCGCCCAGCCAGCGACGCGGTGTGGACACTCAAGCGCTCCGACCGCACAGCCGGCTTCTGGCATCGACGCCAACTGCACGAGACGATCGTGCACCTCTGGGACCTGCGCAGCACCGCAGATCCGGATGCGGCCCCTCCGCCTGAGGTCGACGCCGAAACGCATGCCGAGGGCATCGACGAGCTGTTCGATGTGTTCGTGCCGAAAGCAGCAGAACAGAACCAGGCGTCGCTGCCTGCACCGTTGACGTTGCGCGCGACCGACACCGACCGATTCTGGACCGTGCACCGCGACCTCAGTTGCGACTTCGAGACCTTGTCCCGCTCGACGGTGGTGTCCGGGCCGGCTGGAGCCCTGCTGCTGTTCGCGTGGAACCGCTACACGCCCGCTTCTTCTGCGCTCACGATCACCGGCAACGCCAAAGTGGTCGAGGAGTTCAGGCGCGCGCGCATCCGTCCCTGATCGCGGCTACCAGCGCTCGCTCACCGCATACCGGCGCACCGCGAGCGCGGGGTTGATGCGCCGCACCTCGCCGATGCGCTCCTTAGAGACCCACGCGAGCGCGACATCCGTCGTCTCACCGATCGTAGCCAGCTCGACCCCCATCGGATCGATGATCATGCTGTTGCCCGCCGCGATCGGCGGCGCCTGGTCGGCGGCAGCGACATAAACCGTGTTCTCCAGCGCGCGAGCGGTCACGAGGGTGCGCCAGTGGTGCTCCTTGAGCGGCCCGCGCACCCACTCTGCGGGCACCGCGAGCAGGTCGGCACCGGCGTCAACCAGCCGGCGCGACACTTCGGGAAACCGGATGTCGTAGCAGGTCTGCAAACCGACCGTCAGGTCGTCGACGGCGAACGTCTGGGGCTCCCCCAACTCTCCCGGCGCGATCCAGTCACTCTCCTTCTGCCCGAACGCGTCGTACAGGTGCTGCTTCCGGTAGGTCGCCACCAGCGCTCCAGCCGGATCGACCGCGACGACCATGTTGTGGGCGCGGCCGCCGCCGGCCTCCTCGACCATGCCGGCCACCAGGTGAACGTCGAGCGAATCGGCGAGCTCCGAGAGCGCGGTGACGAAGGCTCCACCCTCGACCGGCTCTGCGGCAGCGACCAGCTCGGGGCCGAGCTCCGGCAGGAAGAACGACGAGTACTCCGGGAAAACGACCAGCCGCGCGCCGCGATCGACAGCGAGTGAGGCCATCCGGCTCACCTGAGCCAGGTTTGCGTCACGATCATTGGTTGGGGCGAACTGGGCGACCGCGACCGCGGTGCCGGGAACATCCGTCATGCAGGCCAGCCTACGAGCAGAAGCCGACATAAGAAAAAGGCCCGGAACCTTGCGATTCCGGGCCTTCGTGGTTGCGGGGAGAGGATTTGAACCTCTGACCTCCGGGTTATGAGCCCGGCGAGCTACCGAACTGCTCCACCCCGCGGCACAAGAGTCAACCCTAGCACACTCGTGGAGACCGCTGATCGGATCGACCACGCGAGCGAGCGCCGCCGAAGTGTGCGAGCGCACGGGATCTAGCCCGCGCGCTCGCACAAATGCGCGGCGGTCGCTGCTTACTGGGCGCCGGCGTCCGATGCCGCGATCGCCCGTCCGAGAGCATCCTGCAGGCGCTGGTCGGCCTGCGCTGCCGCTACCAGGTCGTTGGCGGCGTAGGCGGCTTCGCGGTCACGGAGCGCCTGCACGGCGTCCTGAAGCGCCTGCTGCAGCTCGGGGTTGTCAGCGGTCGGCGGCTGAGGCGTCGGCTGCTCCGGCGCATTCGGATCCGTCGGCGGAGCCTCGTTCTCGTCGACATTCTCGTCACCGGCCGGCGCACCCGAGTCGCCGCCGAACAGCGCGTCGAGGGCCTGGTCGAGGGTGTCCTCGAACGCGATCTCCGAACCGAAGGCAACGAGGATCTTCCGCAGCAGCGGGTAGCTGGTGTCACCGGTCGACTCGACGTACACCGGCTGCACGTACAGCAGGCCGCCACCGACTGGCAGCGTCAGCAGGTTTCCGCTGATGACGTCGGTCTGGCCCTGTCGCAGCAGGTTCAGCTGCTGGCCGACCACGTCGTCAGAGTCGAACTGGGCCTGCACCTGACCCGGTCCAGGCACGGTGTCCTGGCTCGGCAGCGTGAGCAGAGTGAGCTTGCCGTAGTCCGGTCCCGGATCCGCGTTCGCGGTCAGATAGCCGGTGAGCACGTTCCTGGCCTGCTCCCCCGCATCCGGGATGTAGGTGGAGTAGATCGTGAACGCCGGAGCATCGCTGCCTGGCACCTGCATGGTGAGGTAGTACGGCGGCTGCAGGGTCGGCGCCTGCGGGTCCGAGATCGGGTCGTTCGGCGTGATCCACGCGTCGTCACCCGAGTAGAAGGTGTCGCTGTTGGTGACGTGGTAGGTGCCGAGCACGGCGCGCTGCATCTTGAAGAGGTCCGCCGGGTAGCGCACGTGCGACAGAAGTTCGTCGCTCATGTTCTCCATCGGCTCGAGCGTGTTCGGGAAGATCTTCTGCCAGGTCTGCAGGATCGGGTCCTCGGTGTCCCACGCGTAGAGCGTCACCGAACCGTCGTAGGCGTCGACCGTGGCCTTCACCGAGTTCCGGATGTAGTTCACGTCATCGATCGGGAAAACCGGCTGCGGCGTGTAAGTGTCCGCGATCGACTCGCTGAGCGACCGGATGTCCGAGTACGGGTACTGGTCGCTGGTCGTGTAGCCGTCGACGATCCAGACGATCCTGCCGTCGACGATCGCCGGGTACGGGTCGTTGTCGAGGTCCAGATATGGGGCGACCTTCTGCACGCGCGTCTTGGGGTCGCGGTCATAGAGGATCTGCGATTCGTCGTTCACCGCGGAGGACAGGAACACCTGCTCCGACTGGAACTTGATGGCGTATACCAGCTTGTTCAGGATGCCGCCGAGCTGCGGACCGCCGTCACCCTCGAACGTGTTGGTGGCGTTCTGGGTGCCGTTCTCGCCGCCCGACGGGAAGTCAAGCTCGAGCGGTGTCGCGCCATCCGGCGCCCCCACGATCGAGTAGGTAGGCGAGTGCTCGCCGAAGTAGATGCGCTCTTCGAAGTCGCCCAGCTCACCGACACTCGGGATGCCCGACTCGAGGAACACCGGCAGGCCGTTGCCCGCGCGTTGGTTGCCGTAGGCCGCGACGACTCCGAAGCCGTGGGTGTAGACGATCGTGTCGTTGTACCAGCCGCGCGAGCTCTGGCCGCTCTGGTCGAGCTCGCGGAGGGCGATCACGGTGTCCTGGGTCTGCCCGTCGATCGTGTAGCGGTCGACGTCGAGGTGCTCGGAGAACTGGTAGAACTGCCGCACCTGCTCGAACTGGCGGAACGTGTCGGAGATCAGCGCGGGGTCGATGATGCGAATGTTGGCGGTCGTCGCCGCATCCTCGCGCAGGGCGCCCGGCGTGGCATCCGTCTCGGCTGGATAGTGGATCTCTTCGACGTTGTCGACACCGTACGCGGCGCGGGTCGCTTCGATGTTGCGCTGCAGGTACTCGGCCTCGAGGGAACGCGCGCTCGGCTCGACCTGGAAGCGCTGGATGATCGTCGGGTAGGCGGTGCCGATCAGGATGCCGCTGACGATCAGCAGTGCAGTGCCGACGATCGGCAGGCGCCAGCGTCCGATGACCGCGGTGACGATGAAGAGCACGGCTACCAGGGCGGCGATGCCGGCGAGGATCGCCCGGCCGGGAATGACAGCGTTGACGTCAGCGTAGGACGCACCGGTCATCAGGTCGGTGGAGGTGCTGGTGACAAGAGTCTGGTACTGGTCAAGCCAGATGCTGAGCGCCTGCAGCGCGAGGTAGATCGCGCCCAGGACGGCGAGCTGGATGCGCGCGGTGCGGGAAATGCGCACCTCGCGGCCGTTGAAGCTGATCGCCCCGTAGAGGTAGCTGGTGGCCAGCGCCGCGATGACGCTGATCAGCACCACTGCGGAGGCGAACGCGAGCACCGCGCTGTAGAACGGCAGCTCGAACAGGTAGAAGGAGACGTCGAGGCCGAACTGCGGATCGGTCGTCCCGGTGGGCGTGCGGTTGAGCCACAGCAGCGCCAGTTCCCAGCGCGACGAGGTGGAGACGCCGGCGAAGATGCCGAGCACGATCGGGATGCCGTACATCGCAAGCCGGCGCAGCGGCTCGATCACCTGCTGGTAGCGGTCGAGCTGGGAGTTCAGCTTCGCGTAGATGGGCCGCCAGCGGTAGGCGATCTCGATGCTCGCCCAGACCGGCACGGCCATGGCGAGGAACCCGATGACGAACATGACACCGGCTGCGATCCACTGGGTGGTCAGCACGTTGAGGAAGCCCAGCTGCTGGAACCACAGCCAGTCGGCGTAGATGCCCGCGAAGATGAAGAACGCGATCACCAGCGCTGCGATGATGACGATGGACACCACCAGGGGTGTTCTCGACCGGCGGGCAGACGGGCGCCTGGCTTGCGTTGCTGTCAATGCATCTCCTGGGTGAAGGGGGTACAGCTATCGTACCCGCCGGGAGCGAGCGCGATTCAGCCTCTGGGCTACGAACAGCTGGGAAGTGCGGCGGTGTCTCCGGATGCGATTGCCTCCAGGGCGGCGACGGAATCCTTGAGCGTGTCCACCGCGACGACGGTCAGCCCGTCCGGAATGTTCCCTACGACCTCGTCGCAGTTCTCCACCGGTGCCAGGAACCAGTTCGCCCCGGCCTGCTGGGCGCCGTGCATCTTCTGACGAATGCCGCCGATCTGCCCGACGTCACCATCCGCATCGATCGTTCCTGTGCCGGCGATCTCCTCGCCGCCGGTCAGCTCGCCAGGGGTGAGCTTGTCGATGATCCCCAGGGCGAACATCTGTCCGCCGCTCGGACCGCCGACGTTCTCGAGCTGGATGTCGACATCGAACGGGAAGTCGTACTCGATGGAGAGGAAGACCCCGATGACCGGTGTCTTCTCGTCATCCGGGCTCGCCTCGGGAGTGACGGTGACCTCTTTGGTCTCCACGTCGCGCACGATGGTCAGCTCCAGCGGGTTGCCGCTGCCGACGTCGGCGATGACCTCGCGCAGCGCATCGACATCGCGCACCGGTTCACCGTCGACCAGGATGATCTGGTCGCCGTTCTCGAGGATGCCCTCGGATGGCGAGTCGTCAGAGAAGCCGGCCACGACAATGCGGGACGGCAATTCGTGGCCCAGGTAGGTGAGCGCTGCGGCGACGGCGTTCTTCTGCGAGTTCTCCATCTGGATGCGGCCGCTCTCGTTGGAATCCTCGACCGAGAATCCGGGCGGATAGACCTCATTGACCGGCTTCACTGCGCGACTGGGGTCGAACCAGGAGGTGACCACCTCGAACCAGTTGGGCAGCGCATCCGGGCTCCCATGCGTGCGCACCGTCAACAGGCTGAGCGAACCGTCGGTCGGGTAGGTCTGCTGTTCCGGGATCTCGATCATCGACGTCTCTTCGCCGCCGATGCTGACGTCGCCGAGCGTGTCGTAGACCGGCCCCGGCTGCTCGATCACGTACGGGGCGGGAACCAGGCCGAGCAGGAAGGTGCCGAACACTGCGGCTCCGATCAGCCACGAGCCGATCCGACCGCTTCGTCGGCTGCGCCCGGGGACGTAACCGTCGTCGGCGAAGAGGGCCACAGGTTTCCTTTCACGCGGATGTTCGCCACGGGCGCACAACTGGACGTCAAGCCTAGGTCAAATCTCAGACGCGTCCGCGGACCGGGGACTAGCGTAGTTTTCATGCCTGAGATACCGGATCAGAATCCGGAAGACGAGTTCCGTGACCTCCTCCGCCAGTTCTTGAGCGGCGGTTCGGAGATCGACCCGCGCGAGCTGGCGCGCGCCGCCGGATTGGGCGACGACCCTGCGGTGGTGCAGCAGCTGCTGAGCCAGTTCCAGAGCGCACTCGACTTGAGCGGCGACGGCATCAACTGGTCGCTCTCGCTAGAGCAGGGCAAGGCCGTCGCCGAACGCGGCCGCCAGCCGTCGCTGCCGGATGAGCGGGACCGCCTGCTGCAGGCCTTCCACATCGCCGCGCTATGGCTCGACGAAGCGACCTCGATCTCCGAGCTCTCCGTCACCCCGAAGCTGCTGAGCCGCACCGAATGGGTCGTGGCGACCATGCCGGTCTGGACCCAGCTCGCCGAACCGGTCGCGAACAGCATCGCGGATGCGCTCACCGAGGTGCTGCAGGAGCAGGCGCCAGAGGACATGGGCGAGATGATCGCCGGGGCGAGCAAGATGTTCCGCAGCGTCGGCGGCACCCTGTTCGCGATGCAGCTCGGCCAGGTCGTCGGGCAGCTCTCGACCGAGGCCGTGTCCGGAGGCGACATCGGCATCCCGCTGCTCGGCGGAACCGACACGTCGGAGCAGGCGGCGATCCTCCCGCAGAACGCGAAGGCGTTCGGGGAAGGGCTCGATGTCGAGCCCGAGGAGGTTTCCATCTACCTCGCGGTGCGCGAACTCGCCCACGCGCGGCTGTTCCGGCACGCGCGCTGGCTGCGGCTTCAGGTGCTGACGTCGATCACCGAGATCGTCCGCGGCAACCGGATCAACCAGGACATGATGGAGCGCATCGCCGAGAACTTCGACCCGACCAGCCCGGAAGCGCTTCAGGACGCGGTGCGCAGCGGCGAACTGCTGGAGCCGCGCAGCGAGTCGCAGCTGGCCGCGGCGGCACGGCTGGAGACCACGCTCGCCCTCGTCGAGGGCTGGGTCGACGTCGTCACTGCAACCGCGACCAGCCGCCTGCCGAAGTCCGGCGCGATCGCGGAGATGGTGCGCCGGCGGCGCGCATCCGGTGGCCCCGCCGAGTCAGCGTTCTCGACCCTCATCGGGCTGGAACTGCGGCCGCGGCGGCTGCGGGAGGCGGCCGCGATGTGGCAGCAGCTCACCGACGCGGTCGGCGAGGAGAAGCGTGACGAATTGTGGTCGCACCCTGACCTGATTCCCACCGCGGAAGACATCGACGACCCCGCCGCACTGATCGCGCGCATCACGGGCCCCGCCCCAGAGCCCGACGATGTCGATCAGGCGATCGCCGACCTGCTCGGCGACGACAACCCGGACCGTCCGAAGGAGTAGCCCTCATCGAGTCGGGACGTATGCCCGCTAACTAGCGCGCAAAGCGGGCGAAACTCCCGACCCGAAGAGCACGCCGGAGCATCCGGATGCGCGGAGCATCGAGTCGGGAGTAGATGCCCAAATATGGTCACCCATAAGGGCAACTATTCCCGACCCGACGAGTGTGTGGATGGATTCGGATGGGCGACGCGGCGCGCGGGGATCATGGCCGCATGACATTACGACTGGATCCCCGCTTCCCCCTCGTCTGGCGCAGCCCCGACAGCGCCCAGCTCGGCATCGACCGGCCGGTGGTCACGTTCGAGCATGTGCCGCTCGCCGAGGAGCGCATGCTCTACTCGCTCACGCTCGGCGCCACCCGCGGTGGCATCAGCGTCGTCGCCGCTGAAGCCGGGTACACCGAACTGCGAATTGAGCGGTTCCTCAGCGCCGTCCAACCGGCGCTGCTGCCCAAGCCACAACCGTCCGTCACGCGGTCGATCACCGTGCTCGGAACCGGCCCGACCGCCAATGCCATCGCTACGCTGATCGCCGAGTCCGGGCATCGCCCCCGAGTGGCCGGCAGCGATGTCGGCCTCGCCGCGCGCAAGGCCGACGCCGCCATCGCGCTCGCTCACTTCGTGCTCGAGCCGGAGCTCCACGGGCTGTGGCTCCGGCGCGATATCCCGCACCTGCCGGTCGTCTTCGGCGACACCAGCGTGCGCGTCGGCCCGCTGATCGAACCCGGCTTAGGTCCGTGCCTGCACTGCCTCGAGCGTCACCGCGCTGATGCCGATCCCGCCTGGCCTGCGATCGCCTCCCAGCTGCTCGGCCAACGCGGCCTCGCCGAAACGGCGATGCTGGCGGCCGAAGCCGCGAGCACCGCGGCCCGGCTGGTGCTGAACCGCTTCGCCGCGGGCCGACCCGGCACCGCCACCTCGGTGACCATCGACGCCGCCACCGGCGAGCGTCACTATCAGGCCTGGTCCAGGCATCCGGACTGCGGATGCGCCGGTGTGGACGCGATCAGCGCAACTCGGCGAGGAACCGGGACGGCTGCCGCTCGCGGCGCCGTTCCCCGCGCGCCCAGGAGAGGTGCAGCCGCCTCCGTGCCCGCGTGATGCCGACGTAGAGCAGCCGGCGCTCCTCGTCGATCGCATCCTCGGTGGACGCATAGCTGATCGGCACGAGCCCCTCGGTGAGCCCGGCAATGTAGACCGTGTCCCACTCGAGGCCCTTGGCCGAGTGCAGTGTCGCGAGGGTCACCGCCTCCCGGGTCGGCTCGTGCTGCCCGGCCGCCCGCTCGAACAGCTCGTCCGCGAACGCGCGCAGGCTGGTGCCCTTCGGCTTGCCATCGGCGAGGGTCATGAGCGCGTTCAGCGCCTCCCAGCGGTCGCGCACGGCTCGCGCCTCGGGCGGCACCTGCGTCCAGCCGAGCGAGCGCAGCACATCGCTGACCGTCTTGAACAGCGGCTCAGGGCTGCCCGCCACGGCCGAGGCGCGCAGCATCATGAGCGCCTGCTTGATCTCCGGCAGGTCGAAGAATCGCGCGCCACCGCGCAAGTGGTAGCTGATGCCGGCGTCGTCGAGCGCCGTTCCGATCATGGAGGCCTGCACGTTGATGCGGTACAGCACCGCGATGTCCTGCGCCCGCTCGCCCGCATCCAACTGCTGCCGGATGCTCGCGGCGATCGCCCGCGCTTCCGCGGCATCCGACTGGAACGACTCGACAGTCGGCTCCACCGCGCCGGCCGGGTCGGCGACGCTGTGCAGCTCGAGCGAACCGGGACGGCCGTGCATCAGCCGGTTGGCGGTGGCGACGATCGCGGTGCTCGACCGGTAGTTGCGCTCGAGACGCACCACGGTGGCATCCGGATGCTTGCGCTGGAAGCCGAGCAAGAACGACGGGCTTGCGCCCGCGAACGAGTAGATCGTCTGGCTGGCGTCGCCGACCACGCACAGGTCGCGGCGGTCACCGAGCCAGAGGTCAAGCAGCTTCTGCTGCAGCGGCGAGACGTCCTGGTACTCGTCGACGACGAAGAACCGGTACTGCTCGCGCACCTGCTGCGCCACGCGCGGCTCCGAGTCGATCATCCCGGCACAGGCCAGCAGCACGTCTTCGAAATCGAGCTGACGGCGGTCGTCCTTGATGCGCTCGTAGGTGCGCTGCAGCTCGACCGCGCCGTCCGGGCCGACGGATGGCGGCAGCGCCCTGCCGCGCGCGGCCTCCGCGTACTGGTCGAGGGTCAGACCGCTGACCTTGCGCCACTCGATCTCCGCGGCGAGGTCGCGCAGCGCCGCGGTGTCGACCTTCAGCTTCAGCGTCTCCGCCGCCTGACCGAGCAGGCGAGCCTTGCCCTCCAGGATGCGCGGCATGGTGCCGCCCACGACATCCGGCCAGAAGAAGTTGAGCTGGGCAAGCGCCGCCGAGTGGAACGTGCGTGTCGACACTTCGCCCGCGCCCAGGTGCCGGAGCCTGCCGCGCAACTCGGCTGCGGCGCGGTTGGTGAAGGTCAGCGCCATCACCCGCTTGGGCGAGTACACGCCGGTCGAAACTCCGTGCGCGATGCGGTGGGTGATCGCGCGGGTCTTGCCGGTGCCCGCTCCGGCCAGCAGCACGACCGGCCCGAGCAGGGCCTCGGCCGCGGCCCGCTGATCGTCGTCGAGACCGGTGAGCGCGGCGCTCACCGGTCGTCCCCGAGCGGCTCGCCGAGCCAGTGCTCGATGATCGAGCGGGCGATCGAGGTGCGGCCGGGCAGGATGATGTCGCGCGCGTCCCGCAGCTGGTCCCGCGTGAACCAGCGCAGGTCGAGGATTTCGATGCCGTCCGCCGTTGTCTCCCAGTCCTGGTTCGGGTCGGCGAGTGCCTGGAAGCCGATCATCAGCGACTGCGGAAACGGCCACGGCTGCGATCCCAAGTAGACAGGATCGATGACGCGCACGCCAGACTCCTCGAACACCTCGCGGGCGACCGCTGCCTCAAGCGACTCGCCCGGTTCGACGTAGCCCGCGAGCAGGGAGTACCGGTTCACCTCCCAGAGCGCGTTCGAGCCGAGCAGCAGGCGGTTGTCGGCATCCGTCACCGCAACGATCACCGCCGGATCGGTGCGCGGGAAGATTTCGATCGTGTCGTCTGCGCTGCGCAGCACCCAGCCCGCCTGCTCGGGCGTGAGCGGCTGTCCGGTCAGCGGCGAAAAGCGGTGGCTGCTGTGCCAGTGCGCCATGGCGACGGCCTCGACCAGCAGCCCGGCGTCGCGATGGTCGAGCTCCGCGCCGACCGCGCGCAAGCTGCCCCAGCGCTCGTCCGGGGCGAAGTCGGCGGCGATCTCGTCGGCGAGGACTGCCGCCACGAGCGGTGTGCCGGATGGGTCGCCATCCCTCTCGGCGATCGAGCGGCCCAGGTAGACCAGCACCGCGGCATCCGGGATCTCGGCGGGAGGCAAGAGCTGCAGCCTCGGCCCATCCTTGGCGATCAGACCGCGTGCGCGCGAGATGGCGAGAACCCTGGTGCGCTCATCCGCCATGAGCTGGCCGAGCAGCTCCGGGTTGCTCCGAGACGGGTTGTCACGATCGATGTCGCCGCGCGCGAGCGGGAGGTTCGTCAGACGCGGCGTCGGTGGGAGCAATTCGGTGTGACCCATCGTGTGAAAGCTGGTAACTGCGTGGCGTTGGGCCGCGGCCAGCGGGCTACGACCTACCCTGAAGTGACTATGGCCAGATCACATCTCACTCTAGCCGCGCTCGCGACGGCGGCGGTGCCCGGCCTTGAGGTCTCTGGTGCCCGCGCGGTCGGTTCTGGAGTGCACGGTGACTACGAGTCGGCGCTCATCTCGGGTGCCGACGGCCGGTACTGGATGATCCGGTTGCCCACGTCGGAACGGGCCGAAGCGGAGCAATCCGCCGACCTCGTGGCGTTGCGTGCGCTGAGCGCCGGGGTTCGCGGGCGGCTGCCTTTCGATGTGACGACCTACGCCGGCCAGACGCCGATCAGCGGCACCCGGGCCGTGGTCTACGAGTTCGTGCGGGGCCGCAAGATCGGGCTCGGCGACATTCCGGCCGGTGAGGGCCTCGCCGAATCGATCGGACGCGCGATCGCAGCCATCCATGCGCTCCCCACAAGCTTTGTGGCGGATGCCGGACTTCCCGTGCTGACCCCGGCCGACGCGCTGCGCACCGTGACGACGATCATGGACCGCGCCTCGGCAACCGGGCTGGTGCCGGCGGCGCTCCTCTCCCGCTGGGAGACCGCAACGGAGGACAGCGCGCTCTGGCAGTACGCCCCGGCGGTGGTCAACGGCGCGCTCACCGCCGATTCCTTCTTGGTTGAGGGGTCGACGGTCACGGGGCTCCTCGGCTGGCAGGCGCTCAGCGTCGGCGATCCGGCCCGCGACCTGTTCTGGCTGCTCGGCTCACCGCATCCGGGAGTCGCCGACAGCGCGATCGACGCCTACCAGCTGGCGCGCGGCACTCGCGACCGCCAACTCGGGATGCGCGCGATGCTCTACGCCGAGCTCGAGCTCGCGAAGTGGCTGTTGCACGGCACCCAGGTGCGCAGCACCGAGATCGTCGACGACGCCGTCGGGATGCTGCACAACCTCCTCGACCGGGTGCAGGGCGACATGAGCCAGAAACTCACGCACGAGACCATGCCGGTGCTGGCGGTCGACGAGGTGGAGCGGCTGCTGGACAGCCGGCAGGCGTAGCGCCCGCCAATCAGCGGGGCTGAATTGTCAGCGACCCGGCGCTGAAGCGCAGCGCCAGACGACCCGACCTGGCCAGCACCGCGGCGATGACGATCGCGGCGATGGTGGGGACGAGTCCGCCCACGAGCGTGGCCGCGCGCACACCCCACTCGCTCGCGATCCACCCCGTGACAGGACCGCCTATGGCCTGCCCACCGAGAAGCACCATCGCGTAGAGAGACGTGACACGGCCGCGGATGGCGCGGTTCGACGACAACTGGACCACCGACTCCGCGGTGGTGGCGAACAAGAGCCTGCAGACGCCGATGCCGACCAGGAAGAACACGAAGAAGAGCTGCGTCGGTGAGATCGCCGCACCGACGAGCATGATGCCGAACACGCCCGCGGCGAGCATGATCATCCGGAGCCGGTAGCCGGTGCGCCGGGTGGAGAGCAGCGCCCCGACGAATGCGCCGAGGGCCGCGGCCGAGCTGAACAGCCCGTACCCGGGCGCGCCGGAATCGAACACGTCGTCCGCGAACGCGACGAGAAGCACTGGGAGGTTCATGCCGAACGTCGCCACGAACGCGAGCATCAGAATCGGCCAGATGATGGTCGGCTTGCGCTTCGCGTAGCGAATCGCTTCACGGATCTGACCCTTTGCCCTCTTCGCAACCACGGTCGGCAGCAGTTCAGAGCCGCGCATGCTCAGCAGGGTGATCACGACCACCGCCGCGGCAAGCACGTTGACGCCGATCGACCAGCCGGCGCCGACCAGGGCAATCAGCACACCGCTGATCGCCGGGCCGAGCATCCCGCCGAGGTGGAAGATCGACGCGTTGACGCTGATCGCGTTGCCGAGCCGCTGGTTGCCGACCATCTCGGTGACGAACACGGCCCTGGCCGGCCCTTCAACCACCGCGAGCAGGCCGAGCACGAGCGTGATCGCAAACACGTGCACGACCGTGACGACCTCGAGGAGCGTCAGCGCCGCGAGGACGCCGCTCGCGACAGCCGTGCTGGACTGGGTGATCACGAGCAGCCGCCGCTTCGGAAAGCGGTCGGCGATGAGCCCGCCCAGCGGGCCGAAGAGCAGGGTCGGTCCGAACTGCAGGGCGACGACGAGACCGACGAGCAGCACGCTGCCGGTGAGTTCGAAGACGAGCCAGTCGATGGCGATTCGCATCGCCCAGCCGGATGTCGTCGAGATGGCGTGGGCCGTCACGTAGAGCCGGTAGTTGTGGATGCGCAGCGAACTGAACGTGTCCCGCCATTGCGGGCGCTGGGTCAGCACAGGGATCGGCGCGGTCGCGGCCTCGTCGAGGTCGTGATCCGGTGCCATCACCCCACCGTATGCTGGCCGCGATCATTGATCATCGTTATCGTGGTTATAAGTCGCATTGTGTTTCGTAATGAGGGGGGATGCGCGTGTTCGATCCCGTGCTGCTTAAGACGTTCATCTCCGTTGCGGAGACCCTCAGCTTCACCAACGCCGGCGCCCTGCTCGGCCTGAGTCAGCCCACGGTGAGCCAGCACATCCGGAAGCTGGAGAAGGCCGCAGGCCGGCACCTGATCACGCGGGACACCCGCGACGTCCGGCTCACCGATAACGGCGACGCGCTGCTCGGGTTCGCGCGCACCATCCTCGCCGCGCACGACGATGCCGCGAGTTACTTCACCGGCTCGGCGATGCGCGGGCGGCTCCGGTTCGGCTCGGCCGACGACCTCGCGCTCACCCAACTCCCCCAGGTGCTGCGCGAGTTCCGGCAGCTCTACCCGCACATCAACCTGGAGCTCACGGTGAGCCAGAGCTCAGCACTCATGCGCCGGCTGCAGGCCGGCCAGCTGGACCTGGTCTTCGTCAAGCAGGAACCGGGCAGCCCGGTCGGCCGGCTGGTGAGGCGAGACCGGATGGTGTGGGTCATGCATCCGAGCGTGACAATCGACCCGGATGCGCCGCTGCCGCTCATCGTGTACCAGTCGCCCAGTCTCAGCAGGCAGCTGTCCATTCAGGCGCTCGAGGACAACGGCCGCACCTGGCACATCACCTGCAACGTCAAGGAAGTCAACGGCGCGCTCGCTGCCACCAGGGCCGGCATCGGCATCGCGGTGTTTCCGCAGTCGCTCATCCCGTCGGACCTGGTCCAGGTGCCGAGCGGCGCGGACCTGCCGCAGCTGGGTGATATCGACTTCGCGCTGGTGGCGGGCCCGAAGGCGGCCACCGACGCGGTGGAGGCGCTGACCGCGGCGATCATGCGCGCTGGCGCCTAGGGGACGCCCTGTTGTGCAGGACATTCCTCGTTGTGCGAGACATCCGGCCATGTCGCAGGGCGTTTGTTGGGGCCTGGGCTCAGATTGGGTAGAAAGTCCTGCATAACGAGGGAGGATCTCGACAGGCTCGATCACCGGGTCAGCGAGGCGGCTGGGTGGTGCGCCGCCAGAGGGCGCGCAGCTCTTCCTCGTCGAAAAGGCGGTCCGGTTCGAGGATCAGGTCATCGGCCACGTAGTAGAACACCGCATCCACCAGCGACGGGTCGATGCCCTTCCAGCGGGCGAACGCCAGCCGGTACAGGGCGAGCTGCAGTTGCCGCAGCTCCAACTCCTCGGCCGACTTCGGAGCCTTCCCGGTCTTCCAGTCGACAACCCGGAACCGCCCGTCCTGCTCATAGACCGCGTCGATCTTGCAGATGACGATCCGGTCCTCGAACGGAAGGTGCAGCTCGCGCTCGACCTCCACCGGCTTCAGGCTCGCAAAGGGCGACCGCTCGAAAATCTCCTGCAGGCGCGCCAGCTGCTCCTGCTCGACGCCGACGTCATCCGGGTCCAGTCCGAAGTCGAGCGAGTCGATGAGTTCGCTGGCCGCCCCCAGGCCGGAGCGCTCCTCCACCCACGAGTGGAAAAGGGTTCCCAGCCTGGTCGCGCGGTACGGCCGGGCGGGCATCGGTCGGCGAAGTTCCTCGGCGACGGATGCCGGGTCCGTCACGTAGTCCTTGAACCGCGACGCGGAGATGCGGACCGGCAGCTCGGTGAGCCCACCCGTCTGCTCCAGCCGGCGTCGCTCCTCGAGCAGCAGGTCCAGGTACGACTCCCACTGGCCGGCGGCGCCCGGCCGTGCCGCGCGCACCAGGTCGGCGGCACGCTCGATCGTCGGTCGCCGGCCGCCGAGCGGGTCCAGCGGCCACACCATCAGGTTGATTTCGTCGCCGAGCGGGTTCTCGTCGTTCTCCGGCGCGTCGGGCAACTGCCCGATTGTCCCGCGCTCGGCGAGTTCGCACAGGAACCGGCTCGGCTCGCACTTCTTCGAGCCGGTCGACCAGAACGAACCGGTCAGCAGCAACGTGTGCCGCGCGCGGGTGACAGCAACGTACGCGAGCCGGCGCTCCTCGAGGCCGCTGTGCTCCCGAACATCGGCGTTGAACGCCTTGCACGCGTCGCTGATCTCCTTGCGGGTCGTCGCGGTGCGCCAGTCGAGGATCGGCAGCTCCGCCGCGTCACCCCGGAACTCATACGGAAGGTTTCCGAACGCGAGCCAGCCGTTGTAGCCATCCTTGGACCGGGAGGGAAGGTCGCCCTCGACCAGTCGCGGCACGACCACGTGGTCCCACTCGAGTCCCTTCGCACCGTGGATGGTGAGCAGCTGCACCGTTCCCGGCTCGGGCTCCTCTGGCCGAGGCGACAGGCCGTCACGCCACTCCGCCTCGCGAAGCCAGGCCAGGAAACCGGTGAGCCCGGCCACCTCGCTCACCGAAAGGTAGTCGTGCAGCGCGCCCAGGAACGCTTCCATGTTGGCGTTACCGAGCGGGCGGGTCTCGTTGGCGGTCGTCTCGATGTCGAGCATGAGTTCCTGCTCGACGAGCGTGACGAAGTCGACCAGGTCGAGGGTCGACCGCGAGCGCAACGCGGCCAGCGTTCGGCCGGCGTCGCGCAGCCGCTCCAACCCGGCCGCACTGAAGGCGGCGAGCTGGCTGTGCCCCTCAGTTGCGGTCGCGACGAAGTCGAGCGCGTCGACGATGGACCCGCCCTCCCCCTCGGCGACGGATGCGCGCAGCTTCTGGTTGGTCTCGTCGTCGTACGGCTGCTGCGCGAGGTCACGCGCGCGCAACCAGGACGCCACCCGACTGAGCGTGTGCAGGTCCTTCACCCCGATGCGCCAGCGCGGGCCGGCCAGCAGGCGGACCAGCTCGGATCCCGCGCTGGGGTCGCTGATGACCGTCAGTGCGCTCACCAGGTCGGCGATCTCCGGCTCGGCCACCAGTCCCCCGATGCCCAGCACGTGGAACGGGACACCGCGTCTGCGCAGCGCCTCGATGAAGAACCGCTGGGTCGCGCGCGCCCGGAACAGCATCGCCGCCGTGGGTGGCTTCGCGCCGTCCGACGTCGCGAGTTGGTCCTTCAACCACAGGGCCGCCGCGTCGGCTTCCTGCCTGACGTCCTCGACGAACAGCGACTCGATCGGAAAGTCCGTTGCCACCGGGCTCGGCGTCAGAGGCTCGACCCGCACCCGGGTGGCCGCCACGAGCGATTCGACCAGCGTGTTCGCCGCGGAGAGGATGCGGTGCCCGTTGCGCCAGCTCGTGCTGAGCGCGAACTGGCCGAAACTATCGCCGGTGAACTGCTCACCGAACGACTCGAGGTTCGCGGCGCTGGCACCGCGCCATCCGTAGATCGACTGGTTGGGGTCGCCGACCGCCATCACGGCGTGCCCGGCGAACAGTTCGGACAGCAGCCAGGTCTGCACCGTGCTCGTGTCCTGGTACTCGTCGAGCAGCACGACCTTGAAGCGCCCGCGCAGTTCGTCGCGCACCTTCGGCACCCGGCGGACGATCTCCAGCGCGAGCGCCACCTGGTCGGAGTACTGCACGAAGCCGCGCTCGAGCTTCACCTCTGCGAACCGCTTCGCCAGGTCGAGTAGGACGGGCAGCGCGCCGACATTGCGGATGAACTTCACCGCATCCTTGTAGTCGAAGCGTGTCCCGTTGGGCAGTTCCTCGAGGGCGGCGAACCGCTCGGCGAACGCGCGAACCTCGTCGGGGTCGGCGATGTTCTCGCTCAGCGCGCTGCTGAGGGCGAGCACCGCCTTGGTCACAGGGTCGACGTTGCGCTCGAGATCAGGCAGGCGCTCGTCGTCACTGCCCAGCACCACCGACCGGGCGAGCTGCCACGCCGACGCCTCACCGAGCACCGCGCTGTCCGCTTCCCGGCCGATCAGCACCGCGTGGTCGCTGTAGATCGAGTTCGCGAATGCGTTGTAGGTGGCGACCACCGGCGGGTCGAGCGGGTCGAAGCTGTGCGGGACGAGACCCTTGTCGGCGAGTTGCCCGATGCGGGTGCGGATGCGCGCGGCCAGTTCCCCCGCTGCCTTGCGCGTGAAGGTGAGGCCGAGCACCTCCCCCGCCTGCACCTTGCCGTTTGCCAGCAGCCAGAGCACACGATTGGACATCGTCTCGGTCTTGCCGCTGCCTGCCCCCGCGATCACCAGCGCAGGCTCGAGCGGTGACTCGATGATGGCGCGCTGCTGGGCGGTCGGGCGCGGCTGGCCGAGCGCGTCGGCGATCTGGTCGGCGGAGAGCGCCACCGGATGCTGGCCGTCGGCCACGATGGTCACGTCAATATCAGTCACTGGTCACCGCCCTGACCCGGTGCAGCCGCTGGGCCGGCGAGCTTCGGTACTCGTCGAGCTCCACCAGACCCTCGAACTCGGCTGCCGTCATGCCTATCGCGGCCAGCCGGATCCGCTCCCGGAAGCCCTCCAGCTGCTCCTCGGTGAGCGGCGCCTGAATGCCCTCCCGATACGACTTGCCGCCCTTGCCGTCCTTCACGTACAGCAGCTTCGCGCCGCCGCTGGTGTGCGCACCGAACCCGGCCAGCGCGTCGTCCAATTGCCCGGACAGGTAGGCCAGCTGGTATGCGCCGAGCTGCGGATGCGCGTCGATCTTGGTCTGGGACGTCTCCGGGCTGCCGGTCTTGAGGTCGACGATCACGACACTCCCATCCGACGCCCGCTCGACCCGGTCGATGGTCCCGCTGACCAGCGCCCGGTCGATGTGCAGGGTGAAGCTCTTTTCGGCACCGACGAGCTGCTTGCCGTCGCGGTCGAAGTCGCCGAGGTATTCGGCGACGGCAGCGGCGAGCTCGCGCGCCAGGCGCTTCTGCCGCTGGGCGAGCCACGGCGCCTCGAATAGCAGCTCGTTCCAGCGACTCTCGATCGCCGACCACACCGATTCAGTGGTCGAGTCGGCGGTGGTCTCCATCGCCCAGTGCACGATCGTTCCCATCGCCATCGCGGTGCTCGGCTCCGAGCCGGAGATGGAGTCGATGAACCAGTCCAGCGGAGACTGCTCAAACGCCTCCAAGCGGGACGGCGACACTCGGACGTATTCGTCGTCGGCGAACAGCGCTTCGGTCGTGGACGGCTCGAGCAGGCCCTGCCACTGATCCGGATGCGCGCCGGGCACACCCTCTGCCGCGAGTCGCGCGAGCGCGGATGCTGCCTCGGCCTGTCCCCGCGGGTCGAGCCTCGAGGTGAGCTCGCGGCGAAGCCTGCCGGTCATGCCACGCAGCGTGAGCGGCGGCATAGCCCGGATGTCCGCGAGCGCCGCGTCGCTGGGCGCGAGGGAGAGGAACACGCTCGCCGACTCGTCCTCGTTCGCCACGGCCGAGAGCACGACCCTGTTGCGGGCGCGGGAGACGGCGAGCGCAAACATCCGCAACTCGTCATCGAGCACGGCCCGACGCTCGTCGATGGTCACGCCGTCGAGCCCGGTGAGCGCGCGAAGGAATTCCTGTTGGTGCAGCAGCGAGCCTCGGATGCGCAGGTTCGGCCATCCGCCATCCTGCAGCTCGGTGACCACGACGATGTCGAATTCGAGGCCGACAGCGCCCGAGGGGGTCGTGACCAGCACCGAATCGGCGGCCGCCTGCGGGGACAGGGTGTCTTCTGGCACCTCGGCGTCGAGCACACCGTCGAGGAAGGTGGACGGGCCGAGCTCCGGATGCCGCTCGACAAACCGGCGCGCGGCGGTGAACAAGGCGAGAAGCCCGTCGAGGTTCCGGTTCGCCTCGGCTGCGATGACCCCGGCCCCGAGCGCCTGGGCACGCCAGCCGTCGGCGAGGCCGCTGCGTTCCCAGACATGCCAGAGCAGCTCTTCGATCGACGCGCCCTCCGCGGCCTGAGTGCGAACGTCGTCGAGGGTTTTCGCCATCCGCTCCGCCCGGCGCGCGATGCGGTGGTCGATGGTCGCGAATCGTCCGGGTGCCGACAGCGCCTCGATGAGCAGTTCGTCGCTCGAGCGGCGACCGTCACCGGCGAGTTCCTCCGCCCGCAGCGCCAAGCGAAGCCGGCGGAGCGTGATCCGATCCAGGCCGCCGAACGGGCCGAGCAGCAGGTCGGATGCCGCCTGGGCGTCGAGCGGCGACCTGCCGATGCCGATGTCGACGACCGTGATCAGGCTGCGAGCGGTCGGGTCGTCGCGCAGCGGGGTGCCGCCGACCGCGGTGCGGGTGGGCACGCTCGCGAGCGCGAGAGCCCGCGCCAGGCCGGGGACGGCGGCTCCGGATCGGGTGATGACGGCCATGCCGCTCCACGGCGTGCCGTGCAGGAGGTGCTGCTCCCGGAGGATGCGGGCGATGGTCGCCTGTTCCCGCCCGGAGGTCGGCGCCTCGAGTTTCACGACCGGTTCGGGCGAGTCCGCCCCGGCCGCCTGGGCCTTGCGCTGCGCGAAGCTGCCTGCACTGCCGATGCGCTCGGTGATGGCGCTCGTGAAGGATCGGAGGGCACCACCCTGGCGATGCACCATGGACAGAGTGAGCGTGCTGAACTCGTCCACAGCGAGCAGCGGCTGCAGTCGGGCGAGAACGGTCGGGTCGCTGCCGCGGAACGCGCTGGTCGCGACATCCGGGTCTCCGAACGCGATGATGGCGATGTTGCGCGCGGCGAGCGCGGCCAGCAGGTTGATCGTCGAGCGGGTCGCCTCCTGCAGGTCGTCGACCAGCACCAGCCGCAGCCCGGATGCGAGCTCCCCCGGGTCGTCTGCCGCGAGGATCGCGCTCGCGGCGCTCGCGAGTTCGGCCGAGTCGAGCTGGTCTGGGCGCGCGCCGCCCATCACCTGGGCGTACTCGTGCATGAACTCGGCGACCGCAGCCCACTCCGGCCGCTCGAGCGCCGCCGCCATCGCGCGCAGTCGGCTCGGCGGCACGCCGTACTCGGTCGCGCGCATCATGAACTCGCGCAGCTCGGTGCGGAAGGCCCTCAGACGCCGCACCGGCGGGCCGAGGAGCTCGGGCCAATCGGGGCCGGTGCCGTCTTCCAGGTGGCCGTCGAGCAGAGTGGCGATGTCGCTGTCCTGGTCGCCACCGGTCAGCAGCCGGGGCGGCTCGAGCCCGGCCGCGCGGCGAGAGCTCGCTACGATGTCGTACGCCAGCGAGTTGACGGTGCGTGCGAGCGGACCGCGGGTCGGCACAGCGAGTCGTACTCCGAGGCGGTCGCGCAGGGCGGTCGCGGCCGTGCGGTTCGAGGCGAGCGCGAGCACCTGCGACGGGTCCCAGCCGCGGTTCAGCACGCGGTCGGCCACCACTTCGACGAGCGTCGTGGTCTTGCCGCTGCCCGGCGCCCCGAGGATCGCGGCGGATGCGGCATCCGGCAGCCCGACCACGGCCCGTTGGCTGTCATCCAACTCCGGCACGACGGGTCGGGAAACCGAGCGCACGAAGCCAGTGACCGTCATGCAGGCAACGGTAACGGACACCGGCGACACGACCGGTTCAGCCGACAACGAACGGCGAGCCGGGCGGATGCGAATCTGTCGTACTCTGGGCGAGTGGAGATTCGCATTGGCATCATCAACAGCGCCCGAGAGTTGAACTTCGAGTCGAACCAGCCCGCGGCCGAGATCGAATCGATCGTGCGGACCGCGCTCGACACCGACGCCAAGTACTTCAAGCTGGCCGATGACAGGGGGCGCGAGTTCCTGATCCCGGTGGCCGGACTGGCCTACGTCGAGGTCGGTTCCGAGGCGTCACGTCGCGTCGGATTCGTCGCCTGACATGGAACTCCTGTTCGTCATGGTGATCGGGGCGTCGATCGGCGGCATCCTGCGTTACCTGCTGCCCGGACGTGACACGTACGGCATCCTGCTGCTCCCGGCGATCGGCTCGGCCGTCTCCGGCGCGGTCTGGGCGGCGCTCACCTGGGTCGGGCTGACCTTCGACGGCGGCTGGATCTGGGTGGCGAGCCTCGCGGCCGGCACCATCGCCTCTGTGCTCGTCGCGCTCTGGCTTCCGAAGGCGCGCGAGCGGGGCGACGCTGCCCTCTACGAGCGCCTCAGCCGCCCGTAACGCTTCCCCCGCCGCGTGGGCTCGCGCGGGTGCACCTTCCACGCGCGCGTCAAATTCGACCAGCGCGTGGGTGGTCGACCCGCGCGTGGATTTCCGGATGCACCGGACGAACCCGCGCGAGGCGCTCAGGCCGTGAGGCCGAGGTCATCCATCCGGCGAGTGTGATCGGCGATGAGTTCGGTGAACACCGGCTCGAGGCGCTCGTCGGTCGCCGGGGTGTTCTCCGGCAGAGCGAGGGCGGAGCGCGCGATGAGCAGCGTGTCACCCACGAGCCTGCGGCCCCACAGCGCCAGCCGCGACGCGAGCTTCGGATCGGTGTCGATGGCGGCCGACAGTTCGGTGGCGAGCAGCTCCTGGTCCTCCTGCCCGCCAAGGATGGTGCGCATCCGCTGCGGGTAGTCGCCGTGCAGTCCCTCGGCGAGCCGCACGAAGCAGTCGTCGAGTATGCCCGCCGAGACATATGCGGTCATGAGCATCTCGTACCAGTCGCTGCCCAGGGTGCGGTTGTGGAAGTGGTCGACGGATGTGGCGTACGGCTCCATCGCTTCGCCCGCATCGACGCCGAGTCGCTCCAGTTCGACGACGATCGCCTGCTGACGCTGCAGGATCAGCGATGTCGCCCGGCTCACCGCCTCTTTGGCCTTGGTCGTCGGCGCTGAAGCGACCGCCTTGCCGAGGGTTTGGAATACCGAGAGCTGGATATATGCCGCGTGAGCGAGGTAGCGCTCGAGCGGTGGCGTCAGTTCGCTGATGTCAACCCGGTTGACCGGAAGATCGCTGTGGCGACGGGGCCGAAGTCGCGACGTCGGTTTGCGCCTGCCAAGCCACGGGAATCGTTTCGCCACTCGCCACAGCCTACCGGCAGTGTGCAGAGTAGACTGTCCTCCGGCCCCAATTAGGACGGGGCCATTGTGCCCCACGAGAAAACGGGCGCAACTTTCGACCCAGACGGGGCATATAACTTGACATTCTCAGCACTCGGCGTTGACCAGGACATGGTTGACGCCCTTGCCGCACGCGGCATCACCGAACCCTTCCCCATCCAGACGCAGACCATTCCCATGGGTCTCGGCGGTCAGGACATCATCGGGCAGGCCAAGACCGGCACCGGCAAGACCCTCGGGTTCGGCCTGCCGCTCCTGCAGGAGCTCGGCCCCGACCCGGAGCCCGGCGTGCAGGCGCTCGTCGTGGTCCCGACGCGCGAACTGTGCGTACAGGTCGCCGAAGACCTGGTCACCGCCGCATCGAATCGGCCCACCAAGGTCGTCGCGATCTACGGCGGCAAGGCCTACGAGGGCCAGATCGAGCAGCTCAAGGACGGCGCACAGGTCGTCGTCGGCACGCCGGGTCGCCTGCTCGACCTCGCCAGCCAGCGCATGCTGAGCCTGAAGAACGTCAAGGTGATGGTGCTCGACGAGGCCGACAAGATGCTCGACCTTGGCTTCCTCGGCGACATCGAGAAGCTGTTCGCGCAGACCGACCCGACCCGCCACACCATGCTGTTCTCGGCAACCATGCCCGGCCCGATCGTCGCGCTCGCGCGTCGTTTCATGAACCGGCCCATTCACATCCGTCACACCGATCCGGATGAGGGACTCACACAGGCGAACATCCGCCACATCGTCTACCGCGCGCACTCGCTGGACAAGGACGAGGTGATCGGCCGCATTCTGCAGGCCGAGGGACGCGGCAAGACCGTCGTCTTCACGCGCACCAAGCGCGCCGCCGCGAAGCTGGTCGAGGAACTCAACGACCGCGGCTTCAACGCTGCGGCGGTGCACGGCGACCTCAACCAGGAGCAGCGCGAACGGGCGATGGCCGCCTTCAAGGCCGGCAAGAAGGACATCCTGATCGCAACGGATGTCGCGGCGCGCGGCATCGACGTCGACGACGTCACGCACGTGATCAACCACACGGTTCCGGATGACCCGGACACCTACCTGCACCGTGCCGGCCGCACTGGACGCGCGGGCAAGACCGGCATCGCCGTCACCTTCGTCGACTGGGACGACCTGCACAAGTGGTCGCTCATCAACCGCGGCCTGGACATGGGCATGCCGGAGCCGGTGGAGACCTATTCGTCGTCTCCGCACCTGTTCGAGGACCTGAACATCCCTGCCGGCTCGAAGGGCCGCCTCAAGCACACGCCGCCGGCGCGGCGCGAGGAGGGTGAGCGCCAGCCTCGCGAGCACGCGGAGGGCGGCGAGCGCCCGGCACGGTCGCGTCAGCGCAACCGCACCCGCGGCGGACGCCCGGCCGAGCAGCAGCCCGCCGCCAAGGAGCCGGGTGCCGGCACGCATGACGGCACGACGCCAGCGCGTCGCCGTCAGCGCCGCCGCCGCCCGTCCGGCGACAAGTCCACTCCGCCGGCCGCGTAGGCGGCCGCGTCAACCGCGCCAGTTCCGGACGGGCGCGCGGTTCCGGACAGACGCGCGTGTTCCGCGCCAGCGCTGCACCTCCGGACGTACGCACCCGGTGCGCCGGGCGCGGATGTCCGGTACAGGCGCGGATTGCCGGTCAGGCGAACGGGGCCGACCCGGTGCCCTCGGCGATGATCCGCTCCAGCACCTCCGGCTCTGTGGTGTTCTCCGCGAGCCGGTTCGGCTTGCCGTCGCCGTGGTAGTCGCTTGACCCGGTCACCGCGAGCCCGAACTTCTCGGCGAACCGCGCGAGCTTCCGCTTGCCGGAATCGGTGTTCTCCCGGTGGTGCAGCTCGAGCCCGAACAGTCCCGCGTCGACCAGCTCAGCGAGGCTGCGTTCGTCAAGGACCGACAGCGCGCCCCGCGTCCCCGGATGCGCGAGCACCGGCACCCCGCCTGCCGCGCGCACCATCCGCACCGCCTCGAGCGGGTCCGGCGCGTAGTGCGGCACCGAGTAGCCATGCCGGGGGTGCAGGATGCCCTCGAACGCGGCACTGCGATCCAGCGCGTGCCCGCGCGCGACCAGCGCGTCGGCGATGTGCGGGCGTCCCACCGTCGCCCCGTCCGTGGTCTGGGCGACGACATCTGCCCACTCGATCGCGAAGTCGGCGGCCAGCCGGGAGACGATCGTTTCGGCGCGCTTCAGCCGCGACTCCCGGATGCGCAGCGTCTCCTCCCGCAGGTCGACGTCCTCCGGATCGATGAGGTAGCCGAGCAGGTGAATGCTCATCCACTCACGCCGGGTGCTGAACTCCATCCCGGGGATCACGGTCAGCCCGGTGCCGGATGCCGCAGCGGCCGCTTCCTCCCACCCGGCGGTCGAATCGTGGTCGGTGATGGCGACCACGCCCAGCCCGGCGTCGATCGCGGCTCGCACCAACTCGGCAGGCGTCTCAGTGCCGTCTGAGACGTTGCTGTGAGTATGCAGATCGATCGGTTGCCGCATTCAGCAACTCTACGTCGCCGTACCGGTACTCTCATGAGGCCATGATTCGCCGTGTTCTCGCCGCCGTTGTGCTCGCAGTGGTCGGCCTGGTGCTGCTCGGTTTCGCGTGGCCACAGCTGTTCGGCCTGCAGGATGCGCCGTTCTTCGCCCAGGTCGTCTCGCTGCGCGCGCTGGCTGGGCTGTGCGCTGTTCTCGGTCTGGCGGTGCTGCTGCTGGTCGCGCTCCTCGTGCCCGCCGCCCGCCGGTTCTGCATGGCCTTGTCGGCGCTGCTCGCCCTCTTCATCGGCATCTCGGCGGCGGTGCTCGGCACCCGCGGCTTCGGCGACACCGCCTTCGAGGAGAAGCAGCCCGGCGACGTCACCGTGCTCGCCTGGAACACCCTCGGCGACGCCCCCGGCGCCGAGGAGATCGCACGAGTCGCGCTGGAAACCGGCGCCGACATCGTCTCACTGCCGGAAACCACCGCGCAGACCGCGGTCGCGGTCGCCGAACTCATGCGCGACAGCGGCAGGCCGATGTGGGTGCACTCGCTCGCCTACGACCTCATCTCGAAGGCCCGGTCGACGTCGCTGTTGACCAGCGTGGAGCTGGGCCAGTACACGTCCGATCCGCATGCGCGCACGACGAGCGTGCTGCCGACCCTGGTTGCAACCCCGCTGAACGGCGACGGCCCGACGATCGTCGCGGTGCACGCCGTGTCCCCCACCACCATCCAGTTGCAGAACTGGCGCGAAGACCTGCAGTTGATCGCCGACCTCTGCAACGGCAGCAACGTCATCATGGCGGGCGACTTCAACGCGACCCTGGACCACTTCAGCAACTATGGGCATCCGGATGGCGGCGACCTCGGCGCGTGCTACAACGGCGCCGACGCCACCGGCAACGCCGCCGTCGGAACCTGGCCGACCACGCTTCCCGCGCTGGTCGGCGCGCCCATCGACCACGTGATGGCCACCGACAATTGGCGGGCGACCGGCGGTGCCGTGATCCAAACGGTCGACAATGCCGGCAGCGACCACCGCCCCATCGTGGTGCAGCTCAGTCGCACTGAGGGAGAATAGAGCATGGCCGAATCCAAGAACCCCGCTCCCCGCGCGACCAGCAACCGCTCCACGACGCCCGGCAGCGACGTCTTCAAGAGCTACATCTCGCAGCACTGGGCCGACCGGGAGGACAGCGTTCCGTCACCGCGCGAGCACGCGCTGTTCGCGGCGAAGCGGCGCGCCCGGATTTCCGAGTTGTACCCGGGCAAGCGGCTGATCATCCCGGCCGGGGCCGCGAAGGTGCGGTCCAACGACACCGACTACGCCTACCGCGCGCACTCCGCGTTCGCCCACCTGACCGGCTGGGGCTCCGATTCCGAGCCGGGCTCTGTGCTCGTGCTCGAGCCGACCGGCTACGGCCACGAGGCGACCCTCTACTTCCGGGAGCGGGCCGGCCGCGACTCCGACGAGTTCTACGCCAATCCGGACATCGGCGAGTTCTGGATCGGCGCGCGCCCGTCGCTCGCGCAGGTCGCCGGTGACCTCGGCATCGAGTCACGCGGCATCGCCGACTTGGAGAGCGTGATCGACAGCGTCGACGCGGACACGCTCATCGTGCGTGAGGCCGATCGTGACCTCACCGACCAGATCGACGGGCGTCGGCTGTTGGCGGCGGATGCCGAGTCGGTCGACAACGATGGGGATGCGCAGCTCGCACGTGACCTCTCCGAGTTGCGTCTGGTCAAGGACGAGTTCGAGGTCGAGCAGATGCGCCTCGCCGTCGCCGCGACGAAGAAGGGCTTCGACGATGTCATCGCCGACGGTCCGGAGATCATCGCGCACCCCCGCGGTGAGCGGCTGGTCGAGGGAACCTTCAACCGGCGCGCACGCGCGGAGGGCAACACGGTCGGCTACGACACGATTGCGGCATCCGGCGCGCACGCGTGCATCCTGCACTGGACCCGCAACGACGGCCCGGTGCGTGAGGGCGACCTGATCCTGCTGGACGCGGGCATCGAATTGGACAGCTACTACACCGCCGACATCACCCGCACCCTGCCGATCAACGGCACCTTCACCGACGTGCAGCGCACGGTGTACGAGGCCGTGCTGGAGGCGGCGGATGCCGCGTTCGCGATCGTGCGTCCCGGCATCCGGTTCCGGGAGATCCACCAGACGGCGATGGCGGTCATCGCGCGCAAGACGGCCGAGTGGGGGCTGCTGCCGGTGTCGGCCGAGGAGTCGATCGAGCCGGATGCGCAGTACCACCGCCGGTACATGGTGCACGGCACCAGCCACCACCTGGGGATGGACGTGCACGACTGCGCGCAGGCGCGACGCGACATGTACCTGGACGGCGTGCTCGAGCCGGGCATGGTGTTCACCATCGAGCCCGGCCTGTACTTCCAGCCGGATGACCTGACGGTGCCAGAGGAGTTCCGCGGCATCGGGGTGCGGATCGAGGACAACATCCTGGTGACCGCCGACGGCGCCGAGAACCTGTCCATCGGGATCCCGCGCACCGTCGACGACGTCGAAGCCTGGCTGCGCTGAGACCCCGCCAGTTCATCGAGTCGGGAGTTGTGGCCCTTATCCGCGCGTCAAAACGGCAACAACTCCCGACTCAATGACGGGCCCACTCAAATGACGCGGCACTACGGCGCGGCGCGGGTCAGGAGTTCCTGAGCCCGGATGGTGAACGCCGGGTCCACGATGACCTCATAGCGGCTGGCGACCACCTGGTTGGTGGAGGTGAAGTCGCGCCGACGGCGGTTCAGCGAGTAGCTGACGAGGCCGAACATCATCCCGAAGCCCGCTCCGATGAGCACCGCCGCACCGATGTAGAGCACCGCGTTCGGGGTCGGCGTGAAGATGAACAGCAGCAAACCGAAGAACAGCCCGAGCCACGCGCCGCTCGCGGCGCCGGCCAGCGCCGCCCTGCCGTACGACATCGAACCGGTCACCCGCTCCACCGACCTCAGGTCGCTGCCGACGATGGAAATGTGCTTCACCGGGAATTCGGCCTTCACCAGACGATCGACGACCGCCTGGGCCTCCTCATAGCTGTCGAAACCGCCGAGCACGTCCCCTTTGGGAACCGTGGGCAAAAGCCGCCCACGACGCGGCACACCACTCTGACTCGTCACCTCAGTCATTCTTCCATGCGGCGGGTACGGTTATAGCGTGAACGCCACCAGAGTCTTCGTCGCCAGGCTCGCCGGCAGCGCGGTCTTCGACCCGGCCGGCGACAAGGTCGGGCGCGTGCTCGACGTGCTCGTCGTGTACCGCCGAAAGCTGGCTCCGCGCGTGGTCGGTTTCGTCGTTGAAGTCCCCGGACGTCGTCGCATCTTCCTCTCCATCGGCCGGGTGACGAGCATCGGCAGCGGGCAGGTCATCACCACTGGGCTGATCAACCTGCGCCGCTTCGAGCAGCGCGGCGGCGAGGTGCGTGTGATCGCGGAGATGCTCGGCCGCAATGTGACCCTCGCCGATGGGTCGGGCACCGCGACCATCGAGGACATCGCGATCGAAGAGGCGGCGCCCGGCGAATGGGCGATCGGCGAGCTGTTCCTGCGCCGGCCGAAGACCAGCCCATCGCCGTTCGCCAAGGGCTCGACCGTGTTCGCCCGCTGGGAGGAGGTCCGCGAACGCACTCACCCAGGCGAGGCCCAGTCGTCCAGCCAGCTGCTGGCCACCTACGAAGACCTGCTGCCGGCCGACCTCGCCAATGCGCTCCTCGACCTGCCAGAACAGCGGATGCTCGAGATTGCCGAGGAACTCAGCGACGACCGACTGGCCGACGTGCTCGAGGAGATGCCGGAGACAGAGCAGGTCGAGATCCTGAACAACCTTCCGGATGCCCGTGCAGCGGACGTCCTCGACCAGATGCAGCCGGATGACGCCGCCGACCTGATCGCGCAGCTGAGCGAGGAACGCGGCGAGACCCTCCTCGAGCTCATGGAGCCGGAGGAGGCGGAGGACGTCCGGATGCTCCTCGCCTACGCCCCGGACACCGCCGGCGGTCTGATGACGACCGAGCCGGTGATCGTCTCGGCCGACACGACCGTTGCGGAGGGCCTCGCCCTCATCCGGCGCGCCGACCTGGCCCCCACTCTCGGTGCCGCCATCTGCGTGACCCTGCCGCCGTACGAACCGCCGACCGGGCGCTTCCTCGGTGTCGTCCACTTCCAGCGGATGCTGCGCTACCCGCCCATGGAACGGCTGGGCACCATCCTGGACCAGAAGCTCGACCCCGTGCGCGCCGATACGTCGGCGGCGGAGGTCAGCCGCATCCTCGCCAGCTACGACCTGGTCTCCGTGCCGGTCGTCGATGATCAGCACCACCTCGTGGGCGTCGTCACCATCGACGACGTGCTCGACTACCTGCTGCCTGAGGACTGGCGAAGTCACGACGAGGATGAGCCCGCGAAGCTCATCCGCGCGGATACCAGCCCGATCAGTGTGGTGAACAGGCCGAAGAGGAGGACGACCGATGGCACGTGACAACCGTGACGACCTCTCCTCGCCGAAGGGTCTGCGCGGTCCCTTCGTGCACCGGCTCGGCCAGCCCAGCGATCGGTTCGGCCGGTTCACCGAGTCCGTCGCGCGCGCAATGGGCACCCCCTGGTTCCTGCTCGCGCTCACCCTGTTCTGCGGCGCGTGGCTCCTCTACAACGTGATCGCCCCGGTGCAGTGGCGCTTCGACTCCGCCGCGCTCGGGTTCACCGCGCTCACCCTGATCCTGTCGCTGCAGGCGTCCTACGCTGCACCGCTCATCCTGCTCGCGCAGAACCGGCAGGACGACCGCGACCGAGTGCAGATCGAACAGGACCGGCAGCGCGCAGAGCGCAACCTTGCCGACACCGAGTACCTGGCGCGTGAGGTCGTCGCCCTCCGGCTCATGGTGCGCGACCTGGCGAGCAAGGACTTCATCCGCGCCGAGCTGCGTGCCCTGCTCGAGGAGTTGGAGCGCGACAAAGACACCGAGAAGGCGGAGACCGACGGTTGACTGACCTGGTCGCATCCGTCCGCTCCGCCCTCACCCGGGTCATCGATCCCGAGATTCGCAAGCCGATTGCCGAGCTCGGGATGATCGGTGGCGTCGCGGTCAGCGATTCGCATGCGACGGTCGACATCAAGCTGACGATCGTCGGATGCCCGGCAGCCGACACGATCGAACGCGATGTGCGTGAGGCGGCGGGCTCGGTCGCGGGGATCACGGCTGTCACGGTGAACGTGTCCGTCATGTCCCCGGAGGAGCGCACCGCGCTCACCGAGCGGCTGCACGGCGCACGCCGCGGCAGTCAGTTCCCGCCCGACTCGCTGACCCGCATCTACGCGATCACGAGCGGCAAGGGCGGTGTCGGCAAGTCGACACTCACCGCGAACCTCGGCGTCGCGCTCGCGGCCCGCGGGCTGCGCGTCGGCATCGTCGACGCCGACGTGTTCGGCTTCTCGATCCCCGGCATCCTGGGCCTCGCCGACGCCAAGCCGACCAAGGTCGGCGACATGATCCTGCCGCCGATCGCGCACGACGTGAAGGTCATCTCGATCGGGATGTTCGTCGATGGCTCCGGCACCGCCGTCGCCTGGCGCGGGCCGATGCTGCACCGCACGATCAACCAGTTCCTCACCGACGTGTACTTCGGCGACCTGGACGTGCTGCTGCTCGACCTGCCGCCGGGCACCGGCGACGTGGCCATCTCGATCGGGCAGCTGCTGCCGCAGGCCGAGGTGGTGGTGGTGACCACACCGCAGGCAGCCGCAGCTGACGTTGCCGAGCGCAGCGGCGTCGTCGCCCGCAAGACAGGGCAGCAGGTGATCGGCGTTGTGGAGAACATGGCCGGGCTGGTGCAACCGGATGGCACGGTGCTCGACCTGTTCGGAACCGGCGGCGGTGCGGCGACAGCAGAGCGCCTCGGGGTGGCGCTGCTCACGTCGGTGCCGCTCAGCGTGCCGCTGCGCGAGGGAGGCGACACGGGCGCTCCCGTGGTGCTGACGCATCCGGATGACCCGGCCGCCCGAGCGATCAACGACCTGGCCGCAACGCTCGCGGTGCGCCCGCGCGGCCTCGCCGGCCGGAAACTCGGCCTGCGCGTCACCTGACCGCGGCTGCCCCCGCCGGACTCCGTCAGGCGTTGGCCGCCTCGGAGGGCAACGCGTCGGGTGCCGGCACCTGCGGCATCGCCAGCAGCCGGAGCGCGATCCCGCCGAAGCCGACCGTGAGGAGCGCGTACAGCGCGATGCCATCGAACGGCGTTGGTGCGACGAACTCGGAAACCAGTCCGAGGATCACCACGATGCTCGCCCACAGCGGCGCCAAGCCGGCGCGCCAGAGCGCGATGACCAGCAGAATCGTGCCGATCTCGGTGAGCACCAGCATCGGCAGCAGGACCGCCGTGAACCCAACGCCCTCGAACAGCGCCTCGGAGAGCGCCCCCGCGCCGGCACGATCCTCGGCCCGCGCCATCGGAAGCTGCGACATCACCATGCCGACGATGGCATTGTGCATGACCCAGCCGACGGCTGCCGCGAGTGCCGCCGCGGCGCCCCACCGGGATCGGCGCTCGGCGAGCCGCCCTCGCAACGCGAGCACTGCAAGCACGAACAACGTGAACGACACCAGCAGCAGCAGGTTGGCGACAAGGAACCTGGTCGACTCAGCCTCGATCACCCCCAGTCGCGCAGCGCCGTCAGCCGGCAGCTCCGGAAGCGTCAGGGTGGCGGCGAGGCCGAATATCGGTGCAGCGATGAGGGCGATGGCGCCCGCGCGGTGCGACATGGAAGCTCCTTGGTCGAGGTGAATCGGAACACCCCACGGTACGGACGGCCCGGAATGCTGTCGTCGGCTGACGCGGCGAACCCGGTACGACCCTGGTCGTACACGCTCTAGCCCCACGGTCGATGGCCCGGTGGCGCATCCGTTGGTACGGTGATCGAATGTCGCAGCCGGGTCGAGGATTCAGCCGGCTTCCGCGTGGGCGTTCGATGCCCAGCGTCCGTCCGTGGATTGTCGATCTCGTGCTGGCCGGCCTGCTTGTGGCGGCCGGATTCGTCCAACTAGCCAGCGACGGCTCTCTGACTGAATTCGGCGTGCTCGGAATGCTGGGAATGACACTTCCGGTGGCCTGGCGGCACACCGCCCCGTTCACCGCCGTCACGGTCGGCTGGGGCGTCCTCCTCCTGGAGGAGGGCTTCGGCGGGGACATCACCAGTCAGGGCTACGGCGCGGTGATCGCGCTCATCCTGACGCTCTACACAGCCGCGGCGCACACCGAACGACGGCGCGCCCTCGCCGCCCTCGCTGTCGCACTGCTCTGCGACTGGCTCGCCGTCGCACTCGCCGACGAACCGTCCGTCGCCAGCTTCGCATTCACCACCCTCATCGTGATCGCTCCCTGGGGCGCAGGCCGCATCATCCGGGATCGCCAGCAGCACATCGAGGAATTGCGCTCGCTGTCCGCCGCAATCGAGCGAGAGCGCGAGGAACGCGTGCGCGAGGCGACGATCGCCGAGCGCGAGCGGATGGGGCGGGAGATGCACGACGTGCTCACGCACACGCTGAGCGTGATGGTCGTGCAACTGGGTGCCGTCACCCGGATCCTGGAACGCGACCCGATCGCGGCTCGGTCGACCATCGAGTCGGTGCGTTCTACCGGCAAGGATGCGCTGGCCGAGCTGCGCTTCCTGCTCGGTCTGAAGTCCACCGGGTCGGGGCCGGGGAGCGCGCCGAATCCGGGCCTGGCGCGGATCGAAGAACTTGCAGAGGCGATGCGCCGCTCCGGTCTTCCCACCGACATTTGCCTCGACATTCGAGACGGTGGTGTCGAGCGGCTGCCCCAGCCGATCGACCTCGCGGCGTACCGGATCGTGCAAGAGGCGCTCACCAACACGCTCCGTCATGCCCCTGGCGCCAGCGCAACCGTGACGATCGGCATCACCGGCGATCGCCTCGACGTGCTGGTCTCCGACACCGGCGGGCAACCGCGCCAGCCGTCGGCAACCGGGGGCGGTCACGGCATCGACGGCATGCGAGCACGAGCGCGACTCTGCGGCGGCGAGCTGACGGCAGCGCCGGATCCGACCGGCGGGTTCACGGTGCGCGCACTGCTGCCGACCGGAGCGACGGCGTGATCCGCGTCCTCGTGGCCGACGACCACCCGCTCGTCCGCAGCGGATTCCGCATGATCCTCGAATCGGAGCCCGACCTCGAGGTCGTCGGCGAGGCTGCGCACGGCGGCGAGGTGATCGATTATCTGCGCAGCCACAGCGTCGACGTCGTGCTCATGGACATCCGGATGCCGCAGGTCGACGGTCTGGAGGCGATCCGCACCCTCGCGGCGCAGGGCATTGCGGCCAAGGTGCTGGTGCTGACGACCTTCGACGCCGACGAGTACGTGCACGAGGCACTGCGCGCCGGAGCGAGCGGATTCCTGCTGAAGGATGTCGATCCGGTCGACCTGGTGCACGCCGTACGCACTGTTGCCCGGGGAGGTGCGCTCCTGGCGCCCGGGGTGACGCGCAGGCTTGTTGAGCGGTTCACCCGCGGCCCGGCGCCCGGCGCACTGGACCCCTCGCTGCGCGGGCTGACCGAGCGGGAGCTTGAGGTCTTCACCCTGGTGGCGCGCGGGCTCTCGAACGCCCAGTGCGCCGCGCGCCTCTCGATCAGCGCCGCCACCGTGAAGACCCATGTGACGCGCATCTTCGCGAAGCTGAATCTGCGCGACCGGGCACAGGCGGTGGTGCTCGGCTACGAGTCCGGGCTGGTTCGGCCCGGCGACCCGGTGTGACCCGGCTCAGGCAGCGGGTTCGACCAGCCGCGCGAGCAGTTCGGTCAACAGCCGCTCGGTGAGGGCCGCGGGCAACGCCTCGATGAGCGCCATGAACGGCGCCATCCGGTCGGGCAGCGTCCCACCGTCCGCGCCGAGGCCGATCGCCTGGAGGATCGCGCCGGCGGCATCCGAACCCAGCGGCAGCGGGTCGGCGGCACCGAGACCGGCGACCCCGACCAGCCCGGCCGGCAGCGACGCCAGCACCTGCTCCGCTGACACCGGCGGCACACCCCGCACCTCAGCCGCGGCCGCGATCAGGGCGGCACTCAACTCAGGCAGCACTTCGGCGGTCACCGGGGTGATGGTCAGGTGGGTGGTGCGCGGCAGCCTGCTGCCATCCGGCTGCTGGAATCCCGGCTGCAGCTGCAGCAGAAACCCGTGCTGGCGCACCCGGTCGGCCCAGTGGTGCGGGTCGACCCGCCGGTCGGCATCCACCGACTCGTCGGTCGCGACGGCGAACAGCGGCCCGACCGGATCGCCGACCACCCGCAACCCCTCGGTGCCCTCAACCACCGCGACCAGCGCGGCGGTCGACGCCGCCGTCGACGCGGCCAGCTCGGCGAAGCCCGACCGTCCGAGCGCGCCGATGATCGCCCACGCCGCGGCGAGCGCGCCGGCCGACTTCGACCCGAGCATCGTCGGGTTGACGACCGGATATCCCGGCCAGAGCGTGGTCGCGAAGTACTGGGCCCGATGCCGGTCGCGTCCGCGATGCAGCAGCACGGATGCACCCTTCGGTGCGTAACCGTACTTGTGCAGGTCGGCGCTGATGCTCGTGACACCGGGCACCAGGAAGTCCCACGGCTCGGGCGTGTCCAGCCAGGGCAGCACCCACCCGCCGATGCAGGCGTCGACGTGGCAGGAGATGCCGCGCTCGGCAGCGGCGGCCGCCACCCGCCCGACCGGGTCAAGCCCGGCGAACGGATAATTCGGCGCCGACACCACCACAAGCGCGACATCCGGGCCGAGCCGATCGATCAGGTCGTCGGCGGACACCACCCCGTCGGCGTCGACCGGAACCAGGTCCAGCTTGAGCCCGAAGTAGTGCGCCGCCTTCTGGAATGCCGCGTGGGCGGTCACCGGCGCAACCAGGCGACCCCGGGCATCCGGATGCTCCCGCTGCCACAAGTCGCGCGCGGTCTTCACCGCGAGCAGGCAGCTCTCGGTGCCGCCGCTCGTAACGTTGCCGACGACGTCGTCGTCACCGTGCAGCATGGTGCGCGCGAAGGCGATGACCTCGCGCTCCATCGTCGCGACCGAGGTGAAGGTGGTCGGGTCGAGCCCATTGACCGGCTGGACCAGGCGCATCGCGTCGGCCGCGAGCTCGTCCAGCTCGGCCAGCCCGGAGTCGTAGACGTAGGACAGCACGCGCCCGCCGTGCGTCGGCGCGTCAAGAGCGCGCAGCTCGCCGAGCCGGGCCAGCAGGTCGGATGGCCGCCGTTCAAGCATCCTGCGTCTCCTCCGCCGCCGGCTGCTCGATGAACGCGCGGCGCAGCCCATACCGGGACAGCGACACCAGGCTGACGGCGATGATCGCCGCGGGCACGACGCTGAAGCTCAGCACGATACCGGCGACCGCGCGCGGCGTCTGTTCGATGTCGACACCGGCGACCGACTCGGCGTACCCGGTGAGGGCGAGCACGATGGTCAGCACGGTCGCGCCGAGCGCCATGCCCGCGGTCTCCCCGGCGGTCCACACGCCGCTGAAGGCGCCGGCCTTGCCCTCGCCGGCGCTGCGGGCGTCGTGCGAGATGACATCCGGCAGCATCGCCATCGGCAGCGACTGCATGCCCGCGTAAGCGGCACCGGCGACCGCGACCGGCACGTACACCCAGGCGCCGGGCTCCCACAACATCCCGGTGAGGCTGAGCGCGGCCAGCCCGAACAGGATGCTCGCGAACATGAACGCGCGCTCCTTGCCGATGCCGCGCGCGATGAGACCCCACACCGGGGCGGCGAGCAGCGCCGGGGCGATCAGCGCCACGAACAGCAGCGTCACCGCCCGCTCACTGTCGAGCACCCAGGTCGCGACGTACTGCGCGCCGGCGAGCATGAGCCCGGTTGCCAGGCCCTGCAGCACGAAGGTGAGCAGCAGCGCCCGGAACGGCTGACTGCGCTGCAGCGCCCGGATGCCGCTGCGATAGTTCTCGGCGATCGACACCTTCGGCGCCGGGCCGGCCAGGTCGACGCCGCGCGGCGCGACGGAGCTGGACACGTACATGCCGGCACCGATTACCAGACCGGCCACGACCGCCATCAGCAGGTAGCCGAGGTGCTCGCCACCGCCGAGCGCGCGCAGTTCTGGGCCACCAGCGCCGAACAGCAGGATCGCGAATGTGAGCACAACAACCCGCC
This sequence comes from Cryobacterium sp. BB736, assembly GCF_014980265.1. NCBI lineage: Bacteria > Bacillati > Actinomycetota > Actinomycetes > Micrococcales > Microbacteriaceae > Cryobacterium > Cryobacterium sp. BB736. Next base: position 209,162 of record NZ_JABXWQ010000001.1, read on the forward strand.
AGGTCAGTAGGCGTGTCCGGTCGTCGTAGCTGCTGGTCAACTCGGCGGGAAGGGCGATGTAGGGCACCTGGAACAGGCTGAACGAGGTGGCAGTCAGTATGAAAGCCAGCAGCACCCACACGCCGGAGACCACCGGGTCCAGCCCGGCCGGCACCGCGAAGGTGAGCGCGAAGAACACCGGGAGCGTGACCGCGCCGATCACCATGAAGCGGCGCCTGGACCCGGTGTGTGCGAGGCTGCGGTCGCTTTGCGCGCCGAGGATCGGGTCGATGATGACGTCCCAGATCTTCGCGGCGGTCACCAGCACGCCGGCGAGCAGCGCCGCGACCCCGAGGGTGTCGGTCAGGTAGTAGACAAGCACCAGCCCTGGCAGGGTGCCGAAGCCGCCGGTGCCGATCGACCCGATCGCATACCTCGCGATGGTCTTCTTCGGCAGCGTCGATTGGGCGGAGCGCGACGGTGCGGTCATGCGAAGAAAGTGTAGCGTTACCCTCATGTCGGCCTTGCCCGTTACCCGCGCCGCGACCGAGGGTCACCGCGGCCTCACCGCAACCAGCGGCGAAACCGCCGCGGTCAACCAGCCGTTCACCGGCGAGCTGCTGCACGAGCTTCCCCTCAGTTCCCTCGACGACGTCGCGGATGCCGCGGCGCGGGCCCGCCTCGCCCAGTTGTCCTGGAGCCACGCCGGCTTCGAGCACCGCCGTAAGGTTCTGCTGCGGGCCCACGACCTGCTGCTCGAGCGTCGCGAGGAGCTGCTCGACATCCTGCAGGCGGAGACCGGCAAGGCCCGCCTGCACGCCTTCGAGGATCTCGGCATGGGCGTCACCGCGACGCGCTATTACGCCATCATCGCGCGCGACACCCTCCGCACCCGCGCCCGCCGCGGTCTCGTCCCGCTCGCCTACCGGACCAGGGTCGGCTACCGCGCCAAGGGCCTGATCGGCGTGATCACGCCCTGGAACTACCCCATCGCACTGGCGCTGATGGATGTCGTGCCCGCACTCGCATCCGGCAACGGCGTGCTGCAGAAGGCGGACAACCAGGGTGCTCTCACGACTCTGGCGGTGCGGCAGGCGTTCATCGACGCCGGGCTCCCGTCGGACTTGTGGGGTGTTGTCGCCGGGCCGGGAACTGAGATCGGCGGTGCGGTGATCGACGCCGCCGACTACGTCGCCTTCACAGGGTCCACCGCCACCGGCATTCGGGTCGGCACCCACGCGGCAGCGGCGCTCAAGGGCGCGTCGCTCGAGCTGGGCGGGAAGAACCCGATGATCGTGCTCGACGACGTCAACGTGACTTCGGCGGCGAAGGATGCGGTGAACGCGTGCTTCTCGTCGATGGGCCAGTTGTGCGTGTCGATCGAGCGCATCTACGTGCAGCGGCCGATAGCTGCGGAGTTCATCGCCGAGTTCGTTGCGCGCACCGAGAGCCTCACGCTGGGAGCGGCGTATGACAACTCGGTGGATCTCGGCTCCCTGACGCTGCCGAGCCAGCTCGAACACGTTGAGGCGCACGTTCAGGATGCGGTCGCGAAGGGAGCGACCGTGCTCACCGGTGGCAAGCGTCGGCCGGAGCTCGGCCCGCTGTTCTACGAGCCGACGGTGCTGACCGGCGTCACCGAGCAGATGGAGTGCTTCGCCGCCGAGACCTTCGGGCCGGTTGTCGCGATCAGCGTCGTCGACTCCGAGGAGGAAGCGATTGTCGCGGCCAACGACTCGGAGTTCGGGCTGAACGCGTCGATCTTCAGCGGGTCGCGGGCGCGCGCCCGCCGCCTGGCCGATGGGCTGCAGGCGGGGACGATCAACATCAACGAGGGCTTCCGGGCGACCTTCTCCTCTGTGGACGCGCCGATGGGTGGAGTGAAGCGCTCCGGACTGGGCCGCCGCAACGGTCCGGAGGGGCTGCTGCGCTACGTGGATGCGCGCACCGTGTCCGAGGCGACCGGGCTGTTCACCCTGCCCCGGACGGGCGCCGAAGCTGCGCGCCTGGGCGGGCTGACGCTCGCGGCGCTCAAGGCGCTGAAGTTCCTGCGCGCCCGCTGACCGCCCGTTCCCGCTCGCGCGGGTGCATCTTCCACGCGCGCGTCCAGTTTGACCCGCGCGGGGGTGTTCGACCCGCGCGCCGCTTCGGGCTAGGTGGCCTCCATGTCGAACGGAGCCTGCTTGCCCTGCTCCTCGAGGCGACGCTTGCGCTTCGCGTAAGCCGATTCCATCCGGGGCATGGCCGGGGCGGGCTCCGGTTCCTCGATGAGGGCTTCCCGGATGATGCGGCGCGGGTCGTACTGGCGCGGATCCAGTTTCTTCCAGTCGACGTCGTCGAAGTCGGGGCCGAGCTCGTCTCGCATCCGGTCCTTGGCGCCATCGGCCATTCGCTTGAGCGATTTCACCAGCCGGGCGAGCTGCGACGCGTAGTGCGGGAGGCGGTCCGGACCGAGCAGGAAGACCGCAAGCACGCCGATGAGCAGCAGCTTCTCGAAGGTCAACCCGAACACTCCACCAGACTAACCGTTGCGGGCCTCCGGCGGCCGTAGAGTGGTGGGCGACAAGGAGCGCATGTGACCGACAAAGTGTCCGATTGGAAGTTCGCCGAGGATCTCGTGCTTGAGCACGAGGACATCATGCAGGCGCGCGCGCAGTCGATCGAGCTCGGCGTCGAAGCTGTCTCCCCTGCCACCGGTGCGCAGCTGGCGGTGATCGCCGCGGCCACGAACGCCGAGAACATCATCGAGATCGGCACCGGTGTCGGCGTAAGCGGACTGTGGCTGCTGACCGGCGCCCCGAACGCGGTCCTGACCTCCATCGACATCGAAGCCGAGCACCAGCAGACGGCGCGCAAGAACTTTCTCGACGCGGGCATCCCGGCGAATCGGCTGAGGCTCATCACCGGTCGCGCGCGCGAGGTGCTGCCGCGCATGAATGAGCAGGCCTACGACATCGTCCTGGTGGACGCCGACCCCGCCTCGGTCATCGAGTACGTCGAGCACGGTCTCCGCCTGGTGCGGATGGGCGGCACGGTGCTGGTCGCACACGCGCTCTGGCGCGGGCACGTCGCGGACCCGGTGCGGCGCGACGACACGGTCGCGGCGTTCCGCACGCTGCTGCGCGAGACATCCGCGTCGGATGCCGTGATCAGCGCGCTCACGCCGGTCGGCGACGGGCTGCTCCAACTCGTGCGGGTCGAATAGCACCGCCGGCCAGCGCCCGGAATGGACTAGCCGCCCGGAATGACTGCGGCGCGCCAGTCCCATGGACCGGCGCGCCGAAGAGGTATCGACTTGTCGAGGTCAGCTTGCGGTGACAACGCCCGCGAGCGCGTCGTGAAGCTCCTTGGCCTCTGCGTCGTTGACTGAAACCACCAAGCGGCCACCGCCCTCGAGCGGCACTCGGACGATGATGAGCCGACCCTCGCGAACAGCCTCCATCGGTCCGTCACCGGTCCTCGGCTTCATGGCTGCCATGAATGGTCCCCTTTCGTGGATTTGTAGTCTCCATTATCTCGCATTCTGGGCGGGTCATGAAACGGACCCTCAAAAACGGCCGATCACGGTGGTGTCCAGTCGCGTCCGTCGATCCACCAGCAGTAGTACAACCACACCCACTGGCCGATGATGAAGACGATCAGGATGGCGACCCGGTAGACGCGCGAGCGCGGCTGGGCGAGCGCCCCGACAAGCGGGAACATCGGCATCAGCAGGCGGAACGTGCTCGACTGCGGGAAGAACACCGCGAGCAGGTAGATGCCGTAGCTGGCTACCCACAACCGCAGGTCGACGCCGATGCGCTTCGCCCACGGCGTGAACAGGAAGGCGAAGAACGCCACGACAACCAGTCCGAGAACGATGAACCCCATCGGTCCGGTCATCCACCATCCGGCGCTCTGGATCCACGGGGTGAACGGCACCAGCTCGCTGTAGCCGATGTACGGCGCGCGCCACGCCAGTTCGGTGTCGGTGTACGCGGTGAACGAGCCGGTGACCGACCAGGCGATGATCAGCCACATGAACCCCATCACCGCGCTGAACGCCGTTGCGACGACGGATGCGATTCGCTCGTGTGCCGGGAACGGGTCGCGGTACCGGATCCACCAGCGGTGCATCACGTGCAGCCCCAGGAACAGCGCGAACGCCAGCCCACTCGGCCGGGTGAGCGCCATCACGGCAATGATCGGCAGCAGCGCGAGGTAGCGCCGCTGCACCAGGAGGGTCAGGGCGACGATGAGCAGGAAGAGGTGCATCGCCTCGGCGTAGCCGACCTGCAGCAGCGGCGACAGCGGCGCGAAGCAGAACAGCGCAACCGAGAACAGCGCGGTGCCGACCGGCAGGCCGACGATTCGCATGAGCCGATGGAAGGCGAGGGCGGCCGCGAGCGAGAATGCCACCGACACCACAACCGACCAGAACGACCACGGCAGCCCGGTGAGCAGCATGAGCGCGCGCACCAGGAACGGGTAGACCGGCATGAACGCCCACGAGTTCTCGCGGACCTGCCCGTCGTCGGTGAGCGGCAACTCGGTCGGGTAGCCCGCGACGGCGACGTAGTGGTACCAGGTGGCGTCCCACAGCTGGGCGAAGGAGAAGTAGTCCGGATGCGCATCCGTCCACGCGTTCGCCGGCTGCCTGGCGGCGAACCAGAGCAGCAGGCTCGTGCTGACGACCCGCGACAGCGCCCAGATCACGACCACCTTGACCCATGCCGGGGTCAGTCGGTAGCGGACCCTGACGGCGGTCGTCAGGCGCCGGTCAGCCACGCTCGCAGTCCCCGCTCGACCTCCGTCACCTGCGCGAGTTCGACCCGCTCATCGTCGGTATGGGCGAGGAGCGGGTCGCCTGGACCGTAATTCACGGCCGGGATGCCGAGCGCGGCGAATCGTGCGACGTCGGTCCAGCCGTACTTCGGTTTCGGTTCTCCACCGACCGCGGCGAGGAATTCCTGCGCGAGCGCGTCGGTGAGCCCGGGGCGTGCACCGTCGGCCGCGTCCACCAGGGTCAGCTCGAACCCGGCGAACACCCCGCGCACATGCGCGAACGCGTCATCGATGCTGCGGCTCGGCGCGAAGCGGTAGTTGACCGACACGACGCACTCGTCCGGGATGACGTTGCCCGCGACACCGCCGCTGATGCCGACGGCGTTGAGACCCTCCCGGTAGACGAGCCCGTCGACCTCAATCTCCTGCGGCTCGTACGCCGCGAGCGCCGCCAGGATGGGCGCGGCAGCGTGGATCGCGTTCCGCCCCACCCACGCGCGCGCCGAGTGGGCACGCACCCCGGTGGTGCGGATGTCGACCCGCATGGTTCCGTTGCAGCCGCCCTCGATGAGCCCGCTGGTGGGTTCACCGAGGATGGCGAAGTCGCCAGCGAGCAGGTCCGGCCGGTTGGCCGCCAGACGCCCGAGCCCGTTGAGGTCGGCGGCAACCTCCTCGTTGTCGTACCAGATCCAGGTCACGTCGACGCTGGGGTCGGTGAGCTCGGCGGCGAGCTTCAACTGCACCGCGACCCCTCCCTTCATGTCGACGGTGCCCCTGCCCCAGAGCACGTCGCCCTCCAGCCGGGTCGGCAGGTTGTCGTTCACCGGCACAGTGTCCATGTGGCCGGCAATGACGACACGGCGCTCACGACCCAGCCGCGTGCGGGCGACCACCGCGTCGCCGTCCCGGATGACCTCGAGATGGGCGAGTGGCCCGAGTGCCTGCTCGATCGCATCCGCCAGCGCTCGCTCGTTGCCGGACACCGACTCGATGTCGCACACCGCCCTGATGATCTCGGTGGAGGCTGCGGACAGGTCAAGGCGGGTCATCCGGCCAGTTTATTGGTCGCTAGCCTTGAGGTATGGCCGAACGAAATGCGTGGGGATACGGGATTGCGACAATCGCTGGCGACGGGACGGTGCTCGACACCTGGTTTCCCGAGCCTGCGCTCGGCACGTTTCCGGCCGACCGCGACCCGCATTTCGCGCCAGCCGAGCTGGAGGCGCTGACCGGCCCGGACGAGCGCCGCGACGTGCGGCTCGAGTTCATGACCGTGCGGATCGAGCTGGACGCGCCGGCCTCGTCGACCCCAGACGCCTACCTCCGCCTGCACCTGCTCAGCCACCTGCTGGTCAGGCCGAACAGCATCAACCTCGACGGCATCTTCGGCCAGCTGCCGAGCGTCGTCTGGACGAACGCCGGCCCGGTGCATCCGGATGCCTACTCCCGGCTGCGTCCGGTGCTCTCACGCGCGGGCATCACCGCGACGAGCCTGGACAAGTTTCCGCGCCTGATCGACTACGTCGTGCCTGCGGGAGTGAGGATCGCCGACGCCAACCGCGTGCGCCTGGGCGCACACCTCTCCCCCGGGACGACCGTCATGCACGAGGGTTTCGTGAACTTCAACGCCGGGACGCTAGGCGCTTCCATGGTCGAGGGCCGGATTTCGCAGGGCGTCGTGGTCGGTGACGGCTCGGACATCGGCGGCGGGGCCTCGATCATGGGCACGCTCAGCGGCGGAGGCACCGAGCGCATCAGCATCGGCGAGCGCGCACTGCTGGGCGCGAACTCCGGGATCGGAATTTCGCTGGGCGATGATTGCGTCGTCGAGGCGGGCCTGTATGTCACCGCGGGCACCAAGGTGCAGCTGGTGGGTGCCGCCCCGCGTCCGGATGGCACGCCGGCCTCGGTCAAGGCAAAGGAGCTGTCCGGTAGGCCCGGTCTGCTGTTCCGCCGCAACTCGCTCACCGGAGCGGTCGAGGTGCTGGAGCGTTCAGGCGCTGGCGTGCAGCTGAATGAGGCCCTGCACGCCTAGCCCCGCCGCAAGTCACCGAGTTGCCCACTTCCGCCCCAAATCGGCCCGAAATAGGGGCCGAAGCGGGCAACTCGCGATGACGCGATGCACGGCCACGGGTGCCTAGCGCGAGCGCCGCCGAAATACTCGAGTGCGCGGGGAATTGCGTGCGCGTTCGCACATTCGGTCAGCGTTCGCTCGGGAACGCCCGGGCTAGTTCGAGCGCGGGAACGGGCGCGAGCCCTTGCCCGTGTACAGCTGCTGCGGCCGACCGATGCGCGTGGTGGGGTCGTCATTCATCTCGCGCCACTGGGCGATCCAGCCGGGCAGGCGCCCGATCGCGAACAGCACCGTGAACATGCGGGCAGGGAAGCCCATCGCCTTGTAGATGACCCCGGTGTAGAAGTCGACATTCGGGTACAGCTTGCGCTCGATGAAGTAGTCATCGGCGAGCGCGACCTCTTCGAGCTGCTTGGCGATGTCGAGCAGGTCGTCCTTCACGCCGAGCGACGCGAGCACCTCGTCGGCGCTCTCCTTCACGAGCTTCGCGCGCGGGTCGAAGTTCTTGTACACCCGGTGGCCGAAGCCCATGAGCCGGATGCCCTCTTCCTTGTTCTTGACCCGCTCGACGAAGCGCTCGACGCTCTCGCCGGACTCCTTGATCTCGCGCAGCATCTTCAGCACCGCCTCGTTGGCCCCGCCGTGCAGCGGGCCGTAGAGCGCGTTGATGCCGGCGGAGACGGATGCGAATATGTTCGCCTCGGTCGAGCCGACCAGCCGCACGGTCGAGGTGGAGGCGTTCTGTTCGTGGTCCTCGTGCAGGATCAGCAAGCGGTCGAGTGCCTTGGACAGCACCGGATTCACCTCGTACGGCTCGGCCATGTTGCCGAAGTTCAGCTTGAGGAAGTTGTCGACGAAGTTGAGGCTGTTGTCCGGATAGAGGAACGCTTGGCCGAGGCTCTTCTTGTGCGCGTACGCGGCGATAACCGGGAGCTTCGCGAGCAGCCGGATGGTGGAGATCTCCACCTGCTCCGGGTCGTGCACGTCGAGTGAGTCCTCGTAGTAGGTCGACAGCGCGCCTACAGCGCTGGAGAGCACCGACATCGGGTGTGCGTTGTGCGGAAGGGCGTCGAAGAACCGACGCAGGTCCTCGTGCAGCAGCGTGTGACGGCGGATGCGGTCCTCGAAGCGGTCCAATTCCACCGCGGTAGGCAATTCGCCGTAGATGAGCAGCCAGGCCACCTCGAGATAGGTGGAGTGCTTCGCGAGGTCGGCGATGTCGTAGCCGCGGTAGCGCAGGATGCCCTGATCGCCGTCGATGTAGGTGATGCCGCTCTTGGTCGACGCCGTGTTCACAAAACCGGGATCGAATGCGGTGTAGCCGGTCTGCTTCGTGAAGGTCGAGATGTCAATCGATCCCTTGCCGTCATTGGCAGCGAGGATCGGGAACTCTGCGGATCCTCCGGGGAAGTGGAGGGTCGCTGTGGCGTCGTTGGCTTCTGTCACGCGTACAGCCTAATTGGACGAACAGGCCATCATGGACTCCACCAATAGTTCACCCTTTTGGTTGGCGGTTGTCACCAAACGGCTCAGCGAACGGATGCCGCCAACCGCCGCACTGCATCCGCGACCGCGTCATCGGTGGCCGTTACCGCGATGCGGACGTGCCGGTCGTCGCCGTAGAAGGTCCCCGGCGTGACCAGGATGCCGAGGTCAGCGAACCGCTGGACCAGCCGCCACGCGTCGGAGCCGTCGCCGGCCCACAGGTACAGGCCGGCGTCGCTGTGGTCGATGCGCAGCCCGGCACCAGTCAATGCGCCGATGAGCACCTCGCGACGCTTCCGGTAACGCTCGCGCTGCTCGGCGACGTGGGCGTCGTCGCCCAGCACCGCCGCCATCGCGGCCTGGATCGGGGCGGGCGGGTTGAGCCCCAGGTGTTTGCGGACGGTCAGCACCCGCTCGAGCACATCGCCGCATCCGGCAGCGAACGCTGCACGATACCCGGCGAGGTTCGACTGCTTGCTGAGTGAGTACACCGCGAGGATGTTGGTCCGGCTGCCATCGATGACCCGGTCGTCGAGGATGCACGGTGTCGACGGCTCGGAACCCCAGCCGAGTTCCGCGTAGCACTCGTCGTTCACGATGACCGCACCCAGTTCGCGCGCGCGCCGCACGGCCGCGCGCAGCTCGTCGATGCCGAGCACCCGGCCGTCCGGGTTCCCGGGGCTGTTCAGCCAGATCAGCTTGGTGTCGTCGGGCCAGCTACTCGGGTCGTCGCCCGTGAACAGCTTCGCGCCGGCCAGGCGCGCTCCGACCGCGTAGGTCGGATAGGCGACGGATGGCTGCACCACGGTGTCGTCTGGCCCGAGTCCGAGCCACAGCGCCAAGCCCGCGATGAACTCCTTGGAGCCGACGAGGGGCAGCACGTGCCGGTCCTGCAGCTCGAAGACGTTGCGGCGGCGGGCGTGCCAGTCGATGATGGCGCGCCGCAGCTCGGCGGTTCCGGCCGTCGACGGGTAGCCGGGGGCGTCCGCCGCGGCGGCGAGGGCTGCACGCGCGATCTCGGGGGTCGGGTCCACCGGGGAGCCGACCGACAGGTCGACGATGCCGGACGGATGCGATCGGGCCTTCTCAGCGAACGGCGCGAGCGCATCCCACGGGAAGTCGGGTAGGTCGAGCGTCACCGTGCTACGCGCCGACGCCCTGCGGCGGAAGCGCGGCGACGACCGCGTGATCCTTGTGGATGACCCCCACCTTGGCGGCCCCACCCGGTGACCCGACGTCGTCGAAGAACTCCACGTTCACGCGGTAGTAGTCGGCCCACTCGCTGGGCACGTCGTCTTCGTAGTAGATCGCCTCGACCGGGCAGACGGGCTCGCACGCACCGCAGTCGACGCATTCGTCGGGGTGGATGTAAAGCATCCGGTCGCCCTCGTAGATGCAGTCGACCGGGCACTCGTCGACGCACGCGCGATCCTTCACATCGACGCAGGGCAACGCGATCACGTACGTCACTGTGGGTCGCTCTCCTTCGACTTGGGGCTGCCACCCATGCTACCCCTCGCCGGAAACGACAATCGGGGCCAGCCGATCACGAGCGCGACGATCACGATCGGCCCGTATGCCCACAACCAGCCGGCGAAGTTCGCGGGAATCAGCACCGACCCGCCCGGCCCGACCATCGCGAACAGCCCGATGGTCAGCAGCATGGCGGCCGCGCTGATGGCGACCGGGATGCGGCTGCCGAAGTACAGGCGCATCCCGACCAGCAGCGCGCTGATCACCAGCAGCGATGCGGCGACGCCGACCCAGAGCGGTCCGCTCGGCAGTGTGAGCGCGAGCTGGTGGTTCACGGTCGCGATCGCGCCGATCGCGGCGCCGAGCACGGCGGCGATGACCCCGGTTGTCACCTTTCCGCTGCGGGTGAGACCGGCCCAGCCCGGTGTGGGCGGCACGTGCCTTCCCCGGCGTTCGAACGACTCGAGGGTCGTGACGACCTCGGTCTGCCCGCCGGGATGCGTGATGGTGTCGCCGTCCAGGCGCAGTTGCGACCGGTAGGCGCGAAGGGCGGCCCTCTTGGTGTCGACCACCGGCCGCACATCGACGCGGCGGGCGGTGTTGGATGCGCCGGCATCCGGCACGATCACCCAGAACGGCACGCCGAGGACCGCGGTGGCCTGCGCGGTCGCCTCGTGCACGCGGACGTGGTCCGGATGCCCATATCCGCCGTCCGCGTCGTAACTGACGACCGCGGTGGGCTGAACCGTTGCGATCGCGGTCGCGATGTCGGCGACCACATCACCGAACTCTGCCGCGCACAGGCTGTCATCGGCGACATCCGGAAGGGGAAGCGGCCGGCCGTCGTCGCCCCAGACCATGCCGGAGTCGGTGTACCGACGCGGGGCGCGACCGGCCAGCCTGGCGCCCGCATCCCCGAGAAACCAGTGGTCGCCGACGCCGAGGGTCGTGAGCGCTGCCCGCAGTTCGGATTCGCGCTGCCGGGTGAGTGCATCCGCGCTCAGACCCGCGAGCTCCGGATCGATGATCTCGCCGAGCTCGCCGCGCGTGCAGGTGAGAACGGCGACGGCGGCACCATTGGCGACGAGTGTCGCGATAGTGCCGCCGGTCGTGATCGATTCGTCATCCGGATGCGCGTGCACGAAAAGAACACGCTCGCCCGGCTGCCTATCGACTGGATTCACAGTGCTCAGGATAGGCGAGTGGGGAGCCTCACTCCGTCTTGCCACCCTCGGTGACCAGGTAGGAGACCTGCCAGCCGCCGTCAGCGTTCTCGACGGTGAACATCACACCGTAGTCGTCGTTGCCGAAGACGCCTGACGCAGCCTTGTCGTCCTGGATCAGCATGCCGTCGATCCCGGCTGCCTTCAGGTCAGCCTCGATCTTCGCGCCGGCCTCAAGGCCGCTCACTCCGATGACGACCGTCCACGTCTTCACATCGCCCATCTTCAGCGACGAGCCCTCTTTCACCGGCCCGTCATACAGCGGCACAGCCTTCGGGAAGTCGCCCGGGATGGACGAACCGCTGTCCTCGACGTTGACGCCGAGGCCGTCCTCTACGAGGTTCTCGAGCGGGTTGCTGAAGCAGCCGCTGAGGCTGAAGACCATGCCGCCGCTCAGGAGGATCGCGGCGGTGACGGTGGTGAGCTTGCGGGCAGGCTTGAACATGACTTCCTTAGGTGGGCTGGGCCGAACGGAGCAATGATTCCAGAACTCGGGCGATCGCACCTACCTGAGGACACCCCAGAACTCGAAAGTCTCGGGTGACCCCGCCCACGTCAGGCGTTGTTTGCTCGCTTGACCGCCGCCGCGGAACGCGCACGCGCGTTGGAATCCAGCTCAACCTTGCGGATGCGCACGAAATCGGGCGTGACCTCGACGCACTCGTCCTCGCGCGCGAACTCGAGGCTCTCCTCGAGGCTCAGCTGGCGCGATGGAGTCATCGACTCGAATGACTCTGCGGTCGACGAGCGGATGTTGTTGAGCTTCTTCTCCTTGGTGATGTTCACGTCCATGTCGTCGGCGCGCGAGTTCTCGCCGATGACCATGCCCTCGTAGACCTCCTCGCCGGGGTTGACGAAGAACGACATCCGCTCTTGCAACGCGATGATCGCGAACGGCGTCACGACGCCGGTCCGGTCGGCCACAATGGAGCCGGTGTTGCGCGTGACGATCGAGCCGGCCCACTCGCCGTAGCCGTGGGAGATTGCGTTGGCGATCCCGGTTCCGCGAGTGAGCGTCATGAACTCGGTGCGGAAGCCGATGAGTCCGCGCGAAGGCACGATGAAGTCCATCCGGACCCAGCCTGTGCCGTGGTTCGCCATGTTCTCCATGCGTCCCTTGCGTGCGGCAAGGAGTTGCGTGATCGCGCCGAGGTACTCCTCGGGCACGTCGATGGTGAGCTCTTCGAACGGCTCGTGCACCTTGCCGTCGACCATTCTGGTGACGACCTGGGGCTTGCCCACGGTGAGCTCGAAGCCTTCGCGGCGCATCTGCTCGACCAGAATGGCCAGAGCCAGTTCCCCGCGGCCCTGCACCTCCCAAGCATCCGGGCGCCCGATATCGAGCACGCGGAGCGAGACGTTGCCGACCAGTTCGCGGTCGAGTCGGTCCTTGACCATGCGCGCGGTGAGCTTGTGCCCCTTGACCTTGCCGACGAGCGGGCTGGTGTTGGTGCCGATGGTCATCGAGATGGCGGGGTCGTCGATGTGGATCGCCGGCAGCGCCCGGACGTCCTCAGGGTCGGTGAGGGTGTCGCCGATCGTGATGTCGGCGAAGCCGGCGACGGCGACGATGTCGCCAGGGCCGGCGCTCTCGGCCGGGTAGCGGTCGAGAGCCTTGGTCATCATCAGTTCGGTGACCCGCACGTTGTGGATCTCACCGTCCTGGCGGACCCAAGCGACCGTCTGCCCCTTCTTCAGCGTGCCGTTGAAGATGCGCAGCAGGGCGAGGCGGCCGAGGAAGGGGCTCGCGTCGAGGTTGGTGACGTGGGCCTGCAGCGGGTGTGCGTCGTCGTAGGTCGGTGCTGGGATGTGCTTCAGGATCGCCTCGAACAGCGGCTCCAGGTCGGGGCTGTCCGGCAGGCTGCCGTTGGCCGGCTTGTTGACGCTGGCCATGCCGTTGCGACCGGATGCGTAGACGACGGGGACGTCGAGCACCGAGTCGAGGTCGAGGTCGGGCACGTCCTCGGCCAGGTCGCTTGCGAGGCCGAGCAGCAGGTCGCTGGCTTCGCTCACCACCTCGTCGATGCGCGCATCCGGTCGGTCCGTCTTGTTGACCAGGAGGATCACCGGCAGCTTCGCCTCGAGCGCCTTGCGCAGCACGAAGCGGGTCTGCGGAAGCGGGCCCTCGCTCGCGTCGACCAGCAGCACGACGCCGTCGACCATGCTGAGGCCGCGTTCGACCTCGCCGCCGAAGTCAGCGTGGCCGGGGGTGTCGATCACGTTGATGGTGATCGGGCTGGTGGCGTGGGCGCCGCTGTACGAGATGGCCGTGTTCTTGGCCAGGATCGTGATGCCCTTCTCCCGCTCCAGGTCGCCGGAGTCCATGGCCCGCTCCTCGACGTGCGCGTGCGAGTCGAAGGAGTTCGTCTGGCGCAGCATGGCGTCGACGAGTGTCGTCTTGCCGTGGTCGACGTGGGCGACGATCGCTACGTTTCTCACGTCGTTACGAGTGGCAATGGCCATGGGGGTGCGTCCTAAGGTTTTTTTGGGGGGCAGTCAATACTACTTGGAACCCGCTGGGCGCTCTGCGGGGTCAGTCGGCGGCGTCGGCCGGTGCCCAGTCCCACACGTTCCAGAGCACGCCGGCCGCCAGCGGCGCCGGGGCAATACCGGTCACCGAGTCGTCGAACGCCACGGTCGCGGGGTACTGGTAGAGCGGCACCCCGTACGCGTCGGCGAACAGGGCCTCGTCCAATCGGATGCGCAACTCGAGTTGCTCGTCATCCTCGGGCGTCACCGAGAGCTGCAGGATGAGCTCGTCCACCGTCTCGTTCGAGTAGCCGTTCAGGTTGCCCTTCTCGCCGGTACCGAAGATCGACCGCACCGCCGTCACCGACAGGTTCGAGTAGTCCCACGCGAAGAGTGCCGCGTCGTAACTGGCGGTGCCCAACAGGCCAAGCCAGTCCGGGCTCGAGCAATCGGTGACCCGGAACCCAGCCTCAGCCGCGCTGTCCCGGATCAGCTGGAACTCGAGCAGGCGGCGCGGATTGCTCGGGTCGTAGAGCAGGCACACCGTCGGAGCCGACACCCCGGCCTCGGCCAGCAGCTCCCGCGCACCTTCGATGTCGGGCCGGGCATATTCCTCGGACCCGTTCTGCTCGACCGCACCCGAGTAGCCGGGCGCACCGGGCAGGAACAGCTGGGAGTCGCGCCGCACCGGCTCCGACGTCAGGTCGCCGATCGTCTGCTCCACCAGTTCGTCCCTGGGCACGGTCATCAGGAAGGCCGATCGGATGCGCGGGTCGGTGAAGACGCCGTTGGGGCTCGCGCCGAACGTGAGGTCGAGGTGCTCGTAACTGCCGTTGACCGTGTTCGCGATGGTTATGCCGTCGAGCCGGTCCAGCGTCGCCGCGACATCGGCGCTCAGTTGCGGGCTGATCACGTCGACGTCGCCCTCCTCCAGCGCCTGCACCTGCGCGAGCGGGTCGGCGATGGTGCGCACCACGACCGTCTCGTAGGTGGGCTGCTTCTCGCCGCGGTAGCGCGGGTTGGCGGTGAGGGTCACCTCGTCCCCGGGCACCAGGTTGCTGATGACGTACGGCCCGTTCGAGACCAGCAGGTCGGAGTCCTGGGCCGGGGCCTCCGCGAAGTTGTAGGCGCTGTTCCACACCCCGGCGATCGCGGCCAGGTCCTCCTCGTCGGCTGACTCAACCGCGTCGACGAGAGCCTGCTTCGCCGCATCCGGCTCGTCAATGCTCAACGCCCGCCCCGCGACGACGTGAGCGGGCACGCCGACGTCGAGCACGAGCTGCCAGTCGATGAAGTAGTGGTCGTAAGTCAGGGTCAGCGAGCGCCCGTCATCCCCGAGCTCCGGGATCTCGTTCGCGTACTGCAGCCCGGAGGTGATCGCGCCGTCGAAGTGCACCACGCCGTCCGGGAACTCCTTCGTGTACTCCCCCGTCGCCGGATCGACGTACGCGTCGTCATCGAAGTCCGGAGTGTTGAGCGCGCCAGAGTTCGCGACCCAGGCCAGCAACAGGTCGGATGCGTCCACCGCCACGCCATCGGACCAGACCGCGTCTTGCGCCAGCTCGTAATGCACCCTGAACGGGTCGTTGGAGATGACCTCCATGCGGCCGAAGGACTCATCAAGCACGAGCTCGGACTCATCGTTGTAGTAGGCGAAGGACGAGTTGACGGTCTGTGCGATGGCGCGGTTCGCGGGCGTGTTGCCGTAGCCGGAGTGGTCGTTGAGGGAGAAGAACGAGCCGCTCGTGGCGACGGTGACGCGACTGTCCTCGAGAACACTCTGACCGGTGCATCCGGAAAGCAGCACGAGGACACTGGCGACGACGAGCGCCGTACTGACCCTGTTGATGCTGTGACTCCCCTCACTCGGCGGGGTTCAAATTACCCCACTTCGCCGAGTGCCTCTAACGCTGCGACGCGCGGTACTCGCGCCGCTCACGCTGCACGACCGGGTCGGGCACAGGGACGGCCGCGATCAGTCGCTGAGTGTACGGGTCCTGCGGGTTGCGCAGGATGTCATCGCGAGAGCCCTGCTCGACGAGCTTGCCGTTGTGCATCACCGTGATGCGGTGGGCGAGCACGTCGACGACCGCGAGGTCGTGGCTGATGAACAGGCACGCGAACTGCAACCGGCCCTGCAGTTCCTGCAGCAGGTCGAGGAAGCGCGCCTGAACCGACACGTCGAGGGCCGACGTCGGCTCGTCGGCGACGAGCAGCTCCGGGGCGAGCGCGAGCGCGCGTGCGATACCGACGCGCTGACGCTGACCACCGGACAGCTCGTGCGGGAACCGGTTCCGGTAGCTCGTGGGCAGCTCGACCTGGTCCAGCAGCGTCTCGACGCGCTTGTCGAGCTCTGCGCCCTTCGCCTCGCCGGCGAGGAAGATCGGCTCACCGATTGACTGGCCGATCGGCAGACGAGGGTTGAGCGACGATGCCGGGTCCTGGAACACGATGCCCGTGCGCCGCCGGATGGGGCGCAGGTCCTTCGGCTTGGCGCGGGAGATGTCGGTGCCGACAACGGTGAGGGTGCCCTCGGCGATCGGCAGCAGCCCGACCGCAGCGCGACCCAGCGTGGTCTTGCCGGAGCCGGACTCACCGACGAGACCCATGATCTCGCCGGGGAAGATCTGCAGGTTGATGTCGTCCGCTGCGCGGAACGCGGGAATTCGTCCGCGCTTCGGGTATTCGATCGCCACGTGTTCGAAGCTGAGGATCGGCGTTCCGGTCGGTGTTGCCTGGTGCGGCTCCCGCGGCTTGACGACGAGGTCGACCGGGGACCCGATCGCCTCGTGATGCTCGGCCGCGATCGGGTCGACGATGGGCGCGTTCTCGATGCCGACGCCGAGGTGGGGCACGGATGCGAGCAGCTGCTGCGTGTATGGGTGCTGCGGGCGGTGGAACACGTCGAGCACGGTGCCGGTCTCAACGACGACACCGTTCTTCATGACCATGATCCGGTCGGCGAGGTCGGCGACGACACCCATGTCGTGGGTGATCAGCACGATCGCGCTGTCGAGGCGCTTGTGCAGGTTGCGCAACAGGTCCAGGATCTCGGCCTGCACAGTGACGTCCAGCGCTGTCGTCGGCTCGTCGGCGAGGAGCAGCACGGGGTCACAGGAGATCGACTGGGCGATCATCGCGCGCTGGCGCTGGCCGCCGGAGAGTTGGTGCGGGTACTTGTGGAACGACTGCTCCGGGTTCGGCATCTCGACCATGGCGAGAAGTTCGACGGCACGCTTCCTTGCCTCCTGCGGGCCGAGCAGCGGGTCGTGCGAGCGCAACGCCTCGACAATCTGGAAGCCGACGGTGTAGACAGGGTTGAGAGCCGTCATCGGCTCCTGGAAGATCACTGCGATGTCGTTCCCGCGGATGCGCCTGGCGGTCGCCGGGTCGACACCCCGCAACTGCTTGCCGAGCAGCTTGATCGAGCCACCCACCTTGGCGTTGTCGGGCAGGAGACCGAGCAGCGACATTGCGCTCGTGCTCTTGCCGGAGCCGGACTCGCCCACGATGGCGAGAACCTCACCGCGACGGACCTCGAAGTCCATCCCGATGACCGCGGGGTAGAACTCCCCGTCGACCCAGAAGTCGACATCCAGATCCTTCACCTCGAGGATCGTCTCTGGCAGCCCGCTGGCCGCTTCGCCCTCGTGGGGCTGGAGTGTGGCCTGATCAGTCATGGGTTTCGTTCCTATCTGCAAAGCTTGAGTCATGGAGACCGTGCGATTCCGCCCACTGTTCGGACGCGTGCTCGCGGTGATCGTCTGTGTGATTGCGGTGCTCGGCGTTGCCGGGTTCTTCATCGCCGGAGACCTGGCTGGCGCCGCCCGCTACGCGTGGCCCGTGCTGCTGGTCGGCGTGTTGGCCTGGGCGCTGTACTTGCGACCCGAGCTCATCATCGAAGAGCACGGCATCACTGTTGTGAACGTCTTCCGCACTTACTTCGTGCCGTGGCCGGCCATCCAGCACATCGAGACGCGCTTCGCCGTGACACTGCACACGTCCGACGGCAAGGTGAGCGTGTGGGCGTCGCCCGCTCCCGGTCGCCACGGCGCCACCAGGGTGACGCGAAGCGACTTCACGGGCATCAGCGGCTCCGCCTACGGAAAGGCCGGCAGCCTGCGCCCGGGCGATGCGCTGACCACCGAATCGGGCGCGGCCGCCCACATCCTTCGCCTGCACTGGGAGAAGCTGCGCGACGCCGGCATGTTCGAGCACGGCGTGGAGCCCGGCAGCGTGCGCGTGACGTGGCACAGCGCGACGATCGCTGCGATGATCGCGTTGCTCGTCGCATCGCTCGTCGGCCTGCTGCTGTAGCACCATTCCGGTCAGCCCTTCGGATCGCGCGGCTTGTCCGCGTGGTATCCGCGTGCGGTGCTGCCGCCGTCCTGCATGTGCTGGCCTCGCGTTGTGACCATCGCGGCAGCGCCGTCGAGGTCACCGGCAGCGGCCAGACTGCCCGGCTTCGGGCCATTGGTGCGCTGAGCACGGCGCATCGCGCGGTCGCTCGGCATCTTCTTCTGGCGCGGGTCGAACGCGTCACGCAGACCATCGCCGATGAAGTTGACGCACAGCGCGATCGCGATGATGAAGATACCGGGCCACCAGAACAGCCATGGACGCGTCGCGAAGGCGGCCTGGTTGTCGGACACGATCTTGCCGAGCGACGTGTCGGGTGATTGCACACCGAAGCCGAGGAAGCTCAGGGAGGTCTCGAGCAGGATCGCACCAGCCATCAGCAGTGTCGCGTTGACGATGATGACTCCCACCGCGTTCGGGAGGATGTGGCGGAAGATGATCCGGCTGTCCTTCGCCCCCGATACGCGAGCTGCGTCGACGAACTCCCGCTCACGCAGTGTGAGGAACTCACCGCGAACGAGCCGCGCGAGACCGGTCCACGCGAAGGCACCGATAACGACACCGAGAACACCCACGCCGAGGCTGCCGTAGGTACGACCGAGCACGGCGCCGATGACGATCAGCGGGATCGTGATGATGACATCCGTGAAGCGCATGAGCACCGAGTCGACCCACTTGCGGTAGTACCCGGAGACCGCACCGACGACGACACCGATGATGGTGGCGACGAGTCCGGCGATCACCATGATGGTCAGCGACTGCTGCGCACCGCGCATGACGACCGCGAAGATGTCGCGGCCGACCTCATCCTGGCCGAACGGGTGATTGCCGAGCTGGAAGCCGTTTCCGCCGAGGAACTCCGGCAGGATGCTCAGCGTCGGCACTCCGCGGTTCTCCATGTCGGGCAGCTGGGTCCAGCTGTACGGCCACCATCCGGGGATTCGGATGCCGAACAGGCTGATGCCGACCGAGGTAAAGGACAGCAGCACGATGAACGCGAGCACGATAATGGCGACCATCGCAGCCCGGTGACGGAAGAACCGCCTGCGAACGATCTGCCCCTGGCTGAGACCCTCGGTCTCCTTCTGCTCGATCGAGGCTTCGCTCTGGACGACACCCGGGTCGTGCTGACCCGGCTCTTGCATTGTGATGTTGCTCATTAGGAAACCTTGATCCTCGGGTCGAGGGCAGCGTAGAGGAGGTCGGCGATCAGGTTGAAGACCACCGCGAACGTTCCGGTGACAAGGAAGAACGCCATGACCGGGTTCGGGTCGACTCTGTTGAGCCCCTCCACGAACAATCGGCCCATCCCGGTCCAGCCGAACACTGTCTCGGTGATGACGGCTCCACCGACGATCGCGCCGACATCGAATGCGATGATCGTCGTGATCGGGATGAGCGCGTTACGGAAGGCATGCCGCACGATGACGGTGCGCTCGGTGAGGCCCTTGGCGCGAGCCGTGCGGATGTAGTCCTGGTTCATGACCTCGAGCAGGCTCGCACGCGAGTACCTCGTGTAGCCGGCGAAGGAGATCAGCACGATCGCGATCGTCGGCAGCAGCAGGTGCGTGAACGTGTCGATGCCCTGGATCCAGAAGTTGCCGCCCAGGTTCGGTGTCGCGGCGCCCACTGTTGCGATCGGTCGCCCGTTGATGCGCGACGAGTTCGAGTACGCCGCCCAGTACGACATGTACTTGTCGAGCGCCACGACGCTGGCGACCATGAAGCCCACGATGGCCGCCGTGCGCACCGACTGCCAACGGTCCGGTCCACCCATGAGCCAGCCGACCGCGCCACTCAGGAAGATCGTGGCGACGATCAGCGTGAGGAAGAGCGGCATGGTCATGAAATTGAAGACGCCGTTCATCATCGGGAAGTACAGCGCGACGCCGATGCCCACCACGATGAGCGACGAGTACAGGGCCTTCTTGTTCCTGAGCCCGGTCGAGATGGCGGTGACGCCGAACGCGACCGCGACCCCAGTGATGGCAACACCGACGATGCCGATGCTCGGGGTGTTGAACCAGCCGGTGAGGCTGAAGTAGAGCAGCAGCCCGGCTGTCGCCAGAGCGGACACACCGAAGGTGATGAGCTTCTTGAGCGCTCTGCCCCCGACTATGGACATCCAGAGCAAACCTGCGATGAGGGCGACGATGATGATCGTCGCTGTCGCGATCACCGGATCACGTAGCCAGTTGTTGATCTGGATTGCCATGTACTGCTTGAGCAGCACCGCGACCCAGAAGATCGGCAGCGAGAAGAAGAGGAACGAGATGAACGTCACGCTGTAGTCGAATCCGCTGTACTGACGGAGGGCGGATGCGATGCCGACGATGATGCCCAGGACGATTGCGACAACCGTCGCGATGGTGACCAGCTGCAGGGTTGCGCCGATCGCGTTGCCGAGCATTACGTTCACGGACTGGTTCTGCACGCTGATGCCGAAGTCGCCCCGGAAGATACCGCCAAGCCAGAGGAAGTAGCGGAAGAACGGCGGAACGTCGAGGTTCAGAAGCTTGGTGCGAGCTTCCATGAGCTCGGCCTTGTTGGGTGCATTGCTTTCGCGCAGTTCCTGTAGTGGGTCGCCCGACAGCGCTGTCAGGAGGTACATGAGGAACGTGGCGGCGAAGAGCACGAAGATCGATGCGATCAATCGCCTGATGATGAATGAAGCCATTGTGCGGCTGCCTACCTGTTCAATCCAGCCGCCTAACGATAGACGCGTGCGCTGAGAACGCACACAGTTCACACGGCAGACGGCGAGTTTTAGGCGGGGCACAGGCTATGTGGCCTGTGCCCCGCCTCCGTGTCAGATGCCCCTATTGGGGCGCTCCGACTCGATTGTTACTCGGAGACCTTCCAGTCCCACACGTTCCAGAAGATGGTCGGTGCGAGGATCGAGGCGTCAACGCCCTCGATGCGGTCACTGTAGGCCGTGACCTCAGGGAACTGGAAGACGGTGACTCCGTAGCCGTCCTCCCAGAGGAGCTTGTCGATCTCCTGCTGGATCTCGATCTGGCGGTCGGCGTCGAACTCGGTGTTGAGCTCCACGATCAGCT
This sequence comes from Cryobacterium sp. BB736, assembly GCF_014980265.1. Taxonomy (NCBI): domain Bacteria; kingdom Bacillati; phylum Actinomycetota; class Actinomycetes; order Micrococcales; family Microbacteriaceae; genus Cryobacterium; species Cryobacterium sp. BB736. The sequence continues at coordinate 230,047 of NZ_JABXWQ010000001.1, forward strand.
TGTCAACCTCAGGGTTGCTGTAGAAGTTGAGGTTGTTGATGCCACCGGTCTGGAAGGTCGGGCCGGAGCTCGTGACACCGAGGCTCGTCGACTGCCATCCGAAGAGGGATGCGTCGTACGCGCCCGGCGTACCGAGGAGGCCACCCCACTGCTCGCTACCACAGTCGGTCACATTGAAGCCGGCCTCGGCCGCGGAGGCCTGGATCAGCTGGAACTCGTTGACACGACGGGGGTTGTTCGATGCGTAGAGGATGCAGACCTCGGGGTTGGTGACGCCAGCCTCGGCGAGCAGCGCCTTCGCGCCCTCGATGTCGGTCTCTTCGTAAGCGGCCGAACCGTTGTTCGCGATCGAGTCATCGTAGCCAGCTGCGCCAGGCACAAAGAGCTGCGAGTTACGCACGAGCGCGTCGTCACCGATGATCGGCTTGATCAGCTTGTCGACGATCTCCGCACGCGGGATCACCTTCATGAAGGCCTCACGAACCAGCGGGTTCTCGAACGTGCCGCTCTTCGAGTTGGTGAACTGAAGGTCGACGTGCTCGTAGGTGCCACCGAGGCCGGTCGAGACCGTGATGCCGTCGATCGCGTCGAGCGCGGTCTTGATGTCAGCGGTTGCCTGCGGCTGGATCACGTCGACCTCGCCGTTCTCGAGCGCCTGCACTGCTGCCAGCGGGTCCGGGATGAAGCGGACGGTGACCTCTTCGATGGCCGGCTTGTTGTCGCCGACGTACTCCGGGTTCGCCTTCAGCGTGATGAACTGGTCCGCCTGGAAGTCAGTGATGACGTACGGGCCACTGGAGAGGTAGACCTCCGGGTCGTCGGGCAGCGACGTGAAGTTGAAGCCCGAGTTCCAGAAAGCGGACAGGCCGGCAAGCGCCGCGTCGTCCTCGCTCTGGATGGCCTCGATGGCTGCCTGCTTCGCCTCTTCGTTGTCCTCGATGCCGAGAGCGTTCTTTGCCATGACGTGAGCCGGCAGCGGCGCCGAGAAAGCAAGCTCCCAGTCGACGTACGGTGCCTCGTAGACCATGGTGATCGAACGGCCGTCGTCACCGATCTCCGGGGTCTCCTGGACGAGGCCAAGGCCAGCGTCCGGGGTCGCGCCGGAGTCGAAGTACACGACGTCGGTCGGGAAGGCGTCGGTGAACTCACCGGTGTCAGGGTCGGTGAACTCGGCCGGGTCGAAGTCCGGGGTGTCGAGCGCACGCGAGAGCGCGGCCCAGTGGACCAGAAGGTCGGCTGCGTCGATCGGCGTGCCGTCGGACCACTTCACGTCCTCGTTGACCGTGTACTTCACTGTGAGCGGGTCCTCGGAGAGCATCTCGTAGGTTCCGAACGACTCGTCCTGCACGAGCTCAGGCACGTTGTTGTAGTAGTTGAACCCGCTGAGTGCCATGTAGTTGATGTTGTTGTTCGCTGTGGCGTTGCCGAACGAGGTGTTGCCGTTGTACGAGTAGAACGCCTGGTTCCACGCGATCGTGACCTTCGTTCCCTCGTCGAGGCCGGATTCCGCCTGCGGGGTGCAGCCTGCTACCGCAAGAGCGGCAACGGCAGCGACCGCAATCGGCGCTCCTATGCGACTGATTTTCAATTTTCCTCCTGTGCAAGATGGATCGCAGGCAGGCCTTCCTAGCACCAACCCACGCTTGTTATAGAGAACCCTAGGTGGGGTCGACTCCGCTGGCAAAACTGTATGGCCAAACGTTACTCACTGGTAACGGTTGCGCCGGATACCTGCGTTAATACGAACTGTGTTGCGTGAAAACCGCTCCGTCCGCAGCATCCCGACGCTAATGTGCGAAAAATTGAGCGGAAACGACGCGCCGTGAGGCCGCGTACCATCATGGGAATGTCCGTCTCATCAGCACAGCCCGCGACCGGCGAATATGGTCAAGCCAACCGTGCCAGGCTGCGCGCGGAAGTGCTCATCGTCCTCGGGTTGTCGCTTGGCGCATCCGCCGTCTACTCGGTGGTCGCGATCGCGAATCGCCTGACGCGCGAGGAGGCGCTGCGCGACCAGACGGCAACACTGAATGCGCCGCTCAGCGAGCGCGAGGTGTTCGACCTCATCTACCAGCTGCTCGGCATTTTCTTCGACCTGGTGCCCGTCGCGCTCGTCGCGTTCCTGCTCTGGCGCTCCAGCCGGCCGCACCTCGGCAGGCTCGGCATCGACTTCACCCGTCCGGGGCGCGACTCGCTCGCCGGACTCGGCCTGGCCCTGGTGATCGGCATCCCGGGAGTCCTGCTCTACCTCGCGGGCCGCGAACTGGGGGTCACTGTGCAGGTTGTCCCGACGGCGCTCGACGAGTACTGGTGGACGGTGCCGGTGCTGCTGCTGTCGGCCGCACGCGCGGGCATCACCGAGGAAGTGATCGCTGTCGGCTACCTGTTCGCGCGGCTGCGTGACCTGGGTTGGAGCACCTGGTCGATCATCATCGGCAGCGCACTGCTGCGCGGGACGTACCACGTGTACCAGGGCTTCGGCGCGTTCATCGGGAACATCGCCATGGGCATCCTGTTCGGCTGGCTGTTTTCGCGGTTCGGGCGGGTGCTGCCGCTCGTGATCGCGCACGTCGTCATCGACGCGGCCATCTTCGTCGGCTACCCGTGGGCGGCCGCGACCTTCGCCTGGCTCTAGTCCCTCCCCTGAGACGACTTAACCCGTCTCAAGGAGACTTGCTGATCCAGGCATCCGGATGCCTATCAGCAGCTTCCGGATGCCCGGATTTCCTTGAGACGGGTTAAGAAAACGGGGCTAGGACAGTTCGGCGAACGCCTCGGGCGGCGGGCACGCGCAGAACAGGTTGCGGTCACCGTAGGCCTGGTCGACGCGACGCACCGGGGGCCAGTACTTGTTCCGCAGCAGCGACCGCACCGGGTAGGCGGCGGTCTCGCGCGAGTACGCGTGATCCCACTCCCCCTCGATGAGGGCGCGCGCGGTGTGTGGCGCGTGCTTCAGCGGGTTGTCGTCGGCGGGCCACTCGCCCGCTCCGACCGCGTCCGCTTCGGCCTTGATCGCGACCATCGCCTCGATGAAGCGTTCGATCTCGCCGAGATCCTCGCTCTCGGTCGGCTCGATCATGAGGGTGCCCGGCACCGGGAATGACATGGTTGGCGCGTGGAATCCGTAGTCGACCAGTCGCTTCGCCACGTCGTCGACGGTCACGCCGGTGCGATCGGTGAGCGGACGGAGGTCCAGGATGCACTCGTGAGCGACCAGCCCGTTCTCGCCCGAGTAGAGCACCGGGAAGTGCTCCCGCAGCCGCACCGCGATGTAGTTGGCGGCGAGCACCGCCGCGCCGGTCGCGTCGCGCAGGCCGTCTGCACCCATCATCCGGATGTACGCCCACGAGATGGGCAGGATGAGCGGGCTGCCGTACGGTGCGGCCGAGACCTGGGCTCCGGCGTGCTCCACGGTGCCGCCGGCGCGTGAGAAGTGCTCTGCACGCTGCGCGAAGGGATGCGACGGCAGGAACGGCGCGAGGTGCGCCTTTGCGGCGACCGGGCCGACGCCGGGGCCGCCGCCACCGTGCGGGATGCAGAAGGTCTTGTGCAGGTTCAGGTGCGAGACGTCGCCACCGAACTCGCCGAACCGCGCGTAGCCGAGCAGTGCGTTGAGGTTCGCGCCGTCGATGTAGACCTGGCCGCCGGCATCGTGCACCGCGTCGCAGATCTCGCGTACATCGTGCTCGTACACGCCATGCGTGGACGGGTAGGTGATCATCAGGGCACCGAGGGACTCGCCGTGCTCGGCGATCTTCGCGCGCAGGTCGCCCAGGTCGACGTTGCCGAGCTCGTCACACGCGACGACCACGACGCGCATGCCCGCGAGCACCGCGCTGGCGGCGTTGGTGCCGTGCGCGCTCTCCGGGATGAGGCAGATGGTGCGCTCGTTGTCGCCGCGTGAGCGGTGGTATCCCCGGATGGCGAGCAGTCCGGCCAGTTCGCCCTGGCTGCCCGCGTTCGGCTGCAGCGAGACGGTGTCGTACCCGGTGACGGCGGCGAGCCAACGCTCGAGCTGGTCGATCAGCGAGAGCGAGCCGGTGACATCCGATTCCGGAGCGAAGGGGTGGAGGTCGCCGAACTCGGGCCAGCTGATGGCCTCCATCTCGGTCGCCGCGTTGAGCTTCATGGTGCACGAGCCGAGCGGGATCATGCCGCGGTCGAGCGCGTAGTCCTTGTCGGCGAGGTACTTGAGGTACCGCATCATGCTCGTCTCGGAGCGGTGGGTGTTGAAGACCGCGTGGGTGAGGTATTCACTCGTCCGCCACAGGTCACGTGGGATCCAGCCGTCGATGTCGTTGCGCGTCGGCGCGTCGCCGTCGGCCAGCCTGCCGCCGAGCACCGCCGCGAGACCGGTGAGGTCCAGGGCCGTGGTGGTCTCGTCGACCGAGATGCTCACGTGGTCGTCGTCCACCTTGTGCAGCAGGAAGCCTGCCTCGTGGGCGTCGCGCACCAGCGCGTCCGCGCCGCGCGCTGTTGTCAGCGTGATCGTGTCGAAGTAGTTGCCGTGCACAACCGTGTGGCCCCCGTCGGCCGCCGCGTCGGCGAGCATCCGGGTCTTCAGGGTGACCTGCTGGGCGATCGTCTTGAGCCCACCCGGGCCGTGGTAGACCGCGTACATCGACGCCATGACGGCGAGAAGCACCTGCGCGGTGCAGATGTTGCTGGTGGCCTTCTCACGACGGATGTGCTGCTCGCGCGCCTGCAGGGTGAGGCGGTAGGCGGGCCGTCCGTCGGCATCCTTGGACACCCCGACGAGCCGGCCGGGCAGCTGGCGCTCCAGCCCGGCGCGCACCGCGAGGTAGCCGGCGTGCGGGCCGCCGAAGCCCATCGGCACGCCGAAGCGCTGGGTGGTGCCAACCGCGACGTCCGCGCCCAGATCGCCGGGGCTCGCGATGAGCGTCATGGCGAGCAGGTCGGCGGCGACGACGGTGAGTGCACCGGCAGCCTTCGCGGTGGCGATGACCGCTGACGGGTCCCAGATCCGGCCGGATGCGCCGGGGTACTGGACGAAGATGCCGAAGTAGTCATCGGGCAGCTCGCCCGCACCGTCGGCGAAGGCAACCTCGACGAGTTCGATGCCGACCGCATCCGCACGCCCCGCGAGCAGTGACTTGGTCTGCGGGAACGTGTCGGCGTCGACTAGGAACACGTTGGAGGTGGACTTCGAGCCGCGACGGGCGAGGAGCATCCCCTCGACGACCGCGGTGCCCTCGTCGAGCATCGAGGCGTTCGCGGTGGCCATGCCGGTGAGCTCGGAGGCCATGGTCTGGAAGTTGATGAGCGCCTCGAGCCGGCCCTGCGAGATCTCCGGCTGGTACGGCGTGTAGGCGGTGTACCAGCTCGGGTTCTCGAGCACGTTGCGCTTGATCACCGCGGGAGTGATGGTGCCGTAGTAGCCCAACCCGAGAAACGAGCGGTTGACTCGGTTGCGTGCGGCCAGGGCGCGCAGTTCCGCGAGCGCCTCACGCTCGGTGGCGGGGGCAGGCAGCGCCGTGTCGGTGTGGTCGGTGCGGATCGAGCCGGGGACCGCCGCGTCGACCAACTCCTCGACCGAGCCGTAGCCGATGGCCTCGAGCATCGTGGCCTGGGCGTCCTCGCCGGTGCCGATGTGCCGTGAGGCGAAAGCGTCGAAGTCTGTGCGCATTACTCTGCGACCAGCGCGCGGTACTCGTCCTCGGTGAGTGTGCCGCTGAGCGTGCTCGGGTCGATGGTGACCTTGATCATCCAGCCCTCGCCGAACGGGTCGTCGTTGACGAGCTGCGGGTTGTCGATGACGGCCTGGTTGGACTCCACGACCGTGCCATCGACCGGCGCGAACAGTTCACCCACCGACTTGGTCGACTCGATCTCGCCGACGACCTTGCCGCCCTCGATGGCGCTGCCAGCTGCGGGCAGGTCGACGTAGACGACATCGCCGAGCTGGTCGGCGGCGTAATCGGTGATGCCGATGGTGACGGTGTCGCCGTCAAGCGCGATCCACTCGTGGTCGCGCGTGTACTTGAGGTCGGCGGTGTTGGCCATCAGTTCTTCTCTCTCTTATAGAACGGCAGTGCGGTGACGGTCGCGGGAATCCTGGTTCCGCGCACGTCGATGGTCAGTTCGGTTCCGATTTCGGTGAGTGCTGGGTCGACCATTGCCATGGCGATCGGATGCCCGAGCGTCGGCGACAGGGCGCCGCTCGTGATCACGCCCACGTCGGTGTCGCCGTCGAACACGGCGTAGCCCGCTCGACCGGCGCGGCGGCCCTCGGTGACGAGCCCGACGAGCACACGGGCGCCATCCGGAAGCCCCGCCTCGATCGCCCCCCGGCCAACGAAGTCGCCCTCTTTGGTGAGTGCCACGACACGCCCGAGGCCGGCCTGCGCGGGCCGGATGTCGCGGCCGAGCTCGTGCCCATAGAGCGGCATGCCGGCTTCCAACCGAAGGGTGTCGCGGCTGGCGAGTCCGGCGGGGGTGAGCCCGAGCGGCTCGCCCGCGGCCAGCAGTGCTTGCCAGAGCCGTACGGCATCCGCCACGTCGACGTAGAGCTCGAACCCGTCCTCGCCGGTGTAGCCGGTGCGGGCGATGAGCACCGAACCGTCACCGAACCATCCGGCGGTGGACCAGTAGTTCTTGACGTCGCGCAGGGCGGGCTGCCCGTCCATGATGCGCAGGCCCTCGGTGGTCTCGAGCACCTCAAGCGCGCGCGGGCCCTGAATGGCGAGGATCGCGACGTCATCGCTGATGTCGCGGACGGTGAGGTTCTTGAAAGCCGCAGCGCGTTCGCTGAACGCGGCGAACGCGGCGTCACGGTTGCCGGCGTTCACCACCACCGCGTACTCGTTGTCGGCGTTGTGGTAGACGATCAGGTCGTCGATGATGCCGCCGCTGGAGTCGAGCAGCAGACTGTATTTGGCCTGCATGAGCCCCGTCGTCGACAGCTTGCCTGCCAGCGCGTAGTCAAGGAAGGCCGCGGCGTCCTCGCCCGTCACGCTGATGTTGCCCATGTGCGAAACGTCGAAGATGCCCGCGGCATTGCGGACGGCGTGATGCTCGGTGAGGTCTGAGCCGTAGCTGACCGGCATCTGCCAGCCGCCGAAATCGGTGAAGCTGGCGCCGGCAGCGACGTGCAGCTCGTGGAGCGGTGACTGCTTGCTGTCTACGGACGGGGTATCGGACACGAGTTCTCCTGGCACTTGTTCGGCGACGAGCCTGTGCGGCTACAAGAACTCCCCCTCTGTCATGGGCCTGAGAGTTTCACCGGCTGTAGCCAGTTTTCACCGTGGGCGGGATGCGCAAAGCGAATCCACTTTCCAGAGTGGCCGTGCCGATGCGGTACATGAGACCTGAGAGATTGGCGGGGAGGCTTGCTCCTTCGGTGTTCGTCGCCTGCGACGAACTCTCCCGCATCGATTGCTGGCCCGATATTCGATTGTCATCGCACAGCCTAGCAACTGAACGCGGGCATCCAACGCACTCAGCGCGACGAGCACACCAGTCATCGGTACACTGGCGCTCGGCGCACGTTCGGTCGCGACCCGGCCCGCGTTGTGCCCGCGCATCGGCGACAAGGCCACCGGCGACAATGCAAAGGAGCAAGCGAGTGAGGATAATCGCGCTGATCAAGCAGGTACCGGATACGGGTGGTGAGCGACGTCTCGACCTGACGACCGGCCTGCTCGACCGGGATGCAAGCGACAAGATCATCGACGAGATCAACGAGCGCGCGCTCGAGGTCGCACTCGCCTACAAGGACGCGAACAAGGGCACCGAGGTCGTCGTGATGACGATGGGCCCGGAGGATGCCACCGGCACCATCCGCAAGGCCCTCTCGATGGGCGCCGATTCTGGCATCCACATCGCGGATGCGTCGCTGGTCGGCTCGGATTCGGCGTGGAGCGCGGAGGTCCTGGCCGCAGCGCTGCAGCGCGAGCAGTTCGACCTCGTGGTCGCCGGCAACGAGTCGACCGACGGCCGCGGCGGGGTCGTGCCGATCATGATCGCCGAGCACCTAGGGCTGCCGGCTCTCGGCTCCCTGGATTCGGTCGAGTTGTCGGAAGGGTCGGTGCGTGGCGAGCGGGCCACGGAGTCCGGTTCGATGACGGTCAGCTCCGCGCTTCCCGCGGTGATCTCGGTGACCGAGCGGGCTGCCGAGCCGCGCTTCCCCAACTTCAAGGGCATCATGACCGCCAAGAAGAAGCCGATCGGAGTGCTGTCGCTGTCCGAATTGGGCCTTTCTGAGGCATCCGGTGGCCGCTCGGTGGTCCTGTCCACCCAGGAGCGACCGGCACGTACCGCCGGCCAAAAGATCGTCGATGACGGAAGCGCCGCCGCACAGCTGGCCGACTTCCTCGCCGCAGAGCGACTGATCTAGAGAGGGACCGAACAATGTCGAACGTACTTGTACTCGCCGAGGTCACCCCGACGGGCGAGCTCAGCGCCACTGTTCCCTCCCTGCTCGCCGCTGCCGCGAAGCTCGGCACCCCGGTCGCAGTCGTCGCCACCGCGCCCGGTGTCGGCAGCGCGCTGACCGAGCAGCTCGGCTCGCTGGGAGCGCAGAAGGTCTACCTGGCAGAGACGGATGCCGCCGGGTCCGTGCTCTCCGGCGTCCCCGCCGACGCCCTAACCTCCGCGGTCGAGGCGCTGCAGCCATCCGCTGTGCTGCTGGCCGGCTCGATCGACGGTCGGGAGGCGGCTGCCCGGCTGGCCGTTCGCACCAACGGCGGACTGGTGCACGACGCGGTCGACGTGCGCGCCGACGGCGACAAGGTGGTTGCCACCCACTCGGTGTTCGGCGGGGCGTACACCGTCGAATCCACCGTCGAGGGCGGGCTCGCGATCGTCACGGTGCGGCACGGCGCGGTCGAAGGGACGGCGGATGCCGCCACCCCGGAGGTCGTGAACGCCGACGTGAGCGTCGACGCGAGCAAGTACGCCGCCATCGACTCGTTCAACAACGTCAAGGCCGAGACCACGCGGCCGGAACTGCTCGGCGCCTCCAAGGTGGTCTCCGGCGGTCGCGGGCTCGGCTCGAAGGAGGCCTTCGACCTGGTGGAGAAGCTGGCCGACTCGCTCGGCGCCGCCGTCGGCGCATCCCGCGCGGCAGTCGACGCGGGCTATGTGCCGCAGAGCTATCAGGTGGGCCAGACCGGCGTCTCGGTGTCGCCGCAGCTGTACATCGCGCTGGGCATCTCCGGCGCGATCCAGCACCGCGCAGGCATGCAGACCGCGAAGACCATCGTCGCGATCAACAAGGACGGGGACGCACCGATCTTCGAGATCGCCGACTTCGGGATCGTCGGCGACATCTTCACGATCGTCCCGCAACTCGTCGAAGCCATCGAGGCGCGCGCCAAGTAGGCGCGGAAAGGGTCTGACTGCATGTCGCCGAAGGTCAAGGACGCTCTTCGCCAGTACTGGCCGCTGGTCTGGCTGGCCCCGTTCGGCATCATCATGGTCGCAGCGGTCGTGCTGATCGCCATCACCATCCGCGAGACGCCGCTGGTGCAGGACTTCATGACCACCTACCCCGGCCACACCGAGCTGCCGGAGTCGGCGCCGGTCGGGTTCCCTGCCTGGCTGGGCTGGGCCCACTTCCTGAACGCGCTCATGCTGCTGCTGATCATCCGTTCCGGATGGATGGTTCGCACCGTGCAGCGGCCGGATGCGTACTGGACTCGCAACCCGGCGATCCCATTCCGCACCAGGAACTCGCCGAAGAAGATCAGCCTTGACCTGTGGTTCCACCTCTCGATCGACGTGCTGTGGGTGATCAATGGCGTGGTGTTCTTCGTGCTGCTGTTCCTCACCGGCCAGTGGATGCGGATCGTGCCCACGAGCTGGGAGGTGTTCCCGAATGCGCTGTCGACGGCGATTCAGTACGCCTCACTGTCGTGGCCGACGGACAACGGCTGGGTGAACTACAACAGCCTGCAGGTGCTGGCCTATTTCGTGACGGTGTTCATCGCGACGCCGCTCGCGGTCATTACCGGGCTGCGGATGTCGCCGCTGTGGCCGCGTGACGCCGACCGGTTGAACAAGGCGTACCCGATCGAGTGGGCGCGAGCCATCCACTTCCCGGTGATGCTCTACTTCGTGCTGTTCATCATCGTGCACGTCGCGCTGGTGTTCGCGACCGGCATCCTGCGGAACCTGAACCACATGTACGCCATGCGCGACGACGAGTCGTGGTGGGGGCTGTGGATCTTCGCCGCGAGCGTCGTGGTGATGATCGGTGCGTGGCTCGCCGCGAGGCCCATCATCCTGCGGCCGATCGCGCAGCTCACCGGCAAGGTGACGAAGAACTAGCCGCTGGTCGGGGGTACGCCCCCATTCGGTGCTCGAGCTTGTCGAGACCCTCGCGCGCGGGTGTCTTGTGCTCGCGCGGGTGCATCTTCCACCCGCGGGTCGAATTCGACCCGCGTGAGGAAGTTTGACCCGCGCGAGCGACCCCCGCGGTGCGTCAGTCGGCTTCGGAGCGTTCCTTCTCTGCGCGCACCCGCCACTCGTCCAGGGTGCCGTCCTCGATGGCGGCTCGCGCAGCATCCACCTCGGCCGGAGTAACCAGCCCTTCGGCCACTGCCGCTGTGATGTCCGCCGTGGACAGCAGCACCGCCGCGAGGACTACACCTTCGGCGGTGAGGGCATCCGGAGCTTTGACGACTGCCTCCGACTCCGGCTCAGCGGGCGCGGTCGTGCAGCCGGCGAGGAGACCGGCAACGACGAAACCGGTCAGGACCGCGCTGAACAGTCCTGACCGGTTGCGCCGACGGGTCACTTGTTGGGGCCGCCCTTGCCGTTGTTGCCCTTGTTGCCGTTGTTGCCCTTGCCGTTATTGCCGTTGTTGCCCTTGGCGGGCTTGTCCGATTTGGCAGGCTTGCCGGGCTTGTCCGACTTGTCGTTGCCCTTGCCGTTGTTGCCGCGCGGCTCCACCGACGAGGTCTCCTGGATGGTGACGAGCGCTTCTTCAGTGGCTTCCTCGACGTCGCCCTCAACAGCGTCGTCCTGGATCACGATGCCGGTCTTCTTCTCAAGGTGAGCGGCCGCGCGGTCGAGGCGGGCCTTCGCAATCGACTCGTGGTGCGCGAGCTTGGCCTCAGCCTTGGCGAGCTCCTCCTCAGTCATATTCTCGGCGTCGGCAAGGAGTCGCGCCTCGTGTCTGGCTTGGAACGCGGCGATGTTGTTGACCTGCATCGCGTAACGGAACTCGTGGGCGCACAGGTTCGCGCCACCCTCGGCTGCGTCACGGCACTCGGTGAATGCAGCGTGAGCTTCCTCGTGGCCGGTGCGCCACGCTTCCTTGATCTCGTCCCAGACGTTCTTCTGCTCTTCGAGCTCTTCATCGAGCACGCCGTCAACTTCGTCTTCGGGAAGCGTTCCCGGCTCATCGACTTCGCCCTCGGCGATGTCCTCGACCGCGACAGAGATGAGGCCGGCATCCAATGCCTGCTGGACTGCCGCGGCGATCGCGGCCGCGAACGACGGGTCCTCGATGGTAAGGCCGAGGTTCTCCAATGCCGCCTCGGCGATCCAGCTGGAGACCTCTTCAGGAGTCGCCGCCTGTGCTGCGGATGCGATGCCGAACGAGCCAGCGACGAGCGAGCCGATTGCGGCAAGGCCGATGAGTTTGCGCTTCAAGTTTTCCCCCCAGAGTTGAACGCTTCAGGTGGACTGTAGCACCTGTGAATCGCCTGTGTACACCATGTTCGTCTACCCCCGGCTTGGGGCCCCGACCGCCGAATCCGCCCCTCGCGCGGGTGCATCTTCCACGCGCTGGTCGAATTCGACCCGCGCGCTCAGTCCTCGTATTCAGCCAGCCACTTGATGAGGAGCGCCTGCAGCTGCTCACGCTCTGCCGCACTGAGTGGTTCAATCAGCCTCTGCTCGTTGTCCACGTGTGCGGTGAAGGCGCGATCGATCAGCTCGCGCCCGGCATCCGTCAGCGCCACGACCCGCGCGCGCCCGTCGGCCTCACTGCGCCGCCGAGTGACCAGCCCGGCTTCGACGAGCCGATCGATGCGCTTCGTCATCGCGCCGGTCGTCACCATGGTGTGGTCAGCGAGTTCCCCCGGCGCCAGCTCGAACGGCGGGCCCGAGCGCCGCAGCGTTGCCAGCACATCGAAGTCGCCTTCGCCGAGCCCGAAATCCCGATACACCGCAACAAGCTCCTCGGTGAGGAAGTTGCCGAGCCGGTGCAACCGCCCGATGACGCCCTGCGGACTCACGTCCAGGTCGGGCCGCTCCACCGCCCAGGCCTGTTGAATCCGGGCGACGTGATCGGTCATTTCAGCCATGACTGGATTATATCTTCCAAGGAAGTTATTATATCTTCCATGGAAGGTAATGCGCGCTGGCTCCTCATCACCGCGATCGCTCCCATTGCGTGGGGCGCAAGCTACTGGGTGACGGCGGCGTTCCTCCCGCCCGACTACCCGCTGTGGGCCGCGGTCATCCGGGCGCTTCCCGGCGGGATCGTCGTCTGGCTGCTCTCGCGGAAGCTGCCAACCGGGTCCTGGTGGTGGAAGTCGGCGGTGCTCGGCATCCTCAACGTCGGCGCGTTCTTCGTGCTCGTCTACGTCGCGGCGCAACTGCTGCCGTCCAGTATCGCCACCACGCTGATGGCGACCTCCCCGGCCGTGATGATGTTCCTCGCCTGGCCGCTGCTCGCCGAACGCCCCAAGCTGCTGCCCCTCGTCGGCGCAATCCTCGGCTTCGTCGGCGTCTGCGCCACGCTGCTCACCGGCACCGAGCAGGTGAACCTTCTCGGCGCGGCGGCAGCACTGACCGCAATGATGATGTCGTCTGTCGGCTACATCCTCACCAAGAAGTGGGGAACGGATGTTGACGTGTACTCCCAGTCCTCGTGGCAGTTGATCGCGGGTGGGCTCTTCGTGATTCCCTTCGCATTCGCGCTCGAGGGCGCCCCGCCTGCCCTCGGCGGCACCGAGTTGCTCGCGTTCGGCTTCCTGTCATTCATTGCGACCGGGCTGGCCTACGTGGCGTGGTTCACCGGACTGAAGCACCTCAGCGCCGGCGCGGTCGGACTGGTCGGACTGCTCAACCCGGTCGCGGGAGTCCTCCTGGGCGTGCTCGTCGCGTCAGAATCGCTCAGCCTGCTGCAGGGTGCGGGGATCGCGATCGTGCTCGCCGGGATCCTCATCGGGCAGCCGATCGTCGCCCGGGCGCTGCAGCGTCGGAAGACGGCGTCCCGCGAGCTCGAATTGACGACGTCGAGCGCACGCTAGCCGACCGCCGACGACGAGTCAGCGGAGCGCCCGGACGACCGTTCTCCCGAGCGCAAACACGAGCCCGCCAGCCATCAGCCAGGGCCCGACGACCAGAACCGGATCCAGCCACACGTGCTTCACGTCCGCCCGCCCCCGCCCGAAGCGCGACCGAAGCCCGTCGTGCGAGAGCTCGCTGACCACCCCCGACTGTGTGATCGGCTCATCCGGTCGGCGGGTTGCCAACGACGCCACGTGACTCTCCACGGCATCCACTCGGTCTCCGAGAATCAGCAGCAGCCAATGCGCGGCGCGACCCTCGCTGTAGCGCGCGTAGGCCAGCCTCCGGATGCCTCCCGACAGGCCCTTGAGCGGGACGGTGGTGCCGAACACCGGAGGTAGGAAGCGGTGCTCGACCGAGCGCTCCCGCCGGGCCTTCTCCGGTTGCCGGTCGGGGAACTCCCAGTGCGCGCCGGTGGTCAGCGACTGCTCCCGCGGCACGGCCGGGCGGTCTTTCCGGTCGAGGTCGGCGCCCCATCCGGGGATGCGCGCACGCAGCTCCTCCTCCGACGCGATCTGCTGCGGTGCTTCTTTCGTGTACGGAATCATGGGAGCTCCTAGGCGGCTTCCGGGACGATGACCGGCTTGATGCAGTCATCGAGTTTCGACGAGAAGATGTGGTAACCCTCCGAGATGTGCTCGAGCGGGATGCGATGGGTGACGAGGTCGCTCGGCTTCAGGTACCCGTTCTGAACATGCTCGAGCAGCCGCGGCCACTGACGTTTGACCGGGGTCTGGTTCATCCGGAGCGTCAACCCCTTGTTCATCGCGTCGCCGAACTTCACCGCGCTGAACATGGGGCCGTACGCGCCGACGACCGACACCGTCCCGCCCTTCCGCACGGAGTCGATGGCCCAGTTGAGAGCGACCGGAGAGCCGCCCTGCAGCTTGAGCTTGGCCGCGGTGATGTGCTGCAGCAGGTTGCCGTCAGCCTCGGCGCCCACCGCGTCGATCGCGACGTCGGCGCCGAGGTAGTCGGTGATCTTCTTGAGGTGCACGACCACATCGTCGTGCTCATTGAAGTTGTAGGTCTCGGCGAAGGCGAAGTCGCGCGCCTTTTGCAGCCTGTAGTCGAGGTGGTCGATGACGATCACCCGGCCGGCGCCCAGGAACCAGGCGCTGCGAGCCGCGAACAGCCCGACGGGACCGGCTCCGAATACGACCACGGTGTCGCCCTGTTCGATGTCACCGAGCTGGGCGCCGAAGTATCCGGTGGGCAGTGCGTCGGTCATCATCAGCGCGTCTTCGTCGCTCAGCCACTCCGGGATGACCATCGGCCCGACATCCGCGAACGGGACCCGGACGAACTGAGACTGCCCGCCGTCATATCCGCCACAGGTGTGCGAGTAGCCGTAGATGCCCCCCACGGCGGTCGCGTTCGGGTTCACGTTGTGGCAGTTGGAGTACAGGCCGCGGGAGCAGAAGTAGCACGACCCGCAGTAGACATTGAACGGCACCATCACCCGGTCGCCGACCTTGAGATTCTGCACCGAGCCGCCGATCTCCTCGACGACGCCGATGAACTCGTGCCCGAACGTGGAGCCGACCCGCGTATCCGGCATCATGCCGTGGTACAGGTGAAGGTCGGAGCCGCAGATCGCCGCGAGGGCGACACTCACGATCGCGTCATTCGGATGCTCGATCGCCGGTACCTCTTTGTCTTCGACTCGCACCTTGTACGGTCCGCGGTACACCATTGCGCGCATGAGAGCCTCCGGGTTGGCCGATCCCGGCCAGCGTCACACGGCACCCGCGCGCACGGTCGAAATCTCGTGAAGCTCCCCCGTACCTCTCAGCCTGCGCTCACGGCCGGTTGCCGAAGGGATGACCGAGAATGCGCGGACCGGATGCCCAGCACTCACGCGAGGGGACAACGCTATGACCATCACGCACATCAACCCCGCGGCACTGCACTCCAACCCGGCGTTCTCGAACGGGATCCTGGTCAGCGGCGGCGGCAACCTCCTCTTCGTCGGCGGCCAGAACGGAACGGATGCGTCCGGCGCGATCACCGGAGACGTCGCCGAGCAGTCGGCTCAAGCGACCCGGAATGTGCTCCAAGTGGTGAGCGAGGCAGGCGGCACGGTCGAGAGCATCGTGAAGCTCACCATCTATCTCGTCACCGGGTCGGACCTGCAGGCGGCGTACACCGCGGCAATCGAGGTGTGGGGTTCCCACCCGACCACGTTGAGCATGCTGCAGGTCGCCGGCCTCGGGCGGCCGGAGGCCCTCATCGAGCTCGACGCGGTGGCCGTGATCGGCTGACAAACAGACGGGTCAGCGCGCCTGTGCCCACTCCAGCAGCCGCTCGCGCGGCCAGGTGGTGATGATGCGCTCCGGCGGGATGCCCCGCGCCGCCGCGCGCTCCGCACCATAGTCGAGGAAGGCCAGCTGCCCGGGCGCGTGCGCATCGCTGTCGATGCTGAACAGGCATCCGGCTTCCAGCGCCAGGTCGATCAGCTCATCCGGCGGGTCCTGCCGCTCCGGCCGGGAGTTGATCTCGACCGCGACGTTGTTCTCCGCGCACGCCGCGAACACACGCTCGGCGTCGAACTCCGATTGCGGCCGGGTGCCGCGCGAACCCATCACCAGGCGCCCTGTGCAGTGCCCGAGTACGTTGGTGTGCGGATCCCGGATGCCGCCGAGCATCCGTTCCGTCATCGTCGCCTTATCCGCACGCAGCTTGGAGTGCACGCTCGCCACGACGATGTCGAGCCGGTCGAGCATGTCCGGGGTCTGGTCGAGCTCTCCGCTCTCCAGGATGTCGACCTCTATCCCCTTCAGCAGCGTGAAGCCGTCATCGCCGGCGTTGATACCGTCGACGATGCCG
Source organism: Cryobacterium sp. BB736 (assembly GCF_014980265.1). NCBI lineage: Bacteria > Bacillati > Actinomycetota > Actinomycetes > Micrococcales > Microbacteriaceae > Cryobacterium > Cryobacterium sp. BB736. The sequence continues at coordinate 246,142 of NZ_JABXWQ010000001.1, forward strand.
AGCTGTTCAGTCAGCCGCTCCGCGCTCAGCCCGTTCGCGATCGTGAGGTTGGGCGAGTGGTCGGTGAGCGCGATGTACTCCCGGCCGAGCGCCTTCGCAGCCGCGACCATGAGCTCGATCGCGGCGTACCCGTCTGACCACTCGCTGTGCGTGTGCAGGTCCCCCCGAAGCGCTGCCCGGAGCTCGCCGCCGCCCTCGGTGAGCGGCCGCGCTCGTTGACGCAGGTCCTCGAGATAATCCGGCACCTGCCCCTCGAGCGCCTGCCCGATCACCTCGAACGTGCGGTCGCCGATGCCCTTCATTCGCTTGAGCCGACCATCGTGCAGGCGGTCAGTGAGCTCGTCAGTGTCGAACTCGCCGATCGCCTTCGCCGCACGCCGAAACGCCTGGATCTTGAACGACGGCGCGAGGTCGCGCTCCAGCCAGAAGGCGATCTCATCGAGCGCGGCAACCGGATCCATGTGTCCATCATGCGACGGATGCCCGACGAGCGTACGAGAAATGCTCCCGTCAACCGGCGAAAGGCCTCCCGTATAGTTGCGAGGTCAGCACTAGAACGACGGTGTTCCTCAGCGGCGAGACAGCGAGAGGGGCACAGCGTGGAGAGCGGCAACCAGAGACTTTGGAGCGGCCGCTTCCTGCTCGCAATCGCAACCAACTTCTTCGTCGCGATGGTCTTCTACCTGCCGATGACGACCATGGCGCTCTATGCGGTCGAGCGTTTCAACGCATCCGACAGCCTCGCCGGCCTTGCCTCGAGCGCGTTCATCATCGGCGCTGTCATCGCTCGAGTCTTCGCAGGGAAGCTGCTCGATCTTGTCGGTCGGCGCCGGATGCTCCTGGCGGCGCTCCTCGTGTACTCGGTGGTGGCGCTCTTCTACGCGCCGACAGGCGATCTCACAGTGCTGATCGTCATTCGCGTCGTCCACGGCATTGCATTCGGCACCGCTGCGACTGTGCTCGCGGCATCCGTGATCAGCCTGATCCCGTTCACGCGCCGCGGAGAAGGCGTGGGCTACTTCGGCTTGTCGGCGACCCTGGGGACAGCGATCGGCCCGTTCGCCGCGGTGGTGCTCGTGAACGCGTTCGGCTACGAGTGGCTGTTCGCATTCACCACCGGATGCGCGGTCGTTGCGCTGCTGCTTGGGCTGTTCCTGCGTCTGCCGGAGCGCATCCCATCCGACGACGAGCGCGCCAACCGCTGGCGAATGCGCTGGAGCGACGTGCTCGACCCGTGGGCGTTGCCTATCTCCCTGGTGATGCTGCTCGGCGGAATCGCGATCTCGGGTGTTCTGGCGTTCCTGAACTCTTACGCGCACGCGAAGGACTTGGTCGAAGCGGCGAGCCTGTTCTTCCTGGTCTACGCGGGAGGCGTCGTCGTGTCCCGCCTCATTGTCGGGCGGATGCAGGACCGGTACGGCGACAACGTCGTGATCTACCCGACGCTCGCGCTGTTCGCCGCCGGGCTGGTCGTGATCGGGATGGCGCCGGACGGCATCGTGCTGATGCTCGGTGGCGCGCTGCTCGGACTGGGGTTCGGCGGGCTGCTGCCCTCCGGGCAGGTGATCGCGGTCAGTCTTGCCCCTGATCATCGGGTCGGCACCGCAACCGCGACCTATTTCCTGATGCTCGACCTAGGCAGCGGATTCGGCCCGATAGTGCTCGGTCTGCTCATTCCGCATACCGGATATCACGGCATGTACGGACTGCTTGCCGGGGTCGTGGTCGTGGCGATGGCCCTGTATCACTTCGCGCACGGGCACAAGCGCCGCGGCGAAGCGCTCGCCTGAGCTTCAGCGTCGGCGTTCGACGATGCCGCGCACGAACGCGGCCTGCCCGGCGTGCTGGAGGTCGTCGGCGATCACGCTGACGAGTCGCACGGCAAGGGTGACTGGCGGGTCCCAGGAGGTGTCAACGATCCGGTCGAAGTCGGCGTCGTCGAGCGTGCCGACGTACTCGACGGTGCGCGCGTGGACGGCGTCGTGGTAGCCGAGCAGCTGCTCAGCGGTGACGCCGGCGAGCGCCGCGACGTCGGCCGAGCGGTGCCCGTAGCCGGTTGAGGCGACGTTGAAGGGCAGGCCGAATCGGTCCGCCCAGCCCGCGGACGTCCACAGCTGCTCGCTCCCGGCGACGCCAGCGACGTGGTCGTCTTGAATGCGGGTGAGGTGCCAGACCAGCCACCCGATCGAGTTCGCGTCAGGGTCGAGGCGGTGCGCAAGCTGGTCAGCACCAAGCCCGGACACCGCGTGATGGACGGAGTCGCGGACCCGGCCGAAAGCATCCGTCAACACGTTTGTTGCGATCGACATGGCTCAACTGTGGATCAGCCACCCGCGAGATTGCTGACGCGACTTGATGGGGACGCTCGCTGGGCGTTCGTGGCATCACGCGCTTGTGACGCCGTGCCGTTCGAGTGCACGCCGAGCCGCATCCCGTACAGCGCTCGGGCGAGCGCGGGCGATGCTATTCAGCGCAGGGAGGAACTGGGGCAATGGTGTTGGCGAAGTTTCGATGAGGCTTATGGCCATGTGAACCGCTTCGTGCCTCGAAAATCCTCCACCGTGCGCTGCTATGGCCAAGACCCCATCCAGAGCGTCCGGATGCGCCTCGAGCATGGGCCACATGGCTTCGGCGCGGACCACGGCGAAGGGCTTGGATGAAAGGTCTCCGAAGGTAGCGAAAAGGACGGACCTTGCAACTTCGTCGTTTGTCAGCCCCAGGGCTGGCGCGAAGTTGACTATGTCGGCGGCCGTCACACTCTGCAGCGGACACAGCCTCCGGAGTGAATTCCACCGGATACCTTCCCGACTGGTCACGAGGCGGATGGTCTGGGCGACCGTCAGCTCCGTCAAACGACCGATCAGGGTGTCATCCAGGACCATGCTCATCGGTGCCGGGACCGTGCTTCCGCCTTCTAGCGCGCGAAGCAGGCCAGGAAGGTCGGCGAGCAGATCGTCACAATGCGACGCGATGAGTTCTTCACGCGCAACCATTCGCGGGGTCCACCCGTATTGTTCGGGCGCGGTCCTCTTCTTCCGAGCTGTGCCCAGCGCACGAGCGCGACGATTCTCGAGCGCGAGACGAAGAGCGTCTGCCATAGTCGCGGAGACTGGCCCGTCCAGGATCGGTCTTGCTGGCTCTGGTTCTCGGTGTACCGCTGCGAGCGGCGCGAAACTGACAGCAGCCATACGAGCGATGGCGGCGTCGAGAACCCGGATTCGAGCGCTCCCGCGGGTGGCCGCCCGAACGGCCGCAAGCGCTTGGGCGGCAGCAATGCTGTCAGGTAATTGCTCGACGATAGCGATGACCCGAGGCAGGTGGCGGGTGTTGCAGGTGCGGAGCACTTCCCGCACCGTGTCGGAATACGCCTCGAAGGGGGTGGCGTGCAGCACCGCCATGACGCGTTGGCGCAGCCACGACGATTCAGTGTCGACTGTTGTGTGCACCAGGAATGGTGCCGCCACTCGCGCGAACTGCGTGCTTCGCTCTGCCCACTCAACGACATGGTCAGCATGCCATGGCGGCAGGATATCGAGCAGCCCACGCACTAGTTCCTGGTGCTCACGGAGCATTGCGGCCGCGCCCTCTAGGTTGACCGCTTCCCTGCTGTTGAACAGTTGGAAGTTGCCAAAATCGAGAAGCAACATCAGAGTCATGTCGCGGGCGTCATCGCCACTCAGCCCTTCCTCCTCGAGTAACCAATGGAGTTGGGCGACGGACATATGGAGGCGTTCTTTGGGCCCACGGTTCACCTGACCGGCGTCGTCGAGCAGCGCGCGGACGCTCCTCGGCAATTCAGGAACCCGGTCTGCACAAGGATTGTCCGATCGCACCTCCGCAAGGACTCGCGAATAGCGAAGGAGGTAGTGCTGGTCTCGTTGCTCGAGAGTCGCGAGCGCCGCGTGCAGGTTCCGGCGCGCCAGAAACAATTCGATCGTTCCCCAGCCAGCGCGCACAGCCGCTATCGACTGTTCAACGGCGTTATCCGAGGTTCCCCAGCCGTGCTCCGGCAACAGTTTCTGAAGCGCTGCTCGATCGCGCGCGCCAATGACAGGTACCCAATCGATCGGCTCCCGGCCAGACAGGTAACGGAGGACAGCGTGCTCGATCTTGGGTGAGCGAACGCGAAAGATGCCAAAGACATCCGCGAACAGTTGCTGCAGGGTCCTGGTCACTCGTTTCCCCAAGAGCTACGCCATCGTGTCCGTATGAATTTGATCACTGTATCGGCCATGAAGAGTTGTGCTCGACTATTCGGTGTCTGAGCCTATGCTCGTCGCATGCAGCCTCTCGCGTCCATCGCGGACGGACCTCGCGGCCGCCGGTTCCTCATGTCACTGCTCGCGGAGCGAGACGAGCAACTCGCGAGCGAAGTCATGCGGGAGGCAATTGCCGCAGACAGTTCAACCGGCTCGGCTCACGTCGTCTTTTCCAAGGTCGATGAAAGTGATCCAGGAATCGACCGTTCTCCGGTGACGCCGGTGTCACTGGCGCAGCGCATCCGCGACCAGGATGCCGACATTGCAGGGGCCGACTTGCTGGCGGCATTGGCCGAAGCAACCCGGACGGCCATGTATTGGCAAGAGGAGGATGGAGAGGATCAGGTTCTCGCCCGGCCAGATATCGCTGATGCCTTGGCCGGTTTCGCGCGTGCGCTCGAGCCGGCACTGAGCGCGACCTGGCTCGTCGAACCACTCGACGCTCCGGCTCAGTTCTTCGTGCAGTGGCTTGGCAAGCACCCGACATCCGAACTTGAAATGTCGGGGGCAGATGCGAAACTCCGCGCATGGAAGAGCGGAACCGTGGCCGGCGAGAGGCGCGCGGATGCTGAGTGGCCGAAGTCCCCCGGAGCACCGTGGACCGGCGAGTGGTGGTCGACACCCGCCTTGACCGAGCTTCCCATCACCACTCGCGCCCTCCCGCAGACGGGACCCGTGAGACTGCAGCTGATCGAGGACACGCTGGGATGGACGGAGGCGCTGGCAGCGCCGGTTCGGGCAGGCGAGGGCATCCGGGTCTACGAGCTGTCGGCACCGGATGCGTGGATTCGCCTCGTCGAGCGGTATGCGCTGCGCGTCACCAACTCGCGCCGGCACGACTGGTGGCGTGTGACCGGGATCGAGTCGGAGTGGTTCATCCCCGATTGGGAGGCGGTCGCGGCGGACTTCGACGCGGTGCACCTCTCGGCTACCGGATACTTGGCGACTGCCGGGCGAGCGCTGCCGGTTAACGGCGGGCATACTGTGCTTGCAGGCTGGGGCCCGGACGAGGCCTACTGGCTCACCGACGCGCTCGTGGAAGCGGGACAGCCCGTCGAATGGCACGCGAGCCTGGACGGCGCCTTGTGGTGGCCGCGCGAAGCGGAGAAGAAGCCGTGGACCTGAGCTTCACCGGCGAGATCTGGTACTGGCGCGGGCCGGCCCCGTTCTACTTCGTGACGGTCCCGGACGATGCCGCTGAGGACATCCACGAGGTCGCGGGCCTGGTCACGTACGGCTGGGGCATGATCCCGGCCATCGTCACTATCGGCGCAACCAGTTGGTACACGGCGCTGTGGCCGAAAGACGGCGGCTACATCGTGCCGCTCAAGGCCGACGTGCGTCGCGCTGAGGACATCGACGTCGACGACATTGTCGAGGTCGGGCTGTCGATCGACGACCAGGGGTAACCTCACCACATGAGCGCCCGAACGGTGCTGCGCAACGTGCCGATTCCGAAGCCGTACCTGGCCGCGCTCGCTTGCGGCGAACTCTTGCACCGGATGCGACCTCTTCCATTCGGCGGAGCACGTAGCCCGCGGCTCCCCTTCGGCGGTGTGCTCGTGTCGTGCTCGGTGGCTTTGACCGGCTGGGCGCTGCGGGCGACGCGTGACGTTGATTTGGAGCATCCGGACCATCTCGTCACCACCGGACCATACGCGCGAGGCCGCAACCCGATGTACGTGGCATGGGTGCTGCTCGCGACGGGTGTGGCCCTTTTGCGCAACTCGAGATGGCTGCTCGTGAGCGTGCCTGTGGCGGCAGCGTTGGTCCACCGGGACGTCCTGCGCGAGGAACGGGAGCTGGCGGGGCAGGACCCGGAGGCGTTCCGGCGTTACACCGCCGCTGTGCCGCGCTACCTGCCGAGACTGAAGGAGCTCAGATGACGAAATACGTGATCGACGCCGGTGTCGCGATCAAGCTTGCTGCCGACAGGCACGTCGTGCCCGACGAGCACGAGTTGCTTGCGCCGACGCTTCTGCGTTCGCAAGTGTTGTCGATCCTGCACGCGGCTGTCGGCGAGGGAGAGCTGACGTCGGCCGAGGCGAAGGAACGGCTCGACTACGTCACCGGGATGCGCCTGCGGCTGCTCGGCGACCGGGTGTTGCGCGACGTCGCCTGGAAGGTCGCCGACAGGCTCGGCTGGTCCGAGACCTACGACGCCGAGTACGTTGCGCTCACCCAGCTGCAGGCGGATGCCCTGATCACGCTCGAACCCAAGCTGGGCAAGGCGGTCGAAGGCGTCGTGCAGATCGCCCCGATCGAAGTCCTGTACCCGGGGCGCTAGCGACCGTCAGCGCTGGTGATAGCGCCGATGGAGTGCGTGGACCTCGTCGGCCAGATCCTCAACAGGGCCCTCGACAGCCACATCCGGGGCCACCTCGGTTATCGGCATGGACTTCACCGGAGAGGGCGGGACGTCCATCGCTTGCAGCCAGTCGCTCAGCTGGGCCGACGAGCTCGCGTACACGATCCGGCCGAGCCCAACCCAAGCATGCGCGGCGGCGCACATCGGGCAATGCTCGCCCGAGGTGTAGACCGTCGCGGCCGCACGCTGCCCCGGGGTGAGATTCGCCGCCGCCCAGCGGGCAATCGCGAACTCGGGATGCTGGGTCCGGTCCCCAGTCGACTCGTGGTTGTGGTCTTCGAAGAGCACCTCACCGTCGGCGCTCGCCAGGACTGACCCGAAGGGTTTGTCTCCCGTGTCCAGCGCCATCCGGGCGAGCTCTATACAACGGCGCAGGTGTGCGCGATCCGAATCGTCAATCATCTACTCAGCCTCCCGCGACCTCCGCGGCCACGAGGAGATGAGCTGGCGAGAGGCCAGGCCGATGCCGGCAACCACGATCGCGATGACCAATGGTGGAATCGAGTTCTGTGCCGTCATCAACACGCTGATGAACACCTCGCCGCCGTAGTCGAGCATCTGGTCGGGCTGCGATGCGATCGCCCGGCTTCCCACCGCAACCGACACCGACACGAGGGCGACCGGCGCGATCCACAGGATGAGCAGGCTGCCGACAGCGGCAATGACGCCCCCGATGGAGCGGATCCCACACCAAGCGATCGCAACTCCGACAATGATGGCCGGAAGGTAGCGGGCCAGGTCGAGCCACCACATCGATGCCTCGGTCACAAAAGTGCCAGGCGGCACGACGAGCGCGCTCAGCCATGCTTCGACCGAGACAGCCGCCATGGCGAATCCCAGCGTTGCGCCGGGGCGAGCGGCCCTGCCGATCAGAACCATCACGAGTGCGCCGACGCCGATCGACACCACAGCGACCGCGATCAGCCCGGTGAGATAGATGGCCGCCAGGCTATCGCCCGGCAATCCACTCGCTACCACCAACGTGCTTTGAGTGGCCGCCCCGATCTGCACGAGGAACGCCCCCAGTGCGATCCCAAGGAACCCGCGCCGGGAGAGCCGCTCACGAAATGTGCGGCCGAGGAGACCGGCGACAGCAGAGCCGAACACGATCAGTCCCACGATGAGCGTGATCGAATACTGGCTGAACGGCAGGAGCGCGATGGGCATCGCCTCTGGGTCGACGGTTGTCTCCCACAGGTTCTGCAACGGCAGGCGCATCCCCGTGATGAGCCAGGGCAGCAAGCCCACGAGAGCTGAGCCCGCTCCGATGGCCAGGCCCCATGCAAAAGTCAGCCACCTCGTGGCCGCAGCTGATGGTGCCGGTGTGTCGACTTGATCGGTGGTGCTGGTCATTTTGTCCCTCCACATTCGCTGTCTGCTCCGGATGTCGACGGCCGCCGATCAATCACCGTCGACCCCCTCACCGAAGTCGCCGGCCTCTGCGGCGGACGGCTCCCAGTCGGTGGTGGTGGATGCGACGGATTCCCCGGGCGAGTCGGCGGCGCGAAGCTGCGCGGCCTGAAGCGCACGCTCGATCGCCGCGATGGTTTCCGGATCCGCGTCCCGCCCGTCGTTCGTCATCACGCCTCTATTCCCGTCCCCGAGGGTCATCCGAGTCGTCGGATTCGTCACGAATCGCCCCGCCTTCCCCCTCCCACCGGTCAAGCTGACGCTTGTCCGCCTTGGATTGGTCGCGCTTCGGCCAGCGGGTTTGGCGCAGCTTCGCTGCAGCCTTCCTGACGCTTTCTCTGAACTTGGCCATGCCCTGACCATACGCCCGGGTCGCGCATCCGGGAAGGGTCGTCGAGCGGGGATTGCCGAGTCCTCCAGCGTGCGGCGGAGACATGCGGCAGGCACAAGGCAGACCGTCAGGCGAACTCCGGACTTGCTTGCTAGACCGGCGAAATCACCCACCCCTAGGAAGGCACTCTCATGAAGGCATGGCAATTCACCGGCACGGATAAGCCGCTCGAGCTGAACGAGGTTCCTGAGCCCAGCGCCGGTCCCGGTCAGGTCGTGGTCGAGGTCAAAGCAGCGGGGGTGTGCCACTCGGACGTTTCGACCCTTGACGACCCCGGCTGGATGGCCCTCTTCCCGACCCTCCCGCGCACCATGGGCCACGAGAACGCGGGCATCATCACCGAGGTCGGCGAAGGCATGGATCAGTGGAAGGTCGGCGACCGGGTCGGTCTCGCCCCGGTGATGAGCGACGGCGACGCCCTCGGCTACGGCAAGTGGGACGGCGGCTTCGGCCCCAGGATGGTCGCCACCGCCGACAACCTGGTGAAGCTCCCCGATGAGGTTCCGTTCGACCTCGGCGCGATGGCGACGGATGCCGGACTGACCGCTTATCACGCCATCATGGCGGTCGGCGGCGCGAAAGCGGGCATGAAGGTCGGCGTGATCGGACTCGGCGGTCTCGGTTACATCGGCGCCCGGGTCGCGGCGCTGTCCGGCGCCGAGGTTTACGGTGCCGAAGTCAATCCGGAGACGCGCAAGCTCAAGGACGAGATCGGCCTGAAGGACGTGGCCGACTCGATCGACGCGTTCAAGGACAAGGGTCTCGAACTTATTGTCGACTACGCGGGTTTCGGCACCACCACCGCGGCCGCGGTCGAGACGCTCGCAGAATTCGGCACCTTCGTGCAAGTGGGCATGGGCCGGCTGGAAGCGACCATCAACACGTACCCGCTGATCATAAACCAGCTGACGCTGAAGGGCTCGAAGTCGGGCACCAAGGAAGACCTCGAGAACCTCTACGCATTGATGAGGTCGGGCGAGCTGAACCCGCCGATGAATCTCATCACGCACGCCGACATCCCGGATGCGATCGACAAGTTGCGTGCAGGAGGCGTCGTCGGGCGCTTCATCGCGATGTACGACAACGCCTGACGCTGTCTGCCGGTGCGCCGCAGCCACGGCGCACCGGCCTCGCGCATCCGCGCCGTCCGTTGTTGACCGCGCGCCACCTTGAACCGCGGCGCGGTCAACAAACCGCCGCGCGGATTACGCGGCCGGTTCGACGGAGGCCGACGGCGGCTGCCACACCTGCACGCTGAGCGCCTGCTTGCGCAGCACTGCGGAGGGCGTCGCGCGCAACGCCAGATCACGCAGCCCGACCGCGAGCCCGCCCCGCACGTGCGCGAGAGCGCCGACCATGCGCGAGGCCAGGGCGATCGGCTGCGTCCGCTTCCGCCGAAGCTGGTCGTACGCGTTGAGTGCGCGGTCCATCGCCGCCGCATCCGGCACCGCGCTCGCCGCGACTGCACCGAGCAGGACCGCGAGCGTGGCCGCATCCTCCAGCGCTTGCCCGCCGCCCTGACCAAGGTCCGGGGTCATCGCGTGCGCGGCATCCCCCAAGAGCACGGTGCGGCCGCGCCGAAAACTGGGAATCGGCCTCGCCAGGTCGTGAATCGGCAACCGAAAGACAGTCCCGGGATCAGTCGCATCCAATAGGGAAGGGATCGGGTCATGCCAGCGCCCGAAGAGCTCCCTCACCCGCTCGAACTCGTCCGGGATCTGTGCGTCCGCGGGCATCGTGGCGACCGCGAACCAGTACACCCGGCCGTCGGCCAGCGGCGCCATCCCGAACCGAAGCCCATGACCCCAGGTCTCCCCCGCTTCGCCGGTCAAATCCACCGGGCCATCGGTGACCCCACGCCAAGCCGCGTAGCCGGCGTAGCGGAGCCCGGGATCGCCCGGCCATCCGGCGCGAGTGCGACTCCGGATGCCGTCCGCCGCGACAACGAGGTCACTCTCCACCTCGGTCTCGCCCGAGTCCTCCTGCACCCACAGCCGCGTGCCATCCTCGGACGTCCGTGTCACGGACGCACCCAGCCGAATGGTTCCCGACTCCAGCGAGCGCGCCAGCAGGTCATGAAGGTCCGCGCGGTGCACCACCCGCAGGCCAGCCACAGCGTCGGACGGAATCGTCGCGAGCCAGCGACCGTCCGGCCGTCGCTGCCCGGCGCGCAGCAGCGCACCGTCGCCCGTGGAGATCGACCGGAAATCGTCTCCCACACCGATCGCATCCAGCGCCGCGAGCCCGTTGGGGAACACAGACAGCCCAGAGCCTGGCATGGTGAGCTCACTGGCGCGCTCGTACACCGTCACCGTCGCACCGGCGCGCTGCAGCCCGATGGCAGCGGCGAGCCCGCCGATCCCGGCTCCGATGATGTGCACCCGCATTTCGGAAACCCTTCCACTACACCTTGGGGCTGAGAACGCCGCAAGACCCCGCGACGCCGAATCTGTTCTACTCGGAGCGTTCGATGTGCTCGCTCGACCGCGTCGGCGCGGTGCCGTGTGCGGAGTACTCGTCGACCTGACGTAGCGGCGCCGGAGTGCTCGTGCGGCCAAGATACAGGTCCTGGATCACATCGCCGGCGCTGACAACAGGGTCCTTCGTCGCCTGCCTTTTCTTGGTCAGGATGAGCACGATACGGACGACGTAGCCAACCGCGCTTCATTGGCCGATCCCTGCCATTCGCTCACTTCTAATCAAAGTTACACCGGCCCGGACTCACAGGTCGGGCCGGTAGCCAGGTTGGCTTCTTTCAGTCACTTTCCGTGGTCTCGGCAGCAGCACGCGGCGGCTTGGTCCGGAGCGGCGGATACCGCACAAGGGCGATCAGGCAACCGAACATGATCACGGTTGATACGACCAACAACAAGACCACGGGTACGAAGTAGGTCCAGGCCACATCGACGTAAATCTCGAGCTTTCGCGAGACGACAAGCGGACCAGCCCAGTCGCCGGTGTAATTGGCGAGGCCTGCGAGACTGGCAATCAAGGAGAAGTAGGCGAGGACCGCGGTGAGCAACGCGAGGAACGACACCACCGGTCGGTACACGGGCCCATAGTTCTTAGGGTCATAGCCGCCCCCGCTAGCCCACTTTTCCATTCGACTTCAGCCTCCCAAGACGCCTGACGCGTGGACTGGGTCACGAGCATCACCGATCTTGAGTTGGACGGTAGCGCAACTCGAACGGTGATCGCCACGACTCGCGATCACCGCCCGGGACCGAAAGCGCAGCATCCCGGTGCCAGTTTGTTGACCGTGCGCCACTTTGAACCCGCGCGCGGTCAACAAACCGGCGCGCGGATCGCGGCCTACGCCGCGAACCCCCGCCTGAGAGGGAGGTGCGAACCCTGACCATGCGCGGGAACGCAGTCGTAGCATGGCCCGCATGTCCGGTCGCATCGTCGCACGTACATTGTTCGCCGCCACACTGAGCGCGCTCCTCGCCCTTTCGGGAACGCAGATGGCCCTCGCCGCTCAGCAGTCGCCGCCCGGCCACTTCCCGGACGTGATCGCGCTGCCCAACGGCTTCCAGCCAGAGGGAATCGACATCGGGCCCGGCGGCACCGGGTACGTCGGCTCACTAGTCGACGGCGACATTTACGTCTTCAGCGTGCGCACCGGCGAGGAAATCACAACGCTCGAGGGTCCCGGCACACCGTCGGTCGGCCTGAAAATCGACAAGCACGATCGGCTGTTCATCGCCGGCGGGCCCACAGGCGAAGCTCGAGTAGTGGATGCCGCCACCGGCGACCTGATCCAGAGCTACCAGCTCACCACCGAGCCCTCGTTCATCAACGACGTCGTCCTCACCCGCGACGCGGCCTGGTTCACCGACAGCCAGCAGGCGCAGCTCTACAAGCTCCCGCTCGGTCCCGGCGGCGCGCTGCCGGACCCGGATGCCGTGGAAACGCTTCCGCTGACGGGCGACTGGGTGCAGCAGGCGGGCTTCAACGCCAACGGCATCGAGGAGACACCCAACCACCAGGCGCTTCTCGTGATCCAGTCGGCCACCGGCATCCTGTTCCGCGTGGATCCGGACACCGGCGTCGCCACCGCAGTTGACCTCGGCGGTGTGACGCTCACCGACGGCGATGGATTGCTGGTCGTGGGACGAACGCTCTACGTGGTGCAGAACTTCCAGAATACGGTCGCTGTAGTCAAGCTCAACGCCTCGGGGACCAGCGGCGAACTCGTTGACCAGCTCACCGACCCCGATTTCCAGGTGCCGACCACAATCGCCCGGTTCGGCAACGGGCTCTACCTGCCGAACGCGCGCTTCGACACTCCCCCGACCCCCGACACCGAGTACTCGGTCGTGCGCATCGACCGCTGACGCAGCGCGTTACTGAACGGCGGCGGGGGCGGCGAGGCGTCCCGAATCGATTGCCGCGATGAACGCGCGGTAGTCGCTCTCGTTCTGGTCGGCGTACGACTCGGCGAAGTCCGCAATCGCCTCGTCGAAGGCATCCGATTTTCCGAGGTAAGCCGCGATCTCGACCCTATCGCCGGTGCGCGAGTGCGCGCGCGCCAGGGTCTCGCCGCACACACGCGCGTACAGCATCGCGCCCCGGTGCATCATCGCCTCGGGATCCAGCGAACCCTTCCAGTCGTGCAGCTGGCGGACGTAGAAGTCCCGCTCGATGCCATCGTCGCCGCGAACCCGCTGCCAGCCCAAGAAGATGTCGCTCGCGGCTTGCATGCCCCGCTGTCCCCTGACCACGCGCTCACCATGGTGGGAGAACTCGCTCGGCCCCAGATAGCCCTCGAGCACCGAAGCGCCCGCCTCCTTCGCCTGGAGGAACAGCGGGTCGGAGTTGTCCTTGCCGGTCAGCAGGATGATCCACGATCGCGTGCCGACACTGCCCACCCCGACGACCTTCCTGGCCATGTGCACGTACGTGTATTCGGCCAGCGGATGGCGCCCCGTGAGCAGTGTCTGGCGGTAGGACGCCAGCATCTCGTGCATACGGTCCTCGATGTCGTCCGCTGCCTGGTGCTGCGCCACGACATCTTCCACCGGCACGACGAGCGGCGGGTCGGCCTTGATTCGCAGCCGTCCATCCTCGACCGTCACGAGCTTGGAGAATGCCCGCAGGCGGTCCTTGGTCCGAGCCTTCGTGACGATGTCGCCCCAGCCCTTGAGCTGTCGGCTGCCTGCGCGCTTGGCGTCGCGTTCGCCGAGCAGCCACGACTGTATCTGCTGGGCGTCGAGCCGGTCGTACCACGCGTCGAGCACAGAGGCATCGGCAGCGCGGCGCATCTGCTCGCGGTAGGCGCGAACGGATGCGAGCACGAGTGCCCGACGTTCGGCATCCGAGAAGGCACGGTGTCGCCCGGCGATTTCGAAACTGGCGGCGAGCCGCTTGACGTCCCACTCAAATGGTCCGGGGAGGGTCTCGTCGAAGTCGTTGATGTCGAATACCAACTGCCGTTCCGGGGAGGCGAACAGGCCGAAGTTCGAGAGGTGCGCGTCGCCGCATAGCTGGACGGTGAGGCCGCTGTGGGATGCGGTGGCGAGATCGGCGGCCATGAGCAGGGCGGCACCTCGGTAGAACGTGAACGGGGAGACCATCATTCGTGTGTGCCGCACGGGTAGAAGCTCCGGGACGCGCGTGGTCTCCTGCAGCTCGAGCAGCGCTACCGGATCGGACCGTGTTGCAGCGTCTCCCCAATCGCGTTGCGCTGACCGGGGTGTTCGGCCGCGCGCGGCCCGCCCCGCTTCGCGTCGCCGCAGGAAGTCGGCCGGCTCAATTGCCGTGTGAACCGTTTCAGCCGTCAACGTCGTTCCCTTGTCTGCGGGTGCTTAAGTAAGAACCTCGCTCGCGAACTTGGGACAGGCATCACCCAACGCGGGTGACCTGGCGACGGCGTGAATCCTTTACCGTCTGGGACTAACGGCTGCCTGCTAGCACCTGGGCCAAGTCCTGAACCAAGCGGATGATCGTCCGCGCGCACGCTCCGTCGGCATCCTGGGCAGGGTCGTAGATGACCAGGCTGATCCCGATGAGCCCCGTATGCCGCGCGGCTGATGCCATGACCGCGGACAGCTGATCCGGGCTGAGCCCGCCGGGTTCGTCGGGAACGTCCGGCACTCCCTGGGCGGGGAAGTGCTCGGGGTCGAGCACGTCCAGGTCGACATGCATCCACCAGCGCTGGTTCGAGCGCGTAACGAACTCGGCGGCCTCGCGAGCAACCTGTCCGGGCTGGGAGGCGACCGCCGTCGCATCCCGAACGTAGGCACCCAGGCCGGCAGCCGAGGCCACGTTGAATCTCCGTCGCCAGGCGTCATCCCGGGGGCCCAGGATGGCGAGGCTGCCCGGGGCAACGCTGGGCAGCAGAGCCGCTAGTGGACCGCGCAGCGTCCTGCCGGTCAACCCCAGGAGGAGGCCGATCTCGGTGTTCGCCGCTTCGCCGTCCTCCGACACGTCCAGCGGCATGGTGTCTTCGTGGCCGTCGAGCACCAGCAGACCGACCCCATCGGCGGTCTCCACCGCACCGGCCACGATGCCGAGAAGGGACGAGCAGTCGCCGCCGATGACGCAGGGAAAGGCTTCGGATGCGGCCGCCCCCGCGACCCTGACCGTGAGGTCCCGGGTCATGGCGATCAGAGCAGATTCGTTGACGAGCGTCGTGTCAGTCCCGCGCTCGGGACTCTGCGCTGGCAGCAGGATGTCTTCGTCAGTGACGACTTCCAGCGGTGCCCACGCGGCCGAGATTCCTGCGTCCCTGATGGCCTGGGCGGCCAAAGTCTGGTTCGCTGCACGGCCGTACCCGTCGAACGGGACCCCGATGATAGCGATTTGCAGCATGTCCACACCACGTCACGCCGCAGCTGCTCCGGGCGGGGCGGCCAGCACGGTGGGCACGTATTCGAGGAGCTGCAGCCGGCCGTCGAACGTCCGGCTCTCCACGAGTTCGAGAGCGACATCCGGATACTGGTCGTAGATGCGCTCGCTCCCGGTCTTGCCTGTGATGACAGGGAACAGGACCACCCGGAATCGGTCCACCAGGCCGGCTGCCAGGAGCGCCCGGCACACACTGAGGCTACCGACGGTGCGCATCGGTGAGGCGCCGCTTCGCTTCAGCTCCGCTACGGCCTCGACTGCATCTCCGTTGATCACCTCGGTGTTCGGCAGTGCCAGCGGCTGCTTCAATGACGAAGAGAAGACCACCTTGCGAGCCTCGGCGACCTCCTCGATGGATGCCTCCTCCTCCGCGGAGAAGCCTGCCTCCGGATCGTCTCGTAGAGCGACAAACCCCGCCATCTGACGGTAGGTCTTGGCTCCCATCAGCAGCGTCCAGTCCCTCTCGGGCTGCTCGGCGAGCCAGCGCAGATACTCCGGGCCCTGCAGCCCCCACCATCCTGGCCAGCCCTCCGCCGATGCATAACCGTCCAGCGAAATGATGAAATCCACCAGCAGTTCCTGGGCGTCAGCTTTCTCAATCATTCTCGATCCCTCCGCTCCTGGAACCTCATCGTCGAGGTCACTCACGGGCCGCGAGTCAAGTACGGGATGCTGAGCGCGAACCCAGCGCCGCATGTCCGCACCCCTCTTGCTCAGGGCAGATAGTCAATGGCTTCGCAGGGATTGGAGTTGGGCTGTGCGCGGTGCACGTCCATTGCGAGTCCACTGAGCAGTCTCGCCAAGGTTCCCGCGTCGTCTGCGTTGAGTCCGGCGAGAAGTTCGGCTTCGGCTGCCTCGACACGCCCTTCGTAGCGATCCAGCAGCTTCCTTCCGTGGGAAGTGGCCACGATCTTGCGTGAACGGCGGTCAGCGGGGTCCGGGGTCCGTTCGACAACCTTGGCCTCGACCAGGGTGTCCAGCAGGTAGGTCAAAACGGTGCGGTCGATGATCAGATGCGCGGCCAGCGCTTGCTGGTTCGGTGGGTCGCGGTGGACGACTGTCGAGAGCACCTGGTAGCCGCGAACTCCACCCGGCATCCCTTCGACTGCTTCTTCGAACCGGGCGTGATAGCCGCGCAGGACCATGCCCAGATTCCAGCCCAGATCCCCGGGCGGCGCTGCTGCCAAGGGTTTGCGTGAGGAGAGCCGACTGGTCGTCATGTGCTCATGATACTGCACCATGTGCTGTTCGACAGATCATCTTGCGCTGAGATAGTCTGTTTCACAACATATTTTATTTGAGACGGAGTCGCGCCGACTAGTCGGGCGCCAGCATGTTTTGAAGGGGTCTCCACATGAACACCGCCGCTACCGGCCCGCGAAGTATCGGCATCCTCGGTGCCGGGCGGGTCGGCACCGCCGTCGCCCGCCAGTCCCTAAGGGCCGGTTATCCGGTGAAGATCGCGACGACCAAACCCGTCGAGGAGATCGCGATGCTGGTTGACATCATCACCCCGGGCGCGCGCGCTGTCGAGGCCTCCGATGCGGTAAACGCGGACCTGGTGGTTATTGCGGTCCCGTTGCATAAGTACCGCTCCCTGAACCCGCGGCTGTTGGCTGGCAAGACGGTGATCGACGTGATGAACTACTGGGCCCCAGTCGATGGACTGATCGATGAATTCGAGAATGATCCGCGCACCAGCAGTGAAATCATCCAAGCGTTCCTGCCCGAGGCGCACTTGGTCAAGTCGCTGAACCACATCGGCTATCACGAGCTAGAGGAAGACGGCAAGAAGGCCGGGGCCGTCGACCGGCGCGCTCTTGCGTTGGCCGGTGACGACGACCACGCCAAGCGGATGGTGGCGGCGTACTTGGACCGGCTTGGTTACGACCCCGTCGATGCCGGACCGCTCAGCGCTGGGCGAGCCTTTCAGCCCGGAACGGAGATCTTCAACGGATCCCACACCGCCGACCAGCTCCACGCAGTGCTCGCCGCCGCCCTGGCCTCCTCCGCCTCCTGACATCCGTTCTGGCGACAAGCTCGCGCGGCACTATCAAAACCAGCAAGGAAAACCCCATGGAAATCGGCGCATACAGTTTCGGCGACACCCCACTGAACCCGGACGGCACGCCGCGGCCGACCGCCGAGGCGATCAGGAACCTGTTCGAGGCCATCGTCCACGCGGACAAGGTCGGCCTGGACTACTTTGGCGTCGGTGAGCACCACACCACGAGCATGCCGGCCTCCTCGCCCGGGACACTAATCGCCGCCGCGGCGGCGGCGACCACGCAGATCACCCTCGGCAGCGCGGCCAGCATCATCGGCACTGATGACCCGGTGCGTGTGTTCCAGCAATTCGCCACCGCCGATGCCATCTCTGGCGGCGGACGGATCGAGATCACTGCCGGGCGCGGATCCTCGGTCGAGACCTTTCCGCTGTTCGGCTACGACCTGGCCGACTACGACGAGCTGTACGCCGACAAGCTCCAGCTCTTGATGACCATCAACGACAGCACAACCGAACACGTCAGCTGGGCGGGTACCGCTCGCCCGGCTCTGGCCAATCTCGCTGTCGTGCCCCGACCGGTCAACGGCCCGCTGCCGATCTGGCTGGCCACCGGCGGCAACGCCGCGTCCTCCGCCCGCGCCGGCAGCCTGGGACTGCCCATCTCCTACGGCATCATCGGCGGGGCCCCTCACCGTTTCGCCCCGCTGGCCCAGCTCTACCGGGCATCGGCCGCCCAAGCCGGCCATCCTGCCGAGAATGCCAAGGTCTCTGTGGCCGCCCTCGGCCTGGTCGCCCCAACCAAGGGCGAAGCGCTTGACCGGTTCTACCCCGGCTGGAACAACCTCAATGTCGAAATGGGTCGATTGCGAGGCTGGCCCGCACCCGACAAACGCGCCTACCTCGCTCAAGCGGAAGCCCCCGGCGCTTACTACGTCGGAGACCCGGACGATGTCGCCGAACGAATCGTTCACCTGCACGGCCACCTCGGGCAAATGCGCCACTTCCTGCAAACCGACATCGGTGGGCTGCCCCATGAACACTTCATCGAATCACTCACGCTGCTGGCAACCGAGGTCAAGCCGCGCGTTGAGCGACTCCTGAAAGCGCAATAGAGACCTTCACCGACCACCCAAAGACAAAAGGACGATCCATGGAACTCGGTATCTACACCTTCGGCGAGATCAACCAGCATCCGGATGGCAAGGCGACCACGGATGTGACGACGCGCCTCGACCAGCTCGTGGAGTTGGCGCAGAACGCCGACCGCGGCGGACTGGACGTGATCGCCCTGGGCGAGCACCACCGACCCGACTTCGCGCTGTCGGCCCCCGAGATGGTCCTCGCCGCCATGGCCACCGTGACCGAACGCATCCGCCTCACCAGCGGCGTCACGGTTCTCTCCAGCCAGGACCCCGTTCGCGTGTACCAGCAGTACGCCACCCTCGATCATCTCTCGCACGGCCGTGCCGAGATCATCGCCGGGCGCGGCGCCTTCACAGAGTCCTTCCCCCTCTTCGGCTATGACCTGGCCGACTACGACGAGCTCTTCGAGGAGAAGCTCTCGATGCTCTTGGAGATTCGCCAACACGACACTCTCACCTGGCAGGGAAAGCACCGGCCCTCTTTGAACCAGGCATCGATCGTCCCGCGCGCCAAGCAAGAACCGCTGCCGGTGTGGGTGGCGATCGGCGGCACCCCGGCATCCGCGATGCGCGCCGGCCTGCTTGGACTGCCCATGATGATGGGCTTCTTCACCGGACCCGAGCAATTCGTCCCGCGCGTCGAGCTCTACCGCCGCGCGGCCGAGCAGGCCGGACACGACCCTGCCCAGTTGCGACTGGGAGCCAGCGGGCACATGTTCATCGGGAAGACATCACAGGGCGCCCGCGACTCCTTCTATCCCTACTACGCCGAGTACATGCGGCAGATGGGCCTGACCGGAGGCACGGTATTTCCGCGTGATGCTTACGATCACTGGATCGAGCGCGGACTGCCCGTGGGCAGCCCGCAGCAGGTCACCGACGAGATCATGAAACGCGTGGAATTGCTCGGGATCGACCGATTCCTCGGCCAGATCGACGTGGGCAACCTCCCCTGGCCGATGATCAACGAGTCCCTCGAGCTCTTCATGACCGAGGTGCTCCCGGTCGTGAAGCGAGAGACCGGCGCCGTCATCGGCTGACGGCCGCCTCCACTTCGAGTCGGCCAAGCTTGTCGGGGTTCGCGATCGAGAAAATCCGCGTGACCTTCCCGTCTTCGATGGCGAGGCTGACGACGCCGAGCAGTTGCCCATCCAGCTCCATCCGAATGCCGGGCTCGCCGTTCACCCACGTCATGACCGCGGCGAGCGCGCCCTTGGCCTTCGCCATCCCGCCAATGACGTATCGGGCCACCCGATCGGCGCCGACGATCGGCCGCTGCGCGGCGCCGCGTGCCTTTCCTCCACCGTCGGCAACGGAAACCACGTCGGGGGCGAGCACATCCATGAGGCCCTGCAGATCGCCCGTGTTGAGGGCGGCGACCAGCCGGCCTACCACTTCCTCAAATTCGGACCGGACCACGCGCACGCGGGGGTGCCGCGCCGTAACGTGGCTCTTGGCCCGGTGTGCGATCTGCCGGACCGCCGCCGGCGACTTGTCGACGGCATCCGCGATCTCGTCGTACGGCATGTCGAAGACCTCACGCAGCACGAAGACCGCGCGCTCGGCCGGACCGAGCGTCTCGAGCACGGTGAGCATCGCGATGGAGAGGTTCTCGGCGAGTTCGACGTCGTCCGCGACATCCGGACTCGTCAGCAGCGGCTCCGGCAGCCACTCGCCCACGTACTCCTCGCGGCGCCGCGTCACCGTGCGCAGGTGGTTGAGCGCCTGGCGCGTCACGATCCGCACCAGGTAGGCGCGCGGTTCACGGATCTCGGATGCGTCCACCGCCGACCAGCGGATCCAGGACTCCTGCAGCACGTCTTCGGCATCCGCGGCCGACCCCAAGAGCTCGTACGCGACGGTGAACAGGAGCCTCCGGTGGACGACGAACGGATCGTCCCCGGCGTGCGCGATGCCGACCATGCCTGGAGCCTACGCGGCGTCCGAGGCGGTTGACGGAACGGCAAGCGGCGGGAGACCGCACGCATCCGCGAACTGCTCGGAGTGGATGCCGAGCGCGACGTTCATCCGTGCGGACATGTTCATGAAGGCAACGCGCGCGGCGAGTTCGACAAGCGCGGCCGGACCGAGATCAGCGAGGAGGGCATCCGACAGCTCGTCGGTCACCGCCGGCGGCGTCTGGCTCGCGGCCTCCGCGTACTCCATCACCCTGCGCTCGGTGGCGGTGAAGACTGGGGCCTCCCGCCAGCGCGGCACCTCGCGTGCCTTCGCCTCGTTGAGTCCACGGTCGTGCGCCATGAAGTAGTTGAAGTCGAGGCAGAAACTGCAGCCGATCGTCGCGGCCGCAGCCATGGCGGCATACGATGCGAGGTTCTGATCGAGCTCGCCCCACTTTTCGACCTTGCCGCCGATGCCCATAGCGTCCTTCATGACGGACTTGTGGTGCCACAGCACGCCGACGGACTTGGGTACGAAGCCCATCTTCTTGCGGGCCGCGAACTTCACGAGCGCTCCGAACACGCCGTTGATCTCGGTCAGGGGGACGCGGGTGTCGCCGGTCATTTCTTTCTCCAATGTGTCGATGGATTGTGTCCTTCAACATGGAGACACCGGGCGGCGCCGGTCTGTGACACTCGCCCGCGAAATGTGGGGCGGGCGGCTCTACCGTGGCCGTGACACACCGAAGAGTTCCAGGGAGCCGTTGCACCCGGAGTCTCCGAAAACGCCCTCATCGAAATACGGCGCATAGCTACGCGCGAAGTGAATCGGCTCTCCAAAGCGATACTCCGGACCATCCTCGGCCGCCACCGATCCTGCCGTCACTTCCACGTCCCGGGGGACCACCACCCGATACAGATCGCCCGGTCCCTCCACCACCTCGACGTACAGGCACCCATCATCCCCGACGGTCAGTACACCCTCGTAGCGAACGTCGTCGATGACCGCCTCCGCGCCGCGGTCGCGGACAAAGGAGATTCCGGCACTCGTCTCAGCCACCAACGATGCGGCATCACGTAGCTCCCCACCGCACGACGCAAGCGTCGACGCGACGAGCAGGGAGGTCACTAAAACGGGAACGAGCCGAATGACTCGCCGACCCGGAGATTTGCCTCCCATGGTGATGACCCTACTCCCCCAATGTCGCGCGAAGGCGACGCCTGCGCACCCCCCTTGCCGCTCAAGCTCGACAGGCCTACTCAGCGATGATCTGGTGCCCCCTCGCGGGCGGGCGCGACTCGGCGGCGGTAGATGTACATCGTGATGAGCAGCGCAATCGCCGTCAGCACCGCGGCGACGTTGGCGATGATCAGCGGGAGGGCTCCGTTGACGATGCCGTACGCTAACCAGAGCAGGAACCCGACCAGAAGGATGCACACCCAGGCAGGCGACGTGCCACCGGCATCCCGGTTACGGACGATGACGCGGATCTGGAGGATTGGCGCGAGGGCCATTACAAGACCCCACGACGTAGCGACTACATCAAGCGTTTCGGACAAGATGACCCCATGACTTCAGAACAGTGGATGGTGGACGCGAGCGCCCTCACCTATCTGAAGTCGCGACGGCTCATGTCATCCCCGTAGAGAGGGAGAGAACGGTTGAGCCGGGTCACGGTTCGAGGCTATCAGTCACCGACGGAAGCCCTTATTGCCTGTCAGCGACGGGATGGCGTTCTTTATCGCTTGCGCATCGCTGTCGAGGAGCGACCTCTCCCGCTCCTCCCCCGACTCGGGATTGACGTTCCAGCCGTCTCCTGCGTAACGGGGGATGATGTGAAGGTGGAAGTGGAAGACCGTCTGAAAGGCGGCTTCGCCGTCACAGAGGAAGATGTTGATCCCCTCGCAGCGCAGGCTAGAGCGTCGCAAGGCTCGCGCCATGTCATGACCGACTGACCAGACGTGAGCACTAGTGGCTTCATCGAGATCTTCTAAGCCGATCGCGTGTCTGCGTGGCACGACGAGAAGATGGCCAGGCGTGACGGGGTACCGGTCCATGAAGACCACAATGGTCTCGTCCTCATACACCACACTTGCCTCGCCCTGTCGGGCGACGATGGCGCAGAAGGTGCACACCGGCGCCGCTGATGCCGCGTTCTGTGTCATACGCGCAATAGTTCCGGTACATCCAGACGGGCGCAACTCAGTTGCTCCCGGAGCCTAACCTCGGCCGACGGCTCGTTGGCAGGAGCGGACCACCAACCCTTATCCAGATGGCCGATAGAAACGCCGCGTTGCACGCTGAAGCGGCCCTGACTACTACACGTTGAAGCGGAACTCGACCACGTCGCCGTCCGTCGGGACGCCAGAACTGGGGCCATGCGGTTGGGCTGGGCGGTTCGTGAGTTGAACTACCCTTATCCGAAGAGCCAATATACCGCAGATGGCACCGGGCCACGTGTGGTGTCTGACAGAGCCCAACATCAAGGACACAGATGCACCCGAGCACACGCCGTGAGCGGCGATCCACCCTCGCGCGCCTCCTGAAGCAGGCGGCAGTTGCCGCCCTTGCCGGCGCGCTGATGTTCGCTGGTGTCGCTCCTGCCGCGGCCGCACCCGCCGACGACCTGGCTGCCCTGATCGCCCACGCTGAGACGCTCGTTAACGGTGACTACACAGAACAGACCAGAAGGAACCTCGAGCACTCGATCTTCGGCGCGGAGACCGTGCTCGAGTACTACCCCACCGATGACGCAGCGGTCCTGGACGCGTACACCCAGCTCGACCACTTCGTCGGTGCTCTCGTCGACCTTTCACAGCTTCGGTCGGCATACGCGTCAGCTACGAAGTACGGCCACCCCGCTCACAGCTGGGGTGTCCATGAAAG
Source organism: Cryobacterium sp. BB736 (assembly GCF_014980265.1). NCBI lineage: Bacteria > Bacillati > Actinomycetota > Actinomycetes > Micrococcales > Microbacteriaceae > Cryobacterium > Cryobacterium sp. BB736. Next base: position 269,354 of record NZ_JABXWQ010000001.1, read on the forward strand.
CGCTCTCGTGCAGGCGCGGGACACCCTTGACCGGCTTGCCAACCCACGCAACCACGCAGACCAGTCGCAGATCGACCAGTACACCATCGAGTTGAATGCGTCGCAGGCCGCGCTGGTGGACTTGTCAGCTCTCCGCGCCGTGTACGACGCTGCCTGGAGGAGCGGTGACTACACCGCGGCCAGTTGGGCTGCGTTTGAGTCACAGTTTTACCTGACGGCCGATTTCCTCACCGATGCGACGACCTCCGGCATCGGCGTTCTGCAGGCGACCGTGGACGCTTACAAGGATGCCCTCGTCGCAGCGCAGGACGCTCTCGTGGACCTGTCCGCGCTCAGGGCAGTTCACGCCGCTGCATCCGTGACGGGTGACTTTACTGATGTCAGCTGGTCGATGTTGTCTGCCGCGCTCGAGGACACGGAACTGCTCCTCTCAGACGCTGCGAACCCAAGCTTCGATGTTTGGCAAGCTGACGTGGACAGCCTCATCGCCAGCCTGCAGATTTACCGCCACGGCCTTGTTGACCTGTCCGGGTTGCGCAGTGTCACCAACAACGCGATGTTCCACACCCGGTCGAACTACCTCACACACGGGTGGGTTCGGTTCGAGGCTGCTCGCGACGCGGCGGTTGCCCTCCTTGACCTCCCCAACGCGACTGCGGCTGCGGTCGCCACTGCCACGCAGAACCTCATTGACACTGAGGCTGCGCTCGAGCACAGCGGATGGCTTCACGAGGTTCTCCAGACCGTGGCTTGGAAGGACGAAGCCGACTACGGGGAGGCGACCTGGGCGCGGTTTGCGGCAACGGTCGCTGTGCTCGAAGCGTTCGCGGTCCGCGACCTCGCCGGTGAGTTCATCGCCGGGGATGAGGTGTTCGACGCGTTGAACGACTTCTACGCCGCAGAAGCCGGCCTGCTGGAGATGGCACCGCTGCTGGCTGCTGCCACTGACTTCGCGTCGCTGACACCGGCACATTACGCGCCGGTGACGTTCGGTGAGCTCGCTGCGATCGAAGCGGAGATCGACCGGATGATCACCGACTCCACCGACCCTGCGAAGGTGGACACCAACGGTGACGGCAACTGGGTCCCGAGGTACTGGGCGAAACGCGCTGAGATCGTCGACATCCGTACCCTCACTGCGGTGCTGATCCGCGTTGACGGGTTGGACAAGTCGCGGTACAGCGCCCACAGTGCTGCTGCGCTCGACGATCACCGCAACGCGGTAGTTGACCTTCTGGTGAACCACAGCCTCACCGAAGGGGACGTCGCCGGTTTCATCGCCAGCTTGCAGGGGTACGAATCCAGCCTTGTGAGCATCGGCGCACTGATCGACGCAGTCGCCGCGGCGAAGGCACTTGATGAGGGTGATTACACGGCCACCCAGTGGGCTGCCGTGACCGCCGGTGTCACCGCGGCGGAGGCGCTCCTCGCAAGGGCGGCGAACCCGGTCGAAGCTGTCACCTCGACTGAGGTGTCGTCCGCGAACTCGACTCTCGTTGCTGCGGTCGCCGCCAACGGTGCACCGAAGCCGGGCACCCCAGCGTCGGTGAACGTCACTGCCGCTTCCGGTGGGGTGTTGAAGAACGGCTCCACCGTGCGGCACGGCTCGTCAGTGAACATCGCACTGTCAGGTCTCCTGCCGGGAAGCACCGTCACGGTGCACCTGCACTCCAACCCGATCCTGCTGGGAACCTTCACTGCCGCCCTCGACGGCACGGTGAACGGCACGGTCACCATCCCCGGTAACGCACCGGCTGGAAACCACAACCTGGTGCTTTCGTTCACAAATGCGGACGGCACACCGGGCACTCACAGCATCGCGGTGGTCATCCCGTTGCCGAAGACCGGTTCGGACAGTCCGGCGCCTGCCCTGCTGATTGGTGGGCTGCTGCTCGCTGTCGGCGGTGGGCTGTTGGTCCTCCGCCGCAGGGTCGCAATCTAGTCACCACCCATCCTGCTGCCCAAGGAGCCCGCAACCACGCATTCGAATTGCAAACCGTCATGCACGTGAGAAAAGAAACTCGACCACGTCGCCGTCCTCGCCGCCTTTCCGGGCATATCGGCTCGTCAAGAGCAGAGCAGGAGTGAGATGAACTGGGCGATGTCACCCGCCACTATGGTGATGTTCGTTACCGATACCCTCCCATTCATCAACTGACGGGAATCTCATGGCTAACCCGGAAACAAAGAATGAGCCGAAGCCAGCGACCCTGCTGCCTCTTGTCGTTATGGGCGTGACCGTCGTCGCGGGAGTGGCGGGCTGGGCAGTAACCGGCCGTATTTCTGCGGCATTGCCCGTCGGTGCGCTGGTTCTATTCGTCGGCTGCGCCGTGGTCTGGTTGGGACGTAGACGCTAACAAGAAACAACTTCCCTGGGAGCCGCAGCCAGCATCGGTTGACTTGTCGACCGTGCTGTCGAAGTCGTTTATGCCCTGGCCGCCGTCACGCCCTGATGCCAGCTGGCACTAGCGACTTGCCGAAGCGGCTCCGCTCGGCAGGTCACACTTTTCCGTGACGGAACTCCACCACGTTCCGTAGTAGCTGACTAACCCCTGCTGCCCTGGTTACTTGTCGACCGCTTCCTCGCTGTCGGCCTTGAGTCGACCGGCCGTGTGGGAAGGATAAGGCTGCTGGGACGTTGTGCCCGCGGCCGTGTTGATGAAGCTACGGGCACAACTGTTCATGAGCAGCTTAGGCTTGGGCATGTCTACTGATGATGAGAAGGCTCCAGCGTGCCTTTTTGTGGTCGGTGGACTTTACGTTCTGTTCAATTGATACCTGCAGCAACTCTCGCGAGGTGCTCTGATGGTTCTATTCCCAACTCGACGGCCAAGTTGGTCCTGAAAGCCTGGAATGTGCGTAAAGCACGGGCACGGTTTCCCGCCTTCAGCTCCGCGTTGATGAGCAGCGCGACGGCGCTTTCATGCAGCGGCTCCAGCTCGAGGGCGCTCTCGGCCGCTTCGACAGCTTTGTGAACGTCGCCCTCGTCGATCCAGCGGCGGGCCAGCATAAGGAATGCGCGCAGACGTACGTTCCGCAGCCGCTGCTGCTCCACAAACACCCAGTCGTCGTACCAGCCCGGCAGCAAATCTCCGCAGTGCAGGCACGAGAGGCAAGCATCGTCCGATAACTCCGAGCCAAATTCGCCAAGACGCTTGACCTTACTGACCACATCGTGCAGGTCAATAGTGACGCGGTCTGACAAAGACAGCACTTGGCCGTCGTTTACCAAAAGCCCCGGAACCTGGCTGGATGTCAAGTAGACGGATGTTCGCAGACTTTCCATTGCACGTGCTTCGGGTCTGTCCGGCCACAAAAGTCCGCTGTAATAACGACGGGGCCGGGGGCCATAGATGGCCAAGGCAGCTATCAACCGTTGCTGCCGTGACGCGACGCGGATTTCTGTCCCGTCCCGCCACAGCTGGAAGCACTGAAGAAGATTTAACTTGAACTGTCCGTCATTGTCCTGCGCCATACCGTTTCCCAACAAGGGCTGAATCACGTCCACGGGGTAAAAAGAAGTTCGCGTGAGTCCACATACCCTGCGGCTCCCCCTCAAGGGACGCCGGCGATGGTGAGCACTGCTTAGCTCATCAGCGCACTCGTTCTGCCGCCGTTGGCAGGCAAGCGTCGCTTCTAGTCCGTCTCTTCTACTTGTTTGAGACAAAGTACCGCATCAGCCAGCCAATGGAAATGGAGACGGCGGACATTTACGAAACTATGGAAAGGCTTGCGAAAGGTGTTATATCGGTGTCGCGCAGGAGCCTGCTTCTTCAGGTTCCATGATAAGACTTGATGTTGGAATTAACCGACACGGTGACTGTCAAGCAGCTGCCTTGTATCGACGACTAGCAGGAGCAAATCTTTGACAGACGAATCAGCTTCGGAAGCGTCAGACGGCGGCATAGTTTCCAGTAACCTGGGCACTCTGGTGATCAACGTGTGGCGTGAAGCCGAGCACGCGAAGCCGCTCCGGGCCCGCTTTTCCTCCCGGACTGAGGATGACTCCGAGGCGACAACGAGCTATGCCGCTGACCTGGACACCGTCCTTGCGCATGTGACCGATTGGTACCAAGGACTGGCCGAGGCGCAGGAGTAGTAACACGTAGCCCTGAGCTTTCCCTGCAGACTGCCCTGCCTGTTTAGAACGAACGCTCCAGCCGGCGATCACGCCTCAGTCACGCCTCAGTCACGCCTCAGTCACGCGTGTGTCACGGCTCCGGAACTAACCTCCACAATCCCAAGCCGTTTGTGATTTGGAGGCAGACCGTGTTCCTTTTTCTTCTTTGCCGAGGGCCATCCGGGGCAGTCAGGCTCGCCATCCCCGCTCGAGAAGCAGTGGCGGAGCACCTCACATGCCGTACTTTGTCATGCCCATGAGCGTGTTCATGTGGGCGGAGGCCGCACAGTCGGCGCTCCACCTGGGGGGACGATTCCTGCTCATGGTCTCGATGACGTTGTTCCTGTCCTACGTGCTCTTCATGATCGGGGCCGTCGTGGTGTCAGGCTTTCTGAGCACGGCTCGCTCCGACCGCCGGCGCCTCGCGCACAACAGGCCGGCCGCGTCGGGCGCTCCGCGGCCGCGACGCCGATGTGGCAGGTCGACTCCAAGGCCGACCACCGTGGAGCACGGGCGTAGGGAACAAAGACCATGATGATCCTGTACGGTCAGCGCATCGACTTCGTCCTGATCCTGGCCGTGAGCCTGGTGCTCCTGTCGGTTCTGTACGGTGTGCTGATGCTCGTGCTGTCCCGGTTCGAACCGGCGTACGCGCGACGTCGAGCGGTGACCTTCCCAGGAACCGCGGCCGAGAAAGCCGTCATCTTCGTGGTGCCCTGTCTCAACGAGGAGCGGGTCCTCGCCGCAAGTCTCGATCGGCTCGTGGAGATGGACCACCCGCGGATGCAGGTCCTGGTGATCGATGACGGTTCGGACGACGGCACAGCGGCCATCGTGCGAGCCCACCCCGATCCCCGGGTCAGCCTGCTGCAACGACGGCTGCCGAGCGCCCGGCAGGGCAAGGGCGAAGCGCTGAACGCGGCGATCCGGCACATCCGCTCCGGGGCGCTCGGCGCTTACACCGACGCCTCGGACGTCGTCGTCTGCGTCGTGGACGCCGACGGGATGATGGAGCCGCAGGCCCTGGACGAGGTGATGCCGCTCTTCGCCGATCCCCGGCTGGGCGCCGTCCAGATCGGCGTCCGGATCAACAACCGCCACCAGAACCTGCTGGCCCGGATGCAGGACATCGAATTCGTGCTCTACACAGAGATCTTCCAACGCGGCCGCCGGCACCTGGGGAGCGTGGGGCTAGGTGGCAACGGGCAGTTCGTGCGGCTCTCGGCCCTCATCAGCCTCGGCCCCGCCCCCTGGTCCAGGAGCCTATCCGAGGACCTCGACCTCGGCGTGCGACTGCTGATCAGGGGGTGGAACATGGAATTCTGCTCCACCTCGGCCGTGCACCAGCAGGGTCTCGTGGACGCCCGGCGCTGGGTCAAACAACGGACCAGGTGGTTCCAGGGGCACCTGCAGTCCTGGACGCTGGTCCCCTGGGTGCTGCGGGACCTGACCGGCGCGCGCCGCGTAGACCTGCTCTACCACCTGACCAGCCCTTACCTCCTCCTGCTCGCCTCCTTCCTCAGCGCCGCCTTCCTGCTGTGGATCGTCAGCATCGGCATCGGCGTCGTCACGGGGTCCGTGGACTTCTCGTGGTGGTGGGTCTCGGCCTACGCCTTGGCGTTCGGACCCGCGCTGATGTTCGGGGCCGTCTACTGGCACCACGAACGCGGTCACGGCTTCGGGCCGCTGAGCGCCCTCGTGGTCCTACACGTCTACGTCGGCTACGTCGTCCTCTGGTACGTCGCCGGGTGGAAAGCTGCCTTCCGCTCCCTCGCGGGCCGAAACTCCTGGGCGAAGACGGACCGGACCACGGACGACCAGGACTCGGCCGCGCAGAAGCTGGACCACCCGTTGAGGGCACCGGCATGAGGACAGCACTGTTCCTCGGGGCCACGATCCTGCTCGTGGGTTCCATCGCCGCCGCCGTCGGGCTGGGCCAGCGCCACACCGGCCCCTGGTCGGACGGGCAGGTCATCGGACGGTGGACCGTGATGTACACCGGGTACGGTGAGGCCTCGGGCCACGACGACGAGGTCGTGCTCCATCCCCGGTCGGCCGTCTCCGCGGACATCAGCCACGGCGGTCTCGTGCACACCACCCGCTCCTACACCGACCCCACCTTCGAGGTGACGGTGCACACCGAGGCCCAAGTGCGGGACGGCCCGCCCAACGTCTGGGAGGTGGGCTGGGTGCTGTGGAACCTCCGCGACGACGAGCACTTCTACGCCGTGGCGCTCAAGCCCAACGGGTGGGAGATCTCCAAGCAGGATCCCGCCTACCCCGGCAACCAGCGGTTCATCGCCACCGGCTCCGAACCGCAGTTCCCCATCGGCGAGGACTATCGCGTGCGCGTGGAGCACGACTGGCCCCGCATGACGGTGAGCGTCGACGGGCGGGAGCTCGCGACCATCACCGACGACGAACGACCGTACCGCGGCGGAACCATCGGCCTGTACACCGAGGACGCGAGAGTCCGCTTCACCGACCTGGACATCCTCGACGCCGCCCCCGACTGACCAAGGCCTTCGGGCTCCCACCGGACACCAATCGCACGAAGAGCAACCTATGTCTCACTCATCCTCCAGGACGCCCATCTCCGTCATGGCGATCTACGGCACACGGCCCGAGGCCATCAAGATGGCACCTCTCGTGATCGCGCTGCGCGACGATCCGCGCTTCGAGGTCCGCGTGGTCGTCACGGGCCAGCACCGCGAGATGCTGGACCAGGTCAACCAGTCCTTCGGCATCGTCCCGGACCGGGACAACATCACTCCCGGCTCGATCGTGGTGACGGGCAACTCGGTCATCGATGCCCTGTTCATCACCGTCGCCTCCCGGCCGAGGATCGAGAACCCCGCGCGACTGGCGGCCGGACGTCCCGTGGTGCTCGTGACGGCACACCGCCGCGAGTCGTGGGGAGAAATCGTCGACGCGGTGTCCACCCTCATCGAGGACGAACGGACCTACCAGCGCATGGCGAGGGCGCTCAATCCATACGGCGACGGTCACGCCGCCGAGCGGACGGTCCGGGCCCTGGCCCGCCACTACGGACACGACGACACCGTGCAGGAGTTCCATGACTGGGCAGCAGCCGTCCCCGTCGCCTGAGAACCGCCGCACGCGGGCTTCACACCGGTCCACGAAGCCGTCGTCACCCACACCCCGAGGAAGAGCCATGGAGAAGCAGTACCAGTTGTCGAGGAGAGGACGCATGGGGTGGGTGACCGCCCTGATTTCCTTGCCCTTGGTCGCCGCCGGCGCCGTATTCGGCCTCACCGACGACAGCCTCGTCAACGGGGAGAACTCACCGCTGGCTCAGCGCTACACGACGGTGACGAAATCCGGAGCCGACGTGTCGGAGGGGAAGACCGCCACGTTCTCACCGCGCTTCGGCCGACCGGGCGGGGCGCGCACGCTGGTGCTCTACGACGGCACCGGTACCGCTCCGGAGGACGCGGAGCTCTACGGCATTGCCGCCGGGAACCTGGCCACGCACTTCGGCGAGGCCGAGGTCGCGGTCGTGGGCGACTACACCGCGGACACGATGGAGGACTTCGACGCCGTCGTCTACCTCGGAACGGACTACTCAGCCTCCCCGCCGGAGGCCTTCCTCACCGACGTCCGAGAGGGCACCGTGCCCGTGCTCTGGGTGGAGCAGAACATCGACGACCTCGTCGGCTACGAGCCGGACTCCACCGAGGATTTCGTGTCCCGGTACGGCTGGGACCCCACCGCCCCTCTGGAGGTGACCACCGAGCAGGTGGAAGCCGTCTCCTACGAGGACCGCTCCGTGCACCGTAACAAACTGAACTCCGACACCGTCTACAGTCCGCGCGTCGTGGACCCGGGCAAGGCCCAGGTCCTCGCGACTGTCGTATGCGGTGACCCGCAGCACCCTGTTCCGTGTGACGTCTCCGGCGAACCATCGACGACGGCACCGGCCTGGGCCGTCCGCTCAGGCCACCTCACCTACCTGGCCGAGGTGCCCCTCAACTACATCGACCAGAACGACCTCTATCTGATCTTCTCGGATCTGTACTACGACCTGCTCGCGCCGGGGACGGAACCGGTGCGGCAAGCTGCTTTGCGCTTGGAGGATGTAGGCCCCGAAGCCGATCCCAACGATCTGCGGAAGGTCGCCGACTACTTGCACGATGCAGGGGTGCCCTTCCAGGTAGCAGTCATGCCCGTGCACGTGGCCCGCACCCCGGACAAGGACGGATGGTACGGGCTCAGCCTGCTCGATACCCCGCAAGTGGTCGACGCACTGAAGTACATGCAGGCCCGGGGCGGAACCCTCATCCAGCACGGCACCAGCCACCAGTACGGCACCCTCGACAATCCGTACAGCGGCCGAACGGGCGAGGACTACGAGTTCTACCAGTACGGCTGCACGGACACCGCCCGGCCGCCCCACGAGTTCAGGGAGTGCGAGGCCGAGTCCTACATCACCAAGATCGGCCCGGTCGCGGAGGACAGTGTCGAGCAGCACGTCGCCCGGATCGAGCACGGCCGGCAGGTGATGATCGACGCCGGCCTGGGCGCACCGACGATCTTCGAGACTCCCCACTACGCGGCGTCCGTCAACGCCTATGCCGCGATCGCTGAGGTGTACGACGCACGATACGAACAGTCCGACTACTACGCCGGCATGATCTCGGGTGAGGAGATCACCCCGGCGTCCTACTACAGCCAGCACTTCCCGTACACCGTCCACGACATCTACGGCACCACGGTGTACCCGGAGAACCTCGGCAACATCACCGAGACGGAGCAGAACAACCACGCCATCCGGGATCCGGAGTCCATCATTCAACGGGCCGAGGCGCACCTGGTCGTCAGAGAGTCCACGGCCAGCTTCTTCTTCCATCCCTACCTGAGCCTGGACTCGCTCGAGCAGACGGTCACCGGCATCAAGGACCTCGGCTACACGTTCGTCCCGGTCGGCGACCTGAGATGAGGAACGGGCGGCCGGGGTACTCGTTGAGCTGTTTCCGATGAAAAGGATCGTGCTGCTAAACGTTGAAGCGGAACTCCACCACGTCGCCGTCCTGCATGATGTAGTCCTTGCCCTCCATACGGGCCTTGCCCTTCGCGCGCGCCTCGGCGACCGAGCCGGTCTCGACCAGGTCGTCGAACGAGATCACCTCGGCCTTGATGAAGCCCTTCTCGAAGTCTGTGTGGATCACGCCGGCCGCCTGCGGCGCCTTCCAGCCCTTGCCGATCGTCCAGGCGCGAGCCTCCTTCGGCCCGGCGGTCAGGTAGGTCTGCAGCCCGAGAGTGTCGAAGCCGATGCGCGCAAGCTGGTCCAGCCCGCTCTCGCTCTGTCCGGTGCTCTCCAGGAGCTCCTTGGCATCATCCGCATCCAGGTCGATGAGCTCGCTCTCGAGCTTCGCATCCAGGAACACGGCCTTCACCGGCGCGACCAGGTCGGCGAGTTCCTTCTTCTTGCCTTCGTCCATCAGCACGTCCTCGTCGACGTTGAAGACGAAGATGAACGGCTTGGCGGTGAGCAGGCCGAGTTCGCGGATCGGCTCGATGTCGAGCCCGGATGCCGACAGCAACGTCCCCACGTTGAGCACCTCGGCCGCCTTCTGCGCGGTCTCCAGCACGACCGGCTCGACCTTCTTGCCGCGCACATCCTTCTCGTACCGCGCGATCGCCTTCTCGAGGGTCTGCAGGTCGGCGAGGATCAGCTCGGTGTTGATCGTCTCCATGTCGCTGGCCGGGTCGACCTCGCCGTCGACGTGAACGACATCCGAATCGCTGAATCCGCGGATGACCTGCGCGATCGCATCCGCCTCCCGGATGTTCGCAAGGAACTTGTTGCCGAGCCCCTCCCCCTCGCTGGCGCCCTTCACGATGCCGGCGATGTCGACGAAGGAGACCGGGGCCGGCAGGATGCGCTCGGAGCCGAAGATTCCGGCGAGCGTGTCCAGACGCGGGTCGGGCAGGTTGACCACGCCGATGTTCGGCTCGATCGTCGCGAACGGGTAGTTCGCGGCGAGCACCGTGTTCTTCGTCAGTGCATTGAACAGGGTTGACTTGCCGACGTTCGGGAGACCGACGATCGCGATAGTGAGAGCCACGGGGGTCAATCGTACCGGTGCGGCGGGTCAGGGCTTTGCGAACGGGTCCTCAATGAACAGGTGGTCGCCCAGCAGGAACCATCCCGGGCGACTGATGTCCGGCGGAAAACCTGCCGGCGAGAACTCGAAGTTCGGTTCGCCCTGGCCGCCCTCGTAGCCGAGGATCCCGCCCCCGCACATCGACGAGATTTCCTGGCCGTCCACGTAGGCCAGGATCACGCAGAATTGCGCAGCCGAATGCGACGAGCGCGCGGCGAAGAAGCGGTATCCCATGAACTCGCCAAGCATGCGCGTCGATTCGGGCACCACATGGTCCAGTGAAGGTGAGTCGTCGGCGAGAAGATCCCAAACCCCCTGCTCCCTATCGAAGATCGCGGGCTGCGGCATTCCCAGGCGGTACTTCGGTCTGCTCACCTGGAAGTGGGGGTTCAGCTGCAACCAGCCCAGGCCGTTCGAAGCTGCCTGCGGCTCCACTGTGAACACGAAACCAGGACCCTGCTGCATCTCGGCGGCGACGGAGTCGCTCCCGCATGTGAACATCATCACCGCCCCGCCTATGTCGGTGACGGCGACGCAGTACGGCCTCTCCACAGACATGGCCGCCAGCACCACGTAATAGCGATAGCCTTCGACCTCCCCCATCAGGCGCGAGGTCCCCTGAAGCAGGCGCATCCCGGTGGCGAGCTCACCCGGCAGGCGGTCACCCGGCTGCTGTGGACTGCTGAAGAGGTCGAACACCGGCGGGCGTTCCATTGGCGCCACGCAGCCGGTCACCAGCAGCGCACCCACCGCAATGGTGACCGTCGCCAGCAGCCTGCGAGCGCGCATCCGGACCCCCCTCGACCCCGACGCTACAGGCGAACGGCTCGGTAAGCGTGCGTCACATACGGCAGGTCGATGGTGCCGCCGTCGGCCAGCTCGGGCAGGGCGTCGGTCAGTTCGCGCAGCTCGCGGTCGATGCGCTCTTGGTTTGCGGCGTCCGCCCCGATGTAGAAGCTGCGCGAGCGGGCTAGATCCAGGATGCCGTCGGCCGAGAACGGCTTGGCCCAGTGGAACGTCTTCTCCTCGAGCACGCCGAACGGTTCGTGCACGATGGTCTCGCCGTTCGTGATCATGCGCTCCGCGACGCTCACGTGGCAGATCTCGCCGAACCGCCGGACCCATTCGACGCTCTCGTCGCGCACGTTCCAGATGAGTCCGAGCCGACCGCCGGGTCGCACCACTCTGCCCACCTCCGTCGAGGCGGCCACCGGTTCCACCCAGTGCCACGCCTGCGCGAACAGGGCCGTGTCGACGCTCGCATCCGGCAACGGCAGTCGCTCGGCCGAGCCGACGAAGGTGGGGACCCCGGGCACCGCGTCGTGCAGGCTGCGCAGCATCTCGGCATCCGGGTCCACCGCGACCACCTCGCGACCGTCTGCCACCAGCTGGCGGGTGAGCTTGCCGGTGCCGGCGCCGATGTCGGCGACACGCTTCGGCGAGTCATCGAGCAGCCAGGCGACCGCCTCCTCCGGGTAACCCGGGCGGGCGCGCTCGTAGCTGCCGGATGCCCGGCCGAAGGATTGGGACAACGGTTGCTGTTTCGTCACGACACCATCGTTGCGTATCGGGGCGCCGTTCCGCCGCCGATCCGCAGGTGAGCGGGGCGTCGCTTCATGTGGCGTCCGAGGCCCGTGAGACGATGCGCCCATGGCACTGAACTTCACCGCAATCGACTTCGAAACCGCTAACGGGAGCCCGGCATCCGCCTGTTCGGTCGGTTTGGTGAAGGTGCGCGACGGCAAGGTGGTCGACAAGACCGGCTGGTTCATCAAGCCTCCGCTGGGTGTCGACCACTTCAACGAGTGGAACGTGCGCATCCACGGCATCACGCCGACGGATGTCGCGGACGCGCTGCTGTGGGAGCTGCAACTCCCCGACCTGATTGCCTTCGCCGACGGAGATCCATTGGTCGCCCACAACGCCGGCTTCGACATGGGCGTCATCAAGTCGGCGTGTGCGGCGAGCCTGATCGCCTGCCCCGACTTCGAGTACCTGTGCAGCTTGCAGGTGGCGCGCCGTACCTACAACCTTGACTCGTACCGACTGCCGGTCGCGGCGATGGCTGCCGGATTCGAGGACTTCGACCACCACAACGCGCTCGCCGACGCAGAAGCGTGCGCGGCCATCGTGGTGCACGCGGCGAAGCGGCACGACGCGCTCGACGTCGCGCAGCTCGCGCAGATCGCCGGGGTGCGGATGGGCGCGATCGGCGTCGGCGCCCTCACCGCGGCCGCCGAGCGGCAGAGCATGGCGCTTAGTTAGGTCGGAATAACCCTTGTTGTGCAGGACTTTTGGTCTTCAGGAGACCGTTTTCTAGGCATCCGGGGCCGTTCCGGGGACTATGTCCTGCACAACAAGGAATGTCCTGCATAACAGGCCACCAACCGAGCGAGACACCACAACTGAGACAGGGCCCCCGAAATCGAGGGCCCTGTCGTCAGAGGTAGTCCTAGTTGTGCTCGGGGAACCCGAGATTGATGCCGCCGTGCGAGGGGTCGAGCCAGCGGCGGGTCACGGCCTTCTCCTGGGTGAAGAAGCGCACCCCATCCGGGCCGTATGCCTTGGTGTCGCCGAAGAACGACGCCTTCCAGCCGCCGAACGAGTGGTACGCGACCGGGACCGGGATCGGCACGTTGATGCCGACCATGCCCACCGTCACCTCGCGCTGGAAGCGCCGCGCGGCACCACCGTCGTTGGTGAAGATCGCGGTGCCGTTGCCGTACGGGCTCGAGTTGATGAGCTCGACACCCTCCTCGAAGCTGCCGACACGCAGCACCGACAGCACCGGGCCGAAGATCTCGTCCTGGTAGATCTTCGATGTCGCCGGCACCTTGTCGATAAGCGTCGGACCGAGCCAGAACCCGTCCGGCTCGCCGTCGACCTCGGGGTCGCGGCCATCGACGACCAGCTCGGCGCCGTCACCGTTCACCGAGTCGATGTAGCTCTTGACCTTGTCCCGGTGCTCGCGCGTGATGAGCGGGCCCATGTCGGTGCCGCGCATCCCGTCGCCGGTCCTCAGCCCCTTCATCCGCTCGCCGATCTTTGCGATGAGCTCGTCCGCGATGGTGTCCACCGCGATCAGCGCGCTGATCGCCATGCAGCGCTCGCCCGCCGAGCCGAAGCCCGCGTTGACGGCGGCGTCCGCGGCCAGGTCGAGGTCGGCATCCGGAAGCACCAGCATGTGGTTCTTCGCGCCGCCGAGCGCCTGCACGCGCTTGCCGTGCTTGGCCGCGGTCTCGTAGATGTACTTCGCGATCGGAGTGGAGCCGACGAACGAGATCGCCTTGACGTCCGGATGCTCGAGGATCGCATCCACCGCGACCTTGTCGCCATGCACGACGTTGAGCACACCCTCAGGCAGACCGGCCTCGGTGAAGAGACGGGCGAGCCAGTCGGATGCGCTCGGGTCCTTCTCGCTCGGCTTCAGCACCACGGTGTTGCCCGCCGCGATGGCGAGCGGGAAGTACCACAGCGGCACCATCGCCGGGAAGTTGAACGGGCTGATGATGCCCACAACGCCGAGCGGTTCGCGCGTCGTGTAGACATCGACGCCGGTGGAGACGTTCTCGCTGTACTCGCCCTTGAGGAGATGAGGGATGCCGACCGCGAACTCGACGACCTCGAGGCCGCGCGAGATCTCGCCGTGCGCATCCGAGAGCACCTTGCCGTGCTCGGAGGTCAGGATCTGCGCGAGCTCGTCGCGGCGGGCGTTGAGCAGCTCGCGGTAGTTGAAGAGGATCGCCTGGCGCTTCGCGAGCGAGGTCTCTGCCCACGCCGGGAAGGCGGCCTGAGCGGAGGCGACGGCATCGCTGACATCGCCAGCGGTGGCCATCCGCACCTCCTTGGACTTGGTGCCGAGCGCCGGGTTGAACACCGGCGCGGTGCGGGTGGATTCGCCCTCGAACGGGCGACCGGAAACCCAGTGGTTGAGGATGGTCATCACTAACCGTGCTTTCTCGTCATTGAAGTGCCTTGCACCCAGTCTGCTCGGCCGCGAGTCTGCATTCAAGGAGAGAAGGCGCACTGTGCGTGTGCGTTTGTGCACGCCTCAGCGCACGGGCGGCACCAACTCGTGGCTGCGCTCCCGCACTTCGCGGTGCAACGCCTCACGCACGATCGCGACTGGCTCGAGCATGAGGTTGTCGCGGCGGCCGGCCAGTGAGTACTGCAGCCGGATGTCGACCTCACGCGGCAGCACAGGCACCAGCGCCGCATCCGGTTCGGCCATGAACGCGTGCAGCAGGCCGATCCCGGCGCCGCGACGGGTCGCCTCGAGCTGGGCGAACACGTTCGTCGACCCGAATCCGACGTGGCCGCCGAGCACCGGCACGAGGTCGAGGTCGCGCACCGTCAGCAGCGCGTCGACGTAGTAGACAAGCGGATGCGCGTGCAGGTCGGCGAGCGAGCGGATCGGCGGATGCGCGTCCAGGTAGGACTGCGACGCATAGAGGCGCAGCGCGTACTCGGCGAGCGGCTCGAGCGGCAGGTGCACGCTGGAGGCGCCGCCGATGGTGACCGCCAGATCGAAGCCCGAGCTGCGCAGGCTGAGCGGACGGGTCGAGGTGACGAGCTCGATCGTGATGCCCGGATGCTCATCCCGCACCCTCGTCAGGGCGGGTGCCGCGATCGCCGCACCGAACGCATCCGGAGCGACCACGCGCACCGTGCCAAGCGCCCGGCCGGCGCCGCCCGACGCGGCGGCCAGCACCTGCTCGACGATCTGCTCGATGCCTGCCGCGCGGGACGTGATCTCGCGGCCGATGGCGGTGAGCTCCCATCCGTCGGCGCCGCGGTCGAGCAAGCGAGTGCCGAGGGACTGCTCGAGGCGGCTGATGCGCCGCCGCACCGTGGTGTGGTCGACGCCGAGGAGCGAGCCGGCCGTCACCAGCCGGCCGGTGCGCGCGACGGCCAGCAGGAACCGGATGTCATCGACGCTCACCTCGCTGGGTGTGCCACGGGTCATGAGCCAACTTTAGGACGCCGCACGCCGACGGATGTGACCGCCGATGTCCGAGGCCGCTGAGACACTGGGTCCATGGACCCGATCATCGCTCTTCTCCTCGGACTCGTCGTCGGACTCGCAATCGGCACGGTCGTCGGCGCACTGGTGGTGCGCTCGCGCTCGGCCGGCACTGCCAACGGTGCCGACCCGGCGGTGCTCCAGGCGCAGCACCAGGCGGCGCTGGCCGAGCTCCGCGCGCAGGAGCTGGCCGCGCAGGCCGCCCTCGGCAGCGAGCTGGCGTCGGTGCAGGCGACCGCGGATGCGTTGCGCGAGCAGGTGGTGTCCCTCCAGACCCAGCAGCGGGAGCTGGCCGAGCGGCAGCGTGCCGAGCAGCAGGCGCAGGCGGAGCGCGAGCGCGCCGAGAGCAAGGTGCTGCAGCTGCTGACCCCGGTGCAGGAGACCCTGCGCACCATGCAGCACAAGGTCACCGAGCTCGAGACTCAGCGGGAGCGCCAGCACGGCGAGCTGTCGCAGCAGCTGAAGTCGGCGACCGAGTCGGAGGAGCGACTGCGCAGCACCGCCGAGGCGCTCGCATCCGCGCTCAAGAGCAACAGCACGCGCGGCGTGTGGGGCGAGACGCAGCTGCGGAACGTCGTGCAGGCGGCCGGGCTGATCGAGCGGGTCGACTTCGACGTGCAGTCGCAGGTGAGTTCGGATGCCGGGGTCGGCCGCCCCGACATGGTCGTGCACCTGCCCGGAGGCAAGAACATCGCAGTTGACGCGAAGGTGCCGTTCAACGCCTACCTGGAGGCGAGCCAGATCCCGGTGACCGCGACCGGCGACGAGGGCGCCAAGCGGGAGGCGCTGCTCGGTCAGCACGTCAAGGCGATGCGGTCGCACATCGACGCGCTGGCCAGCAAGGCGTACTACGCGGGGCTGGATGCGTCGCCCGAGCTGGTGATCGCGTTCATCCCGAGCGAGTCGCTGGTGTCGAGCGCGATGGAAGCCGACCCGGCGATCATGGACTACGCGTTCGGCAAGCGCGTCGCCCTCGCGTCGCCGGTGACGCTGTGGTCGGTGCTGAAGACGGTGGCGTTCAGTTGGCAGCAGAACGTGCTGACCGAGGATGCCAAGCTGCTGTTCGACCTCAGCCGCGAACTGTACGGACGCCTGTCCCGGCTGTCCGACCACATCGAGAAGCTGGGGCGTTCGATCGAGCGCAGCGTCAAGGACTACAACGCGTTCGTCGGCTCGATGGAGCGCCAGGTGCTGCCGAGCGCTCGCAAGCTCAGCGCGCTGGACGAGTCGCGAGTGCTCGGCACCCTCACCGGCATCGAGGAAGCGCCGCGCGAGCTGACCGCGTTCGAGCTGACCGCGGTGGGCGCTGCCGACGCGGCGGACTGACCGCGGCCGGCGAACGCCGCGCGAATGTGCGAGAGCGCGTGCAATATCCGGTGCTCTCGCACAATCGGGCCGCGCTCACACCCCGCCAACCCCGGATGCACCATACGCGCCCGTTCCGGACATCCGCGGTCCTTCCGCTCCCCCGCGCCCGTTCCGGACATTCGGGCCAGGTGCGCCCGGCGCGGGTGTCCGCACGAGGCGCGCTTGGGCGGATGGTGCCCGCCTACGATCGAAGGCATGTCGAATCAGTGGAGGCGTGTAGCTGCCGCCCTCGCGAATCCGGATGCCAGGCGCGTCTACGCGGAACTGGTCGCCGCGGAAACGGCAGCGCCAAGTGTCGCCAAGCGCGACAGGGCCATCCGAACACTGGCGACAGCCGGACTGATCGAGCCCGACGCATCCGGAACCCCACGCACCAACCCGACAGTCTTCGCCGACCTGCTTGCCGAAGCCGCCCAACCGCGTAAGGCAGGGGTCGACCGGTTCGTCGTCGACGGGCGGATCGCCCAGTACCCGGCACGTCCCACGGAGCGCCTGGAGGTGCTGCGCTGGGCGGTTGGAACGGCAGTGGCACCGGATGAGGTGCTCACCGAATCCGAGGTCAACGAACGGCTTGCGGAGCTGACGGACGACTTCGCAACCCTGAGGCGCTACCTCGTGGATGCCCGGCTGCTCGAGCGCACGCCATCCGGAACGTCCTACGCGCGGACCGCAACGACCGACCACGCCTGAGTCGCGCGCGGGTCGAATTCGACGAGCGCGCGGAAGGTGCACCCGCGCGAGGGTCTCGTGGCAGGCGCATCCGCAGCGCTAGCGGCCTACTCGTCCAACCACTTCGAGACCAGGTGATCCGCCGAAACCCGACGGATGGTGCCCGACTTCGAGCGCAGGATGATGCTCTCGGTGTGGATGATCGGCCCCTTGCGCTGCACGCCCGCGACCAGCTCACCGTTGGTGACGCCTGTCGCGACGAAGAAGGTGTTGTTGCCCTTGACCATGTCGTCCAGGCTGAGCTTCGCGTCGACATCCAGTCCGGCCGCGATCGCGCGCTGCCGCTCAGCGTCGTCGCCCGGCGCGAGGCGCCCCTGCATGAAACCACCAAGCGCCTTGATCGCGCACGCGGTCGTGATGCCCTCGGGGCTGCCGCCGATGCCGACGCACAGGTCGATGCGGGACCCGTAGCGTGCCGCGTTGATGCCACCGGCCACATCGCCGTCCAACATGAGCCGGGTGCCGGCGCCGGCAGCACGAATCTCATCGATCAGCCCGATATGGCGGGGCCGGTCCAGCACGGCGACGATAATGTCGCTCGGCTCCTTGCCCTTGGCTTTCGCCAGCTCCCGGATGTTGTCCCCGATCGACTGGTCGATGTCGATGACACCGTGCCCTTCCGGCCCGGTGACGATCTTGTCCATGTAGAACACGGATGACGCATCCAGCATCGTCCCGCGCTCGGAGACCGCGAGCACCGACAGCGCGTTCTGTCGCCCCGCCGCGGTGAGCGACGTCCCGTCGATCGGGTCGACCGCGATGTCGCACGCCGGGCCCTCGCCGTTGCCGACGAGCTCGCCGTTGAACAGCATCGGCGCCTTGTCCTTCTCGCCCTCGCCGATCACGATCAGACCGTCGAACTCGACCGTGCCGAGGAACTTGCGCATCGCATCCACCGCGGCACCGTCCGCCGCGAGCTTGTCTCCCTTGCCGATGTACGGCCAGGCGCGGATCGACGCCGCTTCTGTCGCGCGCACCAACTCCATGGCGAGGTTGCGGTCGGGCTGTTTGATCTTGTCGGCTGTATCTGCGCTCACACGGCAACCCTATTGACAGATTGCGGGTTCCTCACGGGCAGAGCGCCCGAAAGAACTCAGTAACTTTCGCCGAGAGGCAAGTTGAGCGCGCTTTACAGCATGCGCCCAGTGCTCTCACCATGACCACTCAATAGACTCGGGGCACGACCGTCTGCGTAGAAGGAGATGCAATGCCCGTCGCCACACCGGATCAGTACGCCGAAATGCTCGACAAGGCCAAGTCCAACGGATTCGCCTACCCGGCATTCAATGTCTCGTCATCCCAGACCGTCAACGCGGTGCTCCAGGGCCTCGCCGAAGCCGGTTCCGACGGCATCATCCAGGTCTCGACCGGTGGCGCCGACTACTTCGCCGGCCAGAGCGTCAAGGCCCGCGCATCCGGCGCTCTCGCGTTCGCCGCATTCGCCACCGAGGCCGCCAAGAACTATCCGATCAAGATCGCGCTGCACACCGACCACTGCCCGAAGGACGCCCTTGACGGGTTCGTGATGCCGCTGATCCAGGCATCCGAGGAGCAGGTACGCGCCGGCGGCAACCCGATCTTCCAGTCGCACATGTGGGACGGCTCCGCAGTGCCGCTCGAGGAGAACGTGCAGATCGCGAGGGACCTGCTGCCCCGGATGAAGAACATCAACTCGATCCTCGAGGTCGAGATCGGTGTGGTCGGCGGCGAGGAGGACGGCGTCAGCCATGAGATCAACGAGAAGCTCTACACGACGCTCGAGGATGCCGAGGTCATGGTCGAGGCACTCGGTCTCGGCGAGAACGGGCGGTACATGGCGGCGCTGACCTTCGGCAACGTGCACGGCGTGTACAAGCCGGGGAACGTCAAGCTGCGCCCGGAAATCCTCGGTGAGATCCAGCAGGGTATTGCCAAGAAGTACGGCAACGGCACCAATCCACTCGATCTGGTGTTCCACGGCGGTTCCGGCTCGAGCGACGAGGAGATCGCAACCGCGGTGCGCAACGGCGTCATCAAGATGAACATCGACACCGACACCCAGTACGCGTTCACTAGCTCGATCGCCGACTACATGCTGAAGAACTACGACAGCGTGTTCAAGATCGACGGCGAGGTGGGCAGCAAGAAGATCTACGACCCGCGCGCGTGGGGGAAGGTCGCCGAGTCGGCGATGGCGCGGCGTGTGGTGGAGTCGACCCAGCACCTCGGTTCAGCGGGCCAGTCGATCGGCTGAGCCGGTCGCTCGCGGGCCGGGCACTGTCGGCCGGACGCGCTGCTCGGGCTAACCGCGCCGCCGTTTGTTGACCGCGCGCGGGCTTAATCCGGCGCGCGGTCAACAAACCGGCGCGGCGTTCAACTAGGAGCGGCACGGCGTCAGTCGTCGGGGGACACCCGGAACCGCAACCGGATGCGTTCGCCTCCCTGCCAGCTGAGGTCGTGCACCGCGGTCTTCAGGGTCAGGTAGTGCGGTGCGAGCAGGGTCACGCGTCGCCCCTCCGGCAGGTGCACGTCGATGCTCATCGCGACAGCGACGCTGCCGTCCACTTCGTCCCGCAGCTCGATCATGAGCTGCGGGCGGTCAAGGCTCGGGTCGTCCAGCACCGCGCGCACCAGCCCGTGCAGCGCAGCGCGCTGGTACGGCGTCATCAGGTCGGCCAGGTTTTCCGGGTCGACGACGGTCATCCGGCGCCCGCGCGCGATCGAGTCAAGCCAACTGCGGTTGGACCGCTCCACCAGCTCCTCGCGCAGCGCCCGCGCCAGCACGGCCGCCTCGGCCCGGTCCGCTTCCGTTGCCTGCCCGCTCGCCGCGACGCGCTCGAGCACAGGGGCAACGCGCATCCGGATGCCGGTCAGCTCCGAGCGCAGCAGGCGCAACCGCACGGACTCGCCGAGCAGCTGACTCGAGATCGGCGACCGCGAGCGCCGCCCCGCCCAGCGCAGCACCCGCAGCACGCACTGCTGCTGGAAGACCACCCCGCCCACGGTGGCGATCAGCGGCGGCGCCGCCGCGATGACCAGTCGGGACGCGGGCGGCCAGACGCCGTCCTGGTCGGAGTACACGAGCGCGCCGGCCGCGGCGGTCACGAGGGTCGTGGTACCGCCGATCCACAGCATCCGGTAGGCCGACGTATAGGGAGTCAGCGACGCGAGCGCGAACGCGGCGATGAGGCTGGTCCACCAGTGCTCGATCCGGATCTCGGCATCGACGTAGCCGAACGCGGAGAGGAACAGCCCCGCCCATGCGAACGCGAGCGGCACCAGGGTCCGGCGCGGCGTGAACGCCCCCCGCTGCGGTCGGGTCATCACGAACACGAGCGAGCACGCGGCCACGCAACTGCCGAGCGCGAGGAGCTGCAGCCACGCGCGCGGGGTGGACTCCAGCTCGGAGACAATCGTCACCAGCCCGTACCCGCAGGCGAGAGCGGCGAACACGAGCGGGACGACCGGTCCGGTGAACCAGCTCAGCGGGTCCACCTCGTGCGGCGACCGGCGCCACTCCTCACGCATCCGGCACCCGCTCCTCCGCCAGCGGAACCGCGATCATCACCGACGTGCCGCTGCCCGGGCTGGACCAGAGCCGTACCTGCCCGCCGGCAGCCTCGATCCGGCCGATGATCGAGCCGCGGATGCCGAGCCGGTCGGCAGGAATCGCGTGGGGGTCGAAGCCCGCACCGTCATCCGTCACCATCACGGTCAGCCGGCCGTCGTTCGCCTCGAGGTAGACCTGCGCTTCGGTCACCCCGGCGTGCTTGAGCACATTGTCGAGGCACGCGGTGAGCGCCCCAACGGTGGCCTCGAGGGCATCATTGGTCAGCGGCACGTGCACCGCGTCGCCGCCGGTCACATCCACAGTCAGCCCGCGCCACTGCAGCTCCCGGATGACGGCGAGCAGCTCGTCGCGCAACCCGTCGCTCGGGTGCTCGTCGGTCGGTTCGCTGGCGATGCTGGCCTCCGCGAGCGCCTCCAGGTCGCTCCGGATGCGATCGGCAGCGCGCGGGTCGAGCCTCCCGTGCGATGCGGCAATCGCGTTCAGGTCGTTCAGCACGGTGTCATGAACGAGGGCGGCGGCCTTCTCCTCGAGCTGCCGCTGCCCGGCGAGCCGAGCGGTCTCCGCCTCCAGTTCTTCGAGATTCGGCACCCGGCCCGGTTGCGATTCTCGGATGCGGTCCAGCGCCACGATGATGATGAGGTACAGGATCCAGGTGAGCAGCGGGCCGTTGCCGAAGGCGATCGGCGTACCGGCGGTGAGCGCGGCCGCGACGGTGGAGAGCGCGCCGAGCGCGAAGCCGGCCGAGCACCACCTGATGCCGGAGATCAGCCGAGGCCCGATCGGGCCGACCAGCACCAGCGCGCACGACAACCGATTCAGCAAGTAGGCGCCATCGGTCGCCAGCTCCGGCTCTGCGGTCAGCAGGGACACCTGATAGACGAAATTAGCGACGGTGCCGATGCCGAGGAACAGCGAACCGGCAGCGCGATTCGGGCGTAGGACGAGCAGGAACAGGGTTGCGGCGGTCGCGGCGAGAGTCAGCACGGGCACTATCGCGCCGGTGGGGTCCGATCCGGCCACCGCGAGGTCGAGCGCGATGAGGGCGGCCACGAGCAGGTAGACCGCGGCAATCGCCCAACCCGCGCGCACAATCGAGCGTGCGCTGACGGTGGCAGCGAAATCACGTGGTGGCACCGCTACCCGCACGCGTCCAGCTTGCACGAGCACATGCTACTAGCGGGCAGTGCGCGGGACGGCTAGCCCGGTACGGCGGCCGACGTGATGTAGTCGATGAACGCCGGATCGCCGAGGAGCAGCACCGAGATGACGATGGAGACCGCCACGATCCCCACCACCGCACCGACAAGCGGAACCCACCAGGACTGCTTGCCCCGCATAAGCAGCCTCACCGCGAAATAGGCGGTCGCTGCCCAGATGAGGCCGTGCAGCACCAGCGCAACGACGCCGAGCACCGCGGTCAGCTCGGTCGGCTTGTAGTCGCCGATGCTCTGCTGCGTGTACAGAGTCTGCACGGTGTCGCCGAGCGCGAGATAGCCGGGCGCCGACTGGAACACGCTGATCACGCCGACCGCGAGCAGCATGACAGTGAAGAAGCGGTTGGCCAGCCCTGCCCCAGTGGCCTCCGGCAGCACGGGGCGGGTCATCGGCAACTTCGCCTCGTGCACCTCCTGAGCGGCGGGCTCCGGCATCCGGCCCCCGGATGCGCGAATGGCGGCCTGCTGCTCAGCCGGGGTCGCGTACTCCCCGAACTCGGGACGCTGCCTGTCGGTGCTCATTTCTGCCAGTCGAGACGGCGCGTGCGCCCGCCGAGGGCGCGCTCGTCCTGCTTGCCGTTCAGGTCCTTGCGGAGTTCCTTGGGCAGGGAGAACATCAGGTCCTCCTCTGCGGTGACGACCTCGGCGACGTCGTTGTAGCCCGCGTCGGACAGCTGGTCGAGCACCTCGCGCACGAGGACTTCCGGAACGGATGCGCCAGAGCTGACCCCGATGGTGCGCGCGCCGTCCAGCCAGTCCTGCTGGATCTCATCCGCGTAGTCGACGCGGTACGCGGCCTTGGCGCCGTACTCGAGCGCGACTTCGACGAGCCGCACCGAGTTCGACGAGTTGGAGGAACCGACGACGATGACGACATCCGATTCCGCCGCGACCTTCTTGATCGCCACCTGGCGGTTCTGGGTCGCGTAGCAGATGTCGTCGCTGGGCGGGTCCTGCAGGTTGGGGAAGCGCTCCCGCAGCCGGCGCACCGTCTCCATCGTCTCGTCCACGCTCAGGGTCGTCTGCGAAAGCCAGACGACGTGGTCAGGGTTGTCAACTTCGACGGTGTCGACATCTTCCGGTCCGTTGACGAGGATGGTGCGCTCGGGCGCGTGACCCATGGTGCCCTCGACCTCCTCGTGGCCGGCGTGTCCGATGAGGAGGATCTGGTAGTCGTCGCGCGCGAAGCGCACCGCCTCACGGTGCACCTTGGTGACGAGCGGGCAGGTCGCGTCGATCGCCTGCAGGTTGCGCTCCTGCGCTCCGGCTACCACGGCCGGGGAGACCCCGTGCGCGGAGAACACCACGTGCGAGCCCTCGGGGACCTGGTCCACCTCGTCGACGAAGATCGCCCCTTGCCGCTCGAGCGTGGAGACGACGTGGACGTTGTGGACGATCTGCTTGCGGACGTACACCGGAGCGCCGTAGTGCTCCAGCGCCTTCTCTACGGCAACGACGGCACGATCAACCCCGGCGCAGTAGCCGCGCGGGGCGGCGAGCAGCACCTTTTTGGGTCCGTCGACCGCGACATTGGCCAGTCGGCCACGTTGGATCGGCATCCGCGGGGTCTGAAGAGTGACCGCGCCGTTCGTGATTGTCACGCCTCCAGTCTAGATCGAGGGGGTTGGCGGGTCGCTGGGTGCCGGATCCGGGTGGCGGGTGCTCGTCGGGACCTGGTGCACCGTTTCGGACTTCCGCGCCCAGGTGACCGTGCCGCGCCTGTTCCGGACAACCGCGCCCGGTGCGCCGGGGGCGGATGTCCGGAGCGGGCGCGTTTGGGCGGAAGGTTGCGGTCGCGGTGGACCCGACCCCTGCAAACCTCTTGATATCCGGTGGCACCCGGATGGATAGTCACTGTATGCATCGGTACCTTGTCGCGGCGATCAGGGTGGTGATCGCCACGCTCATCCTCGCCGGATACATCTGCCAGGTATCGATCATCCCGCTGGCCCTCGGCGTCGCTCAGTACTTCCCCGAGCTGGCCTACCTCGCGTTGCCGTACGCGGTGCTGGTGATTGCCTGGATTGCCTGCGCGCAACTGGGATTGGTCGCCACGTGGGCTCTGCTGCCGATGTTCCGCACCCACGAAATCCTCGCCAAGCGAGCGCTCAGATGGGTGAACGTCATAGTCGGCTCGGCAATCGTCGGTACCGTGCTGGCCGTCGGCACGAGCATCCACCTGTTCGGCATAGTGGGCCAAGGCAATCCGCCTTCGGTTCTGGGGCTTGGAACAGCTACGGTTCTGGGTGTCGTCGTGCTGATAGTGATGTTTACAGTGCGTGCTCGGTTGAGAATCGCCGCCGACTCCGCCACGCGCGGCCAACGATCCGCGGTGCCATTCGGCCCATGAGTTGACAATGTCCGGAGCGGGCGCGAACGGCGGAAGTGCGTACGCCCGGAACTGAGTGGCAGCCATCCGCGCGCCGGCTTGTTGACCGCGCGCCAATTCAAAAGGGTGCGCGGTCAACAATCGGCGGCGCAGTCGGCCCATTTTCGGTGGTCGAGCCTGTCGAGACCTCCGAACCCATGTTGTGCAGGACATCCGGTCGCTAAGCGCCCGGATTCCCGACAACTCGCCACCGGGCGGCACTATCTCCTGCACATCAGGGGATGCCCTGCATAACAGGGGCACGGGCTGGGGACGGTGACCGGATGCGTCGGTGGGATCCCCTAGCCTGAATTCATGACCGATGCGACCCAGGCCGGCCAGCCCGCCTCCCAGGTGCACGGTCCGGCGACGGTCGACGCCCCCTGGCCCGTTGCCCTGCTGTCAAGCAAGATCAAGGGCTGGATCGACCGCCTCGGCACCGTCTGGGTCGAGGGCGAGCTCACCCAGTGGGGCGTGTCCGGCGGCAACGTCTACGGCAAGCTCAAGGACCTCACCGCCGACGCGACCATCAGCTTCACGATCTGGTCCTCGGTGAAGGCGAAGATCCCCGCCGACCTCGCACAGGGCGACCGCGTGATCGCCCTGGTCAAGCCGAATTACTGGGTCAAGGGCGGCACCCTGACCATGCAGGTCTTCGACATGCGCCACGTCGGACTCGGCGACCTGCTCGAGCGGCTCGAGCGGCTCCGGCAGACGCTCAAGGCGGAGGGGCTGTTCGACGCCGACCGCAAGAAGCCCCTCCCGTTCCTGCCCGGCGTGATCGGCCTCATCACCGGCAAGGACTCCGACGCCGAGAAGGACGTCCTGCGCAACGCGCAGCTGCGCTGGCCGTCGGTTGCCTTCCGCGTCGTACACACCGCGGTCCAGGGCGACCGCGCCGCCGCCGAGGTGACGAGCGCCATCCGCAGGCTGGACGCTGACCCCGATGTCGACGTCATCATCGTCGCGCGAGGTGGCGGCGACTTCCAGAACCTGCTCGTCTTCAGCGACGAGAAGCTCGTGCGCACCGCAGCCGCAGCGAACACCCCCATCGTGAGCGCGATCGGCCACGAGGCCGACCGCCCGCTGCTCGACGACGTCGCTGATCTGCGGGCATCCACGCCGACAGATGCGGCCAAGCGAGTCGTGCCGGATGTCGCCGAAGAGCTCAACCGCGTGCAGCAAGCGCGCGCACGCGTACTCATGCGCGTCACCAACACCGTCAACCACGAGATCGACCGCCTCTCCCAATTGCGCTCGCGCCCGGTGCTGGCCTCGACCAGTTGGCTCATCGACACCCGCGCGGACGAGATCACCCGCTGGGTGGCACGCGGAGCGGAACTGACCGACCGCCTGCTCGAACGCTCCTGGCTGCAGGTCGCCGAACTGGTGTCGGGCTTGCGCGCCCTCTCCCCCCAGCGCACCCTGGACCGCGGCTATGCGATCGCGCAACTGCCCGACGGTTCCGTGCTCAAGGCGGCAACCGACGCCCCCACCGGCACAGCACTCCTCCTCACCCTCGCCGACGGCAAGCTGGACACAACTGTCGACGGTGTGCATCCGGGCATTGACGCCGGTGACGGCGACGCTCGGTAGTCTTGATCTCGTGGCGGACACAGCAAACGACGACATCGCGAACCTCAGCTATGAGCAGGCGCGCGACGAGCTGGTGCGAGTCGTCGCCCAGCTCGAGCAGGGCTCGTCGACACTCGAGGAGTCGCTCGCCCTCTGGGAGCGCGGCGAGGCGCTCGCGCGCCGCTGCGAGGAATGGCTCATCGGAGCCAAGGCCCGACTCGACGCCGCACGTGCAGCGGCGGAACCAGGCACATGAGCCGACCGAAGCAACCCCGGATCGTCGCTGAGCTCGGACGCCCGGAGACGCCGGAGGAGGCCGCGGCGCGCAAGGCCGAGTCCTCCCGCGCGCATCGAGAGAGCAAGACCCTGTACGGCCTCATCGGCGCACTGCTCGCCTCGCTCGCGATCGTCATCCTGATCGTGCTGGTCGTGGTTCGTCCCGACCCGGAACCCCGCGAGCCCATCGACTACCAGAACCTCGCCGCCGAGGCAGAGGCGAGCCTCGGCGCCGACCTCGCCGCCCCTGACCTGCCCGAGGGGTGGACAGCGAACTCCGCCCGCGTCGAGACCGGTGCCGACGACATCGCCAGCTGGTACATCGGCTTCATCACACCGGACAACCAATTCATCGCGGTGCGCCAAGGCGTCGACGCCAATGCGACCTGGCTGGCGAACGCAGTGCAAGAAAATCGCGCAACCGGCGAACGCAGCGTGGCCGGCACCGTCTGGGACGTGTACGACCGCCGCAGCGTCGACCCCACGGGTAACTTCGCGTACTCGATGACCACGACCGAGGGCGACAGCTTCGCTCTGCACGGAACCGCCGACGATGAGGAGTTCGACGTGCTCGCAACCGCAATCGCAGAGCAGCTGGGCTGGAACGACTGATGCCCGATACGTCGCCAGCGAGGGCCTGGCACGAGCTCAAGCAGGGAAACCAGCGCTTCATCAGTGGCAAACCGCGCCATCCGCGGCAGAATGTCGAACGCCGTGGAGAGCTCGTCGGGCGGCAGGAACCGTACGCCGCGTTCTTCGGCTGCAGCGACTCCCGGCTGGCTGCCGAGATCATCTTCGACCTCGGCCTCGGCGACATCTTCGTCGTGCGCAACGCCGGGCAGATCATCTCCGACTCTGTGCTCGGCTCGCTCGAGTACGCGGTCGAGGTGCTCGGAGTGCGCCTCATCGTCGTGCTCGGTCATGACGAATGCGGCGCTGTCCGGGCGGCCATCGACTGCCTGGAACCGGATGCGCGCGACCTGCCCCCGCACATCCGGAACCTGATCGAGCCGATTCTGCCCGCTGTCAACCGGGTGAAGAGCAACGGTGACGGCCGCCCGGATGCCACCGAGGTGGGCCGCGAGCACCTCCGCGACACGGTGGCCGACCTCGTGCGAGGCTCCGAGCTTCTGAGCGATGCAATCGCCGCGGGTACGCTGGCTATCGTGGGCGCGAACTACCGCCTACTCGAAGGCATGGCAGTTCCGGATGTCGTCATCGGCGACATCGGCGAGCCGGCAGCCGATCATCGCTAGCAGCAAAGGATGTTGAAGTCCGTGAGTGACACAGAGTTCCGGATCGAGCATGACACGATGGGTGAGGTGCGCGTCCCGAAGAGCGCCCTCTACGCCGCGCAGACGCAACGCGCTGTCGAGAACTTCCCCATCTCGGGCAAGGGTCTCGAGCCCGCGCAGGTGATCGCGCTCGCGCGGGTGAAGCGGGCGGCCGCGATTGTCAACGGGCAGCTGGGCATCATCGACTCGTCCATCGCTGACGCCATCGTCGCGGCAGCCGACCGCATCATCGCGGGCGAGCACCTTGACCAGTTCCCGATCGACGTCTACCAGACCGGCAGCGGCACCTCCTCCAACATGAACATGAACGAGGTGCTCGCCAACCTCGCATCCGCCTCGCTCGGCAGCACGGTGCACCCGAACGATCACGTGAACGCCTCCCAGTCCTCAAACGACGTGTTCCCCACGTCGGTGCACGTCGCCGTCACCGGCGCGCTGCTCGGGGACCTCATCCCGGCGCTGGAGCACCTTGCCGGCGCGCTCGACGAGAAGGCCGCGCTGTGGGCCGACGCGGTGAAGGCCGGCCGCACCCACCTGATGGACGCCACCCCGGTCACCCTCGGCCAGGAGTTCGCGGGCTACGCACGCCAGATTCGCCTCGGCATCGAGCGGGTCCAGTCCACCATCGGCCGGGTCGCGGAGGTGCCGCTCGGCGGCACCGCGGTCGGCACCGGCATCAACACCCCGAAGGGCTTCCCGCAGAAGGTCATCGCGGTGCTCGCCGACGACAGCGGCCTGCCGATCACCGAGGCACTCGACCACTTCGAGGCGCAGGGCGCCCGCGATGGGCTGGTCGAGGCATCCGGTGCACTCCGCGTTCTCGCCGTCTCGCTCACCAAGATCAACAACGACCTGCGCTGGATGGGCTCGGGCCCGAACACCGGTCTCGCTGAGCTGCACATCCCCGACCTGCAGCCCGGCTCGTCGATCATGCCCGGCAAGGTCAACCCGGTCATTCCGGAGGCTGTGCTCATGGTGTGTGCACGCGTGATCGGGAACGACGCGACGGTTGCCTGGGCGGGCGCGAGCGGCTCCTTCGAGCTGAACGTCGCGATCCCGGTCATGGGAACCGCGCTGCTCGAGTCGATCCGGCTGCTCGCGAACTCGTCGGTGGTGCTCGCCGACAAGACCATCGCCGGCCTCGAGGCGAACCTCGAACGGTCCCGCGCCCTCGCCGAGTCGAGCCCGTCGATCGTCACCCCGCTCAACCGCGTGATCGGCTACGAGGCCGCCGCGAAGGTCGCCAAGAACGCCGTCGCCAAGGGCATCACGGTGCGCGAGTCGGTCATCGAACTCGGCTTCGTGGAGCGCGGCGAGATCAGCATCGAACAGCTCGACTCGCTGCTCGACGTGCTCAGCATGACCCACCCCAACTAGGTCGGTTGTCTTCGCGCGAGGCGCCCGTCAGTCGGTGACGACGGGCGCCTTGCGCAGCACCTCACCGTCGATCGCGGTGACAAGGCGACCGTCCAGTTCGTCCGAGAGTTGGATGGGCAGCAGCAGCGGCACCCGATCGCGGGGGTTCGGCTCGCACGCGCCGATGCCATCCGCATTCGGGGTGCCGTCCGGGTTGTCCGGCCGGCCGTAGTAGACGGCTACCTCGACGGACTCGGCATTCTCGACCACCACCGCCTGACGCGGGATGCAGTTCGGGTCGCCCTCGACGAGCACCACCAGGTTCGCGAAGTCGAGGGCTGCGTAGCCCGGCGACGGTTGGCGACCGATGATGCCGCCGGCGGTGTCGCCTTCCGGGAGCTCGAGCGTTGCGAGCGAATAGAGGTACGGCGGTTGCCGCCGTTCGCCGTCGACGCTCTGGTACGCGATCGGCGCGACGTAGACGAGGTCGTTCGAGGCGGCGCCGACCGAGGTGACGACCCGGTTGACGACCAGCGGCTCCTCGCCCCACATGCGTTGCATGGCGGATGGCGGCGGCTCCTCCACCGGCAGCGCGGCCTGATACGACTGCCACGCGACGAATCCGC
Organism: Cryobacterium sp. BB736; assembly: GCF_014980265.1. Taxonomy (NCBI): domain Bacteria; kingdom Bacillati; phylum Actinomycetota; class Actinomycetes; order Micrococcales; family Microbacteriaceae; genus Cryobacterium; species Cryobacterium sp. BB736. Next base: position 298,982 of record NZ_JABXWQ010000001.1, read on the forward strand.
TGACCGCGAGCACGACAACGCCGACACCGGCGATCGCGCGGTAGACGGCGAACGCTGCCCCGCTCGGCTCGTTGACGTGCGGGTCGCGATAGCTCCAGGCGACCAGCACCCGCCACTGACCGCGCGGCCAGAACAGCCCCCAGAGGAACAGCACCGCGAGGCTGACGAGCAGGACGAGTGGCAGGGCGATCACCACTCGACTTTATTAGCTCCGCGCACCACCCGGCTGACTCAGGCCAATTCGTTCGATTCGAGCAGCTGCGTCACGAGTGAGGCGATCTCCGAGCGCTCCGAGCGGGTGAGCGTGATGTGCCCGAACAGCGAATGGCCCTTGAGTGTCTCGATGACGGATGCGACACCGTCGTGCCTGCCGACGCGCAGGTTGTCCCGCTGTGCAACGTCGTGTGTGAGCACCACCCGCGAGTTCTGCCCGACACGGCTGAGCACCGTCAGCAGCACGTTGCGCTCAAGCGACTGGGCCTCGTCGACGATCACGAACGCGTCGTGCAGCGAGCGTCCCCGGATGTGCGTGAGCGGCAGCACCTCGAGCAGCCCGCGGTGAAGCACCTCGTCGAGCACGTTCTGGGACACCACAGAGCCCAGGGTGTCGAAAACCGCCTGGGCCCACGGGTTCATCTTCTCGGCGGCGTCGCCCGGCAGGTAGCCGAGCTCCTGCCCGCCAACCGCGTAGAGCGGGCGGAACACCATGATCTTCCGGTGCTGCTGCCGTTCGAGCACCGCCTCGAGGCCGGCACACAAGGCGAGAGCCGACTTTCCGGTCCCCGCGCGCCCGCCGAGCGAGACGATGCCCAGCTCCGGGTCGAGCAGCAGGTCGATGGCGAGCCGCTGCTCGGCGGACCGACCGTGCAGCCCGAACACATCCCGGTCACCGCGCACCAGCCGGACCGTGCCCTTGCCTCTGACGCGCGCGAGCGCCGAGCCGCGGTCGGAGTGGATGACGAGCCCGGTGTTGACCGGCAGGTCGGCGACCTGCGGCAGCTCGAGAGTCTCGTTGTCGTACAACTCGGAGACCTGTGCGGAGCCGAGATCGATCTCGGCGATCCCGGAGAACCCGGAGTCCACCGCCAACTCGGCCCGGTACTCCTCGGCAGCGAGACCGACCGACGCGGCCTTGACCCGCAGCGGCAGGTCCTTCGAGACCACCGTGACATCGAACCCGTCGTTTGCCAGATTGAGCGCGACCGCCAGGATGCGCGAGTCGTTGTCGCCGAGCTTCAGCCCCGACGGCAGCGCATCCATGCTCGTGTGATTCAGTTCGACCCGCAGTGACCCGCCCTCCCCCACGGTGATCGGGAAGTCGAGTCGTTCGTGGGCAACCCGAAGGTCATCGAGGATGCGGAGTGCCTGGCGCGCGAAGTATCCGATCTCCGGATCGTGTCGCTTGCCCTCGAGTTCCGAGATGACGACGACGGGCAGAACGACCGAATGCTCCGCGAAGCGGAAGATGGCGCGCGGATCGGAGAGCAGCACCGACGTGTCGAGCACATACGTCTTCTCAGCCTGCGGCGTTGTCACCCCCGTCGCCTTGGTCGTGCCGGACAACTTCTTGGGGGTGTTGCTCGAGGCCAATTGCGACTCCGTTCCCGAGCGCTGCACGCTCGGAACTCATCCAACGGCCACTAGCATCGACAAGCGAACTTATGTGGCCGCTTCGACCAGGTGCCCTACCTGATGTCACTGACGCTACGGTGCCGAGCGTTCTGGGCGTCCAGCGACACGCCCGACGAAACCTTCTGTTCAGATCGTGGTCGACGTCGCGAATGCGGCGAGCGCCATCCGGAGCATTCCGAGCGTCTCATCGCTCGTGCTGACGTGGGCACTGAGGCGAACGTGACCGTCGCGGACGGTTGCGCTGAGGCCCTGGTTGAAGAGCGCCGCGGCAAGCGCCGTCAGCTGGTCGGGAGCGGGCTCGAGCACCACGATTCCCGCCCGTTCGCGCCTGTCACGGGGCGACGACACCGGAATGGCGAACTCGTCGGCCACCTCGATCACCCGATCGACCCGCTCAGCGATGCGCTCGTTGACCGTATCGACGCCGACCGCTGCGATCGATTCCAGCGCGGACGCGAACCGCGCTTGGGCTACCGGGCTGCCGCGGGTCACCTGGAACGCGTCGATACCGGATGGCGGTGCCGGGATATCCGGTCCATCCGGGAACTCCTCGCCGACGACGAACCCGGAGAAAACCGGGGTGAGCCGCTCGAGCGCCCGGTCGCTCATCGCCAGAAAGCCGTTGCCCCAGCCGGCGCGCACCCACTTCTGGCCGCCCGACGCGATGACGTCGGCCACTTCGTACGGCGCGTCCACGACGCCGAAACCCTGCACGGCATCCACGATGAGGAGCCGGTCGCCGATGACCTGGCGGATGCCCTCGAGGTCGGCGAGGTAGCCGGTGCGGTAGTCGACCAGGCTCACGGCGACCGCGACAGTCTTCGGGGTGAGTTGCTCCTTCACGATGCCAGCGGTGACCCGGCCGGCGTTCACGTCGTCATCCCATTCGATGAACTGCGGCACCACGACGCCGAGGGCCTCGGATGCGCGGACGGCTGCGAACGTCAGGCTCGGGAACTCGCGGCCGGAGAGCAGCACTCCGCCGGTGAGTCCGAACATCGCATGCATGAGGCCCGTGCTGGTGTTGGGCTGGAAAGTCACCTGCTCGGCGGGGAACCCGGTGAGGGTCGCGACGGCCTCCCGCACGCGAGCGTCCTCATCGAGGAAGCGCTCGATCGAGCCGAAGCGCGCCCGGCGCAGCAGCTCGACGTGCGCCTGCTCCTCCTCGGCGGCGGCGCGTCCCATCGGCCCGACTCGGGCGAAGTCGAGGTAGCCGGGCTCCTCCTCGAACTGATCGGCGTATTCGTCAATTGTGGTCATGGTCGTCTCCTTCGACTACTGGCCGAAGCGGCGGTGCCTGGTTGCGAAATCGCGTAGCGCGCGAAGGAAGTCGACCTCGCGCAGGTCGGGGCCGAGTGCCTCGACGAAGTAGAACTCGCTGTGTGCGCTCTGCCACAGCATGAAGTCGCTGATGCGCTGCTCACCCGACGTGCGGATGACGAGATCCGGATCGGGCTGCCCCCCGGTGTAGAGGTGCTCTCCGATGAGCTCGGGGGTGAGGATCTCCGCGAGCGAGTCGAGGGTGCCGCCCTCCGTCGCCTGCTTGCGCACGATGCTGCGCATGGCATCGGCGATCTCGCGTCGCCCACCGTATGCCACGGCGAGGTTGATGTGCAGCCCGTTCTTGTTCGCGGTGCGCTCCTCGGCGCCCTTCAACGCGGCGACCAGCGCGGGCGGCAACCCTTCGGTGGAGCCGACATGCTGCACCCGCCAGTCCCGGTAGTGCGACAGGTCGTCGGCGAGGTCCGCGATGATCTCGAACAGGTCGTCGAGTTCGTCGCTCGTGCGGCCCTGCAGGTTGTCGGTGGACAGCAGGTAGAGCGTCGCGACCTGGATGCCCAGGTCGTCGCACCAGACGAGGAACTCGCGGAACTTGGCCGCGCCGGCACGGTGACCGTGACCGGCGGTTTCCAGTGCCCGCTGCCTGGCCCAACGACGATTACCGTCCAGGATCATCGCGACGTGTTTCGGCAACTGCTGGCCAGCGAGCCAGCGCCGGATCCGTCGCTGATAGAGCCCATAGAGGAATCCGGGCCCCCACTGCGCTTCCCGCTTTCGCACGTGCCTACGCTAGTGCACCAATTGCCGCTAGTGACTCTCAGCTTGACGTTATCTCTCGCGCAATAGTCTTTGGCAATGACCGCCGATTCACGCCACCAGGGCACCCAGAACGATCCGGGCGAGGACCTGCCCAACGTTCCGCTGCTTGACGACGCTCGTGATCACCCGGTGGAGATCAAGCCGACCTGGCGCGGGTGGATCCACGCGGCAACCTTCCCGCTGACCATCGTGCTCGGCGTCATCCTGATCGGCATGGCCGACGGTACGGCAGCCAGATGGAGCTCGGCGGTGTTCGTGTTCTCCTCGATGCTGCTCTTCGGCGTCTCTGCGCTGTACCACCGCCTGAACTGGGGCGAGCGGGCGAAGCGTATGCTGAAGCGCTTCGATCACGCCAACATCTTCATCCTCATCGCCGGCTCGTATACGCCCATCAGCGTGCTCGCACTGCCGGAAGAGAAGGCGATGCTGCTGCTCAGCCTCGTCTGGACAGGCGCGCTGCTCGGCATCGTGTTCCGTGTGTTCTGGATCGGCGCCCCGCGCTGGCTCTACGTGCTGCTGTACCTGCTGCTCGGCTGGGCTGCGGTGATGTTCATCGCCGATTTCTTCGCCGCCAACTGGGTGATGATGACGCTCATCATCATCGGTGGCATCTGCTATTCAGCCGGCGCGGTCGTCTACGGGATGAAGAAGCCCAACCCGTTCCCGGGTAAGTTCGGCTTCCATGAGATCTTCCACACGCTGACCCTGCTGGCGTTCCTCTGCCACTGGACCGGCATTTTCCTGATGGCGGTCAACCCGCCCGTGGTGTGACGTCGGGGTCGACCGGCTCATCGGGCGCTCCGCCGTCGGGGCCGCCGTCCGGGTGCTCCCCCGTCTCGGCGGCGAGCCGCTCGGCCTCGAGTTTCTCCTTGACCTCGCCCCGATAGCGGGTCCGGCGCATCCGGCGTGTCATGTCCAGGATGAGCAGGACGGTCGCGGCCGCGACAAGGAAGGTGATGGCGAAGCCGATCCAGGTCGGTGTCACATCGTTCGGGTCGAATTCCTCGGATGCGAGGAGGACGAGCCCTAGCTGCTGGATGACGGTCATGGGTGCTCCGAGTTCAGTGGAATGCCGGCAAAGAAGTCGTCTTCGGGGAGGTCGGAGAGCACGAGACTGCGCACCAACTGGAAGTCCTCGTACGGCCAGGCGTCCGCCTGCACGTCGTTGGGCCAGAAGAAGAAGGTGCTGTCCGGCGCCACCTGGCTCGCGTGCGCGCGCAGTGCCTGGTCGCGGCGCTCGAAGTAGTCTCCGCAGTGGATGTGGGTCGTCGCCAGGTCAGGTCGATCTCCGACCCGCTCGAGGTAGCCCTTCAGCTCCTCCACCTTGGGCGATTCCGGGTCGCGTCGCTCGATTTCGGCGAGGATGGCGCGGAAGCGTGAGGCGTTGAAGATGCGGTCGTAGTACAGCTTCGAGACCTGCCACGGTTCGCCGGCATCCGGGTACTGCGCCGGGTCGGCGGCGGCTTCGAGCGCGAAGACGCCCACCTGGTGGGTGCGGATGTGGTCCGGATGCGGGTATCCGCCGTTCTCGTCGTAGGTGACCAGAACCTGCGGCCGGAACTCACGGATGATGCGCACCAGCGGCTCGGCGGAGATCTCGATCGGGATGGACGCGAAACTGTCCGAGCGGATGATGCCGTCCTCGGGCATTCCGGAGTCGGTGTAGCCGAGCCAACGATGATCGAAGCCGACAACGTCCCTGGCGCGCTGCAGTTCGTGCCGGCGCAGGCCAGCCATGTCGCGCTGCGCCATCCGGAAATCGGACGGGTGGGAGTGTTCGAGCCCGGCGTTGAGGATGTCGCCGGCTTCGCCGCCGGTGGCGCTCACCACCAGCACATGCACACCGTCGTCGGTCAGCCGCGAGTACGTGGCCGCGCCCTTGCTGGACTCGTCATCCGGGTGGGCATGGAAGGCAAGCAAGCGACGGTCGGCCGGTCGGCCGGTCTCGCTGGGTGTCACGCCGCTCCTTACAAATACGCCTAGCCTTGAAGGGTCCGGATCCGCACCGGCATCCGGGACAGTTCAACCCTAATCGGCATGGGAGACATGTGACCGACACCACGATCGAGGAGCGCTACGGGCGCACACCGGGGCGCGCTCGACGCGAGCGCCTCATCCTCATCGTCGCCGGGGTCTTCTTCGGCCTGGTCGTCGGCGCGTGGGTCATCTGGGCGGGACTCGACAGCGTCTCCGGCGGGCTGGACACACGCGATCTCGGGCACAAGGTGAACGACGAGTTCAGCGTGGACGTGCAGTACGAGGTGACCGTGCCGCAGGGAACCGAGGTCAGCTGCGCGCTGCAGGCACAGAACGACAAGCACGCGATCGTCGGCTGGGAGATCGTCGAGCTGCCGGCATCCGACTCCTACACACGCCGCTTCACCGAGGAGGTTCGCACGAGCGAGCTGGCTGTCACAGGCTTGATCTACCGTTGCTGGCTAACATAAGATAGTCCGAATCGCTAGAGAGACCGGTCGTGTGGCCGGTCTCATTTCTTTGACAGCGACGAAAGCACGAGGAGAGCACTATGGCTGACGACACTGCCGTCACCTGGCTGACCCAGGAGGCGTACGACCGTCTCACCAACGAACTTGAGTACCTGAGCGGCAAGGGCCGCGACGACATCGCGAAGCGTATCGAGGCAGCGCGCGACGAGGGCGACCTGAAGGAGAACGGCGGCTACCATGCCGCCAAGGAAGAGCAGGGCAAGATCGAGGCCCGCATCCGCCAACTGACGGTGCTCCTGCGCACCGCCAGCGTCGGCACGCCCCCGGATGACGGTGTCGTCGAGCCGGGCATGATCATCACCGCGAAGATCGCCGGCGACGATTCCACGTTCCTGATCGGCAATCGAGAGATCGCCGGAGACTCCGACCTCGACGTCTACAGCGAGCAGAGCCCGCTTGGTGCCGCCATCATCGGCCACAAGCAGGGCGAGACTGTCACCTACACCGCGCCGAACGGCCGGGAGATCACGGTCGAGCTGCTCACGGTGAAGACCTACTCCTTCTGAACCGCATCGAGTCGAGTCAGAAGTCGACGCGCGGGTCGTAACCGGCCGACCGCAGCTTGTCCAACACCTGCTGGACATGCTCGGGGCCGCGGGTCTCGAGGCTGACCTCGAGTTCGACGTCGTTCAGCAGCGCGCCCTTGCCGTGCCGGGTGTGCATGACCTCGACGACGTTGGCGCTGACATCCGAGATCAACTCCGCGACGCGCGCGAGCTGGCCTGGTCGATCCGGCAGCATGATGCGCAGCTTGAGGTAGCGATCGGATGCGGCGAGACCCTGTGAGATGACGCGCTCCATCACGAGCGGGTCGATGTTGCCGCCGGACAGCAGCGCCACGGTTGTGCCGAGGTTCTTCACCGCCCCGGTGAGGATGGCCGCGACGGCGACAGCGCCGGCCGGCTCCACCACGAGCTTGGCGCGCTCGATCAGCACGAGCAACGCCCGGGCGGTGTCATCGTCGCTGACGGTGACGACCTCGTCGACCAGGGAACGCACGAGCTCGAAGTTCAGCTTGCCGGGCTTGCTGACCGCGATGCCGTCGGCGATGGTCGGCGCGATCGGCACCTCGAGCGGCTTACCCTCCGCCAGCGATGGCGGATAGGCCGCGGCGTTCTGCGCCTGCACGCCGATCACGCGGATCGCCCGCCCCTGAGCCCGGGCCCGCTCCTTCATCGCGACCGCGATGCCGGAGATCACCCCGCCACCGCCGATCGGGACGATCACCGAGTCGAGGTTCGGCACCTGGTCGAGCATCTCGAGGCCGAGAGTGCCCTGCCCGACGATGACGTCCTCATGGTCGAAGGGGTGGATCAGCACCGCACCGGTGCTCTGGGCGAATTCGGCGGCGGCGCGCAACGGCTCGTCGACGGTGTGCCCGCGAAGGATGACCTCCGCCCCGTACCCGCGCGTCGCCTGAAGCTTCGGCAGGGCAACGCCGACCGGCATGAAGATCGTCGCGCGGATGCCCAGCTCGCGAGCGGCGAACGCGACGCCCTGCGCGTGGTTCCCGGCGGATGCTGCCACCACGCCTCGCGCGCGTTCCTCTTCCGTCAGCCGGGACAGCCGATAGTAGGCGCCGCGGATCTTGTACGAACCGGTGCGCTGCAGGTTCTCGCACTTGAGGTACACGGGCGAACCGAGCACCTCGGCCAGGTAGTGGGAACTCTCCATCGGCGTGACCTGCGCCACGCTCGACACGATTTCGCGCGCCTCCTCGATCCGGATGAGAGAAGGCGCGTTGTCAGTGATCACCGTGGGATGTCCTCGAGTTGTGGGTTATTGTCTGTTCGCCATCGGCCGCTCGCGACGTACAGGATCATCGCGTTGGCGGTCGCCACGATCGGCACTGCGAACAGCGCGCCGGGGATGCCCGCGACGTAGCTGCCGGCGGCGACCGCCAGGACCACTCCGAGCGGATGCACCTTCACCGCGTTGCCCATGATCAGCGGCTGCAGCACATGGCTTTCGAGTTGCTGCACGGCTATCACGATCGCGAGCATGATGAGCGCGATCACGATGTCCTTGTAGACCAGCGCGATGAACACCGCGAGCGCACCCGTGACGACCGCACCGACGATCGGGATGAAGGAGCCGAGGAACACCGCGATCGCGATGGGCACCGCGAGTGGCAGGCCAAGGAAGAATGCCCCGAGCCCGATGCCGATGGCGTCGATCGCGGCGACGAAGATCTGCACCCGCGCGAAGTTGCTCAGGGTGACCCACCCGACCGCACCTGCCCCGTCGACCGCCAGGCGCGCCCGGCGCGGGAACAGCCGGACGACCCAGTGCCAGATGTTGCGGCCGTCGATCAGGATCAGCAGCGACGCGAACAGGGTGATCAGGAGACCGGCAACCAGGTGTCCAGCGGTGGAACCGACCGAGAGCACGCCGCTGACCCAGACGCTCGCATCGCGCTGGATCGTATCGACGAAGCCCTCCCCGAACTCCGAGAGTTGCTCCTCGGTGATGTGCAACGGCGACTCGAGCAGGACGTCCTTGAGCCGCTCCCATGCGACGAGGGACTGCGCCTGAAGGTCCGGCCAGCCGGCTCGGATCTGGGTGACGATGAGGAAAATGAGCGCGGTGATGACGCCGACGGCGGTAAGCGCGGCCGTCATCACCGCAAGCCACTTCGGCCATCCCTGCCGTTGCAGCCACCCGGCGAACGGCACGAGCAGCGAGGAGACCAGCACCGCGATCATCAGCGGCACGACGATCACACGCAGCTGGATCACGAGGAAGACCAGCAGCGCGGCCACTCCCGCCATGAGCAGAATGCGCCATGACCATGCTCCCGCGATCTGCACGCCGACAGGGACGGCGTCTTCCACGATCCGGCGCCGTGACAGCGGCACCTGCGGCCGTGCCGGACGGGATCGTTTGCCGAAAATCACCGTCTCAGTCTAAATGGGACGATTCCGCCTCCGACGCTATATTCCGGTACCGGAATGCAAACCGGCCTTGTGCGCCGCCAGACTCTGTTGTGGCAGCGTCGGAGGCTCCGACTAGGGTCATTTCTGTGGTGGACTCCCTCTCGCTCGCGCAAGCGCGCCGTGTCGCGCTGGCTGCGCAGGGCTTCGGAAGGCAGCCGTCAGGCGGCGCCGGAACCCGGCAGCTGGCAGCCGGCATCCGGAAGCTCGGGCTGTTGCAACTCGATTCGGTGAACGTGTTCGAGCGCAGCCACTACCTGCCGCTCTATGCTCGGCTCGGCCCGTACGACCGGGCAGCCCTCGACCGGCTCACCTTCGCCCGAGGGGCATCGCACACCGAGTACTGGGCGCACCAGGCCGCCATCATCCCGGTCGACACCAGACCGCTGTGGCGGTGGCGGATGGACCGGATGCGCGAGCGCGAGGGTGTGCAGTGGATCGCGGGGCACACCGGATTGCGGGACTGGCTGCTCGCGGAGCTGCGCGACAACGGGCCGATGCGCGCGAGCGACATCGAACACGACTCGAACAAGCGCAGCGGTCCATGGTGGGGTTGGTCCGACGTGAAGCAACTGCTGGAACTGATGTTCCTCTACGGCGATGTCGTCACGGCCGGGCGTACCAGATTCGAGCGCACCTACGCGCTGCCGGAGCAGGTGCTGTCCTGCGACGTGCTGGAGAGGACCGTGCCGCGCGACGAGGCGCAGCGGATGCTCGTCGAACACGCGACCCGCGCCCACGGCATCGCGACCACCCGCGACGTCGCGGACTACTACCGCATGCGGAACGACGAGACTCTGGCGGCGCTGCGTGCGCTCGAGGACGACGGCGTCATCAGCCAGGTCCGCGTCGACGGCTGGAAGGCACCGGCGTGGCTGCACCGTGACGCGCGCATCCCCCGTCGCATCGAGGCGACCGCGATGCTCTCACCGTTCGACCCCGTGGTGTGGGAGCGCGCACGCACCGAGCGGCTGTTCGGCTTCCACTACCGGATCGAGATCTACACACCGGCGCCGAAACGCATCTTCGGCTACTACAGCCTGCCGATCCTCATCGACGAGGAGATCGTCGGACGGATCGACCTGAAGAGCGACCGGCAGGCGGGCGTGCTGCGGGTGCAGTCGGCGTGGCACGAGCCGGATGCCGACCCGGGCGCCGTGGCCGACCGCCTCGCTCCCCTGCTTACGACGACCGCCGAGTGGCAGGGACTGGAGCGCGTCGAGTTCGCCGGCGCCGGGAACCTCTCATCCGCGCTTGCGCAGCTCTTCCCTGCCTCGGAATCCTCGAAGCTCGCTGCGCGTTAATGCCATCATGCGAGTCCAGCTCTTCACGTCGTCATTCTGCGGTGCCTGCACCGCGACCCGCGAGGTGCTGACGCAGGCGGGAACGTGGGTGCCGTCCGCCGAGATCCAGGAATTGAACGTCGCGCAGGCCCCCAAGGACGCCGAGGCGGCCGACATCCGGAGCACGCCGACCGTGATCATCAGCACCGACGACGGCGCTGAGGTGTTCCGCTCCGAGGGCGTGCCGACGCTTCCGCAGGCCCTCGCTGCGATGGCCCGCGCGCTCTAGAACTTCGTCGCGTTGTCGAGCAGTCGACGGATGCGGTCCTGCACCGGAGGGTGAGTCGAGAACATCCGGTCGATGACGCCGGGCTTGATCGGGTCGTTGAACCACATATGCGCCATGGTCGAGTTCTGCCGCTTCATCGGACGACCGGCCTGGCTGATCTTGTGCAGCGCGCTGGCCAGGGCCTCCGGGTGCCTGGTGGTGAGGGCACCGGTGGCGTCGGCGAGGTACTCGCGCTGACGTGAGACGCCGGCCTGGACGAGCCCAGCGACCAGCGGCGCGATGATCATCGCGGCGAGACCAACGATGAGCAGGATCGGGTTTCCACCGCTGTTGTTGTTGCGGTTGCCGCCCGAGAACCAGGTCATCCGCAGCAGGATGTCGCTGATGAAGCCGATGGCCACCACGAGCCCGAACACGATCATGGTGACCCGGATGTCGTAGTTCTTGACGTGGCCCATCTCATGGGCCATCACGCCCTCGAGCTCGGAATCGCTCAGCAGTTCGAGCAGGCCGGTGGTCGCCGCGACCGAAGCGTGCTCCGGGTCACGTCCGGTGGCGAACGCGTTCGGCGCCGGATCGTTGACGATGTACACCTTCGGCATCGGCATGCCATTGGTGATCGCGAGGTTCTCCACCGTGCGATACAGCCGCGGGTCGTCCTGCTTCTGGATCTGCCGCCCGCCGGCGATCGCAAGCGCCTGGCTGCTCGCCGCGAAGTACTGGATCACGACATAGATGAGCGCGCCGATGATCGTGCCGATGAGGATCGACCAATTGCCCGTGCCGGCCCACATGTAGTTGGCAATCAACCCGAGCCCGCCGATGATGAGCAGGAACACCAGAATGATCAGCACAGTGTTGCGCTTGTTGCGCGCTATAGCGCTGTACATGTCACCCTGTCTGTCGTGTGTGTAGTGGAGAGGATCTCGATGCGCGCCTGGCGGCGCTTACTCGATCTTGAACTTACGGTTGAGGCTTCTACGAAGCGTCAACCTTCAGTTCAAAACTGCACGCGTGGCGGCTCGGCGATCGCTGCCGGCTCCGAGACCTCGAAGAACTCGCGCTCGTGGAAGCCGAGACCACGCACGAACAGGGTGTTCGGGAAGACCTTGATCTTGGTGTTCAGCTCGCGCACACCACCGTTGTAGAAACGGCGGCTGGCCTGGATCTTGTCCTCGGTGTCGACCAGCTCGCCCTGCAGCTGCAGGTAGTTCTGGCTGGCCTGCAGCTGCGGGTACGCCTCGGCGACCGCGAAGATGCTCTTCAGCGCCTGCTGCATGTGGTTCTCCGCGGCGGATGCCTCTCCCGGCGTCTGTGCCGTGAGGGTCTCGGCGCGCGCCTTCGTGACGTTCTCGAAGACGGACTTCTCGTGCGCTGCGTAGCCCTTGACTGTTTCGATCAGGTTCGGGATGAGGTCGGCACGCCGTTTCAGCTGAACGGTGATGTCACTCCACGCCTCGTCAACGCGGACGTTCAGCTTCACCAGGCCGTTGTAGGTGGCCCACAGGTAGATGCCGACGATCACGGCGAGGGCAACGACGATGCCGACGACGATGAGTATTTCCATGGTCTTGAAGTCTCCTCTTGGCTGCGGGTGCCGCAGCGAACACCCCTCGTGGGCTACTCAACTATATCGAGCGCGGGCTGTGCGGCCGCCGAATCCCGCCTGCGTCAGGCCAACACTGGGGGAACATCCGGGGTTACTGTTCTGGCATGGAGCACTCGGCACTGGCGCTGAGAATCGACGGGCTCACAGTCCGCCGAGGCAGGAACGTCGCGGTTCGCGATCTCGACCTCTCGTTGGCCCGGGGCGAGCTAGTCGGGCTGCTTGGACCAAGCGGGAGCGGGAAGACCACTCTCATGCGCTCGATCGTCGGTGTGCAACGCCTCGAGTCGGGCACCGTCACCGTGCTCGGGCAGAGCGCCGGATCGCCGCCGCTTCGCCATCGCGTCGGCTACGTCACCCAGGATGTCAGCGTCTACTCGGACCTGACCGTGCGGGAGAACCTGAGCTACTTCGCCACGGTCCTCGGCGTCGGCGGCGCCGAGATCGACCGCGTCGTGGCCGCCACCGACCTCGGCGGGCAGCTGAAGCAGCTCGCCGGCTCCCTGTCCGGTGGGCAGGTCAGCCGGGTATCCCTCGCCGCGGCACTGCTCGGCACGCCGGAACTGCTCGTGCTCGACGAACCGACGGTCGGCCTGGATCCGGTCCTGCGATCGGAGCTGTGGGGACTGTTCCGTGAGCTCGCGCGCGGTGGCGTCACGCTGCTCGTGTCCAGCCATGTGATGGACGAGGCGACCCGCTGCGACCGCCTGCTGCTCATGCGGGACGGCGAGATCCTGGCCGACACCACACCGCGACAACTGCTCGCGGACACCGGCACCAGCGATGCCGAGGAGGCCTTCCTTGTGCTGATCGAACGACACCCGGGCGAGCGGACCGAGGAGCGGTCATGAGCATCCGCCGTACCTTCTCGACGACCGGGCGGGTGCTGCGCCAGATCTCCCACGACCCACGAACGGTCGCGCTGCTGCTCGTGGTGCCGAGTTTGCTCATCGGCCTGGTCGCGTGGCTGTTCTCCGATACCGACGTTTTCGAGCAGGTGGGGCCGGCCATGTTGGCGCTCTTCCCGTTCATCATCATGTTCCTGGTCACGAGCATCGCCACCCTGCGCGAGCGGCGCAGCGGCACCCTGGAGCGACTGCTGTCGATGCCGCTCGCCAAGCTCGAGTTCATCCTCGGCTACACCTTCGCGTTCGGACTGCTGGCCATCCTGCAGGCCTCGATCGCTGTCGCATTCGCGGTGTGGGTGTGCGGCCTCGAGATCGACGGGCCGCTGTGGCTGCTGCTCTGTGTCGCACTCGCGGATGCCGTGCTCGGCACGACACTGGGCCTGTTCGCGAGTGCGTTCGCGCGCACCGAGTTCCAGGTCGTGCAGTTCATGCCATTGATCGTGTTCCCGCAGGTGCTGCTCGGCGGCATCTTCCTGCCCCGCGAGGACATGCCGGATGTGCTGTACGCAATCTCCGACTGGCTGCCGCTGTCGCACGCGATCGACGCACTCAACGCCGTAGCGGGCGACACCGAAGATGCCGCCTACGTCGGCGGCAAGCTGCTCATCATCGGCGCGTTCGCGCTGGGCGCGGTGATTCTCGGCGCGATCACCCTGCGTCGCCGCACCGCGTGAGCTCTCAGCGCGCCGCGAGTACGCGCTGCAACCACTGGAATGACGACTTCGGGGTGCGGTCGAGTGTGTCGAAGTCCACATGGACGAGGCCGAACCGCTGCGAGTAGCCGGCAGCCCACTCCCAGTTGTCGAGCAGCGTCCACACGTAATAGCCGCGCAGGTCAATGCCCGGCACCGGTTCGATCGCCTCGGCGAGGTGGTCGGCGAGGTACCGGATGCGTTGGCCGTCCCTGACGGCGCCGTCGTCATCCGGTTCGTCGGGGAAGCTCGCGCCGCCCTCGGTGATGTACACCGGCGGCAGCACCTCTCCATACCGCTCGGACAGCTGCTTCAGGGTCACGGTCAGGTAGTCCGGCGCGATCGGCCAGCCGAACCCGGTCTCGTCGTACTCCGGCCAGGGCGCGAGCGAGAACGGGATGTTCTTGACGTCGGGGGTTGTGCCATCCGGAGTGTCCTCATCGGCTGGAGCACCGGAACGCACCCGGATCGGCATGTAGTAGTTCACGCCGTAGAAGTCCAGCGGCTGATGGATGGTTTTCAGGTCGAACGAGTCGACCTCGGTGAGCGCGCGGAACAGCTTGCCCGCGCCGAACGGGGGCTTCGGGTAGTGCCCGAGCAGCACCGGGTCGGCGAAGATGCGGTTGTGGAGCAGGTCGAGCAGCTTCGCGAAGTACCGGGCCCTGATCCCCCGTGCCGGGACGACGGGCGCGTGCACGTTGCTGATGCCGACCCCGCCGGCGACACCGGTCGCGCGGAGCGCCTGGACGGCGAAGCCGTGGCCGAGCAGCTGGTGGTGCGCGGCCGGCAGCGCGTCGAACAGGAGTGTCGAGCCGGGCGCGTGGAGGCCGAGCGCGTAGCCGTTCAAGGTCACGGTCGTCGGTTCGTTGATGGTCACCCACGAATCGATCCGGTCACCGAACGCTTCACCGGCGAGCAGCGCGTAGTCGCCGAGCCGATACGCGGTGTCGCGGTTCATCCACCCGCCGCGTTGTTGCAGCAGCAGGGGCGTATCCCAGTGGTAGAGCGTCGCCATCGGCCGGATGCCTGCGTCGAGCAGCGCGTCGATCAGCCGGTCGTAGAACGCAATGCCGTCCTTGTTGCCGGCGCCGATGCCATCCGGCTGGATTCGCGGCCAGCCCAGGGAGAAGCGGTACGAGTCGATGCCCAGCTGCTTCATCAGTTCGATGTCGTCCCGGTAGCGCTCGTAGTGGCCGGTCGCGACCTCGGCGGTGCTGCCGTCCTCGATGCGGCCGGCCTGGGTCATGAACGAGTCCCACGTCGACGGCCCGCGACCTCCGTGCCGCACTGCACCCTCGACCTGGAAGGCCGCGGTCGACACCCCGATCGTGAAGCCGGGCGGGATCCGGGCGCCCAGCGCTTCCGGATCGTGTGCGTAATCTCCAGTCATCGGCCGAGAACTGTGTCCAGGTACTCGTTTGCGAATAGCCGCTCCGGGTCGAGTCGATCCCGAAGCTGAACGAACTCACCGAACCGCGGATAGACCATGGATAGAGATTCTGCATCCTGAAAGTGAATCTTTCCCCAATGCGGGCGGCCCTCGAACTCGCGGAACAGCGCGTCGGCCGCGCGGAAGTATTCGGTCGGCTCTTCGCGGAAGTACCGGTGCACGGCGATGTACCCGGATGCGCGGCCGGTTGCCGTCGACAGCCAGAGGTCGTCGTGTGCCGCCGCGCGCACCTCGACTGGGAACGAGATGCGCCAGCCGCGGGAGTCGATGAGCGACCGAAGCGCGCGCAGGGCATCCGGGACCTGCTCCAACGGGATGCTGTACTCGAGCTCACGGAACCTGACACTGCGCTGCGTGGTGAAGACCGAGGTCGACACGTCGGTGAACTCGCGGTTCCCGGTGAGCCGGGTGGCGAGCCGGTTGATGCCCGGCACCAGCCGCGGCGCGACGGCGCCGACAACGCAGGTCAGGCCGAACACGCGGTTGGACATCACCCGGTCGTCGAACCAGCGCCGGACCGGTCCCAGTGGGGCGCGGGGCGAGTCGGCCGGCAGGCGGGTGTTGTTCTTCGTCAGCACGGTTCGGGTGTGCGGGAACCACAGGAACTCGAAGTGGTCGACGGATGCCGCGCGGTGCTCGAATGCATCGACGACGGCGTCGAACGGTTCCGGCCGTTCGATCGCGCCCAGCACGAACGCGGGAACGCACTCGATGGTCACCTCGGTGATGACGCCCAGGGCCCCAAGCCCGAGCGCGACCGCCGGCAGCAAGTCAGCGTTCTCGCTCGCGCTGACACGCAGCACAGTGCCGTCGCCGGTGACGAGCACGAGCCCGCGCACCTGGGTCGAGATTCCACCGAAGCGGGCGCCGGTACCGTGCGTGCCGGTGGAGATCGCGCCGGCGATGGTCTGCCGGTCGATGTCGCCGAGGTTCTGCATCGCCAGCCCGAGGGGCGCCAGCAGGTCGGGCAGCTGCCACAGGCGGGTGCCCGCGCCGAGTGTGACGAGGTTGCCGTCCACCGCGAGGACCCCGGCGAGCCCGTCCGGCTCGATCAGGATGTCGGTGGCCACCGCGATGCCCGTGAAGCTGTGCCCGGCGCCCACCGCCTTGACGCGTCGCCGCTGCTCGGCCGCGCGGCGCACGATCGCCACGACCTGATCGGTGGTCGTCGGCGACACCCGCTCGGCCGGGTGCACCAGGGCCGATCGGCCCCAGTTGCTCCACGCGGGCGCCGTCCCGGCGCGCGGCGTGCTCACAGGAACGCCTTCCCCTCGCCTCGGTAGGTCGGGATGCTCTCCACCAACCGATCACCGTCGATCACGTGGAGGGTGTTGACGTGCTCGCTGAGCTCGCCGGCCTTGGTGTGGCGCAGCCAGACCCGGTCGCCGATGCGCAAGCTTGTCGCGTCACGGCCCGTGACCGGTGTCTGCACCTCCCCTGCCTGCTCGCGCGGAAGCATCCGCAACTCCCGCGGCCAGGCAACGCGTGGCAGCCGGTCGGCCCCGGGCGGTCCGGATGCGATCCAGCCGCCGCCGTGCAGAGTCGCGATGCGCGATCGTGGCTTGCGGACCACCGACAGCGCGAGGGCTGCGGCCGGCGCCGGTCGGAATGAGCGGTACCCGTCGAACAGGTGCGGGCCGAACAGCCCGCTTCCGGCCGCGATCTCGGTGACCGCCTGCTCGGCGCTGGTTGTCTCGAGTGAGCCGGTGCCGCCCCCGTTGACGAACTCGAGGTCCGCGACGTGGCGGACGGCGGCGACCGCCGCAGCCCGGCGTTCCGCCAGCTCTGCAGCGGATCGGCGCTTCATCCAGCGCAGCATGGCCGCCCGCGCCGGCTTGCCGGCCGGGGCATCGGCGACGCCTGCGAGCTGTCCCTCATAGGCCATCATCCCGACGAGCCGGAATCCGGGCCGCCTCGCGATAGCCTCGGCCAGCGCTCTGGCCTGTTCGGGGCTGTGGACTGGTGATCGCCAGGTGCCGACATGGCCGAGCAGGCGCGAGTCCCAGGACGCGTCCAATTCCAGGCACAGCCGCATTGCCTGCCGCCGGGCGGGAGATACCACCGCGTCGATGAGGTCAAGTTGGTCCAGCGAATCGACCATGAGCGTCACCGTGGACGCCAACCGCGGGTCGTTCGCGAGTGCACCGATGGCCCACCGATCGGCGCTCGGGTAGCCGACCACGACATCCGGCGTCGACCCGGCGGCGAGCGCCTCTGTGGCGAGCCACAGCCCCTCGGCGAGCGTGTAGGCCAGCACACCGCGATAGCCGGGCACGCGCAGCACCGCGTCCATGACACCGCGCGCCCGCACCGACTTCGACGCCACCCGGATTCTCGTCCCGTTCGCGCGACCGAGCATGTCGAACGCGTTGTGGCTCAGCGCGGGCAACGAGAGAACCGCGAACGGCGGATCGAGGTGCGCCGTCGCGGACTCGAGTGCCGCCCAGTAGGCGGCCGGGTCGTCACGCCACGCAGCCGTCGCTGGTCGAGTGAGCTCCATCGCTTCACCGCCTAAGTTTCGAGTGCCTGTCGACTCAACACTATTCATGGTGTGACGCGGGTGACCGGCAACCGACCGAGGGAGTCTCAGGGGTGTTGGGTACCCTTGAGACGACACCACCCGACCACAGCCCTTGGACCAGTGTGCACACCACAGCGATGCAGCGAGTAACCTCGCGCTGCGGCACCACGATCGTGGCCGCCTTCATCGCTGTCGGCGCTGTCCTGACGTTGACCGGTGCCACCGGGTTCGAGGTGCGCGATGAAGAGCGGGGCGAGGAGGCGGCCGCCGCTCAGGCAGCGCGAATCACCAGCCCAGCCGATGGAGCGTTCATCGGCACCGACTCGGTGACCATCAGCGGCACCAAGGAGGTCGGTGCAGGCATCCGCTTCGAGGATGGCCCCGTCGGCTGCGCGATCGCAGCGAACGCGGAGCTGACCTGGAGCTGCACCGCGACCGGCTTGCCGAACGGCGCCGGATACGTGCTGCAGGCCGTTCACATCGCCGCGGACGGCGAGGAGACGGCACTGGATCCGGTGACGATCCATGTTCTCGCGCCGCCCAGCATCGCCGCCAATGGGCCGATCCTGACCACCGGGATCATCTCCGGCGCCGCGCATCCGGGGTCGACGATCGTGCTTCGAGTCAGCGGGTCGGATCAGGTGTGCCCGGGCGTCGCGCGCGGTGACGGATTCTGGTCCTGCTCGATTCCCACTTCCGGCCAGCACATGGTGTCCGCCTCGCAGTCCCATCCCACGATCGGCGGCGGGCAGCGATCGAATCAGTCGGGCACCGTTCAGGTGATGGTGGACAAGGAGCTGCCGGATGCGCCGATCATCACTTCTCCCCGCTCCCAGTCGCGGCTCGAGCGACTGCCCGCGACGGTGACGGGAATCGGCGAGGCGGGTGCGCGGGTCGACGTCTACCTCGACGGCCTGATCGTCTGCCGGGCCACCGTGGAGGGGACGCGCTGGTCCTGCCAGTTTGCCAACGTGCCGAACGGCTCGCACACGCTGCAGGCGCTGCAGCGCGACATGGCCGGTAACTTCAGTTCGCCGAGCACCCCGATCACCGTGTGGATCGGTCCGCGAGAAACGGCACCCAAGCCGGGCGATCCGCCCACCGTCGCGCCCGAGCCGGAGCCCGAGGAGCAACCCGAGGCGACACCCACTCCAGCGCCGACGCCGGGCGAGCCGACGCTGCCCGACTGGCCGCCGTCGGGTGCTGCGCCGCCAACCCTCGAGGAGGCGCTCACCAACTGGGGCACGCCCACGGGGTTCGGCACCCGGTTGATGACGCCCGCTGGCACACTCGCGGGCGGCAACTGGCTGCTCGCCCTCGGCATCGCCGGCGGCTTCATCGCGCTCATCGCCGTGCCGATGCGACTCTTCGCGACCACAGTGCGCCCGCACCTGCGCGGCCTTCGGCTGACCGGCCGGAACCGGGGCGCCCTGCCCGCTGATACCGCCGCGACCGGGATCCGCCCGTGGCTTGCGGGGATCGTCCCGCTTGCGGTGACAGCGGCGCTTGTGGTGTTCTCCGGCGGGCTTTCCGGGGAGGTGCGCTACCTTCGGCTGGCCTTCTCCGTCGCAGTCGGCCTGACCATCCTCAACGTGGTCGGGGTTGCGGTGGCCAGCGCTCTGGCGTCCCGCGCGGTTCGGATCAGCGGCAGGCTGGTGTTCGTGCCGGCATTGCTGATCGGCGCCGGCGTGACGGCGATCATCTCCCGCTGGTTCGAGTTGAACCCGCCGTTCATCGTCGGCGTCATCATTTCTGCGGTCTACGCGGTCGCGTTGCCGGTCGTGAAGCGCGCGATCGTCTCGCTCGCCCTGCTGATGTCGCTCGCGCTGCTGGCCACGCTCGCGTGGGTGCTGCACTCCGCGATCGGACCGGTCGAGGGCTTCTGGGGCTCGATCCCGAGCGAAGTGCTGGCGACGATCACCATCGCCGGTTTCGGCTCCGTCATCATGCTGCTGTTGCCGGTCGGCGCTCTGCCCGGGCGGGTCCTGCTCGAATGGTCGAAGCTCGGCTGGCTCGTCGCGGCTCTGGCGTTGACGACACTCGGCGCCGCGGTGCTGGTGGGCGAGGCGCTGCATCCGGTCAACGCGATCGTACTGTCGTCGGTCGCCGTCGTCTTCGCCGCGTTCGCTGTCGCCGCGTGGGGCTGGACCCGGTTCGTGCGCCCCGCCGACTAGCCGCGGTCGGCGCGGCTGCCGACCGGTTCCGGGGTGCGCTTCTTCTCGGCGCGAATGGACCGGATGCGCACAACCAGGAACAGGCTGATCGCGATGACCACGGCGCCGATCACCGCGTACTGCAGCACGTCGGCGTAGCCCTCGACGAGGTGCCAGTTCTCCCCCAGCAGGAAGCCCGCGAGCACGAAAATGGTGTTCCAGATCAGGCTGCCCGCCGTGGTGAGTGCGATGAACAGCGGCAGGTTCATGCGTTTCACGCCGGCCGGGATGGAGATCAGGCTGCGGAAGATCGGGATCATCCGGCCGAAGAACACGGTCTTCGCCCCGTGCCGGTCGAACCAGGCCTCGGCCTTGTCGACATCCTCCACGCGGATGAGCGGGATGCGTTCGGCGAGCCAGCGCATCCGGGAGCGCCCCAGCATCGCGCCGATCGCATAGAGGGCGAGCGCGCCGACGATGGAGCCGAGGGTCGTCCAGACGATGACCTCGAGGAGGCCGAGGCTGCCCTGGCTCGCAGTGAAGCCGGCGAGGGGCAGGATGACCTCGCTCGGCAGGGGCGGAAACAGGTTCTCGGCTGCGATGGCGATGCCGGCGCCGAGACCGCCGAGGGTCTCCATGAGGTTGACAGCCCAGCCGGCGATGCCGGTGAGGGCGTTTTCGGGCGCGGTGGAAGTAGGAAGAAGAATCATGGGATACGCGAAAGCGTACCGGCGGTGCCTGAGTGCGAGGTTGGCGGCTGCCGCTACGCGTGGACGGAGCACGAGACCGCCGCCCGTAGACGCCCACCGCACCCGCGGCCTCGCACTCCGTCCCCGTTTCGCTCGCGTTCGCGTCGCGCGGATGCATTATGCAGGCGCGGGTGCTGCAACACCCGCGCGTGAACAGAAGTCCCGCGCGCGGGTAGTTTATCCACGCGCGGGTCCAATTCGACCCGCGGATGGAAGTTCGACCCGCGTGACGGGGATCTCGACAGGCTCGATCACCGAGCGGGGGCCGACCGCCGAGGGCCGCCGGGGTGCCCCCACAGGGATTCGAACCCTGACTTGGACGATTTTAAGTCGTCTGCCTCTGCCAGTTGGGCTATGGGGGCGCACGAATGCAACCCCGAGCCTACCGAGTCAACTGCGGGACGCTCAGGCCTTCGGCCGGGACGCGAACTCCTCGAAAGCCGCACGCGGGGTGATGCGGTCCTCAAGGGAGACGACGTCGCGGCGGAACAGGAAGTTGACGATCCAGTTCCCGAACACGCGAACCTTGCGCTCCCACATCGGGATGGCGAGGCCGTGGTAGCCGCGGTGCATGACCCAGGCGGGCAGGCCCTTCACCGCGAGCCGACCGGACTGGAAGACACCCTCGTACAGGCCGATACCGGCGACAGCACCCTGGTTCTTGTGGAAGTAGTCCACGGGCGCGTCACCGCGGAGCTCCGCGACAACGTTCCTGGCCAGACGCTTGCCCTGCCGGACAGCGTGCTGAGCGTTCGGAACGCAGAACCCGCCGACGCCGCCGCCGGTGAGGTCCGGAACGGCACTCACGTCGCCAGCGCCCCACGCATCCGGAACGACCCCGTTGTCATTGATGACCTTGAGGTCGGCCTGCACGCGCAGTCGTCCGCGCTCTTCCAGGGGCAGGTCGGTGTTGCGCAGGACCGGGTTGGCCATGACACCGGCGGTCCACACGATGGTGTCCGACTCGAACGACTCACCGGTGGAGAGCTCGATCCTGCCGTCGACCGCCGACACCAGCTGGGTGTCGAGGTGCACCTGCGCGCCGCGCTGGGCGAGGTTCTTCAATACCCAGTGGCTGGTCTCGAGGGAGACCTCGGGCATGATGCGGCCCATAGCCTCGATGAGGTGGAAGTGGGTGTCCTCGAACGAGAGGTTCGGGTAGTGCCGGATGAGGTAGCTCGCCAGGCTGCGCAGCTCACCGAACGTCTCGATGCCGGCGAACCCGCCGCCGACGACCACGAAGGTCAGCAGGCGGTCGCGCTCGGGGCCGGGGGGAAGGTTCGCTGCCCGGTCGAAGTTGGTGATGAGACGGTCGCGCACGGCGATGGCCTCTTCGATGTTCTTCATGCCGATGGCCTCATCGGCGACACCCGGGATCGGGAAGGTGCGCGAGACCGAACCGGCGGTCACGATGATGATGTCGTAGTCGAGCTCGTACGGCTCCGCACCCTCGGGTGAGACGGTGGCCTTCTTCTCGGCATGGTTGATACCGGTGACGCTCGCCGTGATGACCCTGGTGCGCTTCAGGTGACGCCGGTGGGC
Source organism: Cryobacterium sp. BB736 (assembly GCF_014980265.1). Classification (NCBI taxonomy): domain Bacteria; kingdom Bacillati; phylum Actinomycetota; class Actinomycetes; order Micrococcales; family Microbacteriaceae; genus Cryobacterium; species Cryobacterium sp. BB736. Next base: position 321,347 of record NZ_JABXWQ010000001.1, read on the forward strand.
GACCACCGCATGGCGGGGTTCGATCGAACCAGCCGCGACCTCGGGGAGGAACGGCTGGTAGGTCATGTAGGGTCGCGGGTCGACCATAGTGACCTCGGCTTCACCGCGACGCAGCCACTTCTCGAGCTTGCGCGCTGTGTAGAAGCCGGCATAGCCACCGCCGACGATCAGGATTTTTGGCACTGATCTATCTTACCCCTCGTATCGAGTGCCCCTGACCCGGCGCACGAACGCCACGGTCCACCAGACCACAACCACGCCGAATCCGGCGTAAACCAGCAGCGGGATGCCGACATCGCGCAGTTCGTGCAGCGTGGGCAGCACGCTGCCCATCGGGTTGGGCACCCCGGCGGAATCCTCGGCCGGGGCGGGCTCCGGGGCCGCCGGAACCGGCACTGCGGTGACCTCGGGCTCGACGGCGGCGCGCCGGTGCAGCCGGATCCACTCGGTGAGCTGGGCGGCGGGACTGGTGTCGGCGGCGGGAACGTCCGCGGTCACCGCGGCTGCGGCATCCAGCAGTCCGTACCCGTAGATCGGGCTCGGCACTTCGCTGCCGACCGGGCGGGCGGTCGCCGTCACCCTGTTGATGACGTCGCCCGCGCTGAGCTCCGGATGCGCGGCCCGCACGAGCGCGACAACGCCGGCGACGATGGGGGTCGCGCCGCTGGTGCCGGCCCATGAGTAGTAGCCGCCGCCGGGCGCCGCGCCGACGAGTTCCTCGCTCGGGGCTGAGACGGAGATGGTGATGCCCTGCGATGAGGCGTCCCAGCTGGCCTTTCGGCTCCGGTCGACGCCGCCGACCACGAGCACGCCCGGCATGGTGGCCGGTGCGCCCACCTCGGTGGTGCCGCTGCCGCGGTTGCCTGCTGCGGCGACCACGACCACGTCGTGCTCCATCGCGTACAGGAACGCCTCGTCCCAGCTTTCCGGCCACTCGAGCGTGTTGCGGGTGAGGGACATGTTGATGACGTCCGCTCCGTTGTCGACCGCCCAGCGCACCGCCGTCGCGATCTGCTCATCCGCTCCCAGCTGACCGGCGCCGAAGCCCATCGAGACCGCCAGCAGGTTGGCTTCGGGCGCAGCGCCGATGATGCCGCTGTTGCCGCTGTGTCCGCGACCGGCGAGCAGCGAGGCGACCATGGTGCCGTGCTCGCTGTTGTTGCCGACCGGGGTTTGGCCGTTCGGGGTGCCGACGCCCGAGACATCCGTGCCGCCAGCGACCGCACCCACCAGGTCGGGGTGTGTGGCGTCGATGCCGGTGTCGATGACCGCGACGGTCACCCCGGCACCACGCGTGGTGTTCCATGCCTGGCTGATGCCGTAGTCGGCGAGCCAATACTGGCGGTCGCGCACCGCGTCGGCCGACGCGGTGGGTCCGACGAGCAGCACGGATGCGGCGACGCCCAGCGCCGCGATGCCGGCGAGCGCCCGCCTCACTCGGCCACCTCGTCGATGCCGTAGTCGGCGCACTCGCACACCTGCGGCGACCAGCTGCCGCGGTCGAGGGCGCGGTCGCCGATCGGGTTCACCCCCGGCCCGGTCGCGAGGGCATGCGCGGCGAGCGCGTGCAGGCACTTCACTCTGGTCGGCATGCCGCCGGCCGAGATGCCGTCGATCTCGTCGACGTGCCCGAGCTGTGCGCGGTCGGCGAGGTAGGAGTCGTGGGCTGCCGCGTACGCGTCGCGCAGCGCCGCGTCGTCGGCGAGCAGCTCAGTGAACTCGGCCATCACCCCGTCGGCTTCAAGGGTCGACATGGCGGCGGTGGCCACCGGATGGCTGAGGTAGTAGGTGGTCGGGAACGGGGTGCCGTCATCCAGTCGGGGCGCCGTCGCGACCACGGTCGGCGCGCCGCAGACACAGCGCGCGGCGATGCCGACGACCCCGCGCGCGGGTCGCCCCAGCTGCGCGGAGACAATCGCGATGTCCCGCTCGGTCGGCGGGTCGAAGGGCGGGCGTGTCATGGCGCCCCCGGCGAACCCTGGATGACCGGGGCGACCAGCTCGTCCGGTGCAGCATCCGACAGCCCCGCGGTCAGGAAGGACGACAGCATCATCGCGGCCCAGTCGACCTGAGTGGTCTGCAGTTCGTCGCTGATCGGCTGGCCGTCCTGCGTGCTGAGCGTCTGGCCGTCGTCGATCACCAGGTAGCTGTACTCCCCCGGATAGACGTAGTTGAGGCGTTCGCGCGCCTGGGTCTCGATGTAACTGGGGTCGTCCCAGCGCGCCTTCTCGTCGGCGAGTTCCTCCACGCCGGCCTCCTGCTGCCTGACCTGCTCCTCGAGCTGGGCGATCTGCTGGCGCTGCTCGATGAAGACCTTCAGCGACGGCGCGAGCACGACCACGGTCAGCACCAGCACGACCAGGGTCGCGATCGTGAACCCAGACATCCGGATGCTGCGCAACCAGCGTGCGTGCGCGCTCTCCTGCGGCAAGCGCACGGGTACGCGCTGAGTTCTCTCACGCCTGGGCATGTATCGAGCCTAAAGGCCGTTCGCTGGGTGAGCGTGACGTGGCGCCCGGTGTGGCTGGTTGGCGCAACAGCGCCCGCGCAGCTCCCCGAGGGGTCGGAAACCGGCCTTCCCGCCCACGCGAAGGGCAGTTAGCGACCCCTCGGGGAGCTGTGCGACGGCGCGATCAGGCGGTGAAGCGCGGGAAGGCGCTGCGGCCCGCGTACACCGCGGCATCCGCGAGCTCCTCCTCGATGCGCAGCAGCTGGTTGTACTTGGCGACCCGCTCGCTGCGGGCCGGCGCGCCGGTCTTGATCTGGCCGGCATCCGTTGCCACGGCGAGATCGGCGATGGTGGTGTCCTCGGTCTCGCCGGAGCGGTGCGACATCACGACTGTGTAGCCGCTGCGCTGAGCCAGCGAGACGGCGTCGAGGGTCTCGGTGAGCGTGCCGATCTGGTTCACCTTGACCAGGATCGAGTTCGCCGACTGCCGCTCGATACCCTGCGCGAGGCGCTTCGGGTTGGTGACGAAGAAGTCGTCGCCTACCAGCTGCACGCGGCTGCCGAGCTCGCGGGTGAGCGCGGCCCAGCCGTCCCAGTCGTCCTCCGACAGCGGGTCCTCGATCGAAACGAGCGGGTACGCGCCGAGCAGTTCGCCGTAGTAGGCGACGAGCTCGTCGTTGCCAATCTGCTTGCCCTCGAACAGGTACTTGCCGTTCTCGAAGAACTCGGTCGAGGCGACATCCAGTCCCAGCGCGATATCGCTGCCGGGGGTGAACCCGGCCTTCTGGATGGCTTCCATCAGCAGGTCGAGCGCTGCCCGGTTGCTGGCGAGATCCGGGGCGAATCCTCCCTCGTCGCCGAGGCCGGTGCTGAGCCCCTTGTCGTGCAGGATGGCCTTCAGCGCGTGGTACGTCTCGACGCCCCAACGCAGCGCCTCGCTGAAGCTGTCCGCGCCGACCGGCAGGATCATGAACTCCTGGATGTCGACGTTGGTGTCGGCGTGCGCGCCGCCGTTGATCACGTTCAGCATCGGCACCGGCAGCACGTGCGCGTTCGGTCCGCCGAGGTAGCGGAACAGCGGCAGGTCGGCAGAGTCGGCCGCGGCTTTTGCGACCGCGAGCGAGACGCCGAGTAGCGCGTTGGCGCCCAGCGTGGACTTGTTATCGCTGCCGTCGAGCTCGATCATCGCGGCGTCGATCAGGCGCTGGTCGGTGGCGTCGAAGCCCTCGAGAGCCGGCCCGATCACGTCGAGCACGGCGTCGATGGCCTTCAGCACGCCCTTGCCGCCGTAGCGGCCCTTGTCGCCGTCGCGCAGCTCGTAGGCCTCGAAGGCGCCGGTCGACGCACCGGACGGGACAGCAGCGCGCGACACCGTGTCGTCATCGAGGAGCACCTCGACCTCGATCGTCGGGTTGCCTCGTGAGTCCAGGATCTCCCGTGCGCCAATTGCCTCGATCAATGCCACGACGGGCCTCCTTCGTTGGTGTGGGTTTGCTGCCGGCGCAATCCTACTGGCCGGCTTTGCGTGAAGTCCGGGGTCAGCCGAGGTCGCGCAGCTCGAGCTCGGCGGCCGACGTGACATCGGTTCCGACGAACGCGAACCGGCTGAACCCGGATGCGGCGAGCGCGTCGAGCGCGGACTTCACGTTCTTGGGGCGCTTCTCCAGACGCACCCGGTAGCCGACCGTGGCGAGCTTGGATTTGAGGGCGACCAGCGTCGCCGGCTCGACATCCGCGTCGTAGAGCAGCGCGACGGTCTCGCCCGCCGCCTCGTCGGGCAGCTCGACCAGGTCGACTATGCGCTCGAAGCCGATTGAGAAGCCGGTGGCGGGGACGTCCCGGCCCAGGAAGCGGCCGACCATGCCGTCGTAGCGGCCACCGCCGCCGAGCGAGCTGCTCGACTCCGGGTGCGCGACCTCGAAGATCGCGCCGGTGTAGTAGCCCATGCCGCGCACCAGGTTTGGGGAGAAGACCAGCCGCGCATCCGGGACTCCCGCGCGGATCGAGCGCAGCGTGCGGTAGGCGTCGATGTCCAGCCAGGCGGGCGGCTCGTCCAGCAGCGACCAACCGTCGTCGGCGAGGGTCGCCGCGGCCTGCAGGGTCGGGCCGACCACCGGGGAGTCGGTGATGCCGTGCTCCCGCAGTTCGGCGACGACACCGTCGACGCCGATCTTGTCTTCCTTGTCGATGGTGATCATGGCGCGCTCGTGGTTCTCGCGGGCGATCCCGAAGTGGTCGAGCATGGCGACGAGGATGCGGCGGTCGTTGATCCGGATGGACCAGCCGGTGAGGCCGAGGGCGCGCAGGGTCGCCGCGGTCGCGGTGAGCAGCTCGAGTTCCGCGAGCGGACCGGCTTCGCCGATGATGTCGATGTCGCACTGCATGAACTGGCGGTAGCGCCCCTTCTGCGGTCGCTCTGCTCGCCACACCGGAGCGATCTGGATGGCGCGGAACACCGCGGGAAGCTCGGCCTGGTGGCTCGCATAGAACCGCGTGAGCGGCACGGTCAGGTCGAAGCGCAGGCCGAGGTCGGCGAGTTCGAGCGGGTCGGTCGCGGCTGTGAGGTCGTCGTTGGTCAGGCCGCGCTTCATGACGGCGAAGGCGAGCTTCTCGTTGTCGCCGCCGAGGCCCGCGTGCAGACGCGAGCTGTCCTCCATCACCGGGGTCTCGATCTCGTCGAAGCCGTGCGCCCGGTACTGCTCCCGGATGACCGCGAGCACCCGCTCGCGGCGGGCCTTCTCTGCGGGCAGAAAGTCGCGCATCCCGCGCGGGGGGTTCACCGGGTTCGCCATGCATCGATTCTGGCAGGTCGCCGGACGTGCCTACGATCGACCCATGTCCTCGCTTGACGAACTGGTGGGAGCCGTCGAGGGGCTCCGCGCCGCCCGCGGACGCGTCGTGGTCGGCGTGTCCGGCTTCGGCGGCGCAGGCAAGACGACGCTCGTGCGCGCCCTGCTATCCGCTGTCGACGGCAGCGCGCGCATCCGGGGGGATGACTTCCTCGACCCGGAGCGCTCCAAGCACCGGTCGGTGGACTGGGACGGGGTTGACCGTTCGCGGCTGCTCGAGGAGGTCATCGTGCCGTTTCGTGCCGGGCGCGCCTCCGCGTACCGACCGACGGACTGGGTGACCGGTGGGCTGGGCGACCCGCATCCGGTGCCGGATGCAGCTGTGCTGATCGTCGACTCGGTGGGGTTGTTCCATCCGGAGCTGGACGGCGCGTTCGATCTCGCTGTCTGGGTCGACTGCGAGCTTGCCGTCGCCACCGCACGCGGCAAGGCACGGGATCGCGCCGACGGCAACGACCACGACCGGCTCTGGGACGAGGTGTGGATGCCCAACGACCGCGACTTCGCCGAGCGCTTCGACCCGCGCTCCGCGGCCGACCTGGTGTACCGCGCCGACGCGCACTGAACCCGCCCGACGGTGCTGCAGTTTGTTATCGATGCGCCCGCTGTTGCACCCGCATCGATAACAAGCGGAGCAGCGTTGCGGATGCCTAGACGCCGCCGCCGGCCGCGGCCGGAGCGCTCGGATCCTCGCCCTCGCCGATCGCTTCGCGCACCAGGTAGTTCTCGATGTCGAAAAGGTTCTCGGCCCGCTCGATGATGGTCAGCAGCGTCGACATCGACGCGACCTCCTCGACCTGCTCCTTCAGGAACCACAGCATGAACTGCTCGCCGAGCGCGTCGTTCTCCGCCCGCGCGGCGGCGAACAGCGCCTCGATCTGCTGGGTCACGCGCTTCTCCTGATCCAGCGCGAGCGCGATCGGCTCACGCTCGTTCGCGAAGTCGTTGCGCACCGGCGGCACTCCGGGGATCTCGATCCCCAGATTCCGGTCGAGCCGGTACTGCACGAGCATCATCGCGTGGTTGCGCTCCTCGAGCGCCTGCCGGTAGAAGTGCTTCGCGAGCTGGGGCAGGTCCCGGTTGTCGTACCAGACCGCGATCGCGATGTACTGCTGCGAGGCCGAGAACTCGTTGCCGATCTGCGTCTGCAACAACTGGTCGAAGGATGTCATGCCTCGACGCTACCGGCTCATCCCCCGTGACGTCTGCGCCTCGGCCGCATCCTCAGCCTCCCGGATCTCGTCCTGCAGAAGCCGCAGCCGCGCCCGCAGCGCGCGCTCCGCGTCCAGCCCGCGGGCCTTCGCCGACGTCACGACTGCGAGCAGCACGTCGCCGAGCTCATCCTCGGAGGATGGGACCGGCACATCCGGCAACTCCACCTCGACGCCGTGGGCCTTCCCGACGAGCTTGTCGGCGAGCAGCAGCGACGGCATGCCGTGCGGGATGCCGTCGAGCACGCTCGTGCGGTGCGGCTTCTCAGCCGCCTTCAGGTGCTCCCAGTTGGCCATCACCGCGTCGGGTGTATCCGCAACGATTTCGCCGAAGACGTGCGGATGCCTGCCAACCATCTTGCGGGTCATCTGTTCCGCGACATCCTCGATGGTGAACTCCTCGCCCGGCGTGTGCGCGGCGATGTCGGAGTGGAAGATGACCTGGTACAGCACGTCCCCGAGCTCCTCGATCAGGTCCTCGCGGCTGCCGGACTCGATCGCGTCGACCAGCTCGAAGCACTCCTCGATCAGGTAGCGCACGAGCGACTCGTGGGTCTGCTCGCCGTCCCACGCGCATCCGCCCGGCGCGCGTAGCCGCTCGAGCACGGCGATCAGTTCATCGAGCTTGGGATGCGGGGCGGCAGTCATGCGTCAATCCTGCCACCGCCGTGCTGGCAGCCGAGCGACTGCGACAATGGGGCGGTGCTGCCCGTCGACCACCCGCTCGCCCCGGCGACCTACGGAGTGCTGCTGGTCGGTCTGATCGCGGTGCTCGTGACCCGGGCCATCCGGAAGGACCGGCGCGAGTACCAGCGCTTCAAGCGGTACCGGACCACCCGGCGCAGGCAGGCGCTGTACCGCAAGTGGCTCATCGAGTCGTTCGCCTGGTTCGGCGGCTCGGCGCTGGTCGTGCTCCTGCTCGTGTGGCCGTACCTGCCCCTGATGCTTGAGGAGGTCGACCACTGGCCGGCGGTGAGCGCCTTCCACGACCTGCTCGAGGAGGGAGGCGCGCTCGCCCAGTGGCTGATCGGCGGCGGCTCCCTGGCGTTGCTGGCGATGATCACCCTGTCGGTGTTCCTGGCCAGGAACGCGACCGAGCAGGTGCCCACGATCGGCGACATCCATGCGCTGCTGCCCCGCAACCGTGCCGAGCTGCGGTTCGGTGCCCTGCTGTCGGTCAACGCCGGCGTGGTGGAGGAGCTGCTGTTCCGGCTCGCGCTGCCGGTGCTCATCTTCGCGGTCGTCGGGGACGCGTTCGCCGCTGTGGTCGCGAGCGTCCTGGTCTTCGGGCTGCTGCACGCCTACCAGGGCGCTCCGGGGCTGATCGCCAGCCTGGTGGTCGGCGCGATCCTGATGGCGATCTTCCTGCTCACGGGCAGCATCCTGTGGCCGATCATCGTGCACGCGCTGTTCGACCTGCGCTCGCTCGTGCTGATCCCGGTCGTGGTCTACCGGGTGCATGAGAAGTAGCCGCCCAGCGCGCGTGTCGGCGGCACCTGCCAAGCTCGTTGGATGACCGGCACCCGCGAGCAGGCTCTCGACATCCTTCGCACCCTCGTCGGCCATGATGACGCCGATTTCCACGATGGCCAGTTCGAGGCGATCAGCACCCTCGTCGACGATCGTCGTCGCACGCTCGTTGTGCAGCGCACCGGCTGGGGCAAGTCGGCGGTGTACTTCGTCGCAACGCTGCTGCTGCGCCGGCGGGGCGCGGGTCCGACGATTCTCGTATCCCCGCTGCTGGCGCTCATGCGCGACCAGATCGCGGCCGCGCGCCGCGCCGGTGTCCGGGCGGTGGCGATCAACTCCACCAACCCGCACGAGTGGGCCGAGATCCAGACCCTGCTGCGTGACGACGAGGTCGACGTGCTGCTGGTCTCCCCCGAGCGCCTCAACAATCCGACGTTCCGCGACGAGCAGCTGCCCTCGCTCATCGAGCGCATCGGCATGCTCGTCGTCGACGAGGCCCACTGCATCTCGGATTGGGGACACGACTTCCGACCCGACTACCGTCGCCTGCGCGACCTGATCGCCGTCATCCCCGACGGCGTGCCGGTGCTCGCCACGACCGCGACCGCCAACAGCCGAGTGGTGACGGATGTCGCGGAGCAGCTCGGCGGCGCATCCGTCGTCACGATCCGCGGCCCGCTGGCGCGTGCGTCGCTCCGCCTGGGGGTGCTTCGACTGCCGGATGCTGCGACTCGCCTCGGCTGGCTGCTCAGCCACCTGGGCGACCTGCCCGGCAGTGGGATCATCTACACGCTCACGGTCGCGGCCGCTGAGGACACCGCGCGGCTGCTGCGCGAGGCGGGGCACAGCGTGCGCGCCTACACCGGGCAGACCGACACGGCCGAGCGGGAGGAATCCGAGCGCGCGCTCAAGGCCAACGAGGTGAAGGCGCTGATCGCCACCAGCGCGCTCGGAATGGGTTTCGACAAACCCGACCTCGGTTTCGTGCTGCACCTGGGCGCGCCGAGCTCGCCTGTCGCGTACTACCAGCAGGTTGGTCGCGCCGGCCGCGCCACCGAGAACGCCGACGTGCTGCTGCTGCCCGGCAGCGAGGACGAGGCGATCTGGGAGTACTTCGCGACCTCATCGATGCCGACGCAGGAGCGCGCCGAACGGGTGCTCGAGGAGTTGGCGCTCGAGGCGGGCGCCCCGCTGTCGACGCCCGCGCTCGAGGCGAGGGTGAACATCCGGCGCACCCGGCTGGAGTTGCTGCTCAAGGTGCTCGACGTGGACGGTGCGGTGCGGCGGGTTCGCGGTGGCTGGGTGTCGACAGGGCAGCCCTGGGTGTACGACGCGGATCGGTACGACCGCATCGCCGCCGAGCGGGTCGCCGAGCAGCAGCACATGCTCGACTACGAGCGCACCGATGCCTGTCGCATGGAGTACTTGCAGCGCTCGCTCGATGATGAAACGGCCGCGCCGTGCGGTCGGTGCGACAACTGCGCCGGGGTGTGGTTTCCGAGCGCGGTGGAGACGGATGCCGCCAGTCGCGCCTCCTCGTCACTCGATCGCGTTGGGGTGGCTCTCGAGCCGCGGGCGCAGTGGCCGACCGGCGCCGACCGGCTCGGTGTTCCGGTGCGGGGGAACATCGCGCCGGCAGAGCGGATGCTGGAGGGTCGCGCACTCGCGAGACTCACCGACCTCGGCTGGGGCAACACACTGCGCGAGCTGTTCGCGCCGGGCACGCCGGACGCGCCCGCCAGCCAGGCACTGATTGCCGCGTGCATCCGGGTACTGGCCGACTGGGGTTGGGACGAGCGGCCGGTAGCGGTCATGTCGATCCCGTCGCGCAGCAGGCCGCTCCTGATCGAGTCGGTCGCGCATTCTCTGGCCGGCGCGGGACGACTGCCGTACCTTGGCGCCCTCGCACTGACCGGGTCGGGGCCGTCGGGCGAACCGGGGGGCAACAGCGCCTACCGGCTCTCGAGCGTCTGGGGCGCGTTCGAGCTGCCGCCTGCCGGCACGCTGCCCACCGGGCCGATCCTGCTCGTTGACGACCTGGCCGACAGCCGGTGGACCCTCACGGTCGCGGCGCGTGAACTGCGGCTGGCAGGAGCCACCGCCGTACTGCCGTTCGCGATCGGCCTGCGCGGCTGAGCGGCCTGCCCGGTCGACTTGCCCACTTCGGCCCCGGTTCGGGCCGAAAAGTGGGGCGAAAGTGGGCAACTCGGCTTCAGGGGCGCAGGTCCTCCACCGGCTCCGAACCGGGCACGGTGGTCTTCGGCATCCCGAGTCCCGCAGCAGCCGTCACGATCGCCACGACCAGAACACCGGCGAACACCGCGGTCGATCCGGCGATGATGTCGTCGGCGCCGGGCTGGGTGGCGGTGCTGCCGAAGATCGCGTTCGCTATCGCGCCGAAGATCGCCACGCCGACGGCACTGCCCACCGACCGGGCGAACATGTTGGCGCCGGTGGCCACTCCACGCTCGCTCCAGCCGACGCTCGACTGGGCCGAGACGATCGTCGAGGCACCCATGAATCCCATGCCGAGCCCGATGATGAAGCAGGCGGCGCCAGTGATCCACACCGATGGCGTCGAGGCGAAGGCGACCAGCACGGCGGCGCCGACGATCGCAACGGCGAGGCCGATCAAGATCGTGAAGCGAAAGCCGAAGCGGAGATACAGGTGACCCGCCCACGCCGCCGAGATCGGCCAGCCAAGCGTCAGCGCCGCCAGGGCGAGACCGGCAACGATGGGCGCCACGCCCAGCGAGCCCTCCAGGTAGGTCGGCACGTAGCTGGTCAGACCCATCAGGATCGCCCCCATGCCGAGGCTGATGAGCACCGTCTGCCGCAGCAAGCGGCGCGAGAACACCCACAGCGGGAACACCGGTTCGGCAGCACGGCGCTCCACTGCCACGAAGCTGATCAGCAGAGCGAGGCCGCCGCCGAAGCATCCGATGCTCTGCCACGACATCCACGCCCAGGCGTGACCGCCCTCGAGCAGACCGAGGATGAGCAGCGACATTGTGCTCATCAGGAGCATCGCACCGGCGATATCGACCTTGTGCTGTTTGCGCGGCACCGTCTCGCGCAGGTGGCGCACGAGCAGCCAGGCGGCGAACAGGCCCAGTGGCACGTTGATGAAGAAGATGCCGCGCCAGAAGCCGAACTGGGCGAACACCCCGCCGAGGGTCGGGCCGACGACCGCCGCGATCCCCCACACGGCCGAGATGTAGCCCTGCACCCGGGCGCGCTCGGCCACCGTGTAGATGTCCCCGACGATGGTGACTGCGGTCGGCTGGACGGCGCCTGCGCCGATGCCCTGGATGGCGCGGGCCACGATGAGCGCGGGCATGCTCCACGCCAGCCCGCACAGCACCGAGCCCACCAGGAAGATGCCGATGCCGAGCAGGATGATGGGCTTGCGCCCGACCATGTCCGAGAGCTTCGAGTAGACCGGCACCGTGACCGCTTGGGTGAGCAGGTAGATCGAGAAAAGCCAGGGGAACAGCGAGAAGTCGCCGAGCTCGTCCACGATGGTCGGGATCGCGGTCGCCAGGACGGTCGAATCGACAGCAACCAGGCCGATCGTCACAAGGACGGCGAGCAGTGTCGGTCCGCGCTCGGACCGCAAGCCGATGGACAGGTCCTCCTCCTCAGGTGAGCCGACAGCCAGCCGCGTCGTCCGGCGGATCCACGCTACACCGGTGCCGTGCTCCCCGCCTCACAACGCGGGCAGAGGCTCAGGATGCGGTTTCGGCGGCGGACTCGGCCGGCGCCGGCTCCAGAGCCGGGTAGATCGCCCCGAGCAGGGTCGTCACCCACTCGATGAGGGCGGCGTCCGAGTCCAGTTCGGGCAGGGGCAGCATCACGGTGCGTGGCTGCGCGAGGTAGCGCGCGCCCGGGTACATGCGCTGCAGTCGCACCTGGATCGAGTCGACCAGCTCCCGCCCGACGATCCGCAGCTTGCCTGCGGCGCTGACGACCTCGCTGAGCCCGGCCTTCTGCGCCTGCCGGCGCAGCCGCGACACCGCGATCAGGTTGTGAACGGGCTGCGGTGGTTCACCGTACCGGTCGGCCAGTTCCTCGAGGACGAGGTTCAGGGCATCCGGAGCGGCCGAAGGACCACTCGCCGCCGACAGCTTCTGGTAAGCCTCGAGCCGCAACCGCTCGCTCTCGACGTACTCCTCGGGGATGTGCGCGTCGACCGGCAGCTCCAGTCGCAGCTCGGTCTGCCCCTCCGCGACCTCGCCGCGGAAGGCGCCCACCGCTTCGCCGATCATCCGCAGGTACAGGTCGAAGCCCACACCGGCGATGTGCCCGGACTGCTCACCGCCCAGCAGGTTGCCGGCGCCGCGGATCTCGAGATCTTTCAGCGCGATCTGCATGCCGCCGCCGAGTTCGTTGTTCGCCGCGATCGTCGCCAGCCGGTCGTGCGCGGTCTCGTTCAGCGGCTTCTCTGCGTCGTAGAGGAAGTAGGCATAGGCGCGTTCGCGACCACGGCCGACCCGCCCGCGCAGCTGGTGCAGCTGGCTCAGCCCGTACTTGTCGGCGCGGTCGATGATCAGGGTGTTCGCGTTGGTGATGTCGATGCCGGTCTCGATGATGGTCGTCGACACGAGCACGTCGAACTTGCGCTCCCAGTAGTCGACCATGACCTGCTCGAGAACGCCCTCCGACAGCTTGCCGTGCGCCACCGCGATGCGTGCCTCCGGCACCAGCTCGGCGATCTGCGCGGCGACCCGGTTGATGGACGACACCCGGTTGTGTACGAAGAACACCTGCCCCTCGCGCAGCAGTTCGCGCCGGATGGCTGCGGCAACCTGCTTGTCGCTGTACGGGCCGACATAGGTGAGGATCGGATGCCGGTCCTCCGGCGGGGTGGCGAGCGTCGACATCTCCCGGATGCCGGTGACCGCCATCTCGAGAGTGCGCGGGATCGGGGTCGCGCTCATCGCCAGCACGTCGACGTTGGTCTTGAGCTTCTTGAGCGCTTCCTTGTGCTCGACGCCGAAGCGCTGCTCCTCGTCCACGATCACCAGGCCGAGATCCTTGAACCGGATGCTCGAGCTGAGCAGCCGGTGCGTTCCGATGACCATGTCGACGGTGCCGTCGAGCAGGCCGGCGAGGGTCTCCTTGCTCTCCTTGTCGGTCTGGAACCGGCTGAGTGCGCGCAGGTGCACCGGGAACCCGGCGAACCGCTCCGCGAAGGTCTCGAAGTGCTGCTTGACGAGCAGCGTCGTCGGGACGAGCATCGCGACCTGCTTGCCGTCCTGGATGGCCTTGAACGCGGCGCGCACCGCGACCTCGGTCTTGCCGTAGCCGACGTCGCCGGAGAGCAGGCGGTCCATCGGGATCGGCCGCTCCATGTCTGCCTTCACCTCGTCGATGGTGGTCAGCTGGTCGGGCGTCTCCGCGAACGGGAACGCCTCCTCGAGCTCCCTCTGCCATGGCGTGTCTTGGCCGAACGCGTGGCCCTTGCTTGCCATCCGGGCCGAGTACAGCTTGACCAGTTCGACGGCGATGTCGCGCACTGCCCGGCGGGCGCGGCCCTTGGCGGCCGACCAGTCGCTGCCGCCCATCTTGCTGAGCGTCGGCGTCTCCCCGCCGACGTACCGGCTGAGCTGGTCGAGCTGGTCAGTCGGAACGTACAGCTTGTCGCCGGGGTAGCCACGCTTCGACGGCGCGTACTCGAGCAACAGGTATTCGCGGTTGTTCTTCACCGGGTTGCGTCCGCCGGTGCTGACCTCGCGTTGCACCAGTTCGATGAACTTGCCGATGCCGTGCGTTTCGTGCACGACGAAGTCGCCGGCCTTGAGCTGCAGCGGATCGACCACGTTGCGGCGGCGGCTCGCGAGCTTCTTCACCTGCCGGCTGTCGTAGCCGACCGAGCGGCCGAAGAACTCGGTGTCGTTGAGCACCGCGAGCTGGGCTTCGGATGATTCGAAGCCGGCCTCGACGGACGCCTGCAGCAGGTAGGCGACCCCGCCCTCGGCATCCGGTGGCAGCGCGTCGACGATGCGCGCGGCCAACCCCGCTTCGGACAGCACGTCGGAGGCGCGTTCGACGAGTCCGTGGCCGGTTGCGGCGATGACCACGGTCCAGCCGCCCTGCAGCAGGCCGCCGACGTGTTCGAGCGCGCCCTCGGCGTGTCCGGCGAAGCTCGGCACCGGCGCCGCTTCGACCGCCAAGTAGTCGTCGTCTTCGCTGGCGCCGCTGTGGAACCCGCTGAGCGTCCACCACGGGCCGTCCGCGCGCTCGCGCAGCTTCTCCAGGGTGAGGAAGTCGCCCTTCTCGAGACTGATCGGTGCACCGGCGCCGAGCGTCGCGGCATCCCAGGCGGCGGCGAGGAACTCGCGGTTGGTCTCGATGAGGCTGACCGCGCGGGCGGCGACGCGCTCGGGCGTGACCACCGCGAACGAGGTGCCCTCGGGCAGATAGTGGTTGATCGGGACGAGCCGCTCGACCAGCCCGGGTGCGAGCGACTCCATTCCCTCGACCGGGATGCCCTCGCTGATCTTCGCGAGCATGCCGGCGAGACCCGGGAACTCGTGCTGCATCTCCCGCGCGCGCTGCTTGACCGACTCGGTGAGCAGCAGTTCGCGGCTGGGCGGCAGTTCGAGCTCGCTCAGCGGCTCGTCGACTGAGCGCTGGTCGGCGACCGAGAACCAGCGCAGCTGTTCGACCTCGTCGCCGAAGAAGTCGACGCGCACCGGGTGCTCGGCGGTGGGCGGGAACACGTCGAGGATGCCGCCGCGCACCGCGAACTCGCCGCGCCGGGTGACCATGTCGACCCGGGTGTAGGCGAGGGCGACCAGTTGCTCGGCGAGCTGGGTGAGATTGTAGCCGCGGCCGGCCTCGGTGAGCACGACAGGGTCGATGCTGAGCAGGTCATCGGAGAGGGGCTGCAGCGCGGCGCGGACGCTGGAGACGACGATGATCGGATGCTGCGGGTCCTGCTGCCACGCGTGCAGCCGGCGCAGGGTGCGCAGGCGCTTGCCGACGGTCTCGGCGCTGGGACTGAGGCGCTCATGCGGCAGGGTCTCCCACGCCGGGAACTCGAGCACCTCGGCATCCGGCAGCACACTGCCGAGCGCATCGCGCAGGGCCTCGGAGTCGCGCCCGGTGGCGGTGATCGCGAACAGCGCGCCCGGGGTCTGCTGGCGCTGGAGCAGGCCGCCGAGCAACGGCGCGCGCAGCCCATCGACGAGCGAGAAGTCGGCGCTGCGCGTCGCATACGCGAGGGCGTCCTCGAACGTGCGGGCGCGGTTCAGCCTGGCACTTAAGCCCTCGAGTATCACCGGACAATTGTACGCGGCGCCCACTGACCTGTTCCTGTCCAGCTGGCCACGCCTCACCGCGCGTCTATCTGGACGCGTCACTGGTCTCGCGGGGTCGATAACGGCCCTTCCGCGTGCGCGGCAGGGGCAGTTTGCGACCCCTCGGGGATGCCCGCAGCAAATCGAGCGAGGGCTGTGGGCGGGCGGATGCTAGGCAGGCGAGTGGAAGCGCTGCTGCGCGGAGGTGAGCCCGTCGGCGACGATCGCCTCCACGGCGTCTGCGGCATCCGCCAGCAGATTCGGCAGCGACTGCTTCTCGGTCGACGAGAAGTTGCTCAGCACGAAGCCCGCCGCATCCTGACGCCCTGGCGGGCGGCCGATGCCGACGCGCACCCGGATGAAGTCCCCAGTGCCGACCGCGGCGATGATGTCCCGGATGCCGTTGTGGCCGCCGGGTCCGCCACCGAGCTTCAGCCGCACGGAATCGAACGGGATGTCGAGTTCATCGTGCACGACCACCAGACGCTCAGGGCCCAGCTTGTAGTACTTCAGCAGCCCGGCGACCGGGCCGCCGGACAG
Organism: Cryobacterium sp. BB736; assembly: GCF_014980265.1. Classification (NCBI taxonomy): domain Bacteria; kingdom Bacillati; phylum Actinomycetota; class Actinomycetes; order Micrococcales; family Microbacteriaceae; genus Cryobacterium; species Cryobacterium sp. BB736. The sequence goes on from NZ_JABXWQ010000001.1 coordinate 337,170, forward strand.
GTTCATGTAGGTGTTGGTGCCCGCCAGGATCATCCGGCCGGCCGGCGAACGCACCTCGGCGACCATCGCGTTGGCGCGGTGCCGCTTGAAGTTCGCCGAGGTGCGCTTGCCGAGCTCCTCGACGACCATCTCGCCGACGTTGTGCCGATGCGCGGCGTAGCCGGGCCCGGGATTCCCGAGCCCGACCACGAGCCACGCATCCGCGCTCATCGGCGCGGGTTACTCTGCAGCCTCTTCGGCGGCTTCCTCGCCCTCGGCGGCCTCGGCGGCCTCCTCGGCCTCGCCCTCGGCCTCTTCGGCGACGACGGCGGCGGGCACGATGATGTTGACGACGAGCGCGTCAGGGTCGTCGAGCAGGATCGAGCCGGACGGCAGCACGAGGTCCTTGGCGTGGATCTGCGTGCCCTCCTCGGCGCCTTCGATGTCGACGGTGATGCGCTCCGGGATGTGGGTCGCCTCGGCCTCGAGACGCAGGGTGTTCAGGTCCTGCATCGCGATGGTGCCGCTGAACGACTCGCCCTCGAGGTGGATTGGGACCTCGACCTGCACCTTCTCGCCGCGCTTGACGATGATCAGGTCGAGGTGCTCGATGAGCTGACGGACCGGGTCCTTCTGCACGTCCTTGACGAGGACCATCTCGTTCTTGCCCGCGATGTCGAGCTCGAGGATCGCGTTGGCCTTGCGCAGCAGCAGCATGGTCTCGTGGCCGGGGAGGCTCACGTGCTGCGGGTCGGTGCCGTGTCCGTAGATGACGGCGGGGATGCGGCCGGCCGCACGCAGGCGCCGGGCGTAGCCCTTGCCGAAGTTCTCGCGCAGTTCGGCAACCAGGTGGTTGTCGGTGGTGTCGGCCTTCTTCTCAGCCATGTCTGTCTCCTTCGCGGGCCCAGCCCGCTTCGTTGAAGTGGATTGCTTGTCAACTCGAACGCTTGCCGCGTGAGGAAAAACCCTGGTCTAGGCGAAGACTGGAGTGCCCGCTCACCGCGTCGATAACGGATGCCGTGAGAGCATCCCTCGCCGAAGTTCAATCAGTCAGTGTAGCGGACGGCGCCGTGCCCGTCACACGGAGGGCCCGGCAGCCAGCGTCGCCACCACGTCGTCGACGATCTCGGCCGGTGCCCGGCTGATGTCCACCACGACGCCGGTCTCATCGGCGGCGAGCGGCTCGAGGATCGCATACTGCGAGCTCAGCAGCTCGTGCGGCATGAACTCGTGTTCGCGCACCATGATCCGCGCCTCCACGAGTTCCATCGGTCCCTCGGCATCGACCACGAACAGGTCCGGTGCGCTCTCGCGCAGCAGGTCGCGGTACTCGCGCTTGAGAGCAGAGCACGCGGCGACGATGCCTGACGAGGAGCCGTCGGCGAGCACCCGGCCGACCTCCTGCAGCCATGGGCGCCGCTGCTCGTCGGTCAACGGCACCCCGGCCGCCATCCGGACGATGTTCTCATCCGGATGCAGCCGGTCACCGTCGATGAACCGGACGCCCAGTCGCCGCGCGAGGAGCGTCCCGATTGTCGACTTGCCGGAGCCCTGCACGCCCATCACGACGATGGGCGGAAGTGGTGCCTTCACGCGTCTACCCCTTGGTCGCGCCGGCGGTGAGGCCGGACACGATGTACTTCTGCGTGAACAGGGCGATGACCATGATCGGCACCGTCACGACCACCGCGGCAGCCATCAGGCCACCCCAGTCGATGCTCGCATAGGCGACGAAGTCAAAGATCGCCACCGGCAGTGTCTTGGTGCGGGAGCCAGAGAGCACGAGCGCGAACATGAAGTTGTTCCACGAGAAGATGAACGACAGGATGCTCGCGGTCGCGATCCCCGGCACCGACAGCGGCAGCACGATGCGCATGAACGCGCCGATCGGGGTCAGCCCGTCGACCTGCGCCTGCTCCTCGAGCTCGATCGGGAGCGAGTCGAAGAACGACATCATAATGTACACGATGAGCGGCAGCGAGACGAACATGTGCGACAGGATCAGCACCTCGTAGCCGCCGACCATGCGCATGTTGGAGAAGATGAAGTACCACGGCACGAGCAGGCTGACGCCGGGGATGACGCGCGCGAGCAGCACGAGCGCAGCCGACTTCTTCATGACGAAGCGGCTCATCGAGTACGCAGCGGGCAGGCCGAGGATGAGCGACAGCACGGTCGAGCACAGGCCGATCCAGAAGCTGTTGAAGATGTACTGCGTGTAGTTGGCCTGGCCGAACACCGTCTCGTAGTTGCCGAGCGTGGGCGTGAAGTTGAACGCCGCCGCCGGGTTATAGATGTCGACGTTCGTCTTGAACGACGCAAGCAGCATCCAGATGATCGGCGCAACGAACGTGATGACGACGAGCACGAGCATCGTCACCCGGAACAGTTTGTAGCCGCCGCCGCGCTTGCGACGCTTGAGCGGCTTCGGAGCGGTGACCTCAGCGGCCACGGCGGGAGCTGTCGTGGTGGTCATAGCGAGCTCCTCTTCTTGCGCAGGGTCAGTATCCAGATGCAGCCGATGATCATCAGGAAGAACAGGATTAGCACCGTAGATGACAGCCCGTAGCGGTTGTAGTCGAAGCTGAGGCCGTACGCGTAGACGTTGAGTGTCTCGACCTCGTGGAACGAGCCGCCGCCCTTGCCCTTCGTCGCGTACAGGATGTCGAAGGTCTTGATGGCGTCGATGCCGCGCAGCAGGATCGCGGTGATAAAGGTCGGCATCACGAGCGGGAAGGTGATGTACCAGAACCGCTGCCAGGCGTTCGCGCCGTCGACGTGTGCTGCCTCCTCCGGCTCGTCGGAGAGCGAGGTCAGGCCCGCGAGCAGGATGAGCACCACCATCGGCGTCCACTGCCAGATGTCGACGAACATCAGGGTCGGCAGCGCGGTGTCCTGTCCGGACAGCCACGGCTGCGCCGGCAGACCCATCCACTTCAGCAGCTGGTTGGCGAAGCCGATGTTCGGCTCGAAGATGAGGCGCCACATCATGCCGACCGCGACCGGGGTGGCGACGAGCGGCAGCAGGATGGCGACGCGCACCCACTTCTCACCGCGGAACGGGCGCCACAGCAGCAGCGCGATCGCCATGCCGAGCACCATCTCGATGCTCAGCGCGCCGACCGTGAAGAACACGGTGCGTCCGACCGCGGGCCAGAACCGCTCGGTGTCACTGAGAACGGTGAGGTAGTTCTGGAGGCCGACGAAGTCCGACTCGGCGCGCACTGACCCGGATGCGTCGGTGACGCTCAGGTACAGGGTCCAGCCGACCGGGAAGACGATCATCAGGGCGACGAACGCCATGGCGGGGGCGGCGAGGACCCACTTACGGTGCTGGTTGGCCCAGCTGGAAAGCGAGTGCCCGATACCGGGTTTCCGGGTGGTGGCGGTAGCGCTCACGTCTCACCTCTCTTCCCGCAGGGCGTGGGGGCACTGGGGTAATGCAGTAGGGGGAATTGCTGGGGGTCGGGCAGGCAGTTGGCCTGCTCGCCCGACCCCCGAGGGTATTACTTGTTCTCGCCGTCCAGGAACGCCTGGAACTTCTCGTGCGCGTCAGCGATGACCGAGTCGACGTCACCGCCGGTGATCGCCTCGACGATCGGCGCGCCAACGATCTCGCGGGCCTCGGCAACCGAGATCACGAGCGGACGGTCGTAACCGACGCCGGTCTCCGAACCGATCGCGACCGCTTCGGCGAGCGCAGGCGGGAAGGATGCCGTGCCGGCCGGGTCGGCCCAGACCGAGTCACGTGCACCGGGCACGCCGGCCTCCTGGATGTCGAGCGTCATCTCGGGGCTGGTGGCCCACTCGATGAACTTCCACGCGTTGTCCTGGTTCGGCGACGCCTCGTTGATGCCGAGGGCCCACGATGGGACGTTGTACGGCTTGGAACCGGCAGGACCCGCCGGGAACGGTGCGAATCCGACACTGTCGGAGACGGTCGAGTTCTCGGCCTCGGTCAGGTTCTTGTACAGGCTGCTCGCGTCGGTGTAGAACGCGGCGTTGCCCTGCGCGAAGATCGCTGCGGCCTCGGGCCAGCTCATGTCGGTGCTGACGTTCTCGGGTCCGTAGTTGTTCAGCAGGCCGCCGTAGTACTCGTACGCCGCCTTGGCCTCGGGCGAGTCGATGACCGACTTGCCGTTCTTGATGAAGTCACCACCGAAGCTGTACAGGAAGCTGGAGAACTGGGTCACCGCGGCCGAGCGGGCGGTGCGCGCCACGAAGCCGGCGACACCGGGGTTGTCCTCGGAGATCACCTTGGCGGCGTTTTCGAGGTCATCGAGGGTTGCGGGCACGTCGAGCCCGGCCGCCTCGAGCAGGTCGGTGCGGTAGTAGAGGACTTCCTGCTCGGTGATCGTCGGAACGCCGACGACGGAGCCTTCCCAGGTCGTGGCACCGACCGGGCCGGACTGGAAGTCGTCCCAGTTCCAATCGGAGTTCGCGGTGACGCGGTCGCTGATGTCAGCGAGGTAGCCGTTCTGCGCGAAGAGCTTGCCCTCCTGCAGCGGGCGGTACATCATGACGTCGATCTCGTCGGTGCCCGCGTTGAGCTTCACGTTGTACTGGTCGGACAGCTGGTCCTCACCGAGCTGGGTGAGCTCGACGGTGAGGCCGGTGTCCTTCTCGAACTCGGAGATCCGGTCCTTGATGATGTCGGTCCAGACGTGGTTGGCGAGGGTGACGCGGACGGTATCCGAGCCCTCCCCCGCTGAAACGGAAGTGCAGGATGCCAGCGCACCCATGGCGAGAACGGCGGCCGCGGTTACCCCGACTGCCTTGAACATTGACTGATGCTTCACTGCATCTCCTCTTCTGTCTTGCGCGTGCTGTGTCGCGCATTACCCGGGGGTGGCATCACCCAGATGCCGAGAAGTAAGACTACTCTAATAAATCATACGAATGGTCATCCGAGACCGGAAAGTGATCCCGGCAAAGCAGCCGGACCAGAAGGGCACCACCGAAATGCAGATCGACCTCAGCGGCAAGTTGGCAATCATAACCGGAGTCGGAAAGGGCATCGGGCGAGCGATCGTCAGGACGCTCGCGGAAGAGGGCATGACCACGGTCGCGCTGGATGTCAGCGAGAGCGACCTCGCCGAGGTCGGCGATGAACTGGCCGGACTCGGCGTCCACCGCCAGTACCAGGTGGACATCCGGGACTCCGCCCGGATCGACGAGGTCATCCGAGCGGTGCGCGATGAGTTCGGCCAGATCGACGTGCTGGTCAACAACGCCGGCGTCGGCGGCAACGGCCCGATCGAGTCGCTGAGCGAGGAGGTCTGGGACTTCAGCCACGACGTGAACCTCAAGGGCACCTTCCTGATGTGCAAGGCGGTGATCCCGACGATGAAGGAGCAGAAGCGCGGGCGCATCATCAACGCGGCCTCGTTCGCGGCCATCGTCCCGAGTATCGGCAGCGTCGCCTACGCGACGTCCAAGGCTGCGGTCGCGCACTTCACACGCGGCCTGGCCGGAGAGCTCGGGCCGTGGAACATCACGGTCAACGCCTACGCGCCGGGGATGATCCCGACCACGCTCAACCACTTCGCCGAGCTGCCGCAGGAGCAGCAGGACCGCCTGCTCGACACGCTCAGCCTGCGCGAGTGGGGCAGCAAGGAGGACATCGCGAACCTCATCTGCTTCCTCGCATCCGATCAGGCGCGCTACATCACCGGCACGCTGATCGACATCAGCGGAGGTAAACTCGCCACTCAGATACCGCGCGTCGCATACGATAACGCCGCCGCGGCCGGCGAGTACACGTTCTAGGAGTGCGGATGTCTGAGCTGACCTCCCCTGAGATCCAAGCGCTTCGCTCGCGCTCGCGCATCGGCACCGGCCTGTATGCCCACGTCGTGGAAGTGCTCGGCCAGGAGATCATCAACGGCGACCTGCCGGAGGGCGCGATCGTCTTCGCCGACCAGCTGTGCGAGCGCCTCGGCGTCTCCCGGTCGGTGGTGCGGGAGAGCCTGCGCACGCTGAGCTCGATGGGGCTGATCGAGGCCCGACCCCAGGTGGGAACCCGGGTGCTGCCGGAATCGAGCTGGGACCTGCTGAACCCGCACGTGGTCAAGTGGCGCGGTCAGGGACCCGACTACGTGCGCCAGATGCGCGAGATGCTCGAGCTGCGGCTGGGTCTCGAGCGCACCGCGGCGCGGCTCGCGTCGAAGCGCATCTCGCCGGAGAACGCCCAAGCGGTCATGGCCGCCGCGCAAGCCATGAAGGTCGCGTTCGACGGCCACGACACCAGGCGGTTCTTCGAGGCGGATGCTGTCTTTCACCGGCTGCTGCTCGAGGGCACAGACAACTCGGTCATCGCCCAGCTCGCGGACACGATCGGCGCGGTGCTGCACGTACGCGGCGCGGACACCCGGCCGGGCATGCACGACCTGACGATCGAGGCGGTCGAGCGGCACATCGCACTCGCCCAGGCGCTGATCGATGGCGACACCGACCAGGCGCAGGCCTCCGCCCTCGAACTGGTCGAGGGCACGCTGCTGGAGTTTGGCGGCGACCAAGCCTGATGACGAGTCGGGCCCGATCAGCCGATCGGGCCCAGACCGTGCCTGTTCAGCCGGGCATCACCATGACGGACTTGATGTTCCGTCCCGACTCCATGTGCTCGAACGCCTGCTCCCAGTCCTCGAGGTCGTACACCCCGCCCAGCACCGTCGCGGTGTCCAGGCGACCGGTGGAGAACAGTTCGAGCACGCGCTCCCAGGTGGTCCAGGTGTGCGAGAACGAGCCGTAGAGGGTGACCGCCTTGGCGACGAGCGGGTCGAGGCTGAAGCCCAGCGGCTGCGGCCCCCATCCGATCTTCACGATCGAACCAAGCGGGCGCACCAGCTCGAGGCCCTGCTTCAGCGCCGCGCTCACCCCGGTCGCGTCGACCACCAGGTCGGCACCGAGACCGTCGCCGACGCTGCGAATGATGTCGGCCGGATCTTCCGTGGTGATGTCGACGGTGATGTCGGCGCCGAGCAGCTTCGCCTTCGCGAGCCGCTCCTTGTCGACCGGGGTGCCGAGCACGATCGTGGTGCCCGCTCCCCTGAGCTTGGCCATCTGCAGCGACAGCGCGCCGATCGCGCCGATGCCCTGGATGACGACGACATCGCCCGGGTTGACTGGCGCACGCTCGACGAGCGCGTTGTAGGCGACAGCGAACGGCTCGGTCATCGCGGCCTGCTCGAACGTGACGTTGTCCGGGATGCGGTGCAGCACGCGCGGCTCCGCCTGCAGCAGCTGGCCGAACGCGCCGTCGCGGATCGCGCCGTAGCCCTGCCGCTTCGGGCACAGGTTGTAGCGGCCCGTGCGGCACAGCGCGCACGTGCCGCAGATGGACGCCGCGGTCTCGCACACGACGCGGTCGCCGACCGCCCAGCCCTCGACGTCGTCGGCGACGGCCGCGATGACGCCGGCCGTCTCGTGCCCGAGCACGACGGGGAGCCGGGTCTCCCAGCTCTGCTTGTTCCGCCACATGTGGATGTCGGAACCGCATACTCCCACCGCGCGCGCCGCGATCAGCACCGTGCCGGGTGCCAGCTGCGGCTCGGGGACCTCCCTCACTTCGACGTCGCCATCCGCTTCGCCGAACTTGACGAGCGCCTTCACGCGCCCGCCTCCCGCTGCTTGGTGAGCGCCGGCTGGGCGAGGCTGGGCAGCCCCGCCGCGGCGCGTGCCCGCTCGTGGTTCTCGACGCGCACCGCGGTCGAGCCGCCGAAGTAGCGCTCGCGCGCCTCGCGCAGGTACTCGACCGACTCGAGCATCTCGCCCATACCGTTGACGCCGTCCTCGATGCTGATCCAGCCGTCGTAGCCGGCACCGCTGAGGGTCGTGAAGATGCGGTCGTAGTCGTTGAGGCCCTTGCCGATCACGCCGTGCTGCAGCAGCGGCGAGTAGCCGATGGTGCCGTCGCTCTGACGCAGGTCGTCGAGCGAGCCGCCTGGCGCGAGGGAACGGTCGGATGCCTGCATAGTCACGACCCGGTCGATGACCAGGTCGAGGAAGTCGGCCGAGTCGTCGCCGGCGACGATCGCGTTGGACGGGTCGTACTGCACGCCGAAGTGCACGCGGTCGTCGATACGGTTCACCAGCTCGAGGAAGACCTCCTTCTTCTGCGCGAACTCGGGGTACTTCCAGTGACCGTCCTTGTAGTGGTTCTCGATCGCGAGGGTGATGTCGAGTTCGCGCGCGAGCGGCAGCAGCGACTCGATCGCCTCCGTCACCCAGTCCAGTCCCTGCTCGAGCGAGACCTCCGGATGGCGCTGGCCGGACAGCACGCGCGTGCTCGCGCCGGGCCCTCCCAGCCGCGAGGTGATGCGGATCATCTCGGCCTCGCGGTCCAGCTCGGCCTTGCGCACCTCGGGGTCGGGGTTGGTGAAGTCGGGCGATGCGCACAGCATCGGCATCTCGAAGCCGGCCGCCGCCAAGTCGTCGCCGACGCGGTCGACGAAATCGTCGCCGGTCTCCCAGAACATGCCCGAGTAGAGTTCGAGACCGTCGGCGGGCAGCACACGCGCCTTCTCGATCCACTCGAACACGGTCATGGTGCGCTTGACCGCGATTGCGTCAAGGTCACCCTTCGGGAAGACACTGATCCTCATTGAAATACCCCGTTTCACAAGCCGCGCTTGCGCGCTGTACGAGATAAGTATGACGTATAGGATTAATGCCGTGCATCACGCGAATGGCGGCGATGCGCATCGGCGCAGACGAGAAGGGCTGAGCGGCCAATGGTCATCGACGCGAGCGAACTCGAACAATGGGCGACTCGGCTGCTCGAGCAGTGGGGCTACGCACCGGCGGATGCCGCTTACCTCGCCGGCTCCCTCGTTGACGCCAACACCCGCGGGGTGGACTCGCACGGTGTCGTGCGACTGCCGGCCTACGAGCGCCGGATCACCGCGAAGCTCGTCGACCCGACCGCGACACCCGAGGTCACGGTCAACGGCGCCATCGCGGTGGTCAACGCGAACGGCACCGCGGGACAGCTCGCCGCGCGCGCCGCAGTGGACGCGCTGCTCGAGACGACCGAGACATCCGGCGTCGGCACCGCCGTCGTGCATGGCAGCGCCCACTTCGGCACCGCCGGCTACTACGCCCGCTCGCTCGCGGCGCACGGGAGGATCGCGCTCGTCGTATCGAACTCGGAGCCGGCGGTTGTGCCGTTCGGCGGTCGAGACGCGCTGCTCGGCACCAACCCGTTCGCCTTCGCGGCCCCGACCACGGGCGACCCGATCAGCCTCGACATGGCGACCAGCACGAGCGCGATGGGCAAGGTGCTCATCGCCCAGGCCTCAGGCGCGCCGATCCCGGATACCTGGGGCGTCGACTCGACCGGCACGCCAACCACCGACCCGAACGCCATCCACGCGCTGCTGCCGGCCGGCGGGCCGAAGGGGTACGGGCTCGGCTTCCTCATCGAGATCCTCGCCGGCGTGCTGAGCGGCGCCGCGATCGCGCACGGCATCGGCAACATGTACCAGGACTTCAGCAAGCCGCAGGATGTCGGGCACTTCATGTTCGCCATCGACATCAAGCGCATCATGCCGCTCGACGTGTTCACCGAGCGGATGCGAGAGCTCATCGACGCAGCGCACGGCACCGCTGCGGCCGAGGGCCACAGCGAGGTGCTGGTCCCCGGTGAGCCGGAGGAGCGCACGCGCCGCGCACGGCTGAGCGACGGCATCCCGCTTGCCGATGAGACCGTGACCGAGCTGACCGAGCTCGGCCGCACCTACAACACCGAGTTCCCCGGAGCCGCAGCATGAAGGTCCTCCTGCCCACCTCGCTCGAACTGACGTTGGACGCTGACGGCGTCGAGCCGGTGCTCTACGACCCCAGCCTGCCGGTGCCCGCAGAGCACGAGGACGCCGAGGCGCTGGTCGTGTGGGGCAACCCCGACGACCAGCTGCGCGATGCCGCAGCGCGGCTTCGGTCGGTGCGGCTCGTCCAGACCCTCGCCGCTGGTCCGGATGCCGTGGTCGCCGCCGGATTCGTCGACACCGCGCACATCGCATCCGGGCGCTCACTGCATGACCGGCCGGTGACCGAGCACGCGCTCGCGCTCGTGCTGGCCGCTGCGCGCCAGCTGCACACGCTGGTGCGGGCGCAGCTGGGGCACCGCTGGGCCTCCGAGCTCGGCGGGATGCAGCCGGAGAAGAACCCGGAAGTGTTCACGACACTGCGCGACGCCAACGTGCTGATCTGGGGCTTCGGCGGCATCGCGCGCACCCTCGCGCCGCTGCTCACCGCACTCGGCGCGAACGTCACGGGAGTCGCGACGACGGCACGCGAGGACTCTGGCTACCGGGTGATCGCGGTAGATGACATCGAGTCCGAGCTGCCGAAGGCCGACGTGCTGCTGATGATCCTGCCCTCGGTCGCATCCACCCGGCATGCCCTGAGCGCGCAGCGGATCGCCCTGCTGTCGAAGCACGCCTGGCTAGTCAACGTCGGCCGCGGGTCGACCGTCGACGAGGATGCCCTGATCGACGCGCTGGCCGCGCGCCGCATCGGCGGTGCCGCCCTTGATGTCACGAGCGTCGAGCCGCTGCCGCCGAGCTCGAGGCTCTGGGACCTGCCCAACGCGATCATCACGCCGCACGCCGCGGGCGGGCGACCGCTCGGCGCCAGCGCCCTGATCAGCGAGAACATCGCGGCGATCGCGGCCGGGAACGCGCCGCGCAACCTCGTCGAGCGCTAGCCAAGCCGCATCCGTCAGTCGAGTCTTCTCTTCGCGAAAAACAAAGGAGAACCGTGTCAACGTCGATCCGCGACATCACCCGCGAGACCCTCGAGCGCCCGCTCGTGCAGATCTCGCTCGACCTCACCAACAACGATGAGGCGCTGCGCACCGCCGCGATCGCCGTCGAGGCCGGTGCCGACTGGATCGAGGTGGGCACGCCGCTGGTGCTCGCGGAGGGGCTGCACTCGGTGCGGGCGCTGCGCAAGGAGTTTCCGGACCACCCGATCATCGTCGACCTGAAGACCATGGACGGCGGCTACCTGGAAGCCGAGATGATGGGCGACGCCGGCGCGGACGCGGTCATCGTCATGGGGCGCGCGCACGATGCGACCATCGCGCGCGTGATCGAGGCGGGAGAGAAGTTCGGGATGCTCGTGATGGGCGACGACCTGGGCGCACCGGATCGGGTCGCCGAGTGCGTGCGGCTCGAGCAGCTCGGTGTCGGGATGGTCATCCACCACATCGGCTATGACCACCGCGGGATGCACCCCGAGCTCGGCCTGACTCCGCTCACCGACCTGCCGGCGATCGTGGCAGCCACCACGGTCCCCGTGCAGGCGGTCGGCGGCTTGAGCATCGAGCAGGCGGTCAGCTGCCCGGAGATAGGGGCGCCCATCGTCGTGTTCGGCGCGCCGCTCGCGATCGACGGCGAATCGTTCAGCGCGGCGAGCGGCGACCTGCTCGGCGTGCTCACCGAGGCCTGCGCGCGCGTGCACGCTGCGCCGATCGTGTACCCGGCGACAAGCTGACCGAATTCGAGGAGCAACTACTCCCCCGTCGACGAAAGATCCTTGAAACCGCGTCGGCAGACCCATTCCTCCTCGAATCGCGTCGCGGCTGCCCGCTGTTCTCAGCCGAAGAAGTCGCCGAAGTCGCCGAGGTCGCCCAGCCCGTCGAGCAGGCCGCCGATGGCCAGGCCGCCGAGAACGCCGCCGATCACTCCGGAACCACTGGAGCCGTAGCCACGCGGGGCGCCATAGCCATAGCCCCCGTACTGGGCCGCCTGCATGTGCTCAAGGTCGGCTCGGGCGATGGCTGCGGCCTCCGCCGCCAGGGCGGCCGCGCGGCGGGCACGCCTGATCGCGGGCTCAGGCTCCCGCTCTGTCGGAAGCTCAGCGAGTTCACGCTCCGCCTCGGCGAGACGGGTTCGGGCATCCGGACCCACCGGTGCCCCGTAGTCCAGCACGAGCCCGCGCGCCGCGGCGATCTGTCGTTCGGCGTCATCCATCGCGGTGACGAGCTGCGCACGCAACCGCTCACGCCGATCCGCCTGCTGGGTGTGCTCCGCAACCGCATCGTCCAGCGCGGTGTTCGCCTGGCGGATGGCCGAGAGCGCGCCCACCGGATCGCGGAGCGAGCCGGGTGCCGGCAGGCTCGCCAACGCGCGCTCGAGGCGCTCGATCGCCGGATCGATGGTGGCGCGCCGCGTCGCTTCAGGCAGCTGCCGGGCCGCGGCCAGTTCGGCGTTCGACTCGGCGACCATCGCGGCGAGGGCAGCCTCGGCCTTGATCGCTTCGACCTCGAAACTGTCGACGGCGTCGACCAGCGCCTCGGCGCGCTGCGTCGACTCGGCAGCCGCCCGCAGCGCCGCTGAAGCCTCGGAGCCGCGGGACGCGGTCAGGCGGGCATCCGCCACCTCGGTGCTGCGCTGGGCGAACTCGAGCAGTTGCTCGGCCTGATCCGCGTTTGCCGCGATCGGGTCGAGCGCGCCCGCGGAGTACCGCTCGGCGAGGCTCGCGAGGGTTGCCCGGGCGGACGGCAGCGACTGCCGGATGCGTTCGACCTCCGCCCGCACGCGGTCGATCTCGGACGGGACCCTGTGCGCTTCCGCACGGCGGGCGGCGAACGCGTCGGACTGCTCTCTCAGCGAGGATTCCGCCGACTGGCACAGGGAGATGATCCGCTCGTTCCAGTCCCGCCGCTGCTCGTCGGTGTCCGGCACGTGATCGCTCAGGCGCTGGTTCAACTGGAACGCCTCGCTCAAGCGCTGCTTGGCGCGCTGCAGCGCCGCCCCGAATTCGGCGGCAGCGGCATCGCCGAACTCGGCAATCGCGAAACCCAGGTCGTCGCTGGCCAGGCGGACACGCTCGTCGGCACGCACGAGCGCGGACCCCGCCCGCTGTTCCAGTTCCGCCAGCTGCCCGGCGACCTGACGCTCCTGCTCGATCCGCTGCTGGTTTCTGCGGGCACGCGAGCGGAGCACCGCGACGGTGATGGTGATCCCGACGGCCAGCGGCGCCGCAATGACCAGGAGCAGCACGACCAGATCCATGGAGCGATCCTAGCCAGCCAGCATCCGCGGACCACCCGGTCGCAAGGCTCGCGCGATGTAGCACCCACTCGCGCCCTACTAGCCTTGAGGAGAGACCGATCAGGGAGCGAGCATGGACAACACGGGCAAGGCAAACATCGGCGTCGTCGGCTTGGCGGTGATGGGCTCCAATCTTGCCCGCAACCTCGCCAGTCGCGAGGGCAACACGGTCGCGATCTACAACCGTTCACCGCAGAAGACCCGCGAACTGGCGTCCCAGCATCCGGAAGCCGGGTTCGTGCCCAGCGAGACGATCGAGGAGTTCGCGGCGTCGCTGAGCCGCCCGCGAACCGCGATCATCATGGTCAAGGCCGGGGAGCCGACGGATGCCGTGATCGACCAGTTGGCCGCGGTGTTCGAGCCCGGCGACATCATCGTCGACGGCGGCAACGCGCTGTTCACCGACACCATCCGGCGCGAGAAGGCCATCACCGAGACCGGGCTGCACTTCGTGGGCGCCGGGATCTCCGGCGGCGAGGAGGGCGCGCTGACCGGGCCGAGCATCATGCCGGGCGGGTCAGCCGAGTCGTACCGCACGCTCGGACCGATCCTGGAGTCGATCGCCGCGCGCGTCGACGGCGTGCCGTGTGTGACGCACGTCGGCACTGATGGCGCAGGGCACTTCGTGAAGATGATCCACAACGGCATCGAATACGCCGACATGCAGCTGATCGCCGAGGCCTACGACCTGCTGCGCCACGTCGCGGGTCACTCCCCCGCGGCGATCGCCGACATCTTCGCCGAGTGGAACAAGGGCCCGCTGGAGTCGTACCTGATCGAGATCACCGCCGAAGTGCTGCGCCAGGTGGATGCCCGCACCGGCAAGCCGTTCATCGACGTCGTGCTCGACGAGGCCGGGTCCAAGGGCACCGGCGTGTGGACCGTGCAGAACGCGCTCGACCTGGGTATTCCGGTCGGCGGGATCGCGGAGGCGGTGTTCGCGCGCGCGGTGTCCAGCCATCCGGAGCAGCGCAAGGCGGTGCAGGCGAAGGTCGACGCCCGCCCGGAGACTGCTGTCGTCGGGCACACCTTCGAGGAGGATGTGCAGGCTGCGCTGTACGCGTCGAAGATCGTCGCGTACGCGCAGGGCTTCGACGCGATCCTCGCTGGTGCCGAGAAGTACGGCTGGGAGATCGACCCCGGCGCGATCGCGACGATCTGGCGTGGTGGGTGCATCATCCGGGCGCAGTTCCTGAACCGCATCGTTGACGCGTACGCCGCGAACCCGGATGCGCCGACCCTGCTCGCCGACGACTACTTCATGCAGGCGATCAAGGACGGCGAGGTCGCCTGGCGGCGCGTGGTGTCGACCGCTGCGCTGTCGGGGGTGCCGGTGCCCGGGTTCGGGTCTGCGCTGGCGTACTTCGACTCGCTCGCGTCCGAGCGGCTGCCCGCCGCGCTGGTGCAGGGGCAGCGGGACTTCTTCGGCGCCCACACCTACAAGCGCGTCGACATGCCGGGGACGTTCCACACGCTGTGGAGCGGCGACCGCACCGAGGAGCAGCTCGAGGAGTAGCGCCAGCATCCCGAGGGGTCACATAGCGCCCTTCACTGCGGCACGAAGGGCAGTCCTCGACCCTTCAGGGTCTCGACAGGCTCGACCACCGGGGCGCGACCACCGAGGACGGGTCACCAGGTGGCTGCGTCGGAGCCGAGGTCGCGCGCGTGCAGGCCCCAGGCCAGCGGGGCGCCCTCGATCGTGAGCGGCGGCAGCAATCGCTTCGCCGGTCCCCACTGGGTCGCCTCATCCCGCGTCGGCAGCGCATCCAGCGTCGCCTCGGCGGCATCGTCGCCCTCGCCCGCCGACGTCAGGACCAGCGCCGTGCGCGCCAGCGACAGCTGCGCGATCGACCCGCGCCCCTCCGTCACCGCCATCGTGAGTCCCCGCAGCACCGCGGCCGCCACGAGGTACCCGGTCGCGTGGTCGAGCGCCTGCACCGGCAACGGCACAGGCTTGTCCGCGCCCGCCCAGCGCATCCCACGCTCGGCGATGCCCGCCGACATCTGCACCAGGGAGTCGAAGCCGCGCCGGTGACTCCACGGTCCGGTCCAGCCGTAGGCGTCGAGCGACACGTCGACGAGTCCGGGCCGCAGCTCGGAGCGTGCGCGCGCTCCGAGCTCGAACCCGTCCAGCGCGCCGGGACGGTACCCCTGCACCACGACATCCGCCTCGGCGACCAGCGCGCGCAACTGCTCCAGCCCGGCAAACTCGTGCGCGTCGAGCCGCGCGGTGCGCTTGCCGATCGTCAGCTCCGGCACGATCGCCGGCTCGTTCCAGTCCGGCGGGTCGATGCGCAGCACGCTCGCACCGAGCCCGGCGAGCAGCCGCGTCGCCACCGGGCCGGCGATCACCCGGGTGAGGTCGAGCACGCGCAGGCCGGCCAGCGGCCGCCCGGCCGTCGGCTGCCAGCCTCCGCCTGGACGCCCGGCTAGTCCGTCCCGCCACGCCACGAGCGGCTCCTCGGCCACCGCCATGCCCTGCGGGTGTCGCCGCCACTCGATCGTCGACCGCATGACTGCCGCGCATCCGCCCGCCTCGACGACCTCATCCTCGAGCTCTTGCGCCGGCCACTGGGCGACCGCCCGCGCCACCGCTTCGCGATCGTCCGCGACGCCGAGCACCTCGAGCGCCACCGCCTTGTGGCGCGGCGCGTTGGTGTGCAGCCGGATCCAGCCATCGGATGCGCGATAGTCGCCCGCGATCGGGTCCCACGGTGACGGCACCTGCCAGCCGACGGGCGTCAAGGTCATCCCGAACCACCCGGAGGCGAGCGCCCGGTCCACCGTCACGGTGGGCGCTGCCCCGGCGGTGGCGCTGACCAGCTCGGATGCCGCGAGCCCGGCCGCGCCGATGGACGCCACCGCCAGCTCGGTGACCGGGAACGCCGAACGCAGCGAGCCTCGCCCGGTGGTCGGCTGTCGGCGCTCGACCAGGTCGTGCCCGCCGCCGAGCGCGGACCAGAAGCCGTCGACCACAGGATCGCCCATGTCCCGAGACTAGGTGCGAATCCGCCTTTTTGTCAGCATGCGTGTCAGCATCCGCAGCGTCAGCCCGAGCGCGAGCACGCCCGCGGTCACGACGAGCGCCTGCCAGGGCAGCGTGAACGCGAGCACCAGGCATCCGATCAGGCCAGCGATCTGCACGACGCGCGGCAGCCACCGATCGGATGCCCGCTGCCGCAGTGCGGACGCGTGCGCGAGCGCGTAGTAGCAGAGCACGGCGCACGAGCTGAAGCCCACAAGCCGTTCCGGCTGCAGGAAGACCACACCGGCGATCGCGAGGCACGCGATGACCGCCTCGGCGAGCGCCGGCGCGTGCGTGCGCGGCGAGATCCAGGCCAGGCCGGCGGGCAGTTCACGGTCGCGCGCCATCGCCAGCGAGGTGCGCGACAGGCCGGCGAGGATGCCGGCGAGCGAACCGAGGCACGCGATCCCGGCGACCACGCGGATGATGGTGTCCCAGGGTGCGGCGGTGCCGACCAGGTCGGCGACCGGCGTGGCCGTCGCGGCCAGCGCATCCGTGCCGAGCAGTGCGACGCACAGCACGCCGAGGGTGCCGTAGACGAGCAGCGTGATGGCCAGCGCGGTGATGATGGCCCGTGGCAGCGTGCGCTTCGGGTTGCGCACCTCCTCGCCGAGAGTTGCCATGCGCGCGTACCCGGCGAACGCGAAGAACAGCAGTCCGGCCGACTGCAGGATGCCGTACGGGCTGCCGGGCGTGAGCGCGCCGAGCCCGGGCGCATCCGCGGGCGGCGAGACGAGCGCGGCGATGACGACCGCCACGATGCCGCAGAGCACGACGGTGACGATGCCCGCGCTGATCGCGGCGGTGCTGCGGATGCCGGTCATGTTCACCACCGCGAGCACGACGATCACCATTACGGAGACCGCACGGGCCTGCTCTGGCCACAGGTAGCTGCCCGCGATGAGCGCGATCGCCCCCGCCGACGCGGTCTTGCCCGCGAGGAACAGCCAGCCAGCGGTGAAGCCCGCGAGCGGACTGATCTCGGCGCGCGCGTAAGCGTAGGTTCCGCCGGATACCGGATGCACCATCGCCAGTTGCGCCGAGCTGAGCGCGTTGAGGGTCGCGATCACCGCCGCGATGGCGAGGCCGATCAGCAGCCCACCGCCGGCGACCTGCGCCGCGGGCGACCAGACGAAGAACACCCCCGCGCCGACCATCGAGGCGAGCCCGATGACGACCGCCTGACGGGTCCCGAGGCTGCGTTGCAGCGTGTTCATTTCCCCCAGCCTATTCGGCGGCGAAGGTGGGGCGGATGTCGTTGACCGTGTCCTTCAGCACAGCGTGAGCGAGCGCATCCCGCGCCAACTCGATCGCGTGCGCGCGGTCGCGTTCGTTGAAATACCAGCGCGCGCACGCGAGCACCGGGAACCCATCGAGGGTGAAATACCAGCCGAACCCGCCGTAGCGCTGCTCGCGGCGCGCCTGCGGGAGCATCCGGTTTTCCTCTTCGACCATCCGCAGGGCGTCGGCGCGCGCCTCATCGACGGAGGCGAACACCGCGGTGCGGCGCCCCAGCGGCCGGAAGTTGCCGGATACCAGTTGCCACACCACCGCGCTGCCGGCTCCGGCGCGCAGTGTCTCGTCGACACCAGCGACCCGGTTCAGGTGGCCGGCCCACGCCGCGAGCCGCGGATGGCGCGGCGACGGGAAACGTGTGAACACGATTCGCGCTGTCCCCATCGACCGATCACCCCCTGATTGCCGTTATCCAATCGAAACCGGGTGAACGAGCGCCCACGGCTGACCCAACGCGCGGTGAACGCGATGTGAGACGGGGCGGAAATCGAGTCGCCCGGGCTCAGGCGGCGTGCATCACCCGTTCGTCGGGCACGCAGTGGGTCATGGTGAGTCCTTCCACGTCGCGCGGGCCGTTCTGGCCCAGGTTCTGCCGGCGGCGCTGATCCTCGTCGGTGAGGGTCTGCCCTGGCAGCGGGTCCATCCCCTTCACCTCGTCGATGCCGATGCCGAGCCCATCGCCCACCCTCTGCCCGAGCTCGTCATCGACCAGGTAGAAGTGCCACAGCATCCGTTCTTGCACGGCGCGCGCCGCCTGGCCGATCAACATCACGAAGTTGCCGACCAGGTCGTCCTTCTCCCACTGCTCCAGCAGTTGGTAGCGCTGCCCGGCCTGCAGGTAGTCGTTGGTGCGCGGGATGCGGGCGCGGGTGAGCCGGCCGCTGAGTTCCGGGCCCTCGATGTCCTCGGTCTGGTACTGATCCTCGCGCAGGCCGCCGGTGATCGACGGCTCGTAGTTGACGTGCGGGTTCTGTCTGTCGCCCAGGTCCACCTGGTATGCCATCTGGCCGCCGCGCTGGTTGGTCGCCACCTGCGCCTTCGGCGCGTTGACCGGCAGCTGCAGGTAGTTCGAACCCACCCGGTACCGTTGCGTGTCGCTGTAGCTGAAGGTACGACCGACCAGCATCTTGTCGTCCGAGAAGTCGAGCCCGTCGACGAGCACGCCGGTGCCGAACGCGATCTGCTCGTTCTCCAGGTGGTGGTCGCTGACGTTGCGATTCAGCGTCATCGTGCCCACCAGCTTCGGCGGGAAGTCCTGCTCCGGCCACGTCTTCGTGTCATCCAGCGGGTCCCAGTCGAGTTCCGGATGCTCGTCATCGCTCATCAGCTGCACGTAGAGATCCCATTTCGGGTAGTCGCCGCGCTCGATCGCCTCGAACAGGTCTTTTGAGGCATGCCCGGTGTCATGCGCCTGGATACGCGCGGCATCCTCCTCGGTCATGCTCTTGACACCCTGATGCGGCTGCCAGTGGTACTTCACCAGCACGGTGTCGCCTGCCTTGTTGCACCACTTGTAGGTGTTCACCCCGAAGCCCTGCATGTGCCGGTAGTCGGCGGGGATGCCGCGTGGGCTGAACAGGTTCACCAGCATGTGCAGCGACTCCGGCGACTGCGACATGAAGTCGAAGATGCGGGCCGGGTCCTGCCGGAAGGTCACCGGATCCGGCTTCAAGGAGTGGATCACATCCGGGAACTTGATCGCGTCCCGGATGAAGAACACCCCGAGGTCGTTGCCGACGAGATCCCAGTTGCCGTCCTCCGTGTAGAACTTCACCGCGAAGCCGCGCGGGTCACGAGCAGTCTCGGCCGAGTCGCGGCCGCCGATCACGGTCGAGAACCGGATGGCCACCTCCGTTTTCTTGCCCGGCTCCTGGAACAGCTTCGCGCGCGTGTACTTCGACACCGGCTCGTCGCCCCACTTGCCGGTCGCCTCGAACTCGCCGAAGGCAACGAACCCGCGGGCGTGCACCACCCGCTCCGGGATGCGCTCACGATCGAAGTGGCTGATCTTCTCGAGGAACTGGTAGTTCTCCAGGGTGGCCGGTCCGCGCGGCCCGACGGTGCGCTGGTTCTGGTTGTCGTAGACCTGATGCCCCTGGCGGTTGGTCAGGATCGCCTGGTCATCGCCTTGCGCGTAGCCATCGTGCTCGTCGGCCATGATCGCTCCCTTGAGATCGTCGCCCTGCCAGTCCAACAAGCCCACTGGCGGGTGTCAACGATCAGCACCCGAGAGGTCACCGGGAAAGCCGCCGGTTCGCACCAAGCGCCTAGCGCTTGATGAGCTGCTCGCGCACCTGCCTGCGCAGCACCTTGCCGATGAGCGACTTCGGCAGCGCATCGACCTGGATCACCTGCTTCGGCACCTTGTACGCGGTCAACGACGAGCGTGCCGCATCGCGAATCGCAGCCTCGTCGAATTTCGCGCCTGGTGCCATCACAACTGCGGCGACAACATCCTCACCGGAGTGCTGGCTCGGCAACCCGACGACCGCGGCCTCGGCAACGCCCGGATGCGCGCGCACCGCTTCCTCGACCTCGCTCGGAGAGACATTGAAGCCACCGGTGATGATGAGCTCCTTGATCCGGTCGACCACCCGCACGAAGCCGTCGTCGTCAACCGTGACGATGTCCCCGGTGCGGAACCATGGCGCCCCGCCGTCGGGCGCGTCCACGAAGACCGCGGCCGTCGCATCCGGGTTCTTCCAGTAGCCACTGAACACCTGCGGACCACGGACGATCAGCTCGCCTTCCTCGCCGGGCGCGCGATCGACAGTGGGGTTGTCCGGGTCGACGACGCGAATCTCTGTGCCAGGCAGCGGCAGGCCGACGGTGCCGGCGCGGCGGGTGGTGCCGACGGGGTTGGCCATCAGCACCGGGCTCGCCTCGGACAGGCCGTAACCCTCGACGAGGTAGCCGCCGGTGAGCGCCTCCCACGGTTCGACAACGGATGCCTGCAGCGGCATTGCCCCGGAGATGGCGATCTGGATGCCCTTCAGCGAGACGCCCTTCTCCTTGGCCCGGCTCATCAGCCGCTCGTAGATCGGCGGGACGGCGGGCAGGAACGTCGCCGGATGCTTCTTCACCACATCCAGCACCAGATCGGGGTCGAACTTGGGGAACAGCACCAGCCGGGCGCCCATGCTCATGGCGAAGGTCAGGCACAGAGTGAGCCCGTAGGCGTGGAACATCGGCAGCACCGCGTACACCACCGCGGTTCCGCGTGGCACGGTCGGCACCCACGCGCGCGCCTGCGCGGCGTTGGAGGTGAGGTTCAGATGGGTGAGCGTCGCACCCTTCGGGTAGCCGGTGGTGCCGCTCGTGTACTGCAGGATCGCGACATCGTCGGCGGTCGGGCGCACAATCCGCGGCTCGATCCGGTCGGTCTTCAGCAGGTCCTTCCACAGGATGGTGCCGCTCACCTTGCTGGTGAGCGCCGCGCGGGACTCGCGGGCCTTGGCAACCGGCAGGCGGAGCATGGCACGCATCGCCAACGGCAGCTCTTCGGCGATGTCCACCGAGATGACGCGCGCGACGCCGAGGTCCTTCGGGAAGTCCTGAATGGTGGCGACGACGTTGTTCCAGGCGATGACGGTATGCGCGCCGTGATCCTCGAACTGGTGGCGAAGCTCACGCGGCGTGTACAGCGGGTTATGCTCGACGACGATCGCGCCGAGCCGCAGCACCGCGTAGAACGCGACAACATGCTGCGGGCTGTTCGGCAGCACCAGCGCGACGGTGTCGCCCTTCTGCACGCCGAGTCGGCGCAATCCCTCCGCGGCACGCTCGATCTGCTCACCGAGCTCGGCGTAGCTGGTGGTGCGCCCGAAGAACTGGAGGGCGACGTTGTCGGGGTAGGTCCGAACCGACTCCTCGACGAGGTCGTAGAGCGACCCGGTCGGAAGCTCCAGCTCCTCCGGCACGCCGTCGGCGTAGCTGGAGAGCCAGGGCCTGGGGTAGTCCATCAGGCCGCGCCGTCGAACATCGAGGTCACTGACCCGTCGTCGAACACCTCGCGGATGGCTCGCGCCAGCAGCGGCGCGATCGGCAGCACAGTGAGGGTCGGGAACCGCTTCTCCTCCGGCACCGGCAGGGTGTCGGTGACGACCACGGAGTCGATGAATTCGGACTGCAGCAGCTGCGTAGCCGGGTCGGAGAAGACCGCATGGGTGGCTGCGACGACGACGCCGATGGCGCCGGCCTTCTTCAGCGCCTCCGCCGCATGCACGATGGTGCGTCCGGTGTCGATCATGTCGTCGACCAGCAGGCAGACGCGACCCTCGACCTCACCGACGATCTCGTGCACTGACACCTTGTTCGGCACCAGCGGGTCGCGGCGCTTGTGGATGATCGCCAGCGGCGCACCCAGCTTGTCGCTCCACAGGTCGGCCACCCGGACGCGTCCCATGTCGGGCGAGACGACGGTGAGCAGGTCCTTCGGCAGCTTCGCCTTGAAGTGCTCGAGCAGCACCGGCATCGCGAACAGGTGGTCGACCGGACCGTCGAAGAAGCCCTGGATCTGGGCGGCGTGCAGGTCGACGCTCATGATGCGGTCGGCGCCGGCGGCCTTGAACAGGTCCGCGACGAGTCGCGCCGAGATCGGCTCGCGGCCACGGCCCTTCTTGTCCTGGCGGGCGTACGGGTAGAACGGGGCAACCACGGTGATGCGCTTGGCGGATGCTCGCTTGAGCGCGTCCACCATGATCAGCTGCTCCATGAGCCACTCGTTGATCGGTGTGGTGTGCGACTGGATCACGAACGCGTCGCATCCGCGCACACTCTCGTCGTAGCGCGCGTAGATCTCGCCGTTCGCGAAGGTGCGCGCATCCGTCGGTACGAGCTCAGAGCCCAGCTCTGCAGCGATCTGCTCCGCGAGCGCGGGGTGTGCTCGTCCGGACACGAGCACGAGCCTCTTCTGACCGCTGATCTTGATGCCGGACACGTTTCTCGCTCTCTGCCGGTGAACCGACTGGTTTTTAGTCCTGCTCGCCGTCAGCAGCCGCGGCGGCGTCGGCCGCAGCGGTTCCCGCACGGTTCTGCACGACCCACCCCGTGATGTTCCTTTGCGGAGCAACGTTGAGGGCCAGCGCACCCGCTGGGACGTCTTTGCGGACCACCGTGCCGGCGCCCGTGTAGGCTCCGTCGCCAATTCTAACCGGGGCGACGAACACGTTGTGCGAGCCGGTGCGCGCGTGCGAGCCGACCACGGTGCGGTGCTTGTTGACCCCGTCGTAATTGGCGGTGATGGTTCCTGCGCCGACGTTCGAGCCGACACCAACCTCGGTGTCGCCGATGTAGCTGAGGTGCGGCACCTTGCTGTTCTCGCCGATGGTGGCGTTCTTGGTCTCCACGAAGGTGCCGATCTTGCCGCCCGCGCCGAGGTAGGTGCCCGGCCGCAGGTAGCTGAACGGGCCGACGGATGCGCCGGCGCCGATCACCGCGAGCGTGCCGTCGGTGCGCTTCACGGTCGCACCCTCGCCCACCTCGCAGTCGACGAGGGTGGTGTCCGGGCCGATGGTGGCGCCACGTTCGACCTTGGTGGCACCCTTCAGCTGGGTGCCGGGGAGGATCTCGACGTCCTCGGCGAGGGTCACGTTGCGGTCGATCCAGGTGGTGGACGGGTCCTGCACGGTGACGCCCGCGCGCTGCCAGCCGCGCACGATCATCCGGTTCAGCCGCTCGCCGAGCTCGCTCAGCTGCACCCGGTCGTTGACGCCGGAGACCATCCAGCTCTCGGCAACCGGGGTTGCCTCGACGGTGGATCCGGATGCGCGCAGCAAGCCGACCACATCGGTCAGGTACTTCTCGCCCTGCGCGTTGTCGGTGCCGATGCGCGGCAGCTGCTCGCGCAGCGCGCGGGCGGAGAACACGTAGCTGCCGGAGTTGATCTCGGTGATGGCCAGTTCGTCCTCGGCGGCGTCCTTCTGCTCGACGATGCGGTCGAGGCTGCCATCGGCGGCGCGCACGACGCGGCCGTAGCCGGTGGCGTCGTCGAGGAGCGCGGACAGCACGGTCGCGGCGGCGCGGGCGCTGCGGTGCGCGGCGATGAACTCGCGGAGGGTGTCGGCGTCGAGCAGCGGGACGTCGCCGCTGACCACCACGACGTCTCCGTCGAACTCACCCGGTAGCGCGTTCAGCGCAACCTCGACCGCGCGGCCGGTGCCGGGGATGTCGTCCTGGTCGCAGATCACGCACTCCGGCAGCAGGGCGGTGGCCGCCTCGGCGACCTGGTCGCGTCCGTGGCGGACGACGGTGATGATGTGGGACGGTTCGAGGGCCCGCGCGGTGGCGAGCACGTGGCCGAGCAGCGGGATGCCGGCCAGCGGGTGCAGCACCTTCGGCGTCGAGGACTTCATCCGGGTGCCCTGCCCGGCGGCGAGCACGACGACGGCGAGATTCTGGTCGGTCATGCGCACAACTTTACCGATCGCCTCCCCGGCGGCCGCCGCGTGCGCCGTGAACCGACGAGTGGAGACGGATGCTTCTGGCAGACTTGAGTGCGCGCGAAGCGCGGTCCGCCTTGGTGTAACGGCAGCACGACAGCCTTTGGAGCTGTTAGGTCCAGGTTCGAATCCTGGGGGCGGAGCAACGCTCATCCGGATGCGGCGGGCGGGATAATGAGTGGATGCGCTCACACGACGAGGTCGACCGGATCGTCGATGCGTGGTCCCGGGAACGGGCCGACCTGGACTTCGCTCCACTGCAGATCCTGTCCCGCGTCGGCCGACTCTCGAAGCACCTGGATCGGGCGCGACGGGAGGCGTTCGGCGCATCCGACCTGGAATCGTGGGAGTTCGATGTGCTCTCCGCCCTGCGCCGGGCAGGCACGCCGTACCAGCTGAGCCCCAAGCAGCTGCTGCAGCAGACGCTCGTGTCATCCGGGACCATGACCAACCGCATCGACCGCCTGGTCGAACGTGGCCTGGTGCAGCGCCGCACCGACCCGAACGACGGCCGCGGCATCATCGTGACGATGACCACCCGCGGGCGGGAGAGCGTGGACAGCGCGATCAGCGAACTGCTGCAGCACGAGCGCGAGCTGCTGGGTGCGCTGTCGCCCGCGGAGCAGGACCGGCTGGCCACCCTGTTGCGCAAGCTGAGCCTGGACTTCGAGCAGTAACGTCGCGGACGTCGGACTACATCAGGTCGGCGTGCTCGACGCACGCGCGCGCGTACGGCCTGGCGGCCAGGCGTTCGTAGCCGATCGGCTTGCCACACACCTGGCACAGGCCGTAGGTGCCCTCGTCGATGCGTTTCAGGGCATCCGTGATCTCGTGCAGGCGGCGTTGCGACTGGCGGAGCAGCGCGTCGGTCTGCGACCGCTCGTAGGCGAGGGTGACACCTTCCGGGTCATGTTCGTCATCGTTGTTCGAACCCTGCCGCGCGTCGACGATTGCGCTGATGTCCGCGCCGAGCTCGCCGAGCAGGCTCACGGTCTCGTCCCGCTCCTTCAGCAGCAGGTCGCGGTAATGGTCGACATCCAGCCGGCTCATCGAAGCATCCTCGCTCGAACCATGCATGACAGTGTGGCAGACCCGCGACGAAATGGCGCTCTCATCGGCGCAAAGCGGTTCTGGCGGGCGATGGCGGTGCATCGAGTCGGGACATTTGCCCGCTTGGGCGGGCATACCGGGTAAGACTCCCGACTCGATGCAGCTACTGGATGCGGGGGTCAGGACTCGAGTTGCTCGGAGAGCTCGATCCAGCGGTTCTCGAGTTCTGCGGTCTCCGCTTCCAGGGCGGTGAGTTCGGCGGTGATCGTACCGAGCCCCTCGTAGTCGCTCTGGTCGTGCGCGGCGAGCTGCTCGTGCTTCTTCGCGATCTGGTCGGAGAGTTTCGCGAGCTTGCGGTCGATCGCCGAGACCTCCTTCTCGGCGGAGCGGCGGTCGGCGCCGGAGAGCGCGGCGCCGGTGTCCGAGCTTGTCGGGACCGCCGCGTTAGCCTTTCCCGCATCCGATTTGGCGGAATCCGGTTTCGGCGTCGTCGCGGTCCGCGCGGTCGCTCGCAGCTTCAGGTACTCGTCGACGCCGCCCGGCAGGTGCCGGAAGTGCCCGTGCAGCACCGCGTACTGCTGGTCGGTGACCCGCTCGATGAGGTAGCGGTCGTGGCTGACGACGATGAGGGTGCCGGGCCAGTCGTCGAGCAGGTCTTCGATCGCGGCGAGCATGTCGGTGTCGAGGTCGTTGGTCGGCTCGTCGAGGAGGAGCACGTTCGGCTCGTTGAGCAGGATGAGCAGCAGCTGCAGCCGGCGCTTCTGCCCACCGCTGAGGTCGCGCACCGGGGTGGCGAGCTGCGCGCTGGAGAAACCGAGCCGCTCGAGGAGTTGGCCGGGCGTGAGCTCCTTGCCGCCGGCGACGTAGGAGCGCTTCTGGCGGGAGACGACATCCGTAACCCGGTCGTCGAGGATGTCGGCGAGCTCGCCGAGCCGCTGGTCGAGCATCGCGATGCGCACTGTCTTGCCGCGCTTCACCCTGCCGGCGGTCGGCTCGATGGTGCCGCCGACCAGTCCGAGCAGGGTCGACTTGCCTGCGCCGTTCGCGCCAAGGATGCCGGTGCGCTCGCCCGGCGCGATGCGCCAGGTCACGTCGCGCAGGATCTCGCGACCGTCGAAGCTGACGGATGCGTCGAGCACGTCGACGACGTCCTTGCCGAGCCGCGCGACGGCGAGCTGCTGCAGTTGCACGGTGTCCCGCGGTGGCGGTTCATTGCTGATGAGCTCGAGCGCGGCGTCCATGCGGAACTTCGGCTTGGCCGTGCGTGCCGGTGCGCCGCGACGCAGCCAGGCGAGTTCCTTGCGGGCGAGGTTCTGCCGTTTCGCCTCGGATGCTGCCGCCATCCGATCGCGTTCGACGCGCTGCAGGATGTAGGCCGCGTAGCCGCCCTCAAACGGTTCGATGATGCGGTCGTGGACCTCCCAGGTGGCGGTCGAGACCTCGTCGAGGAACCAGCGGTCGTGGGTGACGACAACCAGTCCGCCCTGGCCGGACGGCCAGCGCCGCTTCAGGTGCTCGGCGAGCCAGGCGATGCCCTCGACGTCGAGGTGGTTGGTGGGCTCGTCCAGGAAGATGACGTCCCAGTCGCGGGTGAGCAGGGCAGCGAGCG
Source organism: Cryobacterium sp. BB736 (assembly GCF_014980265.1). NCBI lineage: Bacteria > Bacillati > Actinomycetota > Actinomycetes > Micrococcales > Microbacteriaceae > Cryobacterium > Cryobacterium sp. BB736. Next base: position 363,627 of record NZ_JABXWQ010000001.1, read on the forward strand.
CCACCCGGCGCCGTTGCCCGCCGCTGAGGGCTGCCATCCGGGACTCCCACGGGATGTCGCGGACCAGCCCGGCGATGACGTCGCGCACGCGCGGGTCGCCTGCCCATTCGTGTTCGGCGCGGTCGCCGACGATGGCGGCGCCGACGGTGAGATCGTCGGGGAGCTCGTCCGCTTGGTCGAGCATGCCGAGGGTGACGCCGCCGCGGCGGGTGACACGTCCGGCATGCGGGTCGAGGCGACCGGAGAGCAGGCGCAGCAGGGTCGACTTGCCGTCGCCGTTGCGGCCGACGACGCCGACGCGGTCGCCCTCGTTCAGGCCGACGGTGACCGCATCGAAGATCACGCGGGTCGGGTACTCGAGGTGCAGCGCTTCGGCGCCGAGCAGGTGGGCCATTCCCCCAAGGCTACCTGCGGGTCGCCAGCGGGCCCTCCGTCCCCTCGACTCCCCGCGAGACTGCGCAAACCTGCACTCTCGCAGGCCAGAGCGCACGTTTCTGCAGTTTCGAGCGGCTAGGTCACACCCGCGCACCCCGGGCGCGCAGCCGCCTACGGATGCGCTCGATCGTCTGAAGCGGGTGGTGGCGAAGAATGTCGTCAGCGGACACGTAGATGACCGTCCATCCCTGATCCTCGATGCGCTCGCGCCGGGTGATGTCCCGCCGGAAGCGCTCCTTCTCGCGATGCACATCGCCCTGATACTCGATGCCCACCTTCCATTCCGGGAACGCGAGGTCGAGCATCGCGACGAAACCGCCGGCGCGATCCGCGAGCGTGAAGTTCAGAAGCGGCTCTGGAAGTCCCGCCCGAACGATGAGCAGCCGCGTCAGGGTCTCCATTCGGGACAACGAGCCGTAGCGAACGAGCAGAAACGCTTCACTGAGACGCCGAATGCCGCGCCGCCCCGCCCGCGCTTCGACGGCCAGTTCGAGATCTGACAGCGTCGCCAGCGGAGGCACCGCGCTGAGCGGCTCGTCGCCCGTCACCAGAAAATCCCCCGCGGCGACCAAATCATCCGTTCTCAGCAGCGTCGCGATTTCGCACCAGCAGTCGACGGGCGACGACACACGAAGCCCCTGCCTTGACTCGACCGTTGTCGACTGGCCGGAGTGGTGGCCGACGACGCCGCGCGCCCTCGGAAAACCCACCGACTGATCGGCGCTCACGTGCAGTGGCGTCGCATTCTCAACAGCGAACGGAAGCGGAATGCCGTGGATGAGCGCCGCAGTCGTGTGGCTGAAATGCTGCGAATCCGGCATCCGCAGTGCGTAGGCACGGATGAGCGCCGGCACGGAATCGGGATGCTCGGCCGGTATGCGAACCCCGTGGAATGGTCGATGCAGGTCGGGCGCACGTAAGCGGCGGGAGCTGATCCCGGTTTCCGTCGCTTCCCTGCTCGCGAACGCGCGACCTCGCAGGTGCTCTGGGAGGTCACGCGGTCGTCTCACCCCGACAGCATCCGCGCGCCAATCGCCGCTCGGTGCCACTCCGCCGGGCCGCGGCCCCCTTCCGCCCCACCGCCATCGCTGGGGAGGAGGGGAACCCGCCTCGCGAGACTGCAGGAACCTGCGGAATGGGGCGCCAAAACGCCGTTTCGTGCAGTCTCGGCGGATGCAGAGGCCGGAGCCGGGCCGGGCCGGGGCGAAGGGTTGCGAGCGCGCTCAGGGCTCGGGGGTTACGCGGGCACCGTGCACCGGCCCGCTCGCCCGCACCACGCGCTTCCCGGATGCCGACAGCGCCACCTGCAGCGCAAGCGCGGCGTCGTTGTCGACCGCCAGGAACGCCACCGTCGGCCCGGATCCGGACACGATGCCGGCGAGCGCCCCGTTCTCCTCACCCAGCTCGAGCACCTCGGCCAGCCGGGGCTCCAGGTGCAGCGCCGCCGCCTGCAGGTCGTTGTGCATGCACGCCGCAAGCATGTGCGGGTCACCCGCCCGCAGCGCCTGCAGCACCGTCGTCTCCACGTGCGGCAGGTCCAGCACCGGCGACAGCTCGCCGGCGTGACGCTCCCGGTGCCTGTCGAGCTCGCGGTAGACCTCCGGGGTGCTCATGCCGAAGTCGGCGAGCGCGAGCACCCACTGGTAGTGCCCCTGCGCGAGCGCCGGGCTCAGCTGGTCACCCCGGCCGGTGCCGACCGCGGTCCCGCCGAGCAGCGCGAACGGCACGTCGGCTCCGAGCTCTGCGGCCAGCCCGAGCAGGTCGTCGCGGGAGAGCCCGGTCCCCCACAGCGCATCGCACGCGAGCAGCGTCGCAGCGGCATCCGCCGACCCGCCGCCCATGCCACCGGCGACCGGGACGTTCTTGTCGATCTCCAGCCGCACGCCCTCGCGCCACCCGGTCCGCCGCGCCAGCAGCGTCGCCGCGCGGATCGCAAGGTTCGAGCCGTCCGTGCTCAGCCCGGTCAGGTCGACGCTGCCGGTGAAGCTGACCGAGAAGTCCGGCGCGGGGCTGGCCCGCACCTCCTCGTACAGCGAGACCGCCTGGTAGGCGGTCGCAACCTCGTGATACCCGTCCTCCTGGAGGGTGCCGACGCCGAGGTAGACGTTCAGCTTTCCCGGCGCTCTGGCGTGCACCACCCGTTCGGGGGCCTCGGTCGTCATGGCTATAAACCTAGTAGACCGAAGCGGTCACTTCAGTGCACGATCGAGCGCCGCAGCGAGATCCGCCTTCGCCGCAGCCAGGCCATCGTCGTCGGCGATCCGCGATCGGGTGAGCGTCACCCGGGTCGCGCCACCCTTCACCGGTGAGATCGTCATCAGCACGCTCTCGTCACCGTCCCTCCACCGTGCGGTCGGATGCCTCGCGCCGGGGCTCCGTGACATCGTCTCCCCGTAGCTGTCAGCGAGCCTCTCGACGACCGCGTCGTACTCGGCGCCACCGAGTGTGCGGCTCACCGAGACCGCGAACGTGCCGTCGGCCTGCTGGCCGGGCCGCCGCATCCCGCGCGCCTGCTCGAAGCCGACCGTGATGCCTTGCGCCCACCAGCCGTCGACCCCGTGTTCGTCGACCAGCCAGCGCGCGATCTGCGGATGCTTCCACCCGGTCGCACCGGCACCGTCGAGCAGCTGATGCCACTGGTCCATCGTGCGTCCGGTTGACGCGATGACCTTCTCTTCGCTGTAGTTCTGACCCTCGACCGCTGACATGCGAAAACGCTACCGCGCCCGGGCGATGGCCAGGAAGTCGTGCACTGACAGCTCCTCGCCGCGGGCGGTGGGTGCGATCCCTGCACGTTCGAGCACAGCGGATGCCGCGGCACTGCCCCCGAGTTCGGCCGCCAGCGCCTGCCGCAGCATCTTCCGGCGCTGCTGGAACGCGCCGTCGATGAGCGCAAACGTCGACTTCCGTTCCGCTTCTGTTCCCGGCGGCGTGCCGCGCTCGAACGACACCAGGATGGAGTCGACGTTCGGCACCGGCCAGAAAACTTGCCTGCTGATCTGCCCGGCCGCGCGCCACTGCCCGTACCAGGCAGCCTTGGCGCTCGGCCCGCCGTACACCTTCGAGCCCGGCCCGGCCGCGATCCGCTGCCCGACCTCGGCCTGCACCATCACAAGTCCGCTCGTCAGGTTCGGGAAGGTCTCGATCAGGTGCAGCAGCACCGGCACCGACACGTTGTACGGCAGGTTCGCGACCAGCGTGGTCGGCTCCCCCGGCAGCTCGGTGACGGTCAGCGCGTCGGCGGTCAGCACGGTCAGCGACGCATCCGGAGCCATCAGCTGCACCGTCTTCGGCAGCTGGTCGGCGAGCCGCCCGTCGATCTCGACCGCGGTGACGGATGCGCCGGCCGCGAGCAGCCCGAGGGTCAGCGAGCCGAGCCCTGGGCCGACCTCCAGTACAGAGTCACCGGCGCGCACTCCGGCGGTGTCGACGATGCGTCGCACCGTGTTGCCGTCGAGAAGGAAGTTCTGGCCGAGCTTCTTGGTCGGCCGCAGGTCGAGCGTCTCGGCGAGGTCGCGGATCTCGGCCGGCCCGAGCAGCCGGGTCATCCGTGCCCGTGCTCGAGGGTCACCGGTTCCGCCTCCCAGCTGCCGTAGGCGAGCTCGGTGTTGGAGCTGATCTGCGCGGCCAGCAGCGCGACATCCGTGCCCAGCTCGTCGGCCATGAACCGCAGCGTGTGCGGGATCAGGTACGGCGAATTGGGCCGCCCGCGGAACGGCATCGGGGTCAGGAACGGCGCATCCGTCTCGATCAGGATGCGATCGCGCGGGATGGCGGCGAGCGCTTCACGCAGGTTGGCCGCGTTCTTGAAGGTGATGTTGCCGGCGAACGACAGGTACCAGCCGCGTTCGGCGCAATACCTGGCCATCTCGGCGTCACCACTGAAGCAGTGGAAGACGGTGCGCTCCGGCGCGCCGACCCGCTCAAGCGTTGCGAGCACCTCGGCGTGCGCGTCACGGTCGTGGATCTGCATCGCGAGGTCGTGCTTCTTGGCGATCTCGATGTGCGCCTCGAACGACCTGTACTGGGCGTCCCGGCCGCTCTCGTCGGTGCGGAAGAAGTCCAGCCCGGTCTCCCCCACCGCGGCCACCCGCGGCTTGGACGCCAGCTCGTCGATCTCGGCGATCGCGTCATCGAGGGTGCCGGCGCGCTCGTACACGGGCGCTTCGTTCGGGTGGATGGCGACCGCCGCGAGCAGCCGAGGCTCGCGCTGCGCCGCCTCGACCGACCAGCGACTGGTCTCCAGGTCGCCGCCGACCTGCACGACGCCCCGGATGCCGACCGCGCTCGCCCGATCCAGCTGCTCCCTGTAGTCCAGAGGCTCGTCGCCGTCCATGATTTCCAGGTGCGCGTGGTTGTCGTACACCCCGACGACCAGCGGTGTCGGCAGCGGCGGGTAGCTGAGGTCGCGGCTCGCGCCATTCTCGGCGCGGTGCTCGCGCTTGCGGACGTAATTGGACTCGGTCATCGCCGCTCGTCCGCGGCCGCGACATCCTGCTCGACCCGCGGGAACAGCGCCTCCAGCGCGCGGACGGCCGTACCCGGCTGCAGCACACCCCAGGACCCTGCCTCCCGGATGGGCTGCTCGGTCAGCGGGCCCAGTCCGTCAGCGCCGATCGCCTCCCACAGCTTCGCGGTCGCCTTCGGCATCACCGGGGATAGCAGCACCGCGAGCGCACGCAACCCCTCCGACACCGTGTAGATGACGGTCGCCAGCCGCTCCCGGGTGTCAGACGACTTGGCCAGCACCCACGGCTCCTGCACCGTGATGTAGCCGTTCAGCTCGTCCACGATGGTCCAGATCGCCTCGATCGCCTCGTTGATCAGCAGTCGCTCGATCGCCGCGTCGGCGTCCTCGGCGGCCTTCGCGACCGTGCGCTGGATGGCGAGATCGGCGTCGAGGTAGCCGGAGGGCGCCGGGATGAGCCCGTCGAAGTACTTGTTCACCATCGCGATCACGCGCGAGGCGAGGTTGCCGAAACCGTTGGCGAGCTCGGCGTTGTACCGCGCGGACAGGTCCTCCCAGCTGAAGGAGCCGTCCTGCCCGAAGTGGATGGCGCTCATGAAGTAGAACCGGAACGCATCCGTGCCGAACGTGTCGGTGATGTCGCTCGGCGCGATACCGGTGAGCTTCGACTTGGACATCTTCTCGCCGCCGACCAGCAGCCATCCGTGACCGAAGACCCGCTTGGGCACCTCCAGGCCGGCCGCCATGAGCGTCGCGGGCCAGACCACAGCGTGGAAACGGGCGATGTCCTTGCCGACGATGTGGGTTCCCGGCCAGCGTCGCGCGAAGTTCACGTCGTCGGTGCCGTAGCCGATCGCGGTGATGTAGTTCATCAGCGCCTCGAACCAGACGTAGACGACATGGGACTCGTCCCACGGGATCTTGATGCCCCAGTCGAAACTCGAGCGGGAGATCGACAAGTCGGCGAGACCCTGCTTTACGAAATGCATGATCTCGTTGCGGACGCTCTCCGGCTGGATGAAGTCCGGCTGGCTCTCGTACAGCTCGATCAGACGGTCCTGGAACTCGCTCATCCGGAAGAAGTAGTTGCGTTCCTTGAGCACCTCGACCGGGCGGCCGTGGATGGCGCACACCAGGTCGCCGTCGACCTCGAGCAGCTCATCCTTCTGCTTGTACTCCTCGCAGCCGACGCAGTAGTAGCCCTCGTACTCGCCCGAGTAGATGAAGCCGTCGTCGTACAGCTTCTGCAGGAAGACCTGCACCGCACTCTCGTGCCGCTCATCGGTGGTGCGGATGAAGTCGTCGTTGGCGATGTCGATGGTGTCCAGCAGCGGCAGCCACGCCTCCGCCACCAGCCTGTCCGCCCAGGACTTGGGGTCGGTGTCGTTGGCGACCGCGGTGCGCAGGATCTTCTGGCCGTGCTCGTCGGTGCCGGTGAGCAGCCAGGTGTCGTCGCCCGCCTGGCGGTGCCAGCGCGCGAGCACGTCCGCCGCCACCTCCGTGTAGGCGTGACCGATGTGCGGCACATCGTTCACGTAGAAGATGGGCGTCGTGATGTAGAACGAGCGGTCGGCGGCCATGCTCTACATCCTAAAGGTGGCCCCGGTTGCGTTACCGGGCGCGAGCGGCGAGCGCACCCTCGTACAGGTCGCGCCGGCTGAGCCCGCTCGCCTCGGACACCTCGGCGGCGGCCTCCTTCAGCCGGGACCCGGCCGCGACGAGCGCGAGCACCTGAGTGATGCCGTCCTCGAGGGACGCGGATGCCGGCGCGGCACCCTCGACGACGATGACCACTTCGCCGCGGGTGCCGGCGGCGAACCGCTCTGCAAGTTCAGCCGCGGTTCCCCGCGCCACCTCCTCATGCAGCTTGGTCAGTTCGCGGGCGACCACCATCCGGCGGTCTGCGCCGAATGCCTCGGCGGCATCCGTCAGCGTCGCCGCCAGCCGGTTAGGGGACTCGAAGAAGACGAGCGTGCGTTCCTCCCTGGCGAGGCGCCTCAGGTGCTCGAGCCGACCCTTGCGCGGGACAAACCCCTCGAACGCGAACCGGTCGGTCGGCAGCCCCGACACGGCGAGCGCGGTGAGCACCGCACTCGGGCCCGGCAACGCGGTGACGGTCACCTCGGCCTTCGCCGCCGCAGCAACCAGCGGGAAACCGGGGTCGCTGATCGCCGGCATCCCGGCATCCGTGAGCACCAGTACGTCAGTGTCGCGGGCCAGTTCGACCAGTTCGCCGGCGATCTGCGCCTCGTTGTGCTCGTGCAGCGCAATAAGCCGCGGCCGGTTGTCGATGCCGAGCGCACGCATCAGGTGGATGGCAGTGCGGGTGTCCTCGGCCGCGATGACCTCGACGTTCTCGAGCGCCTCGATGAGCCGCCGGCTGGCGTCCCCCAGGTTGCCGATCGGCGTCGCGGCGAGGATGATCACGCCCCCATCCTTCCACCGCCGCGCGAGGTGCGTCAGTAGCATGACCAAGGTGACGAGCAGAGGCGACGACGAGTTCGACGAGGTCGTGTCCGGCCCGGTCGCGCTCGCGGACGGCGAGCGCGCGGTCATCGAACCGGTCGTCGTCGAGTCCACCGGCTCGCGTCTGGATGACTGGTGGTCCCGGATGCTGAGCACGCCGGCCCGACGCAGGGCCTGGGAGTGGGGTGGTCCGGCCGCGGTAACCGCGCTCGCGGCGGGCCTGCGGCTGTGGAACCTGGGGCATCCGCACGAGCTGGTCTTCGATGAGACCTTCTATGTGAAGGATGCCTGGACGCTCTTGGGCCTCGGCTACGAGGCGCAGTGGGGCATGGACCCTGACACCGCGTTCGAGGCCGGTCAGGTCGATGGCTACACCGACAGGCCGGCATATGTTGTGCATCCGCCGCTCGGCAAATGGGTGATCGCGCTCGGCCTGGCCGCTTTCGGCGCGGAGAGTTCGGTGGGCTGGCGCATCGGCACCGCGGTGGTGGGCATCCTGCTGGTGCTGCTCGTGATGCTCGTCGCGAAGCGGCTGTTTCGGTCGACCCTGCTCGCGGTCATCGCGGGCGGCCTGATCGCGATTGACGGCAATGCGATCGTGATGTCGCGGGTGGCGATCCTCGACGGAATTTTGGCCCTGTTCCTGCTGCTCGGCTTCGGCGCGGTGCTGCTCGACCGGGAGCACAGTCGCACCAGGCTCGCGCTCTGGCTGGCCCAGCGGGAGGCGGCCGGCCGCAGCACCGACTGGGGCCCGGCTCTGTGGTGGCGGCCGTGGCTCATCGCCGCCGGGGTCGCGTTCGGGCTGGCGGCAGCGGTCAAGTGGAACGCGCTCTACTATTTGGCCGCGTTCGCGCTGTACACCCTCGTCGTCGACGCCCTCGCCAGGCGACGGGCTGGTATCGGTTTCTGGGCATCCGGGACCGCGCTGAAGCAGGCGCCGGTGAGTTTTCTGCTCACCGTGCCGGTCGCCGTGATCGCCTACCTGGCCACCTGGACCGGCTGGTTCGTCACCGATGGCGGCTACAACCGTGACTGGGCGGAGCAACCCGGTAACGCCTGGACCGGCCCGCTGGCGTGGGTCCCGCTGCCGTTGCAGAGCCTGTGGCAGTTCGAGATCGGCGTGTACAACTACCACGTCGGCGAGAACAACCCGCACGGGTGGCAGGCGCATCCGCTCACCTGGCTGCTGCTGGTGCGTCCGACGATGATGTACTACCGCGGTACCGATTTCGGCGTCGACGGATGCGGGTCCACGCGCTGTGCCGAGGTCATCCACGACCTCGCCAACCCGATCGTCTGGTGGGCGTCGGTGGTCGCGCTGCTGTACCTCGTGTACCGGCTGATCCGGTATCGCGAGTGGCAGGTGGGCATCATCGTGCTCGGCTTCGCGGCCGGGTACCTGCCGTGGCTGATGTACCTGAACCGCACGGTGTTCCAGTTCTATACGATCGCGTTCCAGCCGTATCTGATTTTCGCGCTGACCTTCGCCCTCGGGGTGATCCTCGGGAAACCGAGCGACCCGACCTGGAGGCGGGTCGGGGGCATCCGGCTGGTCGCGGTCTTCCTCATTCTGGTGGTGTGCGTCAGTGCGTTCTTCTACCCGCTGTGGACCGCGATGCAGGTCCCGGCCGAGTTCGTGCAGCTGCACTACTGGCTGCCAACCTGGCGGTAGCGCTGTGATGAGCCAGCCGGAACAATGGGGGCATGGCTGACGCACCCAAGACCGTGCCGACCGACGCATCCGCTCACGAGTTCGTCGATTCCTTCGAGGATGAGAAGCGCCGCACCGCCGGTCACCACCTCTTGAAGCTCATGAGCGAGGCGACCGGGGACGAACCGGTCATGTGGGGGCCGACGATGATCGGCTTCGGCTCACAGCGCTACAAGTACGCCAGCGGGCGAGAGGGCGACTGGCCGAAGGTGGGCTTCGCGCTGCGCGCCGCGGCAATCACGTTCTACGGGCTGCTCGACCACGCCGAAGTCGCTGCGGAGATCGAGAAGATCGGCAAGCACACCACCGGGCGTGGCTGCGTGTACGTCAAGAAGCTCGCCGACATCGACGAGGACGCGTTGAAGGACCTGGTCGGTCGTGCCTACAGGCTCGCGAACGGCACCTTCGCGTAGTCCTACGCGCCCAGCTGGGTGGCCATGAGCGCCGGATCGGTGACCGGCAGCTGGCAGACGAATTCGCGACAGAGGTACCCGGTCGCTGCATCCTGAGCCGTCTTCGCCTCGAACAGCGTGAACCCGTGCTCGGCGAAGCGGAGTGCCTGCTCGCTGGTCAGCACGGTGACTACTCCGCGCGGCATCGGCATCGAGCGCACCAGGTTGCCGAGCTCAGACGTGTCGTCGGAGACGACCACCACCTGCGCGCCCGGTTCGGCGAGCGCTGCCATCACCGTCAGTGACGTGCCGAACGCTGTCGGCTGGCGGAGCGCGAGCGATGCGACCTGGCGGACGGCCGCCTCACTCGCGTCGCGGTACCGGCGGTCGGCGGTCAGTTGATACAACAGCAGCGCCGCCCGGGCAATCGCGCTGACCCCGGACGGATAGGCGCCCTCGGACGGATCGGCGCTCAGCGTCAGGCCGCGTGCTTCGAGCACCGGGTCGGCGGATGCGCGGAACGAGCCGTCCTGCAGGCACCGGTCGATCAGCTCCCTCGCCGCGATCGCGTAGTCGGCCTCGCCGGTGGCGAGCGAGAGTTGCAGCAGTCCGCCGGCGAACAGGCCGTAGTCCTCGAGGGTGGCGACGGCATCCGAGAGCCGCCCGTCGACCGAGGCACGCACGAGCGAGCCGTCGGCGCGGACGTGGTGCTTGCGCAGCCAGTCGGCCGCAGTGCGCGCGGCATCCACCCAGTCGGGACGATCGAGGTGGAAACCCGCGAACGTGAGCGCCTCGATGGCCATCCCGTTCCACCCGGTGAGCACCTTCTCGTCGAGCGCGGGTGCCGGTTGACCCGCGCGCTCATCGGCGGACAACCGGTAGTAGCCGCCCTCGGTGCGAGTGCCGTCGACCTCGCTCTCGCTGTCTTGCGCGGAGGCGAACACCCCGTCGGACAATCGCAGAACATCGAGCAGGAAGTCGGCGATGCCGCCGGCGGCGGCTTCGCTGCCTCCCGGCACCTGCGCGTAGAGGCGCAGCAGCTGGGCGTTGTCATACAGCATCCGCTCGTAGTGCGGGTCGGTCCAGTCCCGTTTCGTCGCGTAGCGGAAGAACCCGCCCTCGACGCTGTCTCGCAACCCGGATGCCGCCATGGTGTCGAGCGTGCGGATCGCCAACTCGCGGCCCGCGGTTGTGCCCTCAAGCAGGAAGGTCAACGCGGGCGCCATCGGGAATTTCGGCGCCAGGCCGAAGCCGCCGAATTCGACATCCTCGGCGTCGGCGAAGCGCTCGGCGAGCGCCTCGAGCTCGGGCGTGGTCGGCAACCCCGCCACCTCGGGCGACCCGAGAGCGGCGATCGCATCCACGACCGCCTGGGCGCTGTGCTCGACCTGCTCGCGCTCGTTCGCCCACGCCTCGCGCACTGCCTCGAGCACCTGGCGGAAGGCCGGGCTGCCCTGCACCGGACCCGGCGGCCAGTAGGTGCCGGCGTAGAACGCGTGACCCTGCGGGGTCACGAACACGTTCAGCGGCCAGCCCAGGTTCGGGGTGAACGCGCTCGCCGCGGCGAGCATCGTGCTGTCGACATCCGGATGCTCCTCGCGGTCGACCTTGATCGCGACGAAGTTGTCGTTGAGGTAGGCGGCGAGGTCGGGGTCGCTGAAGCTCTCGCGCGCCATCACGTGGCACCAGTGGCAGGTCGCATAGCCGATGGAGATCAGCACGGGCACGTCACGCTCGGATGCCTCGGCGAAGGCATCCTCGCCCCACTGTTTCCAGGCGACCGGATTCTCGGCGTGACTGCGCAGGTACGGGCTGATCGCGTTGGCGAGGCTGTTGGCCATGCGCTCAAAATTAGCGGCGACGCGTCGGCCTATGCTGGGAATGTGATCTCACGGCCGACCCTGACGGGCACGATCGAGCTGGCGCTGCCGGAGTTTGATGCGCCGCCGGCCGATCCCATGCCGCTGCTCGTCGCGTGGGTCGACACCGCCGAGCAGCTGGGCATCGTGGAGCCGTACAACGTCGCGTTGGCGACGAGCGACGAGGCCGGCCTACCATCGAACCGGATGGTGCTGGCCAAGTCGTTCGACCTGGACGGGATGACGTTCGCGACCAGCAGCCTCAGCCGGAAGGGACACGAACTCGCGGTGCGGCCGTATGCCGCCGCCACCATCTTCTGGCGGGAGACGCGGCAGCAGCTGCGGTTGTCCGGGCCGATCGAGCAGGTGCCGGATGCCGAGAGCGACGCGATCTGGGACGACCGGCCCGTCGCATCCCAAGCCTCAGCCACCGTGTCGCAGCAGAGCACGCCGCTCGACGACGAGACCGCGTTCCGCAGCGCAGCGGCCGAGCTGGCCCTGGCGGGGGCGGCGCTGCCGCGGCCGGCGACCTGGGTCGGCTACCGACTGGTCCCGGACGAGCTGGAGTTCTGGCACGGCAGCGTCGACCGCATGCACCGCCGGCTGCGGTACCTGCGCACCGCGGAGGGCTGGACCCACGAGCGTCTGCAGCCCTGACCGCCGCCCCGTCACCACCCACAGCGTTGAGTCGGGAGTAGTTGCCCAAATGGCCGCGCTCGTTTGGGCAACTACTCCCGACTCGATGGGTTAGTCGACCTCGTTGGGGTCGCTGCTGACCCTGTGTCCACGCTCAAGCGCATCGATCGCGCCCATCTGCTCGGCGTTCAGCTCGAAGTCGAACACCTCGAAGTTCTCCCTCAGCCGCTCACGACGCGCCGACTTCGGAAACACGATGAAGTCGTGCTGCAGGTGCCAGCGGATCACCACCTGAGCGGGGGACTTGCCGTGCGCCTCGGCGGCCGCGGTGATCTCCGGCAGCTCGAGCAGCGGGTACTTGCCCTGACCGAGCGGCCCCCACGACTCGATGTTGATGCCGTGCTGCCGCGCGAAGGTCACGATCTCGCGCTCCTGGAAGTACGGGTGCAGCTCCACCTGGTTGACCGCCGGCACCACGTCGGTCTCGTCGAGCAGGCGCTGCAGGTGCGGCACCTGGAAGTTCGAGACGCCGATGCTCTTTGCGAGCCCGCGGTCGCGGATCACGCCAAGCGACTTCCACGACTCGACGAACTTGTTCGTCTTCGGTGCGGGCCAGTGGATCAGGTACAGGTCGACGTAGTCGAGCCCGAGCTTGCCGAGGCTCTCGTCCATCGCCGCGAACGGCTTGTCGCCACCCTGGTGGTCCTGCCACAGTTTGGTGGTGATCCACAGCTCGTCGCGCGGAATTCCGGATGCGGCGATCGCCCGCCCGACGCCCTCCTCGTTGCGGTAGATGGCGGCAGTGTCGATGTGCCGGTAGCCCAGTTCGAGGGCTTCGCTGACCACCCGTTCGGTCTCCTCCGGCGGTGTCTTGAAGACTCCGAGGCCGAGTTGCGGAATGGTTCTGCCGTCGTTGAGGGTGATCGTAAGCATTCACTCAGCCTACGGTGAGCGGCGCGGCGTGCTGCCTCAGCGGTTGTTGCGCAGCGCGTTCCACGCGAGCTGCCCGGCGCTGTACAGCAGCAGCAGCGCGAACAGGATGCTGCCCAGCAGCGGCGGGACCACCGCGGCGAGCGCGGCGCCGCCGAACGACGCCGGGATCGCGAGGCCTCCGATCACCAGCGCACCACGGACATCGGAATTCCGCCGGCGAAGGTTGGAGATGGTGCCGGTGATCGAGGTGGGGATCATCATCAACAGGCTGGTGCCCTTGGCGACCAGGTCGCTGGCGCCGAACAGCAGCATCAGCACCGGAACCACGATGACCCCGCCGCCAACACCGAGCAGCCCTGACAGGATGCCGGTGACCAGTCCGGTGCCTACCAGCGCGGCGACCAGCAGCGGGTCCAGGTCGAGGTCGGCGCCGCGCTCCGGGACGAAGAAGAACATCCGCACCGCGACGATGAGCAGGAAGGCGATGAACATCCAGCGCAGGGCCAGCAGGTGGGTGCGATGCAGGAGCCAGGTGCCGATGAGCGAGCCAACGATCGCCCCGGCGCCGAGGCACAGCCCGGCGATCCAGTCGACGGAGCCCTGCAGCCCGTACGCGATGGTGCCGGCGACGGCGGTCGGCAGGATCGCGGTGAGCGATGTGCCCGCGGCGAGTCGCTGGTCGTAGTGCAGCAGCAGGATCAGCAGCGGCACGATGATGATGCCGCCGCCGACGCCGAAAAGTCCGGAGAAGAAGCCGCCGATGACGCCGATGAGGGCGAGGCGCAGCATCCGACCCGATCGACTCACTCGAACGAGCCTACTGCGCGGCCCGCCATCGCTGAAGCGGCACGGTCTAGGGCTGGGCGGGCGTCGTGTCGACGACCTGCAGGTGCCGCTCGTCGACGCCGTTGTAGGCGCTCAGCGGGCGGATCAGCGCGTTCGACTCCAGCTGCTCCATGATGTGCGCGGTCCAGCCGGTGATGCGGCTGGCGACGAAGAGCGGCGTGAACTGCTCGGTGTCGAAACCCATCAGGTGGTAGGCGGGACCGGACGGGTAGTCCAGGTTCGGCAGGATGCCTTTGCGCTCGGTCATCGCGCTCTCCAGCGCGTCGTACAGCTCGAGCAGGTCGGGGCGGTCGAACTCGGCGATGAGCGTGTCGAGCGCGGCCTTCATGGTCGGCACCCGGGAGTCGCCGTGCTTGTAGACCCGGTGACCGAATCCCATGATCTTGCGCTTCTCGGCGAGCGCGGCATCCAGCCAGTCGGCCGCCCGGTCGGCGCTGCCGATCTCGTCGAAGATATGCATGACGGCCTCATTGGCGCCGCCGTGCAACGGGCCCTTCAGCGCGCCGATCGCCCCGGTGACGGCCGAGTACAGGTCGGACAGGGTGCTTGTGATGACCCGGCTGGTGAAGGTGGAGGCGTTGAAGGAGTGCTCCGCGTACAGGATCATCGACACGTCGAACGCGTCGACAACCGCGAGCCCGGGGACCTCGCCGAAGACCATGTGGAGGAAGTTCGCCGAATAGGCCAGGTCATCGCGCGGCTCGACCGGCTCGAGTCCGCGGCGGCGGCGCTGGTCGTAAGCGACAATCGCCGGCAGCTGGGCGAACAGGTAGGTCGCTCGTCCCTCGTTGAGCCGCCGATCCGTCATCCCACCCGGTTCCGCGAGCGTCGGGTCGGTCGCGCCGATCACGCTGACCGCGGTGCGCACGACATCCATCGGATGCGCGGTGAGCGGCAGTTCGTCGATGATTCGCTTCGTGCGCTCATCGAGGCGTCTCAGCGAGCGCTCGTGCTTGGAGAACTCGTCGAGCTGCTGCGGCGTCGGCAGTTCACCATGCCAGAGCAGGTAGGCGACCTCCTCGAAGATGCAGTTCGCCGCGAGTTCCTGCACCGGGTAGCCGCGGTACAGCAGGGAATTGGTGTCGGGGTTCACCTTCGAGATCGCCGTGTAGTCGGCGACGACTCCGGCGAGTCCCTTCATGATCTCGGTCACGCGTGCTCCTTCGTTGGTGCTGGTCTTACTCAATCAGCGCTGGTGGTCTCAATCAACGGTGTTCTTAGTCAACACTGAGTGTGAAGTTGTAGACGGACGTGTCGAACGTGTTGTACGCGGCATAGTCGAGCAGCTCGTACAGCCGCGCACGCGTCTGCATGTCGGGCACGACCGGGTTCAGGCTGCCTTCGGCTGCGAGCACGTCGAGGCCGCGTTCGGCGGCGCCCATCGCGATGCGCAGGAGGCTCACCGGGTGGATGACGATGTTGATGCCGACCGAGGCGAGCTGCTCGTGGCTGAACAGCTCGCTCTTGCCGAATTCGGTCATGTTGGCGAGCACCGGCACATCGACCGCGGCGCGCACGGCGGCGAACTCGTCGAGGTTCGCCATCGCCTCGGGGAAGATCGCGTCCGCCCCGGCGTCGACCAGCTCCCTGACCCGGTCGATGGTCGCATCGATGCCCTCGACCGCCCGGATGTCGGTGCGCGCCATGATCAGCAGGTTCGGGTCGCGACGCGCATCGGAGGCCGCCCGGATGCGTTTGATCGCGGTCTGCGAGTCCACCACCGCCTTGCCGTCGAGGTGGCCGCAGCGTTTCGGGTTGACCTGGTCCTCGATGTGCAGGCCCGCGACCCCGGCGTCCTCGAGGGTCTGCACGGTGCGGGCGACGTTCATCGGTTCGCCGAAGCCGGTGTCGGCGTCGACGATCGCCGGGAGATCGGTCATCCGGGCGATCTGGCCGGCGCGCGTCGCCACCTCGCTCAGCGTTGTCAGGCCGATGTCGGGCAGGCCGAGGTCGGCGGCGATGACCGCGCCGGAGATGTAGACGCCCTCGAAGCCCTTGTCCTGGATGAGCCGGGCCGACAGCGGGTTGAACGCGCCGGGGAAGCGCAGCAGTTCGCCGGTGGCGAGCCGCTCCCGCAACAGCTGGCGCTTGGTCGCGCTGGTGACTGTGGAGTACAGCATTAGAAGAGGCCCTTCGGGGCGGGGACGGTGTCGAGCAGGCCGGGCCGCGCGGTCACGGTCAGGCCCGCGAGCTCGGCCGCGGACAGCTCGGGCAGGCGCTGAGCGACGTCGAGGAACCGCTCGATCTCGGCCGGCTCCAGAACGCCATCGGCGAGGGTGCGGAACTTGGCGACGTACTGCTCACGCGCGAACGGGCGCGCGCCGAGCGGGTGCGCGTCGGCGACGGCGATCTCGTCGACAATGCGGGTGCCGTCGACCAGTTCGATCTCCACACGACCGCCGAACGCCTTCTCGGCCGGGTCGGTGGAGTGGTAGCGGCGGGTCCACTCCGGGTCCTCCAGGGTGGTGACCTTGTTCCACAGCGCGACCGTGTCGGGGCGGGCCGCCCTCTCGGGTGCGTAGGAGTCAACGTGGTGCCAGGCGCCATCCTGCAGCGCGACCGTGAAGATGTACGGGATCGAGTGGTCCAGGGTCTCCCGGCTCGCGGTCGGGTCGTACTTCTGCGGGTCGTTCGCGCCGGACCCGATCACGTAGTGGGTGTGGTGGCTGGTGTGGATGACGATGCTCTTGACCTGCTCCGCGGTGAGGGCGGGGTGCTCGCGGTGCAGCTTGCGGGCCAAGTCGATGAGCGCCTGTGCCTGGTACTCGGCCGAGTGCTCCTTGGTGTAGCTGTCGAGGATCGCCCGGCGGGTCTCGCCGCGCTCGGGCAGCGGCACCTCGTAGTGGGCATCCGGACCGTCGAGGAGCCAGGCGATGACGCCGTCCTCGCCCTCGTAGATCGGGGTCGGGCTGGTCTGGCCGCGCATCGCCCGGTCGACCGCTTCGACGGCCATCTTGCCCGCGAAGGCCGGTGCGTGCGCCTTCCAGGTGGAGATCTCGCCCTTGCGGGACTGCCGGGTCGCGGTGGTGGTGTGCAGCGCCTGGCCGATGGCCTGGTAGATGGTCTCGGTGTCGAGGCCGAGCAGCGTGCCGATGCCGGCGGCGGCGGACGGGCCGAGGTGGGCGACGTGGTCGATCTTGTGCTTGTGCAGGCTGATCGCCTTCACCAGGTCGACCTGGATCTCATAGCCCGTGACGAGACCGCGGACGAGGTCGGCGCCGCCGCGTCCGGTGTGCTGGGCGACTGCGAGGATCGGCGGGATGTTGTCGCCGGGGTGGGAGTAGTCGGCCGCGAGGAACGTGTCGTGGTAGTCGAGCTCACGCACCGCGACACCGTTGGCCCAGGCCGCCCACTCCGGGCTGAGCCGGCGGTCGGATGCGAGCCCGAAGACGGTTGCCCCGGGCTGGTAGGGGTGCGCCTCGGCCTGGCTGCGGGCCGCGACGACGGGCGCGCGGGTCAGCGATGCGGTCGCGACGGCGGCGTTGTCGATGATGCGGTTGATGACCATGTCGGTCGCCTCGGGCGTCACCTCGACCGGGTCGGTCGCGACTTCGGCGATCTTCCAGGCGAGCTGGTCCTGACGGGCCAGGTTGTCAGAGCTGGGGTGGACGCGGACGGAGTGGAGCTTCAACTTGCGGTCCTTTCGGTGGGGCCGGTGGTCATGGCGGTCGGGGCGGTGTGCGCGGCCAACAGGTGCTCGAGCGCGCGGTGCAGGTGGATGTGAGTGGCGTGGGCGGCGAGCTCGGAGTCGCCGGCTGCGATTGCCCGCACGATGGTGAGGTGCTCGCGCGCGGCCTCGCGTAGACGGTCCTTGTCGTCGCGGGCGAGGCGCCGGATACGCACCAGATGCGTGCGCAGGTTGCGAAGCGCGGTGACGAGGTACGGGTTGGCGACGGCGTCATCGATCGCGTCGTCGAGGCGGGCGACGAGGTCGTAGTAGTCGTGGCGCGCCGGGTCCTCCGACTCGAGCAGGGCGGGCACCGCAACGAACTCACGCTCGAGCGCGTCAAAGACGGCGGGGTCGCCGCGTTCTGCGGCGAGGCGCGCGGCCTGCTCCTCGAGTGCGCGGCGCACCTCGAACAGTTCCCGGATGTTGTCGGTCGAGACATCCGTGACGACGAGGCCACGTCCGGCTTGGGTGGCGACGAGCCCGTCGGCGGTGAGGCGCGCGAGAGCTTCGCGCAGTGGCGTGCGGGAAACGCCGAGCCGAGTGGACTGTTCTACCTCGCCGAGCACGGTGCCCGGAGGCAGTTGCCAGTCGATGATCTCGCTGCGAAGCGTGCGGTAAGCCTTGTCGCTCGCGCGCATGTCACCACCTATGTATACAGAACCCGGAACCTACGCCAATCTAGCCCACTTCATGAGGCCTACGCCACCCACTGTGTATACACACAGCTCGAGCGCACCACCGTGGCCGAGACTGCAGAAATGTGCACTTTGATGGCCAAGAGTGCAGGTTCGTGCAGTTTCGACGAGGTCATCCCGCGGGTTACTTGCTATTGACAAGCATGCTTGCTTTTTGCAAGCATGGCTCCCATCACAAAACCGATCGACAAGGGAGTCATCATGGCAACGAGTGTGTTCGTCAACATCCCGACGAACGATCTGGAACGCGCCAAGGCGTTTTACGAGGGAATCGGCTGGAAGATCAATCCCCTCTTCACCGATGAGAACGCCACGTGCGTTGTCATCTCCGACACCATCTACCTGATGGTGCTCACGCGCGACTTCTTCGCGACCTTCACCGACAAGCCGATCGTCGACCCGGCCACAGCCCTGCAGGTCGAGACGGCGTTCAGTGTGGACTCGCGCGAGGAGGTGGACGCGTTCCTGTCCAAGGTCACCGCGGCCGGCGGCGCCGAGCATCGTGAGGCACAGGACTACGGCTTCATGTACGCGCGCGACTTCGAGGACCCCGACGGCAACCTGTTCAGCGTCCTCTGGATGGACCCGGTGGCCGCGGAACAGGGCCCGGAGGCGTATCTGGCGCAGCAGGGGCAGAGTTCCTAGGCAATGGCGGCGCGCAACTACGGCCAATACTGCGGTGTGGTCACGGCCGTCGAGCTGGTCGGCGAACGATGGGCACTGCTCATCGTTCGCGACCTGCTCGTCGGTGCGCGCCGGTACAGCGACCTCAAGAACGGGCTGCCGCGCATCCCGACCAACATTCTGAGCACCAGGCTCAAGGAACTGCAGCAAGCCGGCGTCGTGCGTCGCGTGCCGCTCGCTCACGGCCTGGTCTACGAGCTGACCGAGTTCGGTCGGGGGCTGGAGGACGTGATCCTCGCCCTCGGCCGTTGGGGCTTCCAAGCGATGGGCGAGCCGGATCAGGGTGACATCGTCACCCCGGATTCGATGACCATCGCATTCCGCACCGCGTTCAGCCCGGATGCGGCGAGCGCGCTGCCGTCGACCGTGTACGACGCGCACATCGCCGACTTCGCGCTGCGCCTGCACGTCGAAAGCGCGGACCTTCGAGTGCTGCGTCTCGGGACGGCGCCGCGCGGCACCGCGCACCTGGCGTTCGCATCCGGGCCGGCCCTGCGCAAGCTGATCTCCGGTGAGGTGTCGCCCGCGGACGCGATCGAGCAGGAGGTCGTGCACGTGCTCTCCGGTGACCCGGCCCTTCTCGGCCGCTTCGCCGAGACGTTCCATCTGGCGGCCCGCCCCGCCGCTTGACCCTCGCGCGGTCGAACTTCCCAGCGCGGGTCGGATTCGACCCGCGCGTGGGTGTTCGACCCGCGCGTGCACGCGGTGGCCGCTTCGACAGTCAGCCGTCCGATGGCGGCGGAAGCTGGTCGTTCAGCGCGGCCGCGATGCGGTTCCGCATCACCTGATCGTGCAAGGCCGGCTCGCCGGCGCCTCCCCTCGCGGCCATCGCCCCTGCGCTCGGGGCGAGCAGTCGCTGCATGCCGATTCGCAGCAGTCGCTGATCGATCGCGGCACTGCCGCTCAGGGTCAGCAGCGCGGCCCCCTGGTCCAGCGCGGTGAGCAGGGCGCCCGCCTCGCTCGCAGAGAGCTCTTCGTCCTGGGCCCGCGACTCCTCTGCTACCGCCTCATAGGCGTTCGTCAGTGCCTGCATCCGCTTGCCGAGTTCGACCGCCAGGTTCTCATCGCGGGCGGCGGTGGCGATGAACTCGAGGGTCGCGAGAGCGAAACCCTTGAGCGCCTCGACCACCTCTTCGCTCCCGAAGCGGCCGGTATCCGGATCCTCCGGCTGCTCGGAGACATTCCAGGCGCCCTCGGCGAGTGCCGCCTCCAGGTTCGCGTCCATCACCGCTAGAAAGAGCGCGGCCTTGCCGTCGAAATTGGAGTACACGGCGCCCTTGGAGAAGCCGGCCTCGCGCGCGATCAACTCGAGGTTCGCAGCGTGGTACCCGTCCTTGGCGAAGGCCGCGCGCGCCGCGGCGACCAGCGCCTGCCGTGTCTGCCGCTGGCTCTCCTGCCGCGATAGGGGGGCAGGGAGTTCGGACATAGACCCGATCATACGTGTGCACCGATTGACATACCACTGGTATTCGAATACGGTCAGTATCCAGATACCATCAGTATTTAGGAGTGCTTATGAACCAGGATGTCCTGCGTATTGCAGGCCTCACGCGCCGATTCGGCGCGACAGTGGCGAACGACGACGTGTCATTGCGCGTTCGCCCCGGCGAAGTGGTCGGGCTGCTCGGGCACAACGGAGCGGGCAAGACCACCCTTGTCTCCCAGATCGTCGGTTTGCTTCGGCCAGAGCGCGGCACCATTCGCGTCGACGGGATCGACGCAGTGGCCGACCCTGGGGCGGCTCGGCGACGAGTCGCGATGCAGCCACAGGCTCAGGCACCCATCGATGGCCTGACGCCTCGAATGGCGATCGAGATCGCCGGCCGGATCCGCGGGCTGTCCAGTCGGGACGCTCGCACCGCGGCCGCCCAGCTGGCCGAAGAGCTGGACATCGCACAGTGGCTCGACCAGCGCGCAATGCCAGAAGGGCGTGGCCTCTCCGGAGGGATCAGGCGGCTCACCGCCTTCGCAATGACAGTCGCGGCACCCACTCCCCTGGTCGTGCTCGACGAACCGACGAACGACATCGACGCCTCGCGCCGCCGCCTGCTGTGGGCGGCCGTCCGCCGCAGGGGCGACGAGGGCGCCGGGGTTCTGCTGGTCACCCACAACGTCGCCGAAGCCGAGCGGATCGTCGACGAACTCGTCATCCTCGACAACGGCAAGGTGGTCGCATCCGGCACCCCAGCCAGCCTGCGCGGCACAGACGACAACGACCTTCGCCTCGAACTGCAGCTCCCGCCCGGGGGCGAAGATCCGACCACTGATCCGCGCGACCTGCCCGTCACCACACTGCGGCTGGTGCGCACCGGCAGGCGTGTGCTGTTGACGGTGCCCGCCGGCGAGGCTGCACCAGCCGTCACCTGGGCGACAACGCTGCGCGACCAGGAGCGACTCGACGGCTTTGCGTTGGGGCCAACAACTCTCGAGGACGCCTACCTATCCCTCACGCAATCCACCCCACTGGAGGTCTCCAATGTCTGAGCAGACAACCATCACAGAGCAGGCAAGCCATCCGCAGGCCGGCCTGTGGTCCAGTTACCGGACGCTGCTGCGCTGGCAGTTCGCCCAGATCGGCAGCATGCTGCCGCTCATCATCGTCATCCAGGCCCTCCTGGCCGGCGGCATCATCATCGGGTTCGGTTTTCTCATCCCAAACATCGACTCTGCGACGGCGATGTTCCTCTCAACCGGCGCCCCGACTGTTCTGCTGCTCACCATCGGCCTGGTGATCGTCCCGCAGGGTGTCGCACGCTCGCGAACCGACGGCACCTTCAACTACATGCGCTCACTGCCCCTTGCCCGTCCGCTGCTGTTCGCGGCTGACCTGACCGTGTGGGTGATCATCGCACTGCCGAGCGTCGGGGTCGCGGTGCTCACCGGATGGCTCAGGTACGACCTCGTCTTCAGCTTCAACTGGCCCCTGCTCATCGCGGCTGCACTGCTCATCACCGTGATGGCAACCGCCGTCGGTTACGCGATCGCCGTGAGCGTGCCGCCGATGCTGGCGCAACTGATCACCCAGGTATTGGTGTTCTTCGTCATGCTGTTCTCCCCCATCACCTTCGCCCCCGGCCAGCTGCCCGGCTGGTTCCAGACGGTGCACGACATCCTGCCGCTGCGCCCCGGCGCCGACCTGCTGCGTGCTGGACTCGCGTCAGAGACCTTCGACGCGAGCGGACGCGACCTCCTGGTGCTCAGCGTGTGGTGCCTCGCGGGCGTCGCAATCACCATCCGGGCACTCGTCCGCAGGCACTAGCGCCCCGCGCCCGGTGACGGCCGCCGCTAGCGGTAGCGGCGGCCCTCGTCGCGGCGGTACAGGAACAGCGCGAGCACCGCGGTGCCGACGATCCAGGCACCCATGCCGAGCCAGACCCACGGGTGGAGGTCGCCTCCCTGCACCGCCCAGATCACCAGCTCGCGCGCCTGACGCGACGGAAAGAACGTCGACAGGGTGTCCAGCCACGGAGCGAACAGCATCGGCGGCAGGAAGAGGCCACCGGCGAACGCGAACCCGAACATGACGATCTGCACCACCGCGATGGCGGCCTTGGCCGGCAGCGAGTAGCCGATGCAGACGCCGATCAGCATGAACGGCAGCGCCGAGACGATGACCGCGAGCAGCCCAGCCAGGATGGACAGCACGGATGCCTCGGCCGCAGTGAAGATGGCGCCGAGCACGATCACGGGCAGCACCGCGACCAGCCCGATGAGCCCGGTCGAGAACACGTAGCCGAGCACCCGGGATACACCGGCGACCGGCAGCGTGCGGAGGTAGGGATCCCACGGCTTCTCCCGATCCTCGGCGATGCCCAGGCCGAAGCTGAACAGCGCGTTGGCCATCACCGCGAACAGGGCCATAGAGATGACCGCCTGTGTGGCGTACAACGGGTTGGTGGCCACCACCTGCTGCGGAACAACGAAGAACAGCAGCGAAAGGGCAGGAAAGGCCAGGGCGCTGATCACGGCGATCGGAACGCGCGTGGTCTCGAGCAGCAGGTACTTCCCGTGCACCGCGGCGAGTCGCAGGGTGGTCATCAGATCATCTCCAGTTCGGGCTGAGCGGTGAGGGTGAGGAACGCTTCTTCGAGGCTCGCCCCGCGCACCCCAAGCCCCGAGAACGGGAGGCCGGAGGTGACGAGCGCGGTGACGGTCTCGTCGGCGTCGCGAGTGAAGAGCGTGTGCGAGCCGTCATCCTCGGCCCGCGTGGAGACGACGCCAGGCAGGCCGGTAAGCGCATCCGGGGCATCCGTCGTCAGGCGCACCATGCGCATGCCGACCTGGTCGAGCACCGCGTCGAGGGTGTCGTCGGCAAGCACACGCCCGCGGCCGATCACGATGACTCGTTCGGCCAGCGCCTCGATCTCCTCGAGGTAGTGGCTGGTCACCACGACGGTGGCGCCTACGGCGTTCTGCCGACGGACCGCCTCCCACAGGGTGCGGCGCGCGTCGACGTCCAGGCCGGTGGTCGGCTCATCCAGCAGCACGAGCTTCGGTCGGCCGACGAACGCGAGCGCGACACTGAGCCGTCGCTTCTGCCCTCCGGAGAGCGCACCGGTCTGCCGCTTCAGCAACTCGGTGAGCCCGAACTCGTCGGCGATCTCGGCACGCGGCACCGGATTCGGGAAGTGCGTCGACACGAAGTCGATGACCTCACCGACGCGGAGGGTCGGGGGCAGCGCCGTCTCCTGCGGGGTGCTGCCGAGTCCGACGCGGGTGCGGTGGTCGGACGGGCTGCCGCCGAACAGCTCGACGGTGCCCGCCGTGGGGCGGCGCAAGCCCTGCAGCAAGGACAGCATCGTGGTCTTGCCTGCGCCGTTCGGACCGAGCAGGCCGACGATCCTCCCGGAGTCGATTTCAAGCGAGACATCGTCGAGCGCCGTGACGTCGCCGAACCGGCGGGTCACGTGATCGAGTCGGGCAAGGGTCGTCATTCGGTGGCTCCCAGTACTGATCGAAGGGTTTCGGTGTAGCGCTCGAACGCGTGGCGTCCGGATGTGGTGAGTGCGAGATACGTGACGGGGGTGCGGCCCTGATGCGTCTTGGTGACGTCGACGTAGCCGGCGTCCTCGAGCTTGCGCAGATGGGTGGAGAGGTTCCCCGGCGTCATCTCGAGGATCTCCTGCAGCCGGGGAAACGACATCCGGTCCCCCGCGGGCAGGGTGGCGAGGGTGGCGGTGATCCGCAGCCGCGCGGCGGCGTGGATGACCGGGTCGAGTTCGCCGCTCATTGCCTGCTCCGGGCCCGGATGATGAACAGCACGATGCCGTAGACCAGGAATGCGCCGCCGCCCGCGAGCCCCATGACGAGGTAGTTGTGCGGCAGTCCCGCGAACACCGAGACGGTCGACACGAGCAGCAACCACAACCCCAGTACCAGCTGCGAGATGCTGCGCCAGATTGTCGCCCCGGCCAAGTAGAGGAGTCCGGCGACCAGGCCGTAGAGCGCCGGGAACAGCACCCCCGCAAGGTCGCTCGACATGCCAAGCCGCACCATCCCGGCGCCGATGCCTGCAGCCGCGATGCTGCCGAAAGTCCAGCTGAGTCCGTAGACGGCTCCGGAGAATCCAGATGCGCCGCGCACACCGCGTCCGATGCGCGACCCGAGGATGGCCGAGACGACGATGGCGACAATCAGCAGTGCGACGAAAGTCAGCCACGCGATCGTGGGCGGCACCTCGAAGAGCGGGTTGCCACCGCCGGGCATCGACCACAGGGCGAGGAAGCCAAGCAGCCACGCGAAGCCCCAGACCAGCAGGATCCACGGCACAGGCGCGATCAGGTCGTTGTTGACCTTGCGCTGCTGCTGCTCGAGCAGGGCGAGCATGGCCGCCGGGTCGAGCGGTGTGTCGTCGTCGGGAAGATCGTTGGTCATGACGGTGGCTCCTCTAGGCGGGCGGATAGGTCAGGCGGGCAGGACGAACGGCAGGATGAGCGCCGGTGCGCTGGTCACAAGGTTCACGAGAACGTGGGCGACGATGAGCGGCATGAGGCGGCGCTGCCAGCGGAAGATGAGTGCAGAGCCCAGTCCCCAGACGAAGAATGCGACCGCGAAGACGACCATTGCCGCCGGCGTGCTTGCAAAGAAGATGTGCTGCAGCCCGAAAGCGACCGACGGCAGCAGCACGGCAAGAACCGGGAAGCGCGCCTGCAGCCTGCCCTGGCTGTAGCCGCGGAACACGAACTCCTCGGCGGGCGCGTTCAGCGGCGCGAAGGTCAGCACGACGACAATGCCGAACACCATGGCCGCGGCAGGGGCAAGCGCCGGCAATTCGGCCGGGTCGGGCGCGAAGACAGTGCCGAAGCTGGTGAACGCGTCACCACCCTCCAGCGCGAACATCGTGCCGATGATCGCCAGCGCGAATGGCACGTAGAGCACCATCAGCCAGAGCAGCCCCCACAGCAGGTCGCGGCCAAGACGGGATCGGTCGAAGCCGGCCAGTTCACGCAGCGTGCTGCCCTCGCGGCTGACCAGTCGACGCACGAGCAGCAGGCTCAGGATGTTGACCGGCAGCAGCGCGAGCGGGGAGTAAGCCGCAGCGGCAGGGATCCCGGATGGCTGCCCCAGGAGTGCGAGCACGCCCATGGTGGCCAGCCAGGAGAGCGCGACCAGGCCGACCCGCGCGAATGGGAGCAGAGCGGGCCAGGCGAGTCCGGGCATCCGGGGCTCGCGGTCGGCGCGTTCAGAGACCGGCGATTGGGTGCCTGTGTTCGAGGTGGTGTGTTGCACAAAGACTTTGTAACACAAAGTACTCTGCCGCCACAACACCTTTGCACTCTGCACGCGCGGGTCGTTCTCCCACGCGCGGGTCCAATTCGACCAGCGTGTGGGTGTTCGACCCGCGCGACGGCAGCTGCCTGCACGGCGGCGGGGCGGGCGGCGGGGCGTCCTTTATAGGATGGAGGGCTCATGATTCCCGCGATCGGCGCCATCACCTACCCGCCTGACCTCCCGGTCAGTCAGCGGCGCGACGACATTTCCGCCGCCATCCGGGACCACCAGGTCGTCATCGTCGCCGGCGCGACCGGCTCGGGCAAGACGACCCAGCTGCCGAAGATCTGCCTCGAGCTCGGGCGCGAATCGATCGGCCACACCCAGCCGCGCCGCATCGCCGCGCGCACCATCGCCGAGCGCATCGCCGAGGAACTCGGCAGCGAACTCGGCGACCTCGTCGGCTACCAGGTGCGCTTCACCGACCGGGTCGGCAAGAACACGCGCATCAAGCTGATGACCGACGGTATTTTGCTCAATGAATTGCAGCGCGACCGGATGCTGCGAAAGTACGACACGATCATCATCGACGAGGCGCACGAGCGTTCGTTGAACGTCGACTTCCTGCTCGGCTACCTGAAGCGCCTGCTGCCGAAGCGTCCGGACCTGAAGGTCATCATCACTTCAGCGACCATCGACCCGGAGAGCTTCGCCGCCCACTTCGCGGCGGCGGATGGCACGCCCGCGCCGATCGTCGAGGTGTCCGGGCGCAGCTTCCCGGTGGAGATCCGCTACCGACCGCTCGCGCCGGAGCCGGCATCCGACGACCCAGACGACGACCCCACCCCTGATATGCAGGACTTACCCCCCTCTCGCCGCCAGGTCATTGGCAAGCAGGGCCGTTCGGCCGAGAAAGTCCTGCACAACGGGGAAGATGAGGAGCCGGGGCGGGACCTCTTCCAGGCCATCAACGACTCACTCGACGAACTGGCCCGGGAGGCGCCGGGCGACGTGCTCGTCTTCCTGAGCGGCGAGAACGAGATCCGGGACGCTCAGGATGCGATCACCGCGCGCAACCTCCCCGGCACCGAGGTGCTCCCCCTGTATGGGCGGCTGAGCTCTGCCGAGCAGCACCGCGTGTTCCGGCCGAGCACGACGCCGGGCACTCGCCGCCGGGTGGTGCTCGCCACTAACGTCGCGGAGACGAGCCTGACCGTCCCCGGCATCAAGTACGTCATCGACGCCGGCACCGCGCGCATCAGCCGGTACAGCACACGCGCGAAGATCCAGCGCCTGCCGATCGAGCCGATCTCGCAGGCATCCGCGAACCAGCGCTCCGGGCGCGCCGGCCGCACGAGCGACGGCATCGCGATCCGCCTCTACTCCGAAGAGGACTACGAGCGCCGCCCGGAGTTCACCGACCCGGAGATCCTTCGCACCAACCTGGCCGCGGTCATCCTGCAGATGATCTCGCTCGGGCTGGGCGACATCCGGGAGTTCCCGTTCCTGCAGCCACCGGATTCGCGCGGCGTGAAGGACGGCGTCGACCTGCTGTCAGAGCTGGGCGCGATCGAGAGCTTCCGCGAGGGCCCGTCGATCACCAAGGTCGGCCGGCAGCTCGCGCAGCTGCCGATCGACCCGCGACTCGCCCGGATGGTCGTCGAGTCGAAGCGCTGGAACGTCACGCGCGACGTCATGGTCATCGTCGCCGGGCTCAGCGTGCAGGACCCTCGCGAGCGCCCGCTCGACAAGCGACCGCAGGCCGACCAGGCGCATGCCCGGTTCACCGACAAGACGAGCGACTTCTTGACCCTGCTGAACCTCTGGAACCACCTGAAACGCAAGGAGAAAGAGCTCTCCGGGAGCGCTTTCCGGCGCCTGTGCCGCGCCGAGTACGTCAATTTCCTGCGTTTTCGGGAGTGGGAGGATGTCTACCGGCAGCTGAAGCGCATGTCCAAGCCGCTCGGGTTGACGGTCGAAGAGGGCAGCCACGAACCGGATGGCCCGGGCATCCACCGCTCGCTCCTCGCGGGGCTGCTCAGCCAGTTGGGCATTCGAGACCAGACCGGTAACGACAAGCGCGGCCGCGG
This sequence comes from Cryobacterium sp. BB736, assembly GCF_014980265.1. Taxonomy (NCBI): domain Bacteria; kingdom Bacillati; phylum Actinomycetota; class Actinomycetes; order Micrococcales; family Microbacteriaceae; genus Cryobacterium; species Cryobacterium sp. BB736. The sequence continues at coordinate 391,223 of NZ_JABXWQ010000001.1, forward strand.
CGACTACATCGGCGCGAGGCAGGTGCGGTTCTCTATCTTCCCGGGCTCGGCGCTGGCCAAGAAGCAGCCGGCCGAGCTGATGAGCGCCGAGCTGGTCGAGACCAGCCGGCTGTTCGCCCGGATGAACGCGTCGATCGACCTGTCCTGGGCCGAGCCCATCGCCGGGCACCTGGTGAAGCGCTCCTACGGCGAGCCGCACTGGGAGAAGCGGCAGGGTTCCGCGGTCGCCCACGAGCGGGTGACGCTGTACGGGGTGCCGATCGTCGCCCGCCGGCGCATCCAGCTAGAGCGCATCGACCTGCCGCAGGCGCGCGCGCTCTTCATCCGGCACGCGCTCGTCGACGGCGAGCTCAGCTTCGACACGAAGGATCGCGGCTACGCCTTCGACCGCGCCAACCGTCGGCTGCGCGCCGAACTCGCCGAGGTCGAGGAGCGCACCCGCCGCCGCGACATCCTCGTCGACGACGAGGCGGTATTCGAGTTCTACGACACGCGCGTCCCCGCCGAGGTCGCCAACCAGCGCTCGTTCGAGAAGTGGTGGCGCACCGCGCGCGCCGAGAGCCCCGACCTGCTCACCATGCGCAAGGAGGACCTGCTCCCGGATGCCCAGCAACCACAGACGGTCGCCGGCGGGTACCCCGGCGAGTGGCACCAGGGCGATCAGACGCTGCGACTGAGCTACCGGTTCGAGCCCGGCGCCGACGATGACGGCGTCACAGTGCAGGTGCCGCTCGCGCTGCTCCCCCGGCTGCGGCCGGACGGGTTCGACTGGCAGGTGCCAGGGCTGCGTCACGAACTGACCACCGCGCTGATCAAGGCGTTGCCCAAGGCGATCCGCCGCAACGTCGTGCCGGCGAACGACTGGGCGCACCGACTGCTCGACGGGGCCCCGGCGGACGGCTCCGAAGAAGTGTCGCTGCGCCAATACCTCGCCCAGCAGATCCAGCGTCTCACCTACACACCGGTCGACCCGGACGACTTCGAACTCGAGCGAGTTCCCGACCACCTGCGGATGACGTTCGCGGTCATCGACGAGCGCGGCCGCCGCGTGGCAGCCTCCAAGGAGCTGGAGAGCCTGCAGCACAAGCTCAAGAGCCGGGCCCGCGAGTCGGTGGCCCATGCGCACGTGCGCACCCCGAATGCGCTCGAGCGGGACGGGCTCACCGGCTGGGACGTCGACACCCTGCCCCGCGTGCTCGACACCACGGTCGGCGGCAACACCGTCCGCGCCTACCCGGCGCTCGTCGACCAGGGAGCGACGGTCAGCATCCGGCTCCTCGGCACCGAGGACGAGCGCGCGCGGGTGCATCGTCGGGGCGTGCTCCGGATGCTGCTGCTCACCGTGCCGTCACCGGTCGGGTACGTGCAGGAGCACCTCACCAGCGCCGAGAAGCTCACGCTGGCCCGCAGTCCGTACCAGAGCACTGGCGAATTGTTCACCGACGCGGCGTTGGCCGTCGCCGACGACGTGCTCGGCGAGACGGAGGTGTTCACGCGCGCCGAGTTCGACGCGGTGCGCGATCGGCTCTCCACCGCGCTTGTCGACTCGCTGTTCGACACCGTCGCGTTGGTCAGCCGCGTCCTCGGGGCGGCTCGCGAGGCGGAGAAGGCGATCGCGGCAAGCTCGGGGCTGGCGCTGCTGGCACCGCTCGCCGACGCGCGCGAACAGCTGCAGGCCCTGGTCTTCCCCGGTTTCGTCGGCCGCACCGGCATCCGCCAACTTCGCCGGCTGCCGATCTACCTGGCCGGCATCACCCACCGGGTCGGCAAGCTCGCCGAGAACCTCGGCCGAGACCGGGTCTGGATGGGTGAGGTGCAGGCGGCCACAGAGCGGTACCGGGCTGCGGGTGGCCAACTGCCGCTGCAACCGGATGCATCGGCGAAGCTCGCGCGGGCCCGCTGGCTGCTCGAGGAGCTGCGCTTGAGCCTGTTCGCCCAGCACCTCGGCGCCGCGGAACCGGTGAGCCTGCAGCGCATCACCCGGGCGCTACAGTGACGAGCGTGGAGTTCCCGCGCGTCAACCTGCTCATCGCCACCAGCCGGCTGCATCCCGGGGCGGATGGCGGTTACACGATCGCGGCCATGAACCGCGCTCGGCAGCTGCGGGAGGCCGGGGCCGACCCGATCCTCCTCACCGTCGACTTCGCATCCGACTACGACGAGCATCGCGAAGGGTTCCGCCGCATCGGCCTCGCCGATGAGCGCACGGTGCTGCGCAACCTGTACGAGGAGGCGCGCGCCGACCCGACCTGGCTGATCAGGGCGGCAGACCCGGGACTGAGTGGCCCGATCTCGACAAGCTCGATCACCGAGGGCTCGCACACCGACCATCCGGATGCCGCCGGAGCGCCGCTGCTGCGCACGCCGCTGGTGCCGCGTCCGGACTGGCACCGCGCCACCGACACCATCACCGTCTTCGACGACGGCGAACCGGTCGGCACTCTCGCCGGATTCGGGGCGCTGTACCGGGCCTGGGTGGATCACGTCATCGCCGGACTCGACCCCGACCTGCCGACGGTGATCATCGCCGAATCGCGGCAGGTCGGCGAACTGCTCATCCCGCTACGCAACGGCAGCACGAAACTCGTGCACACCGTGCACAACGCCCACACCATGCCGCCGCACGAGTGGGACTCGCCGATGGATGCGCTGTGGAGCGGCTGGATCGGCACGCTGGCCGGCTACGACGCGGTGACGTTTCCCACCGCCAGACAGCGCGACGACGTCATCCGCCGGTTCGGTGAGCCGACCCGGTTCGAGATCCTCCCCAGCGCGGTGCCGGCGCCCCCGGCCGGAGCGCCCGCACCTAGGCGCGATCCGCTCCTTACCGTCATCGTCGCCAGGCTGGCGCCGCAGAAGCGCGTCGACCGCGCCATCCGGGCGATCGCCGCGGTGCGGCAGCGCGGCATCCTGGCGCGGCTGGACGTCTACGGCGACGGTCCGTTGCGTGGCGAACTGGAAGCCCTCATCGACGAGCTGCAGCTGCGCAACGCGGTGCGGCTGCTCGGCTACGACCCGGCGGTGACGGAACGGATCGGTGGGGCGTCGCTGCTGCTGCTGACCAGCGAGTACGAGGGGCAGAGCCTCGTGATCCTGGAGGGGTTCAACCGCGGCACCCCGGCGGTCGCCTTCGACGTCAACTACGGACCGTCCGAGCTCATCGACGAGGGGGTGAGCGGTCACCTCGTCCCGGTCGGTGACATCGACCGACTTGCCGACACGATCGCCGATGTGCTCAGCAGCCCTCCGGTACTCGCGGCACTTATCGACGGCGCGAGGGTCTCAGCCGAGCGGATGAGCGTCGCCGCCGTGATGGAACGCTGGCGGCGACTGCTCTCCGATCTGGTCGGCTGAGACTCAGAGCACCTTCGACAGGAACGCCTTGGTCCGCTGGTGCTGCGGGTTGGCAAGCACCTCGGCCGGGTCGCCCGACTCGACGACCACGCCGCCGTCCATGAAGACGAGCGAGTCCGCTACCTCACGAGCGAAGCCCATCTCGTGAGTGACGACGATCATCGTCATCCCGGATGCGGCGAGCTGCTTCATGACCTCGAGCACGTCCCCGACGAGTTCGGGGTCAAGAGCGGAAGTCGGCTCGTCGAACAGCATGAGCTTGGGGTCCATCGCGAGCGCACGCGCGATCGCCACCCGCTGCTGCTGGCCGCCGGAGAGGTGTGCAGGGTAGGCATCCGCCTTCTCCGCGAGCCCCACCCGGTCGAGTAGTTCCTTTCCGCGAGCCACGGCGGCCGCCTTGGCTGTGCCCTTGACCTTCATCGGCGCCTCGATGATGTTCTCCAGCGCGGTCATATGCGGGAACAGGTTGAACCGCTGGAACACCATGCCGATGTCACGCCGCTGACGTGCAGCAACGTTCGGCTTCAGCTCGTAGAGCTTGTCGTCACGCTCTTCGTAGCCGACCAGCACGCCGTCTACCGAGAGCCGTCCGGCGTCGACCCGCTCGAGGTGGTTGATGCAGCGCAGGAATGTGGATTTGCCCGACCCGCTCGGCCCGATGAGGCACATGACTTCACCGCGGTTGACGTCAAGCGTGATGCCCTTCAGGACCTGGTTGGTGCCGAAGTTCTTCGATACCTGTTCTGCCTGCACCATCGGGTGCTGCGCTGGTGGAATGGACGTCATCGGTGCTCCCGTCCGTGCGTGTCTAGGTTGTCGGGACCGGCATCCGGACCTGTCGTCTGGATGGCACCGGTCTCAACGGTGGGCCGCTTCTCGATCGCCTGCCCAACGCCGCGCGAGAACCGCTTCTCGAGGAAGTACTGACCCACCATCAGGATCGAGGTGAACAGCAGGTACCAGGCCGAGGCGACGAGCAGCAGCGGAACGGGGTCGAAGATGACCGCGGAGATGTCGCGCGAGCGCCCGTACAGGTCGAAGCTGAACGGTACCGCCGCGACAAGCGATGTGGTCTTCAGCATCGAGATGACCTCGTTGCCGGTCGGCGGGATGATGATGCGCATCGCCTGCGGGATGACAATGCGGCGCATCGACTGGGACCAGCCCATGCCGAGCGCCTTCGACGCCTCCGTCTGACCTGGGTCGACCGAAAGAATGCCTGCTCGAACGATTTCCGCCATGTACGCGGCCTCGTTCAGGGACAGTCCAATGACCGCGAGCCAGAACACGTCGATCGTCGCCTTGGTCTCGATCGACGTCCACGGTGCCGTAAACGGAATGCCGATGTCGATGGTCGCGTAGATCGTCGTGAACAGTCCCCAGAAGACGAGCTGCACGTACACGGGCGTGCCGCGGAACACCCACAGGTAGAGCCAGGCGACACCCTTGACCACCGGGTTGTCGGAAAGTCGCATCACCGCGAGGATGACGCCCAGCACGATCGCGATGACCATCGAATAGATCGTCATCAGCAGGGTGATCAGCGCCGCCTGCGAGATGCGGCGGTCGAAGATGTACTTCGCGAACTGGTCCCATCCGTACGCGTCACGCTGTGACGCGTCATAGATGAAGAGGGCCAGGCCAAGGATCAGGATGACGGCGAAGACGATCCGCCAGGGATGGCGAAGCTTGATCGCCTTGATGGGTTCGGGTTGTGCCGATACCGGCGGCACGGTCGCCCGTGCCGCCGGTCGGTCCGCCTGAGGCGCACTCATGGGAATTACCCCTTGGTTGCTGCGTTGATCGTAATCTCGTCGATGGCGCCATCCTGAACGCCCCACTTGGTGAGGATGTCCATGTAGGTGCCGTCATCGACCAACGACTGCAGTGCTGCCTGCAGTGCTGCGGCGAGTTCGGAGCCCTTCTTCACAGCGATGCCGTACGGGGCGACCTCGAACGCGTCACCGGCGAGCTCGATCTTGTCGCTCACCTGCGCGACCGCGTACTGGGTGATCGGTGAGTCGGCGCTCATCGCGTCGGCGCGGCCGAGCGCGAGTGCGTTGGTAGCCTCATCCTGGCTCTCGAACTTGAGGATGTTGATCGGCTCCTTGCCAGCAGCCTCGCACGCAGCGGACTTGGCTGGCAGTTCCTCGGTCTCCTCGTAGGTGGTGGCCTGCACCGACACCGTCAGCCCGCACGCGTTGTCCGGGTCGACTGCCTTGCCGATCTGCTGCGCCCACTGCACGCCGGCGTTGTAGTAGTTGACGAAGTCGACCGACTGCTCACGCTCGGCGGTGTCGGTAAACGACGAGTAGCCGATGTCGAAGGTGCCGCCGTTGACTGCCGGGATAATGCGGTCGAACGCCGACTGCTGGTACTCGGTGGTGAGCCCGAGCTTCGCGGCCATCGCGTTGCCGAGCTCGACCGCCCAGCCGTCAGCGCTGCCGTCTTCCTTCTTGAACTCGTTCGGCGCGTAGCCGATGTCCATGCCGATCATCAGCTTGCCGGCCTCGCGGATCTCGTCCGGCAGCAGCGCCTCGGCTGCCTGGTCGACCTGAATCTCTGCGCCGGGAGCGGCGTTGTTGTCGGTCGGCGGTGCGGAGTTGTCTACGCATCCGGTGAGCAGGAGAGCGGATGCGGCGGCGATGGCCGCCACCGTGAGTCTGGTGCGCATGGTTTTCCTCTTCTCTTGGGTACTGCGGGACCTAAAGGCAGACTAAGCCGACCCGCCCATTCTTGACCGGTCCTGACAGGGAGAAGAGATAACAATCCGATCTTGACCCCATCGTCACAGCGGTATTCGTACCTTATCGCAGGCGCAACGCCGCTTTTCACACGTTAAACCGCTGGTCGCGCACGATTTCGTGCGCGACCAGCGGGAAGTGGTAGCGAAAACTACGTCAGTTCGTCGATGACTTGGAAACCGACTTGGTGTTGGTCTCGTACGACGTGTTGGTGGACTCGAAGAAGTTGACCAGTTCGTAGGTGTCGTTGGCGGTCGCCATCCACTTGGCCGGGTTGGAGACCCTGTATTCGGGGTCGAAGCCGAGCTCCTCGAGGCGACGGTCGGCCAGGTACTTGACGTACTGGTTGATGTAGTTGGCGTTCAGCCCGAGGATGCCGCTAGGCAGCAGGTCCTGGTTGTACTCCTCCTCCATCTCGACCGCGTCGAGGATCATCTGCTTGATCTCCTGCGCGAACTCCGGCGTCTGCAGGTCGGGATTCTCCTCCAGCACGGTGAGGATGAGGTTGATGCCGAACTTCAGGTGCAGCGACTCGTCGCGGATGATCCAGTCCATCAGCGAGCCGAAGTTGCGCAGCAGGTTCCGCTGGCGGAAGCTCAGGGCGACCATGAAGCCCGAGTAGAACCAGATGCCCTCGAGGATGATGTTGTACGCGACGAGGTTGCGGACGAAGTCCTGCTTGCCCTCGGTCGTGGAGATGTCGAGGGTTTCCTCGGTCATGCGCTTGATGTACTTGACCTGGAACTCTTCCTTGCGCGCCATCGACGGCACCTCGACGTGCGAGTTGTAGGCCTCTTCACGGTCGATCGGGAAGGTCTCCAGCACGTACTCGAAGCTCATGCAGTGGTTGGCCTCCTCCCACATCTGCTTGGCGAGGTAGAGGTGCGCCTCGGCAGCGTTGATGTAGGGGTACACCCCGAACGCGAGAGCCTTGTTGACGAGCAGCTCGTTCGGGTTGAAGTAGCTCATGAGGAAGGTGATCGCGTGACGCTCTTCGTCCGTCATGCGCTTGAAGTCGGCGATGTCCTGGTCGAGCTGGATCTCGTTCGGGAACCAGGTGTTCGCGACAGCCTGGTCGTACAGGTCCATCGCCCACTGGTACTTGACCGGCTTCAGCAGGAGGCCTTCCTGTACGCCGGTTCCGAGAATTGACATGCCTATCTTCCTTCTTCCTTATTCATCGGTGGTCGAGTCGTGGTCGAGCCACATCGGGGGTCGAGCCACATCGGTGGTCGAGCCCGTCGAGACCCCCTACTGGCAGCTGTCGCACTGAAGCTCGTCCATCGGGTCGACCGGTACGTAGTACTCCTCGTTCATCATTCACCTGCCTTCGGGGTGAGTCCGCCGAACCCGCGCCGGGCGGGCGCGGCGGGGGCGGATGCCTGCGCGGCGCCCGCCGATGCCGACGCGAAGCCACGGCCGGCGCCGGTCTTGATCTCTTCTGCCTTGTTGACCTTGACGGTCGACTGCTCGGCCTGATGGCGCGGCTTCATGTGCAGGTAGTAGGTCGTCTTCACGCCGCGCTCCCACGCGCCCATGTAGACGGCCATCATGTCGTCGATGTCGCGCGACTCGAGGTACATGTTGCGGCTGATGGCCTGGTCGATCCACTTCTGCGCGCGCGCTGCGACCTCGAGGAAGGCGAACGGCGAGAGCTGGAAGCTCGTCTTGTAGACCGCCTTGAGAGCATCCGGGATCTCGGCGATGCCCTGGATGTCACCCTGGCTGCGCAGGATCGACTCGCGCACCTGACCCCAGATGCCCAGCTTCTGCAGGTCGCGCACCAGGTTGCGGTTGACCTCGAGGAACTTGCCCGAGGAGGTCGACCGGCTGAAGATCTGCGTGAACTGCGGGTCGAGGCCGGGGGTGGTTCCCGCGACGAGGCCGATGGATGCGGTCGGCGCGATCGCCATGAGCGTCGCGTTGCGCATCCCGCCGGCGACCTTGGTGCGCAGGGCGTCCCAGTCGAGGCGCGTGGTGCGGTTCACCTGGATCGGGATCTGGCGGTCCTGCTCGGTGAGGGCGATGGAGTCGATCGGCACCATGCCCTTCGACCAGCCGGAGCCGTCGAAGTTCGGGTACGCGCCGCGCTCCTTGGCGAGCTCAGCCGATTCGTCGATCGCGGCGTAGGAGACGTGCTCCATGATCTCGTCGATCAGGGCGTACGCCTCTTCGCTCTCGTAGCTGAACCCGAGGCGCTCGGCGATGTCGGTGAAGCCCATCACTCCAAGGCCGACCGCGCGGTTCTGCTCGTTGGAGAAGTCGGCCTCAGGCACCGAGGAACGCGTGATGTCGATGAGGTTGTCGAGCTGGCGGACCGCGGTGCGCGCGCTCTCCTCGATCTTGGCGAAGTCGACCGTCGGCCGGCCCTCGGCCTCGATCAGGTGCTGCGAGAGGTTGATCGACGCGAGGTTGCAGACCGAGACGTTGTCCTCGTCCTGCGGCAGCGTGATCTCGGTGCACAGGTTCGACAGGTGGATCGTGCCGGTGTTGTTGTTGAGGGCACGGTTGTTGATGGTGTCCTTCCAGGTCAGCCACGGGTGGCTGGATGCCTGCAGGGAGATCAGGATCGCCTTGAACTGCTCGCGTGCCTTCAACTTCTTGTGCATGCGCAGCTGGCCCGTGTTCGCCATCTCGACGTACTCGGCGTAACGCTTGGAGAACGCGGCTCCGTACAGCTCGTTCAGGTCGGAGACCTCGAGCGGGTCGAACAGGTACCAGTCGTCGTCGTTCTGCACGCGCTTCATGAACTCGTCGCTGATCCAGACCGCGGTGTTGGCGGTGCGGGTGCGGCGGTACGGGTCGCCGGAGTTCTGGCGCAGGTCGATGAACTCGGGGAAGTCGAGGTGCCAGTTCTCCATGTAGAAGCACAGCGCACCGAACTTCTTGCCGCCGCGGCTGACCGCACGCAGCACCGAGTCGATGGTGTGCATGAACGGGATCGGACCGGTCGAGGTCGTGTTGTTCGACCGGATGGGCGAGCCCTGCGAGCGGAGCTTGGTGACCGAGAGCCCGATCCCTCCGGTGCCCTTGGTCAGCCACATGACATCGCGCACCGTCTTCGCGATGTGCTCGATGTCATCCTGCATCTCCATGACGAAGCAATTGGCGAGCTGCGGGTAGCTGGTGCCCGCGTTGACGAGCGTCGAGCCCGCAGCCAGGTACTCGAGCTTGGACATCTTCTCGTAGAACTTCAGCGCGTGGCTGGTCGGGTCTGCCTCGTTGAGGGAGAGGCCCATGGCGACGCGCATCCAGAAGTACTGCGGCACCTCTAGCGAGTCACCGTTGCGGCCCTTGATGCCGTAGCGGTTGTTGAGGGTGACGACGCCGATGTACTTGAGCAGGTCGTCGCGGGTGTGGTCGAGGGCGGCGGCGAGGCGCTCGAGGTCGAACATCTCGGTGAGCCGGGTGTCGAGCAGTCCCTCGTTGACTCCGCGGGTCAGGTTCATGATGAAGTGCTCGGTGTGCAGCCGTGCGAGGTCTTCGTCGGTCTCGTAGTCGCCGAGCACGCGCTTGTAGATGGTCTTCAGCAGCAGGCGGGCTGCGACGGTGTCGAACTCCGGGTCATCCTTGACGTTCTGGAGCGCGACCTGGATGACCGCCTCGTCGAGCTGCTGGGTGGTGATGCCGTCGAACAGGGTGAGCTCAAGCTCGCTCGCGATCTGCGTCACCCAGGTGATGTTCTCGTCGAGATCGTGGCTGGCTCGCTCGATGGCGAGGTTGATCTTGTTGGCGTCGTACGGCTCGCGCTCGCCGTTTCGCTTGACTACCGTGATGCCCAATTTATGTTGCTCCCAACTCCTGGAATACCGCTCCGACCGGCGGTTATTCCTGTCCCCTTGTGGCTCTCTCTCGGGAGCCCGATTGTTGCTGCGCGAGTGCACGTCCACGGGCCTTTTCGGCCTCCCGGAGCAGTGTCGCTGCTTTGCAGTGTGATCACTATATAGCGGGGGTCTGACAACACTGAAACCCTAGATGTAGTGGGCGTGTCATCCACAGGTGTGTATAAGTTGACCCGGGTTTCTCACACCCTGTGCATGGATTTCGCCGCGCTCCCTCCCGCGCCCGAGGGGCCTGAGAGCGCCCTTCCCAGCGCCACGAAGGGCAGTTAGCGACCCCGCGCAGGACCGGGCCGCCGAACGCTGGAGTCCGGGTGCCGCGAACCGGTACCGCGGTGGGCGCGAACTAGGATTGTGGATCGTGAGCGGCTACCTGAGTCTTTTGAGGACGAAGGGCGTCGCGCGGATCATGAGCGCGCAGCTTGTCGCACGTTTTCCATCCGGGATGCTCGCGCTCGCGTTCCTGATCCACATCGAGAAGCTCACCGACTCGTACGGTTACGCGGGGCTCGTGCTGGCCGCGACGAGCATCGGCCAGGCGATCGCCGGACCACTCACCAGCCGGTGGATGGGCCGCTGGGGCATGCGGCCGGTCATCACCATCGCGCTCGCGATCTCTGCGGCATCCGTTGCCGTCATCGCCTATGCGCCGATCCTGCCGGTGTGGCTCTACATGGTCGTCGGCTTCCTCGCCGGACTCAGCACGCCACCGATCCAGCCCGCGGTGCGCACCATCTACCCGAAGATGGTCAACTCACGGCAACTCACGCCGCTGTTCTCCCTCGACGCATCCGCGCAGGAGATCATCTGGGTCATCGGCCCCGTCATCACAACGCTCATCGCCACCCAGATCAGCACCGAGATCGCCATCACCGTCGCGATCGTGTTCATGGTCGGAGGCGGCGCCTGGTTCCTGTCCTCGCCGGAGGTCGGGCGAGTCCGCATCCCGCGCAGCCGGCGCAGGCTCGGCGTTGTGCTGTCGCGTCAGCCGGTGCTGCTGGCGACGGCGACCGGCTTCCTGCTGATCGGCGCCTGCGCGGCGGCGGAAGCCGGCGTCGTTGCGACGTTCGGCGAAGGCGGGTGGGAATCCGGAGTCGTGCTGGCGATCTTCGCCGTCGGGTCGCTGTTCGGGGGTCTGGCATTCGGTCACCTGCCGATCGGCCCGTGGGCGCTCGCCCGCCGGATGTTCATCGTCTTCCTCGGCATGGCCCTCGCCGCGTTCGTGCTCGACTTCTGGTGGCTGTCCGTCACTCTCCTGATCGCGGGCATCGGCATCGCCCCCGCGCTCGCGGTGATGTTCGCGATCGTGTCGGCGAGCGTGAAATTCTCGGAGACCGCCGAGGCGTACGGATGGGTCGGCACCGGTCAGCTGATCGGCGCGGCCATCGGGTCGGCTGCCGCAGGGTTCATGATCGACGCGTTCGACGCGCACGGCGCCTTCTGGGTGGCGATCGCGTTCGGTTTCCTCGGCTTCCTCGTGCCGGTCATCTTCCGCGGCGCGCACCCGGACCTCCGCGACCGCGATCCGTCGCCGCTGCCGGACACCGAGCCGGTGTCGACCATCCGCCCCTGACCGCTGCGCGTCGCCGGTCGCGAGCGCCGCGCAAATGTGCGAGCGCGCCCGCAATATCGGCGGCGCTCGCACATTCGGAGCGCACTCGCGGGAGGGCGGGCGGTCAGTCCTGCACCATCGGGTCGGTCGGGCCGGCCAGCGCCGCCTCGTCCCCGTTGTCGATGTCCTCGGGGTTCGGCAGCCCAGCCAGGAACCGGAAGAACACCACACACGCGATCGCCGTGCCGAGGCCACCGACGATGAACGGCAGCGTCAGGTCGATGCGTCCGATGAACCCGCCGATCACCGCCCCGATCGGCATGCTGCCCCACAGCAGGGTCCGCCAGGTGCCGTGCACCCGGCCGAGCAGCCGCCCAGGGATCACGCTCTGCCGCAGTGACATCACCAGAATGTTCCACGACGTGATCGTGGCGCTCGAGATCAGGAACCCGAGCCCCGCCGCCCATAGCGTCGGCACGAACCCGATGAGCGCCAACGCCAGCCCGGAGACCACCGCGCTCACCGCCATCACCGGCCCGGAGTTGAAGCGGGCCTTCAGCCGCGACGTCACCATCGACGCGACGACGCCGCCGACCGCGCCGCTCAGCATGAACACCCCGAACCACTCCTCCGGCAGCGCGAGGTAGTCGACGAGGTACAGCACGAAGCTCGCGGTCGCCGCCGACCCGCATAGCCCGAGGAAGGTGCTGAGCAGCAGCAGCTTCACGAGCATCGGATCCGACCGGATGAACCGGTACCCGTCCACATACTGCCGATACCAGGCGACGTGCGGCTCCCCCGCCGCATTGGCGTACTGGCGTCCGGATGCCGCCTTTGGCAGCGCGAACGCCAACCCGACGGCGAGCGCGAACACCGCGACGTTGGCGCCGAGCGGGATCAGCACGGAGATACCGAAGAACATTGCGGTGATCGGCCCGGCGAGGAAGTTCTGCACAACCAGCTCCGCACCCTCGATGCGGGAGTTCGCGCGCGGCAGGTTCGCCTTGCCGACGATGCTCGGCACGACCGCGCGGATGGCGCCGTCGTAGACCGTCTCGAAGGTGCCGTACAGGAACACGATGACGTAGATCCACCAGATGGTCAGTGCACCGTTCATCGTCAGCACGAACAGCGCGGCCGCGAGCAGCGTGCGCACGGTGTTCGCGACGCCGAGCGCCACCCGGCGGTCGATCCGGTCGATCAGGATGCCCGCCGGAATCGCGAAGAACAGCCACGGCAGCAGCACAAGCGCCGCGACCCCGGACACCAGCAGCGGGTCGCTGGTCACCTGCACCGCGAGCAGCGGGATCGCGGTGCGCGCGATTCCGTCACCGAGACTGCTGGACAGGTTCGCGGTGAAGACATTTGTGAAGGCAGCCCCAAGGCCCTTCTTGGTGTCGGTCTGCAAGAGCGCCCTTTCAGGAGTCGGCTACGTCACGCTAAATCGTCTTATGCCTGCCCGCAAGGTGCTCAGCCGACCGCGGTGGCGACCACTCGCGCCAACCGCTTCCGCACCACGTGATCGTTCCCCTCGACCTTGTGCACGTTCACGTTGCGCAGCTGCTCCACGATCCTGAGCCCGGCGGGGGCCAGGAACGGGTCGAGGGTGCCGTAGATGACCTCGACCGGCACGGTCACGGATGCGAGGTCACTGATCGTGGTCTGCGATTCGATCGAATTCTCCAGGGACAGCACGAACGCGTCCCAGTTCTGTTCGGTCACCTCGAGCACGTTCTTGATCGGCGCGAGCTTGCCGATCCAGCCGGCGTTCCGGATCGTGAACTCCTTGTTGTTCCGCAGGTAGTCATAGATCTTCAGGAACAGCCCGAGCGCTGCACGCTCAACCGGGTCGGCCACCGCCTCCGGACGCACATAGACGGGAGGCGCGACGAGCACGAGTTTGGTGAGCCGCTTGCCCTGCTCGGCCGCGTACCGCGCGCCGATGAGACTGCCCATCGAGTGGCCGACCAGCACGAACTTCTCGCGCAAGCGCAGCATCCGGATGGTCCGCTCGAGCGCGGCGACGTGTTCCTCGACCGTGTAGGTCGCGTCGGCGGGCGCCGGTGAGCCGCCGAAGCCCATCAGGTCGATCGAGATGACGCGGTGGCGGTCGGCGATGAGCGGCACCAGGAACTCGAAGGTTACCGACGACGACGCGATCCCGTGGATGAGGATGACGGGCGGGCCGCTGCCCACGTCGCCGGCGATGTGGAGCAACGGCGCGCGTCTGCCGCGCACCCAGTCCAGCAACCCCATGCCCTAAGTATTGCGGAGGTAGGTGGCGTCGCTTGACGCGAGTGCTGACGCGCGCGGCCGCCGCTGACGAGCAACTCGTGTCAAACGTTGGGTGGTGCACGGATGCCCAACGCCAATAGCGTGAACGCCATGAGGCGCATCCTGTTCACATCCGTGCTGCTCCTGACTGGGCTCGGCCTCGCCGGGTGCACCGGCTCGATGTCCGGCAGCTTCGACGAGGGGGTCGTCTCCCCGGCCTCCCCGCCCATGCAGGGACCGATCACCGACTCGGAGTCGGGCGGCGACCTGCAGAGCGGCGGCGAGCAGATCATCGTCACCGGCAACGTGTCGATCACCGTCGAGTCGCCGATCGCCGCCGCCGACGAGACCGCGCGCATCGTGGACCAGGCCGGCGGCCACATCGCGAGCCGCACCGAGCGGGCCCCGGATGACCGTGCGCCGGGAAGCGCCCGGCTCGTCGTGCGCATCCCCACCGCCGAGCTCACCCGCACGCTCGATGGCATCAAGGCGCTCGGCGACGCGAACGAGACGAGCCTCGACGAGACCAACGTGTCGAGCCAGCTGAAGGACCTCGACGCGCGCATCGCCGCACTTCAGGCGTCGGTCGACCGGCTGATCGTGCTGATGGCGGGTGCCGACACCACGGCGGATCTCATCACCATCGAGCAGGCGCTCTCCGAGCGTCAGGCGAACCTGGAGAGCCTGCAGGCGCAGAAGCGCTCGCTCGACGACCAGGTGCAGTTGTCGACGATCACCATCTACTTCATCTCCGAGAAGGATGCGCCGGTTCAGCAGCCGGAGACGTTCCTCAGCGGCCTGATCGCCGGCTGGAACGCGTTCGTCGGCTTCTGGGCGACGATGCTGGTGTTCGTCGGTGTCGCAGCACCGTGGCTGATCTTCGTAGGTCTAGTCGCCGCGATCGTCCTCTGGGTGGTGCGCCGCAGTATCCGGAAGACGTCCAGCCAGGCACCACCGCCGACGACGCCCGCCAGCACTGACGCGTCCTAGTCGGCCTGACCCCAGCGGGGAGGCGCCGGCTCGGATCGTCCCGCGACGTCGTAGGGGCTGATCGCCTTGGGCGGGTCCTGTTCGCCGCTGAGTTCGCGCAGCCGCCCGATGGTGTCGCGCGCCTCGTCGACGACCGTGAGCAGCGCCGGGATCAGGGCAAGCAACCGCCCGACCCGCTCCGCGTCGGTGCTGCCATCCGCGTCGTAGATGATGCCCATCGCGTTGTCGCGGAGCACCGCGGCACGATCGAACAGGTCGCCCGAATCGCCGGCCCTCGCGACGGCGCTGGACGCGAGCAACTCGATCTCGCGACCGAGGTTCGCCAGTGCGTCATCCGGTTCGGGGGTTGTCTCAGCCACCATTCGATTATCCGCTCGCGCAGGATGCTCCGGACACGACGACACCCCGCCGACCCGAAGCGGCGGGGTGTCCAAGCGGGGTTAACCCTTGAACGCGTCCTTCACGTTCTCGCCCGCCTGTTTGAGGTTGGCCTTCGTCTGGTCACCCTTGCCTTCGGCCTCGAGGCGTTCATCATCGGTCATCTTGCCCGCTGCCTCTTTGGCCTTGCCTGCGACCTCTTCGGCCTTGTTCTTCATCTTGTCGTCTGCGCCCATGTCATCCTCCAGATGGTGTCGGTGACGAAGTTCGTCTGTGTCACAAAAGTACTGATCGGCCCACGAATCTTCGGGCAAAGTCAGCGAATGCCCAGAAGAGTGACGACTCGCAATCAGCCGACGCTCACGGGCGCGATGTTGTGGTTGCGCCGGAACACGTTGTCGGGGTCGTACCGTGCCTTCACCCGCTGCAGCCGCTCCCAGGTAGCACCGGGGTAGACGTCGCGCACCCGCCGCGGCGGCTCGTGGCCGAAGAAGTTGAGGTAGGCGGCGTCGTCTTGCTTCAGCTCGTGCCAGAGTTCGTCCACCCAGTCCTCGAGTTCCGCCACCTCGCTGCCGTCGAAGGTGTACGCGGCGAAGTTGGCCAGCAGGCGACGTCCGCGGTGCGCGTACGCCGTCGCATCCACCGGTATCCGGTCGATGGCTCCCCCGAGTACCCGGATGCCGGTGCTCGCCATCGGGGCGGTGGCCGATCGCAGGCGGTCGACGATGAACTGCGCCTGCTCGAGGGTCAGCGCCTCGAGGAACATGGTGCGAGCGGAGCCGACCGGGTGGATGTCCAGAGCCTGCTCGGGGATCAGCGCCGCATACGGCAGCTCGGCGACCTGCTCCATGAGCGGTTCGGCGATGGCGCGCACCGGCGCAAGTGCCGCTTCAGCCGATTCGGGATCACCGACGTAGGCGACGTTGAGCATGATGACGAGCTTGCCGTGCACCGCCTCGGGGAGGAACGGCATCGGCGGCGCGACCATCGAGTTCACCATCAGGGTCAGCTCTTCGGGTGCATTGGCGGCGTAGTCGACGACGGCCGCGAGCGCTTCGGCGCTGCCGGGGAGCACGATCATGCCGCCGGTCAGCGTTGGCAGGTCCCAGAGGCGGAACTTGAACCGGGTGACGACACCGAAGTTGCCACCGCCACCGCGGATGGCCCAGAACAGGTCAGGGTGGTTGTGCTCATGGGCCACCACGAGTTCGCCGTCGGCGGTGACCACCTCGGCGGCGAGCACGTTGTCGATGGTGAGACCGTGTACCCGGCTGAGGTAGCCGAGACCTCCGCCCAGGGTGATGCCGCCGATGCCGACGTCACCGATGTCGCCGAAGCCGGTGGCGAGACCGAGCTCCCCGACCGCCTGGGTGTATTCACGCACCGTCATGCCGGTCTCAGCCCAGGCGGTGCGCTCCTCGGCGTCGATGCTGAGCGCCTTCATCCCGGACAGGTCGAGCACGATCCCGCCGTCGCACAGCGCGAACCGGTCAGAGCTGTGCCCGCCGCTGCGGATCGCGAGCTCGACCCCGGTGGGGGCGACGAGCCGCACGGTGGATGCCACGTCATCCGGTGTCTGCGCGAGCACCACGGCGGCGGGGCGGATCGGCTCGCCGCCGTAGAACACGACGAGAGCCGCCGCGTACCGCTCGTCCTCGGCGGTGACGACCGCGTCGCCGAGAGTGGCTCGCAGCTGTTCGATCAGTTCGGTGGTGTCGGGCATGGGCTGGGCCTCTCAGTGGGGTTCTGCAGTTGCATCGACCGCCGACATGGCTTATTCCTGCTCGGCGAGCGCCTTCTCGAGCCGCTCCAACTTCGCGGAGAGCTCGCCCTCGCGGGGCTCGGTGCGGATGTCGGCTTTCAGCACGAGCGAGATCCGGGAGCCGAACGGCGCGACCGCCTCGGTCGCCCGCTTGATGACGTCGAAGACCTCGTCCCATTCGCCCTCGATGGTCGTGAACATCGAGTCGGTCTGGTTGGGCAGCCCCGAGGAGCGCACGATGCGCACCGCGGCGGCGACAGCGTCGTGAACCGAGCCATCCGTGCGCCCGGTTCCGCTCGGCGCTACGGAGAATGCGACCAGCATCGTTCCTCCTGGGGTCGTCTACGCGATGACTGTACTCCGCGCATCCGTCATCGATTGAGCGCCCGGATGCGCGCGGTCAGCACCGTCGCGAAGGCGCACCACACGGCGTACGGCGCGAGTGCCAAGCCGAACGTCGGCTTCGCGGCACCCGCACGTCGCGCCAGGTCGGTACTGCTTGCGGCCAACGCCGCAGCCACCCCGACGGACAGCGGCAGGTTGTGGAAGCGGAAGAACGCCCACGACCACCCCGCGTTCAGCGCGAGGTTCACCGCCATCGCGGTGAGGTAGCTCTCGCGCTGCTGGTCGGTCTGCTCGGGATCATCCAGCGCGGCGGCCGAGGTGAAGGCGATGTCGGCGTAGAGGGAGGTCCAGACGACCGGGAACACCTCGGGCGGCGGCTGGAAGCTCGGCTTCCGCAGCCGCCGATACCAACGGCTGCGGACCCCGTTGCTGGCAACAGAGCCGAGCAGGGCAGCCGCAGCGGTTGCCGTGCCGGTGATGGCGAGCGCCCGGAGATACATGGGCTACTGCTGTTGCTGCTCCGCGCCGGCGATGTTGATCATCCAGCTCACCCCGAACTTGTCCTGCAGCATCCCGAACGCGTCGCCCCAGGGCGCCACTTCGAGCGGCATCGTGATCGTCCCGCCATCAGCGAGCCTGTCCCAGTAGCCACGAAGCGTTCCGTCGTCCTGATTGGCGCCACTCAGCGAGACGGAGAAGTTGTTGCCGGGGGTGTACTCCATGGCGTTGGGGCTGTCGGCTGCCATCAGCACCAGGTCCGTCGACCTGAGCTGGGCGTGCATGATCTTGTCCTTCTCGGTGATGTCCTCGCTCGCCTGGTACTCCTCATAAGTACTCATGTCGAGTGAGCCGCCGAACACGTCGTGGTAGAACTCCATCGCCTGGCGCGCGTTGTCGCGAAAGTTCAGATACGGGTTGAGGGTGACAGCCATCATCGTCTCCTAGTCGGGTGGAGGGTCGTCTGACGATTATTTACCCGGACTGCCGACATCCGCGTCCCCCTCCCAGAGGACTTGCAGGATGACGCGCCAGCCCTACGGGCGACATCCCCCATCGAGTCGGGAGTAGATGCCCAAATGACCCCTCGCATAAGGGCAACTACTCCCGACTCAACGGGTAGCGGATGCCCGGGCGAGCGTCAGTCGGCGGATGCCTGGGCGACGGGCTCCGGCGCGGCGGCGGCGGCCGACCCGGCCGCCATGGCGCGCCGGCCGGCGGGAACTGTGATGGCGATCACGACGACGACGAGCATGATCAGTCCGGCGGCGACGAGCAACGACTCGACACTGAAGACGTCGGCCAACGGGCCGAGCACGCTCATCCCGAGCGGCATCGCTACCGCCATGACGATGCCGACGAACCCGAACACCCGACCCTGCTTCTCCGGCTCCACCTTCTCCTGGATGAGCGTCATCGACGGCGTGGAGAAGTACGGAACCGCGAGCCCGAACACGAACATGAACGCCGAGAACACCCAGAAGTTGGTGCTGAGACCCAGCGCGAGGGTCACCACGGCGAACAAGAGCGAGGTGACCACGATCATCGCGACCCGGTTCTTCGCGCCGGCCCAGATGGCAATGAGCACCCCGGCGATCAGCATCCCGATGCTGAAGGCGAGTTCGACGACGGCGAGCATCCAGACATCGTCCCCGAAGCTGCGCGCCACCATGAGCGGGGTCAGCGACGACGGCGCGGCGGCCAGCACGAAGACGATCGCGAACAGCACCAGCAGCCACCGGATGAAGGTGTGGCTGGCGATGTAGCGCACGCCCTCGACGAGGTCGGTGAAGTACGGCACGTGCTCGTCGCTGGCGCGACGGATGGTCGCCACTGGCACCAGCAAAAGCAGCCCGATGCCGATCACGGCGGTGACGACGTCGATGAAGAAGATGCCGATGATCGACAGGTTGGCGTAGACGAGCGCGGCCACGGCGGGCGTGATGAGCATCATCGCGGACTGGATCGACCCGTTGATGCCGTTGACCCGCATCAGGTGTTCCGTCGGGGTGATCTGCGGGATGAGCGCAGACACGGCCGGCATCTGGATGCCGGCTCCGGCCGAGCGGATGGCGAGGGTCAGGTAGATGAGCCACAGCCCGTCGTAGCCGGCGAGCAGGAAGATGGCGAGCGCGAGCGTCGAGACGGCGATGGCGGAGTCGGCGACGACGATGAGGAACTTGCGGTTCATCCGGTCTGCCCACACGCCGCCGAAGATGGAGACGATCGCCTGCGGCAGGAAGCCGAAGATTGCGGCGAGCGCCAGCACCAGACCGGACTGGGTCAGCAGGGTGAGGTGCCACATGATGGCGTACTGCACCAGCATGGAGCCGAACAGCGAGACCGTCTGGCCGCCCAGGAAGACTGCGACGTTGCGCTTCCAGCGCGCGGGTGCTGGGTCCCCGACGACGGTGTGCTCGACTGTGGGCGTCGCGCCGGCGGCGGCGTCAGACATAGCTGTCTCCTGGTGCGTGAGAAAAAGGGGAGCGGATCAGAATACACCGGCGCGGGCTGGCGTGTCAGCTTTTCCTCGCGCTCAGCGGAGGGCGTTCACGAGAGTTGCCATCAGCCGGTAAGGCAGGCTGCGGTTCTTCACCTGGTTGAGCGTGCCGCACAGGTAGAGGTCGAGGTCTGGTACGCGGTAGAGCACGCTCCCGGATGCGCCGGAGTGGCCGATCATCGCGGGCACTGGCGCGAACGGCGAGAGGATGCGCGGCAGCGCGAACCGCATGATGCCGATGCCGTACTCGAGTGGGGTGAAGACGGTGCGCCAGGTGGCGGTGAGCTCGTCGATGTACTCGACCGGGAAGAGGTCGCCGGTCAGGAACGCCCGTAGGAATTCAATGCCGTCGTCGGTGGTCGACACGATGGAGCCGTCCGGTCCGAACGAGGCCATCGCCTGCGGCCGGGGCAGCGGCGCGCGGCCGTTGAGGAAGGAGGACACTGTGTCGGCGCGGTCGAGCGTTGACTCGGTGAACAGGTAGGTGTCGTCGAGGCCGAGCCGGCGGATGACGCGCTCGTCGACCCCAGCCTCGTAGCTTCCGGCGGTGACTGTCTCGATCACCTTGCCGAGCAGCTGGAAGTTGGTGTCCGAATACAGCGCCTTGCCCGGCGTGCCGGGCGCGAACGGGGCGGGCAGCTGGCGGGAGGTGCCGACTGCGTCATCGAAGCTCCAGCGAACGTCGTCGCGCAGCATCCGGGCCATGACGCTTTCCCCGCCCTTCGGCGCGCCCTCGAAGTAGTCGGGGATGCCGGAGGTGTGCGACAGCAGGTGGCCGATGGTGATGCCTGCGGCGCGGTCGGTGCCGCCGAAGGTGTTGAGGCCGGCGAGCGTGTCGGCGCCGAGGATGTCTGCGGCCGGGGTGTCGAAGGTCAGGTCGCCGCTCGCGCGCAGTTGCAACACGATGGCGGTGGTGTAGAGCTTGGTGACGCTCGCGATGAAGTACTGCTTGGGCTCACCGAACGACCACTCGAGGCCGGTGCTCGGCTGGGTGATGCCAAACTGCAGTTCGTGCACGTCGCTGCGCTGCGCGAACCGCTCGGCGATGCGGTCGAGCTTGGCGGTGACGTCGGACTGCAACTGCTGCATGGGAACAACCTAGGGGCCGAGGGTTAACGACGGGCGAACAAATCTCACTGGCTGGGCGCGCGGGCGACGCTCACGGCATGGGGAGGTCGGCTCCATATCCAACGCAGTCCCCCAGCACGTCGCGGCACTCGTCGTATGGGCTGCCTTCGACCTCCACCCGACCGCCGGCGGTGTGGGCCACGTTGGGGAGCAGGAAGGTGGCCGAGAAGCTTCCGTCGGCAGCGGGGACGACTCGACCGAGCGGGAAGGTTTCGTCTCCCGAAAGAACGGTCACCCAATACTCGCGATCGTCGCCGAGGCCGAGGCCGAGGTCGCAGTCGACACCGGGTGCCTGGATGGTCAGCAGGGTCTCTGCGCTTACGTCACCACCGGACTCGATCACGGTGACGTCGAGCGGCGACGGCAGACAATCGGCCGACGAGCATCCGGTGAGACCTGCTCCCATTACGACCGCCAGCGCGCTCACCGCTGCTCCACGCCTTACGGCCCCGAGACGACTCACGCTCGCGCTCGGACCACAGCACCAAGAGCCGCCACGACGGCGGCCGCGCCTCCGATCACCCAGACCTGAGTCGCGTGGCCGCCCAGTGCACTGCGGCAGTCCTCGATCGCCGCGCCCACTGTTGCACAGGGTTGAACATCGATCCGCACCTGGCGAGATACGTTTCGATCCCGCCCAATCGATCGCCACAGTTCGTGCCGCCGTCGCCACTGGGCCGGAGTAAGAGTCACGCGCAGAACCTACCGGACAGCCGCAGCTGAGAGCGCGAATGATGGATGAGCGATTTGCGACTCCCCGCCTCGGCGCGTCAAATTAGCTCGCTGGTGTCGCCGTCCGGAACTCAATCTTTCGCTTGAGACTGTGTCCCCAGGCATAGTCGCCGGTTTCCCGTTGCGCTCGTCCCAGCACGATGCTGGGGGCAGTCCCCAACTCTTTCGCTAGGGCAAGCACGCCCGCAATGTCGCGCGTGCGCGGTAGTCGCGGAACGAATTGGGGTGGAATAAGCACATTTGATGCGAAGGCGTCCGCCTCCTCCTCGGCGCGAGTCAAGTCGCCATTGAGGTAGAGCTCCTTGCCGCCATGGAGCACAACGTGCCCTAACTCGTGGAATAGGGTGAACCAGACTTGGTCATCGGTCTTCCCCCGCAGGGACAGCTGGATAATGGGCCGCCCGTTCAGCCACCGGGTGGCACCGTGGATACCAAGACCCGGCACCGCCGGTATGAAGCACAGGACAATGCCCACCTCGCGGAGCCGCTCGACAGCGTCATCGATTGCCTCGAGGACCTCGCCGCTCGTCAGAGCGCGCAACCCTGGAAGCTGAGTTTCCAACGCCGAGCGGTCAAACGCTGGCAGCTCATTGAGTTCGTCGTGGTGCCGCTCAGCCAGCGCCAACCACGTGGCGATGGCCGGTGCATGCTCGCGACCGACGGCAGCGCGGCGGTAGGCGACGCTGCCTTCTGCCCACGTCGTCTCGAACGCACTCAGACTCGCCACGCCTAGGACGCCGAGGAGCTGGCGCACGGTGTCGGCGCGCTCCCTCGCCGACGCTGTGACGTACCCCCACTTGCGGAGGTAGCTCAGCGGAAACGCCTTGGCTTGCTCGTACTGGGCCTCAAGCTCCCTGGTCTCCTGAACTCGCGCGAGATCGCTACGGTACCCGCTCTCGTACTGGTTCCAGATGCGAGCTGGCACACCGGTGACCCGCTCCAAAGCCAAGGCGAGCGGATGCGAAAGCGGAGCCTTGCCGCTCAGTAGCTCGCTCACGTGCTTGCGGGTGACATCCAGTCGACGGGCGAGCTCGGCCGCGTTGATACCCTCATCCTCCATCCACTCAGCGATGAAGTCGCCCGTGGTGACGATGTAGTTCGGGGTCGTAGTAGTCATGGTCTCCTCCTTTCGTTTACATCCGCCGCCGTCAGCGACCGTGGTAATCGACGATCTCAATAACGATCACGGTGTGCGCATCTCGCTCGTCGGGTTGAACGATGAGCCGCCAATTCCCGGTGAGGCGTGCCGACCATTGACCGCTTCTGTCGCCGCTTAACTGCTCCCATCGGCCGGTGCCAAGCAGCAGATCCTGCATTTCGGTGGCATATCGCAACTCAGCGATACGCAGCTTAAGCGCCTTCGCGACCTGTGCGCCGAGCTTGCGCTGCATGTAGCGCTCGTCGGTGCACTGTCGCTCCAGCTCCCGTTCCGCGTAGTCGAGTTGCATCAAGCCATGTTACCTAAATCGTAACACTTTCACCACCGGGAAGAAAGACCTCGCCCTAATCGCGAACCCCACCACTCAGCCCGAAGAACCTTTCGAAGAACTCACCAAGCTTCGTAACCACTCGCTGCTTCTTCTCGCCGTGACCACCGTCGCTCGCGAAGCGCGACGCTGGCGGCAGCACCTTGGTGATCGCCGTCCCCGTCGTGCGGAGCGCACCGTCGCGGAACGCGGTCTCGACAAACGCCCGCGTGGCGTCTGCGCGAAGGTTTTCCTCGGCGATGATCGCCTCAAGCTCCGCCGCGCGCTTCGCAGCGATGAACGCCTGCCACTCCTCGTCGATCGCACCGTCGACAGAAACGGAGTCGACAAAGGCCTCGATGAGGTCTTTCTTGTTGCGCAGGGTGGGGCTCGCGTCGACGGCGCGCGAGATCTCGGCCCGGATCTCTTTGTCCTCACCGTCGCCATACTGCTCGCGGTACTTCTGCACCAGCATGAGGATGTAGTCGACGTTGATCTCGACCTGCTTGATCAGTTCGATCTCGAAGACCACGTCGTCGTTAATGATCTCCTTGTCCGCGTCCCTGTACTGACGGAATTCGGCGTACAGATCGAGGTAGACGCTGCGGTAGTCCTGGCCCTGCCGTGCGCTCAGGATCTCATTTCCGGCGAAGTCGTCGAACGAGCTGAGGATGTTCTCCAGCCGCAGGATCTGCCCGAACAGGGCGATGAACTCCTTCTGCGCGCTCTCCCCCACGATCGGCTGCCCGATGGGGAACGCCGCCAGCAGCTCACCGACCTTGTCGGCGTACTCGCCGTAATACTCCGCGTATGGCTTGAGGAGCACAACACCACGCGCATCCTTGTTGCCGAACAACTCGAGAGCAGCGTTGGTCTCTTCTTCGAGGTTGCGGAAGGCCACAATGTTGCCGTAGGTCTTCACCGAGTTCAGGATGCGATTGGTGCGCGAGTACGCCTGGATCAGTCCGTGGGCACGCAGGTTCTTGTCGACGAACAGCGTGTTCAAGGTGGTGGCGTCGAACCCGGTCAGGAACATGTTCACCACTATCACCAGGTCGAGCTCGCGGTTCTTCAGCCGCAGCGAGAGGTCCTTGTAGTAGTTCTGGAACTTGTCGGCGCTCGTGTCGTAGCTCGTGCCAAACATGTCGTTGTAGTCCTGGATAGCATCCTCTAGGAAGCTCCGCGCGTCGGCGCCAAGTGCGTCAGTGTCGAACGCTTCGTCGTCGAGGATGCCGTCGTCGCTGGCATCGTTCGCCCCGTACGAGTAGATGATGCCGACCTTCAGCCTGCGATCCCGCTGGAGCTGCTCCTGCTGGATCTGGAATTGGTTGTAGTAGCGGCGGGCCGCGTCGATGGATGCCGTGGCGAAGATCGCGTTGAACCCGCGCACGCGCTTGCGCTCGCGAACGGCCTCGGCCTGCCGGCGGGCGCGCGTCGATTCGGCCACATTCGCGACTACGGAGTGCTCGTAGCTAGAGGACCGTCTGGTCTTCTGGTCGTAATGCTCCAGCGTGTACTTCACGATCTCCCGGATGCGCTCCAGCGCGAGCAATGCCCGCTCGGTGTCGATCGCAGAGACCTGCTTGTCGAGCACATTCCCCACCTTGACGGTGTTGACGTAGTCGATCCGGAACGGCAGCACGTTCTTGTCGGTGATCGCATCGACGATCGTGTACGTGTGCAGCTTCTCGCCGAACGCCTGTTCGGTGGTCTTCAACTGCGGGTTGCCGCCGCTGCCCGCGTTCGCGGAGAAGATCGGGGTGCCGGTGAACCCGAACAGATTGTACCGCTTGAACGCCTTCGTGATCGCGGTGTGCATGTCCCCGAACTGCGACCGGTGGCACTCGTCGAAGATGAGCACAAGGTGACCGTCGTAGACGGCGTGCCCCTTGTTCCCGGCGATGAATGTCGAGAGCTTCTGGATCGTCGTGATGATGATCCGCGCGCCGGGATCTTCAAGCTGCTTCTTCAACACTGCGGTTGACGTGTTCGAGTTCGCCGCACCCTTCTCGAACCGGTCGTACTCTCGCATCGTCTGGTAGTCGAGGTCTTTGCGGTCGACGACGAACAGCACCTTGTCCACGCTGGGCAGCTTGGATGCCAGCTGGGCGGTCTTGAACGAGGTGAGGGTCTTGCCGGAGCCGGTCGTGTGCCACACATAACCGCCAGCGGCGAGGCTGCCGAGCTTCTTGTAGTTGGTGGAGATGTCGATGCGCTGCAGGATGCGTTCGGTTGCGACGATCTGGTACGGCCGCATCACCAGCAGCAGCCGGTCGGCGGTGAGCACGCAGTACCGGGTGAGGATGTTCAGCAACGTGTGCTTGGCGAAGAACGTCTTGGCGAACGAGGTCAGATCCTGGATCGGCTTGTTCTGAGCATCCGCCCACCACGACGTGAACTCGAAGCTGTTCGAGGTCTTGCGCCCTGTACTCAGCTTCTGGCCCTCCTTGAGGTGGTGGCTGCGCGTGGTGTTCGAGTAGTACTTCGTGAGCGTGCCGTTGCTGATGACGAACAGCTGCACGTACTCGAACAGGCCGCTGCCCGCCCAGAAACTGTCGCGCTGGTAGCGGTCGATCTGGTTGAACGCTTCGCGGATGTCGACACCACGCCGCTTCAGTTCAACGTGCACCATCGGCAGCCCGTTGACCAGGATCGTTACGTCGTACCGATTGGCGAACTTCACGCCGCTGCCGTTGGTCGAAACCCCGGTGGTCGAGCTCGTCGAGACCACCCCATCACCGTTGGCTGAGCTCGCCGGAACCTCGTACTGATTGATCACCTGTAGCCGGTTGTTGTGGATGTTCTGCTTGTCCAGCAGCGTGATGTTCTTCGTCGACCCGTCCTCGCGCTTCAGCAGTTGGACGTGGTCCTCCTGGATCCGAATGGTCTTCTCGACGATGCCGTCGTTCTTGCCTGCGATTTTCTCGCTGAAGAACTGATCCCATTCCGCGTCGGTGAAGTTGACCTGATTGAGGACTTCGAGCTGGGCACGCAGGTTCGCAACCAACTGTGCCTCGGAAGTGATCGGGAGGTACTCGTACGCTTGCGACTGCAGCAGCCGGATGAGTTCGAGCTCAAGCGCAGCCTCCGACTGATACGCCGATTCCGCCTTCGCGTCCGGCACATGCTCGGCAACGACCGTGCTTTCGGCGGAGACGGCGATGGGATCGTACGTGCGCGCGGTGGCATCGATCACGCCGCCTCCTTGAACGTCATCAGACGGTCGCGGTAGTACTCGTACTGTGTTCTTCGCGCAGCCAACTCAGCGGGAAGGCCGATGCTGAGGTCTGCGCCAAGATCATCTAATTGATTCAGCAGAACAACGACTCGCTTCTGTTCGGCAAGCGGGGGGACACGCACAGGAACGTTCATGATGTGCTCTCGCTGGAGCCGCTTGTGACTGTTTGTGCTTCCCGTCACCAGACCTGCCAGCGTCGACATGTTGTCGCGCAACAAATGAGCGAGGTAGTCGAGCGACAGTCGCATATCTGGAACGAGTTGATAGAACTCCGGCGAGGCGTAGGCACCACCCGCAACAACAGGAAGCGACCATACGCGTGGGATATGCGGATTGAGTTTGGCAACCAAGACCGACGGTCCACTGATGCGGTTTTTGGCCGAACCAACGTCCTGAGGTCGCATTCGCTCTGGTCCTAGACCGCGATCAAACGCGGGGAGACTATAGATGGCAACCTCGGTCTCGGTCATCGCACTAGGCGTCACAGCCTTACCGGCGAAACTGACATACTCGCCGAGTACGCTTGGCGCCTGATCACCGCTCAGTAGCACGTGTCGGTAATGCTCGTACTGGCGGTGTCGAGCTACCAGCTCCGCTTCCAGCTCCGCTTCCAGCTGAGTGAACTGATCCAGTACTCGCACGATCTCCCGCTGCACCTCGAGAGGTGGCACAGGGACTCGAACTTTCGCGAGTTGCTTCGCAGACACGTCAATCACCTTCGTTCCTGTCGCAAGCGCCTTCTTCTGCACCCGAAACGATTCAGACTGGAACCAGTACGACAGGTACTTCGAATCCTGATCGTGCTTGATCACCGTCGCATGTCCGCCGGTCACGATCGGTTCACTGCCCAGCCACGCGACGGCCTTGCCTACGTCCTCAACGTTCTCGCTGGTATTCGTAATGATGATGTCGCCGGGCTCGGCTTTCGCGAGCTTCGCTGCTGTTGCCGGCGCAACGAAAGAAATCGTGTCAGTCGCCCACACGCCATAACGCGTGTAGATCTGGCCGTAGTGGATCGCACCGACCCCATCATCGGTGAAATCGGTCTTCGGCATGCCATTGCCGCGGACAAGCCGTGCGATCTCGCCGAGCGGCTTGAACGAGACACCTATGGGGCAGAGGTGTCGGATGAGGTAGTCGATTCGACTCATGATCAGTTCGCCTCGTAGCTCTGCCGAAATAGCGCATATGAACGTTCAAGGTCAGTAGTTGAGCGGAGGCGGAGCTCCAGGTCCCCGGTACCGAGGTGCCCGATTCCCCTCATATCGCGGCTGAACCCGGGCTCCAATTGGATAGAGTCCGGATCAACTTTGAGGTAGACGATGATCTCCTTCGTTTGCGGGTGCGCTTCGACACACGCGAAGTTCTTGATACGACGGAATGCCGCGTACGACTTCAGTTCTCTCGTCGTGACGTCATCGCCCATTGCCTCGCACACATTGGCAACATCTGCGTAGAGGTTCCTAAGATCGTCGCTCGACTGCGACAGCAACTCACGGAACGTCTTGTATGTGTTCGCTGACCGACTCCTGCTGGGAGAGACGCCACGGTTACCGTCCCTGCTCAAAGCGGCACCTTGGGCAACCGCGACCAGTTCGAGCGCAAGCATGTCACCTTCAAAACTTCTGTAACGCACAAGCTCAATGTTGCGGCTCATCTGACTGATCGCATGCTCGTCAAACTTCGTGAAGTCGTTAGCGACGCAGATTACGCGCGGACTTCGCCAATCGATCGACTCAGCAGCGTCGGAGCCGAGCTTGGTGCGAACTAGGACCTCAAAGTCACCTTTGTGGTCTAGAAGCCAATCGAGATAGTAAAGGCCTTGACTCATGACGTTCTCATCGCGCGAGCGCTTGTACTCGAAAATGACGGGCGCGCTGTTCTCATCCAGCCCAAGCGAGTCGACCCGGCCCGCGTGCTTCGCGCCGGTGCTGTACTCCGAGCTCAAAAGTCGGATTCCGAAGAGCGCTTCCATGTTCTGCTCTATTGCCGTTTGGAGCTTCTTCTCTATCGAGAAGGTAGAGCTGACGAGTTCACGCGCCAAGCCGTCGACGATATGAAACAGCTTGAGATCACTCATCGGCTTCCTTCCAGGCCGGCGATGATCCCGTCGACAGACGTGCGCAGTTCCTCCTGCCGGGCAACGATGCGGGCGATCTCGGCGTTCAACTCGGTGATGTCGATGACCTCACGAGTGTCCTCCTGCTCGACGTAGCTGGTGACCGCGATGTTGTACTCGTTCGCCGCGATGTCTTCGTTCGACACCAACTTCGCGATGTGGTCGACATCCTCACGTGCGACGAATGTGTCGAGGATGTGCTGCTGGTTCTCCGAGGTGAGCTTGTTCTTGTTGCCGACCCGCGTGAACTCGGCCGAGGCGTCCATAAACAGTACGGCGTTGTCGGTCTTGGACTTCTTTAGCACGATGATGCATGTGGCGATGGTGGTGCCGAAGAACAAATCGGGCGGCAGCTGGATGACCGCGTCGACGTAGTTGTTGTCGATCAGGTACTTGCGGATCTTCCGCTCGGCGCCACCCCGGTAGAGCACTCCGGGAAACTCGACGATAGCGGCCGTTCCGTTCACGGCGAGCCAGCTCAGGATGTGCATGGTGAAGGCGAGGTCGGCCCGCGACTTCGGGGCGAGCACCCCTGCGGGCGCGTAGCGAGGGTCGTTGATCAGCAATGGGTTGCTGTCGCCTTCCCACTTGATCGAGTAAGGCGGGTTGGAGACGATCGCTTCAAACGGTTCGTCGTCCCAGTGGTGCGGGTCGATCAGGGTGTCGCCGTGCGCGATGTCGAACTTCTCATAGTTCACGTCGTGCAGAAACATGTTGATCCGGGCGAGGTTGTACGTGGTCAGATTGATTTCTTGCCCGAAGAATCCGCCCACGTTCTCACGGCCAAGCACCTTCGCGAACTTGAGCAGGAGGGATCCGGAGCCGGCCGCGGGGTCGTAGACCTTGTTGACGCGCGTCTTGCCGACAACCGCGATCCTCGCGAGCACCTCCGAGACTTCCTGCGGGGTGTAGTACTCGCCGCCGGACTTGCCTGCCTGTGACGCGTACATCTGCATGAGGTACTCGTAGGCGTCCCCGAACAGGTCGATCGTGTTGTCCCCGAAATTGCC
The DNA here is from genome assembly GCF_014980265.1 of Cryobacterium sp. BB736. NCBI lineage: Bacteria > Bacillati > Actinomycetota > Actinomycetes > Micrococcales > Microbacteriaceae > Cryobacterium > Cryobacterium sp. BB736. The sequence continues at coordinate 420,651 of NZ_JABXWQ010000001.1, forward strand.
CAGCGGCAGGTCGCCGATCGCATCCAGAAGCTTCACGAGCTTCTCGTTACGCCTGGCGACCGTGTTGCCGAGTTTGGAGCTGTTCACATCGAGGTCGTCGAAGAGGCCTTTGAGGTCGCCTTCGCTGTCGGTGCCGACGGCGGAGCCTTCGATGTTCTTGAAGACCGTCTCGAGCGTTTCGTTCAGGTTCGGATCTTGCGGTGCGCGCTTGCGCACGTTCTGGAACAGCTCTGACGGGAGGATGTAGAAGCCTTTTTCGGCGACGGTCTCCGTGCGGCCGAACTCGGCGTGCTCATCCGGCAGCTGGGCGAAGTCGAAACCCGAGTCGCCCGCGGCGTGCTCTCCATTGTTTATGTAGGAGGTGAGGTTCTCGGAGACAAACCGGTAGAACAGCATCCCGAGCACGTAGCTCTTGAAGTCCCAGCCGTCGACGCTGCCGCGCAGATCGTTCGCTATGCGCCAGATCGTCTTGTGCAGCTGGGCGCGCTGCGCTTCCTTCGTTGTGTGTAGCACTGCTCTTCTCCTGCGCCGAGGCGCGCTAGCGTGATCCCCCCGCGGGACGACGCTCCCAACATATCGGCAGCGTGCGACGTTGAGTGGACGAAGCGCCACGCCCTCTCGCAGGATGACACCGAGGTGGACGACAACGGCGGACGCGTGGCCGATCACCGCACCCATGCCATTTGGCCGCCAAGGGCGCTGACCTAGCGCATCGCAACCACAAAGTAAGGGATCCGTGCCAGCACTCCCAACACCGCTCCGATCTGGCACCGAGGTACCCGCGGTCATGCACACCTGGTCAGTTCTGTTCTCTCGCCGCGCCCGCGACACATGTTGGGTGCCGAAACCGACCATGTCGGCGACCTCGGCTACCGTGACTTCTACGGGGTCGCGTGACCCAGGCGGGAGCGAGTGTGAGCACTGAGATCGAGCTGATCAGCGACGGGGACGGACTCGCCGTCATCGGCGACCCAGCGGCCGTGAAGCGCTTCCTTGCTTCTGCCGGCGTGCCGTCGAAAGACTTGGCACTGCAAGAGCGCCTCGGCACCGTTCTGAACGCTGGCTCCGGCGCCGCCCGAGCCGGATCCGAGATCGCGGCCAACTCTGGCCGCTGGGTGAAACTCACCGATGAGTCGGCGAAAGCGATGAAGGTTGGCCAGCTAATGAAGGGCTCGTCAGACGGCGTCAGTCGGGCCATCGCCACGACGGGCAAGGGCAAGGTCACGAAGATCTTGGAGTTCGCCAAGCCCGGGTCGGTCGGCTCAATGCTGACAAATCCTGCCGTTCTCGCCGGTGCCGCGGGAATCATGGCGCAGCTCGCCATGCAGCAGACCATGGACGAGATCACCGACTACCTCGCCAGGATCGACGAGAAGGTCGATGACATCCTCCGCGCCCAGAAGGACGCCGCGATCGCCGAGATGATCGGCGTCGGCTTCGTCATTGACGAAGCGATGACCGTCCGTGAGCACACCGGCCGAATCTCAGAAGTCACCTGGTCGAAGGTCCAAGGTGCCTCGCAAACCATCGCGACGACGCAGGCGTACGCGCTGCGCCAGCTCGACGCTCTGGCGTCGAAGCTCGAGAAGAAGAGTTCCATGGGTGACCTCGCCGAGGCATCCAAAGCCGCGAAGGAAACAGTCCGAGAGTGGCTGGCGGTGCTCGCGCGATGCTTTCAGCTCCAATACGGCCTGGCCGTCCTCGAACTAGACCGGGTTTTTGACTCCAGTCCTGACGAGCTTGACCGGCACCGAATCGGCCTACAGGCAGCACGCCGGAAGCGGCGCGAGGAGATTGGGCGTAGCACCCGACGCCTACTCGAGCGGATGGACGCGGCTGTCGGCACCGCCAACGACAAGGTACTCTTCCACCCGATGAAGTCTGGCGCTGTTGTGCGCTCCGGCAACGAGGTCGCCGCAGACATCATCAACTTCCACGAGCGCCTCGGCATTGAAGCAGACCGCGAATCAATCGCAGCAAAGAGGTGGACCGAGGCGGCCGCCGAAGCGAGAGACACAGCGATCCACGTTGGCTCCGACGGCGTCGAGGCCGTTGGTCGCTTCGGAATGAAGAAGGTCGAAAGCGCGAAGGGTGCGGGAGAGCGCTTCGGGCGAGAGGTCGCCGAGAGGCTGCCCCTTCGACGCAAGGATGAATCAACGACGACCGAAGAGGCCGATCAAACCTGACCATGCGACCGCTTCTCGCCATTTGGCGCGCACCGGTGCGCGCGGCGGAGAACTATCTAACAGCGTCACCTGCCAGGTCAGCGCTCGGGATCGGTGACGTGCAGGTTCCTTCTTACATTCCATAGAGCTTAAATCGTCATGCGCCATGGTTGCCCGAGTCGACTGATTACTGTCAGGGTCAAAAGTCGTAGAGACGCTTACGTGCGTCGAACGCGGCACGTCCACCTTCGAGCAGATCCTCCGCGTACTTTCGAACCGTCGGATCGTCGAGCGATCCGACTCCGTCGACTACAGTCCGCCCGTGCTGCCCGTCAGCTTCAAGAGTCACGATCAGCTCGGCATCTCCAAGAACGGGAACGTTGGCGTTATGTGTGCTGACGACCAACTGTCGAGTGCCCTTCAGCGATCGCAGCTTCTGAACTACTCCGTCGTACACAAAGCGATTATCCAGGTCGTCCTCGGGCTGGTCGATGATTAGTGGGCTCATCGATGCACCGAGCAAGAGCAACAGGAGGGCAGTCGCACGCTGGCCTTTCGAGAGATCTTCGAGGCGACGCCATGCTGCTGGCCGACCCTTGACAGCCACATTTAGCTGCACCTCGACAGCCAGTCCGACAGACTGCTCCTCCATCTCTTTGAAGAGAGGTTCGCCACAATCAACGAGGGCCTTCGCCTGGGCTCCGGTTATGCCCAACGCGGATAGCGCCTCCAAGCCGCCTGACCGCGCTGCTGTTACGAAGGCGGCGACGCTGAAATCCTGTCGGTCGATGGCGGCGAACACCTGTCCGCGTTGGATCGAGAAGTGATTGGAAATCACTGCTTTGATATGGCTTCGGTCTGGCGATGCGATCGGCTTCACTATGACAGCGCCTGTAGTCGCCTCATTGGACGCCTTGATCGCCTCTTTCAGGTCCGTCGCAGTCTTCTTATCGATGTCGGAGAGCTGACGGAGCAGCTTTGCCCGCTCACCGAGAAGCTTCCTCTTGTCCTTGTCGAAAGTGCTCCGCCTCTCCGCCCGCTTCTTGAGACGGTTGAGGTTTGACTGCAAGGTTAGGTACTCGTCCGGCTTGTGTCCCTGCTCGACCAGCTCGCGTAGAACGGCCGCAACACCGTCACTCTCGGGTTTTGTCACAGCCTTCCAGGACTGCTCGGTCGCTTCAATCTTCGTCCAAGCATCGGCAACGGCGGAACGCGCTGTTGAGACCGCTTGCTCCAGTGCCTTGGCGAGCAGATCAAGTAACGGAGTAAGTTGCTGAAGCGTGCTCTTACGCGGAGAGTCATCGACGTCAGCAAGGTCGGCACGAAGCTGTTCAACGACCGTCTCAAAACCCCAACTGCCGATTAGATTCTCGACCTCCTGAACTCGCTCGGAAGCCTCGGCGATAACCGCCTCGTCCTTGTCGAGCCGCGTTTTCTGGTCGAGCTTCGCGGCAAGATCGGTCTTCTCGAATGCTTCCATGCTCTCGGTGAGGCGTGGGATATCTGCAAGCTCGTTCTCCAACGCTTCGCGGTCCCGCTCGTGCTTGGCGAATGCGTCCCGGTTGTCAGCTAGATCCTTTAGAAGCTGATCCCGTTCTGCGGGCGATGCTGGTCGCCCAGCTACTCTCGCCACCAGTTCAGCCATGAGATCTTTGTCCTGGGCCAACTCGGCAAGCTCGTGCTGACCGAAGATTTCGAGATTGCCGACAATGTCGCGTGGTCGCTGATTCGTTGGCGTACCGCTAGAGTCGCGGACAATCGCAGGACTATTGGTCGTGCGTTCGATCGTGAAACGCGCTGGGCTCGGTGTAACGACGTCAACGACGAGCGAGATAACCGTTCCAGCACCGAGCACGTTCTTGACCATGTCCTTGTGATCATCGCCAGACGCTTGGCCAATGGGCGAAATCTCCAACACGTAGCGAAGACTTTCGATGGCAGTGGACTTGCCGGTTCCTCGACCGCCAATAAGCGCAGTGAGGTCTTCGGCAAGATGGATCTTCTGACCGTCGAGGTAGCCACCGTCCCAAGAAATCTCGCGGAGTAGCACTCGAGACGTCGACGCCGGATCAACAGTGCTGACACGCGTCTCCGGGGTCTTCACCGCGTGGCGCAACCCGAGCAGGCTCGGACTGCTCATCTTGAACCAAGTGCTCGCTCCAGGCGATGCAAGTATCGCCGGGTCGCAGATGTCGTCCGCATGGATGGCCACGAGCGAGTGTGGTCGATCATAGGGCTTAGTGCCTTTGAGGATCTTGACCTGGTCTCCAAGCGGCGCTGCGGATGGAGTAATGCCGATGGCGAGCAGTTCAGGGTGCTTAACCATCTCGACAAGTGTGTCGCCTTTGGCGCGGCTCAGGAGTCCAGCGTTTGCAACGTTGGCATGTGCCGGGATGACTAACGCTCCCAGGGCAGACATGTCGGTGAGAATCTCGCTGTACGACTTCTTAGTCGTGCCTTTCACGGCTCCCGGCGTTAATCCGCAAGCACCAACTGCTGCGGTGACTTGCTCGATTGCGGTGCCTCGCTCAAAGATAACCAACAGATGGATGCCTTCAGAGGTGTTGGCCTCGAACCCGGGAAGAGCGACGATATCCGCCGCTTCAGCGTCCGCGATTAGCTGAGATGCGCTGCTCGCGTTCCAGTGGTCCGTGATGGCGATCAGTTCGATCTGCTGAGCCTTGAGCTCGGCGATCAGCGCCCCGTTGTACGTATTCTCGTCATCGAAGTTCTTGGACGGCGATGAGTTGCCAATGTATCCATAGGGGTTCACTTGGAGGGCAGCGCGAATCCAGCGTGCACCACGCGGGCTATCGACGGTCGAAGGCTGGTCGTCGTTCACTTCGCGCTGTGCTCCATTCCGTCCCCACCGTGAAGACGTGCGTCGTGTGCATGATCCGTACAGTCCGGTCACTCAGAGCCATCTTGCCCTGCGCCACTATGCCCATGACGCAACCTCAGCTGCGAGTCGCTTCCGCCAGCGCTGTATGTCGATGTTGCGGTCATCCGATGGGACGCTCTCAGATCGATCCGCCGGACTATCGGACGCCAACTGTCGGAGGCGCCAGAGGCTTCATGGCCGGCGTGCGTCGACCCGTTGCGAGTCTTACATGCCGTCACACCCGTACCGGCTTCGGCCGTTATCACGTGTTCTAGTACGTCTGAAAGTGGTGGAGCTAAGGGGATTCGAACCCCTGACCTTCTCATTGCGAACGAGACGCGCTACCAACTGCGCCATAGCCCCAAATACTGCGTAGCTACGTTACCACCTCGCGCGGCGCCGTCACCAACGCGGCGACTACCCGACCGCGCGACGGCGGCTGAGGATCGCGTCGAGGTCTGCCACCGGCGCATCCGCCTCGTCGACGATGCCCATGCTCGCGAACCGGCTCTTCGGCGCGGATGCCGCTGGCCGGTCGATGCGGGTGACCTTTGGCGACGCCTCCGCCTCACGCAGAGCGCGCTCCGACGCGACGATCGCGTCTTGAAGCGACTCGGCCGGCTCGAGCGGCATGCGGATCGGCTCCGGACGGTGGGTCAGGTACAGCGGCTTCGGAAGCGGCACCGGCGTCCAGCCGCGGTCCTGCTGCGGCTCCGCCACCGGCGGCGCCGACTTGGTGCGGACGGGCTGGCTTACCTGGCGCGCTCCGCGCAGGCGCTGCGCCCTGGCGCGCGCCACCGCCGCCATCTGGTTCAGCATCGCCACGGCACCCACTGCCACGGCGACCGCCGAGCCGAGCACGAGCCAGTTCCCGGCGAGCGCCGGAGCGACACCGACCGAGGCCGTGATCAGCGAGACGAACAGCACGAGCGTCGTCAGCCCACGATTTCGGCGCAGTCGACGAGCGGATGCCCGGTCACGCGCCAGCTGGTCCGCACCGGATGCCGCCGCGCTGGCCCGCAGCTCGGCGGTCAGCCGCTCGGCCTCCGCCGCGCGTCGCGCTTCCGCGGCCGCCTCGGCGGCACGCAACACCTTCTGATGGTGAGCGACCGTGCGCGCGGTGGACTCGGCGCGCACCGCATCCGGAATCTCCGCCGTCTCGGCGAGAATCCGCAACGTCTGCTGCAACCGCACCGCATTGCGCTCGGTCGACAGGTACTCCCGGCGACGCAGCCAGGTCGGCACCAGATAGACGAACCAGAGCACGGCGGCGACCGCAATCGCAACACTCGAGCCGAGTCCGTCAAAGTTCATGGCGTTAACCGTACGAGTGCGGGGCCCCGGTCTAAGGTTCGGCGCGCCGATGCAATGCGCGCCACGCCGTGTGTCCGCTGAGAAACGCGCTGTATTCGGACATCCGCGGCAGGTGCGCCAGGCGCGGATGTCCGGAACCCGCGCGGATGGACGCAGCGGGAGCGGATGCGGCGCGAGGGATCCCGACAGGCTCGACACCGAAAAGGCGACCAACGCGAGCGGCAAGAACGGTAGGCTCCCCCGACATGGCCCGCATCCCGCTCGTCGAAACGCCGATCAGCGCGCTCACCCGCGCCCTCGACACGGGCGAGCTCACCGCGGTCGACCTCGCGCAGGGCTACCTCGACCGCATCGCCGCATTCGATGCCGCCGGGCCGCGGCTCAACGCGGTCGTCGTGCTGAACCCGGATGCGATCGCCGAGGCCGCAACATCGGATGCGCGTCGGGTGCGGGGCGAATCGCGCGGCCCGCTCGATGGCATCCCGTACGTCGCGAAGGACTCGTTCATGGTGCGCGGCCTCACCGTCGCATCCGGCTCCCCCGCCTTCGCCGACCTCGTCGCCCAGCACGACGCCTTCACGATCGAACGGCTGCGGGCGGGCGGAGCGATCTGCCTCGGCCTCACCAACATGCCGCCGATGGCCAACGGCGGCATGCAGCGCGGGCTATACGGCCGGGCCGAGAGCCCGTACAGCGCCGACTGGCTGACTGCGCCGTTCGGCTCGGGCTCCTCCAACGGTTCCGGCACCGCCACCGCCGCCGCGTTCGCGGCGTTCGCGCTCGGCGAGGAGACCTGGTCGAGCGGTCGCGGCCCGGCCTCTAACAACGGGCTGTGCGCCTACACGCCCTCGCGCGGCGTGATCTCGGTGCGCGGCAACTGGCCGCTCGTCCCCACCATGGACGTCGTCGTGCCGTACACCCGCACCATGGACGAGCTGCTGCTGGTGCTCGAGACGGTCGTCGCCGACGACCCGCAGACACGCGGCGACTTCTGGCGCGTCCAGCCGTGGGTGACGATCCCGCGGGCGTCGGATGTGCGGCCCGCCTTCTACCCTGACCTCGCCGTCCCGGATGCTTTGCGCGGCGCGCGGCTGGGCATCCCGCGCATGTACATCGGCGGTGAGCCCGACAGCGCCGACCCGATCGCCACTCGCCCGAGCGTCATCGCCCAGTGGGAGAAGGCCCGCCGTGACCTGGAGGCCGGGGGCGCCGAGGTGATCGAGGTCGACTTCCCGGTGGTGACGAACTATGAGTCCCGCGGGCGGGCCGACGATCGCAGCATGGTCGCGCGCGGCCTTGTCCCGCCGACCTTCGCCGAGCACGAGCTGTGGGAGCTGTCGATGTGGGGCTGGGACGAGTTCCTGCAGGCCAACGGCGACCCGCACCTGAACCGGCTGGTCGACGTCGTGCCCGAACTCATCGAACCGGTCCCGCCGGGCGCGCTGCCCGGCCGGTACGAGGACCATCTCAGCCGGTTCGCCCCGGACGACGTCGACCTCGCCCAATATGTGCACCGCGCCCGCCGCGACGGCATCCCGGCGCTGGCCGACATCCCGGACATCGCCGCCGGCATCCGCGGCCTGGAGCAGACCCGGCGCATCGACTTCGAGGACTGGCTGGACGAGTTGGCGCTCGACGCGGTCGTGTTCCCGGCGGTCGCCGACGTCGGACCGGCGGACGCCGACATCAACCCGGCATCGGCCGAGCTCGCGTGGCGCAACGGCACCTGGGTCGCCAACGGCAACCTCGTCCCCCGGCACCTGGGCATCCCGACCGTGCAGGTCCCGATGGGGCTGATGGCCGACATCCGGATGCCGATCGGCCTCACCTTCGCCGGCCGCGCGTACGACGACAGTCGGCTGCTCACCCTCGGCTGGGCGTTCGAGCGAGCTGCGAACCGCCCCGGCTCAGCGATCGGCGCCACCCGCGAGGCCCCGCCGCGCACGCCGGAGCTCTAGTCCGCGACGTGATCCACTGCGGCTGCCCGCAGGTCGGCATCCGGCACGTGTGCGGCATCCGCTGGCGCCTTCCCGTTCAGCCAGCGGCTGAGCACACCGGTCGGCACCTCTTCCGAGACGAGTGCGAAGCAGAAGTGATCGCGCCAGTCGCCGTCGATGTGGATGTAGCGCCGCCGCAGCCCCTCATAGCGGAAGCCGAGCTTCCGCACGACCCGCAGGGACGGCTCGTTCTCCGGCCGGATGCAGATCTCGATGCGGTGCAGTCCTAGTTGGAAGAAGCAGTAATCGGTCGCGAGCGCCACCGAGGTGGGCGTCACCGCCTTGCCCGCGAACTTCTCCGACACCCAGTACCCGATCGTCGCGGACGACACCGACCCCCACTGGATCGACGACACGTTCAGCTGCCCGGCGAAGTGCCCGTCGTACTCCATCACGAACGGCAGGCCCAGCCCGGCACGCGCGTGGGCGAGCAGGTTCCGGATGCTGCCGCGCACGTCGAAACTGCCGACGCCGTGCGGGCTGGTCGCCTCCCACCTGCGCAGCCAGCCGCGGTTGTCGAGCAACTCCCGCTCCAACCGGCGCGCGTCGCGCAGCCGGATCGGCCGAATCGTGATCGGCCCCTCTGACAGAGTCGGGATGCTCACCGCACTATTCCAGCGTCGCCGCGAATTCCTTCAGCCAGGGGCGCAACTCGTTGCCGAGGTCGTCCCTGTCGGCCGCGAGCTGCACGATGGCCTTGATGTAGGAGAGCCTATCTCCGGTGTCATAACGGCGACCCCGGAAGACAACGCCGTAGACGCCGCCCGCGATCGACCGGTCCTCAGCGAGCTTCTCGAGCGCATCCGTCAGCTGGATCTCGCCGCCCTTGCCCGGCTCGAGGCGGTCCAGTATGTCGAAGATCTCCGGCTGCAGCACGTAACGGCCGATGATGGCGTAATTGGAGAGTTGCTCCCCCGGTGCCGGCTTCTCGACCATGCCGGTGACGCACACGACGTCCTCGTCGTCGGTCGGCTCCACGGTCGCGATTCCGTATAGCGACGCGAGCTCGGGCTCGACCTCGAGCAGCGCGACGATCGTCGCGCCCCGCTGCTGCTCGACCTCGAGCATCCGGGGCAGGATGGCGTCGCGCTCGTCGATCAGGTCGTCACCGAGAAGCACCGCGAACGGCTCGTTGCCGACGTGCATGCGCGCGCGCAGCACCGCGTGGCCCAGGCCGAGCGGGTCGCCCTGGCGCACGTAGTGCACATCGGCGAGCTCGCTGGAGTAGTTGACCTTCTGCAGGCGCACCATGTCGCCCTTGCGCTCGAGAGTGGCCTCGAGTTCACCGACGCGGTCGAAGTGGTTCTCGAGGGCGCCCTTGTTGCGTCCGGTGATCATGAGCACATCGTGGATTCCGGCGGCGACCGCCTCCTCGACTACGTACTGGATCGCGGGCTTGTCGACCACTGGGAGCATCTCTTTCGGCATGGCCTTGGTCGCGGGGAGGAATCTGGTGCCGAGTCCGGCGGCCGGGATGACGGCCTTCGTGATCTGAGATGCCATGTGGGACAGGTTACCGTTGAGCCTGCCTAAACTAGCTGTATGACGGGTGACGAGAGCCACCGCAAGCGCGCACTGCGGGCGGACCTGCGAGCCAGGCGACGGGCGCTCACCTCCTCCGAGCTGGAGCACGCGACATCCGGAATCAACGAGCAGCTGATCGCGCTGACCGAGTCGGTCGGCGCGACCTCGGTCTCCGGATACCTGCCGACGCAGGACGAGCCCAACATCCGCCCCTGGTTGGATTGGGCGCGCGAGCGCGGCATCCGGGTTCTCATTCCGCTGTCACGCGACGACGGGCTGCTCGACTGGACCGACTACGGCGACGAGGAGGTCGAGGGAATGTTCGGCATGCCGGAGCCGGTCGGTGAGCTGCTCGGACCGATAGCCATCAACGACGTCGACCTGATCATCGTTCCCGCTGCCGCGATCGACCGCACCGGGATGCGGCTCGGCTGGGGCCGCGGCTACTTCGACCGCACGCTCGGTTCGATGGAGAAGTGCCCGCCGGTTTATGCTGTGGTCTTCGACAACGAACTGGTCGACTCGGTTCCCACCGAGCTCCACGACAAGGCGGTTGACGGGGTCGTCACCCCCAGCGCTACCACGACGTTCAAGCAGACAACACCACGATAGAAGCCGCAATGCCCACGTATTCCTACCGTTGCACCGAGTGCGAGAACGCCTTCGACATCCAGCAGGCGTTCACCGACGATTCCCTGAGCGTCTGCCCGCAGTGCGGCGGCGTGCTGCGAAAGGTATTCAGCGCGGTCGGCGTGACCTTCAACGGGTCCGGGTTCTACCGCACCGACTCGCGCAAGGGCGCGGAGTCTGGGAAGTCGGATGCCGCGAAGTCCGGCAGCTCGGAGGGGTCGAGCACCCCGGCGGCGTCCACCTCGAGCCCGAGCACCACCAGCAGCAGCCCTGCAGCAAGCAGCGCAGCCAGCTAGCGCCGGAGGGCCGGCATGCGAACGAGGGGGAATGACGTGGTGAAGGGCTTCAAAGAGTTCATCATGCGCGGCAATGTCATCGACCTTGCCGTCGCGGTCGTCATCGGCACTGCCTTCACCGCGCTGGTGAACGCTCTGGTCGAAGGCGTCTTGAACCCGGCGCTCGGTGCGCTGTTCAACTCTGAGAGCCTGAGTAAGACCCTTATCGTCGAGATCCCGTCGCTTGCCGACGACGAGCCCGCGAGGCTCCTGTTTGGCGCGCTGATCGGTGCGCTCATCCAATTCCTGCTGGTGGCCGCGGCCGTCTACTTCGCGCTCGTGCTGCCGATGAACAAGCTGCGGGAGCGGTCCGAAGCGCGGCGGAGTGCGGGTGCTCCCGAGAAGGAGGAGCCGCCGACGGAGCTGGACGTGCTGCAGCAGATCCGCGATCTGCTCGCCGAGCGCGAGAGCCGCTGACCCGCCCGCTGGCTGAACCCAGGGGTCACAAACGGGCCTTCATTGCGCCAGGAAGGCCGCTTTCTGACCCCTCGCGGAATATCGGGAGCGCCATCGGCGCGGCGCCGGCCTCAGTAGTGCGGCGGCTTGTCGGCGTTGAGCCTGGCGTCGTTCTCGTCGGATGCGTGGCGCGGTGGCTCGGGCATGGGCGTCGGGTCGCTGCCAGGCACCGGTTCTGTGCGCACCCTGCGATGCCGGCGCGGACGGGCCGCGGGCGCGGGAACCGACGCTCCCGGCTGCTCAGGCTGCAGCTCGCCGGGTTCCTCGATCACGCCTGAGACGGTACCACCGTTACCGGTTGGGTGATGGGCGCTTCACTCAGGCCGAGCATCCGCGCGATGTTGTCAGCCACAGCATCCGGGTCGCTGAACAGCTCGAACGCGTGCACCCGCAGGTAGTGCCAGCCGAGGCGGCGCAGCAGCTCCGGCCGCAGCCGCAGCGATTCGCGCAGGCTCGTCGAGTGCAGCGTGGTGTCAGTCTCGATGCACAGGCACATGCCCTTGTGCGACGCGACCAGGCCGAGCTTGCCGCGGTGGCCGAGCGCAATCCGCAGGCCGCGCACCTCGAGGCGGCGGGCGAGGTCCACCAGCAGTGGGTCGCTGTCATCCGGGATCGGCTCCGCCGCGATCCGCGCGTCGACGTCGGTCAGCAGCTCGGCCAGCGCGACCGCGCCGTACCGCATCCGGTCCTCGTCGATGTCGCTCGCCTCGAAGCAGGTCACGATCGTCATCGCGCGCCGGGCGCGAGTCATCGCGATCGCCAGCAGCCGTTCTCCGCCCGGATGCCCGAGCGCGCCGAAGTCGGACAGCACCCGCCCGTGCGGGGTACGTCCGTAGCCGATTGAGAAGATGACCCGGTCGCGGCTCTCCGCGACCGCCTGCTCAATGGTCGCGACGGTGAACGGCTCTGCGCGGTCGCCGAGGATGTACTCGTGCAGCTCAGGGAGCCGCGCCAGCGCGGTGAGCACCGCGCGCTGCACCCGGATGGCATGCTTGCGGCTCGCGGTGATGACCATGAGCGACTCGCGCGGCCGGGTGCGCGCGTGGTCGAGCACCAGCTCGACGACCCGGTTCACCTCGGCGTCGACGCTCTCGACGGCGCCGCTGTCCTCATCCGGCAGTCCCGACCCGTCGGCGACAAAGTCGATCCGGATGCTGCCATGCCCGAGGAAGCTGCCCGCCCAGGGCAGCGAGTCGATGCGGCCGGCGTAGAACCGGCGGTTGACCAGTTCGGCGAGGTCCTCGCCGCCTGCGCGGTAGCTGCGAGTGAGGGTGAGGGTCGGCAACAGGGTGCCGAGCCGGGCTAGCGCCGAGTCGGCGTGCAGCTCGTCGAGCTCTTCCTCCGGCGTCTCCTCGGTGGTCTGGGTCTCCCCCAGCCCGATCGTGAACGCGGACGGAGTCTGCGTCACCGGGTCGCCGAGGGCCACCACCTGCCGGGCGCGGCGGATGGCGCCGACCGTCTCGGCGAGGGTGGTCGCACCGGCATCCACCAGCAGCACGGTGTCGAAGCGCAGCGTGTCGGTGATCTCGTGGACCTCGTACGGCGACGCGATCCACACCGGCGCGACGACGCGCGACAGGTGCGGTGCAGCCTCCTGCAGCTGACGGGAGTCGATGCTGTCCCGGCGCAGCGCGCGCTTGAGCGCGGTCGCCTCATCCGGCCAGTCAACCAGGCCGATGCTCCAGTTCTCGGCGAGCTGCCAGGCGAGACCCTGCGCGCTGGCGCGAGCGTGCGCGTCGTCGACGAGCCGGAAGTCGGATTCGAGCCGGTCAAGCACCGAGGTGTTCGCACCGAGCAGGGCGCGTTCGCTCTCCAGCAGCGACTCGAGCGCCGAGCGCCACCAGGCCAGCTCGAGTTCGGCCGCGACCTGCTCCTCGGGGACGTGGCGCTGCGCGAGGTCGGCCAGCAGCGGGTCGAGTTCGAGCTCACGCAGCGTGCTGAGCAGCGCGGTGCGCTCCTGCAGGTTGTGCAGGGCATCCGACTCGGCGGCGAGCCCGTCGAGCAGGGCAAGCAGCTCGTGGATCGGCAGGTTCGCCAGCTGCACCTCCTGGTCGGCCCTGCCGAGCGGCTCGTCGAGGGTGCTGAGATCCTGCATGACTTGCTGGTGCGCGACCTGCACGTCGGCGATGCCGACCGGCACCTGCGGGGTGATCCCCTCCGCGACGAAGCGCTGCCACAGGAAACGCTGCTGCTGGATGCGCCGCAGCGATCCGTTCAGGTCGGTCACGTGCACGCCGGGTCGCTGGTACTCCTTGGCGAGCCGCTTGAGCCGGCGGCGGTTGGCGCCGCTCATGTGCTGCGATTCCTTGCGCGACGCGGTCGCGGCGATGAGCTCGCTCAGCGACCGGTCGAAGACGACGGGAAGGAACTTGTCCAGGGTGTCCCGGATGTCGGTGAGCAGTCGCAGGTAGACGCCGAGTTCCGAAATGGACTCGAACGGCCGCATCCGGGTCTTGCCGATGAGCTCGTTCGCGCGTTCGAGCAGCCTGGGCACCCCGGTCTCGTGCAGCTGCCGGGCGATCGAGTGCGCGCGGCTCGCGTCCTGAGTGCTCGTGAACGACGCGCCGTACCACGGCGAGTCGTTCGGGCCGTACTTGAACTCGCCGAGTCGTGCGGCCTGCACCATCGTCTCGGCCGCCTGCGCCCGGTTGCTGGCGAGCTGCTCGACCGACAGTCGCGACAGCCGGGCACTGGTGGCCGGCGGCTCGGGCAGCAGCGCGAGCCGCGATAGCTCGGTCAGGCAGTCGAGCACCGACACGCCTAGCGTGTCGTCGCGCTTGGAGATCGCGCCGCGGTAGTCGATCAGCACCTTGCGGAGTCTCACGAGCGCTTCATCGACCTCAGCGGTCTCTGGCTGCTTGGCCTTCTCGTTGCGACCGATCGAGCGGATGATGTCCCGGCGCAGCGTGCCGGGCGCGACGGCCACACCGGCCAGGCCGATGTCGGCCAGCCGCTGCGCGATGCCCTGCAGGCTCGCCCGGCGCGCGCTGACCACGAGTACGCGCTTGTTCTGCGCGACGAGCGCGCCGATCGCGTTGACGATGGTCTGAGTTCCGCCGGTGCCCGGCAGCGTCTTGACGACCACCGAGTTGCCCGCCGCGATCTGGGCGATCACGTTCTCCTGCTCGGCGTCGGCGTCGAGCAGCAGCGTGTCGGTCTCCGGCGCGCGGTAGTCGGGTCCCTGCAGTTCGACCGGCTTGAAGCTCTCTTCGACCGACCACTTCGCGCTCGGGTTGCCTGCCAGCGCATCCAGCACCGGATGCTCGAGCTGGGCGACATCCGTCACCATGCCGGTCGCGACATCCGCGAACGAGGAGACGACCAGGCGCGGCTGAACGTTGAACCACTCGAGGTGCGAAGTGAGCCCGCGGAGCCGGTCGATGACCGGGTTCGGCTTGAACGACCCGTCGCGCTGCGCGAGGGCGACGAAGCCCTGGGCGTCGAGGGTGATCTGGAACTGTTCGGCGAGCGCGCGCGCGAGCGCCGGGTTGAGGAATGGCTCGCCCCGCAGCCGCAGCTCGAAGTCGGTGCCGTAACGGCGGATGGCGAGCGGGCGCAGCAGGATGGGCGCGCAGTAGTCGGTCGCATCGTGCTGCCACTGGGCGATGCCGATGCCAAGGTGAATGGAGTCGATGCCGCGCGCGGTCGCGAGCTCAAGGCCCTTGGCGGCGAGCTCGTCGGCGGCCAGCTTCGCGGCGCGCAGTGCGAGGTCGTCGCGGATCAGGTTGGAGAGCAGGGTGGTCTTGCCGGTGATGAAGCGCGCGAGGCCGCCCGGATGCGTCGCGCCGAGTTCGATGCGCGTGCTCGGCTCGTCGATGAAGTGCAGCAGCGCATTGCTGCCGCCGACGGTGGACAGCTGCTCGCGCCATCCGGCCCATGTTGGTTCAGCCACGTTCACCGCCTTGTAACGCGGGTCGCCGAGACTGAGCGCGTGCGGCGACGTCACCTGCTGGTGCGCGGGCACGGAATCACTCTCGGTCTCCTCCATGTCGAGGAGAAAATCGTCTTGTCGATCGGCACGCCACACGTTGCCACCTTAAATGCCGGTTGCCTCATTTCCCGGCAGGCCAGTGGAGTTTCGCCCTCTCACCCCCTCTTATGCAGGAGATTCCTTGTTATGCGGGCGATTTCGCCCCGGCCGGACCGAAATAGGATTGAGCGGACAATGGAAATCCTGGTCAGCGCTCTCTCCACCGCCGGCATCACGCTCGCCGCAGTCTTCGTCGGCGCCACCGCGGTCGGCTTCGCCCTGATCTCCCGTCGCCGCCGCGCGCAGAGTCCGGATGCCGCCGTCGACAGGATTCAGCAGGAGGCGAGCATCCTCCTCGTCCGCGTCGACGACGCTGTGCAGGATGCCGAAGCCGAGCTGGGCTACGCGATCGCCCAATTCGGTGAGGACCGCACCCGGCAGTTCGCTGCCGCCCTCGACTCTGCCCGCGGCAAGCTGCGTGAGGCGTTCGCGCTGCAGCACCGGCTCGACGACGCCTACGCCGACACCGTGAGCCAACGGCGCGACTGGAGCTCCCGGATCCTGTCACTGTGCATCGCCGCGCAGCAGGAGCTCGAGCAGCACACCCACGAGTTCGACCGCAAGCGCGCGCTCGAGCAGGATGCGCCGCGCCGGCTCTCCGACATTCGGAGCAGCATCGACGCGACGGCTCGCCGCCATGCCGAAGCGGTCGTCGTGCTCGGCACCCTCCGGCGGGACTATGCGGCGAGCGCCATCGCATCCGTCACCGACAACCTGGACCGGGCGCTGACCGAGCTCGCCGCAGCGCGCTCGGCAGCCGACGCCGCGCAGTCGGCAGTGGATGAGAACGCCGGAACGGCCGCCGACTCGCTGCGCAGCGCCGAGGAGCACTCCGGGCGCGCCGACGAGCTGATCGACGCCGTCGGGACCCTGCGCACCGAGCTGGAGCGGGCCACCGCGGCCGTGACCCGTCTCACCGAGTCGACAGAGCAGAACCTCGCCGAGGCCCGTGGGCTGCGGGACGCACCGCCGGACCCCGACTCGAGCAGCGCCGTCGCGGCCGCGATCAGTGAGGTGGAGGCGGCGCTGTCCGCCTCCACAGGGCCGGCCGATCCGATGCGCCAACTGGAACGCCTCCGCCAGGCCAACGCGTCGCTGGATGCCAGCATGGCCGGGGCGCGCAACCAGCAGCGCCGCCTGGACGGTGCGCGCACCGCACTCGCCGGCGCGCTCGTGCAGGCGCACAGCCAGCTGTCGTCGACCCGCGACTTCATCGCAACCCGGCGCGGCGGGGTCGGCGCTGCCGCCCGCACCCGGCTGGCCGAGGCGGAGCGCAAGCTGATGCTCGCCGAAAACGAGGCCGACCCTGTGGCCGCGCTGGACCTCGCCCGCAACTCGCTCACGCACTCCAGAGATGCCGACGCGCTCGCGCGCTACGACCTGATGCACCGCGCCTGACCCGGCGCTGGGCGCTCTCTGGTAGTTCTCGCAAGTTTTCTCACTACAGCGCCCCGCCGGGCAACGATGGGAGGAAGCGAACACGAGGAGGCTTCCGATGCGCGCCCAGGACATCATCGCCGACTGGCCCTACGAATCCAGGGAAGCGGCACAAATTGTCATCGAGGAGCACGGCGAGCCGCACGAGAGCGCCCCGTCGATGCTGCTCTGGCACAACGTCGGCCTGACCAAGCGGTTGACCGCATGGCGCGACTTCGCCCAGCACGACTTCCCGGCACCGCACACCGACTCGGTGACGACGACGGTCGACTACGCGGTGCCGACCCCGTTCATTGCCGAGCTCGCCGAGTTCGACGGCAGCGTCACCGTCGCGCGCACCGCCGGTGAGGTCTCCGCGACCTGTCACGACGAGCAGGCCAACTTCCTCGCACTGAACCTGATGGTCGACATCGTGAGCGGTGAGAAGACCGCGGAGGAGGCGCGGGAATACTACGCCAAGGAGTTCCTCGACTACCGCCGCGGGCTGCCGACGCCGTACATGCAGAAACTGCGCTTCCGGGTCGAGGGCGAAGCAGCCGATCCGGATGAGCGCATCCTCAGCGACGAACAGCTCGAAGCCGCAGAACGGGAAGGAACCTGACGTGACCAAGAATCTCGACGAGAACCCGGTGAGCCGCTACCCGAGCGACGACTTCCCCCAGCAGGAGCAGGAGCAGCCCGGCCTCACCTCGAAGACCGAACCCCGTCCGGATCACGGTGAGGACACCTATGTCGGCAGCGGCAAGCTGCAGGGCAAGCGCGCGCTCATCACCGGCGGTGACTCCGGCATCGGGCGGGCGGTTGCCATCGCCTTCGCGCGGGAGGGAGCCGATGTGGCCATCTCCTACCTGCCCGAGGAGCAGGAGGATGCGGATGACACGGCCCAGTGGGTCCGCAAGGAGAACCGGCAGGCGCTGCTCCTGCCCGGCGAGGCCAGGGACGAGGCGTACTGCACGAGCCTGGTCGGGAAGACGGTGAGCCAATTCGGCGGCCTCGACATCGTCATCCTGAACGCCGCCTATCAGGAGAACCGGGACAGCCTGGAGGAGTTGCCGACCGAGGAGTTCCAGCGGGTGTTCGAGACGAACCTGTACTCGACGCTGTGGATTGCGCGCGCCGCGCTGCCTCACCTGAAGCCGGGCGCGTCGATCATCAGCACCTCATCCATCCAGGCCTTCAACCCCAGCCCGCAGCTCATCGACTACGCGATGACCAAGGCCGCCCTGGTCGCATTCACCAAGGCGCTCGCCCAGCAGGTCGGCGAGAGAGGCATCCGGGTCAACGCGGTCGCGCCCGGACCGATCTGGACGCCGCTCATTCCCGCCACCTCGTGGCCAGACAAGCTGCCGACATTCGGGCAGGACACCCCGCTCGGACGCGCCGGTCAACCGGCCGAGTTGGCGCCCGCTTACGTCTTCCTGGCGTCACAGGAGGCCTCCTACGTGTCCGGTGCGGTGCTTCCGGTGACCGGCGGCAAGGGCCTCTGAGTAGAAGCGGAAGGACCCCGAGCTGAAGAAGAAGGCCGAGGAGATCGGCCTCAGGGTCCTCGAGACTCAGCAAAACCGAAGCTGATTCAGGCCTTGTGCAACTCCTGACCCGGCTGGGAAACAGCTGGCAATTGGTGCGAGAAGCCTGTTAATCCGCCTTTCGATTCGACTCTTGGCACCCCGTGCGTAGTCTGAAAAGTGAGAACCCGAACAAAAAGCGGTCCGCTGGGGGGTAGCGGTTTGCTTTAGGAAGGCACTTACCCGTCTTGAGTTTCATCCCCCGATCCTCACTCCATGTCCATATGTCAAAGCTTGCCGTCGCCGCCGTTTCCGGTGGCCTGATCGTCACACTGGCTCTCCCCGCGTACGCACTGGATCCGGCGGAGGCGCCTCCGTCGACGATCGCGGCGGCAACCAAGCCGGTGCAGCGGTTGATCGGCCCGGCCGATGTGGCACCCCAGTCCGTCGTCCGCGCAAGCTACACCGCGACGCCGGCCCCCGAGCCGGAACCGGTTCCCGTTGCCGCGTCGGCACCATCCGGCTCCTCCGGTTCCGAGCGGTCGGGCTCCAGCTTCGCCGCGCCGGCACAGAACTACAGCGGCCAGGCCCTGGTCGACTTCGCGATGCAGTTCGTCGGCGTCGTCCCCTACGGCCCCGGCAACCATCCGAGCGACAGCTTCAGCTGTGACGGCCTGGTGCAGTACGTGTTCGGCGCGTTCGGCATCTCACTGCCGCGCACCGCGAACGCGCAAGCGGCGATGGGCGTACAGATCAGCGCCGCGCAGGCGCAGCCGGGCGACCTGGTCTGGTACCCGGGGCAGCACGACGGCATCTACGCCGGAGGCGGCATGATGGTCGACTCCCCGAAGCCGGGCATGATGGTGCAGTACCGCGCGGTGTGGGGCAGCCCGGTCTACGTGCGGATGGTCGGCTGACGCTCAGCCACGAGCATCCGGGGCGATGACCGCCCGGACGTCCTGAATGGTGCCGGCACGTGCGATCCGCTCGATCGCGCGGGCATCGTTGAAGCGGTTCGCGAGCTGCGCGACAGCGGCGAGATGGCTTTCCGCGGTGGTTGAGGCGAGGCCAACGACGACCGACACCGGGTCATGGTGCGGATGCCCGAACGCCACCGGTTCGGCCAGGGTCACCACCGACATCCCACCGGTCAGCACATCGTCGCTCGGTCGGGTGTGGGCGAGCGCGAGGCCCGGCGCGATGACGACGTACGGTCCGTGCTCGTCGATCATACGGATCATGTCACCGGCGTAGTCGGCGGTCGCGGCGCCGGATGCGGCGAGCGCGTCACCCGCGAGCTGGACTGCCTCGCGCCAATCGGCGGCGGTTCGTGAAAGCCAGATCGCGTCATCGGGAAGTGGCGGAAGTGGCATCGGGTTAGACCTGATCGAATCCGTCGCTGATGGCCGCCGCCAGTTCTTCCCGGTCCTCGAGCGGCAGGAAGGTCGCCGCCGCCGCGTTGAGCTGGAACACCTCGAGATCGCCGAGGTCGTATCCGAACGCGTCGCTGAGCATCGCGAGCTCCCTGCTGAGGCTCGTGTTGCTCATCAGCCGGTTGTCGGTGTTCACGGTGACGCGGAAGCCGAGCTGGTAGAGCAGGTCGAACGGGTGGTCCTCGAGCTCGTCGCCCCACGCCTCGATCGCGCCGGTCTGCAGGTTCGACGACGGGCTGAGCTCGAGCGCGATCTCCCGGTCGCGCACCCACTGGGCGAGGTCGCCGATGGTGACGTAGCGGCTGTCGCCGTCCTCACGCTCGACGCGGACGTCCTCAGCGAGGCGCACACCGTGGCCGAGCCGCAGAGCGCGGCCGTCGATGAGGGCGCTCGCGATGCTCTGCAGGCCGTCGGCCTCGCCCGCGTGCACGGTGGCGGGGAAGAACTCGCTGGCCAGGTAGTCGAAAGCGTCGCGCAGTCGGCTCGGCGGAAAACCCGCTTCAGGGCCGGCGATGTCGAAACCGACGACGCCGCGATCGCGGTGCCGCACCGCGAGCTGCGCGATCTCCAGCCCTCGGTCGGTGTGGCGCATGCTGCTGACGAGTTGGCCGATCCGGATGCGTCCGCCCGCGCTCGTGACGTCCTCGATGCCCGCTTCGATCCCGGCCTGCACTGCCTCGACGGTCTCGTCCAGGCTCAGGCCGCGGTTCAGGTGCTGCTCTGGAGCCCAGCGCACCTCGCCGTAGATGACCCCGTCAGCGTGCAGGTCCTGCACGAACTCGCGTGCGACCCGCTCCAGACCCTCCCGGGTCTGCATGACGCTGGTGGTGACGTCGAAGGTCTTCAGGTATTCGACTAGCGAACCCGAGTCCGACTGGTCGGCGAACCAGTCGCCCAGCTGCACGGCATCCGTCGCCGGCAGGTCGAGTCCGACCTCGTCGGCGAGTTCGATGATGGTCTGCGGGCGGAGGCCGCCGTCGAGGTGGTCGTGCAACGACACCTTCGGGAGGGCACTGATACTGGCGTCGCCGCCGGGGAGAAGGTAGTCCTGCTGCACCGAGTTCACGGCACCAAATCTACTGGGTTCCGGCGGACGGTACTCTGGGACGGTGCCACGAAAGGTCATTCTCGATTGCGATCCCGGCCACGACGACGCGATCGCCCTGCTTCTAGCCCACGGTAATCCGGAGATCGAACTGCTGGCGGTGACGACGGTTCACGGCAATCAGACGATCGAGAAGACGACCCGGAACGCTCTCGCGGTCGCCGAGATCGCCGGGATCACCGGCGTGCCGTTCGCGCGCGGTGCACACCGCCCGCTGGTGCGCGAGGTCGAGGTGGCCGAGTCGATTCACGGCGACTCCGGCATGGACGGCCCGGTGCTTCCGGAGCCGAGCCTCGAACTGGACGAGCGTCACGCGGTCGACCTCATCATCGACACGATCATGTCGCACGAGCCGGGTACCGTGACGCTCATCCCGACCGGAGCCCTCACCAACATCGCGCTGGCGGTGCGCAAGGAGCCGCGCATAGCGGAGCGCGTCGCCGAGGTGGTCCTGATGGGCGGCGGCTACCACGGCGGCAACTGGAGCGCGGCGGCGGAGTTCAACATCGTCATCGACCCCGAGGCCGCGCACATCGTGTTCAACGAGCCGTGGAAGCTGACCATGGTCGGGTTGGATCTCACCCATCAGGCGCTCGCGACCCCGGAAGTCGTGCAGGCGATCGCCGAGGTCGGCACCAAGCCCGCGCAGTTCGTGCTCGAGCTGCTGGAGTTCTTCAGCAAGACCTACCGGGAAGCGCAAGGTTTCGAGCATCCGCCCGTGCACGACCCGTGTGCGGTCGCGCTGGTGATCGACCCGAGCGTGATGTCGGTGGTGCGGGTGCCGCTGGACGTCGAACTGACCGGGTCGCTGACCTTGGGGATGACGGTCGCGGACTTCCGCGGACCGGCCCCGGATGACTGCACAACGCACGCGGCGACCGACCTCGACCGCGAGAAGTTCTGGGCGCTGATCGTGGACGCGCTGCGCCGCATCGGCTGACCGCCTGCGCCGTCGCCGAGCGCCGCCCAAATGTGCGAGCGCACGGGATATTGCGCGTGCACTCGCGCATTTCGCGTGCACTCGGCGATGGATCACGGATGCGCGGATCGAGCCTGTCGAGACCCGCTCGCGCGGGTGGTTCTTCACGCGCGGGTGTTCCTTTCACGCGCGGGTAAAATTTCACCCGCGCGTGGAGGTTCGACCCGCGCGAAGCGTTTGTCGGGCGTCTAGCGGGCTAGGTGGCGGGAGATCACCAGCCGCTGGATCTGGTTGGTGCCCTCGAAGATCTGCATCACCTTCGCCTCACGCATGTACCGCTCCGCCGGGAAGTCGCGCGTGTAGCCGGCACCACCGAGCACCTGCACGGCATCCGTCGCGACCTTCATCGCATTGTCGGTCGCCACCAGCTTCGCGATCGACGACTCCCGCGTCGACGGCTTGCCCCGATCCCGGATGCGCGCGGCGGCCAGGTAGGTCGCCCGCCCGGACTCCACTGCGGCGGCCATGTCGGCGAGCACGAACCCGAGCCCTTGGTGGTCGATGATGCGCTGCCCGAACGCCTCGCGCACCTTCGCGTACTCGACCGCGACATCCAGGGCCGCCTGGGCCAGCCCGGTCGCGACCGCAGCGATCCCCAGCCGCCCGGCGTCGAGCGCCGCAAGCGCTATCGACAGACCCTGCCCCTCCGCGCCGATTCGACGTTCCTCGGGAACGTAGACGTCGTCGAAGTTCATGGTCGCGGTGGTGAGGCCGGTCAGCCCCATCTTGTTCTCCGGCGACGCCGGGCTGAGGCCGTTGGTGTCGGCCGGCACCAGGAAGCAGGAGATCCCGCGGCCACCATCATCGGAGGTGCGCGCCATCACCGTGTAGAAGTCCGCGTGCCCACCGTGGCTGGTCCACGCCTTCGCGCCGTTGATGACATAGCCACCGTCTGACCGAACCGCTCGCGTGCGCATCGCCGCCGGGTCGGATCCGGCGTGCGGCTCCGACAGGCAGTACGCGCCGAGCAGCTCACCGGAGAGCATGTCCGGCAGCCACTGCTGCTTCTGCTGTTGCGTGCCGTAAGTGGCAAGCGGGAAACACGACAGCGCGTGCACGCTCGCTCCAACTCCCACACTGGCCCACGCCGCAGCGATCTCCTCGAACACCTGTAGGTAGGACTCAGCGCTCTGCCCGCCGCCGCCGAACTCCTCCGGGTACGGCAGGCTCAGCAGCCCGGCGCGGCCCAGGGTGAGGAACACGTCCCGCGGGAAACTCGCATCGCGCTCCGCCGCCGCGGCGCGCGGGGTCAGCTCCTTCTCGGCGATGTCGCGCACGAGCTCGATGAGGTCGTCGCCTTCTTCGGTGGGCATTACACGGGTTACGGGCACAGCTCTCCTCCGGATGCGTGCAGGCGACGCTGCCTGCGGCGTGGGTTTAGGCGGTGATGCGGTCGACGATGAGCGGGCCGCCGTCGTTCACCTGCGAGCCCTCGTCACCGATGCTGTAGGCACCCTCGAGCGCTTCGAGGGCCCGCTCGAACCGGGCCGGCTCGTCGGCGCTCAGGGTGAACAGCGGCTGGCCCTTCTTCACGGCATCGCCCGGCTTCGCGTGCAGGTCGATGCCGGCCGAGTGCTGCACCGGATCCTGCTTGCGCGCCCGGCCTGCGCCGAGCCGCCAGGCCGCGATGCCGAACGGCAGGGCATGCTGCTCGACGAGCACTCCGTCGCGGTCGGCGGTGACGACGTGCTGCTCTCGAGCGACCGGCAGTGGGGCATCCGGATCGCCGCCCTGCGCGCTGATCATGGCCCGCCAGGTGTCCATCGCGCGGCCGTCCTTGAGTGCGTCCTCGACGTCGGCCTCCATCTGGCCGGCCGACTCGAGCATCTCCCGCGCGAGCGCGACGGTCAGCTCGACGACATCCGCCGGCCCGCCGCCGGCGAGCACCTCGACCGACTCGCGCACCTCGTTGGCGTTGCCGATCGCAAGCCCGAGCGGCACGTTCATGTTGGTGAGCAGCGCGGTGGTGGTGACACCGGCATCCGTGCCCAGTGCGACCATGGTCTCGGCCAGCTGGCGGCTCTGCTCGATGTCCTTCAGGAACGCGCCGGAGCCGAACTTCACGTCCAGCACGAGCGCCGAGGTGCCCTCCGCGATCTTCTTGCTCATGATTGAGCTCGCGATCAGCGGGATCGCCTCAACCGTGCCGGTGATGTCGCGCAGCGAGTACAGCTTGCCGTCGGCCGGCGCGAGCCCGGAGCCGGCGGCGCAGATCACCGCGCCGATGCTCTCGAGCTGCTCGCGCAGCTCCTCGTTCGACAGCGAGGCGCGCCAACCGGGAATCGACTCGAGCTTGTCAAGCGTGCCGCCGGTATGACCGAGCCCGCGGCCGGAGAGCTGCGGCACCGCGACCCCGAAGCTCGCGACCAGCGGCGCGAGCGGCAACGTGATCTTGTCGCCGACCCCGCCGGTCGAGTGCTTGTCGGCGGTGGGCTTCGACAGCGTCGCGAAGTCCATCCGCTCGCCGCTTTCGATCATCGCGAGGGTCAGGTCCTTGATCTCGCGCCGCTCCATCCCGTTCAGGAAGATCGCCATCGCCATCGCAGCCATCTGCTCGTCGCCGACGTACCCGCGGGTGAACGCGTCGACGAGCCAGTTGATCTGCTCGGTGGACAGCGGATGCTTGTCCCGCTTGGCGCGGATGAGGTCGACGGTGTCGAACGGCTCGATTGTGCTCACGATTGGCTCCTAGCTGCGGTAATCCTCGAGGGTTCGCGGACCGAAGGCATCCGGGATCACCTCGTCGATGGTCTTGATGCCCGACACCGTCTCCAGCAGCATCCCGTCGGCGGAGTGCTCGAACAGCAGCTGCCGGCAGCGGCCGCAGGGCATGAGGGTGTTGCCGTGGCCATCCACGCACGTGAAGGCGACCAGCTTGCCGCCGCCGGTCATGTGCAGGCTGGAGACCAGGGCGCACTCTGCGCACAGCGTGAGCCCGTACGACGCGTTCTCGACGTTGCAGCCGGCGATCACCCGCCCGTCGTCGACGAGCGCTGCCACACCCACCGGGAAGTTCGAGTACGGCACGTAGGCCCGGCCCATCGCCTCGGTTGCTGCGGTGCGCAGCGAGTCCCAATCGATGTCGCTCATAGCTGAATTCCCTTCCGTGTTCAATGTAGCCGCCCTTGCACCAGCCCTGGCCGACCAGCGAGATAGCCCGCGACGAACTGCGGTACGAGCATGACGAGCAGCAGCATGAGGGATGCTGTCCACGCGCCGGTGACGTCGTTGAGCAGCCCGAGGAGCAGCGGCGCGGGGGCAGCGAGCAGGTAGCCCCAACTTTGGGCCATCCGGGACAGGCTCGTCGTGTGGTCGGCATCAGGTGCGCGCAGGACGAGCAGCGTCAACCCGAGACCGAGGCTCGCGCCCTGAGCGATCCCGAGCAGCGTCACCCACAGCACCGGAGCGGAGGGCACCGCCAGGAAGCCGCCGACTGCGACAAAGAAGAGCACGCCGAGCCCGATCGCGAACCCTGCTTGGCTGCGCATCCGGTCAAGCAGCATGGGCACGACCAGGGCAGGGACGATGCTGACGACGTTGATCAGGGCGAGCATCCCGCCAGCGAACACCGTGTCCGCGCCGCGCGCGATGAGGATGGTGGGCAGCCACGCTGTTGTGGCGTAGAAATTGAACGACTGCAGGCCGAAGAAGGCGGTCACGTACCAGGCGACCCGGTCGCGGTGCAGGGCGACGGCGACGCCTCCGGATGCCGCGGTGCGGCCGGCCGAACGCATCATCGGCAGCCACGCCGCGAGCGCGATGACCGCGAAGATGCCCCACGCGCCGAGCGCGACGTTCCAATCCAGCCCGCCGGCACGGGCGACCGGCACGGTGATGCCGGCCGCGAGGGTCGCTCCCCCGGCCAGCGACATCGAGAACAGCCCGGACATCAGTCCGACGCGGTGCGGGAAGTCACGCTTGATGAGGCCGGGCAGAAGGATGTTGCCGAAGGCAATGCCGGTGCCGACAAGCACGGTGCCGCCGAACAGTCCGAACAGCGAGGGCACGAGCCGCAGCGCGCACCCGGCGATGATCAGCACGAGCACCAGCCCAAGCGCTCGCTCCAGACCGACGTGCCTGGCAAGTACAGGGGCCAGCGGCCCGAGCGCGGCGAAGCACAGCACCGGCAACGTCACGAGCAGGCCGGCGCTGAATGCGGTGAGCTGGACCGCATCCGAGATCTCGTCGAGCAGCGGGGAGACGGCGACGATCGCCGGCCGCAGGTTGAGTGCCAGCAGCACGACGGCGATCGCCGCCCACAGCCCCCTCGACGGCGCGCGTGTCGAGGAAGCCGGGGCGGCGGTAGTCACGCCTTTATGTATGGTTTGCCGTCGGCCGCAGGCGCTCGCGACTGACCGACGAATCCGGCAACAGCGAAGATCGTCACGATGTACGGAAGCATCAGCAGGAACTCGCTGGGCAGCGGCGACCCGATGATGCCGAGCACGCTCTGCAGGTTGGTCGCGAACCCGAACAGCAGGCCCGCGAGCATGGCGCGGATCGGATCCCACCGGCCGAAGATGACCGCGGCGAGGGCGATGAAGCCGGCTCCGGCTGTCATCTCCTTGGTGAACGAACCGACTGAGCCGAGCGTGAAGTACGCACCGCCGAAGCCGGCGATCGCGCCACCGATCGAGACGTTGATGAACCGCGTCATGTTGACCTTGATGCCGACGGTGTCGGCGGCGGTCGGGTGCTCGCCCACCGAGCGCGTGCGCAGGCCCCAGCGGGTGCGGAACAGCGCGTAGGCGACCACGGCAACCGTGATGTACATGACGTAGACGATGATCGTCTGGTTGAACAGCACCGGGCCGATGATCGGTATCGAGACCAGCCCCGGGATCGGGATCCGCTCGAAGCGCGGTGGCGAGTTCAGCAGAGCGGCGTTCTCCTGCAGCACCTGCGAGTACAGGAACCCGGTGAGACCGGTGACCAGCACGTTCAGCACGACACCGACGATGATCTGGTCGACGACGTACTTGATCGCGAATGCGGCGAGGACGAACGACACGAGCACGCCAGCGATCATCGCGGCGACCAGGCCGAGCAGCGGCTGGCGGGTGATGGATGCGACCATCGCCGAGGTGAACGCGCCGGCGAGCAGCTGGCCCTCGATGGCGATGTTGATGACACCGCTTCGCTCGGAGATGACGCCGGACATGGCGCCGAAGATCAGCGGGACACTCAGGCTGACCGCGCCGATGAGCAGACCGGGCACCGGCAGCAGCGAGCCGGCGGAGGTCCAGGTCAGGAATCCGACCATGAACAGCACACCGAACACGATGGTCAGCCAGAGCGGGGTCTTCCTGCCCTGGTTGACGATCCACGCCGACAGCGCGGTGAGCGCCAGCAGCAGGATGCCGATGATCCAGCCGGTCGCGCGGGTCGGCAGCGAGATATCCGGAATCTGGATGAGGTCGTAGCTCGTGGAGAGCCGGAAGGTGCTGAACCCCTCGCGACCGAACACGCCGAACGCGAGCAGGGCAACAAGCGCGAAGATGCCGAAGAAGATCGGCGCCTTCCAGCTCTTGACGACCGTCCGCTCGAGGGTGATCGGTGCCGATGACGGCGTTGTCGTCTGGACGCTCACTTGGTCACCACCGCTTTCTTGCCCTGGATGTTCTTGGGTCTCCGCGTGGTCGGATCCGGTTTGGGCAGGCGGAAGATCGCCCGCACCAGCGGCGGCGCCGCGATGAACAGCACGATCATCGACTGCACGACCAGCACGATGTCGATCGGGATGCCCTGGGATGCCTGCATGGTGAAGCCGCCAGCCTTGAACGCGCCGAACAGCAGTCCGGCGGCGAAGACGCCCCACGGGCGCGAACGGCCGAGCAGCGCGACGGTGATCGCATCGAAGCCGATGCCGGCGTCGATGCCCGCGCTGAATCCGGTGGTCACCGGACCGAGCACTTGGAACACACCTGCCATGCCGACAAGCGCGCCGGCGATGAGCATCACGTAGATCGCCATCCGGTCGACGTTGATGCCCGCGACACGCGCAGCACTCGGGTTCAGGCCGACAGCGCGGAACTTGAAGCCGAGGCTGGACCGGTTGAGCAGCCACCAGACGAAGATCGTCGCGACGATGACGAGGAGGAATCCGAGGTGCAGGCTGTAGCGGTCACCGAACAGCTTGGGCAGCACGGCGGTCTCTTTCATACCCGGGGTCTTCGGGTTGTTCGATCCCGGCGCCTGCAGCCACCCTGGGGTGCTCAGCATCCAGTAGAGGAAGTAGAACGCGACGTAGTTGAGCATGATCGTCGTGATCACCTCGTTGGCGCCGGTCTTCGCCTTCAGGAATCCGGCGATGCCCGCCCATACCGCACCGGCAGCCATGCCGGCCAGGAGAGCGATGACCAAGTGGATGCCGAACGGCATGTCGAGCGCGAAGGCAACCCAGCCGGCTGCGGCGGCGGCCATCAGCATCTGACCGCGGCCGCCGATGTTGAACAGGCCGGCGCGGAAGCCGACCGCCACACCCAGACCCGCCGCAATGAGCGGTGTCGCCTGGGTGAGGGTCTCGAGCAGGGCCCGGATGCCGTTGTCGAAGCCCTCCCGCCTGAAGTTGTAGATGGAACCGTTGAACAGCGCGGTGTAGGCACCCGCGACGGCGTCCCAAATGGCGCTGAAGGTGTCAACGGGCCGGGAGAAGAAGTAGCCGGATGCCTCTTGCACGCGCGGGTCGGTCAGCGCGATCAGGATTCCGCCGACGACGAGCGCCATGAGCACGGACAGCACCGAGAGCACGGCGCTGCCGCTCATGATCTCGCGAAGCGCGACACTGAACCGCGACTCCTCGCGTTCCTCCTGCATCACCTCGGTGCCGGGCTGGCCGGGTTCCGGCGCCTGCTCGGGCTGGACCTCGGTCGACTTCTCGCCGCTCACGCTGCCACTCCCGTTCCCGCGGGTGCCTCGCCGGCCATCATGAGCCCGAGAACATCCCTCGGCGTGTCCGCTGGGACGATGCCCACGATCCCTCCTCGGTACATGACGATGATGCGGTCGGCGAGTCCGACCACTTCGTCGAGTTCGGTGGAGACGACGAGCACCGGCACTCCGGCATCCCGCGTCTCGACGATCCTGGTGTGCACGAACTCGACAGATCCGACGTCGAGTCCGCGCGTTGGCTGCGCCGCGACGAGCAGGCGCAGCTCGCGGCTCATCTCGCGGGCGAGCACGACCTTCTGCTGGTTTCCTCCGGACAGGTTGCCGGCGTTGGTGCCGATGCCCTGCGCGCGGATGTCGAATTCCCCGACCTTCTGCTCGGCGAATTCGGCGAGCGCCTCAAGCTGCAGGCTGCCCCTCTTCACGAACGGCTCGCCGCCCGCGCGGTCGAGCATGAGGTTCTCGGCGATGGTGAAGCCCGAGACGAGCCCATCCTCGCCGCGGTCCTCGGGAATGTACCCGACGCCAGCGTCGAGGATCTCGCGCACCGAATTGTGCCGGAGCGATCGACCGTCGAGGCGGATGTCGCCGGTCACGTGGTGCTGCAGACCCATGATGGCCTCGACGAGTTCGGTCTGGCCGTTGCCCTGCACTCCGGCGACGACGACGATCTCGCCTGCCTTGATGTCGAAGCTGATGTGGTTGACCACGAGCTGGCCGATCGGGTCGATTACCGACAGGTCGTCGACGATGAAAGCTGACTCGCCTGGCTGTGCCGGCCCCTTGTCGACCGTGAGCTCGACGGCACGGCCGACCATGAGAGAGGCGAGCTCGGCGTTGGTTGCGGTCGGGCTCGCCTCACCGACGACCTTGCCGAGACGGATGACGGTGATGCGGTCGGCGACTTCGCGCACCTCGCGCAGTTTGTGGGTGATGAAGACGATGGAGGTACCGGCCTCCTTGAGCTGGCGCATGATGCCCATGAGCTCGTCGGTCTCCTGAGGAGTCAGCACCGCGGTCGGCTCGTCGAATACGAGCACCTTCGCGTCGCGGGACAGGGCCTTGATGATCTCGACGCGCTGCTGGACGCCGACGGGGAGGTCACCGACGAGCGCGTCCGGGTCGACATCGAAACCGAAGCGGTCGGAGATCTCCTTGACCTTGGCGCGCGCCGCGTTGAAGTCGAGCCGCCCGGCGACGCCTGCGGGCTCGTGGCCGAGCATGACGTTCTCCGCGACGGTGAAGACGGGGATGAGCATGAAGTGCTGGTGGACCATGCCGATGCCGGCGGCCATCGCATCACCGGGGCCGGCGAAGTGCTGCACCTCGTCGTCGAGGAGAATCTCGCCCTCGTCGGCGTGGTAGAGGCCGTACAAGACGTTCATGAGCGTCGACTTGCCTGCACCGTTCTCGCCGAGGAGGCAGTGGATCTCGCCTTCCTTGACGGTCAGGTCGATGTGGTCGTTCGCTACCAGAGTGCCGAATCGCTTGGTGATGCCGCGAAGTTCGAGCTTCATTGCCGGATGTTCCTTTTTTGTAAGTGCGGGGGATCGCGCCGCGACGCCATTGACGCGGATCGGAATGCGATCGGGCAAGATTACAACGGAATCGGGGAGACCAGCGGTGCTGGCCTCCCCGAGCCGTTTGTCGCTATTTGCTACTTAGCTGGGCGACGAAGGCGACGTGACCTTGATCTCGCCGCTGATGATGCCTTCCTTGATGTCATCCAGCTCGCCCTGCAAGGCCGCGTCGACCTTCGACTCGAACTCGTGGAACGGAGCAATCCCGACACCACCGTTCTCGAGGGTTCCGACGAACGGGGAGTTGTCGAAGTTGCCCTCGGAGGTGCTGACCACGACGTCCTTCACACCGACCGCCATGCCCTTCATGATCGAGGTCAGGAGCAGGTCCTGGATCGACGGGTCGGTCTCGAACACGTCGGCGTCGACGCCGATGAGGGCGATCTCGGTGCCGGCGTCACGGATGGCCTCTGCTGCGCTCTGGTAGATCGGGCCACCGACCGGCAGGAGCACGTCTGCGCCCTGGTCGATCAGGTTCTGCGCGGTGCTCTTGGCGGTGTCGTTGGCGTCGAAGCCACCGGTGAACGCGCCATCCTGAGCGGCAACATCCCAGCCGAGAGCCTTGACGGATGCGCCCTTCGCCTCGTTGTAGTACTCGACGCCCTGCACGAAGCCGTCCATGAAGATGGTCACCGGCGGGATCGGGATGCCACCGAAGGTACCGACAATGCCGGACTTCGAGTAGCTGGCTGCCGCGTAGCCGGCGAGGAACGCCGCCTGAGCGGTGTCGAACACGATCGGCTTGACGTTGGGCAGGTCGATCGACGAGTCGTCGATGATCGCGAAGTTGACGTCGGGGTTCGCCTCGGCAGCGGTCTTGGTGGCGTCGGCGAGAAGGAAGCCGACGGTCACGATGATGCCGCAGCCCTCGTCGACCAGGTTGGTGATGTTCTGCGGGTAGTCGGTCTCCGCCTGCGACTCGACCGCGTTGGTTTCGCCGCCGATCGCGTCGGCGCCTTCGTCGAGGCCCTGCTTGCCGAGCTGGTTGAACGACTTGTCGTCGAACCCGCCGGTGTCAGAAACCATGCAGGAGAGGAAGTCGGAGTTCGCGTTGTTGGTGGGTGCTGTGGTGTCTTCAGGTGCTGATGCGCAGCCGGCGAGCAGCAGGGCGCTGCTGGCGACGACCGCAAGTCCGCTGAGAGCGGTCCTACGAGAGCTGGTTCTCAAGGTGTCCTCCAAGGTGCTGCCCCGGCGTCCGTTGCCGCGGCCATTGGAGTACAGAGTACCCAATATGACGGTTCCCCCTGTTAGGCATTCGGGGCGATGAAACGCAAAGGTTACCAACCTGCAATAGCCCCTGGCGGGGGCGCTGGTCAGAGGATGTCGCTGCGGCCCGACAACTTGAGCGCGTCGACCACCGACTTGACCCGCTGCGCGTTCGCGCTCGTGGTCACCAGGAGCGCATCCGGGGTGTCGACGACGACGATGTCCTTGACCCCGACAAGCGAGATCAGCCGGCCCGTCTGGCTCACCACCACGCCGCTCGACGCGTCGGCCAGCACGCGGGCTCCCTCGCCGAGGATGGCGAGATCGGATGCGCGTCCGCGCGCGTGCAGTTTGCCGATCGCGGCGAAGTCGCCGACGTCGTTCCAATCGAAGTCGCCGGGTACGACGGCCATCCGACCCTCGGCCGCCGTCGGCTCCGCGACCGTGTAGTCGATGGCGATCTTGGGCAGTCTCGGCCAGACTGCGTCGACGACGGCGCCGCGACGCGGAGTATCCCACGCCTCGGCGAGCTCCTCGAGGCCGGCGAGCAGGTCCGGTTGCGATTTGCCCAGCTGCTCGAGCAGAAGGTCGGCGCGGGAGATGAACATGCCCGCGTTCCACAGGTAATTGCCGTCGGCGACGTACTTCTTGGCGACCGATAGCTCGGGCTTCTCCTTGAAGGTGTCAGCCTTCGTCGCGCTCGGAGCGCCGTCGATCCCGAGGGTGCCGTCGCAGCGGATGTAGCCGAAGCCGATCGCCGGCTCGGTCGGGGTGATGCCGATCGTCGCGATATAGCCGGCATCCGCCGCGGCGACCGCCTCTCCGACCGCGCGACGGAAGCCACGGACATCCGTGATCACGTGGTCGGCGGCGAACGAGCCGATGATCACCTCAGGCTCGCGGCGCCGCAGGATCGCAGCGGCAAGCCCGATCGCTGCCGATGATTCCTTCGGCTCGCTCTCGAGGACCACGTTGTGGTCTTCGAGTTCTGGCAGCTGCTCCTCGACGGCGGCGCGATGCGCTCGACCGGTCACCACCATGATCCGGTGCGCCCCGGACAGCGGGGTCAGCCGGTCCCAGGTCGCGCGCAGCAGCGTGCTCCCGGAACCGGTGAGGTCGTGCAGGAACTTCGGCGCATCCGCGCGCGACAGCGGCCACAGGCGGGAGCCGATTCCGCCAGCCGGGATGACACTGTAGAAGCGGTCCAGGGGGTCTCTCTGTTGCGCCATGCCCCCAACTGTAGACCGCCGGGTCCACCCGACGGCCGCGCAAGGACGTGGAACGGCACCGCGAAAACGCGGAATAGGATGGATGACGTCCGCGCCTCAGGCCGGGCTGCCCCGGCACGGGGCTCGAGATCCGCAGGAGGGTTGGTCGTGCCAGAGAAAACAGCGGGAAACAGGGCATCAACGCTCGAACCGCAAACCAAGCTGAAAGCGCCGGCCGGCACCCTGTACCGGGGTCGTGAGGGTATGTGGTCGTGGGTGGTGCACCGGATCACCGGCGTCGCCATCTTCTTCTTCCTCCTCGTGCACATCCTGGACACCGCGCTGGTCAGGGTGAGCCCGGAGGCCTACAACGCGGTCATCGGCACCTACAAGAACCCGATCATGGGGATCGGCGAGGTCGCCCTGGTCGCCGCGATCGGCCTGCACGCGCTCAACGGCCTGCGCATCATCCTGATCGACTTCTGGTCGTGGGGAACCAAGCACCAGCGCGTGCTGTTCTGGGCCGTCGTCATCCTCTGGCTGATCCTGATGATCGGCTTCACCCCCCGCCACCTCATGAACGTGTTTGGGGAGTGAGCGCGATGGCAACCACAATCGACAGTCCCCGCGCCCCACGCATCCGCCGCCGCGGCATCAACTGGGAGAAGTGG
The DNA here is from genome assembly GCF_014980265.1 of Cryobacterium sp. BB736. Classification (NCBI taxonomy): domain Bacteria; kingdom Bacillati; phylum Actinomycetota; class Actinomycetes; order Micrococcales; family Microbacteriaceae; genus Cryobacterium; species Cryobacterium sp. BB736. The sequence goes on from NZ_JABXWQ010000001.1 coordinate 453,995, forward strand.
GGCTGGATCTACATGCGGGTCAGCGGCGTCGTGCTCGTCGTGCTGATCTTCGGCCACCTCTTCGTCAACCTGATGATCGGAGACGGCGTCAAGGCACTGGACTTCGCCTTCGTCGGCGGCAAGCTCTCCGACCCGTTCTGGCAGTGGTGGGACACGCTGCTGCTGTGGCTCGCCCTGATCCACGGCTCGAACGGCATGCGCACCATCATCAACGACTACACGCACAATCGGATGGTGAACCTCACCCTGAAGGGCGCGCTCGGTCTCTCGACCGTGGTGTTGCTCGTTCTCGGCACGCTGGTCATCTTCACCTTCGACCCGTGCCCCGTCGGCGCACCGACCGACCTTCTTCCTAGCATCTGTGGAGACTTGTAAATGGCTGAATACGCTGACGGTTCGATCGTCGACGGAGTCCACTACCACCAGTTCGAGGTAGTGATCGTTGGCGCCGGCGGCGCCGGAATGCGCGCGGCGATCGAGGTCGGCCCGAAGGCCAAGACCGCAGTCATCTCCAAGCTCTACCCGACTCGCTCGCACACCGGCGCGGCGCAGGGCGGCATGGCCGCGGCGCTCGCCAACGTCGAAGAGGACAGCTGGGAATGGCACACCTTCGACACCGTCAAGGGTGGCGACTACCTGGTTGACCAGGACTCGGCGGAGATCCTCGCCAAGGAAGCCATCGACGCGGTGCTCGACCTGGAGAACATGGGCCTCCCGTTCAACCGCACGCCAGACGGCAAGATCGACCAGCGCCGCTTCGGCGGGCACACCCGCGACCACGGCAAGAGCCCTGTCCGTCGCGCGTGCTACGCCGCCGACCGCACCGGCCACATGATCCTGCAGACGCTGTACCAGAACTGCGTCAAGCACGGCATCAACTTCTTCAACGAGTTCTACGTGCTCGACCTCGTGATGAACGAGGGCAAGCCCGCCGGCGTCGTCGCGTACGAACTGGCCACCGGCGAGCTGCACGTGTTCCAGTCGAAGGCCGTGATCTTCGCGACCGGCGGCTTCGGCAAGATCTACAAGACCACCTCGAATGCGCACACCCTCACCGGTGACGGCGTCGGCATCATCTGGCGCAAGGGCCTGCCGCTGGAGGACATGGAGTTCTTCCAGTTCCACCCGACCGGACTGGCCGGGCTGGGCATCCTGCTCACCGAGGGCGCCCGAGGTGAGGGCGCGATCCTGCGCAACGCCGACGGCGAGCGGTTCATGGAACGCTACGCGCCCACCATCAAGGACCTCGCGCCGCGCGATATCGTCGCACGCTGCATGGTGCAGGAGGTGGCGGAGGGCCGCGGCGCCGGTCCGAACAAGGACTACGTCTACCTCGACTGCACCCACCTCGGGGCTGAGGTGCTCGAGACCAAGCTGCCGGACATCACGGAGTTCGCGCGCACCTACCTCGGTGTCGACCCGGTCACCGAGCCGGTTCCGGTCATGCCCACCGCGCACTACGCGATGGGTGGCATCCCGACCAACAACAACGCCGAGGTGCTCTCCGACAACGACACGGTCGTGCCCGGACTGTACGCCGCCGGCGAGTGCGCGTGCGTGTCGGTGCACGGCTCCAACCGCCTCGGCACCAACTCGCTGCTGGACATCAACGTGTTCGGCAAGCGGGCGGGCAACAACGCGGCGGAGTTCGTGAAGACCGTCGACTTCGTGCCGCTGCCGGAGGACCCGGCCGCGACGGTTCGGGATGCGATCACCCGGATGCGCGACTCGACCGGCACCGAGCGGGTGGCCGCCATCCGCAAGGAATTGCAGGACGAGATGGATCGGAACGCCCAGGTGTTCCGCACCGACGAGTCACTCGCATCCGTCACCGAGACGATCCACAACCTGCGCGAGCGGTACCGCAACGTGTCAGTGCAGGACAAGGGCAAGCGGTTCAACACCGACCTGCTCGAGGCGATCGAGCTGGGCTTCCTGCTCGACCTGGCAGAGGTGGTCGTGTTCTCCGCGCGCAACCGCAAGGAGAGCCGCGGTGGCCACATGCGCGACGACTATCCTGACCGCGACGACGAGAACTACCTGAAGCACACGATGGCGTACCTGACGGGTGACCCGCACTCCGCCAAAGCAGAGGACCACATTCGACTGGACTGGAAACCGGTGCGCATCACCAATTACCAGCCAATGGAAAGGAAATACTGATGGCTACGGTAGTCGAGAAGGCCCCGGCAACAGCAGGGGTTGTGGCAACGGCTTCGCCGCTGCAGTCCTTCACGGTGACCTTGATCATCCGGCGTTTCGACCCTGAGGTCGACGAGGAACCGCGCTGGCAGGACTTCGACGTCGAGATGTTCCCGACAGACCGGATCCTGGACGCGCTGCACAAGATCAAGTGGGAGCAGGACGGTTCGCTGTCGTTCCGGCGCAGCTGTGCGCACGGCATCTGCGGCTCGGATGCGATGCGCATCAACGGCCGCAACCGCCTGGCCTGCAAGACGCTGATCAAGGATCTCGACATCTCGCAGCCGATCTACGTCGAGGCGATCAAGGGCCTTCCGCTGGAGAAGGACCTCATCGTCGACATGGAGCCGTTCTTCGAGAGCTACCGTGAGGTGCAGCCGTTCCTCATCGCGAGCTCGAAGCCGAAGGATGGCAAGGAGCGCCTGCAGTCGGTTGAGCAGCGCGCGATCTTCGACGACACCACCAAGTGCATCCTGTGTGCCGCGTGCACCTCGAGCTGCCCGGTGTTCTGGACCGATGGGCAGTACTTCGGCCCGGCCGCGATCGTCAACGCGCACCGCTTCATCTTCGACTCGCGCGATGACGCGGCCGACGTGCGCCTGGACATCCTGAACGACAAGGAAGGTGTGTGGCGCTGCCGCACCACCTTCAACTGCACCGAGGCGTGCCCGCGTGGCATCCAGGTGACGCAGGCAATCGCGGAGGTCAAGCAGGCGATCCTGCGGGGCAAGCCCTAGGGTCACGAGTTGCCCACTTCGGCCCCTTTTCCAGCGAAATCAGGGGCCGAAGTGGGCGACTCGCGGTTAAGGGGTGCCTCTCGGCGCGCCTGAGCCGGCGGGCGTCAGCCGGCGAGGGTCACGTTCGCCGGCAGGTTCGGCACACTGAGCGGTCGCATCAGGTCCGCAACGAGCGGGTCGCCCGTTCTCGTGAGCTTGTTGGGCACTCCGCTTCCGTCGGAGCCGGCGATCGGGCTGCTCTCATCGATGGCCTGCACCAGTTCGAGTGACCCCACACCGCTCGGCACCGCAGTCGCGACAAGCGAGAAACTGCCGTCAGCTGCGATGGAGGTCGTCGCGTAGATCTGGCCGGCTGCCTGCAGCGACACTCTGGCACCCGGGGTGCCGGTGCCCGCCAGCGAGATGTCGGCGCCGACCACTCCGCCTGGCGCACTGTGCGCTGGCGGCGGCGCGTCGGATCCGGTCAAGGTGTCGATCACTCCCCCGACCAACCGTTCCAGGTCCGGAACGGCGCTCGGGTCGACCGCCGGGACGTCCGACTGGGCCGGCGCCTGGTCGCGCACGATCTCCGGCACCTCGACCAGCTCGGTGTTGGGCGCCTCCGCGCTGACCGGGGGCGGTGGCTCCTCCGCGGGCGGCTCTGCCGTGACACCAGCTGCAACACCGGCGAACATCGCCACTCCGCCGGCAATCGGCGCCATCACCGTCGTGACGAACGACGACGCAGCGCTCGGGGCGGCTGCGGCGGCGGATACTGCGGCATCCGGAATGAACAGCTCGGCGGCCGAATCCGGGATATGCGCCGACCGGCCCGCGCCGAACGCGGCGAGCATGCTCCCGCCGACCACACCCCCGAGCGTGAGCGGAAGCAGCACCGCTGCTAGGCGTGCGCTGATGTCCTCGACTTCCTCCGCCACGATCCCGCAGCGCGCGCAGGACGCGATGTGGTCGTCGAAGCGTTTGCGGTCGCGTGCACCGAGCCCGTCCCGCGACCGGTCGCCGATGCGGGCCGAAACCCACCGGCACTCCCGGGTGACGCCCGCGTGGCTGACGTGCGCTTGCAGCCACGCGCGGCGCAGCCCCTCGCGGGCGCGGTAGGCGAGAGCTGCGACACTGTTCGCGTTCATACCCAGGTAGGGCGCGACCTGGTGCGGGTCGAGACCTTCGACCTCGGTGTACCAGAGCACCGCCTGCCAGCGCGCCGGCAGCGCGCCGAACGCCCGCGCGGTCAGCGACCTGTCGAGCTCCAGCGACGGGTCATCGGGCAGAATCGGTTCGGCCACCGCGTCAAGGTCGGGAACCTGAACCGCCCGGTCTGCGCTTCCCCAGCGGGCGGCGAGATTCCGGATGACGGTGTACAGGTAGGGGCGGAATGCGCCGGTCGGGCCACCGCCGGCGCGGACCTGCTCGTAGATGCGCAGGTACGCCTCGGAGACCAGATCGTCGGCATCGAGGCTGGTGGTGAATTCACCGGCGACCCGGCGTGCGGCGGTGGCGTGGCGACGCCAGAGTTCAGCGAACGCGCGCGAATTGCCGCTGCGGGAGCGTAGGACGAGAGCCTCGTCCGACGCCTCCCCCTCTTTTCTTCCCCTGATCCCCACGTAAGGCCTCCGGCAATTCACGGGTAAGCGAGTCGTCGGACTGACCTCAATCGTCCGCTGGATCGGCCCGGGAGTCCATACCCCCAATTCGACCCCCCGATGGGGGAGACTGGTGCCGTGGCGAGCGGGCTGGGTGAGCGGGCGAAGCGGGCCGTCGAATGGGCGAAGCAACTGCGCCCGGTACGGGTGTTCGTTCACTTCATCGAGTTCCGCGGGCCGCTGATGGCCGCGGGCCTGGCCTTCCACGGCATCTTCGCGACGTTCGCGGCGATCTGGGTGGCGTTCGCGAGCGCCGGGCTGTTCATCGAAGCCAATCCGGAGCTCAGGGACGCCCTGTTCGACATCATCGATGCGTCGGTGCCGGGACTGCTTGAGTGGAACGGGACGGGTGCGGTCGACACGCAAGTGCTGCTCGAGGCGCAGATTCTGGGCTGGACCGGCCTGATCGCCGCCGTCGGTCTCCTCATCACGGCACTGAACTGGCTTGCCGCTGCGCGTGACGCGGTGCGCGCCCTGTTCGACCTGCCCAACCAGGAACTCAACTTCTTCCTCCTCAAGCTCAAAGACGCCGGCCTCGCCGTCGCATTCGGCATCGCGCTCGTGATCTCGTCCGGGCTCTCGGTGTTCAGCACCGCGGCCCTGGACACCATGCTCGGCTGGCTCGGCATCCCCACGGACTCGCCAGTCGCATCCGTCGCCGTGCGCGTTATCGGTCTCCTGCTCATGCTCAGTCTCGACACGGTCGTGCTCGCCGCGCTTTTCCGGGTGATGTCGGGGCTGGTCATCCCAGCAAGGCGGCTGTTCGCTGGGGCGCTGATCGGCGCGGTCGGACTCGGCGTGCTCAAGGTGCTCGGAACGGTGCTGCTCGGCGGGGCGACCCGCAACCCGCTGCTCGCATCCTTCGCTGCGATCATCGGTCTGCTGATCTGGTTCAACCTGGTGTGCTCGGTCATTCTGCTCGCGGCGTCCTGGATCTCGGTCGGGATGACCGATGTCGGGCTCATCGCCGACCCGCACGTCGCGGCCGAGCGCAAGGAGGCGGCTCGACGCGAACGGGAGCTCATTGCGCGGCAGCTCGAGGCGGAGCATCGTCGACGTCATGGTCGGCTGTGGCGGCTGTTGCATCCCGGGCGGCGCGACGAGCCGGATGCGAGGGACGGCCTCGCTGCGGCGGCGGACGAGCGCGTCGGGGGCGATCGGTAGGCTGGAATGCATGCCTCAACCCCTCCGCATTGCCAGTGTCAACGTCAACGGGGTTCGAGCGGCTTTCCGCAAGGGCATGGGCGACTGGCTCGAAAATCGTGGGGTCGACATCCTCGCGCTGCAGGAGGTTCGCGCCTCCAGCGATGACCTTGAGAACCTGCTCGGCAGCGAATGGGACATCCTGCACGACCCGGCCACCACGAAGGGCCGCGCGGGTGTCGCGCTGGCCAGCCGGCACCGGGCGAGCATCCACCGGGTCGACCTGGGGCATCCGGATTTCGACACCGCGGGCCGCTGGCTCGAGGCCGACTACGAGGTCGACGGCAGCGTCATCACCGTCGTCAGCACCTACGTGCACTCCGGCGAGGTCGGCACCCCGAAGCAGGACGACAAGTACAAGTTCCTCGACGCGATGACCGCGCGGATGCCGGAGTTGGCCAAGCATTCCGAGCACGCGGTCGTGCTGGGTGACCTGAACGTCGGGCACCGCACCCTGGACATCCGGAACTGGAAGGGGAACCAGAAGAACGCCGGGTTCCTGCCGGAGGAGCGCGCCTACTTCGACCGCATCCTCGGCGCTGAGGACCACCCGCGGTACAACGCGGGCGCCGGGCTCGGCTGGGTCGACGTCGGTCGCAAGTGGGCGGGCGAGGTCGAAGGCCCGTACTCCTGGTGGAGCTGGCGCGGCAAGGCGTTCGACAACGACTCCGGCTGGCGCATCGACTACCAGCTGGCGACACTGCCGCTCGCGGAGAAGACCGTCGGCTACTCGATCGACCGCGCTGCCGCGTGGGACGAGCGATGGTCGGACCACGCTCCCGTCGTGGCCGACTACGCCATCTGAGCCACATCGCTGGACGAAGCCACGCGCGCACAGCCTCGAGGGGTCAGAAACAGCCCCTCCCGCCGCCCACGAAGGCCCCTTTGCGACCCCTCGGGCTACCGGCCGCGCCCCTGCACGAAACACCCTCTCAACACCTGAAAGACTGAACCCATGACCAAGACCCGCCTGTTCTCGGGCATGCAGCCCTCCGCCAACAGCCTCCACATCGGCAACTACATCGGCGCGCTGGAGCAATGGAAGCGGATGCAGGCCGAGTACGACGCGATCTTCTCGATCGTCGACCTGCACGCGATCACCGTCGCGCAGGACCCGGCCGAGTTGCGGGCGAACACCCGCCGCACCGCAGCCCAGTACATCGCCGCCGGCATCGACCCGGCCGAATCGACGCTGTTCGTGCAGTCACACGTGGCCGCGCATCCGGAACTCGCCTGGGTGCTGAACACCATCACCGGCTTCGGCGAGGCGAGCCGGATGACCCAGTTCAAGGACAAGTCGACCCGGTTCGGAGCCGAGTCGACGACGGTCGGCCTGTTCGCCTACCCGGTGCTGATGGCGGCCGACATCCTGCTCTACGACGCCGCGGTGGTGCCGGTCGGTGACGACCAGCGTCAGCACGTCGAGCTCACGCGCGATGTCGCAGGGCGGTTCAACTCGCGCTTCGGCGACACCTTCGTGGTGCCGGAGGCGCAGATCATGAAGGAGACCGCGCGCATCTACGACCTGCAGGATCCTGCAGCCAAGATGAGCAAGTCTGCCTCGAGCGAGGCCGGCGTGGTATGGATGCTGGATGAGCCGTCGGTGACCGCGAAGAAGATCAAATCGGCGGTGACGGATGCCGAGCGCGACATCCGCTTCGACCGCGAGTTGAAGCCGGGCATCGCGAATCTGCTGACCATCTACTCGGCGATCGACGGCCGGTCGATCGGTGAGCTCGAGCAGGACTACGCGGGCCGCGGCTACGGCGACCTGAAGAAGGAGCTCGCCGAAGTCGTCGTCGAGGCGTTCACGCCGATCCGGCAGCGCACGCTCGAGCTGCTGGACGACCCGGCAGAACTCGACCGGGTGCTCGCGGGCAACGCCGACCGGGCCGCCGAGATCGCGAACGCGACCCTCGCGCGGGTGTACGACCGCATCGGGCTGCTGCCGAGGGCCTGAGCGTGGAGCCGTTCGACCTGACCGCAGGGCCGCTCGTGCTGGACCAGCCGACGCGCGCCGACGTGCCGCTGATCACCGAGTACTGCCAGGATCCGCTCTTCGAGGCGTACATGACGCTGCCGTGGCCGTACGAGCCGAAGCACGCCGAGTTCTTCGTGGACGAGTTCGTGCCGCGCGGCTGGTCGAGCGACACCGAAGTGACGTGGGCGCTCCGGCGTGATGGGGAGTTCCTCGGCGTCGTGGGCCTTCGCAAGAACACGATGATCGGCTTCTGGCTTGGCGCCCCGCACCGCGGTTCCGGCTACACGCCGCTCGCGGTGAACGCGGTCGTCGACTGGGCATTCGAGTCGGGCTGGGTGCCCGAGGTGCGCTGGGAGGCGATCGTCGGCAACACGGCGTCGCTCGCGGTCGCGCGGAAGGCCGGCTTCACGTACACGGGCGTCGAATCGGCCATGGTGGCCGGTCGCGACGGCTCGCATCCGGATTCCTGGCAGGCCGTACTCCGGCCAACCGACTCCCGCTCGCCGAAAGCCGGCTGGCCCGCTTAACCGTGTCAAGGAGATTCAGCGCCCGATCACCCCGGTTGACTGAATTTCGGCTCTCAAACCGCAGGTTTCCTTGAAACGGGTTAATCGCCTTCGGTGGGAGCGGGAATAGTTTCGCACTGGGTGCGTTTGTATACTCGAAGCACGTGCTCCGGGGTCGGTGAAAGTCCGAACCGGCGGTTACAGTCCGCGACCCGCGACTTGGCGCAAACCAAGAAGCGGTTGAGCTGGTGAAATTCCAGCACCGACGGTTATGGGATGGCGACATTCCTCAGTCCGGATGGGAGGTGCACGCGCGAACGCCCAAAAGCGGTCGCGTTGTCGGCATTCGCCGACCATTCCCGGGGCTCGTCTCTTGACTTACAGGGACTAGAGGGACCGGATGATCGACCACACGACCGAGCGAGCTATGCGGCACGCATTGACTCTCGCCGCGCGCGGTCCGCGCCCCGGCGTGAACCCCCAGGTCGGCTGCGTCATCATCTCCCCCACCGGCGACATTCTGGCCGAGGGCTGGCACCGCGGCGCCGGTACCCCGCACGCCGAGGCGGACGCCCTCGCGAAACTGTCCCCCGGGCAGGCCCGCGGTGCGACCGCCATCGTCACTCTCGAACCGTGCAACCACACCGGCCTGACCGGGCCGTGCACCGAGGCACTCGCCAACGCCGGCGTCGCCCGCGTCATCTACTCGGTTTCCGACCCGAACCCGGTTGCGAGCGGCGGCAGCGACCGGCTCCGCGCAGCCGGCGTCGAGGTCGAGGGCGGACTGCTCGTAGATGAGGTCGGCGAGTTCATGCACCGCTGGCTCACCGCGGTGCGCACCGGCCGGCCGTTCGTCACACTCAAGTGGGCGGCGAGCCTGGACGGACGCACCGCCGCCGCCGACGGCACCAGCCAGTGGATCACCGGCGCAGCCGCCCGCCAGCGCGTGCACGAGCAACGCGCCGCCCACGACGCGATCGTCGTCGGCATCGGCACCGTGCTCGCCGACAACCCATCGCTCACCGCACGCGGCGATGCGGGCGAGTTCCTGGCCGAGCAGCCGATCCCGGTCGTGGTCGGGGAGCGAATGATCCCGGAAGACGCGCGCGTGCTGCAGCACCCGCGCGACGTGCTGCACTTCCCCGGCCATGACCTCGAGGTGATGCTGCGCGAACTGTTCACCGCAGGCATCCGCTCGGCGTACGTCGAGGGCGGGCCGACACTCGCCAGCGCATTCGTGGCAGCCGGGCTGGTCGACGAGTACGCGGTATTCATCGCGCCGGTGCTGATCGGCGGCCCGCGGGTCGCAATCGGCGACATCGGCGCCTCCACCCTCGGCGAGGCCCGGCGGCTGCAGTTGAGGGAGATCGAGCAGCTGGGCGAGGACATGCTGATGGTGGCGCGGCCGGGTCTCGACAGGCTCGACCACCGAGGGGGTCTCGACCACCAGGAACGACTTGAGCAGCAAGACGAAGCCAACAAGGAAGGCAACTGAGTGTTCACCGGAATTATCGAAGAGCAGGGCGAGATCCTCGCGTGGGAGCCCTCGGGCGACGCCGCCCGTATCACGGTGCGCGCACCGCTGGCGGTGTCGGATGCCGGTCACGGCGACTCGATCTCGGTCTCCGGGGTGTGCCTGACTGTGATCGACCAGGGCGCCGACTGGTTCACCGCCGACGTCATGGCGGAGACCATCCGGATGAGCACCCTCAAGCAGCCCCAACCAGGCGACCGCGTCAACATCGAGCGCGCAGCCGCGCTCGGCGACCGACTCGGCGGGCACATCGTGCAGGGCCACATCGACGGCACCGCCGAACTGCTCACCATCACCGACGGCAGCGCGTGGCGTGTCCTGCGCTTCAGCCTCGATTCGGAACTCGCACCGCTGGTTGCCCGCAAGGGCTCCATCGCCCTCGATGGCATCTCACTCACCGTGAGCGACGTCGGCGACGACTGGTTCGAAGTCTCCCTGATCCCCGAAACCCTCACCGCCACCTCGCTCGGCACCAAGAAGCCCGGCGAGAAGGTCAATCTGGAAACGGACATCGTCGCGCGTCAGGTGCAGCGGATGCTCCAGTTCACCGAAAGGACTCAGCCATGAGCCTCGCCGACATCCCCAGCGCCCTCCGGGAGCTCCGCGCCGGAAAGCCGATCATCGTGATCGATGACGAGGGCCGCGAGAACGAGGGCGACCTCATCATCTCGGCCGAGCTGGCCAGTCAGGAGTGGATGGCCTTCATAGTCCGCCACACCTCCGGCTTCGTGTGCGCGCCGATGACCAACGAGATCGCCGACCGCCTCGACCTCCCGATCATGGTGCCCACCAACGAGGACCCGCGCAGCACCAACTACACGATCACGGTGGACGCCTCCGACCGCAACACCACCGGCATCGCCGCCTCCGATCGTGCACACACCCTCCGGGTGCTTGCCGACCCGGCCTCGACACCGGGCAACCTGCGCCGCCCCGGCCACGTCATCCCGTTGCGCGCGGTTGACGGCGGCGTGCGCGAACGCGACGGCCACACCGAGGCATCCGTCGACCTGATGAAGCTCGCCGGGCTGCACCCTGTGGCCGCGATCGCCGAGATCGTGCAGGACGACGGCGAGATGATGCGCCTGCCCGCTCTGCTGCAGTTCGGCGAGCGCGAGGGGCTCGTGGTCGTCACCATCGCCGAGCTGATCGAGTACCTCAACGCCCACGGCGAGGGCATCGTCGACGAAGCCACCAGCATCCCGGAGTCCGGACGCGTCATCTTCGAGGTGGAGACCAACGTGCCCACCATCCACGGCATGTTCCGGATGCGCGCCTACCGTGACCGGGTCACCGGCGCCGACCATGTCGCCATCATCGCCGGCGAGCTGGGCGCGAACCCGTTCGTCCGGGTGCACTCGGAGTGCCTGACCGGTGAGGCATTCGGCTCCATGAAGTGCGAGTGCGGGCCGCAACTCGACACAGCGCTCGAGCACATCCAGCGCGAGGGCGGCATTGTCATCTACCTCCGCGGCCACGAGGGACGCGGCATTGGGCTGGTCAACAAGCTCAAGGCCTACAAGCTGCAAGAGCAGGGCCTCGACACTCTCGACGCCAACCTGCACCTCGGCCTGCCTGCCGACTCGCGCGACTACGGCGCTGCCGTCGCGATGCTGGACCACATAGGCGTCGAGTCGGTGCGCCTGCTCACCAACAACCCGGAGAAGGCGCGTCAACTGCGCGACCGGGGCATGAACGTCTCTGAGAGCGTTCCGCTGGTCGTCGGCATCGGCGAGCACAACGAGGCCTACTTGGGCACCAAGCGGGATCGCATGGGACACCTCCTTCCCGAGGACGTCTCTGCCCTTATCGAACTGGAAGGACACCCGTCATGAGTGGAGCAGGCACCCCCGACATTGAGGTCGACGGCACCGGCCTGAAGGTGACCATCGTCGCCGGGCATTGGCACGAAGAGATCACGAACGGGCTGCTTGCCGGTGCGCACCGGGTGCTCGATGCATCCGGGGCAGAGGTCACCGAAATCCGCGTCCCTGGCAGCTTCGAGCTGCCGGTCGTCTGCAAGGCGGCGCTGGAGAGCGGCGCGGATGCGGTGGTCGCGTTGGGCGTGATCATCCGGGGCGGCACGCCGCACTTCGAGTATGTGTCGGCGGCGGCGACGGATGGGCTCACTCGCGTCGCGCTCGACACCGGCAAGCCGATCGGGTTCGGCGTGCTCACCCTCGATGACGAGCAGCAAGGCATCGACCGTGCTGGACTCCCCGGCTCACAGGAGGACAAGGGCGCCGAGGCTGCGTCAGCGGCGCTCGCCACGGCGGTCGCCCTGCGCGAGGTGCGCGCCTAGCCATCCCCTCAGGATGCGAGCTGCCCACTTCGGCCCCTCCTGGCGCCTGATTCAGGGGCGAAAGTGGGCAACTCGGAATCGGGTGGTGAACTCATGCCCGCTGTGGGGGCCGAGACGGGGCTCCCATTTCGAGCGGGTACACTAACCCGGTTGGCCGCCACAAGCGGGCCCTAACCCGAGCGCCGTTGCCCGAGTCCTCTTATTCGCGCAACTGCGACGGGCTTGGGTGGGCCATTTCCTCGCTCCCCGGAGATCCCTCTTTTGTCATCCACGACCGTCACACAAGCATCCGCACCAGCCAACTCCCGATCGCGCGTCATCCTCGCGAGCCTCATCGGCACCACGATCGAGTTCTACGACTTCTACGTCTACGCGACTGCCGCAGTTCTCGTCTTCCCGCACCTCTTCTTCCCGGCCGGTGACGCCACCACCGCGCTGCTCTCCAGCTTCGCCGTCTTCGGCGCCGCGATGGTCGCCCGGCCCCTCGGCGCGATCTTCTTCGGACACCTCGGCGACAAGGTGGGCCGCAAGACCACGCTGGTCGCCGCACTGCTTACCATGGGCATCGCGACGTTCCTGATCGGCCTGCTGCCGACCTACGCGATCGCCGGATGGTTCGCTCCGCTGCTGCTCGTGCTGCTGCGCCTCGCGCAGGGCTTCGCCCTCGGCGGCGAGTGGAGCGGTGCCGCACTCGTCGCGACCGAGAACGCCCCTGAGGGGAAGCGCGCCTGGTACGGCACCTTCCCGCAGCTCGGCGCCCCGCTCGGCTTCATCATCGCCAACGGACTGTTCCTGGTCATCGCCGCGCTGCTGCCGTCAGCTGACCCGTCGATGCCGTCGACGGCGTTCCTCGAGTGGGGCTGGCGCATCCCGTTCCTGTTCTCCGCCGTGATGGTCATCGTCGGCCTGTGGGTACGGCTGCGTCTGGTCGAGTCGACCGCGTTCACCAAGACGGTCGAGTCCGGCAAGGTTGTCAAGCTGCCGCTGGCCGAGGTGTTCCGCAAGAACTGGAAGGAACTGGTCCTCGGCACGTTCTTCATGCTCGCCACCTACGTGCTGTTCTATCTGATGACCACGTTCTCGCTGAGCTACGGGCGTGCGCCGATCGAGCCGGCGGACGCGACCCAGCTTCCAGGGCTCGGCTACAGCTACACGACCTTCGTGCTGATGATGATCGTCGGCGTGGTCTTCTTCGGTATATTCACCCTGGTCTCCGGACCGCTGGCCGACCGGTACGGCCGCCGCAAGACGCTCATCTGGGTGACGCTCGGCATCATCGTCTTCGGCCTGGTGTGGGTGCCGCTGCTCGGTGCCGGGTTCGCCGGTGTCATGGCCTGGCTGATCATCGGGTTCACCCTCATGGGCATGACCTTCGGGCCGATGGGTGCGCTGCTGCCCGAGCTGTTCCCAACCAACGTGCGCTACACCGGATCAGGCATCTCCTACAACGTGAGCTCCATCCTGGGGGCAGCAGTCGCGCCGTTCATCGCGGTCTGGCTGTGGGGCCTCGCCGACGGAAGCCCGGTGCTGGTCGGGGTCTACCTCGCGGCATCCGGCGTCCTCACGCTCGTCTCGCTGCTGATCAGCAAGGAGACCCGCGACATCGACATCGACCGATAATGTTGGAGCCATGAAGTTCAACGGCCCCCGCATCCTTCTCGCCCTCTGCACTCTCGCGGCACTCGCGCTGTTCGTACTGTGGGCGCTGAACGTGTTCCCGCTGGACAACCCGATCCTCTAGCAGCACCGGAAGGCGCAAGGACCACCACGGTCCTTGCGCCTTCCGCATGTCTGGGAGGATTGAGGCATGGAAATCGCGTACAACATCCTGCTCATCCTGCACTTCGTCGGTCTCGCCTCGCTGCTCGGAGGAGTGATGGTGCAGTTCCGGCCGCTTGCTGCTGGCAAAGCTGTTGTGAACGCGGCGATGTTCCACGGTGTACTCACTCAGCTGGTCACGGGCCTGCTGATGGTCGGTATCGCCGAGATGGGCGACGGCGACGTCAACCACATGAAGATCGGCATCAAGCTCGCGGTGCTGATCGTCATCACGGTGCTCGTGTTCATCTACCGGCGCCGGCAGAACGTCGCGTCGTGGGTCGTCTGGCTGATCGGCGCGCTGACCGTCGCCAACATCGCGATCGCTGTGCTGGTCTAGCTGTCCCCGAGCGTCACTCCAGGAAGAGCGCCTTCAGCCTGCGCGTCGTCAGGGTCAGCCCGACAACCACCATCACGACGTAGTAGAGCACGTGCCAGATCATCCCGCCGGTCATGATCCCGGTGGTGAGTCCGCGCATCAGCTCGACGCCGTGCCACAGTGGCATCGCTTGAATGATCCACTGGATCCACTCCGGGTAGACGCTCAGCGGGTAGAAGGTCGCCGAGAACAGGAACATCGGCAGCAGGATGAAGTTGATCCAGTCCATCTGCTGGAACGTCTTCATGTAGCTCGTGATGCCCATCCCGAAGCTCGCGAAGCCGAAGGCGATCAGCAGCACGGCCGGTAGCGCCAGAATCGCGGTCCAGGACAGGTTCAGCCCGAGCACCTGCATCACGAGCATGAACCCGCAGGCGTAGGCGAGACCGCGCGCGAGCGCCATCATGATCTCGCCGAGCGCGACGTCGAACGGGCCGAGCGAAGTGGCGAGCATCCCGTCATACAGCTTGCCGAAGTTCATCTTGAAGAAGACGTTCCACGTCGAGTCGAAGATCGCGCCGTTCATGGCGGCAACCGCGAGCAGCGCCGGTGCGATGTACGCAGCGTATGGGATCTCCTGCCCGCCAGCGGTCTGGATCGTGCCGATGTACGCGCCCAACCCGATGCCCATCGCGAGCAGGTAGAAGACGGGCTCGAAGAAGCCGGATACGACAATCAGCCAGTTCGAGCTCGCCGTGGCCTTCACAGCGCGCTCCATCACCGAGCGGGCGTTGCCCGCGTACAGCGACGGCAGCAGGAACGGACGGTTGACGTGCGCGACGGGTGGCGCCTCGATGGTTGTCACTTGTTCAGCCTCCTCACCGCGAGTCGCTGGGCGACCACCCAGCCGATGACAGTCAGTGCGATCAGGTAGATGACGTGCACGGCGGTGAGCCATCCGGGCTCGTCGAGGCCGTACGCAAACACGCGGGACAGCTCGACGCCATGCCACAGCGGTGAGATCCACCCGATCCACTGCAGGAAGGACGGCAGCGTCTCGAGCGGGAAGAACGTGCCGGAGAACAGCGTCATCGGGATGACGCCGAAGCGCATCACGTAGTTGAACTGGCCGCGATCCTCGTCGAGGTGGGTGGCGTAGGCCATGATGAGCGTGCCGACAGCCATCCCGGTGAGGGTCGCGACTGGAATGGTGAGCCAGCCGAGCGGGCTGGGGACCGCGCCGAAGAGCAGCATGAACGCGTAGTAGACGATGCTCTGGCCGAGCATCCGGATGATGACCGCGTAGACGACGCCGTTGATGATCTGCTGGCCGGTGAGCGGGGCGGAGTTCATGCCGAAGAAGGTCGGGTTCCACTTGAACCCGAGCATGATCGGGTAGCTGAACTCCTCGGTCGCGGTGGTCAGTGCCGCGCTGCACAGCAGTGCTGGGGCGACGAAGACCAGGTAGGTGACCGCGGCCTGCTCGGAACCGACGCTCGCGTCGACGATGGTGGCGAGCCCGACGCCAAGCGCGTACAGGTAGAGCAGCGGCGATCCGATGCCGGTCGCGATCATGGTCTGCAGGTAGGAGCGCATGACCATCAGCCGGTGCTCGGCGACGTACCAGCCGCCGAATCGGCGCGGCTTCACACCGCCAGCGACGGCCTGTTCCTTGGCGCGCTCGAGGGAAACGTCGATGCTCATTCGATCAAGCTTCTTCCGGTGAGCCGCAAGAACACGTCCTCCAGGCTGGACCGGCGGACGAGCGAGGTGATCGGGTTCAACCCTGCCTCGGTCACGCGCTGCAGCTCAGCCTCGCCGTTGTCGCTGTAGATCAGGATGCGGTCGGGCAGCACCTCGATGCGATCACCGATACCGGCGATCTGCTCGGCCACTGCGGCGTTGCGGTCGGAGCCGAAGCGCAGCTCGAGCACCTCGCGGGTCGAGTACTGGCGGATGAGCGACGCCGGAGTGCCCTCAGCCATGATCGACCCCTTGTCGATGACGACGAGTCGGTCGCACAGCTGCTCGGCCTCGTCCATGTAGTGGGTGGTGAGCACGAGGGTTGTGCCCTGCTCCTTGAGCCGGAACAACCGGTCCCAGAGCACGTGCCGCGCCTGCGGATCGAGACCGGTCGTCGGCTCGTCGAGCAGCAGGATGCGCGGGTTGTTGATCAGCGCGCGCGCGATGGTGAGGCGGCGCTTCATCCCGCCGGACAGGTCATCGACGCGGGACTTCGCCTTGTCGGTGAGCTGGGCGAATTCGAGCAGCTCGTCCGCCTTCGGGCCGAGGTAGTTGCGCGGGAACCCGAAGTAGCGGCCGTAGATGATCAGGTTGTCGCGCACCTTGAGATCGGCATCGAGGTTGTCCGCCTGCGGCACGACCCCAAGCTGAGACCGGATCTCCGGACCGTTCTGGTTGGGGTCGAGCCCGATGATCGACAGGTCGCCCGCGGTGCGCGTGGACACCGCACCGACCATGCGCATGGTGGTGGACTTGCCTGCACCGTTCGGTCCGAGGAAGCCAAAGGACTCACCGGGCGCGATGTCGAAGGAAATCCCATCGACCGCCGGGAAATCCTTGTACTTCTTGACGAGATTCTTCGCGCTGATGACTGCTTCTGGCACGGGAGCCAAGCATAGACTGCGGCACCGACATCCGTGTGACGCGCAGCTCGTGCTCTCGCCGCAGCATCCGCCTGCATGCCTCGGCGAGACTGCGGAAACCTGCGCTTTGGGCGCTCAGAGCGCAGGTTCGTGCAGTTTCGCGGGTCCGATCGGCGGCTGTCAACCTCGGTTGACGAGTGTGCGATTGTCAACTAAGGTTGACGGCATGTCCGAGCCGCTGCACACCGCGAGCGCCGAGCGGGAACCCAACCCGCTGACGGAGCTCCGGGCGCTCGCCGGGCGGCGCGAGGAACTCGCCGAGCTGCACGCGAACCTCGACCGGGAGCAGGCGGCGCTGGTGCGCAAGGCGCGTAACGGCGGGTACGGCTGGCAGATGATCGCGAGCGCGCTCGGGGTCAGCAAGCAGGCGGTGCACAAGAAGTACGGACGCAGCTGAAACGATGGAAGAGAGACGATGAGCACCACGAATGCCCGGCCGGGGCGACGCAGGAACAAGGACGTGCCGGAGGGCCCGCGCGCCAAGTTCTCGCAGCTGCTGCCGTACATCCTCGCCCACAAGGGCGTCGTGGCCGGGGTGATCGGGCTGAGCATCGTCGGGGCAGCCGCATCCCTCGCGCAACCGCTGCTCGTGGCCCAGGTGATCGCGCTGGTCGAGCACGAGCGGGATCTCGGCTCGCTGATCTGGTGGCTGGCCGCGCTCGTGGTCGCCGCGGCGGTGATCAGCGGATTCCAGCACTACCTGCTGCAGCGCACCGGAACCGGCATCGTGCTGGACGCGCGCCGCTCCCTCGTGCGCCGGATGCTTCACCTGCCGATCAGCCAATTCGACACCCGCCGCACCGGCGACCTGGTCTCCCGGGTCGGCAGCGACACCACCATGCTCTACGCGGTGATGACGCAGGGCCTCGTCGACGCGGTCGGCGGCGCGCTGATCTTCGTCGGCGCTCTGATCGCCATGCTCATCCTCGACGCGGTGCTGCTGGGCATCACCCTGCTCGTCATCGCGATCGCGTTGGCGCTCGTGATCGGGCTGAGCTCGCGCATCCGGGTCGTCAGCCAGAAGCAGCAGCGCAAGGTCGGCGACCTCGCGGCCAGTGTCGAGCGGGCGGTGAGCGCGATCCGCACGGTGCGCGCGGCGAACGCGACCGAGCGGGAAGCGGATGCGATCGATGAGGAGGCGCGCGGCGCCTACCGGATGGGCATCCAGCTCGCGAAGGTGTCGGCGTTGGTGGTGCCGGTGGCGGGCATCGCGCTGCAGGTGACCTTCCTGACCATCATCGGCGTCGGCGGGTACCGGGTCGCCACCGGGGACATCACGCTGGCGACGCTGGTGTCGTTCATCCTGTTCCTGTTCCTGATGATCGGCCCGCTCGGGCAGGCGTTCGGCGCGATCACGTCAGTGAGTCAGGCGCTGGGCGCGCTCGGTCGCATCCAGGAGATCATCGACCTGCCGAGCGAGACCGAGGCGGATGCCGGGATCGTGCCGGCCGCGGCGATCGAGACCGACGATGTGATCCGCTTCGAGGACGTGTCGTTCGCGTACCCGGCCGCGCCTCCTGCTGACGGTGCCGCGACATCCCCGTCGGTTGACGGCGCTTCGAACTCCACTCCGCTGGTTGAGGGATCGCGAAGCGAGCGTCTCGAAACCAGCCCCGACAGCGACCCCCGCCCCGTCCTCCACAACATCTCCTTCACCGCCCCGCGCGGCAAGCGCACCGCGCTGGTGGGACCATCCGGTGCCGGCAAGTCCACAATCCTGGCGCTCATCGAGCGTTTCTACGACCCGACGTCCGGGGTGATCCGGTTCGGCGGGGTGGACATCCGCGGCCTCGACCGCACGGAGCTGCGGTCGCAGATCGGCTATGTCGAGCAGGATGCTCCGGTGCTGGCCGGCTCGCTGCGCGACAACCTGCTGCTGGCCGCTCCGGACGCGTCGGATGCCGATTGCGTTGAGGTGCTGCGCTCGGTCAACCTGACCGGCGTGCTCGAGCGCGACGAGCGCGGGCTGGACGCGCCGGTCGGCGAGGACGGTGTGATGCTCTCCGGCGGTGAGCGTCAGCGGCTCGCGATCGCGCGGACCCTGCTGGCCGCGCCGCCGGTGCTGCTGCTGGACGAGTCGACGTCCTCGCTCGACGGGCTCAACGAGAGACTGCTGCGGGACGCGATCGACGCCGTTGCGCAGAACCGCACGCTGATCGTGATCGCGCACCGGTTGTCGACGGTGGTCGACTCGGACCAGATCGTCGTGGTCGAGGCCGGCCGGGTTGTCGGTGTCGGCACGCACGACGAGCTGGTCGACTCGACACCGCTGTACCGGGCGCTCGCGGAGCACCAGCTGCTCGCCTGACCCTTGCACCGTCGCCCGCTTGTGGCCTAGCAGTTCCGAGGGGTCGAAAACTGCCCTTCGCGCGCCCGGAAGGCCTCTTTTCGGCCCCTCGTGGGCGGCAGGTACAGCTAGCGAGTGCGCGCGACTACTCGCCGACCGCCCACATGGCGACGGCGGCCGCCGCGGCGACATTCAGCGAGTCGATGCCGTGCCGCATCGGGATCTGCACGACAGTGTCCGCCGCGGCGATCGCATCCGGGGTCAGCCCGTCCCCCTCGGTGCCGAGCACGAGCGCCAGCCGCTCGGGCGGTGCAAACTCGCGCAGGCTGACAGCATCGTCGGTCAGGGCGAGCGCTGCAAGGTGGAATCCGGATGCGGTGAGCAGCTCGCGCGTGGACGCCCAGTCGCCGACCCGCGTCCACGGCACCTGCAGCACGGTGCCCATGCTGACCCGGATAGCGCGACGGTAGAACGGGTCTGAGCAGCGCGGGGTGATGAGCACCGCGTCCGCGCCGATTCCCGCGACCGAGCGGAAGATCGCGCCGACGTTGGTGGGCGCGACGACGTTCTCGAGGATCACCACGCGGCGGGCGGCTGCAAGCAGCTGCTCCGGGGCTGGCAGCGGCGGACGGTGCACGGACGCGATCAGCCCGCGATGCAGGGCGTACCCGGTCAACTCGGCGAGCAGCTCGCCCGGCCCGGAGAACACCGGCACGTCGTCTCCAACCAGGGCGACGGCCTCGTGGACAGTGCCGCCGAGAGCGAGCACCGATCGGGGACGGTGGCCGGCACGCAGTCCCCGTTCCAGCACGAGCGCCGACTCGGCGATGTACAGCCCGTGCCCCGTGCCGCGTGCCTTCTTCAGTGCGACATCGTTCGCGCGCGTAAAGTCGGCCAGGCGCGGGTCGGAGAGGTCCGTGATGTCGATGACCGGCATCCGACCAGTCTTCCGCACCCCATTCACGCTCCCTGCTCATCGATGCTCCGGTTTGTTATCGATGCGCCTGCTGTAAAGGGCGCATCAATAACAAGCGGGCACATTCGTTCGGGCGCTGACCGCCGGGGACTCTGTCAGCATGAATGCATGCGCTCGGAGACCATCCAGTTCACGACCGGCGACCGCGAGGTGGTGCTCGACATCACGCGCGAGTGCGCCGATCTCGTCGCCGGCGAAGGCGACGGGCTTCTGCACGTGTTCGTGCCGCATGCCACCGCCGGCATCGCGATCATCGAGACCGGCGCCGGCAGCGACACCGATCTGCTGCGGGCGCTCGACGACCTGCTGCCCGCGGACGACCGGTGGGTGCACCGGCACGGCAGCCGCGGCCACGGACGCTCGCACGTCGCACCCGCGCTCATCCCGCCGTACGCGAGCATTCCGGTGCTCGGCGGCGCGCTCGCGCTCGGCACCTGGCAGAGCATCTGTCTCGTCGACCTGAATGTGGACAACCCGGTGCGCTCGGTGCGACTGTCGTTCCTGCCCGGCTGAGAACCCCACCCACATTGAGTCGGGAGTATTGGCCGTTTTGAGCGCGCCAAAGCGGCCATAACTCCCGACTCGATGACTACTTGGGGGCCATCCGGATCGCGCCGTCGAGGCGGATCGTCTCCCCGTTCAGCATCGGGTTCTCGATGATCTGCCGCACGAGCAGCGCATACTCCTCCGGCCGGCCCAGCCGCGACGGGTGCGGCACCTGCTGCCCCAGCGACTCGCGCGCCGCCTCCGGCAGCCCGGCCATCATCGGCGTGTCGAAGATACCGGGCGCGATCGTCATCACCCGGATGAGCCGTGGCGCGAACTCCCGCGCGAGCGGCAGCGTCATCGCGGCCACCGCGCCCTTCGACGCCGAATATGCGGCCTGCCCCACCTGACCGTCGAACGCGGCGACGGATGCGGTGTTCACGATCACCCCGCGCTCCCCCTCATCCGGCTCGGTCGCCGCGATCGCCTCGGCCACGAGGCGGGTCACGTTGAAGGTGCCGATCAGGTTGACCCGGATGACGCGCTCAAAGTTCTCGAGCGGCTGCGGCCCCTCGCGTCCGAGCGTGCGCTCCGCGGTCGCGACCCCAGCGCAGTTCACGGCCACCCGCAGCGGTGAGCGCGCTGCGCCGATCGCCGCGCGCACCTGCGCCTCATCGGTGACGTCGCCCTGCACGAACTGGATGCCGTCCACCGGCTCGCGCGGCTCGGCGCGGTCGAGCGCGATCACCTGCGCACCCGCAGCGGCGAGTTCGCGGGCCGTTGCCAGCCCGAGGCCGGAGGCGCCGCCGGTGACGAGCGCCGAGCATCCGGAAATCCGCATTCTTAGAGCCTCTCGATGATCGTGGCGTTGGCCATGCCGCCGCCTTCGCACATGGTCTGCAGTCCCCAGCGGCCGCCGGTGGACTCGAGCTGGTTCACCAGCGTGGTGAGGAGACGAGTGCCGGATGACCCGAGCGCGTGCCCGAGCGCGATCGCCCCGCCGCGCGGGTTGAGCTTGTCCGGGTCGGCGTCGAGGTCCTGCAGCCAGGCGAGGGGCACGGATGCGAATGCCTCGTTGACCTCGTAGGCGTCCATGTCGTCGATGTTGAGGTCGGCGCGCTCCAGCACCTTGCGCGTCGCCGGGATGATGCCGGTGAGCATGAGCAGCGGGTCGCTGCCGGTGACCGCGAACGAGTGGAAGCGCGCGCGGGGCGCGAGGCCGAGGCTCTTCGCCTTCTCGGCGCTCATGATGAGCGCGGCGGATGCCCCGTCGGTCAGCGGGCTGGAGTTTCCCGGGGTGATCTTCCAGTCGAGGTCCGGGAAGCGCGCGGCGAGCTCGTCGGTGCGGAACGCAGGGTTCAGGCCGGCCAGCCCCTCGGCGGTCGTCGACTCGCGCACGGTCTCGTCGACCAGCATCCCGCCGATCGGGATGATCTCGTCGGCGAAGGCGTCCCGCGCCTCGACCGCGAGGCGGTGCGAGCGCGCCGAGAACTCGTCGAGCTGCTCGCGGTTGAAGCCCCACTGCTGGGCGATCAGCTCGGCGGAGACGCCCTGGTTGACCAGCCCCTCCGGGTAGCGCTCCTTGATGCGGGTGCCGTACGGGTTCATCCCTCCGGCGGAGGAGCCGAGCGGGATCCGGCTCATCGACTCGACCCCGGCCGCGATCACGATGTCGTACTGGCCGGTCATGACGCCCTGCGCGGCGAACATCGCCGCCTGCTGGCTGGAGCCGCACTGGCGGTCAATGGTCGTGCCCGGCACGGTGTCGGGGAAGCCCGCGGCTAGCACCGCGTTGCGGGCAACGTTGAACGTCTGCTCACCCGCTTGCGACACACATCCGGCGATCACGTCGTCGATGGCTGCCGGATCGACGCCGTTGCGCGCGACCAGAGCCTCGAGGGTCTCGGCCAGCAGGTCGACCGGGTGAATTTCGGACAGTTGCCCGCCGGGCTTGCCGCGTCCGGAGGGCGTGCGGATTACGTCGACTATCACAGCATCGTGCATGGCCCCAGCCTATCCGTGAGGGTCACGAACCTTCCGTGAGGGGTCACAAACCTGCCTTCGCGGGGTACCGCCCGGACGGTTGGCGACCCCTCAGCGAGAGGGCGGCGAGCACCGGCACGAGAAACGTCGGGGTCAGCTGGCCGGGGAGTCGAGCACTAGGAGGGGCCCCCGGCGCACCGCTTGCATCACAATGCGTGCCTCATCGATCTGGACGTCAGGGAAGCGGCCGATGACATCCGTCTGGAATGCGTATAACTCGTCTTCATCCTCGACGAGCACATCGATCAGAAAACTCGCGTGCCCGGTCGACGAGGCGCAGAACCGCACGCTGCGGTGAGCGCCCAGGGCACGGCCGAGCTCATCGCTCAGCGCTGACGGCGCTCGCAACCACATGACCGCCTCAACGCTCAAGCCAAAGATCGCCGGCGTGACCTCGGTGCGCACGTGAAGCACGCCGGAGGAGAACAAGGCATCCACCTTGCGCCGTGCGGTCTGCGCGCTCACTCCGACATCGGTCGCCAGACTGGAAATCGCCGCGCGACCGTCGATCGCGAGCAGGTCGATCAGTTGCCGGTCTGTGTCATCGATGTGCACGTTCGCGTTGACCGTACGGTCCGCGGTCCACAACCCCTCGGTGAGCTGCTGCACGACATGATCGGGCAAACCGCCGGCGTTCCAGTCGTAGCCCGAGCGGTGAAGCTTGAGCACTGTGCCGACGTCAAAACTGATCAGCCCAGTCAGGTCAGGAAGGTCTCGGAACAGAAAGCGGTTCAATGCGTCGGGATCCGGCGGCAGGAAGTAGCCGGCGATGTTGCCGGAGCCTTCCAGAATCGACACCGAGGATGCGTCGGCGCGGTGGGCGAGGATGGCAGCGACCTCGTGCACTCGGCGTGTCTCAATCTCGGCGCGCAGCAGGATGCCACGCGCGTGCGCAACGCGGGCAACATCCAGGTAGGTGGAGACGCGCACGGTGCCGTCATCGAGCAGCCTCTGTCCCCGCCGAGCCGCTGTGCGTTCAGGGATGTCCAGCGCACGTGCGACGGCACCCCACGATGCGCGCCCATTGACCTGCAGTGCCGCCGCGATGGCGCGATCGACGTCCTTGCCGTTGCCCGAGGTCATGATGCCTCATTGTGCCGCACGTCAGCGATCATCGCTCAACACGGTATTCGAGCACGCCCACGCACCGCGCTCATGACAACACGAGCGCGTCGCTCGACGACCAGCTCAGCTCGACCTGGTCACCGGCTGACAGCATCGACTCACCGTTCGCGACCACGCGCAGCATGGCACCCTGATACTCGACGAGGTACTGGACCTCGCCGCCACGGAAGACGCGTGAGACCACGGTCGCGGTGACCACCGAGTCGTCTGTCGAGAGCCGATCACCGATGCGCACCTTCTCCTGCCGCAGCACGAGGGTTGCTGCCCCGGAGTTCGACGCGCGAACGGGCACGGTGTGACCACCGGCGAGGACGGCCGTAGCGCGGGAGTTGTCGATCTCCACCGAGACGTCCAGCAGGTTGGCCGCACCGAGGAAGTCGGCCGCGAAGGGAGTGCGCGGACGGCGGTACAGCTCCTCCGGGGTGCCGGCCTGCTCGACCACACCGTCCCGCATCAGCACGACCTGGTCGGAGAGGCTCATTGCCTCGTCCTGGTCGTGGGTGACGAACACCGTGGTCAGCCCAAGCACACGTTGCAGCTCGATCAGCTCGACCTGCATCTCCTCGCGCAGGCGCGCGTCGAGGTTCGACAGCGGCTCGTCGAGAAGCAGCACGCGTGGCTCACCGGCGATCGCGCGCGCAAGCGCGACGCGCTGCTGTTGACCACCCGACAGCTCTCGGGGCAGCCGCGACGCGAAGTCGCCCATGCGCACCTGGTCGAGCGCCTGCTTGGCGAGTTCCTTCTGCTTGGCACGATTGCCGTAGCGCTTGCCCTGCATCCGGAGCGGGAAGCGCACGTTGTCGAGCACGGTCATGTGCGGGAACAGCGCGTAGCTCTGGAACATCATGCTGAGACCGCGCTTCTCGGGCGCGAGGTCGGTGACGTCTTGCCCGCCAACCGTGATCGAGCCGCCGGAGGTTGTCTCCAGTCCGGCGATGCAGCGCAAGAGGGTGCTCTTGCCGCATCCGCTCGCCCCAAGGAGCGAGACGAAGGTGCCGGACGGCACGCTGATGTCGATGCCCTTCAGCACTTCGGTCTCGCCGAACGACTTGCGCACGCTGGAGATGATGAGTTCGGCCATTAGCTGAATGCCTTTCCGAGTCCGACGACCTTCTCGATGACAACGATGGCGATCGCCGTCAGCAGCATCGACAGGGTCGACACCGCCGCAACCGTGGGGTCGGCGCTGAATTCGAGCTTGCTGTAGATCGCCATGGGGAGTGTTTCGAGGGTCGGTGTCCTGACGAACAGCGCGATGACCGCGTCGTCGAACGAAACGATGAATGCGAGGAATGCGCCCGCGACGATGCCCGGGCGGGCCATCGGGAGCAGGATGTGCCAGTAGCGGCGCCACCATGGCGCCCCCATCACGCGCGCCGCCTCCTCCGTGAAGCGGTCGCTTCGGGAGATGACGCCGACGACCGTGCGCATCACGTAGGGAATGGTGATGACGATGTGGGCGATGGTGAGGATGATCGCGGATGGCCCGCCGAGGAACTGCGACGAGAACGAGAGCATGCCGATGGCGAAGATGATGCTCGGGATGATAAGCGGTGACATCGCCATCGACTGCACGAACGCTGCGCCAGGGAACCGGTGGCGGGTCACGGCCAGCGCCGTCAACGTGCCGATTGCGGCAGCCACGAGCGCCGTCACCGCGGCGATCTGCACGCTGGTCAGGAACGGTGTCATGTAGGTGTCATCGCTGAGCACCATCGCGAACCAGTCCAGCGTGAAGCCGGTCGGCGGAAACGCGAGGAAGCGCGATTCGTTGAATGCCGCGCCGACAACGACGATAAGCGGCGCGAACATGTACACGGTCACAGCCACGAAGAGCGCGACGGTGAGGATGCGTGCCCACAATGGGACAGAACGAACCATGTGGTTATCTCCTGGCCGAGAGCTTCGCCGTCAGCCCGATGGTGACCAGGACGACGATGAGCATGAGCAGTGACTGGGCAGCAGCAAACGGCCAGTTGAGGTTGGTCGTCGCATCGGTGTAGATGATGGCTGCAAGGACGGGGATCTGTGCTCCGCCGATGAGGTTCGGCGTGATGAACGAGCTGATGGACATCGCGAAGGCGAGGGTGCCGCCAGCGATGACGCCCGGGATTGCGAGCGGGAAGACGACGCTCCAGGCCGTGCGCCCGAACGACGCGCCCATGGTGCGAGATGCTTCCTCGAGCCGCCGATCCACACCGTTGAGCACCCCCAGGATGGACAACACCGCGAACGGCACCAGCACCTGCACCATGGCGATGTTCACGCCGAGCTCGGTGCCGAGCAGCCCCTGACGCGACTTGCTGAGCTCAAGGAAACCGGGGATGTCGGCGAGCGGACCGGCAGGGCCGATCAGGATGACCCAGCCGAAGCTGCGCACGACGACGCTGGTCATGAGCGGTAGCACGATCGCGATCATCATGAACGCCTGCACCTTCGCCGACGCGCGCGACATGGCGTACGCGAGCGGCAGCGAGATGAGGAGCACAACGGCCGTCTGCACGAGGGCCATGCGCAGCGATCGCATGGCTGCACCGGTGTGGAAGGCGGACTCGAAGAACCTGGTGAAGTTCTCGATGGTCCACCCCCCACCCGGGGTGGTGAAGCCGGACAGCAGAACGCTGGCCACGGGCAGCACGAAGCCGACCAGAAGCAACACCACCACGGGCAGGATGAGGAGCCAAGGCTCCAGTTTCAGGCGTCTCACTGTGCGATGCGCAGGTTCCACTCGTCGGTCCATCCGGCGCGGCGCTCGTTGAGAACCGTGCTGTCGTAACGGACCAGCTTGCTGAGCGCGTCGCCGTGGATCACGGTGTCCGCGATGTCGCTCGAGAGCTCCGTGGTGGTGTTCACCGGGGAGTACAGCATTGCCTCAGCGAACGTCGCCTGCGCCTCGGGGCGCAGCGAGAAGTCGACAAGCTTCGTCGCCAGGTCGGAGTTCGTCCGCCCTGCAACAACGTTCGCCGTGATGAAGGATGCCGGGGCACCCTCATCCGGGACCGCGAACTCAACGTCCAGGCCGGCCTTGCGGAGGGTCTCCGCGTAGTCCTGCGAGTACGGTGCGATCCAGATGTCACGCGCCGAGAACGCCTGCTGCATGTCCGCCGACGTCTTGATCACGATGGCGTCACCCGACTGGGCGAGGTCACCGAGCGCGTCGAGCCCGGGCTCGAGGTCGTCCGTGTCGCCGCCGAGCGTCTCGTTCACCGCGAGCAGCGAGAGCAGCCCGTAGGAGTTCGACAGGTCGGTGAGTGCGACGTGCTGCGCGTACTTGGGGTCGAAGACGTCCTCCCACGAGTTCGGAGCCTTCTCGATGACGTCAGAGCGGTAGACGATACCGATCGGGGTCACCTGCATGACGGGTCCCTCGCCGCGCTCGAGTCCCTCGGTCGCGATCGGCGACAGGTCGTCGAAGGTGGTGAGGTCGGCGGGGTCGACCGGGTCGATGAGACCCTGGGCGGCCGCAATGGCCTCCTGTCCGCCCGAGAAGTGCACGACGTCGAGCTGCGGGGCGGATGCCTGCGCCGTCAGCTGTGCCAACGCGTCGGCGCTGTACAGCGTGACCAGCGTGATCTTGGCGTTGTACTCCTCTTCGAACGGCTTGACGACCGCTTCGATGTAGGCCTTCTCCCAGTCACCGCCGAAGGACGTGACCACGAGCTCGACGGGGGCTCCCCCGTCGCTGTTGCCGGAAGGGGCGGACGTGGTGCTGCAGGCGCTGACCGCGAGCGCGAGGCCGATGGCGGCCGCCGCTGCGAAGGGTTTCGCAATTTTCACGTGAGTGTATCCTCTCTGATTTTCTCTTGGTGCTTCGCCGCCAGGTGCGGCGGAGCGTGCCTCGTGAGCGGTCTAGACGCGACCGATCGTGAGCTTCTTGATGCCGTTGATCCGGATGTCGTACGACTCCTTCGCGAACTCCTTCAGACCCTCCGAGATGGTCGCGAAGATGTTCACGGGGGTCCATCCGAGCGGACCGAGGGTGCGGGCACCGGGCGCGTAGAAGACGCCGATCTCCCAGTACTCGAAGGGGAGCCCACCCATCTGGTAGGGGCGCTGGTAGTACCACTGCAGGTCACCGACACCGGGGATCACCTGCTGGTTCTCGGCAGGGACCGCCTCGGGGTCGAACGTGTGGTGCGTCTCGGGCAGACCGACCATCACCTCGGGGCCGGCGTAGATGGCGTGCATCGCGTCCATGGTCGCGGGCTTCTCGAAGGCCTTCCACAGGGTCTCGCACGTCTGCGGTGCGAGGTCGAAGTGCAAGTCGGCAATCGCGCGCGGGCCGTTCTCGTACTCGAGGAAGAACTGACGTACATCACTCATGGTTCTTACGTGTTTCCGTTTCTTGGGTGGTGGGTGTCACACCGAGCGGTGGGACGCGGTCTTCGCGTGCGCGCGAACGACGCTCACGAAGTGGTCAAAAAGGGAGCGCCGATG
This sequence comes from Cryobacterium sp. BB736, assembly GCF_014980265.1. Taxonomy (NCBI): domain Bacteria; kingdom Bacillati; phylum Actinomycetota; class Actinomycetes; order Micrococcales; family Microbacteriaceae; genus Cryobacterium; species Cryobacterium sp. BB736. Next base: position 482,257 of record NZ_JABXWQ010000001.1, read on the forward strand.
CGCCGGCTCGTGCATCTTCTCCGGGTGCCACTGCACCGCCAGGAAGTCCCAGTCCGTTGATGACTCGACTGCCTCGATCACGCCGTCCTCTGACACGGCAGCAATGCGGAGGCCATCGGGCACCACGTCAGCGGCCTGATGGTGGATGCTGTTCACCGCCGTGCGGGTGCCGACGACGCCCGCGAGCGTGCTCTCCGGCTCGACGATCACGTCGTGCCGCCACGCCAGAAGCTCCGCCCCGGTGAGTCCGCGCGGGTGCTGCGCGGTGGTCGGGATGTCCTCGATCAGCCGGCCGCCCAGCGCTACAACGCCGATCTGCAGTCCCCGGCAGATGCCGAGAGTCGGGAGCCGTGCGACGCGCGCCGCGCGGATGAGGGCGATCTCCGTCTCGTCTCGACCGCGGTCGTACCTCTCCGCCTCGGACGGCGTTCCGCCGTAGTTCTCCGGATGCACGTCGCCGCCGCCCGCGATGACGACTCCGTCCAACGTGCCGATCAGGCGCTGCGCGCCGGTCACGTCCGTGTCGGGAATGAGCACGACCTGCGCGCCGGCATCCGTCAGCGACTGCACGTATTCGACGCCGAGCGTGTACAGGTCGGTGTTGTCGGACGCGTAGGTTGGCAGCTCACGGCGCCACATGGTGATGCCGATCAGCGGGGCCCCATCGGTCATGTCAGAGCTCGATCCAGGTCGTCTTGAGGTCAGTGAACTTGTCGATCGCGTGAGCGCTCTTGTCACGCCCGAACCCACTGCCCTTGACGCCGCCGAACGGCACCGACATGTCGCCTTCCTCGAAGCAGTTCACCCAGACGATTCCTGCCTTCACGGCGCGGGACACCCGGTGCGCCGCTCCCAGGTCGCGGGTCCACACGGATGCGGCGAGGCCGTACTCGGTGCCGTTGGCCACGCGGATCGCCTCTTCCTCGCTGTCCACCGTGATGACGGACAGTACCGGGCCGAATACTTCCTGCTGCTCGATGCGCATTCCCGGCGTCACGCCGGTGAGGATCGTCGGAGCGACGTAGGAACCGCCCGGGTGCGCGTCGACGACTGCCCGCTCGGTCGAGCCCTCGACGATCTCGGCACCGTCGGCGACCGCGTTCCGCACGTGGCCGAGCACGCGTTCGAGGTGGGCCTCGCTGACCAGCGAGCCGAGCGGGGCGTCCTGATCGAGCGGGTCGGCCGGCGCCATCTCGCGCGCCTGGGCTCGAGCGTGCTCGAGGACCTCGTCGACGACGTCGCGGTGCACGACCATGCGGCTGGAGGCGCTGCACATCTCGCCCTGGTTGTAGAAGGAGCCCCACGCGGTCATGCGGGCTGCCTTCTCGAGGTCAGCATCCGGAAGGATGATGCTCGCCGACTTGCCGCCGAGCTCAGGCCAGACCCGCTTTCCGTTGGATTCACCGGAGTAGCGCAGGAACGCGCGACCCACTTCTGGAGAGCCGGTGAAGGTGACGATGTCGACGTCGTGGTGCAGGCCGAGGGCCTTGCCTACGATGTGTCCGCGCCCCGGGACGACGTTGAGCACGCCGTCCGGCAGGCCCGCCTGAAGGGCGAGTTCGGCGAGCTTCAGCGCTGAGTACGGGGTCTGCTCTGCGGGCTTGAGCACAACACTGTTGCCAGCGACAAGCGAGGGGCCAAGCTTCCACGCGGTCATGGTGAGCGGGAAGTTCCACGGCACAACCGCGGCGACCACACCCGCCGGCTCACGCGTGATGAGGGCGACGACGTCATCACCAGCGGCCGGGCTCTCGTCGGGTCGCTTGTCGGCGATCTCGCCGTACCAGCGAATGCAGTTGGCGACCGCGCGCAGCTCGACTCCCAGCGCCTCGCGCACCGGCTTGCCCATCTCGAGGGAAATAGTGAGCGCCAGGTCGGCGGCGTTCTCCTGGATGAGCTCTGCCCACCGGCGCAGAACGGCGCCGCGCTGGGCGGGACGCAGTCCGCTCCACCGACGGTCCTCGAACGCGGCCCGCGCGGTCGCGACCGCTCGGTCGACATCGCGTTCGTTGCCAAGGGCGATCTGGCCGAGAACCGAACCGTCGCGTGGGGCGACCACGCTGAAGATTTCATCGCCGAGCGCATCAACCCAGCCACCATCGACCAGATGTTTGGCTGGCAGAACAAGGCTGTCAGCACTTTCGAACCAGTTGGTCACTGCACTCCCTCATCGTCGAACGCGAGATTTCGGATGATTGTGGCACACTTTCGCCACTAACGCACTTTCGATGGTTTATTCTCGCCAGTCAAGGCCTTTGGAGTATTACTTAGCGCCGAATTCGTTATCTGGACGAGATGTCTGCTCGCGTTGTATTCCGGCTTTCGCGCACAAAAAAGTGGGGCCGCCCTGAGGGCGACCCCACTTCTCGATACCGAACTACCCGAACGGGTCCGGCGTCAGCGTGTACTTGGTCGACAGGTACTCGTGGATACCCTCGAACCCGCCCTCACGGCCGAGCCCCGACTGCTTCACCCCGCCGAACGGCGCCGCGGCGTTCGAGACCACGCCAATGTTCAGGCCCATCATTCCGGTGTCGACGGCGTCGATCATCCGCTGCCCGCGCGCGAGGTCCTTGGTGAACACGTAGCCGACCAGGCCGTACTCGGTCGAGTTGGCCATCCGCACGGCCTCCGCCTCGTCCTTGAACGTCACGATCGACAGCACCGGCCCGAAGATCTCCTCGCTCAGGATGCTGCTGCCCGGCTGCACGCCGGTGACCACGGTGGGTTCGAAGAAGGTCCCAGGACCGTCGATCGCGGACCCGCCGGTGACGACCTGCGCACCCCGGCCAACGGCATCCGCGACCAGCTCGGACACCTTCTTGATGGCGTCCTCGTCGATGAGCGGACCGATGGTCACGCCCTCCTCGGTGCCACGCCCGACGCGCATCGCCTTGACCCGCTCTGCGACCCGGCGGGAGAACTCGTCGGCGACCGACTCGTGCACGATGAACCGGTTCGCGGCGGTGCAGGCCTGCCCGATGTTGCGGAACTTCGCAGCCAGGGCGCCGTCGACTGCCTTGTCCAGGTCGGCGTCGTCGAAGACGATGAACGGCGCGTTGCCGCCGAGTTCCATCGACGTTCGCAGCACCTTGTCGGCCGCCTGCTTCAGCAGCGCGACACCGACCAGGGTCGACCCGGTGAAGCTGAGCTTGCGAAGCCGGTCATCCTCGAGGATCGGCTTCGACACCGCGCTCGAGCTGGACGATGTCACCACGTTCACGACACCGGCGGGCACGCCGACCTCTTCGAGCAGCTTCACGAAGTGCAGCGTCGTGAGCGGCGTCACCTGCGCGGGCTTGACGATCACGGTGCAGCCGGCGGCGAGCGCAGGGCCGATCTTGCGGGTCGCCATTGCGAGCGGGAAGTTCCACGGGGTGATCAGGTAGCTGGGGCCGACCGGGCGCTGCGACACGATCATCCGTCCGGTGCCCTCCGGGCTGGTCGCGTAGCGGCCGTGGATGCGCACGGCCTCTTCGCTGAACCAGCGCAGGAACTCTCCACCGTAGGTGACCTCGCCCTGCGCCTCGGCGAGCGGCTTGCCCATCTCGATCGTCATCAGGAGCGCGAAGTCGTCGCGGCGCTCCATCATCAGGTCGAACGCGCGGCGCAGCAACTCGCCCCGCACGCGCGGCGCGGTGGCCGCCCACTGCTCCTGCGCGTTCGCGGCGGCATCCATCGCCTTCTGCGCGTCCTCGGCCGTGGCGCTCGCGATCGTCTTGATCACGTTGCCGGTGGCCGGGTCCTTGACGTCGAAGGTGCCGCCGCCGGTCGCGTCCACCCACTGCCCGCCGATGTACAGCTGGTGTGGAACGGATGCGAGCAGCTCGCTCTCGCGCGTGCTGGTGGTCATAGTGTCAGTCATCATTACTCCTTGTAAGTCACGCTAGGTCGGCCCGCTGGGGGTTCACTTCGTGGCTGCGAGCGCCTCGGCCAGCACGTCCAGGCCCTCGTTCAGCAGGGCGTCGCTGATCGACAGCGGCGGCAGGAACCGGATGACGTTGCCGTAGGTTCCGGCGGTGAGCATGATCACGCCGTGACGGTGCGCGTACGCGGCGAGCGCCTTGGTGAGCTCGGCATCCGGCTCGGTGGTACCCGGCTTGACAAGCTCGATCGCGATCATCGCGCCGCGGCCGCGCACGTCGCCGATCCGGTCGTCGCCGGCCTGCAGCTCGGTGAGGCGGGAGATCAGGATGTCTCCGACCTCGACCGCGCGCTCGACCAGATTCTCGCTGACGATGGTGTCGTAGCTGGCCAGCGCGGCGACGCACGCCAGCGGGTTGCCGCCGTAGGTGCCGCCGAGGCCGCTGACCTGCGGCGCGTCGAGGATCTCGGCGCGGCCGGTGATGGCGGCCAGCGGCAGACCGCCGGCGATGCCCTTGGCGGTTACCAGCACATCCGGGACGATGCCCTCGTGCTCGCTCGCGAACAGCGCGCCGGTGCGGGCGAAGCCGGTCTGCACCTCATCGGCGATGAACACCACGTTGTTGGCGTTGGCCCACTCGACGATCGCGGGCAGGAAGCCCTCGGCAGGGACGATGAACCCGCCCTCACCCTGGATCGGTTCGATCAGGATCGCGGCGAGATTCTCGGCGCCGACCTGCTTCTCGATCACGCTGATGGCCTTTGCCGCCGCCTCGGCGCCGCTGAGTCCATCGTGGTACGGGTAGGACAGCGGCGCGCGGTACACCTCGGGTGCGAACGGCCCGAAGCCGCTCTTGTACGGCATGCTCTTCGCGGTCAGCGCCATCGTGAGGTTGGTGCGACCGTGGTAGGCGTGGTCGAAGACGACGACGGCCTGCTTCTTGGTGTAGGCGCGGGCCACCTTGATCGCGTTCTCGACCGCCTCGGCGCCGCTGTTGAACAGGGCGGAGCGCTTCTCGAAGTCACCGGGGGTGATGCGGTTGAGCAGCTCGGCGACCTCGACGTAGGGGCCGTAGGGGGTGATCATGAAGCAGGTGTGGGTGAAGGCCTCGACCTGGGCCTTGACCGCCTCGACGACCGCGGGTGCGGCGTTGCCGATGGTGGTGACGGCGATGCCGGAGCCGAGGTCGATGAAGGTGTTGCCGTCGACGTCGCGCAGCACACCGCCGCCCGCGGATTCGGTGTACACCGGCATGGTGGTGCCGATGGCGGATGAGACCGCCTTGGCCTTGCGCGCCGCCCACTCCTGCGAGTTGGGGCCGGCAGTGATCTCGCCGGTCGTGCGCTGTTGGTCGATGGCTGGGCCGCCCAGAATCGTCATTGTTCCTCCTTGGATGTCTGGTTCGAGGCTACGTCTCGGGCGGGACGGATGCAGTGGCATCGATGCACAGCTGGATTCTGTCGGTTGTGCGAGACTGACACCGTGCCCACTGTCTCGGAAATCGTGGCGCTGCGGGCGCTCGCGCTGTCCGCGGTGACCCTGCCGCATCCGGATGCCGCGGTGCGCTGGGTCGCGACAAGCGAGCTCCCCGACCCGAGCCCGTACCTCGAGGGCGGCGAACTGCTGCTGACGACCGGGCTGGTCGACCGCGACGCTGCCGGCTGGGGCGAGTTCGTACGCGTGGTGCTGGAGGCCGGGGTCGTCGCTGTCGGATTCGGGGTGGGCGTGCGGCATCCGGAACTTCCGGCTGCGCTTGCCGCAGCCGCAGCACGGGACGGTTTGAACCTGTTCGTCGTACCGCAGCCGACCCCATTCATCGCGGTGAGCAAGGCGGTCGCCGACTCTCTCGCGGACGCCGAGCGGGACGAGGACCGGCGCTCGCTCGCCCACCAGCAGGAGTTGACGCGCGCTGCCGTGGTCGGCTCGGCTGAGCTGGTGGATGCGCTCGGCCGGATCGTCGGCGGGTCGGCCGCCGTCATCGGCCAGGAGGGTGACGCGCTGTTCGGATTTGCAGGGCTTGGCGACCGGGCGCGACCGCTCATCGAGCGGATGCAGCGCGGCGACCGCCGCAGCGCGTTCGCCGAGATCGGGGCGGCCGGCCGGATGCTGGTGCAACCGGTCGAGCTGCACGGCCGCACCGACGCCTATCTGGTGATCGAGTCGCCGGACGCTCTGAACCCGGCTCAGCGCACGGCGGTATCAACGGCGCTCGCGTTGCTGACGCTCGAGCGCGACCGGGCGCGGGTGGAGCGGGATGCCGAACGGCGCATCCGGGCTGGCGCGGTGTCGCTGCTGCTGCAGGGGGATGCTGTCGCGGCCGAGGCGGTGCTCGGTGAACTGCCGTGGACGTCGGCGCGGGTCGTACGCGCGCGCGGCGCGGCCGTCGCGGAGGCTCTGGCGACCCTCGAGCACCTCGGTGCTATCGCCACCGTGACACCCGACGACGAGCTGATCGTGATCTCGCCGGATGAACCGGAACTGCCCGGCCTTCTCGTCGGGGTGGGCCCGGTGCAGCCGCTCGCCGCGCTGGGGGTCAGCGACAGCGCCGCGCGGGATGCGCTCGCGGCCGCGTCACCGGGACGACCGGTGGTGCGCTGGGAGGAACTCGCGAGCGAGGGCGTCGACGCGCTGCTGTCGTGGGAGTCGCTCGCGTCGTACACGGCGATGCTGCTCGGGCCGGTGCTGACGCGTCCGGATGCCGGTGAACTGGTGGCCGCGCTGCGGTCCTTCCTGAGACACAACGGGCAGGTCGGGCCGGCGGCCTCTGAGCTGGGCGTGCACCGCAACACCGTGCGCAACCGGCTGGCTTTGGCGGAGGACTTGCTCGGGCGTTCCCTGCAGGACCCGCAGGCCCGCGCGGACCTGTGGATCGCACTCAAGCACGTCACCGCTGGTTGAGGGATTTCGCGCCAGCGAAATCGTCTCGAAACCAGCGTGCCGGGGGTGGTTTCGAGACGATCGCTTCGCGATCCCTCAACCACCGGCGTAGACGATCGCTTCGCGATCCTCAACCACCGGACGTACGCATGCAGCCGGCGAAGAAGTCGGTGAGTTCGTCCCGCGCGGTCAGCGGCAGCACGTGCGCGACGTACTGGTCCGGTCGGACGATCACCAGGCATCCGGTGCGGTCGATGCCGCGCTCGTCGAAGATGTCGCCGCGCTTCGGATCCACGGCGTAGACCTTCTCGTAGTCGATCAACCCGAACGGCCCGACGCGCGGCAGGAAGATCGGCGGGACCCGGCCCAGGTCGACGTCCTCGTAACTCTGCTGGAAGACGACTTTGAAGTCGAACACGCCGTCCACGTCGCTGCCCTCGGGGGTGAACCGTGCGACTGGCGAGTCCCCTGATGTCGCCAGCCACTCGGCCCAGTCGGTCAGCGCCGACGCTTCGCCCGCCGCGGGGGCATCCGCGAACGCGTACACCCGCCAGCGGCCATCCGCACGGTGATGGTGCCCGAGGTGCACCGGGTTCGCATCCGCGACCCGCAACGCCCGAGCCGACTTGAAGCGCTTGCCGATCGGGAATCCGGATGCGAGCTGCTGGTGCGTGGCCTCGCCGGTGATCATCGACGGCTCGTACTGGGTCATGAACCCGGCCGGGAACTCAGCCGTGGTCACGTAGAACTCGGCGAGCTCGGCTGGGCTCTCGAATTCCTCCGGCTTCTTCGCCATCATGGACGCCCACTCGCGGTCGAAGTCGATGAGGTTCTGCGCGACGACCTGCCGTTCAGCCGAGTAGGTCTCCAGGAGCGCCTCTGGGGCGCGTCCATCGAGGACCTGCCCGAGCTTCCAACCCAGGTTGAAGCCGTCCTGGATGGATACATTCATGCCCTGGCCGGCCTTCGCGCTGTGCGTGTGGCAGGCGTCCCCGGCGATGAATACGCGCGGGGCGCGCTGCCCGGTGAGCTCCACCGGGACGTCATCGAACTTGTCGGTGACCCGGTGACCGACCTCGTAGACGCTGGACCACGCGACGTTGCGAACGTCGAGCGTGTACGGGTTCAGGATGGCGTTGGCCTTGGCGATGATCTGCTCGATCGTGGTCTGCCGCACCTGGTGCTGGTCATCAGCGCCGACGGCGCCGAGGTCGACGTACATCCGGAAGAGGAAGCCGCCCTCGCGCGGGATGAGCAGGATGCTCCCGTTGTGGTGCGACTGGATCGCGCACTTGGTGCGGATGTCGGGGAAGTCGGTGACCGCGAGCACGTCCATCACACCCCAGGCATGGAACGACGGGGTGCCCAGGTGCTTGCGGCCGATGGACTCACGCACGGCACTCTTCGCACCGTCGCAGCCGACGACGTACTTCGCGCGGACGACGCGCTGCTCCCCCACGCGCTCGCCGGCGGTGGCCCGCACCATCACGGCCACCGGATACTCGGCGCCCTCGGTGATCTCCAGCGTGACGAAGTCCCAGCCGTAATCGGGCTTGATGCGGGCCGGGCCGTTGGCCGCGAACTCCGCGAAGTAGTCCAGCACGCGAGCCTGGTTGACGAGCATGTGCGGGAACTCGCTGATGCCGTGCGGGTCGTCTTCGGTGCGCTGCGTGCGGATGATGCTGGTCGGGTTCGCCGGGTCCGGCGCCCAGAAGTTCATCGCAGTCAGCTGGAACGCCTCCGAGATGAGCCGCTCGGCGAAGCCGAAAGCCTGGAACGTCTCGTTGCTGCGCGCCTGGATGCCGTCCGCCTGGCCGATCTCGAGTCGTCCGGCTCGCCGCTCGATGAGCCGCGTGGTGATCGAGGGGTATTGCGACAGCTGGGCGGCGATGACCATGCCGGCCGGGCCGGAGCCGACGATCAGCACGTCCATCTCGTCGGGGAGCTCGTCCGGGCGGTTGAGGCCGGTGCCGGCCGCCGGGAGCACTCGGGGGTCACCGGATACGTAGCCGTGGTGGTGGAACTGCATCGTTCGCTTCCTTGTCCCGGTCAGCGAGCGTGTTCTATAATCGAACACCTCGTTCTATTCCAGAACAGTATCTCGTTTGGTCTAGCGCACCACAAGGGCAGGGATGAGCACCACCGCACCGCACTCGCAGACCCTGTCGCGGGGCATCCGGATGCTGGAGATCCTCGCTGAGTCGACCTCCCCGATGACGATTGCCGACGTCGCCGCGGCGCTCGGGGTGCACCGGTCGATCGCGTACCGGATCCTGCGGACGCTCGAGGACCACGGGCTTGTTGTGCGTGACGGCGCCGGGGCAATCGAGCTCGGGCCGCGGCTGGCGGCGCTCGCGCGGAGCGTGTCGCGGGACCTGCAGGCGGCGGCACTGCCGGAGCTGACCCTGGTGGCGAACGAACTGCGGATGACCGCGTTCGTGTCGGTGCTGGACCAGCACGATGTCGTGACGCTGGTCAGCGTCGAGCCGCGGCACGCGCAGGCGACGGTGGTGCGGCGGCCGGGCACGCGGCATCCGCTCTCCCGGGGCGCGCCCGGACTGGCGATCCAGTCGATGTTGACCCCGGCCCAGTGGCGCGCGCTCGAGTCGGAGCACGAGCGGCCGGAGGCCGAGCTGGCCGCAGCCCGGGGCTATGCGACCAGTCACGACGAGGTGATCGCCGGGCTGTCGTCGGTCGCGGTGCCGCTGGCGATCGCCGGGCAGTCGCCGGCAGCGGTCGCGGTGGTCTACGTCGCGGCAGGCGAGGACCAGGCCGCGCTCGCCGCGCGCCTAAGCGCGGCCGCCCGCACCATCGCGTCCGAGCTGCAGTAGCTCGCGCGCGGCAACACCCGCACCAACAGCTCATCGAGTCGGGAGCTATTGCCCTTCTCACGCCCGCAAAACGGCTTTTCCTCCCGACTCGATGAAGGGCTTGACTGCCGATCCCGTAAGTGGTGGGATCGTATATTATTTCGTACACCAATGGAGGTGGCATGGAACCGCTGGCCCGCGTCGAAGCGCTCCTGGGGTCTCGTCCCGGCAAGGTCATCGCCGTGCACCTCAACTATCCGAGCCGGGCCGCGCAGCGCGGTCGCACGCCAGACCAGCCGAGCTACTTCCTGAAGCCGTCCACCTCGCTCAGCCCAAGCGGCGAGTCGATCGAGCGGCCCTACGGATGCGAGCTGCTCGCCTTCGAGGGCGAGATCGCCCTGATCATCGGCGCGCGCGCGCGACGCGTGCATCCGGATGCGGCGTGGGCGGCGGTTGAATCCTTGACAGCAGGGAACGACTTCGGCGTGTACGACCTGCGCTGGGCCGACAAGGGCTCCAACGTGCGGTCGAAGGGCGGCGATGGGTTCACCCCGATCGGCCCGGCGCTGATTCCGGCCGACCAGGTCGACCCGCGCTCACTGCGTGTGCGCACCTGGGTCAACGACGAGCTTGTGCAGGAGGGCACGACCGCCGACCTGCTGTTCCCGTTCGAGCAGCTCATCGCGGACCTGTCCCAGCTGATGACCCTCGAGCCTGGCGACGTGATCCTCACGGGCACACCCGCCGGGTCGACCGTGGTGCAGCCCGCGGATGTCGTCGAGGTCGAGGTCGACACCGAGGGCTGGTCGACCGGGCGGCTGGTCACGCCGGTTGTGGCGGGTGCGGTGCCGTTCGCGTCCTTTGGCGCCGGCCCGGTTGTGGATGACGCGCAGCGCGCGGAAGCGTGGGGCTCCGCGGAAGCTGCCGGGGTCTCGGCGCCGCTGGTTGAGGGATCGCGAAGCGATCGTCTCGAGACCAGCCCCGAAAGCGCACCAGTCTCGACAGGCTCGACCACCGGTGGCACCCTCTCCCCCGAGCTCCGCGAGAAACTCGCATCCGTCGGCACCGCAACCCTCAGCGCGCAACTGCGCAAGCGCGGTCTCAACACCGTGAGCATCGACGGCGTCACGCCGACCAGACCGGGCCAGCACATGATCGGCCTGGCTCGCACGCTGCGCTTCATCCCCGCCCGTGAGGACCTGTCGCAGCAGTTCGGCGCCGGTTTCACCGCGCAGAAGCGCGCGTTCGATTCGCTCAACGCCGGCGACGTGCTCGTCGTCGAGGCCCGCGGCGAGCGCGGCACCGGCACCGTCGGCGACCTGCTCGCCCTCCGCGCCCAAGTGCGCGGCGCAGCCGGCATCGTGACCGACGGCGGCGTGCGCGACTTCGCTGTCGTCAGTGAACTGGACATCCCCGTCTTCCACGCCGGCGCACACCCGGCCGTCCTGGGCCGCCGCCACGTGCCGTGGGAAACCGATGTCACGGTCGCCTGTGGAGGAACGGCCGTCCAGCCCGGCGACGTGATCGTCGGTGACGCCGACGGGGTGATCGTGATCCCGCCGTCGCTGGTGGAGGAAGTCGTTGACGACGCCATCGAGCAGGAGCGCCAGGAGCGGTTCATCGGCCAGCAGATCGAGGCCGGCGCGTCCGTCGATGGCCTCTACCCAATGAATCAGGACTGGCTCGCCAAGTACCGCGAGTGGACGCCATGACGGCCACCGTCAGCAAGTCGCAGCTCGCCTACCGCACCATCAAGGAGCGCATCAGCGACGGCTCCTATAGCCCCGGCTACCGGCTGGTGCTCGGGCGCATCGCCGAGGAACTCGGCGTCAGTGCGGTGCCGGTACGCGAGGCGATCCGGTTGCTCGAGGCGGAAGGGCTCGTGCAGTTCGAGCGCAACGTCGGCGCGCAGGTCGCGATGCTCGACCCGACCGAGTACCAGGTCACCATGCAGACCCTCGCGCTGGTGGAGGGGTTCGCGACGGCGGTGTCCGCTCCGCACATGACCCCGGATGATGTCGCCCGAGCCCGCGCGATCAACGACTCCATGGCGCTGACACTCGAGCACTTCGACCCGGCGACGTTCACCCGCCTGAACCTGGACTTCCACGCGGTGCTGTTCGAGAACTGCCCCAACCCTCACGTGCTCGACCTGGTGCACCGCGGGTGGGCCCGGATGCGGGCGCTGCGGGAATCGACGTTCAGCTTTGTTCCCGGGCGGGCGCGGGAATCGGTCGCAGAGCACGCGGAGCTGCTCGACCTGATCGAGGCGGGCGCGGATGCGCTAGAGCTAGAGCTGGCGGCACGGAATCACCGGCTGCGGACGCTCGATGCGTTCCTCGCGCACTACGGGGCACCGGATGGGGTCTCGACAAGCTCGACCACCGGAGAGGGAGAACGATGAAGTTTCGCAGTGACCCGAGCCAGATCCGCGGATCAATCGCGCCGGTCATGTCGCCTTTCCTGCCCGACGGCTCCCCCGACCTTGAGAGCCTCGAGAACCTAATCCGCTGGCAGCTCGCATCCGGAACCCACGGCATCTCGATCGGCGGCTCCACGGGCGAACCGAGCGCGCAGACCATCGAGGAACGCGCTCAGTCCATCGAACTCGCAGCGCGGGTCATCGACGACCGCGTGCCGTTCATCCCTGGCACGGGATCGGCCAAGCTCGACGAGACCCTCGAACTCACCCAGCGCGCGCAGGATGCCGGCGCCGATGCGGCCCTCATCATCACGCCGTACTACGCGCGCCCGACCCAGGAGGCGCTGTACCGCTGGTACAAGACGGTCGCCGACGAGTTCCCGGACCTGCCGATCGTCGCCTACAACGTACCCAGCCGCACCGCGGTCGACATCGCGCCGGAGACCGTCGCCCGCCTGTTCCGTGACGTCGACAACTTCGTCGGCATCAAGGAGACCACCAAGGACTTCGAGCACTTCTCCCGCGTGATGCACCTGTGCGGGCCCGAGCTGCTGGTCTGGTCCGGCATCGAGCTGCTGTGCCTTCCACTGCTCGCGCTCGGCGGTGTCGGGTTCATCAGCGCCACCTCGAACATCGCCCCTGTCGCCCATGCGCAACTGTACGAAGCATGGGCAGCGGGCGACCTCGCACGCGCTCGCGAACTGCACTACGGTCTGCACCCTCTCGTGGACCTGCTGTTCGTGGAGACCAACCCTGCGCCAGGAAAGTGGGTGCTCGAGCAGCGCGGCCTGATCCGCTCCGGCTACGTCCGCCCGCCACTGATCACGCCGACGGATGCCGGCATCCAGAAGATCCGCACCCTGCTCGACGAGGGCGGCAACCTACTCAGCCCGGTCGACGACTTCCAGATTGGAGCGATGCGATGACGCACCACACTCCGGATGGCCTGCCGGAGCACATCCGGCACTTCATCGACGGCGAGTTCGTCGACAGTCTCGACGGCGCCACCTTCGACGTGCTCACCCCGCTGACCAACGAGACCTACACGCAGGCGGCATCCGGATCGGCGGCCGACATCGACCGCGCGGTCGCTGCGGCGAAGCGCGCCTTCGATGAGGGACCGTGGCCGAAGATGGTGGCGCGCGACCGTTGGCGCATCCTGAACAAGATCGCTGACGCGGTCGAGGCGCAGGACGCCCGGCTCGCCGAGCTGGAGACATTCGACACCGGCCTTCCCATTTCCCAGGCCCTCGGCCAGGCGCGGAGGGCGGCGGAGAACTTCCGGTTCTTCGCTGACCTGATCGTCGCGCAGACCGACGACACTTTCCGGGTGCCCGGTAAGCAGCTCAACTACGTGCACCGCAAGCCGGTTGGCGTGGCCGGGCTGATCACCCCGTGGAACACCCCGTTCATGCTGGAGAGCTGGAAGCTCGCGCCCGCACTCGCCGCCGGCTGCACCGTCGTTCTCAAGCCGGCCGAGTTCACCCCGCTGTCGGCCAGCCTGTGGGCGGAGATCTTCCGCGAGGCTGGGGTCCCGGATGGCGTGTTCAACCTGGTCAACGGATTCGGCGAGACGGCCGGCGATGCGCTCGTCAAGCATCCGGATGTGCGCCTCATCTCCTTCACAGGCGAGACCACCACCGGGCAGACCATCTTCGCCAACGCCGCCCCGCACCTGAAGGGGCTCTCGATGGAGCTGGGCGGCAAGTCGCCTGCCATCGTCTTCGCCGACGCTGACCTCGACGCCGCGATCGACTCGACCCTGTTCGGCGTGTTCTCGCTGAACGGCGAGCGCTGCACCGCGGGCAGCCGAATCCTGGTCGAGCGCTCGATCTATGACGAATTCGTCGAACGCTACGCCGCCCGAGCGCGCAGCATCGTCGTCGGCGACCCGCACGACAAGAAGACCGAGGTCGGCCCGCTCGTGCACCCGGAGCACTACGCCAAGGTGATGTCGTACGTCGAGCTCGGCAAGGACGAGGGCCGGCTGGTCGCCGGCGGCGGACGCCCGGACGGCGTGGGCGCAGGCAACTACGTCGCGCCGACCGTGTTCGTCGACGTTGCCCCGGATGCGCGGATCTTCCAGGAGGAGATCTTCGGCCCGGTCGTCTGCATCACCCCGTTCGACACCGATGCCGAAGCGCTCGCGCTCGCCAACGCGGTCAAGTACGGGCTCGCCGCGTACCTCTGGACGACCGACCTGGAGCGCGCGCACGAGTTCGCGCACGGCATCGAGGCCGGCATGGTGTGGCTGAACTCCCACAACGTGCGCGACCTGCGCACCCCGTTCGGTGGGGTGAAGGCATCCGGACTCGGGCAGGAGGGCGGCTACCGCTCGCTCGACTTCTACTCCGAGCAGCAGGCCGTGCACATCTCGCTCGGCCCAGTACACACCCCGCGATTTGGAGCATCCGTATGAGGGCACCTGACATCATCCGCGCCGCCTACGCCGAGCTGATCGTCACCGACTTGGCGGCATCCCGCCGCTTCTACGTCGACGTGCTTGGACTGGTAGTCAGCCACGAGGATGAGCACTCGATCCACCTGCGCGCCTTCGAGGAGTACCTGCACCACTCGCTCGTGCTGCGCCAGGGCCCTGTGCCGGCGCTGGCCGCGCTGGCCTACCGAGTGCGCTCCCAAGACGAGGTCGAGGTCGCCGCCCGCTATTACGAGGAGCTCGGGTGCCGCGTCGAACGTCGCCCGGCGGGCGCTCTCCTCGGCGTCGGCGCCGCGGTTCGGGTGGAGGATCCGCTGGGCTTCCCGCTCGAGTTCTTCTACGACGCCGAGCATGTCGAGCGGTACACGCGCCGGTACGACGCCCACGGCGCGGGCGCGATCAGCAGGCTCGACCACTTCAATGTGGTGACTCCGGACATCCCGACCGCCGTGCAGTACTACCAGGACCTCGGCTTCCGAGTGTCAGAGGACATCCAGGACGAGGACGGCACCATCTACGCATCCTGGCTGTTCCGCAAGCCGACGGTGCACGACATCGCCCTCACCGGCGGAGACGGACCCCGGCTGCACCACATCGCCTTCGCGACTCACGAGCGGGACCAGATTCTGCACATCTGCGACAAGCTCGGGGCGCTGCGGCGGTCCGATCACATCGAGCGCGGCCCCGGTCGGCACGGCGTCTCGAACGCGTTCTACCTCTACCTGCGAGATCCGGATGGTCACCGCATCGAGATCTACACCCACGACTACTACACCGGTGATCCCGACAACCCGGTCGTCACGTGGGACGTGCACGACAACCAGCGTCGCGACTGGTGGGGAAACCCGGTGGTCCCGAGTTGGTACGCGGAGGCATCCGTTGTGCTCGACCTCGACGGCAACCCGAGGCCACTGGTCGAGCGTGCGGAAGAGCGCGAGGCGGATGTCACCATCGGCGCCGACGGTTTCTCGTACACGCGCAAGGGTGAGGAGATGCCGGAGTACAAGCTGGGCAATCAGCTCTGAGCGGCTTTGCTGGTTGAGGGATCGACGAAGTCGATCGTCTCGAAACCAGCGTCCAGTCCGGCGCGCGGCAAGTTCCTTCACAGTCGGATAACAGCGGCGAGTTCTACCTTCCGGTTGCGAGCATCGGTCGAGCTCGCTTCGAAGGCGAAGGAGCCAGTGATGTCTGAAACCAACCCCTCCGGCATGTCGGAGCAGGATCCGAAGCAGGACGCCGGCGTGGACGAAGGCGGCATGGACACGAGTTCTGAGCTGGATGAGGGCGCGGGCGCGGCGATGGGCGATGCCCTCGGTGACGCCATGGGTTCCGGTAGCGGTGGTGGACTGGATGACAGGGGCGACTCTGGCGTCGATGAGGACGAGGAGTCCTGATGTCGGACCCGAATACGTCCCCGGGGCCGCAGGAAGAAGAGGCCGAGAACTTCGACGACTCGTTGGTCACGGATGAGCGCAGCGGCGCGGCCAACACCGACGAGGATGCTGCGATCGGCGACGAGGTGGAGAACGACGAGGACCTGGGCGCTCGCGGCAACAAGCCGCTAGAGGGCATCTGACTCGCTCGTTGCGCGGGTGCATCTTCCATGCGCTGGTCCAATTCGACCCGCGCGAGGAAGTTCGACCCGCGCGAGCGCGACCACGGTCCGACTCACTCCCCCGGGTACCAGACCCGTGTGCCGTCGACCCGCGCGAACGACGTCAACGTGTTCGGCTTGACCGATGTCTCGCTCATGATGTCGAGCACCTCGACGCCGCGCACCAGCAGCGCATCCCCGACCAGCGACCGGTGGCAGCGCCACGGCACCGCCTCCGCGCACATGATCGCCACCGTCTGCTTCTCGGCGAGCGAGACCAGCCGGTCGACGGCATCCGCAAACTCGTCCGTCTGCATGTAATCGGCGTAGCCCCGGAACGACTGGTTGCGCCACGCGGTGTTGATGCTGTCCTCGCTCGTCTTGCGCAGGCCGCCGAGCTCCTTGACCCACTGGTAGTCGATGCCGGTATCCGGAAGCGCGGTCTCGAGCGCCGCCTGCCCGAACTGCGGGTTGTGCCGCGAGCCGGGAACCGTGCGCACGTCGACGAGCCGTTGCACCGTGTTGGCGCGCAGCATTCCCACGAACTCGTCGAACGGATGCGTCGAGTGTCCGATCGTGAACACCGTGGTCGCCATGCTGTGACGCTAACCGGTTTCCCTCCGCAAACTCTCAGGCAGTGACAAGCACTCGACTCTATGGTGACGATTCCACGAGCACCCGAGCTCGGATGCTCCCAATACGGAAGGAGCACGCTGTGGCACGCACCGACTCCTCGCCGCACGCGAGGTCAAAGCGCCCTATTTCGCCGATAGCCGGACCGTATGGGCATCCGTTCCACCCGCTCATGGTGACGATTCCGATCGGGACCTGGGTGGCCAGCTTCATCTTCGATATCGCTGCCTTGACCAGCGACGACCCGCACGCGTTCGTGCGCGGCGCTGTGTGGCTGATAGGCATCGGCATCATCGGCGCGATCGTCGCGGCCGCTCTCGGGGTGATGGACTTCCTGACGCTGCAGCGTGGCACAAGGGCCTATCAGATGGCACTCACCCACATGCTCATCAACGTCGGCGTGCTGGTGCTCTTCATCATCAACTGGTTCATCCGCCTCGACGATGACTACGAAGCGCTCAACATCGTCGGATTCGTTCTGTCGATCATTGCGCTGCTGGCGCTGTCGGTATCGGGATGGCTCGGCGGCATGCTCGCGTACCACTACGGTGTGCGCGTGGCGGACGAGTCCACTCAGGCGGCAGATGGTTTCCAAAACCGCTGACGTCGTTGTCATCACCGGCGCCTCCAGCGGCATCGGGCGCGCGACCGCGCACGAGTTCGCCGAGCGCGGTGTGCGACTGGTGCTCGCCGCGCGGGATCCGGAGGGACTCGACGCGGTGGTCGCTGAATGCACTGAGCGTGGCTGCAATGCGGTCGCGAAGATTACGGATGTCAGTGACGAGACCCAGGTCCAAGCGCTGGTTGACCGGGCGGTCGCCCAATTCGGGCGGATCGACGTGTGGGTGGGCGCCGCATCCGTTTACGCATTCGGGTCGGTGGAACAGCTGCCGCGCGAGGTGTTCCGGCAGTTGGTGGAGACGAACTTCTTCGGCCAGGTGTATGGGGTGCGCGCGGTGCTGCCGCACATGCGTCGCGTGGGTTCAGGCACCATCATTCTGATCGGATCGGTGTATTCGAAGACCACGGCTCCCTACGTGTCGGCGTATGTAGCGTCGAAGTTCGCGACGTTCGGCTTCGCGCAGTCGCTCATGCACGAGTTGCGCCGCACCGGCATCTCACTATGCATGGTGCTGCCGGCGACGATCGATACCCCGATCCATCAGCATGCGGCGAATGCGACGGGGCAAGTCGTGAAGCCGATTCCGCCGATCGCGTCACCGCTGCGGGTGGCGCGGGCGATCGTGAGGCTGTCGAACCGGCCGCAGCCGGTGACGGTTGTGGGCTCGGTGCAGGGCTCGCTGATCTGGTTGCAGCAACTCGCGCCCGGAACATACTCGCGGGTGATCACGGCGATGTGGCATTGGCTCGGGCTGCGCGGCGGGTCGGTGCCGATGTCGCCGGGCACGGTGTTTGAGCCGGACCCCGCGTCCAACCAGCTGACGGGCGGATGGCGTTCGCCCCTCGCGCGCGCCGGCTTCGCCCTCGGGGCGGTGGCCGCGGTCGCACTGGCTGTCGGGCGCCGACGCCGCGCCTAGCCACGACCCCGCTGGTCCCGGCGACCACCCGCACCTCCGCGGGCAGCGCGACGTCTTTCCCGACGCTCGCGCTCCTGTTCCTTCAACTCTCGCCTGCCCGCAACCAGCAGCTCCTGAATATGACCCAATTGGTTTCCCTCGCATTCAACGCACACCATCCCTCCGTACACGATGCGGTCACGCAACTGGCCTGCGAAACGCAGCTGTTCAATCCGGGTGAGCGTGTCGATCTGCTTCCAGTCGTCGAGCAGGAAGGCGACGAGCCCCCACAGCACGCCGGCAGCACCGACGATGTGGAGCACGGAGTAGCGAGGGTCGAGTATTCGCTCGAGCGTCAGCACCGCATGGAGCTCCTCGGTACCGTGCTCGTAGATGTCCTTGAGCAGGCAAAACCCGAAGCGTTCATGCACTGCAAGCATCCGCTTGCGCACGGCGTCGCTCTCTCCCTCGAGGCGCTCCGCGAAGAACGGGGTCAGTATGTCGAGAGCCGGTGGCGATTCGATTTCCATGCGGCGACTGTCTGCCTGACCGCCGACACGCGCGCCCTCGGACAGCCGAGAGTGTGGATACCGATCAGGGAGCTGCCCCTCTGAAGGAGTGGACGGCGCTAGCCGCCCCGGCCGCGGAATTCGTCCATCGATCGATACACGCCGAACCACTTGCCGCCGATGGTGTCCCAGGCCCGGGTCGGCAGGATGCCCCGCAGCAGCTTGGACAGGTTCACCGACCACGGCAGGTACAGCAGCGGCTTACCGGCGAGCATCGCCCGCCACGCCCGGTCGACCGCGAATTCCGGCTTCATGATCGGCGTCAGCACCGGGCCGCGCGCGCCGGAGAACATGCCGGTGTCGATGTAGCTCGGCGCGAACGTCGTCACCTTCACGTGTCGATGCCCGGCCTTCACCAGCTCGAGCCGCACCGAGTCGCTCCAGCCGATGACCGCCCACTTGGATCCGGCGTAGACCGCCATCCGCGGATTCGACAGCGTCCCCGCCGCCGACGCCACATTCAGGATGCGCGCCTCGCGCCCACGCTCGATCATCCCTGGCAGGAACGCGCGCGTCACCTGCATTGGCGCGAGCGCGTTGATCGTCATGGTGAACTCGGTGTCGCGCTGCGGGTCCTGCTGCCAGAACCAGCCGCTGCGCACGACTCCGGCGTTGTTGATGATGATGTCCGGATGCGCGCCCTGCGCCGCCAGGTCGGCCGCGGCCTGCTCGATCTGGTCGAGCTTCGACACATCCACGACCTGTTCGATGACGGTGGTTCCGGATGCGGCGAGCGTCTCGCGAGTGGCAGCCAGGGCATCCGGGTTGATGTCCCAGAGGACGACCGTCGCCGCGCCCTCGCTCGCGGCTCGCTGCGCATAGAGCCGCCCCATGCCCATGCCTGCACCGGTGATCAGCACGGTCTGGCGGGCGGCGGCCTTCATGCGTTGAGGCTAGCGGCAGTCAGCGGATCAACTGGGCACGCGGGTGCCGCTCCCATTGACCGTCGGCCGTCAGTGCGGTGCCATCCAACCTTTCGGCGAGAGCCAGGCACAGGCGATCAGCCAGCGACAGCCCGGCCCCACGCCGCCAATCGGCGGCAGCCCGCTCAGCGTCCTCTGCGGTGACCGGTTCAACGCGTAACTCAAAACTGGTGAGCAGAGCACGAGCGAGTTGCCAGTCACCGCCAGCCGCGATCACTTTTTGGGCGACTTCGGACCAGTTCGCAGCACCGCAACTGCCTCCAGCGTCCAAGGCCGCCCGCACAACATCGTGCCCCGGTTCGCCACGGAGGTATGCGAGGAGCGCGGACGCATCGAATACGTTCACGACTGGTCTTCGGTGGCTGCCGCACGACGTCTTTCTTCGATGAGCTCCTTCACGACGTCCTTGCCCGCGAGCTGGTCACGAACCAGCTTTTCCAGTTCGTCTCGCTCGGTTAGGACGACACCGTGTTCGGTCTCGATAGCGACCAAGGTGGTGCCTTCCGTCCAATTGCGTCGCTGCCGGAGATCCGCGGGAAGCACCAACCGGCCGCGATCTCCCACACGCATTGCCGATGTCCCACTCATGTCCCGATCGTACCATCCAGTCTTGCGAGCTACCCTCCGCGCGAGCGAGGCGGAGCCGGCAGCCGCTGGTTGAGGGATCGCGAAGCGATCGTCTCGAAACCTGCAGCGTGGTTTCGAGACGATCGGCCTGCGGCTGATCCCTCAGCTACCCGCCACTACCGCCGGTCTGTGCCGATGAACACCTGCGAGCGCTCGTTGGAGAGGTAGTCCTGCACCCACGTGAGAATGGCGCGCACCTTCTGCCACCATCCGGACAGCAGCGCCACGTGCACCGCGAGCCAGGCGATGAACGCCGGGAAGCCCTGCATCCGGAACCGGCGCCGGCCGAGCTCGGCGACGGCCGCACCGCGCCCGACCATCGCCATGAAGCCCTTGTCGAGGTAGCGGAACGGCTGCCGCGGCTGCCCCTTCAGGTCGGCGACGATGTTCTGCGCGGCCCAGATCCCGGATTGCTTCGCCACCGAACCCAGTTGCGGCAGCGCGGTGCCGTGCGCGTCGATCATGTTGGCCGAGTCGCCGAGCACGTAGACGCCAGGGAAGCCCGGCACGCTCAGGTCCATGCCGACGTCGACTCGGCCACCGCGACCCTGCGGCAATCCGGAAGCCTGGATGATCGGCCCCGCCTTCAGCCCGCCCGCCCACACGACCAGCCCGCTCGGGATAGTGGTCTCGTCGGCGAGGGTGACCCCCACCGGGCTGACCTCGGTCACGCCGACGCCGAGTCGCAGGTCCACGTCGACCTCGCGCAGCCGTTTCTCCGCGTACTTCTGGTTTGGCTCGGCGAACGCGCTGAGCAGGTTGGGCACCATGTCCACGAGGTGCACATGGCAGCGGGCCGCCAGGTCGGGCGAGAAGTACTCCGGCACCACGTACTTGAAGGTCTCGGCGAGGGCGCCGGCGGTTTCCACGCCGGTCGGGCCGCCGCCGACAATCACCGCGTGGAGGTCTCCGCTCTGCGGTTCGCGGTGGGCATCCTCGAGCAGTTCCACCATCCGCGCGCCGAAGTTGATGGCGTCCTTCACGGAGTAGAGCGGGTAGGCGTTCTCCTCGGCGCCGGGGGTGTTGAAGAAGTTCGGCTCGGCGCCGGATGCGACCACCAGCACCCGCGCGGTGAAGGTGTCGCCGTCGGCCGTGGTGACGGTGCGGGCCTTCGCGTCAATCGCGGTGACGTCGGCGTGCAGCACGGTGACCCAGCGCCGCTTGCGGGTGATCGAGCGCAGCGGGCGGGCGACATCCGAGACCCCCAACTGCGCGGTGGCGACCTGGTACAGCAGCGGCTGGAACTGGTGGTAGCTGTTGCGGTCAATCAGCAGCACCCGCACGCCGCGGCGGGACAGTCGGGTGGCGGTTTCAACGCCGGCGAATCCTGCGCCGACAACGATGACGGGGTACTTGGTTCGCATGCGGCGGACGCTACGCGCGCGAGCCGTGAGCGCCCTTGGCGTTTGCGACTAGTCGTCAGGGAACCCTCGTTTGCGGATGTCGCCACCCCTGTTGTGCAGGACATTCGATTGCTTTCGGGCCGGGATCCCAATGGATGCGTTGCTGAAGACCCGAATGTCCTGCACAACAAGGAATGTCCTGCACAACGGGGCGGGCCTGCCGATACCGGTGGTCGAGCCTGTCGAGACCCGTCAGTCCTCCGGGAACACCCGCTTGTACTTGCGCCCGTCGCCCAGCTCGACCGTCTCGGCGCGCAGGGTGCCGCGGCTGACCTGCAGGTAGATCGCCTGCGGCGTCACCCCAAGCTTCTTCGCCGCCTCCGACACCGACATCCCGGGCAGGTCGGTGGGCACGCTGCTCGGTCGCGCGGCGCGCTTGCGTCCGGCCTGGTGGCGAGCGGCGATCTCCTCGTCGCTGCCCTGCCAGCGCCACTTGGCGGCTGCAGGCTTGAGGCCGGCGGCGGATGCGATGTCGTCCCACGAGCTTCCGGATGCGACCGCGTCGCGCACCGCGGTCAGCGTCGCCGGGTCCTCCTCCAGCGCAGCGAGAGCCGACCGGATGTCGCGGAGCCGCGCCAACGCATCCGGAACCGCCCCGGAATCACCCTCGACAACCCGCTCGAGTGCGACGCGCGTTTCGTCCGACAGGTACGGCATGCAGCGATCGTAGCCAGCCGCGCTCAGGCCGGCATGATCTCCTTGCCGAGTGGGGCGAGCGAGACCGGCACCATCTTGAAGTTCGCGATGCCGAGCGGGATCCCGATGATGGTGACGCACAGGAGGAAGCCGCTGACGATGTGCCCGATGGCGAGCCAGATGCCGGCGAGCATCACCCAGATGACGTTGCCGAGGAATGACCAGGCGCCGGCGTCCGACCGCTGTACGACCCGGCGGCCGAACGGCCACAACGCGTACATGCCGACGCGAGCGGAGGCGATGCCCCACGGGATGGTGATGATGAGAATGAACATCAGCAGCGCGGCGAACATGTAGCCGAGCCAGAGCCAGAAGCCCGAGAAGATCAGCCAGATGATGTTGAGGATGGTCGACATGGTGCTTCTCAGTCTGGCAGTCCGCGGCGGGTGGCGGAGGCGAGCCCTACCCATCGCCCGTCCGACCTGTCACAGTTGAACGACGTGAGCCGCGGCATCCGGGCGAGGAGTGACGATGAAGTTCATGATCATGGTGTTCGGCGATGAGGCGGACCTGCGCGAGAAGTCGCCCGGCTGGATCGAGCGGGTGACCGCATTCATGGCGCACTTCGATGACGAGATCGCGCAGACCGGGGAGCTCGTCTACTCCGAGGTGCTCGAGTTCGGCTCGAAGGCGACGCTCGTCGACCGGCACGGTGGGCTGCACGCCGGCACGTTCAGCGGCACCACCAAGCCGCTGGCCAGGTTCTGGGTGGTGACCGTTCCGGATGAGACGCGCGCGCTCGAGCTGGCGGGTCACGTCGCCGAGGCGGTGGAGTCGGCGGTCGAGGTGCGGCAGGTGATGGAGGGGTCGCAGCGGCCGTAGTGTGAGCCGGCCGCCTCGGGTGCGGCCCTGCCGCCTTCATGTACCGCTCCAGCGAGTAGTGGTTGTAGGCCGACACCGCAATCACGACATTGGAGTCACGCCAGTCGAGCACGATCAGCCGCATCGTGGCGGTCGGTCCGAGCACCACGTGCACCGGTGAGATCCACGCGCGCTGGAACAGGGGCGCAGCATCGATGTGTTTCCGGTCCTGGCAAGCGGTCGCCTTGGCGGGATCCAGCTGGACGTTGAGGGCGTACCCGGCGAGGCGGCCCACTGTCACCACAGACTCCCCGAACACCTCGATGCCGTCCCGGTTCCGCAGCACGTCGACGATCTCCTTCGCACTGCGACCGACACCTGGCTCCCTCGCATCCGAGCAGTCAGCCGCTGCCACAAACACGCTCTGGTAGACCGTGATGTTGTTGAGGCTGAATGCTTCGTCGTTCAGGTCGCCGAGCCGTTGCAGCCGGATATCGCCCGCTTGGTCGCGGACGTCGGTCCAGCCGATCGGGACGCTAAATACCAGCGCGGGAGTGAACTGCGTCGTGCGGTACGTGCCCGGCTCGAGCGCCTGCCCGGTTCCGGTGACTGCGGAACGACCGACTTCGGCCAGTCCGCCGGCGGCGGGTTCCGGTGCTGATACTCGTTCGGTTGCAGCGGACGCGCATCCTGAAATCAGTGCAGCGATCGCCGAGACGATGAGCGCACTGTGAGCCCAGCTAGTATGCCGGGGTGGCACGGGGGTTCCGAATTCCGGCCCCCGCGGCCGTGGCCGCTTCGTTGTTGTGTTCATGAAGACCAGGTCCCCAGGCGCGGTATCCGCTCGGCTCGAGAGCGGTATGCGTTCGGTATGCAAGCCAACCTCGGCGATTGACTGCACCGATGAAGCGGTCGCACAATTCAGGTGTGAACATCACGGTCTTCGGACCGTTGAGGTTGGATGGTCCGGAACACCTCGGCCCGCGCGAACGAGTGGTGCTGAGCACGCTCCTGCTGTACCGCAACCAACCGGTTCGCACCGACACCATCGCCGATGCGTTGTGGTCGGATGCACCGCCTCTCACGTGGCGCAAGCAGTTGCAGGCGTCGGTGGTGCAGGTGCGTCGCGCGGTGGGTCCGGATCGTGTTGTGACGGTTGCAGACGGTTACCAGCTGCGCGCCGAGGTCGATGAGGTCGATGTTGACCGCTTCGACGAGCTGATCGCCCGAGCGCGGATGCATGCGAGCGCGAGTGAACCGGAATGCGCTGTGACGGCCGCGGAACGGGATGCGCGACAGAACGTCCGGCTGCGTCGGTTGCTGGTGGCGAGCGCCGCGCTCCTAGTAGTGGTACTCATCGCGGGCGGGCTCGCAGTATTCAATGCGGTGCGGTCCCAGCGGGCGGAGATGGAAGCGCAACTGTCGGCGGTGGTGAGCAGCTCGGAGTCGCTGCGGTCGTCCGATCGGGCGACCGCGGCCCTGCTGGCGGTGGAGGCGTATCGCAGGTGGCCGGATGACCCGAGGTCGCGCTCTGCGCTGCTTGGTACCTTCACATCGGCGCCGGGTTTCCTCGGCTACTCATATGTCGCCGGTGCCGACGATGTTTACGGAACGGTGCTTGACGACGGCGACCACGCGATCGTTCCCCTACCGGGTGGGGACTTCGCTCGAATCGAGTTGGCATCCGGAGAGATCGTCCAGCGATTCGACGGTCTCGCGAACGACGACAGACCGGTCCAGCAGCTGGCAGCAAGCGCAAACGGGGATATCGCAGTGGTGGCGTACCCAGCGCAGGTGCTCGAGCAGTGCGGCGAGTTCGCAGTTGTGTGCAGCGACATCCGGGTGCTGGACCTGCGGACCGGGGATTGGCGCAGTGTCACGCGCAAAGCCGACATAGAGAAAGGCGACCTAGCGGTCCACCCATCCGGCAGCACCGCTGCGTTCGTGCAAGAGTGGTCGGGACGGGTGAGGATCCTCCCGCTGGACCACGGGTCGCTTGAGCCGCTGGAGGTTCCGAGCGAACGGACAAGCTCGACCGCGCGAGGGGCATCCGGTTCTATCGCCTTCACGGATGATGGGCTGCTTGCGGTGGGCTCACCGGTCAGTCTCCGTCTCGTCGACCCCGACACGGCGGCGGTGCTGACGAGAATCCCGACTCCAACATTCACCGCCAACCAAGCCATCGCCACGGCCGACGACGGGGTCCTCGTCGCGTCCGGGTCGAAGGGGCTCATGCGCGTCGACGCGAAGACCGGTGAAGTTGTGTGGTCGGTCACTTTCGGGAGCAGGCTGCCGATACCGTGCCCGAGGCTCGCGGTATCCGTACCTGCTGGGGCGGTGTACTGCGGCACCTATTACGGAACCATCGAGGAGCGCCGACTGGAAGACGGTGGACTTACGGGCGTGCGATTCGACCCGCAGTTCGGCGACGTGGGCGAGTTGACGACACCGGCACGATGACCCTCTTCGACGGCGACACGGGCGAGCCGATCCACCCAACGGTGACCGGGCCGGTCGCGAGTGCGCTCGGCCCGGACGGAACCGTGTTCGGCGGAAGCGGCACACGGATCGTGAGGTACGACAAGGAGCTGCAACCTGTCAATGCGATCTCTGTCGCGCGCGTTGGGGTCGCGTCGCTGCAGCTCAGTGCCGACGGCTCGGTGCTCCTGTCGTCCTCAGCAGACCAGACGGTGTCGCTGTTCGACGCCGCAACGGGCACCCGGCTGGGCACGAGCATCACCGTGCACGCGCCGCTGATCACCCCCGGTTTCGTTCGCCCCGACGGAATGGAAGCTGCTGTCACCGGCAGGCACGGTGTGCTCCTGTGGGACCTCAACCCCAACCACCTGGCCGACTACGCGTGCACGCTCGCGGGCCGCAACCTCACCGCCGAGGAGTGGCGGACGCACCTCGCGGCGATCGGCGAGCGGCGGGAGACGTGCGAGGAGTTCAGCGACTGAGCTCGAGTGTTAGTGACGTTGTCACAGCCCAAACCACTTGGGCAGAACGTTCACCACCGGCGCCTTATCCCTGTCGCTGAACAGAGCCTCAACCTGCTGCCGTTTCGCGTGATCGCTTACGACGATCTGCTTTATTCGCAAAGTCGGCACGAATCCTCGGACCAGGAGCTCGGACTTCTCAAGAGGCCAGTCGCCATTCCCACCGGCGCGCTCTGACAAGAGCTGATGGAGCGCATCCGCGCTTGTGGCGAATAGTGCGTTGGGGCTCCCCGCATCACCGGAGGTGATGACGATGTCCGCGTTCCGCCGCAGCGTCTCGTAGTCGCTGACCAGGATCGCGAAGTCGGTCGCGACGGGTGTCACAGGTTCGGGATCCTCCGGCGGATCGACGATGGATCGCCAGAACTCTGAGCGTGGAGTCAACGCGAACGGCACATACTCATCGACGGTTGACGACGTGCCGTCCACTATGCGAGCGCGGGCAGTTCGCTGTTGCGGCGATGAGATGTCAACAGCTGGAAGCGCGGAACGATCTTCGCTACGCCACGAATGGAGCGCCTTGTCGCACGCGATCTGCGCAAGGTTGGCGATGGGTGTCGCGTGGAGTGCGATTTGCAGTCTGTAGTCGACACGGCGGTTGTGAAGGGCGATCTCGGTAGCGGTCCAGGTGCGCGGTCCTGTTGCCGCGTAACACTCGGAACACTTCGGCAGGCGGCGCGACAACGCATACTCCCGCGAGACGAGCACGTCGGGGTTCTGCAGCGTGCCTTGTTTCTGCTTGCCGCCGATAAGAAGGGAGCAATCATCCGTGGCGTGGAAGACGGATGCTCCGCTGTAGCTTGATAGCCACACTTCAGGCGGATCAGCGTCGCCAAACACGCACTTCATACAGGTGTCAACTTCGAGCGAGTGCGCGCAGAATCGCAGTTCGGTCGACGCTTGAGTGTTATTCCACATCGGAAGCGAGAATCACACACCTATGTTCGCCCCGCCATCCCGTGTTTGCGGGGCATGCATGTCGACTCGAAAGCGGCACTTCGCACCGTCGGCGAGCGGCGCGACACGTGCGAGTGGCTCGAGTCGGGTTAAGCGTGGTCCTAGTAATGGGGGCTGTGCCATGTCGGTGGATTGCACTAGCGTCGGATGAACCCGCGTGGAACTGATACATCGCTGCGTGACCGCTCCTTACTAAAGGGGTCGCAATGCACTGCCTGGTGCAGGCAGGTCGGATCAGGCCATGCCTGGCTTCGCGTCCCGACGCGAATACAGGAAGGGGCGGTCGCCTAGACGCCGCTCCGAGAAAGAGAAGGATCCCGATGGACTCAGGGGCTCGCATCACGACGCCGTGGTGGCCAGCAGCTGTATCTGCACTCTGCGCCATGGCCGCTGTGGTTCTTGCGGTTAACGATTTCATCGCGGCGGAGACATCTGTTCCGCTACTGGCCATCGGGTACACCGTCGGGGCAGTCCTGACGACCGTGTTCTCTTCGACCTACCGCGGGCTTCGCAACTCCCGCCGCAACCACCCTCGTTTCAAACCACAACCGACACTTGACATGCTCGCGCGTGCTTCGATGTGGGTGGGCGTCGTCGCTGGACTTGCAATCGCTTACCTTCTAGCGACGGAGCTCGCGAAGTGAGCGCCAGTCGGCAGAGCAACTGGACTCGAGTTCTTAGGGTTGCCACGGTCATTGGGCTTGGGGCCACCATCTCAATCGGATCGGCGGTTCCGGCGACCGGCGCCGAACTCAGTGAAACCGGTTCAGAAGCCTTTGCCGACATCGCGTCGTGCGCCGCCACTGGCGACCGTCTCTTAGCGGCAATCGTCGTTGACACTTCAGGAAGCCTGCGCCAGACCGACCCTCAGGACAGTCGCGTCGGCGCGATTCTTCAAGCCCTCGAATCTCTCGCTCAGCTGAACTCCTCATCGAGTAGCGCTTTAGACGTAGAGGCGAGCCTCGCGACCTTCTCCGACGTATATCGCACACACGTCGACTGGGGGTCGGTTGCAGATGCTCACTTGGCTAGCTTGCGGGACTTTGCCAATGGCCCACTACGCGGCATGGACAACGACGACTTCACTGACTACCGCGCTGCCCTCCGGGGGGCGCAGCAGTCGCTGAACGACCGGGCCGCCGCCCTGGACGGCACGAGCTGCAAGGTCCTGCTCTGGTTTACGGACGGAAAGCTCGATGTAGGAGCGGCCACAGAAACAGCACGGTCCGAACTCTGTACACCGCAGGGAATCGTGGATGGCGTGCGGGGCGACAAGATCTCAGTGGTCGCACTCACACTGTTCACCGCAGCTGGAAAAGGGTCGGTTGAGGAGGTTGACCGAGATCGGCTCCGGGCGATAGCGGAGGGCGAGTCGGGCGCGGAACGGTGCGGTACCTTACCGGTTCCGCCCTCTTCCGCTCGCGGCGCGAATCTCAATGCAGACGACGCGACTGGAATGCGAAGGTTGTTCGCCCAGGCGACGGCGATGATCGAAGGCGCAACCCCCGGGTTGTCCGCCCTCTGCCCTCAGGAATGCCCAGACGGGGAATTGCCCATTCCTGTGGACCCGGGCATCGGCGGCTTCCGGCTGATCCTTGAGCGTTCGCCGTCGGCGGCGGCGCCGAAGCTTCACGCTGCCGACGGCAGTAGCGCCACCCTGACTCCGGATACAAAATCGCTGGGCGGAGCCGACGTAGTGGTCTCCGACCTAGACGGCCTTCTGACTGCGGATGTCACGTTCGCTGATCCGGACATCGAGTCAGTGGAGTGGCGGCTGGCTGCAGATCCGGCGGGCACGACGGTGGTTGACCTGTATTACTTCTGGGGCGCGTCCCTCCTTATCGAGCCACCGTCTCACTTGTTCGTTGGGGAAACCAGCACCGTAAGTTTCCGGCTCATTCATTCGGACGGATCCGTTCTCGATCCAGCCATCTACGACTCATTTGACCTGCTCCTCTCCCTTGACGGAGTTCAGAGAACCGCGCGACCCAGCTCCGGCGGTAGCTGGTCCCTGGACATTGACCTTCCGACGACTGAGGCGACGCCAACGGTGCAGATCGAGGCAACGGCTCGCGCGTATACCTCTCCGAATCGGCTGAGCCTCGGCCCCCTGACGGCGAGCATGGAGCTCGCAACGTCGCTTCCTCCCTCTTTTCCGACGGTTAGCCCGTCGCGGCTCACTCTCCCAACTATCGTGGGCGAGGACGCGGTCGTCGGCACTCTGACGATCGCCGGCAGCGAGCGCGGGGCCACGCGCGCGTGCTTCAACGAATCAGCGATCAACTCCCCTGAGTCGGCGGGTACGGCGACATTCACGTCGGCGCTCGACTGCATCGATGTGCCACAGGGCGAGACAGTCATGGTCGAGTTCAACCTCAGCACCGAGCGTCCAGCCGACGGGCGCATCGATGGGGTGCTCCCGATCACTCTCGAGGCCGTCGACGCAAGTGACACCGTCACGTTGAACGTTCCGTTCAGCACGACGATGGTGCGACCTGTCAATGAACCCCTTCGGTTGCTCTTCACCGCTTTGTTCGTTGTGCTTGCGCTCGCCGTTGTGTGGCTGACAGCCGAGGCTGCCCGTCGAATGAGCGACAAATTCATACTCGGTTTGGATGCGCGGGTGGCCTCAATCGAGGCCGTCGCCACGCCTGCCGGACTCCGTCGGTCTGACGGTCGCGGTGGGTCGCTACTGGACGCTGCATTCGACTTCCAGCCAGTCGGAATGGATAAGCGCAGACGCTTGAGCTCCTTCTCGGCGGGCGGCTTGGACTTCCGGAGAAGCTTTCCCCTTAACCCTTTGCAGCCTGGCAAGGGCTGGGTCAAGGACCCTGGCGGCAAGATCGTTGTGTCGCCCGGAGCGCGCGACATGGTTCTCAATCCGGATGGCACAAGGGCACCGGTGGAATTCCCCGGCACCTTGGGGGCCCTCTTCATTGCCGACCCTCGTTCTGGCGACGCAAATGACGCAACCGAGGCGCGCGGGCGACTCGTAATGGTCATTGACTCCCCCGACGGCGTTGCTTCCGTGTTAGAAGAACGAATCGATGAGATTCAGCGCGTCAACTGGGAGGACGTCATCGAGAAACTCCGAGTCATCCGATCGGTCCGAGCTGATCAAGCGGCGAAAGCAGTGAGCTCACCGAAAGCGTCAAGGAAGCCGTCCCCCAAAGGGACCCGGAGCGTTCACGTCGAGAGTTCGGAGTCGATGGTATCCGGTCCGCCGCCCACTGCCTGGGACGATTCCGCAACTGCCCCGACCTCATTCGCCGGGTCCCAATCACATTCGCCAACGCGGGAGAAGAGTGGTGCCGACAAGCCACCTCTCGCCACTCGCACCGAGCCTTCGACCAATCAAGGAACCGACGCGCCACCGCCGTCGCCCACAAAGTTCTGGGATGACTAGTCCCAATCATTAACAAGCAAAGGAACAATCATGCTTCGTCCCTTCCTCCTCGTCGGCGTCGGCGGGTCTGGCGGCAAGACATTGCGCGTGATCCGAGAGGACCTGCTCCGTCGACTTCAGCAGGCCGGCTGGGAGGGCGGGATGCCCAAGGCATGGCAGTTCGTGCACATCGATGTGCCGACGGTCGCTGATGGCAATGACCCTGACCTGCCTGGCCAGCTACCGGAGAACGAGTATCAAGGGATGGTCGGGACGGGCATCGACTTCCGGACGATTGACTCGGCGCTGGTCCGGTCAGGTGGTACGCACATTCGGGACGCTGTCGCCGGCTGGCGACCCGATCCAAATCGCGTGAATATCCCAGCATCGAGGGGCGCCGGCCAGTTCCGAGCTCTGGGTCGCGTGATCACCCTCGCCAGCCTCAATCGCGTGCATGATGCGCTGCAGCGTGCCAGACGGCAGTTGACTGGGGCCGAAGTCATCGGCGAACTCCAGGCGATAACACGCCAGCTCGGAAGCACGCCAAACACGGTCCCGGACGAGCCTGTGGTGATTGTGATCTCTTCCATTGCCGGTGGAACTGGTTCGGGCGCAGTCATCGATGTCTGCGACGCCATTCGAGCACTCGGCGACAAATGGGCGAACGAGATAGTTGGCCTCCTTTACGCACCTGATGTGTTCGATTACCTCCCTGCGGAAGCCCGGAGAGGCGTTCGACCGAACTCGCTGGCAGCGATCACCGAGATTCTCAGCGGGTATTGGAACGAGGAAGGCGCAACTGAGGGGACCGAGCAGCTCTTCTCGAAGTACGGGGTACAACTCGCCTCCGCGCGGCGGCTTGGCCCGCGATACCCATTCTTGGTAGGCGCACGCAATGAGAACGTCACCTATCAAACGCAGAACGACATATATCTCGCCATGGGTCGCTCGGTAGCGTCGTGGGTGTCCAGCCGGAAGCTTCAGGACGGAATGTCGGCGTATACCCAAGCTCAATGGGCGAGCACCGCCGTGACGGTGCCTGATCGGTTGCCATTGCACATTAAGGGTAGCGAGACGCCATTCGTCGCGCTTGGGTCAGCTCGAGTCGGGCTCGGCAGGGATCGTTTCCGCGACTATGCGTCGGAGCATCTCGCCCGGTCGGTCATGGAGCGTTTCCTACGCCGACACGAGGAGCTTCGGCCCAGAGGCGACGACCGAACGGAACGCCAGCTTGTGCAGGACACAGCTGAAGCGGTGTTTCCTGGCTTCCTCGTGGCGTCAGGTCTTGATGAGCGCGGTGAAGACCGCAACCAGATCGTCGAAGCTCTTCGGCCAGAGGGCCTACAGAACGACCTCAAGACCGTCTTCAATGAAACGCTCCAAAAGATCAGCGAGACGATCCCGGAAAAGGGACTAAAGGCGGCAGATGTTCGACGTAGCATCCGCAACCTGGTTACTGACCGACGTTCGAGCTTTCAATCAGTCCAGCTTGCTTCCCGTGTTGACACAGCGCGAAAGTGGGTCGGTGATATCCAGGACCGGTTGACCACACTTACCGCGCAGTCCGTCTCACGAAACGGTGCCCCTGTCACAATCGAGCTCCTGCGTAAACTCGGCACTGAGATCAAACAAGTCCGCGAAGAGCTTGTATCGGAAGCTGCAACTCACCGGCGCTGGGCATCGGACATCGACCACATGGTGCGCATCGAACTCGACGACGCCGACACCGCGGTGATCCTTCGCACGACTGACAGGCTGAAGGCGGCGGTCCGGCGTGCGGTTGAAACCCTCTCGCAGGAGCAGGAAGCGGAGATCCGCGACATGGCGACTGACCTGATTCCTGACCTCGCCGCAAATGTTCTCGATCCGCTGATTGATGCGCTCCAACATGGATACGAGTCACTTGCAAGTGACTCAGCCGGAGGCAACAACGCCAACCGATCGAAAACGGCCGCATGGCCGGTGGGCGAAGACATCCCGGCGCGACTCCGCCCCGCACCTAATGAATTTCTGCTTGAAGCTTCAGACGACTACCCACGCATCCTGAAAGATCTCGTACAGCGAACCGTAGGTGTGGAGGGCCCAAGAGACGCCAGGATTCAGGCAGAACTCCAAATCATGCTCGGAACCGACGACGTCGAACGAACCCCTCAATCGTTGATCACGAGAGAGTCCAGTTGGGTTCCTCGAAATCACAACCTCCACCCCGCCGTCACCTCGGCGCCCACCAGGGCTCTGTTCCGGGTAGCTGCGGACCCGGATGATCTGCTGGAAAGGTCAAGTGACTGGTTGCTTCACGAGGGAACCGCGGTTGGGAAGTATCTGGCCGAAGGGCTCCGCGAGTTCCTCGACCCTGAAACAGTCGGGCCGGCTGATCTCGGCAAACGCCTGCAAGTCTTTGAGGGGCAACTGATCGCAGCGCTCAACGCCGGCGCGCCTCTGGTTCGCATCAACCCGGCGGTGCTCGTCCAAGTACACGATCGACACGAGGTTCGGCACACCGTCTCCTTCAGCGAGGTTCCATTACCCGACAAGTCTCAGGGGCGTGAAGCGTTCAAGAAGGTTCTCAGTGCGCGCGGCCAGTGGAGCGATGGCGTTGCGAAGGCGTTCAGCGACAACAATGGCGGATTCATCGACATCTTCACTGTTCTCAGTGAGCCGTACGAACCCGTTGTGTTCGACAGTCTGATGGGCCCGATCGCCAGCGAATGGGGCGCACTCAGCAAGACAAGCGATCAGCGCTCCGAGTTCTGGCGGTGGCGGCGCGGGCGACCTCTTACCGAAGCGCTGCCTTTCTCACCGTCCATCTTGAACGCCATGGTGCGGGGCTGGTTCACCGCCGGACTCTTGGATCAGCTCCAAGTTGACGACACGTCCGGAGCGAGCGTCTTCGTGCCGGCCGAGGTCGGTCAGGGTGGCGACTTCCTGGCATTCCCATGGCCGACCTTGACGACGGTAAAAGCGATGGGACCGGACATGCTACCTGCGGTCCTTGAGTCAATCAGCCTGGCAATGCTCGATGTGAACTCATCCGAGAGCTTGGCTCCGATGCGTCCCTACCAGCGGCTCCTCGCCCTTGGCGCGGGTGGCACAGATGAGCTTCCAGTTGAGCTCGAGCGGTGGATCCTCGAGGGTTCGAGCGTGGCAGGAACGGGCTCGCAGGTCGACTGGGAAGTGCGAAAGGCTGCCGCGGAACAACGTCTGGAAGAACTCCAACAGCGCTTCGAGGGCTATTTTCAACAGGCCGAGAAGCAGACAGACCTTCTCGACCTCCCCGGTTCGTACGAGTTGCGCGGTGTAATTCGCGCTGCTCTGGGCGATCTGCTGCGTGCCGTCCGATCTTCGCAGCCGGCCTCGGCCGTGGGCGGGTTCTTCTAGTCATGTCCACGTTGACCGCATTCATCGTCGGAAACGGGGAGACCGCTGCCGATGTGAAGGCGCTCGTTGAGTCGTGGACTCGCGCCGGCATCCTGAAGCCATCACTGTGGGTAACGCCACAACTCGTCGTAGAGAACCCGTTGGGTCCTCCAAGCGTCGGCGCGCTATTTGTTCACGAGCATGGATCAGACTCTGTCGACCTGTTCGAGCACATCGGGCGGTTCAGGCTTGACTTGGTACGGCTAGTTGCCGCGCACCTTGTCCTCCTCAACAGCGAGCCCGACCTCGAACTGGCCAACGCGGCCAACGTAGTTTCCTCTGCGATAGAGGCCGCGCTCCCCCGACGAGTGGATGCCGCAACAGCAGAGGGCAGCAGGCTGCATCGTTCACTCGTGGTCTTGCCCGTGAGTGGAGCGAACAGCGCGAGCGCGGACATCCTCAAACCCCGGTGGGAGGTCAACGCAGTGATTTCCCCCGAGGATCGTCCAGACCTCGACCGAGCAAGCATTTTCGTGAGAGAGCCGGGCAATTTCGCCGGCCATGCAGCGTCCGCCCTAGCCGCGATAGGCGGCGTCTTTCGTGGGGTGGATGTCGGCGTTCTTGATGAGCTTGGAACGGACTCCACAACAGGCGATCGGGACGTTGTGGTGGCGCGAGTATCGATCCGATCTATCGTCGGTGAGGACCTGCTCGACAAGGTCGCCGCGGACGTCTTAGCTACTGGTTCACTCGACGCGCCGGAGCCCTCCGAGTACCTGTCGTGGGCGCGACCGGCGACGGAGTCCGAGCTGCTGGTCTCATCGGCGGCAGACGCAATCCTCCACACAGATGACTGGGTCGCCTCCGTCCCGCCCGCTTCTTCATCCATTCGCACACGTCATCAGAGCTTCGGCGCCGCCCTGCGAACGGCGGCTCTATTCAACCTGCGGACGGTTGGCGCAGTCGTGTCCTGGGTGCTCACCAAGGGTCGTGCCCGCGTAGAGAAGAGGGCGACGGATGTAATTGTGGGCGCCAATGCCGGAACCCTAGTGACGTTGGGGCCACGGCCGATATCGGAGATCGCGCGCGTCTCGGCCGACCTGTTGGAACGAGAGCGAAACCGAATCGACGACGAGATGCGGCTGCAGTCAAGCCGCGTGCGTGCACCACAGCCGTCAACCTGGCAGTCGTTGCGCAAGCTGTGTTTCGGATTGGCTGACGGCGGTGAACTGGGCGATTTTCCGGAGCCGCGGCAGGCAGGCAAGCGGGAACTGCTCTCGCCGACGATGATCGTCCCCAAGCCAGGCGAGACTTGGTCGGATGCGGAAGGCCGCAAGGTTTCAGCTGAAGACTCCCGCGCCATGCATGCCCATCGAAGGCTGCTGGCCGCGGAGCTCAGCGAAGCCAAACACGGTTGGGACGCCGCCGCGACCGAACTCCGGAAGGCACAGGAGGAGCGCGAGCAGAATCCTCCACCGAAGGAGACGAAGGCTGCCTACTGGCCCAGCGACAAAGACCTCAAGAATCTCAAAGCTGCTGCCCTTAAGGCCGAGTCCGCGTACAAGCAGACGAAGAGCCACGTGGACGCGTACAACGCTTGGTTTGAACTTCAAGCGCGAACAATTCTTTGGAAGGTCGGCGACAACGTCGCGCGACGCATAGATGAGCTCCAGTCCACTCTGGACGAAATCTCCAAACGAAAGAGTGACCAAGTACCGCCTGCCCAACGCCTTCACACCGCGCAACGGGCCCTGTTGGCCTGGTGGGGATGGACCCTCGGGCTAGCGTTATTGGCAGTTGGAGTCTTTGCATACCTGACATGGGGCGCCTTGCCCGATGAGTGGGAAGACCTCCTCCGGATCACGGGCGAGACATTCCTTTATGCGGTGGCCTCAATCGGCGTGATCACGGTTGTGGTTATCGCACTCGCGAACCACGGCTTCTACAAGGAAGTACGACGTTACGAGTGGCAGGTAGAAATCCTGCTTGACCAAATGGCGAAAGACAAGACGCGATTCGTGCACGCCGGCCAAGAAAAGGCGAGGCTCGAACTTCTTTACGAAGTCCTGATGGAGTGGGCCCGGATCATTGGTCACACGCTGTACGAGCCCTGGGCGCGGTTTAAGCACGACTACGAGCCGTTGCCCGACAACGTCATTCAGGCTTTGCCGGCGGCCGCTGGGCTTGCACAGCAGCCAGGTGGGACCGATTCAGTCGACCAAGCTGTTCGCACGAGCGCATACAACGTCGTCTACCAACGCGGTTGGTCGAGCCGCAACTTCGAGGCGGCGTATGAAGCGTGGAGTGGCACCTCCAGCAGGTCTGCGAGCGAAGGCTACCGTGCCACGGATCTCGACACCCACGCCGGCGCGGTCAGCCCGCGCAAACTCCTGCTGCGGTATTGGGAGTCAGATGCTCCCCGGGAGCACCTCTCACGTCTAGCTCGCGCCAATCTCGAGAATGCCTTCCGAGACGGGACACTGGAGTTGCCATCCCGGGTCGTCTCCCGGGTTGGCAAGTACGGAGACGGAAAGGTCTTCCCCGAGCGTGACTTCTTCGAGGCGATGGCCACAGAGAGCACAACGTTCGGGATCGAGCTG
Source organism: Cryobacterium sp. BB736 (assembly GCF_014980265.1). NCBI lineage: Bacteria > Bacillati > Actinomycetota > Actinomycetes > Micrococcales > Microbacteriaceae > Cryobacterium > Cryobacterium sp. BB736. Next base: position 518,729 of record NZ_JABXWQ010000001.1, read on the forward strand.
TTCACCGCAACCGGCCGTCAGGCAAGGAACCACTATGTCGATCGCTCGATCGCTTGGCTCCCCGAGATGGCGAGAGGTAGCGCACGCAATGATGCCGTCACGGTGAGGACATGCTCGGGATCCACCGCCATCCGGGTCGATATCTCGAGAAGGATCCATGCCGGCGAGCTGACGACTTTCACCCGCCACGACCTCAGCGATCCGTCGACAACGCAGGCTGACGATGTCGTCCCGAACGACGAAGTGGCCTCCGAGTCCTGGTTCTAGAAGCAATGTGTATCGGCAGGGCGAGAGAACTGGCGTGAGCGAAGACTCCCGTAGGGGCTCGTCCCTCCACTGGTCGGATGGCCTCCCGGAGGAGGGTGAACGATTACGCCATGACCAGCCGTCCCCACCGGAATCGTGGTGGGCATCGGATGACGCACCAGCCGATTCGGGCGGTCGCCGACTGGGTATCGGTTCGCGCTGGTTGCGTCCCGCGCTTATCGGCACCGTCTCGGTCGCCGTCCTTATCGCCGTGACGTCATGGGCGTTGGCCGCTACGTCAGCGAACAGGTTCGAGTCACCCCCGCTGCAGCTTCTTTGGCCGACGCAGGATGCCGTTACCCCACAGTCACCGCCGGAAGCGACAACACCCTCTGAACCACCTGAGCCCGAAGAGCCAGACTTCATTTCGGCGCGGGAACTGCTCGAGACGCTGGACGTGAAGGGTCGCGCTCCGCGAACGGGCTATGACAGGGTGGCGTTGTTCGGGCAATCGTGGCTTGACCTTGACGGCGACGGATGCAGCACGCGTGAGGAAATGCTCAAGCGCGACCTAGTGGACGTCGTGATGCGAGACTCTTGCATCGTTCAGTCGGGGACGCTGCTTGATCCGTTCACCGGTCAAACCATCGAATTCGTTCGCGGCCCCGATACATCCTTCCTGGTGCAAATCGATCACGTGGTCGCGCTTTCAAACGCGTGGCAAACCGGTGCCCAGCAGTTGTCAGCGGAACAGCGGGTGCAGTTCGCTAACGACCCACTCAACTTGCTGGCCGTTGACGGCGAAGTCAATCAGCAGAAGAGCGACAGCGATGCTGCCACGTGGCTTCCTCCCGCGAAGTCGTTCCGCTGCGAATATGTAGCGCGCCAGGTATCAGTGAAGGCGAAGTATGGGCTGTGGGTGACCCCTCCCGAGCACGAGGCGATGGCGCGAATACTCGACGGCTGCTTGGGCGAACCGGCACTTCCTGACTGACCGAAACCCTTGAACGCGGCCGCGCCCGGGTTTGAAGGAGGCTATGCCAAAGCGTTGATGCCTCGATGCTGAAACCAGTGCCGAGTAAGCCACTGACTGTGACCGGCCGTCACCGGAACGCAAAGACGCCGACCGTGCAACCGCCCGTACTCCGCATAGCGTCGTAGTTCCGGATGGATGTCAATCGAGCTCGAATCTGGGTGAACACAAATGTAGCCAAGGTCGAACAGGCGGTGTAGATCGCGCCGAATCAACAGGCCCGAGTCGGGATGGTGTTTTCCCTCGGCGGCATAACTGTATAAATGGGCCGCCTCTAACGCGGAATCAGGCGCCTCACCGGTGAAGGCACATACGTTCCCAAATCGCTCGAGAAGTGCCGCACGAAAGGCGGGTTGTCCGAGACGGACGCGCACAGTCGCAAGCGCATGTCCATGTGCAAGGTCGTGACTTATGACTCGAAGCACCGCCCAATCCTGAGACGGCGCAAGCCGTGCAAAGCGTGTGTTAACAGCTGCCATGTCCAATTCGCGAATGCTTAACTGAGATTTCGGAGACTGGCAGAGCATCCGAAGATCGCGACCGCTGAGGATCCCCTTGAGATCGATCCACCCTGCGCCATAGCGGGCCCTATACGAAACCACTTCCTTAGTGTCTGATTTCGGGCTGTCGAACTCGTGTTTACACTTGTGACATCGGTACCTCGGACGGAGCGACTTGCGCGGCTTGAACGACGAGTGTTCGCATGCGGGGCAAACATAAACTGTCTTGGAAACGTGCTTGGTATCGATCCTCTGAATGACCGAGATCCCAAGTAACTGCCTCTTGTCCCAAAGCATGATGAAGTCGCCCGTCGCCACATGCGCGTGATTTGCAACGGTGCTGTCCCAGCTGTAATGAGCGCCAGATACGTCGTCATAGCCGTCGTTGCCGCCGTGAGCACGAGCAGACCCCGCTGCCAGCACTAACCACCCTCGCGACTTTGGAACGACCCAATCGCCGATCGTGAAATGACGGTCCACTCGACCATCAGTACCGCGTGTTCCGTCCACCCGGTGGCCCCAGTGCTAGGGCCACTCCTCGACTGGAGCGCAGTTAGTCGGTACGAACGACTACCGAGATAGCGTCCGCAACTGTCGCTGGCATCTCATGCGCCCAAAACCGCATGACCATCCATCCCTCAGCTTCTAGAGCCGCGGTCGTTGACGCGTCACGCAATCGGTTCTGATTTATCTTGGTTCGCCAGTATGAATCGTTCACGCGCGGCTCACGATAGTGGGCCGGACACCCGTGCCAGAAGCAGCCGTCGATGAAGACGGCGACCCTCTGCCGCGTAAAGACAATGTCAGCGGTGCGTCGTAAGTTTGGCTGCGGTCGCAAGTTCACCCGATAGCGCAACCCGCGCGCGTGCAGCAAACGGCGAACTGCGAGCTCGGGGGTTGTGTCTCGACTCTTGACACTCTGCATGATCCGACGCCGGCCCGGCGATGATGCCCAGGACATGGCATGACGATAGCAACCTGTTCTGTCAGGCTCGGTCGCGCGAACCGTGACTGGTATGCCGCGAATATACTCAGACCGCTAGTACCACTTGGGAGGCTTCTTGTTCCGCTATGTTGACTTGTTTTCCGGGTGCGGCGGACTCTCCCTTGGACTCGAGCGTGCCGGTGGGACAGGCGTGTTTGCGGTAGAAAAATCCGAGATGGCTGCGCAAACGTATTTCGCGAACTTCATTAGTCCCGGACATAGCGAAATTGAGTGGAACAGCCACCTTGCATTGCCGCTGGAGGAGCAGGCTCTGCGCGGTCTGGCAGTGGGCGAACTTCGTCAGGTTCTTGAGAATGAAGACCTAGTCCTTCACGATGATTTGGCGGACGTCGTAGTCGGGGGGCCACCATGTCAAGGATTCTCGCTCGCCGGCAGGCGCGACCCAGATGATACGAGAAACACCTTGCCCTGGGAGTTTTTGGATTTTGTTGGGAGAACGAGCCCAAGGGCAGTAGTAATCGAAAACGTAGTGGGCATGTCCCACCGGTTCGAGAAAGACGAGCATTCTCCATTCCGGCAACTTCAGCTCGCGCTCGAGGCGACGGGCGAAGGGTACGAAGTTCAGGGCGTCGCGGTCAACGCCAAGCATTACGGCGCGCCCCAACACCGCCCCCGACTCATGATCATCGGACTGCGCAGCGACGTCGCGAAGAGTCACGGGATTCGCTCAACCGGGACGCTGTGGCGCTCCAAATACGTTGACGAACTTGATAGCGATCCTCCTGCGCTGGCGCCAAGGCCGACACTAACCCGGGGAGAGGAGAGGACCGTCGAACACGCGATTGCGGATCTCCTTCTGGGCACAACACGCACAGCAATCCGGAGCGCATACGCCCAAGAATTGGGAAGCGCCGCTGACTGGAACCTTCCCGCCCGCGTCACGGAAGGGCTGAATAACCATGTGCGTCGGCGCCACAGTGATCGAGTCATCGAGCGATTCAAGCTGTATCAGTGGTTGGCCTCTGAGGGTCTGTCTCACCGAATAATCAGGGATCTGAACTTCGGCGACGTCCAACGAAGGTCCAAGGCTGCGGCCGAATTACGCAGCGTTGAGTTTCCAGCAAGGGCCCCGGATGAAACCGTGCTCGCGCAGACCTTTACCGAAATGCTCCGGCTAATTGAGTCGCTTGCAACGCGCAAGCACTCTCAAAAGGCCCTGCGATGGGACGAGCCCGCCCGCACTGTTGTCACTCTTCCCGACGACTATGTTCACCCGTCCGAACCTCGCATCTTTACGGTCAGGGAACTCGCTCGATTCCAAGGATTTCCAGACGACTTCGTGTTCAAGGCACGCGAGACAACCGGCGCGCATCGGCGCCGCGTGGACGTTCCGCAATACTCTCAAGTGGGCAATGCCGTGTCGCCACTTCTGGGACTGGCAGTGGGAGAGATGCTCGATAGTCTGCTAAGTGCGAGTCCGTCGCTTGAGCAGTTAGAGCAAGCGATTGCCTAATTGGTCTAGGAGCGTTGTCGGTGTCGGATGAGTCTGTCGAAGGTCGCCAGAGACCGGAAGGTCCTTCTGAAACGGGCGCGGTGCTTCGGCCGACCGACACCGGACTTCGAAAATGCATCATCGATGCCAATCGCGACTTCCGCGCTTTCTTACGCGCTCAAGGGATTCACGATTACGACTCGCAAGGGCGCGGACGCGAGCACCGGGTTACCCTCCCGGCCGTCCTCATCTTTCCGGATGGCTCCACCATCGAGTCCGTCGCTAGCCTCTCCCGGCCACAAAGTGGGAATGGGGATCCCCGAATTTGGTTCAAGCACTTGCCAATACTTTGTGAGGCCGGCGACGAGATCTCAATCTCATGGTCCGGCGCGTTTGAAGTACGGAATATCTCGGAGTCTCACATGAACCAACCTGCCTCTTCGCCTTCAATCGAAACCAGCGGCGGTGACATTTGGAAGGAGATGTCGCGACTATGGGAGCGAGCAACCGGTGGCGGTGAAGTTGCGGCGCGACCCACTGACGACGTTTCCAGCTGGCCCGCGGCGCCAACGACTGCGGGTGTTCAGGAAGCCGTTGATTGGCTCAAGAGCGACTCGCCCGTTCCGCGCCTGCTCTTCCTCGTAGGTGGCCCGGGCGCAGGCAAGTCCTATGCCGCTGCAATGGCAGCCCGGGGACTCGATCCGCTTGACGAACCAGACCCGACGCTCGCGGAGCGCAAGTACCGCTTCGGATTCGGCGACCGCGAGCTTGTGATCATCAATGACGCGACCATTACGAGCGAAGATGAGACGCCGACCGCTCTCGCCCGAGACATTGATGACGCGATTTCCGCGGGTTCGCTGCTTCTTGCGTGCGTCAACCGCGGCGTATTAGTCGAGGAGCGCAGTGCAAGTAGAGACGACGGTTTGGGCGGGTTCGGATCACAAGTCGTGAATTGGCTCCATGACTCCCATGCCTACTTCAGAGGTATTGACGTCGACTCTGATGACGGTCCCGTCCTAACCGACGGAGTCGACGAGGCCTACCTTCGCACGGCGACGCTTATGGACGGAGATGTTACTCACGCCGAAGCTGCGGCAGTCTTCGTCGATGCGTGCTCGTTATTAGAGGCCCGTCCGCAGGTCAATGTGGTTGAGGGACGCTTGACCCCACTTCAATACCGCGTAAGAGAGCTGACGAAGCGTGATGCGCTCCTGGATGCCGTCATGTCGTCCAGTGATCTGTTCACCAAGGTAATTGATCGAATTGCACAGCATGCTTGGCCGACGAATGAAGGGGCCGCGTTCCTCGACCCCTTTGCAGCGAACCTCGCCTCGCTGAGTCAGCACGAGGTACGACGCGGCGTTCTAACAACGTTACGAGCCTCCGAGATTGTGGCCGGGACGCGCTTAACCTTCCGAGACTTGTGGGGCGCAATTGCACGTTCCGTCGTGGGTGACGCTCCCGAACGATTTGCTTCTACCAATCCCCTCACGATTCTTCTCGAAATGCAGCCGACGTCAACCGAGCCAGTGGCCCGACTTCGTGAACTCCAGCGGCTGGCCGCCTACCGCTTCTCACAAAGCGTGTTCGGAGTCGGTGCCGACGACCTGAGTCTCCCCGACGATGCGCTGTCCAATCCAGTTACTCGATTTACAAGCGCAATCGACCCAGTGCGGGACGCTTTGCCCGGCACCCTAAAACCCAACTCGGCGGAATCTGGGTGGGCAACTCCTATCGTCGAGGCATTCTCGGGGTCGTCGTCCTCCGATTCCCCACTTGATACGCTTCGCCGTTCGCTTGATGATTCAGATCCCTTTTTCAGCGCGGTAACCGAATTCGACGACGCTATCGACGACGCATTTGTCAGCGCCATGCGGGTTGAGCGGCTCGTGGACCGTGATCGGATGTCGTTAATCGCCTGGTACGGCCGTTACCTCACACGTCTCTATGCCATAAGCAACGGAATCCCTGCCTTTAGATCTGAGATCCAGGCGTGGACGAGCGCGTGGCGAATGTCCCCGTCCTTGCCTGATGGCCTAGAAAGCAAATTGCGAACACTCCTTAGACCAAGCAACATTCCTGGGTCGCTAACTGGTAATTCGTTGATTCCCGTGCTGGACAGCCGGACGTCGCCGTTGATCGGCGAGGCGCCGGTCGCGAAGTTGGCACTCGAGTCGACTACCTACTCGCTGTCGACGTCTAGAAACGGTGACCAACTGTTCCTTGAAGTGATGGAGCAAGGCATGGCGTCACCCAAGATCCTCCTCGACTTCGCGCTCATACGACAGGCAATGAGCTGTGGCGCCGGCTGGATAGGAATTACAGAGGTTTCCGACGACACATCCCCGAGACTTGAGCGCTTTCGGTCTGCCCGGCTTTTGCCAGGTGCTCTCGGCAACAGCCCAACGTATGTCGTCGCGCAGGGAAGCACTCAACAGCGCGTTCAGGTAGGCGGGCCGGGTAAATGACGTCCGCTATGGCCCTCGGGTTGGCACTTCCCCGGCCGCAATATGTCCCCCTACCCGAGGCTTTCATATCGGCCATGGCATGGCGCGTTTACGAGACGTCCGTCTCGGACTCGAGCGGAAAAGCTGTGGGCCTTCGGTATAGAACCCCTGAAGGAGAAAAGGCGACCATGCTGCAACGTGCGACGGCGCCAACTGGGGAAAAGCTCGTAGCGTTCGGAGCGGCACTTGAGAATGCGGGTGTTGTCGGCGAGGCCGTGCCCGCGCAACTGGCTGAAGCCGTCAGTAACAGCATCGAGGGTGTGAGGGCGAAGAAGAGCGACACTCAAGCGGTGAGTCCGCTCACACCCTCAGTTGCGCTGTTGCAAAACTTACGTGGCATGCAAGGTGTCAAGAATCCACCAGATCTAGGCGAAATACTTGAGAGACTGTTCGCGCTCGGAAAGATCCACCCGAATGACCTGACAGCTTGTGGACTCTGGTCAGAAGCGGCCGAACAGCGGCTGTATATTGACCCCCTCTTGGCTGCGATCGATGCGGCCGCCGACAAGACATTGCTTGAGACGCCGCGTACGAAGCGTGATGGCGGTTTGGCGCCCCGGCAACTAACTCAGTTCCCAACAGATGCCGCCACTCCATTCGCGTGGTTCCACGATTCATGGACAACCCTGACGCGAAAGGAGTGGGTAGAGGCCTTACCGGGACGGGTATGGGTCGACTGGGCTACAACCGTGCTCCGACTTGGATTCGGGCTCGGCTATCTCTGGGAGTCCCTCTGGTACGAGACGCTCGCACGAAAACTCCTCTCACAAGGCACTGTGGATGTCGCTTGGGACGCAGTAAGAGCGGATATGTCGGATGTCATTCCGTGGAGATCCGCCCGAAGCGGTGTGCAGGCACGGGATGTCGCGCCCTTGCTTGGCCGCAGAAGCTACAGAGCGGATCAAGTTCGACACGTAATAGATGACTGGGCGGACGGCAAGACTCTTTCCGATATGACGTTCATCGATGCATGCAAATCGATCAGAAGTGATCCGAATTGCATTGCTCGATTAGAGAGTGCCCTCCGTTCCACAGCGCGCACGCAATCGGGAAAGAACCTCTGGGAAGCATCTCAGTACGCGTTGCTTACGCGAACGGTTAGCGGACCATCCGCCGACTACTACGGCTTGCTGCGACGCAATGGTCGATTTCTAACGGTGGAACCTGGCACAGAATGGATTGCGGTGGTCGCAAGCCTTGCCGCGGGGAGACCAGGGGAGTCCACGACCGTGGCTGCCGTATTGGCCTCACTGGATCGCATGGGAATCCGGCCCGAACTGTCGGATCTCATTGTCCTTCTCGAGAGAGCTGGGCTAGCAAGAGGCAGCGCCGATGCAGATCAAGCGGTATGGGTTCAAGCGGCTTTCTAACACGGACAGAAGAGACAATCGACATGAGTTCCAACATCCTGACGACCGCGTTGGCGCGGCTCCTGACGCGAAGGGAAGGACTCACCGCGGCGTACCTCCCTGAAGGTGTCGACGTTGAGTGGGCCGTCCAACTCGTAACCAACGCCAACGAGATTAGGCCGAGCACCCCGCCTCACGCCCTACTCGTGTCCGCCGTGGGTCAGAACCCTCACGAGTCCGTACTCGTTGTGTCACCACAATCGCTCCTGAAATACCGGCTGGGAAGCAGACTTGCTGTAGTGGTGGGACGTCACCCGGAGCTGGCGTCAGTTACGTCAGCATTCAGCGAGGCTCTAGGAAAGTCTTTCCCTGAGGAAAGTGGCAGTGACCGGCTAATCGACGCACTTCCCGCAGAGTTGCTTGAGGTTTTGTTGGAGCCATTCGAGAATGCGGCAATGCGTCAGGACCCCAACTTGGGCGAGTGGCGGCATGAGGCCGCGAAGCGCCTCTCGAACTGCCTGCATCAGTTGCGAGCCGTACACCTCGCAGCGGACCAGACAATTAGGCCGTGGAACGCCAATTGGATAATTCATGTTGGAAAGAGCCTCGACCGCCTGCAGTCTATTCTCGACGAAGAACGCGCCCTCCGACCTGATGCCTCGATCTCGGGGCTATTGCACGAATTTACATACCCGGCTTTCGGTTTACCCACACCGACAGATGGGTTGCGCCTACGGGGCGGAAGGGCATCCGTTGGGCGCGATGTGGTTGACGCGCTCTCCGAATGGTGGGGTAGCGAGGAACAAGTCACAAAGTCGATAGCGCTTATTCAGAAGTCCAGCGGTCGGCAGCGCATTCCCCTTCGTGACCTCAATTGGCAGCGATTCAACCAGCGCCTTGCTGCCACCAGCAGCACCCTTCAAGCCTGGCGAGAGACCGTTGCGGGTTCGGATGACGCGGTTCGCGCGCTTGCACGGCTTAGTGAAACCGAGTTTTTTTCGCCAGTTCCCGCCAGCGCAGACGCTGTAGGCTACATCGCTCTTGTCGACGATGAAGGCAATTCGCTCAGTACCGACCCGAGGCAGCCCGGGGGGACCTACAACATCGTTCGCTTGTCTGGCGAAGGACAAACACGGTCCGAACCAATCGTGGCGCATATCCCCACCGTCGGGAGCCTGTCGCCACAGGACGTAGAGACGACGACCGCTCGCCTGGTGGTGTCTGGAACCGCCTTCGAGTGGAGCGGGGAACTTCGCTTGGAGGAGGGCCGGTTGGTCGCCTCGGGGGCCATTCAGTCAGTCATTTCTTTGCCGAAAGAGCCTCAGATAATCGAACTCGCGGTCGAGGTGCTTCCGGGCGATTCGCTGTTCGGAAACATCCCAGGCGCGCGCCCCGCCAGAATAGTGATTTGTCCGTCAGGGACAGCGGGTGTTGTTGCTTTTGAGCTACAGCGGAACGGGAGCGCCAAGAGATACGTCATTGAGTATGTCGAAGAAGAACGCGAAGATTTCGGCTCCATCTCGTTGGATCTCGACAACGCCATCGCAAGATATCGAGTGGTCGCTTGGAGCCTGAACGACGGAACGGCGACTCACGATGGAAGGCGGATGCAGGAGCTCCACGGGCGTAACGGATTCTTTGTCGAAGAGTTCATTCCTCAAGGCAGTGACCTAATTTCCGTTTCCGATGCATCATTTGAGCTGCGCGCATCAGAGAATGCTGCTCCTCAATTCTCACCCCTCGCGTCCGCAATCATTGGTCAGCATCCGACTACTGATGTGTTGCCGATTTCGGAGGCACAGTCTCTCCGCGGCTCCTACGAGAACGAGGCGACCGCAAGGCGCAATACGCCTGAGTGGCTCACGACTCTTGGTCACGCGGCACTGCCTAGTTCCGACGCGGGCAGCATGAAGGACTTGGTTGACCATGCGGGGGTCCTGATGCCGTCGGGCTTGGAGTCCGCCTGGGACGAGCAAGTAGGACTGACCCTTCCCCAATCGCTAGTTGAATCAGCAGAAGCGGAGGAATTTCGTCAAGCGTTCGACGCTCTGGATGCTTTTGGACAGCAAAACGATCCTGAGGTCCCAGAACATGCCAGGTGGCCCTCACGCCTACCGCGTCGGCGACTGGCAGGCTCCGCTGAACTGGCGCGATATCTCGACTCCTATTCCGATCTGGTGAGTGCGGCCCGAGCCTCTGGGAACCCGTTTGGACTGTTCTGGGCGAGTTACCCATTTTCGATCAGCGCGTGGTCGTTTGGCCCGGATGACAGCGGCTGCAAGTCCGTGCTACTCAGCCCCCTTCACCCAATTAGATTGGCGTGGTCTGCCGCCGCGGAAGCGACTCTCTGGGAGGCAACCAATGCCGCAGAGCTTGCGGGAACGGTCCATGGTTTTGGATTCCCCATCGCCGGCCCGAGTGAACACAGCGACAACGGAATGCTTGCGGTGCCCGCCGACTCTGGTGTTCATCAGATCTTCCTTGGATGGTCGCAGTTGGTCGAGGCGTCAGTAGGGGGCTTCAAGTCCCTAAGCGCACCGGCAAGGATCGGAGCAACGTCGGCCCCCGGTTCCTCAGTCAGCGGCCTTAACGCCAATGCAGTGACCGCGGCTCTGAAAAACTACAGGCGAATGAACCCCCACGTGACGTCGCTAACAATCGATCTCGCTTCGCAGTCACAGTCGCCACGGCTAACGGAGATCGACGAAGCCGTTGTGTCCGCTCTACAGAGGTGGGAAAAGACTCGCGAGGAGCGGTTGCCTGGAGGCGCCCGGATCCTAGATTCCACGAACCGTCTGGGCATGATGCCCGTAGAACAGGCCACCACCTTGACTCGAACAAATGACGGTGTGCCGTTCTCTTGGTCTCGGTATTCGCCCAGCCCGGGCGAGACTGCAACGTGCAACGTCCGACTGTTACAGGATGCGGGCGTCAGGGTGCGCGTCAAGGATTCCAACGGCGACCCGACTAGCGTAATTGCAGACATCCCGCTCCGACGGTTCGAAGCGAGCCTTTCCAGTTCGGAGGCGGTCAAAACCGTGATCAGCCGACCAGGGGTTGAGGCCGCGGGCAACTCGTTTTCACAAGCGCTGAGGGTGATTGAGGGACAGCCTCAGATTGAGTCCCAGCTCTTTGGGGCCCTCCTCGTCGACGAGAGCGCCGACTGGACGGTCGCCGGCGAAACCATGTTGAGTCCAGGGGCGGTCTCATCGATGATCGACAGCGAGCAAATCAACAAAATGCTCTGGGAGTGGAGGCCGCCAATCTTCGAGAGCTCGGGCGGGACATCCTGGCTGGACCGGAAGCCTTACGTTTCCGTGGCACGAATCCCCATGAGTTTTAGTCGTCAGATCGGCGAGATGTTGTCCAAAGCTCGGGGTCAGCAAACCTCGGAGGCGGATGCACAGGCACTATTCTCCACACTTGGATCTCGGGGTGTCGGGCTCTCATCGCTCTTAGCGATGGGGGGAACTCATGCCTCCGGAGCTTTGGGCTTCTATCTGGGCTTTGCACTTCTGGACAGGGTTGTCGGGGATTCTCTACGATTCGTGCTTCCCATCGATGCTTGCGATTCATTCCTTATGGCTCTGGCCGGTGAAAGCTCACACGGGCCAGCGAGGCAGCGAGCGGACCTTCTTTTAATCGAGTTGGGTGAAGAAGGTGTCACCATGGCGCCGATCGAGATTAAGTTCTACGGTCTAGGGGCAGAGACGCCCTCGCACTCACTGCCCCTTCCCTCAAGCGCAGCATTTGGAGAACCACTCGGGCAGCTCGCTAACACCGTGAAGCTCCTGCGAGGGGTCGTAGACAGGGAAGAAAGCCTCCGTGCTGAGGACGATGCGGCCGGGTTACGGCTCTGGGCAAACGGCCTCGCCTCTCTCATAGAGGCTGCCTCGCGGATGACCCCAAGTAATCCGGCGAACGAGCAAGCCCTTCGTGAACGACTGAACCGAGTGGTGAATGGCAACACCGCAATCAACATTGGTCAGCCCATGGTCTTGTACTTCAACCATGACGCATCGTTCGAAAATGGAGACCACTATCGCACCTTCATCCATGAGACGGACGAGCCTCTCAACTCATTCGGCGCCTTAGTTTCGGACTCGGCGGCCGCTTTCGATGCGACCCATTCCGACGACGGTGCCTTGGTCGAAGATTGGAGATCAGTAGTCGAGTGGGCGCTGGCTCATCCCGCGATCTCACCCACCGCTGGTGCCCGAGTTTCCAGCGAAGCGCAGGAAGTAGTCGCCGTACCTAGCACCACGACAGCTCGGAGTAGCGATCGAGACAGCGAGCCGGAATCGGTTCCATCGACCGCGACACGGCCAACAGCCATTGCGCCTTCCGACACCGCTCGAATCGATCGAGGGGTGCACTTTCCAGTCGGTCGAGTCTTAGGTTCGATTGGCGATGGCTTCGCATTTCATTGGCCAAGTAACACTGAACTTAACCAGATGAATATTGGCGTGGTCGGCGATCTAGGCACAGGCAAGACTCAGCTCCTGAAGGCGCTGGTTTACCAGCTTAGGGATGGAGCGGCTGCCACGCAGGACAACCCGGTGTCCCTTTTTGTTCTGGATTACAAGCGTGATTTCCAGGATGACGCGTTCCTGGAGGCCGTCGGCGGTTCAGTTCTCCGTCCCCACCGTATCCCCCTCAACTTCTTTGCTCTGGACGGGTCGTTCACTCCGCAGAAGGCAGTGCAACGCGCCACGATGTTCTCAGACGTCATCGCCAAGATTTATGGCGGCGTGGGACCGGTTCAGCGCACGAACCTCGTAAAGGCAATCGTTGGCGGCTACAGCGGTCCGAATCACACGCCGCCGACGATCGCGGCAGTTCTTGCGCAGTACGAGGCGTTATCTTCGAAGCCTGACTCCGTGAGCTCCATCCTCACGAATTGGGTGATGGGGGAGATTTTCAGCGACAATCCCGATGAACTGTTGTCGTTCGAAGAACTCATCACGGACAAGGTACTCATCCTCGCGCTTAGCGACCTCGGCGTTGATCAGGAAGGAAAGAACGCACTCGTTGCGCTCTTCTTGAACATCTACTACGACTACATGTTGCGCTCCACCAAGTGGCCGTTCGTTGGAACCAAGCCCCAGCTAAGGCGCCTGAACTCGTATCTGCTCATCGATGAAGCAACCAACATCATGAGCTATGAGTTTCCGGTCTTGATGCAGCTGATGCTGCAAGGTCGCGAGTTTGGATTCGGAACAATTCTGGCGTCTCAGTACTTGTCCCATTTCCGCACAGCAAAGGTCAACTACGGAGAGCCTCTCCTTACGTGGTTTATTCACAAGGTTCCGAATGTGTCAAGCAAGGAGTTGTCGATGCTCGGGATCAAAGGCGTCCCAGAACAGAGAGCCTCTCAAATCGGCAGCTTGGCAGTCCATCAAGCCCTCTACTCGTCGCTCGAGTACGAGGGCGTGCTCATTGCCGGAACGCCCTTCTACAAATTGGTTGATGAACTGCCGGAAATGGAGGATGAGACCGTCCAGTTCCTCCCTCTTGACGAGCCGAAGTAGAGCATTACGACAAGATCCTGAAGCACCAAGGAAGCAACAGCGTGCAGGTCCTGCACGCAGTGCCGCGAACGCGTCCTGCTCGACGTGCTGCCTAACGAGGTCGACGCGGTACCGACCGGGCACGGCTCCAAGCCAGGCCACAGAGGGCGTCACGCTTGATCCGATTAGGTGATGGCGTCCAATAGCGGACCCACCATCGACATCGCGAGCGCTATCCCGGCGATCAGGGCAAGGCCAATCCACATCCGTCGCCGCCGATACGCCTGCGTGACCTCAGCGTTGAGGAGGTCGAACTCCTCAACCGTGTGCGTGTCAGTGTCTGCTGAGCGATGCCAGGTGCCGCGAAGATCGGCCACATCCAACAGCGAGTCCAATTCGACCGCCGAAAGGCGCGGCTTCTGACGCTTCAACCACCGAACGAGCTCTCGGTCGGTGAGCACCACCACATCAGCGGGCCTCTGCTTCACAGTGATCTGCGATGTGCCGACGAGCGCCAGAATCGCTCTCGCATCCACCGGGAAGCCAAGTCCCTGGGAGAGCAGCTTCGACGCTCGCTTCGCCTCGTACCGCGAGTTCCTGAGGTGATCGGTCTTCTGGCCGTTCACCATGAGCATCCGTGATCCGAGCCAAATGCGGCCCCGCTGGTGATGCTTCGTATTTATGGTGAAGACGCCGGGCGGTCCGATCAACACATGGTCGATGTCTGAGTCCCCGGTCCCGACCGGTACCGCGTGCAGCACCATCCATTCCGGACCGAGCTTGCCGAGTTCGCGACCGACCGCCATCTCACCGAGTGCGCCCCAGTACCAGCTGACCGAATCCGAATGCAGCGGACTAAGTCCGAAGAAGCGCGCCAGCCCCGACCGCGGCGGAACAGTCTCCTGCCGGCGCAGCACCTCCCCCATCACGGCGTAGCCGGGCGCGCGGCCGACAAGGCTCAACTCGGATGCATCTCCGGACATGGCCCTCCCTCGCTCCCGCCGAGGCTAGTGGTGGTGCCAGCAGACCGACAGCCCTCAGATGGGTGGCGTTGTCCGATGAGCACCGCGCGAACCCAATGTCAGTGGCCCACCCTCACACTGATCTCGCCCGCTTACCCAGGCATCAACATCCGCTCGACCCGACCAGAACTGCCCGACCCGAAGGAGACCACATGGCCGACGAAAACTACACCACGACACTGCTGGTGATCGACCGCAGCGGATCCATGGCCACCATCCGCGACGAGATGGTCGGCGCGCTTACAACGCTGCTGGAAAAGCAGGCGGCCGAGGAGGGCATGCTGACCGTCGACATGGTCACCTTCGACAACGTAATCGAGCGGCAAGATCACTTCGCCGACCCGCAGGATGTCGTCATCCGGCTCGAGCCGCGTGGAGGCACTGCGCTGTACGACGCGCTCGGTATCTCGATCGGCGAGTTCGGACGCGAGTTGGCTGCGTTGCCGGCGCACGCGCGCCCGGGAACCGTGCAGGTCGTCGTGGTCACCGACGGCGAAGAGAACTCCAGCCAGGAATACAGCCTCGACGCCGTGCGCGCCCTGATCACCGAGCAGAAGGAGAAGTACAGCTGGGACTTCGTATTCCTCGGCGCCAACCAGGACGCAGTGCTCACCGGTGCCAGCCTGGGCATCGACGCGGACAGCTCACTCACGTATGCCGCTGATGCGGATGGCGTGGCGGGGGCGTCGGAGACCCTGCACCGGTACATGACCAGTGTGCGGAAGAAGTAGAAGGTCGGCTTCCTGGACGAGGAGCGGGAGCGCGCGGAGGGCAGGGGTACGAGCGCCTAGATCCAGGATGGGCTTGGCCGCGCCGCTCTAGGGGTCTCGACGGGCTCGACCACCGTGGAGGGACCACCGGAGGGCGTCACTCACTCCGGCCGGTTGCCCGCCTTGCCGTTGATGGTGAACGGGGTCGTCACCCCGTCGTACATCACGTGCGCGACCAGGCCGTCGACCGCGTGCGGCAGCGTGTGGCAGTGGTCGCTCCAAATACCCGGGTTGTCGGCCACGAACGCGATGTCGTAGGACTCGCCAGGGCGCAGGTCGAGCGAGTCGACCCACCACGGGCTGCCGGACGCCGCGACCCCGTCCCGCGCCAGCACCACCACGTGATGGCCGTGCAGGTGCATCGGATGCACATCGCCCGAGTCGTTGCGGATGTGCATCGCGACGACCTCCCCTTCCCGCACATGGAACATCGGCACGTCCGGGAACATGCGCCCGTTGATGGTCCAGAAGTTCCCGGGCCGACCATCGATCACCCCGAAGCGGCGCGCGATCACGTAGTCGAACGAGCGGTCCGGCGCGGTCTGGTCAAAGGCCAGCGGCTCGGCCGTGCCATAGGAAAGCAGGTCGAGGGTGTCGTGCGGCTGCCGGGCAGGTGGGGCGGACGCCTCCGGATGCGCCGAGTCGGCGATGATCACGCTGCGCGCTCCACCGACATGCAGTCGCGCGGCGCCGCCATCGCTGGGAACCCGCACCACGACATCCGCTCGCCCGCCTGCCGGGATCAGCAACCGCTGCCCATTCACGTCGGTCGGCGCGTTCACGTCGTGCCCATCGGTCGCGAGCACGCGGAACGGCGCTGCCGACCACACCGCGGCGGTGCCCTGGTCGGTGTTGATCACGCGCACCCGCACGGTCTCGCCGGCCGACGCCTCGGTGCGTTCGTCGGCAACGCGGCCGTTCAGCGTGTGCTCGCCGCCGTAGACGTGCAGCAGCGTGGTCACGTCGACATCGGCCGCGAGGTCCGACGACCCCCTCCCGGCCGGGTCGATCACGACCGCGCCGAGCAGCCCGCCCAGCACCTGCTCGTGCGACAACTGGTGCGAGTGGTACCAGTACGTGCCGGCATCCGTCGCCACGAACCGGTAGATGTGACGCCCGCCGACCGGCACGGCGTCCTGCGTGATCCCGGCCACACCGTCGGCCGCATTCGGCACGTCGATGCCGTGCCAGTGCAGCGTCGCGCCACCCGACACCGACTCGTTGACGAGCTCGACCTCGACGAGGTCGCCCTGCGTCGCGCGGATCTCCGGGCCTGGCGACGAGCCGTTCACGGTGAACCCGTCGACGCGGCGGCCGCCCGGCACGTCGATCGGCTCCTGCCGCACGACGAGCTTCACTCGCACGTCGGCGGGCCGGTCGGGGTCGGCCGTCAGCGAGGTCACGCTCACGCCACCCCCGGCCGCCGAAGCACCGGCGTCATGCCCGGCATGGCCGACGTGCCCGCCGCTCGCCCCCATGTCCATCACCGAGTACTCGCCGAGCAGCGTGCCGCTCCACGCGAGCGCGCCGACGCCGAGCGCGATGGTCACCGCGCTGCCGACGGCGGCGTACCGCAGGATGTCACGACGTGACGGCATCGGATGTCGCCTGCTTCCGGTCCAGCATCGCGGCCGACCGAGACGAACGCCGCACCCGCACCGCGGCGACGACCGCCGCGGCCACAATGGCCAGCGCGTTCGCGCCGTGGATCAGCCCCAGGTACGGAGAACCGATGATAGAGAACCCGAGCGTCACCTGCAACGCGACAAGCGCGAAGACAATCGCCGCCAACAGCTTCGCCCCGCGAACGCGCACGAAGAACGAGACCACGAGGAGCACGACCGCGAGCAGCGGGATCAGTCCCCCACCGACGATGGCGTGCATCACGAACCCGAGTTCGCCGACGCCGCCAGCCTGTCGGCTTTCGAGCAGCGCCTTGTCGACGACGCCGCCGTTCGCGACGCTGTTGAGCAGCCCGCCGAACGCGAACGCGATGGCGGCGGCCTGCACCACCACACCGCCCGCGATGCTCCAGGCCAAGCCTGAGTAGACCTTGTACATGATGTGACTCCCTAGTTCCTGCGGGTGCGCTGTTCACGGCATCCGCTCGCCCACGAGACTCCCGGATGCGCATGGCGCACCAGAACGCGGGAGACCGGATGCCGCGGTGAGGCTCCCCGCACGGCCGATGGGGGCCAGCCGCCATGCGAGTGGTGCGGATGCCCCTCTCCCGCGAACGGCCCGACAGGAGGACGATTGAACCGTGAACCGCAGGTGGGTGTGCCTGGCGACGCTCGGCCCGATCGGGGTCGCGGCATTGGTCTACATCGTCGTCGTGCGCGGGTTCATCGAGGCCGACGCCGACCACGGCCTCGCCTGGCCGATGCTCGGTGTGCTGCCGCTGTTCGTGTTCGGGATGTGGCTGCTCACCGTGTCGTCGTCGCGCACCGCCCTGTTCATCGCGCTGGCCGCAACCGCGATGCTCGTCGGCTCTGCGTACGAGACATTCATGCAGCGGAACCTGGGGCTCATGACCGAGCCGTGGTTCCCGCTCGTCAACCTGATCGGACTGACGGCGGATGCGACGGCCACCGCGGCCTTCCTCGTCGTGTTCGCGACATTCCCCGACGGTCGGCTCGAGTCCCGCTGGCAGCGCATCGCGGTCGCCGTCCTCTGGACGCCGCTGCTCGTGGGGCCGCTGACCCTGATCACCACGCCGCACGTGGTGATGTCGCAGTACATCGGCATCAGCGGCGACGCCATCCCGAACCCGTACGCGGTGCCGTGGCTCGAATGGGCGGCACCCGCGGTGCAGTTCCTCATCGCCCAACCGTGGCCCGCGGTCATCCTAGGTCTCGTACTACTCGCATCCCGAGCGCTCTTCGGTGAACCGGAGGTGCGGGCACGAACCCGGGTGATGGCGATCACCGTGGGCGCGAGCGTCCTAGCGTTCGGTTTGTGGACCTTCGTCCCGGGCTTCTGGGGCATCGAGGTGCTCGTCTACGCGGCGCTGATCGCGATGCCGATCGCCGCGATCCACGGCATCTTCCGCTACGGCGCGTTCGACATCGCCCCCGGTGATCGCGGGCGGAACGTCGCACGATCATCGAACCTGCTCATCACGGTGATCTACGCCATCGCCGTCGCGATGCCGGCGATCCTGCTCGCGGGCCGGCTCCGGGTCGTGCCCGCGATCCTCATCACCACCCTCCTCGCCGTCTGCCTCCTCCCGGTGCGCACGTGGATGCAACGGGCGATCCACCGGGCCGTCTTCGGGGACCGCGACCGCCAACTCATGATGCTGAGCGAGCTCGGCACGGAGTTGGAGCGGGCCGGCGAGCCCCGCGAGCTGCTCTCGCGACTTGCCGAGGCGGTGCGCGACGGGCTCGGCGCGTCGTGGGTGCAGATCCGGCTGGCGTCGACGGATGGGGCGCTCGCGGCGTCGCCCGTCGGAGTCGCCGGCATCGTGTCCGGTGACCCGATACTGTCGGCCGATCTCGTGCGCGGCGACGAGACGCTCGGGCGCATCGAGGTCGGACCGCGGTACCGCGGCGAGTACAGCGACGCCGAGCGGATGCTGCTGCACACCGTCGCGGGGCAGGCGGCGGCATCCGTTGCCAACGTGCGGCTGACGGCGCAGCTCGCCGAGCAACTGGACGAACTGACCGCCTCCCGCGAACGACTCGTGGCCGCGCAGGACGACGAGCGCCGCCGCCTCGAACGGGACCTGCACGACGGGATCCAGCAGAACGTGGTGGCGCAGATCGCCGCGCTGCGCCTCGCGCGCAACCGTCTGGAGCGCGGCGAGCTGACGGCCGCCGAGCTGGCCGCGCTGCAGGATCAGACCCGCGAGACGCTCACCGACCTGCGCGAGCTGGCTCAGGGCATCCACCCGCCGGTGCTGACCGACAATGGCCTCGTGGCTGCGATCGAGTCGGGGGCCGCGCGGTATCCGATTCCGCTGGCCGTCACCGCGGACGCCGCGGTGCGCGCCGAGCGCTACCCGGACGACATCGAGACGACGGCGTACTACGTGTTGCGCGAGGCGCTGGCGAACACCGCGAAGCATGCGAACGCGTCGCACGCGGCGGTCGGACTTGCCCGGTCGAACGGCCACCTGCGGATCTCGATCACCGACGACGGATGCGGCATCGGGGAGGCGTCGCCGATGTCGGCCACGACTGGCGGGCTGGCGAACATCCGCGACCGGGTGGCGGCGCTGCGCGGCACGGTCAGCGTGTCGGCGGCCGAGCCGTCGGGCACGACGGTGCTCGTCGACCTGCCCGTTGATCGCGATGTGCCCGTGGAACGTGAGGCGGCGGGCCGTCTTGGATGACTCGGGCGCGCTGCGAGTCGTGATCGCCGAGGACAACTACCTCGTGCGCGAGGGGCTGCGCCGCCTGCTCGAGGACTCCGGCGAGATCGAGGTTGTGGCCTCGACTGGCAACGCGACAGAGCTGCTGGACGCGGTGCGCCGGCTCTCCCCGGACGCCGTGCTCACCGACATCCGGATGCCGCCGGGCCACCACATGGAGGGGATCGAGGCGGCGCACGCGATTCGGGCCTCGTCGCCGTCGACAGGCGTGGTGGTGCTGTCGCAGCATGCGGACGAGAGCTACGCGCTTGCCCTCTTCGACGACGGGTCGGCTGGGCTCGGCTACCTGTTGAAGGACCGCATCGGCGACCTCGAAGACTTGGTGCATGCGCTGCGCGAGGTGCGCGCCGGCGGCTCGGTGATCGACCCGCAGATCGTCGACGCACTGGTGCGGCGGCGTGGTGCTGAGGAGTCGAGCCCGTTGGCCGCGCTGTCGCCGCGCGAGCTGGAGGTGCTGCACGAGATGGCGCAGGGCAAGACGAATGCGGGGATCGAGCAGTCGCTGTTCCTGTCGACTTCCACCGTCGAGAAGCACGTCAACGCGATCTTCACCAAGCTGCGGCTGCCCGAGAGCGGTGTGCACCGACGGGTAGCGGCGGTGCTCGCGTTCCTGCAGAACGACGGCGGCTAGCTGCGGCCGCCAGGTGTCGGCCTCCGTCCCATCGAGTCGGGACTTGTTGCCCTTATGACTGGCTTGATAACGGCAACAAGTCCCGACTCAAGGGTTGGCTCGCGACGGCCATTTTCGGCTCACTTTCACGCGGGGTGTCACACTTTCCGCGCGCGCGGTGTCTACCCCGGTGAGACCACTCAGAAAGAAGGAGACCACCATGGCCCGCATTCCGCTCGATCACCCCCGCACGCTGAAGGTCCGCTTCATGGAGGCGTACAGCAAGCGCAAGTACGGCGGGGTGCTCGACCCCGGCCTGGTCGCGTACCACAACCCGAAAGTGCTGAGCACGATGATCCGGCACGAGTCGAGCGTCGCCAAGTGGGATGCGCTGGACCCGACACTGAAGGCCCTGGCGACGATGGCCAGCGCCTCCGAGATCGGCTGCAGCTGGTGCATGGACTTCGGCTTCTGGGAAGCGAACAACCAGGGCGTCGACCAGGCCAAGCTCCGGGCGGTGCCGAACTGGCAGGCCAGTGACGTGTACACGCCCCTGGAGCGTCGAGTGATGGAATACTCGGTCGCGATGACTCAGACCCCGCCGACAGTGACCGACGAGATGGTCGACGCCCTGCGCTCCGACCTGTCAGACCCCGAGCTCGTCGAGCTCACGGCAATCATCGCCCTGGAGAACCAGCGCTCGCGCACCAACGCGGCCATGGGGCTGACCAGCCAGGGATTCAAGGACCAGTGCGAGTTGAGGCCGATGTGACCGAGAACGCCACCGTCTTCGCCGAACACCGCCCGGCCATGATCGGCGCCGCGTACCGCGTGCTCGGCAAGATGGCCGACGCCGAGGACGCCGTCCAGGAAACCTGGCTGCGATTCGCCGACGTCGATCTTGCCCGGGTGGAACACCCGCGCGCGTACCTGCTGCAGGCGGTGACCCGCCAATCGCTCAACGCCGTGCGGCACCAGCTGCGCCAGCGGGAGAGTTACATCGGACCCTGGCTGCCGGAGCCGATCGCCGACGTGACCGAGGCGGGGGCGGATGCCGCGGCCGAACTCTCCGACTCGGTGTCGCTCGCGATGCTGGTGGTGCTGGAGTCCCTGTCTCCGACCGAACGGGCAACGTTCGTCCTGCACGACGTGTTCGGGCTCGGCTTCGACGAGATCGCCGACACTCTGGGCAAGACACCCGCCGCCGTCCGGCAGGTGGCCAGCCGGGCACGGGGACGCGTGCGCGAGCGCGCGCCGCGGCATCCGGTCGACAAGCGCACCCATCGGGAGGTCACCGAGCGGTTCCTCGCCGCCGCGGTGGGCGGATCGCTCGAGGACCTCGTCTCTATGCTCGCGCCGGACGTGGTCATGTACACCGACGGCGGCGGCTTCAAGAAAGCGGCCCTGCAGCCGATCCGCACCCCCGAGAAGGTGCTGCGGTTCGTGTTGGGCGTGCTGAGCAAACCGGATGCCCCGATCCGGCTCCAGCTCGCCGAACTGAACGGCGAAGCGGCGATCCTCGGTCTCGACGCGACCGGCGTCGACAGCGCGATCTCGTTCGTGCTCGACGGCGACAAGGTCACCGAGATCTACGTGGTGCGCAACCCCGAGAAACTCGGACGAGTGAGCGCTGCTTCGGCCGACTCAATGGATTGAGGTGAAGCGGTAGCGTCAGTTCCGTGACGTACACCCCGCCGCGCGCCTTCACCACCCGCCCTACCCTGACCGGCTCGTTCGGGATGGCGGCGTCCACGCACTGGATCGCCACCGCATCCGCCCAGGCCGTGCTCGAGCGCGGCGGCAACGCGTTCGACGCCGCCGTCGCCTGCGGCTTCGTGCTGCACGTCGTCGAACCGCACCTGAACGGACCCGGCGGCGACCTCGTCGGCATCTTCGCCACCGCCGAGCAGCCCGGCATCCCGGTTGTGCTGATGGGGCAGGGACCGGCACCGGCCGGCGCGACCATCGAGCACTACCGCGCGGAAGGGCTCCAGCTGGTGCCCGGATCCGGCGCCCTCGCCGCCGCCATCCCCGGCGCGGTCGACGCCTGGCTCCTGCTGCTGCGTGACCACGGCACCTGGGAGCTCGCCGACGTGCTCGCCTTCGCCATCGGCTACGCCCGGGACGGGCATCCGCTGCTCGAACGCGTCTCAGCCACCATCGGTCGGGTGGCCGAGCTGTTCACCGAGCATTGGCCGAGCTCGGCCGAGCAGTGGATGCCGGATGGCGCTGTCCCGGCGCCCGGCGCGCTTGTCCGCAACGAGGCGCTCGCCCGCACCTACGAGCGGCTCGCTTCCAGCGCCGGCGACACCCGGGAGGCGCGCATCGACGCCGCCCGTGCTCAGTGGCGGGAGGGCTTCGTGGCCGATGCCATCGACGCGTTCGTGCGCACACCGCACCGGCACTCCACCGGCGCGGATCACGCCGGGGTGATTCGCGCATCCGACCTCGCCGGCTGGCAGGCCTCCTACGAGCCGGCGGTGACGCTCGACTTCCGCGGGCACACCATCGCCAAGGCGGGGCCGTGGTCGCAGGGGCCGGCGCTGCTGCAGTCGCTGGCGATCCTCGACGGGTTCGGCGACGAGCGGCTGGACCCGTCCACCGGGCTCGGCGCGCACACCATCCTGGAGGCGCAGAAGCTGGCCCTCGCCGACCGGGAGGCCTACTACGGCGACACCGGCGACGTGGCGCTCGAGCGGCTGCTGTCGCCGGAGAACGCGGCCGAGCGGCGGGCGCTGATCACGGATGCCGCGTCGCACGAGCTGCGGCCGGGTCGGGTGGCGGGGCGGTCGCCGTTCGTCCCCGAGCTGCGCACGGCCGGCGCATCCGCTGCCGGGGCGGGCGAGCCGACGGTGTCCCGCACCGGCGAGACCAAGGGCGACACCTGCCACATCGACGTGATCGACCGGTGGGGGAACATTGTGGCGGTGACGCCGTCCGGCGGCTGGCTGCAGTCGAATCCAACCATCCCGGAGCTCGGCTTCTGCCTCGGCTCGCGGCTGCAGATGACCTGGCTGATCCCGGATGCTCCGTCATCGCTGGTGCCGGGGCGGCGGCCGCGGACCACGCTCACGCCGACACTGATCCTGCGCGACGGTCGTGCGGTTGGAGCGCTCGGCTCCCCCGGCGGCGACCAGCAAGATCAGTGGCAGCTGCCGTACCTGCTGCGCACCATCGTCGGCGGGTACGAGCCGCAGCAGGCGATCGACGCGGCGACCTTGCACACCACGTCGTTCCCGGACTCGTTCTGGCCGCGCACCTGGGTGCCCGGCGGCGCGGTGGTCGAGGACCGGCTGGGTGATGAGGTGATCGGTGAGCTCGAGGCGCGCGGGCACGTGGTGACGCGGGCGGGCGACTGGACGCTGGGCCGGTTGTCGACGGCCGGGCTGGATCCGGAGACCGGGCTGCTCTACGCGGCGGCGAACCCGCGCGGGAATCAGGGGTACGCGGCCGGGCGGTGAGTTCTCGCCCATTCGATGATCGAGCCTGTCGAGATCCTTCGATGCCTTTGCAACCGCCCAACCACCCCCAATAGGAGCCCACACCATGCGCGACGAGACAGAGAACACGACCGACGCCTTCGAGCCTGGCTCGCGGTGGGACGCCCAACCCATGAGCGGCTCGCACTCTGCCTACAGCGCAAGCCGCTGCGCACTCGCCCACCTCGGCGAGTCGGAGCCAGGGGCCCGCCTCGTCGGCGTCGCCTACTTCGATACAGACGGGTACTGGTTTCCAATCGCCCCCGGGCCGCGCGGCGTCTACGTCCCCCGCTCATTCAGCGACGGAACCGCTGCGATCCTGGACGGCGCAGCGGTCGCCGAGCGAGTCCCTGCGATGCGGAGCGTCCCTATCGCGGTCGAACT
The DNA here is from genome assembly GCF_014980265.1 of Cryobacterium sp. BB736. NCBI lineage: Bacteria > Bacillati > Actinomycetota > Actinomycetes > Micrococcales > Microbacteriaceae > Cryobacterium > Cryobacterium sp. BB736. Next base: position 542,955 of record NZ_JABXWQ010000001.1, read on the forward strand.
CCTCGGCTAGCTCCCCCGCGTGCTGGTTTCAAGACGATCGCTTCGCGATCCCGGGGCCGGCGAGTCCGTGGTCAGTCGCCGGAGAGCACTCGCAACCGGGCTTGGCCGTGCTCGTCAGTCGAGATCACGCCACGCTTCAGCAGGTCATCCAGTTCAGCCAAGCGCGCCTCGATGCTCTTTTCCGGCGCCAGCAATGCGCTGTTCAGCGCACGGACAGAGAGATCGGCATTGAGGGTGAGCGGGTTGTGCCCTACACGCTTGACCTTGCGAACATTCAGCACAATCAGGACGACCACCGCTGCTGTACCGGCCAGGATCAGGATGCCGACAATCGCGAACAATGCGGTGAACGTTGGGACGACAGATTCCATCTCGGGGAACATCTGCGGCGCCTCTCGGTGCGGGTGCGGTGTGTGGTCTCACACTAGTGAGGGGAGGAGTCAGCGGGGCCTCGACAGGCTCGACCACCGATAGGTGCAGCGGTTTCGAGACGACTGCGCTTCCCGGCATGCCTCAACATCGGAGGGCGAAGAGTCCTCCACAGACCGAGGCGTTTACGACTTGTCCCCGGCTGGCTCGAATGTAGATTCGAATGTCGGGTGGTGGTGTCACCATCGTTACATGACCAACTTCGACCCGTTCGCACCCGGCGCGGTACTCAGTATCCGGCACCTGGGTGACAACGAATTGGTCGACGCCGCCCGCACCATTGAAGAAGAGTACGGGCGGCAGCTCGACGCCGCCCGACTCGCAATCGCGGCGGAGGTAGAGCACCGCTCCTGGCGGATGTTGGGCAGCGATTCACTGGCTGCCAAGCGCGGATGCCGCAGCGGCACCGAACTGCTGGAGCGCACCACCGGTGCGGCGGTGAACACCATCCGCAAGCGGATCAGACTGGGGGAAAAGCTCAGGGACCGCAGCAACCTGGTCGGCGAGGCGTGGCCGGCGGAGTTTTCGGTGGTCGCCGCCGCAATGGCGGAAGGGAAACTGTCGCAGGACTTCGCGGCGGCGATCGTCGACGAACTCGCGCCGGCCGCTCACCGAGCGAACCCCGACCACCTGCGAGCGGCGGAGACCGCGCTGGTGGAGTCCGCGGCCACACCGACAATGACCGCCGGGGAGCTACGGATCCAGGCTGTGGTGTGGCGTGCGTACATCGACCCCGACGGTGTTGCCCCGGACGAGGAGGAGGCCCTCGCCAAGCGCGGCATCCGCCTCGGACGGGTCAACGGCGGTCTGGTGCCGATCTCCGGCAACCTCACCCCGCTGGTGGCCGGGCAGCTGGAGCGACTGTTCAACGCCTACCTGACCCCACGCCGGGAACCCGCCTTCCGACCCGACGGCGACGCGCCTGCGGAAGCTGAACCGGACGAGCTGGTGATCCGCGTCGACCGCACACCCGACCAGAAACGACACGATGTACTCGGCGGCATTCTGTCGGCCGCGGCCCGCGACCCGGAGACCCCGAAGCTGAACGGGGCGGCACCCACGGTGCTGGTCACCGTCAGCGCCGAGGATCTGCAGAACGTCACCGGCGCCGGCTGGATCGACGGGATCGACGCCCCGCTCTCCATCAAGACCGTGCGGCAGCTGGCCTGCACCGCCGACACCCAGACCGTCATCCTCGACCAGAACGGTGCGGTGATCGCTCTCGGTAGCCCCACCCGCGGGTTCACTCCCCAGCAGCGCAAAGCGATCGCCGCCCGCGATGGCTACTACTGCGCAGCACCCGGCTGCGGCGCGCCCGGCGACTGGTGCGAAATCCACCACGTCATGCCCCACGCCGAAGGCGGACCCACCGAAATCGACAACGGGGTGCTGCTGTGCTGGCACCACCACCGCACCCTCGGTCGCTCAGGCTGGGAGATCCGCATCAACGAGGGCGTCCCAGAATTCCGACCACCATCCTGGATGGACCCCAGACGGGAGTGGATCCGCGTCAGCAAATCCAAACCGCGCATCCTCGCCCAGCTCAAACGCGCCCTCAGAGACACCGGCTGATCCGCGGGGGTTGGTCCAGCTTGTCGAGACCGATCTCGACAGGCTCGATCACCGAGAAGGCTGGTTTCGAGACGATCGCTTCGCGATCCCTCAACCAGCGAGAGTCTCGATCACCGACTCAGGGGCGGACGATGATCCAATCGGAGAGAGCAATCCAGCCCTCGGGCACCTCTGCGGTACCGTGCGGAACGTACTGCACGTTCATCTTTCCGTCGGTGCCAGTTGCCAGGCCGAAGACCGTATTGCCCAAGGAGCCGCCTGCTGCCCAGCCATCAGGGACATCCGGGAGCAGGGTGATAATCCTGACCGTCGCCGTATCCACCACCCCGAGATAGATGCTCGTGTCATCCCACTCGCCCTGATAGCGGATGGACGCGCCATCAATGGTGCTGTACGGAATCTCGTCGCCAATCATGTCGACTTCCGTCTGCGGGTCATTGACGAAACCCGGGGTGGATGCCGGATCCACATCGCTGGTCACCAGCCGATCGACCTCCAGCTCTTCGAGAGTGACCGCGGCTTGCGTTAGCGCCGCACAGCCCGCAAGCATCAGGCCAACGGCCACGATGACAACTCCCCCAAGAATCCTCATGTGCCGGATGCTAGCCGCGAAGGTCATTGTTCGGCACTCCACCTTCGGGGGCGGCGCGTGTTAGTGGTGCAGCGGCGCGAGAGTCTCGACGGGCTCGACCACCGAGTAGCTCGACCACCAAGTTACGCGGGCAGGCGGGAGCGCAAGCCGTTGACCAACGCCTCGATGCCCAGCTCGAATGCGGCGTGCGCGTTCCAGCGGTCCGAGTACTTCGGGTCCAGCGAGCGCAGCAACGTCGGCAGCTCGCTCGGCACAGCATCCGGTGACAGCAGGTTGTCCGGGGCGATGATGTCCAGCGCCGAACCCAGCACGTGCGCCTCGACCGTGCGCATCACGGCGACCGCGTCGCCATCCGGCCACCCCGCGCGGGTCAGCGCACCGACCACCACCTCATACATCCGCAGTGTGCTCGGATCGGTGATCGGCGTGGTCGCGAGCAGCCGAATGCAGCTCGGATGCGCCGCAAACGCCGCCAGATAGCTCTTGCCCCAGGCGATCAGCGCCCGGTCCCACGGCTCCGACTCGAACGGCGAATTGTCGATCGACTCGACCACGATCGCGCGCATCCGCTCGATCAAATCATCGCGCCCGTCGATGTGGTTGTACAGCGACGACGGCCGCCGGTTCAGCTTCTGCGCCAGCGTCTTCATCGTCAGGTGCTCGATGCCATCGGCCTCGGCGATCTGGAACGCCGCCAGCGCGATTTTCCTTGCGGTCAACGTCATCGCGACCCTCGCAATCTGCCTCTATGCATTTTGCCCGACACTCAGTACGGTATCCGATACGAACGACGTTCGTTCGCACGAGTTCCAATGGAGGAGTTCGACGATGAACGACCCCCGACCGCGACTCTTCACGGGCGGCACGATCTGGACCGGCCACGGCCGACCGGATGCCTCTGCCGTGCTCGTCGTCGATGGCCGGATCCACGCGATCGGCCCCGAAGCCCACGACTCGGCCCCGGACGGCACCGAAACCGTCCACCTGGCCGGCGGATTCCTGATGCCCTCCTTCGGCGACGGCCACGCCCACCCGATCTTCGGCGGCCTCGAGGAGGCCGGCCCGCGGGTCCGCGGCTGCACCAGCATCGCCGAGATCGTCGAGGAGGTGCGCCGCTACGCCGACGCCCACCCCGACCGCGAGTGGATCATCGGCGCCTCCTACGACGGCAGCCTCTCGCCCGGCGGCCTGTTCGACGCGCGCTGGCTCGACGAGGCGGTGCCCGACCGCCCGGTGATCCTGCGCGCCTGGGACTACCACACCGTCTGGGTCAATTCCCGCGCGCTCGAGCTCGCCGGCATCGACGCGAACACGCCGGAGCCCGTGCTCGGCGAGATCCCGCGCCGCCCCGACGGCAGCCCGCTCGGCACCCTGCGCGAGTGGGGCGCTGTCGAGCTGGTGACCCGCGCATCCGGCGGCTTCAGCCTCGACGAGCGGGTCGATGCGCTCGCCCGCGCCACCCGCCAGTTCGCCTCCCTCGGCGTGACCTGGGTGCAGGATGCCTGGGTCGAGCCCGACGACGTCGACGTCTACCTCGAGGCAGCCCGCCGCGGGGTGCTCGCCACCCGGGTCAACCTCGCGCTGCTCGCCGACCCGCGGGTGTTCCCGGACGCGCTGCCGTCGCTGGTCGAGATCCGTCGCCGCATCGAGGCGGCCGGCTCGCCGCTGCTCACCGCGCACAGCGTCAAGTTCTTCGCCGACGGGGTGGTCGAGAACGAGACCGGCGCGCTGCTTGAGCCTTACTGCAGCGGCATGCACGACCACGGCATGCTGGTCTGGGAGCCGGAGCACCTGGCCCGGTCGGTCGCCGCGGTCGACGCCGCCGGACTCCAGCCGCACATCCACGCCATCGGCGACCGCGCGGTGCGGGTCGCCCTCGACGCGATCGAGTACGCGGCATCCGTCAACGGGCCGTCCGCCAACCGCCCGGTGATCGCCCACGCCCAGCTCGTCAGCGAGGCCGACCGGGCCCGCTTCGCCCGGCTCCGCGTCATCGCGAACATGCAGCCGCTGTGGGCGCAGCTGGACGCCCTGATGACACTGCTCACCGTCCCGCGGCTCGGCGAGGACCGCGCCGACCGGCAGTACGCGATGCGCTCCCTGCTCGACGACGGCGGCGCGCTGTCGTTCGGCTCCGACTGGCCGTGCTCGAGTGCCGCACCGCTCGACGGGATCGCCGTCGCGACCAGCCGCACAACCGCATCCGGAGACCCGGCCGGCGGCTGGACTCCGCACGAACGACTCGACATCGCGACCGCGCTGGCCGCCTACACCAGCGGCGTGGCCACCCAGGCCCTCGCCGACCGCACGGATGCGCCCTGGGGCCGGATCGAGGTTGGCGCGAGCGCCGATCTGGTCTGGCTCGAGCGCGACCCGCGCACCACCGACCGCACCACAATGCCGGACATCGCCGTACGAGCCACCTACCTCGCGGGCGAACCAGTTGTACTCAGCACCACCCCCACTGCTGCGGCAGCGTTGCCGCACCCCTGAAAGGAACTGGATTGACCACAGAGATCGCCGCTGAGAAGCCGCCGACCACCGAAGGTCTGCGCCGTGTGCTCGGCACCCCGTCGCTCGTCATGTTCGGGCTCGTCTACATGGTGCCGCTCACCGTCTTCACGACCTACGGCATCGTCGCCCAGATGACCGGCGGACGCGTTCCGCTCGCCTACATCGTCACCCTGATCGCCATGGTGTTCACCGCCCGCTCCTACGGGCTGCTGTCGAAGGCGTTCCCGTACGCCGGCTCTGCGTACACCTACACGCAGCGCAGCTTCGGCCCCGGCGTCGGCTTCCTGGCCGGCTGGGCGCTCATGCTGGACTACCTGTTCCTGCCGATGATCAACTACCTCGTCATCGGCATCTACCTGAACGCGGCGTTCCCGGCGATCGCGAACTGGGTGTTCATCCTCGCGGCGATCGCACTGGTGACGGTGCTCAACGTCATCGGCATCGTGTCGGTGGCGCGCACCAACTTCGTCATCATCGCGGTGCAGGCGATCTTCATCGCGGTGTTCGTGGCGCTCTCGGTCGGGTCGATCTCGCAGGGCACAACAGTCGACCTGATGGCCCCGTTCACCGGGACCGGTGCTCCGGATGGCTTCGGTGTCGTCGCGGCCGGCGCTGCGGTGCTGTGCCTGTCATTCCTCGGCTTCGACTCGGTGTCGACGCTGGCAGAGGAGACCAAGGATCCGACCGTGAAGGTGCCGCGGGCGATCATGCTCACGACGCTTGTCGCCGGCGCGCTGTTCATCGGCATCTCCTACGTCGGACACCTGGTGCTGCCGACGCATGCGTTCACGGATGTCGACAGCGCGGCCCTCGATGTGATGGGCGTCGCCGGTGGACAGTTCCTCGCCGCGTTCTTCACCGCCGCCTACGTTGCCGGTGCCACCGGGTCGGCGCTGGCGTCACAGGCATCCGTGTCCCGGATCCTGTTCGCGATGGGACGCGACGGCGTGCTGCCGCGCGGCTTCTTCGGACGCATCAACAAGCGCTTCGGCACCCCGGTGCTGGCGATCCTCGCGGTGTCGGTGGTGTCGCTGGTCGCGATTTGGATCGACCTCGGGCTGCTCGCCGAGATGATCAGCTTCGGCGCGCTCATCGCGTTCTCTGCCGTCAACCTGTCGGTCGTGAAGCACTACTTCATGGGCGAGAAGCAGCGCGAGGGAGTTGCGGTGCTGCACTACCTGGTGCTGCCGCTGATCGGCTTCGCGCTGACCATCTGGCTGTGGACGAGCCTGTCGCCGCGCACCCTGATCGTCGGCCTGATCTGGCTCGCGATCGGCGTGGTGTACCAGCTGGTGATCACGCGCGGCTGGCGTCGTCCGACGCCGATGATCGACCTGAAGGAGTAGCGGACGGTCGAGACCCAGACGAGGGCGCCTTCATCTTCGGGTGGTGAAGGCGCCCTTCTGCGTCCCCAGTGGTTGAGGGATCGCGAAGCGATCGTCTCGAAACCACCCTCCCCAAGCTGGTTTCGAGACGATTGCGCTGCGCGGAATCCCTCAACGAGCGGGCTTGGCTCGCGGTGTCTTGGGCTTCACCAGCGCGTGACTGCCGCGGATCAGCTGCTCGACGAGCGCATCCGGCACCCCGCCGTCGAGTTCGATGGTGATCCAGTGCTTCTTGTTCAGGTGATAGCCGGGGGTGATCTGCTCGAACTCCTGCCGGAGGGCGATCGAATCCTCCGGATCAACCTTGAGCGAGATTTTCAACGGATGCGCCGCCAAGTCGCCGAGGGCGAAGATCTTGTTGTTGCCGCTCGTCTTGAACACGCTCGTGTCGAGGTCGAACGGGAACGTCTCGATCGCCTGCGGGAGGGAGAGGCACAGCTCGCGCAACGAGTCAGCGTTCATGGGTTGAGGCTACGCGGTTACGGCGGTTGAGGGATCGCGCAGCGATCGTCTCGAAACCACCGTCCGAGAGCTGGTTTCGAGACGATTGCGCTTCGCGGAATCCCTCAACCCGCGGGAGCCGGGACCAGACCGCTCGCTTCGAGTACCGTCGGATCCGCGCCGAGCGACAGCAGCCTGTCCGTGGTCGCTCGGCGGGCACGCCGGTACGGCTCATCTCCTCCACCGCGCAGCAGCGACCGGGAGTTCGCTTGTTCCTCGAGCGCCCGCAGCTCGAACGCGAGCTGTTCGGCGTCGTCCAGCAGCGGCAGCTCGCCCTGCCGCATCGCATACCCGATCGTCGCAACCAGGTAGCCGTCCCACTCGTCCAACTGCTCGGCGATCGCGTCGCGGATGACGCCCGGCTTGGAGTCGAACTCCGTGGCCGCGGCAAGGAAGAAACAGCCACCGGTGAACACCCGGTTCTTTGAGTACGCCAGCCAGCGCATCACGAGCGCGGCAAGCCGCGGCAAGCCGCGCGGCTGTGACCGCGCCGGTTCGATCACCGTCTCCAGAAACACCTCGCGCGCCGCCTGGACAACCGCGACCTGCAGCCGCTCCTTCGATCCGAACAGTGCGGCGACGCCGCTTTTGCTCGCGCCGACGTCGGCCGCGAGGGTCCCCAGCGACAGTCCGCCCAGTCCGTGAACCGACGCGACATCCATGGCGCGCTCCAGCACGGTGCGACGAGACTCGTCCCCGCGCAGCCGGCGTCCGTCGATTACATCCATGCCACTAGTGTAAACGCACGATCGTTCGTATAGTTAGTTGCACGACCGTTCGTATTCTTTTCAGGAGCACTTCATGAACCCCATCGGCACCGCGCTCAACGCGGTCGGACGCCTCTCCCCAACACTCGCGGCAAGGATCGCGTTCCCACTCTTCATGCGGGTCGGACCTCGGCTCCCGGTCCGCGCCGATGCCGCCGCGACGCACGAGGCCGCCGTCCGCGACACCATCACGGTCAACGGCAAACGCGTGACCACCTACCAGTGGGGCCAGGGCACCGAGACGGTGCTGCTGGTACACGGTTGGCGCGGGCGCGCCGCGCAGTTCGCCCGCCTGGTGCGCGAGCTGCGCGCATCCGGATTCACGGTCGTCAGCTTCGACGCTCCCGCCAACGGCGCGTCCGGCGGGCGGCGCACCAGCATCCTCGACTACCTGGACGCGATCGAGCAGCTGCAGCGCAAGCACGGCTCCTTCCACACCGTGGTCGGCCACTCGATGGGCACACTTGCCACCCTCGTCGCCATCCACCGCGGGCTCACGGTCGGTCGCCTGGTCGGGATCTCCGGTGTCGCCGAGGCCGACAACCTCTACGACGGCTTCCGGCGCGCGCTGCGGCTGCGCCCGGAAATTGCGGCCGCGCTGCCCGAGCTGTTCCGCAGCCGGGTAGTGCGCGACGACTCCGGGGTGGAGCTCTTCTCGAGCGTTCGCGCGCCGTTGACGGCGGACATCCGGATGCTCCTCATCCACGACCGCGGCGACCGGATGGTGCCGGTCGAGCAGTCCGAGCGGCTGGCCGCCGCCCACCCGCGCGCGCAGCTCATCGTCACCGAGGGACTCGGCCACGGCCGGATCCTCGTGGCAGACGAGACCCTCGACGCAGTGATGGAGTTCGTCACCTCCGGCGAGCGGGTCGCGTCCAGCTAGCTCAGACGTTCGCCGGCAGGAATCGGGGCACGTTCTCGGTGAGCGCCAGCCCGCCCGGGTTCAGGTGCACGATCACGTTGCCGCCTACCTCTATATAGAAGACGAGCACCTGCACCGCCATGACGAGCGTCACGGCTCCGGCGAGCGCCATCCCGACCCAGACGACGGTGCGGCCGGCACGGGAGCCGCGCAGCCCGGCAAGCGCGAACAGGCCGATGATGATCGCGATCATGCCGACCCAGGACAGCGTGTAGGTGCGTGCGCCGGCGGCGTCAACCTGGCCCTGGAACTGCAGCAGCCACAGCGTCACCAGGGCGGCGCCGACGGTGAGGATCGCGCCGACCCAGCCGTAGGTCGGCCCCATCTCGACACGCGTCTCGGGTGAGCCGTAGACCCAGTTGCCGTCGTCCGATTGCCCCTGCATGCACTATTTCTACCGGATGTCGGCTGCTGGCGGCATACTGTTCGATCATGGCGAGACTGGTGGTCTGCCCAGAGTGCGGGCAGCGCGGCGGCGTGCGAATCGTCTGGGGCATGCCGGCTGGCGAGGACTTCGAGCGTGCTGAACGCGGCGAGATCATCCTTGGCGGATGCCTGCTGACCGGCAACGACCCGGACTGGTCCTGCCGCGAGTGCGGCCACCTCTGGGTCAAGGCGGCGAGGGCGGCATGACCGCCTACGTCGGGTTGTTGCGCGGCGTGAACGTGGGCGGCGTGAAGCTGCCGATGGGCCAGCTGCGCGACCTGTGCGAGAGCCTCGGCTTCGACAATGTGCGCACCTACATCGCGAGCGGCAACGTGCTGTTCGATGTCCGCGCATCCGAGTCCGACGTCAAGGCGAAGCTGGAGAAGGCGCTCGCCGAGCACATGGGACGCCCGATCGGCGTCATGGTTCGCACGGCCGCCGAGCTAGCCGGAGTGGTCGCGGACAACCCGTTCCCGGACCGCCCCGCGAGCAAGACTGTCGCGATCTTCCTCGACAAGCCGCCACCGGATGCCGCCCTCGAGCAGGTCAGGAACCGCACCAACGAGGAGGTCGCGGTGGGCACGCGCGAGCTGTACGTGTTCTACCCCGACGGTCAGGGCCGCTCGAAGCTCAGCATCGACGCCGCGGGGAACGGCACCGCACGGAACATGAACACCGTCGCGAAGCTGGCGGAGCTGGCCGCGGGCTGATCCCGACCCGCAGGCCACCAAGGCCTTTTTCTGCCCCTCGCGACCTCTACGCCCACCCGTGAGAACTGAGTGAAACCCTGCCGCGCAGCAGCAATCAGGCTTACCCTCAACACAGGTATCGCCAGCAGCATTTCACCTCAACGGGGAGGCACTCATGGCAACCAACGATTCAACCTTGGCCGCTCGGCTCGCCGCGGAGGCCTTCGGCACCTTCCTGTTGGTCCTCGGCGGTGTCGGCACCGCGGTCTTCGCAGCCAACTTCCCAGACGCCGAAGCGAACTCACTCGGCGTCGGCTACCTCGGCGTCGCACTCGCGTTCGGTCTGACCGTCCTGGTCGGCATCTACACGGTCGGGCACATCTCGGGCGGCCACTTCAACCCAGCCGTCTCATTCGGCGCCGCCTTCGCCGGGCGGCTGCCATGGCGTGACGTCGCCCCGTACTGGGCAGCCCAGCTGGTGGGCGGCATCCTCGGGTCGACTGTCGTCCTGGCTATCGCCGCCGGCGGGATCGAGGGCTTCCTGCCCAACGCCTTCGACACCGGCTTCGCGTCTAATGGTTACGACGACCGTTCCCCCGGTGAGTTCAACCTGCTGTCGGTGATCATCGCCGAGGTCGTGCTCACCGCCGTTTTCCTGTACGTGATCCTGGGCTCCACATCCGAACGGTCGAATCTGGGATTCGCAGGTCTCACTATCGGCCTCTCACTGACGTTGATCCACTTGATCAGCATCCCGATCAGCAACACCTCGGTGAACCCGGCGCGGTCGATCGCTGCGGCGATCTACGCCGGACCGGCGGCGCTCGCCCAGGTGTGGGTGTTCATCCTCGCCCCACTGCTGGGCGCCCTGATCGCCGGCGCGACCTACCGGCTGATGTTCGAGCGTCGGCTGGCCCCTCCCGGCACGTAAATCTGGGGTGCCCTAGACCCGTGCCGACGCGCCGCGCGTCAGGTCCCGCGCACCGCTGCGCGCCCGGATACTCGGGGCAAACCCTTTGGGACCCCTTCGGTGATCGAGCTTGTCGAGATCCCGCAGTGGGTCTCGACAAGCTCGACCACCGGAAAGAGGTTCCATGAACATCCGTACCCGCATCGGCCAGATCATCTTGGTGCTCCTGTTCACCATGTGCGGCGTCATCTCGGTCAGTACCGCCTTCGCCGACGACCCATTCCCGTTCGAGGCGATCGTGCTCATCGCGACCTTCGGGGTGACGCTCGCGGTGATCGGCGTGGTCGCAACGCTCACCGCGCTGGACAAGCCCGCCATCCGCCTCGCCCTGTGGGTACTGCCGCTGTTCTTCGTCTCGCACGTCGCGCTGCTCGGGACGTGGACCCCGGATGCGATCCTCGCCGTGGTTTCCGCCCTCGCTCTGGTGCTGGTGTCGCTGCCGTCGAAGGCGCCGGCCCGCGCGGAGGCCGCCGCCTAGGTCGGGCACCTCCCCCAGAACGGATGTCGCGGGTCGCCGGTACTGTCGAGGCAGGCGAAAGGAGCCCGCGTGTTCGTACTCGATGACCGTGTCGTCACCAGCCCGAGTGACCTCACCGTCGCGTCGAAGTGCGAGTTCGCGTTCCTGCGCAAGATCGACGCGAAGCTCGGCAGGGTCGAGCCGGTGGAAGACCCGGAAGACGCGATGCTCGAGCGCGCCGCGCGGCTCGGCGACCAGCACGAGGCCCGCGTGCTCGAACGCTACCGTGAGCGATTCGGCTCCGGCGTCGTCGAGATCGCCCGCCCCGACGAGCTGACCGCCGAGACGCTCGCCGCCGCCACCGCGGCCACCCACGATGCGTTTGAGAACGGCGCCGACGTGGTCTTCCAGGCCACCTTCTTCGACGGCGACCTCATCGGCTTCGCCGACTTCATCGTGCGGCAACCCGACGGCTCCTACCTGGTGCAAGACACCAAGCTGGCGCGCCGCGCCCGCGTCACCGCGCTCCTGCAGCTCGCCGCCTACGTCGAGCAGCTCGAGAAGACCGGCATCCGGGCGGCGCCGACCGTCGAACTGCTGCTCGGCGACGGCACCGTCAGCGTGCACCAGGTCGCGGACATCATGCCGGTCTACCGGCGACGCCGCGAACGACTGGTGCAACTCGTCGCCGACCGGATGCGCGCATCCGACCCTGTGGCGTGGGGCGACCCGCGCTTCACCGTCGACGGGCGCTGCCCCACTTGCGACGCCGAGGTCACCGCGCACCGCGACGTGCTGCTCGTCGCGGGCATGAGGGTGCTGCAGCGCGAGCGCCTCGCGAACGCCGGCATCACCACCATCGACCAGCTCGCAGGTGCAGACACCGTGCCAGAGACCATCGCCGCCAGCACGTTCGAGTCGCTGCGCGCGCAGGCACGGTTGCAGCTGCAGGCGACGGATGACGCGCCACCGCCGTTCGAGCTGGCCGACGGCCGCACGATCGGGTTCATCCCCGAACCGAACCCGGGCGACGTGTTCTTCGACTTCGAGGGCGACCCGCTGTACACCGAGGGCGCGGGCGAGAGCTGGGGCATCGACTACCTCTGGGGGCTGGTGGAGGCCGACGGCACCTTCCGCGCCTGGTGGGCGCACAACTTCGCTGAGGAGCGCGCCGCGCTCGAGGACTTCATGGCCTACATCGCCGACCGGCGCAAGCGCTATCCGGGGATGCACATCTACCACTACGCGAGCTACGAGCGCACCCACCTGCTGTCCATCGCGGCCAGGCACGGGGTGTGCGAGAACGCCGTCGACGGGCTGTTGCGCGACCACATGCTCGTCGACCTGTACCCGATCGTGCGCAAGGGCGTGCGCGTCGGCAGCCGCTCCTACTCGATCAAGAAGCTCGAACCGCTGTACATGCCCGACACCCGCGACGGGCAGGCGGTCACCACCGGCGCCGACTCGATCACCGAGTACGTGAGCGCACGCGAGCTGATCGACTCCGGCGACCCGCTGGCCGGCCAGCGGATGCTCGACGCCATCGCCGAGTACAACGAGTACGACTGCCAGTCGACGCTCGCCCTGCGGGACTGGCTGCTGGCCGTGGGCGCGGAGCACGGCATCCGGCCGGGGTCGCGTCCGATCGAGGAGCAGGAGGGACCGGATGTCCCCGCGTCGCCTCTCGCGGAGGCTTTGCTCGAGCGGGCCGGCGATCCACTGCACGAGCGCACCATCGACCAGACCGCTGCGGCGCTCGCGTCGGCCGCCATCGACTACCACCGGCGGGAGCAGAAGAGCTTCTGGTGGGGCCACTACGCCCGCCTGGTCGCGCCGATCGAGGAGTGGGAAGCCACCCGCGATGTGCTTCGGGCGCAAGCCGTGCGCGTCGTTGACGACTGGCACCGCGGCGACAACCACCGTGTGGACCGGCGCACCCTGCTGCTGCGCGGCGAGTGGGCGCCCGGCAGCACGGTGAAGCCGACCGAGCAGGCCGGTCCGTTCCTGGTCTACGAATCGCCCGGGCCGTTCATCATCCCCAACGCCGAGGCCGGCGCCCGCCCCGCCCGCAGCGTGCGGCTGGTCGAGGTGTACGACGACGGCGCACTTGTGGAGGAGACGCTGCCGGAGGGCATCGAGCCGTACAGGCACCTTCCGGTCGCGTTGACGCCGGCTGCACCTCCCGGTGCTGGCGCGCAACGTCCGGCGATCGAGGAGTGGGCGCAGCGGATCATCGACACCCCGCCCGACGGCGCATCCGGCGGCTGGCCGAAGGATCCGATGGTGGACATCCTGCGCCGCACCCCGCCGCGCACCCGCAGCGGAAACCTCTCGCCGGTCGTCGACGAGTCCTACCGCACGGCCGTGGTGGCGAGCCTGCTCGACCTCGACGACTCCTATCTCGCCGTGCAGGGGCCACCCGGCACCGGCAAGACCTGGCTCGCCTCGCACGTGATCGCCGACCTGGTGCGCGAGCACCACTGGAAGATCGGCGTCGTCGCGCAATCGCACGCGGTGGTGGAGCACGTGCTCGACAGGCTCGTCGGCGATGCCGGGCTCGACCCGTCGCTCGTCGCAAAGGCACCCAAGGACCGACTCAACCCGGGCGACCACGACTACACGGTCCTGGCGAAGAAGGACGACGCGTTCCGCTTCGCGTTCGAGCACGCCGACACCGGGTTCGTGTTCGGCGGCACCGCGTGGGACTTCGCCAACGTCGGCCGGGTCCCCCGTCGCTCACTCGACCTGATCGTCGTGGACGAGGCCGGGCAGTTCGCGCTGGCCTCAACCATCGCCGCGAGCGTCGCCGCGAAGAACGTGATGCTGCTCGGCGACCCGCAGCAACTTCCGCAGGTGAGCCAGGGCACGCATCCGGAACCCGTCGACACGTCCGCGCTCGGCTGGGTCGCCGACGGGCACGACGTGCTGCCGCCCGAGTACGGGTACTTCCTCGCGGAGAGCAGGCGGATGCATCCGGCCGTCGCTGCCCCGGTGTCGCGGCTGTCGTACGAGGGCGCGCTGCACTCGCACGAGTGCGCGTCGCAGCGCTCGCTCGATGGGATTGCGGCTGGACTGCATCCGGTGCCGGTGATGCACGTGGGCAACTCGACCCAGTCGCCGGAGGAGGCCGAGGTCGTGGTCGAGCTGGTGCGGGCAGCGCTCGGTCGATCGTGGGTGCCGGAGCCGGATGCCGCGGCGAGGCCGCTCACGCAGGCGGAACTGATCGTGGTGACGCCGTACAACGCGCAGCTCACACTTGTGCGGGCGCACCTCGATGCCGCAGGGTTCACCGAGGTGCCGGTCGGCACGGTGGACAAGTTCCAGGGGCAGGAGGCTGCCGTGGCGATCGTGACGCTCGCAGCGTCGTCGGCGTCGGATGTGCCGCGCGGCATGGAATTCCTCATCATGAAGAACCGCCTGAACGTGGCGATCTCGCGCGCGCAGTGGGCCGCCTACCTGATCTACTCGCCGGAGCTGACCGAGTACCTGCCGCATACCCCCGACGGTGTGACGGAACTGGCGGCGTTCATCCGCCTGGTGGAGAACCCGGCGGCGCTGCCCGTCGCTTGACTCGCCGGTGGCCGACCCCACCGGTGGTCGAGCCTGTCGAGACCCTCAACCCGCGGGGGTTGGCTCCCCCTCCGGGCTCACCAGCTCCGCCCCGGCGTGCCCCATCTCCTCCAGGGCGGCCGCTGTCGCATCCGGCGCAACCCCGGCGACCAGTCCGGTCAGCACGCGCACCCGCCGCCCGTGCTCGAGCGCGTCGAGCACCGACGCGCGTACGCAGTGGTCCGTGGCGATGCCGACGACGTCGATCTCGAGCACACCCAACTCGTCCAGCTTCTCGGACACGGTCGCACCGTCATCCGTCTTCCCCTCGAAGATCGAGTAGGCCGGCACACCCTGCCCCTTGCGCACGTGGATCGTGACCGCATCCGTGTTCAGGTCCGGGTGGTACTCGGCGCCGGGCGTTCCGGCGACGCAGTGCGCGGGCCAGGTGTCCACGAAGTTCGGTTCGGCGCCGACGGCGAAGTGCCCGCCATTGTCATTGTCGGCGTCGTGCCAGTCGCGGGACGCGAAGACGTGCTCATACCGATCCGGATGCTTCGCCAACAGCGCCGTGACCCCGGCGGCCACCGCCGCGCCACCCTGGACGCCGAGCGCACCGCCCTCGGTGAAGTCGTTCTGCACATCGATGACGAACAAAGCCCGGCTCATGGTCTTCCCCTTGCTCAAACGTTGGAAAGGTTGTTCCCACAATTGAACACTGCCGCGGTGAGAGTATCGAGGGCGGCATCCGTTGCCTCCCCGCCTGCGCCGACGGCGTGGAACGAGAACCCGAGCGCGGTGCCATCCGCGGCGATGATCAGGCCAGCGAGCGTCTGAGCCCCGTCGATCGCGCCCGGCATGGCGCGGACGTTGCCGTGCACCACCGCATTGTCGCCGCCGAACCGGCCCTCCAGCCCGCCCTTGTTGCCGGCGACCGGCAGCGAGTCGTTCATGATCGCGAGGGTCTGGTCACCGCTCGCGACCTTCGCCATCAGCCCGGCGATCGCCTGCGGCGGGACTGCGTTCGCGGCGCTGACACCGCTCGCGTCACTGAGGGCGAGTCCGCTCACGTCGATGCCGTGCTGTGCAAGGGCACCGCCGATCACGTCGGTGAGGGACGCGGCCGCACCGCCCCTGTCCACCTCGACTGAGACGACGCGCGCGAGCTGCTCGGCGAGCGTGTTGTCACCCGTGCGGAGCATGTGCCCCACCAGCTGCTTGACCGGCTGCGACTTGACCTCGCCGAGCAGCGGCCGGCTGGTCAGGGCCGATCCGTTGCTCACCTGCACCTTCGCCGGGTCGAGACCCAGCGCGCGGATGAAGGCGGTCACCGCCCGCCCGGTCGGATCGGTGCTGCGCGGGCTGACTGCCTTTTTCGGGTCGGCGCGATCGCCGTCGACCATCAGCGGGACGACCTCGGCCATGGTGCCGGTGGTCTGCTCACCGCGGGCCCAGCCCTGGTTCCAACGGTCGGCGCTGCTCCACAGGCCCACGTCGACGATCACCTTGGTGATCTGCTGCTGGGTGGTGGTGGGACGTTGGGTGGGCGCCGGGTCCGGTTCGGTCTCGTCCCCTTCCTCGTCCTCGTTCTCCTCACGCGGCGGGTCGGGAACGACGACGACCGGCGGGTTGAGGAGCTTCCACTGTGCGTTGACCTGCTCGGCGAGATCGGCAAGCTTAGGCGCATTGGGGTAGTAGCTGTCGGTGGCCGCGCTCAGGGTCGGGTCACCGCCGCCGACGAGCACGATGCTGCCCGGCTCGGTTCCCTGATACACCCGGGTGCTGAGCTGGTAGTCCGCCCCGAGCACCGACAACGCGGCGGCCGCGGTGAGCGCCTTCACGGCACTGGCTCCAGGGGCGGCGTCGGATGCACTCCGGTCGAACAGCAATTCGCCCGTGGCGGCGTTGACTACCGCGCCGGCGAAGCTGCCGAGCGCGGGATCGACCGCGGAGACCATGCACGTGCGGACGGCTTGCGCGCCGGCCAGCTGCGGCGGAACGTCTCGCGGCCCCCGCGCCGTCTCGGTTGGCAACACCACAGGCGTGGCCGCGTTCGCGGCGACCGCGGCGCCGGCGAACACGGCGCCAGTGCCGAGCATCAGGAAGGCGGCGCTCAGCGCGCCGGCCAGCCAGGCGGTTGGATGCTTGGCGATCAGCGCCCGGATGCCGGTGCCGGCGTTCCCGCTCGAGGAGGCCGGCGCATCCGGTGCCTGCTTCTTCGGCTTGATCGGCTTGCCCGTCGCCTCGCGCGCGGCGCGGCGACTCAGCGGCTCCCCCTGGTCAGTCACTCGCCTATAGTACTGGCGCGCTGAACGTAGCCTGTGCCGCGCCCGGCGGGGGTTGCCCTGACAGTGCCCCCGAGTAGCCTCGAATTATGTGCCGGAACATTCACACTCTCCACAATTTCGAGCCCGAGGCGACGAACGAAGAGGTTCACGCGGCGGCGCTGCAGTACGTGCGCAAGGTGAGCGGTTCGACGAAGCCGTCCAAGGCGAACGAGGAAGCTTTCAACCGCGCGGTCGCGGAGATCGCACACATCACCGGGCACCTGCTGCAGGACCTGGTGACAACCGCCCCGCCGAAGAACCGCGAGGTCGAGGCGGCCAAGGCGCGCGCCCGAGCGGCGGAGCGGTACGCGCGCGTGCCCGCGTAGGCGCCGCCTACGCCGGGCTCGCGATCATGATCAGGTTTCCGCAGGTGTCGTCGAGCACCGCGGTGACCACCGGTCCCATCGGTGTCGGCGGCTGGGTGAACCTGACCCCTTGCGCCTCGAGCTCTCGGTGCGCGGCGACCACGTCATCCACCGCGAACGACGTGGCCGGGATGCCGTCCTCGACTAGCGCCCTCATGTAAGCCTTCGCGGCCGGATGCTCGTCAGGTTCGAGGAGCAGCTCCACTCCATCCGGAGCATCCGCGCCGAC
Source organism: Cryobacterium sp. BB736 (assembly GCF_014980265.1). NCBI lineage: Bacteria > Bacillati > Actinomycetota > Actinomycetes > Micrococcales > Microbacteriaceae > Cryobacterium > Cryobacterium sp. BB736. Next base: position 560,649 of record NZ_JABXWQ010000001.1, read on the forward strand.
GACGGTGAGCCACCGGTGCTCACCGACCGGAACATCCGTTTTCGGGAGGAACCCGAGCTTCTCCGTGTAGAACGCGAGCGCCTTCGCCTGGTCGTCGACGAAGACACTCGTCACGTTGATGCGTGCCTGCATGGTGCACTCCTAATCGGTTAGGGGCCAGCGCTCGGTGATCGAGCGCAGTGGCTCGGTGTTCAGGTGATGGATCTTGGTGCGGCCGGATCGGTGAGACTCGACCAGGCCCGCCTCTTCGAGAACGGCGAGGTGCTGCGAGATCGCCTGCCGGGTTGAGGTGTTGCCGTGGGCGATCAGCCGCGAGCAGATCTCGAAGAGCGTCTGCCCGTCCCGCAGCGTGAGCTCGTCGAGGATGAGCCGCCGTGTCGGATCGGCCAGCGCCCGGAAGACATCTCCCACACGACCCACAATAGGCAAGTGACTACTTGCATGTCAACGGATGCGGGGTTGTTTGAGCTTGTCAGTGATCGGCTAAGATTGCTTTTCGTGCCAGCGGCTCGCCGCGCGGTGCGCCGCCTTAGCTCAGTCGGCAGAGCGTCTCACTCGTAATGAGAAGGTCGTGGGTTCGATTCCCACAGGCGGCTCAGTTCTACTCTCGAACCGGAGATGCCTGTCACCCGGCGCCTTCCACCGTTTGCGGCGCACGCAGCCCGTACTTCGCTCCATGCGGAAGCGGCGCAGCACCCGCCCGCACCGCGCGGAGCGCGCCGAGGATCGCGATCAGGTCAACGACCTCCTGCAGGGTCGCCCCTACGATCGCGGGCAGGTAACCGAACGCGGCCACGAACATCAGCCCGACGCTGATGATGATGCCGAGCCAGATGCTCTGTAACGCGATCGCCACAGTCCGATGACCGATGGACACCGCACGCGCGACGCGGGACAGGTCATCCAGCAGGATCACCACATCAGCCGATTCGCTCGCCGCAGTGGACCCCCGCGCGCCCATAGCGATCCCGACGTCGGCGGCGGCGAGCACCGGCGCGTCGTTGACGCCGTCGCCGACCATCACCACCGGGCGCGGCGTCGCAGCACGCACGACTTCGACTTTGTCGGCCGGGAGGCACTCGGCGTGGACCTCCTCGATGCCGAGCTCATCCGCGACGGCTTGCGCGGTCTGCCGCACGTCCCCGGTCAGCATGATCGTCTTGCGCACGCCCAGTCCGGACAGCGCGTCCAGCGTCGCCGGCGCTTCCTCGCGCATCCGGTCACGCAAGGTGATCGTCCCGGCGAACCGGCCGTCGACGGCCACGTAGACGGCCGCTTCCCCGGATTCCAAAGTTAGTCGCTGGACACCGGATGCGTGGTCGGCGACCCAGCCTGGCTTGCCTGCCATGACCACGTGCCCGTCCAGTTCCGCGCGCACACCGTTGGTCGCGACCTCCCGAGCGTCGTCCGCGTCGATCAACTCGAGCCCGCGGTCACTGGTAGCGGCGATGAGCGACTGCGCCAGCACGTGTGACGAGTATCGTTCGGCCGAGCCGACCAATTGCAACAGACGATCAGAGCTGAGGGAGTCGGCGGGCTGCACCCCGACAACCTCCGGCCTGCCGTGCGTCAGCGTCCCGGTCTTGTCGAAAGCGACAGTGCGCGCGCGGGACAGCTTCTCAAGAGTCCCGGCATCCTTGATCACGATCCCGAGCTTCGCGGCGCTGGACATGCCCGCCATGAACGCAACGGGAGCCGCGATCAGCAGCGGACACGGGGTCGCGACCACGAGCACCTCGGCGAACCGGACCGGATCGCCGCTCATCCACCAGGCTGCCCCGGCGATGGCCAGCGACACGATGGTGAACGGCAGCGCGTAGCGATCAGCGAGGCGCACCAGCGGCGCCTTGCTCTGCGAGGCCTCCCGCACCAGCTCGACAATCCGCTGGTATTGGCTGTCGGATGCGACAGCGGTCGCCCGGACCTCGACTGCGGTTGCGCCGTTGATCGAGCCGCTCAGCACCTGCTCCCCGGTCGACTTTTCTACCGGCATGCTCTCCCCTGTCAGCGATGACTCGTCGAAATCGCCGGCCGGACTCAACAGTTCAGCATCGACGGGGACCAGTTCGGCGGGGCGCAGCAGCAGACGGTCGCCCACTGCGACCTCGTCGGCGCTGATGTCCTCGATCTCACCGTCGTCCGCAATCCGGTGCGCCACCTGGGGCACCCGTGTGAGCAGCGCGTTGAGTTCGCGCTGCGCCCGCACCGACGCGAGGTCCTCGAGCGCCTCACCACCCGAGAGCATGAGGACGATCACGAGGCTCGCCCAGTACTCCCCCACCGCCACGGTCGCGACAATCGCCGTGATAGCCAGCACGTCGAGCCCGACGTGGCCGCCGACGAGGCTGCGGATCATGCTCCAGCCCTCGCGAGCGGCAACGGCGAGCGCGAACAGCGACACGAACCAGGCGGTGACGGTGTCGAACCCGAGCAACGTCAGAACGAGCGCCACCGCGCCCACAGCGAAGGTCGCCACGACGAGCGGATAGCGTCGTGCGGCAGCCCGGAAGCGGTCCATTACTCCTCGCTACCCCCTCTGTGGCTCCCGTAGGGCAGCCTCAGCACATGGGGTCGGCCGACGGCACCGTCCCGTTGATCAGAAAGTCGTCGACCGCGCGGTTCACGCACGAGTTGGACTTGTTGTAGGCGGTGTGCCCCTCACCCTGATAGGTGACCAGGTGGCCCTCGTCGAGCTGGTCGGCCAGGTTCACCGACCACTGGTACGGGGTCGCCGGGTCGTTCGTCGTCCCCACCACGAGAATCGGCGCCGAACCGGATGCGTGGATCTCTTGCCGGTCCCGCTCGGCCGGGAACGGCCATCCGTCACACGACGTGCCGTACGACATCAGCGGGCCGAACACCGGCGCCACCTTCGCCAGCTCGGCAGCCTGCGCGCGCAGCGTCTCCACCGACGAGTCGATCGGGTAGTCCAGGCAGTTGATCGCGGTGAACGCCTCCGTCGAATTGTCGCGGTAGGTGCCATCCGGATTCCGCCCGTTGTAGCTGTCGGCCAGCGCGAACGCGAAGTCCGCCTCCCCGCTCATCACCCGGGCGAACAGGTCGTTCAGGTACGGCCAGTTCTCCTGGCTGTACAGGGGCAGGATGATGGCCGTGAACATGGTCGATGCCCCAAGCATCCGACCGTCGGAGGCGCGCAACGGGCTGGCCTGCAGGCTCTGCAGCAGCGCGTTCACGGTCTGCATCGCCTGCTCGGGGGCGCCGCGGAACGGGCACTCCCGGCCGGTGCTGCAGTCCTCGAGGTAGGCCATCATGGCGCTCTCGAACCCGACCGCCTGGGTCGCGGTGACGTCGAACTCGCTCGTGGCCGGGTCAATCGCGCCGTCGAGCACGAGGCGCCCGGTCTTCTCCGGGAACAGCTCGGCGTAGGTCGCCCCGAGCAGGGTGCCGTAGGAGTAGCCGAGGTAATTCAGCTTCTTGTCGCCGAGGATCGCGCGCAGCAGGTCCAGGTCGCGTGCGGCGCTGTTCGTGTCGACGAAGCCGAGCAGGTCGCCGGTGTGATCGAGGCAGGCCTGACCGAATTCAGCCGAGGATGCCTTGTTCTCGGCGATCCAGGCATCCGACGCGAACTCGTTACCCGGCAGCTCGTACAGCCAGCGGTCCATCTGGGCGGGGTCGTCGTAGCAGGAGACCGCCGACGACCGGCCGACGCCGCGGGGGTCGAAGCCGACGATGTCGAACCGGTCGATCAGGTTGCCGGACACCGCATAGTCGAGGCTGTCGTGGATGAAGTCATAGCCGGAACCACCCGGCCCGCCGGGGTTCACCAGCAGCGACCCGATCCGGTCGCTGCTCTTCGCCACCGACCGGATGAGCGCCAGTTCGATCGACTCCCGCTCGGGCTCGTTCCAGTCGAGCGGCGCTGTCGCGGTCGCACACTGGAAGCCGTCACCGCAGTTCTCCCACTGCAGCACCTGCTTGTAGAACGCCTCGAGCTCGGGCGCGACCGACTCGTCGGTGGGAACGGATGTCTTGCTCGGCTCCTCGGGGACGAAGAACGACACACATCCGCTCAGTCCGACCACCGCCGCCGCGGCCACCGCGACCGCGCTGAGGGTTCGTCGGGTGCGTCGCTCTCTCATCTGGGCTGCCTCCTGGCGGTGATCAACATGGCTTCAAGGGCGAGGGCGGGCGCAACGTTGGCGTCAATACGCTGCCGCGCGGTGGTGATGGCGTCGAGGGTCTCGAGGGTCTGCGCCGGGGTCGACTCCTCGGCGGCGCGCTGCAGCTGGTCGCTGATCTCGAGGTTGATGGGTTCGCTTGCGACGCCCAGTTGCAGCAGCAGCACATCCCGGTAGAGCGACATCAGGTCGACCATGATGCGGTCCAGTCCGTCGCGCAGGCTGCGGGTGGCGCGGCGCTTCTGGTCCTCCTCGAGCGACTTCAGCTGCGAGCGCAGGGCGGGCGGAATGGTGCCGCCTGGCTCGATGCCGAGCGAGCGCATCGCGCTCTCACGCTCCTCGGCGTCACGTTCCTCGGTGATCGCCTTGGCATCTGCGGTCGCGACCTCCAGCAGGGTGGCGGCAGCGCTGACCGCTCCGGAGACGCTCCGGATGCCGAGGGCCGCCTGCAGGGTCTGCTCGCGACGCGCGCGCGCGTCGGCGTTGGTGGCAAGCCGGTGCGCCATGCCGATGTGGCTCTGCGCCTCGCGGGCGGCGCGGATCGCAAGTTCAGCGTCGACGCCGTCGCGGCGGGTGATCAGCTCGGCGACATCCTCCACGGAGGGAACCCGCAACCGCACGCTGCGCACCCGCGACCGGACGGTGGGTATCAGGTCAGCCTCGCTCGGCGCGCATAGGATCCACACCGTGCGCGGAGGCGGCTCCTCGAGCGCCTTCAGCAGCACGTTGGAGGTGCGCTCGGTCATCCGGTCGGCGTCCTCGATGATCATGACCCGGTAGCGGCTGACGGAGGGCGAGAACTGCGAGCTCGCGACCAGCGACCGCACCTCTTCGATCGAGATGATGACGCGGTCGGTGCTGAGCACGCCGAGATCCGGATGCGTGCGCGCCGCCACCTGGCGGCGGGTCGCCTCATCGCCGTCGGGGTTGCCGGGGCTGAGCAGCGCGGTCGCGAACGCGTAGGCGAGGTTGGAGCGCCCCGACCCGGGCGGACCGGTGATGAGCCACGAGTGGGTCATCCCGTCGCGCCCAGCGGCGGCGGCCTCCGCGGCCGATCGGAACACGTCGATCGCCTCAGACTGGCCGGTCAGCTCGTCCCACACCTGCATGCGTAAAGCCTAGGGTGCACCGCTGTCGGTGGTTCCCAGTTTCCCCCGGCCCGGCGCATCCGGCCCCGCCCGGCCCGCCCGACGCATCCGCATCGATAACAATCGGGAGCAGCGCTGCGGGGCGGTCAGCGGCGCGCGAGGAGGGCTTCGACGCGAGCGCGGATCGCCGCGGCGAGCGAGGCGACGTCCCCGGATGCGTCGAGCACCAGGAACCGCGCCGGCTCGGCCGCCGCAAGTTCGAGATAAGCGGAGCGGACCGTCGCGTGGAAGGTCTGCTCCTCCGCCTCGAGCCGGTCGTAGCGGGTGCGCGCCTCGTCGAGGCGACCGCGGCCGACGGACTCGTCCAGGTCAAGCAGGATCGTCAGGTCGGGGAGCAGGTCCTCGACCGCCCACAGCGAGATCCGACGAACATCGTCTGCGCCGAGACCGCGGCCGACACCCTGGTAGGCCACCGAGGAGTCGAAGTACCGGTCCTGGATCACCACCTCGCCGCGGTCAATCGCCGGCCGCACCTTGGTCGCGATGTGATGTGCACGGTCCGCCGCGTAGATGAGCGCCTCGGCGCGCGGCGCGATGTCGCCTCGCCGATGCAGCACAATCTCCCGCAGCTCATCACCAAGGTCGGTGCCGCCCGGCTCGCGAGTGCGCACGACGGTGTGTCCGGCATCCGTCAGCCAGCTCGTGAGCAGCTCCGCCTGGGTCGACTTGCCCGAGCCGTCGCCGCCCTCGAACGTGATGAAAAGCCCGGTCACGTCACTTCTTCTTCGCGGGAGCCTTGCGGGTGGTCTTGGCCTTCGCCTTCGCCTTCGGCTTGGCCGGACCCTTCGCCCGCTTGTCGGCGAGCATCTGCACCGCCCGCTCGAAGTCGATCTCCTCCGGCACCTCACCGCGCGGGACCGTCACGTTGGTTACACCGTCGGTGACATACGGCCCGAACCGGCCGTCCTTGATCTTGATCGCCTTGCCGCTCTCGGGGTCCAGGTTCTCGAACTCCTTCAGAGCACTGGACGCACGCGTGGCACCGTACTTCGGCTGCGCGAACAGTTCCAGCGCACCGGCGAGGTCGATCTCGAGGATCTGGTCCTCGCTCGTGAGCGACCTGGTGTCGGTGCCCTTCTTCAGGTAGGGGCCGTACCGGCCGTTCTGCGCGGTGATCTCCGCCTCGGACTCCGGATCGACGCCGACGACGCGCGGCAGGTTGAGCAGGGTCAGCGCCGTGTCGAGGTCGATGGTCGCAAGGTCCATCGACTTGAACAGCGACGCGGTGCGCGGCTTGGCGGCGGCCGCCTTCTTGGTGGCCGGCTTGCGCTTCTTCGGGGTCTCGACAGGCTCGACCACCGTCGCCGTCACCTCGCCGGTCGCGGCGTCCACGGTCTCGACAGGCTCGACCGCCGAGGTCTCGGCCTCCTCGGGATCCAGCTCGGTCACGTACGGGCCGAACCGGCCGTCCTTCGCGACGATCTGCTTGCCGTTCTCCGGGTTGATGCCGATAACCCGGTCGGTCAACACGGGCGCCTCGATGAGCTCGCGGGCCTTCTCGACCGTGAGCTCGTCGGGGGCGAGGTCCTGCGGGATGTTCACGCGGCGCGGCGTGCCGTCCGCGGCATCCGGATCCTCGACCTCAAGGTACGGGCCGTACTTGCCGATGCGCAGCGTGATGTCGTCATCGATCCGGGTCGAGTTGACGCTGCGCGCGTCGATCTCGCCCAGGTTGTCGATGACGTTGCGCAGGCCGCGGTGCCGCTGGCCGCCGAAGTAGAAGCTGGTGAGCCAGCCGACCCGGTCCTCCTCGCCGTCGGCGATGCGGTCGAGGTCGTTCTCCATGTCGGCGGTGAAGTCGTACTGCACCAGCTCGCCGAAGTAGTCCTCCAGCAGACGCACCACAGAGAACGCCACCCAGTTGGGCACCAGCGCGGTGCCGCGCGGGGTCACATACCCGCGGTCGATGATCGTCGAGATGATCGACGTGAAGGTGGACGGTCGCCCGATCCCGAGCTCCTCGAGCGTCTTGATCAGGCTTGCCTCGGTGTACCGCGGCGGCGGGCTGGTCTCGTGCCCCTTGGCCTCGACCGACGCCAGCGTGAGGCTCTGCCCCTCGGTCAGCGCCGGCAGCTTCGCCTCGGTCGGCTCTGCGGTCTCGTTCTGCTCCTCGTCACGTCCCTCTTCATAGGCGGCCAGGAAGCCGCGGAAGGTGATCACGGTGCCGCTTGCAACGAATTCGGCGCGGTCTCCGGATGCCGTGGCCGCGGTGATCGTGACCGTGGCGGTCGACCCCTTGGCATCCGCCATCTGGCTGGCGACGGTGCGCTTCCAGATCAGGTCGTACAGCTTCCAGTCGTTGCCGCGCAGCGTGCCCTGCAACTCGGACGGGGTGCGGAAGGTGTCACCGGATGGGCGGATCGCCTCGTGCGCTTCCTGCGCGTTCTTCGACTTGCCGCTGTAGACGCGCGGCTTCTCGGGAACGCTGTCGGCTCCGTACAGCGCCTTCGCCTGCGTGCGGGCCGCGTTGGTGGCCTGCTGCGACAGCGACGGCGAGTCGGTTCGCATATAGGTGATGAAACCGTTCTCGTACAGGCTCTGCGCGACGCTCATCGTCTGCCGGGCGGAGAAGCGCAGCTTGCGGGCGGCCTCCTGCTGCATCGTCGACGTCGTGAACGGCGCGGCCGGCCGACGCGTGTACGGCTTCGACTCGACCGAGGTCACCGTGACAGAGGTCGACGCCTCTCGCAGTGCCGTCGCGAGCGCCTCGGCTGCCGCCTCGTCGAGGGCGACAGCATCCGTCTTCAATGCTCCACGGTCATCGAAGTCGCGGCCGGTGGCGACTCGCGAGCCGTTCAGGCGGGCGAGACGCGCGTCGAACAGGTCCTTCTGCTCGGCCGGGGTGAGACTCGCGGACAGGTCCCAGTAAGTCGCCGCGATGAAAGCCAGTCGTTCGCGCTCACGCTCGACCACCAGTCGGGTAGCGGCGGACTGCACGCGGCCGGCCGACAGCCCGGGGCCAACCTTGCGCCACAGCACCGGCGACACCTCGTAGCCGTACAGGCGGTCCAGGATGCGGCGGGTCTCCTGCGCGTCAACGAGTGCGGTGTCGATCTCGCGGGTGTTGTCGCGGGCGTGCTCGATGGCGTCCTTGGTGATCTCGTGGAACACCATGCGCCGCACGGGAACCTTGGGGTTCAGCACTTGCAGCAGGTGCCACGCGATGGCCTCGCCTTCGCGGTCCTCATCAGTTGCGAGGTAGAGCTCGTCGGCGTTCTTGAGCGCCTTCTTCAGCTCGGAGACCGTCTTGCGCTTCTGGTCGGACACGACGTAGTACGGCTCGAAGCCGTTCTCGACATCCACGGAGAACTTGCCGAGCGAGCCCTTCTTCAGCTCCGGCGGCAGGTTTTTCGGCTCGATGAGGTCACGAATGTGGCCGACGGAGGCCTGCACTTCGTAATCGTCACCGAGGTACTGCGCGATGGTCTTCGCCTTTGCAGGTGACTCGACGATGACCAGTTTCTTCGTGCCGGGCACGGAACTCCTTGAATGTCTGAATAGAACAGGGGACACCATACACACGAAAACACCGCGCGCTCTATTGGCGCGGCGGAGCGGGTCCGGCGGTGGCGAGAGCCGCCACGGGCAGTCCAAGCACGATCGTGCTGGCCCTGACGGTCACGATAGCGCCATCCTGACGGCATCCGCTGAGCGCCGCCCCGTTCGCTTCGGCGACGACGGATGCTTGCTCGCAGGGCACCCCGGGGACGATGCCGATCGCGACGTCCGCTGCGGCGAGTGCTGCGGCATCCGCTGCCCCTGCGACCCGCTGCTTCGCGACCAGCACTATATAGAGAGGTACGAACAGCATGGTCAGCGCGAGAGTGCCGGTGATGAGCGCGACCGCGAGTAGCGAGCCGGACCCGCGCTCGTCGGCGCGCATCAGCCTCCTCCGGCGAGTGCGCAGCTGCGCGCTGTCAGGGTGATGGCGCCGAATAGCCCCGGCCCGTGCACCGTCGCCGTGACGCACACGAGCTCACTGCCGCTCTCGATTGCTCCGGATGCGCCGGGCACGAGCCGGCCGACATCCACCGGGTCGCCCCTCGCCGTGGCGCGGGCAGCGACCGCGGCGGCATCCTGCAACCGCACCTGCTGGCTGGCGAGCTGCACCGAGCCGAGGCAGCACGCGAGCACGAGCATCACGGCGGGCACGGCAACCGCGAATTCTGCGGCCACCGTGCCCGCTTCGGCGTCAGCCGGCGAACGTGAGCGCACGCTGCACCAGGTCGGTGAGCATGCCGCGCACCTCATCGGAGCGCATGATCACCACCAGCAGCCCCGCGAAGCCGACCGCCGCCATCGTCGCGATGGCGTACTCGGCGGTGGCCGCGCCGGTCTCGCCTGCGAGGCGACGCCTGAGTCTGAATCTCATCTGTTCCTCCTTCTAATCGAGGACAGTGTCGAGCGGACCACTGGCAGTCCCGGGCATCCGGGCTCGCCGCCGTGTGCGAACCTCACAGCCCGGAGACCGTTGAGGAGACGACCGCGATCATCAGCGGCGCAACCCCCAGCAGCATGAACGCGGGCAGCACGCACACGCCGAGCGGGATCATCAGTGTCACCGCGAGCTTCGCCGCCCTGCGCTGCCCTTCGCTGCGCGCGTCGAGCCGCTGCTGTTCGGCTTCGCTGCGCAGCAGGGCCGCCGCGGGCACCCCGGCCCGCACGGACAGCGCGAGCACCGCATCGACCTCGGCTGCGTCGCTCGGCAGACCGCAGCTGCGGCTCGCCTCGGCAACCGCCTCGCGTGCCCGGTCAACGGATGCCCCGCCAGACAGCGCGATCGCCAGCAGCTCGAGCTGCAGGCCCGGCGTTGGGTCGGTCGGGGTTGCCGCCCGTAGCAGGCGGCGGTTCCACATCCGGGCGGCGAGCATGAGCCCTGCCCCGAGAACGAGACAGGCGAAGCCGGCCGGGGTGCCGAAGAGGATGCCCAGGGTGTCGAATCCGAGTGCCGCGCCGAACAGCAGCCCCACCAGCGGGAGCGCCAGCACCATCCGTGCGGTCGCCGCGGGCGCCGCGAGGGCGACCGAGACGTCGCGCTGGGTCTGGGCGAGATCGCGGAGGGTTTGCGCGAGCGACCTCAGTGTCGGCGCGAGCGGAGCCCCTGCATCGGTCGCAATCCGCCAGGCCGCGGCGAGGCTTCGCCAGACCGGATCGCCCTGACTGCTGGCCAGAATCGCGTCGGCGATCGGCGCATCCGTCGCAGCGATCTGCCGCACGCGCGGGTCGGCGCTCTGCTCGGCGAGGTAGCCCCAGGCGGAGCCGGGCGTGACGCCCGCGGCCAGCAGCACGGCAAGCCGTTGCACCGTCTGGGCGGCCGGGCCGACCGGGTCAGCCGCGTGCTTCGGCACCGCCCGCTTCATGGGCTCACGGGGGGCGCCTCGACGGTCGTGAGCCGGTCCCGATCATCGAGCTCGAAGGAACCGAGCTGGGCGAGCCGGCGCACGCCGCCGCGCCGCTCGAGGTGAAGCACCGCGCCAATGGCGCTCACCGTCTGGCGGGCGATCGCGGTTGGACCGAGACCGGCGAGCGCGCCGAGCGCCTCCATCCGTGCCGGGACGTCTCCGAGTGAGTTGGCGTGCAGGGTGCCTGCGCCGCCGTCGTGGCCGGTGTTGAGCGCCGCGAGCAGTTCGCGCACCTCCGCGCCGCGGCACTCCCCCACCACCAGCCGGTCGGGGCGCATCCGCAGCGCTTCGCGTACCAGTCGCTCCATGCCGACGCCGCCTGCGCCCTCCAGGTTCGCCTGCCTCGCTTCGAGTGACACGAAGTGCTGGTGCTCGACGTGGAGTTCGGCGACATCCTCGATCGCGACGATCCGGTCGCTCGGGTCGGCGCTCGCGAGCATCGCCGAAAGCAGGGTGGTCTTGCCGCTGCCGGCCGCCCCGGTGATCAGCACGTTCGCGCGCCGTTCGACCAAATGGACAACGGATGCGGCGGGCACGTCGGCGAAGAACCCCGCCCGCTCGAGGTCGTCGAGCGAGAGCCGCCTGAAGCGCGGCAGCCGGATCGAGATGAGCGTGCCGCCGGTGGAGATCGGCGGCAGCACCGCGTGCACCCGGATGCCGTCGTGCAGTCGCACGTCGACGCACGGTGTCGCCTCGTCGATGTGCCGTCCGCCGAGTGCGATCAGGCGGACGGCGAGTTCGCGGAGTCGACCCTCGTCCAGTTCAAGGGAGGGCTGGCGCAGCAGACCTGCGCCGCGGTCGACCCACAGCCCGTCCACCCCGTTGACGAAGACATCCGTCACATCCGGGTCGGCGACGAGCGCCGCCAGCTCACCGAATTCGGGCAGGTTGCGGCGGGTCGGTGTGTCCTGGCTCGCACCGGGTGGGCTGGCGACGAAACGCGGCTCGAGCATGCGGCGACGCTACGCGCCAGCCGCCGACGATCCGGTTCTGACTCGGGCCAGCAGTGCGCTCCGGCTCACCGGCCGCTATCGGGAGGAGCACCCGTCGCCCGCCCAACCTCCGGCTTCTAACCCATCTCAAGGAAAAAGCGCCGCTTCGAGACGGATGACGGGCATCCGGGGCGGAACGCGGCCGGATCTCCTTGAAACGGGTTAAAAAAGAGGGGCGGCGCCTGTTGGGGGGAACCGGCGCCGCCACGGCAGTCAGCTGATTGGGGGGAATCGTTGCGGACTGCCAGTCATCCATGACGGATTGACCACATCAGTCTAGTGCAGGGCGAGACCTTTTCAATGGGGAAACACTGTGAGGCGGGTAGTCTCGATTCTGGTGCGCCGAAACAGCCGCACCGAGACCGCAAAGAAGCGTTTCAGGAGTGTAATGAGCGAACAGATCGACAGCCTGCTGCACGAGGAACGGCGCTTCCCGCCGAGTCCCGAGTTCGCCGCTCAGGCGGTTGCGACGAGCGACTTGTATGAGCGCGCCGCCGCCGACCCGGTCGGTTTCTGGGCGGATCAGGCCCGCGAGTTGCTGCACTGGGAAACCCCGTTCACGCAGACCCTCGACTGGAACAACCCACCGTTCGCGCGCTGGTTCGCCGACGGACGCCTGAACGTCGCCTACAACTGCCTCGACCGGCACGTAGAGGCCGGAAACGGCGACCGGGTCGCGATCTACTGGGAAGGCGAGCCCGGCGACAGCCGCACCATCACCTACGCCGAGCTCACCGCCGAGGTGAAGAAGGCGGCGAACCTGCTCACCGAGCTCGGCATCCGCCAGGGCGACCGGGTCGCCATCTACCTGCCGATGATTCCGGAGGCCGTCGTCGCGATGCTCGCGGTCGCCCGTATCGGCGCGGTGCACTCGCTGGTCTTCGGCGGCTTCAGCGCCGACAGCCTCAGGTCGCGGATCGAGGATGCGACCGCCAAGCTGGTCATCACCGCCGACGGCGGATACCGCAAGGGCAAGGTCTTCCCGCTCAAGCCGACCGTCGACACCGCGCTCACCGGCGAGACCAGCGTCGAGAACGTGCTCGTCATCAAGCGCGGTGGCAACGAGGTCGACTGGACCGAGGGTCGCGACCTGTGGTGGCACGAGGAGCTCGAGAAGGTCGACGCCGAGCACGAGGCGAAGGCATTCGAGGCCGAGAACCCGCTGTTCATCCTGTACACATCCGGCACGACCGGGAAGCCCAAGGGCATCCTGCACACCTCCGCCGGGTACCTGATGCAGAACGCCTTCACGCAGCGCATCGTCTTCGACCTGAAGCCGGAGACGGATGTCTACTGGTGCACCGCCGACGTCGGCTGGGTCACCGGACACAGCTACGTCGTCTACGGCCCGCTCGCCAACGGCACCTCGGTGGTGATGTACGAGGGCACGCCGGACACCCCGCATCCGGGTCGCTGGTGGGAGATCGTCGAGAAGTACAAGGTGACGATCCTGTACACCGCGCCCACCGCCATCCGCTCGTTCATGAAGGTCGGCAGGGAGCACCCGCAGCGCTTCGACCTCAGCTCGCTGCGCGTGCTCGGCTCGGTCGGCGAACCGATCAACCCGGAAGCCTGGGTCTGGTACCGCGAGATCATCGGAGGCGGCACAACCCCGGTCGTCGACACCTGGTGGCAGACCGAGACGGGCGCGATCATGATCTCCGCGCTGCCCGGCGTCACCACCGCCAAGCCGGGTTCGGCGCAGGTGCCGATCCCCGGAATCTCGGTGGATGTGCTCGACGAGCAGGGCAATCGCGTCGGCAACGGCAACGGCGGCTACCTCGTGGTCACCGACCCGTGGCCCTCAATGCTGCGCGGCATCTGGGGCGACCCGGAGCGCTTCATCGAGACCTACTGGGAGAAGTTCGACTTCCCCGGTGCGAACAAGCGCCGCATGTACTTCGCGGGCGACGGCGCGCGGCTGGACGAAGACGGCGACATCTGGCTGCTTGGCCGGGTCGACGATGTGATGAACGTGTCCGGTCACCGTCTCTCGACGATGGAGATCGAGTCGGCGCTCGTGTCGCATCCGATCGTTGCCGAGGCGGCCGTCGTCGGGGCCTCCGATGACACCACCGGGCAAGCGGTTGTCGCGTTCGTGATCTTGCGTGCCAAGCAGGCCGAGGCGCAGACGGCCGAGGAGGCGAGCGCGATCCTGCGGGCCCACGTCGCCGAGCAGATCGGCGCGATCGCCCGGCCGCGTCAGGTATTCGTCGTCACCGAGCTGCCGAAGACCCGCTCGGGCAAGATCATGCGGCGACTGCTTCAGGATGTCGCGGAGGGGCGCCAGATCGGCGACACCACCACTCTTGCCGACACCTCAGTGATGCAGGTGATCACCGAGAAGCTGCAGTAGCGCGGAGTCGCTTACGCGAACTCGACGATGAACTCGACCTCGACGGGCGAGTCCAGCGGCAACGCCGCGACGCCAACCGCGCTGCGTGCGTGCATGCCCGCGTCGCCGAACACCTCGAAGAGGAGGTCTGACGCGCCGTTGATGACACCGGGCTGGCCGGTGAATGCGGGATCGGATGCGACGAAACCGACGACCTTGACGACTCTGGTCACGCGATCCAGCGAACCGATCACCGACTTGATGGCCGCGAGACCGTTCAACGCTGACTCGCGGGCGTAACCCTTCGCATCCGCCGGTGACACCAGAGAGTCGCCCTCGCCCACCTTGCCGGTCGCCGGAAGCTTCCCGCCAACGAACGGCAGCTGGCCGGCCGTGAAGACGTGATTGCCGCTGACGACCGCGGGCACGTAGGACCCGGCGGGAGCGGCAAGCTCGGGAAGGGCGATACCAAGTTCGGCGAGACGAGCGTCGATGCTCATGCGGATTCTTTCTCCCTCTTGAAGTAGGCCACGAGCCCACCCTCTGGGCCCTGCACGACCTGCACCAGTTCCCAGCCCTGCTCGCCCCAATTGTTGAGGATGGCCTGAGTGTTGTGGATGATCAGCGGGGTAGTGAGGTACTCCCAACGTTTCATTTCGGTTTCCGTTCAGCTTTCCCGAGTAGGCCATCCCGTACGCTGTATCCTATGCCTTCTGAAAACTCGAAGCTTCCGGGCGCCCTGAAGGGCTTCCTCGGCATGGTCGGTCTCAGTGGTCTCGCGGGTGTCCTCATCACAGCCCTCGTGACTCCCGCGCTCGCCGTCACCAGCATGACCGCGAACTCCTCGATCGGCATCTTCGAGGCGCTGCCCGATTACATCGAGATCGGTGACCAGTCGGTGAAGAACACCCTCTATGGAGTGTCGGGCGGCGAGTACGTCCCCTTCGCGACGATGTATAAGCAGAACCGTGAAGAATTGGGCTGGGACCAGGTGTCCGAGTTCATCAAGCAGGCGGTCGTCGCCGGCGAGGACCGTCGGTTCTGGGAGCACGGCGGTGTCGACATGCAGTCAATCGCCCGAGCGGCAGTCGGCAACGCCGTGTCCGGTGACATCGACAGCGGTGCGTCGACGCTGACCATGCAGTTGGTCAAGAACATCAACATGCAGGAAGCGGTGCGCATCACCGACCCCGAGGAGCGCAAGGCGGCGCTCCAGAAGGCGCAGGAGCAGAGCCTCGAGCGCAAGCTGCGAGAGGCGAAGCTCGCGATCGGACTGGAGAAGACCTACTCCAAGGAAGACATCATGCTCGCGTACCTCAACATCGCGGGCTTCGGCAACAACACCTACGGCATCGAGGCCGCGTCGAAGCAGTACTTCAGCAAGCCTGCTGCGGATGTCACGCTCGCCGAGGCGGCCAGCCTGATCGCGATCGTCCAGTATCCGAACGCGCGCAATCTCGACAGCCCTGAGAAGTACCAGGCCAACAAGAACCGTCGTGACGACATCCTCAAGATCATGCTCGAGCTCGACATGATCACCAAGGCGCAGCACGACGAGGCTGTGGCCACGCCCATCGAGTCCTACGTCAACATCAGCGCTCCCGCGAGCGGATGCATGTACGCGTCGTACTCCGCACAGAACTTCTGCGACTACGTCTCGTTCGTCGTCCCCGAGTTGGAGAGCCTCGGAGCGGACCCCAAGGAGCGTCAGGCGAACTGGGACCGCGGCGGATACGACGTCTACACGACCATCAACCTGGACCAGCAGGTCGCGGCCAAGGCGATCACCGACGAGCAAGCCCCCGCTTCTGAATCGCGCTTCTCGCTCGGCGCAGCGGTGAGTGCAGTCGAGCCCGGCACCGGCAAGATCCGCGTGATGGCGCAGAACAAGCACTTCGACAACTCCCAGGAGGGCGGCGGCCCGGAGACGACTGCGGTCAACTTCAACACCGACCGGCCCTACGGCGGTTCGTCCGGGTTCCAGGTCGGATCGACCTACAAGATCATCACGCTGGCCGCATGGCTGAAGGCGGGACACGGCCTGCAGGAGGTCGTCGACGGCACGAACGCCAAGGTATTCAAGCGGTTCCCGTCCTGTGAGGGCGACTGGGTCGGCAACCAGAAGTTCCACAACTTCGCCAACCAGAGCTTCGGCCGGATCACCGTGCAGCAGGCGACCAACTCGTCGGTCAACACGGCCTACCTCTCGATGGCCCAGCAGCTCAACCTGTGCGACATCCGGGACACCGGACTCGACATGGGCGTTCACCGCGCCGACGAGGCGAAGCTGCAGGCGAACCCGTCGGCCGTTATCGGCACCAACGAGATCGCGCCAATCAGCATCGCGACCATGATCGCCACCATCGCCGCCGGCGGAAAGTCCTGCGACCCGATCGCAGTCGAGAAGATCGTCGACCGTGATGGCGCCGAGCTTGCCGGCCAGGCACCGAAGTGCCGGCAGGCCCTGTCGCCGGAGGTCGCGGCGGGAGCCGCGCACGCGCTGCAGCAGGTGATGTCTCGCGGTACCGGTGCTGTCGCCAACCCGTTCGTCGGCATCCCGCTGGTCGGCAAGACCGGCACGAGCGACAACGCCGAGCACACCTGGATGGTTGCGGCGAGCACGAACATCGCGCTGACGGTCTGGGTGGGCAACATCATGGACCACGCCGACCTGAGCCGCATCGCCTTCGGCGGCGGAAACGGTGCCAGCGCACGTCACCGCATCTTCAAGCCGGTGATGGCGAATCTACTCGGCCTATACGGCGGCAACGGGTTCCCCGACGCGCCCGGCAACCTGATCACGGGCACCACCACCGTGCTGCCGGACTTCTCCGGCCAGTCGGTCGCCACCGTCAAGTCGGCGCTCGAAGGGCTCGGGTTCGAGTACACGGATGGCGGCACCGTGGCATCCGCCCTCCCCGCCGGCGTGGTCGCTTCGACCGACCCGCCCGCTGGCAGCCGGCTGTCGCCTGGCTTCAGCGTCACCGTGTACGTGAGCGACGGGTCGCTCGCGGGGACCGTTCCGAACGTCGTAGGGATGACCGAAGGCGAGGCCAGGGCAGCGCTCGCGGCCGAAGGACTCACCAAGGTGAAGGTGGACAAGGTCGATACGACAGATCCCTCCCAGGTGGACAGGGTCATCTCGACCAGCCCGGGTGCAGGTACTGGCGTATCCAAGTCCGACACCGTCACCATCACGGTCGGCAGGGCGCCGCGAGGCGGTCCGACTCCCGGGCCCGACCCCGACGACGACTGATGGGAGCCGCTAACCGGGTAATCGGCGGCGCGCTCGCGACGGTCGGCGCCGCAGCCCTCGGGGCGCTCGCCTGGGGCACCGTCGTGGAGCGGAATCGCTTCACGGTGCGGCGGGAGGTCGTGCAACTGCTCGACCCGAGCGCTCGACCGATCACAGTGCTGCACCTCGCCGACCTGCACCTCGCACCGTGGCAGCGCACCAAGATCGACTGGGTGCGCGAGCTCGCGGTTTTCGAACCGGACTTCATCGTGAA
This sequence comes from Cryobacterium sp. BB736, assembly GCF_014980265.1. NCBI lineage: Bacteria > Bacillati > Actinomycetota > Actinomycetes > Micrococcales > Microbacteriaceae > Cryobacterium > Cryobacterium sp. BB736. The sequence goes on from NZ_JABXWQ010000001.1 coordinate 578,174, forward strand.
CACCGGCGACACGCTCGGACATACGGATGCCTTGGACGCGGTCGCGTACGCACTGGAGCCGTTCCGCGGCATCCCGGGTGTCTTCGTGCACGGTTCGAACGACTACATCGGCCCCGAGGCGAAGAACCCGTTCGCCTATCTGGCCGGTGAAAGTCGCCCGGGGCGAGACGGGGGGAACCGTCTCGACACCGCCGGGTTGGAGGAGCTCTATCGCGACCTCGGCTGGTACGACCTGAACAATGCGGCACGCGCGATCGAGTTCCGGGGCTCCCGGCTCGAGCTCGTCGGAACCGGTGACGCCCACCGCGGGTGGGACCGTCTGGACCTGCTTCCCGGCATCGTCGACGACCTGCGCGAGAACGTGGGCTGGGAGGACGACCGGGTCGGGCCGGCCCCGGTGACGATCGGGGTGACACACGCTCCGTATCAGCGGGTGCTCAACTCGCTCGTGAATCACGGTGCCGACATGATCTTCGCTGGGCACACCCACGGCGGTCAGGTGCGCGTGCCCGGTTACGGTGCGCTGGTCGCCAATTGCGACATCCCGTTGGACCAGGCCAGCGGCCTGAGCACCTGGCATCACGCCGGCCGGATGGCTCATCTGAACGTGTCGGCGGGGCTCGGCACGTCGATTTATGCGCCGGTTCGCTTCGCTTGCCCTCCGGAAGCCGTTCTCGTGACACTCACTGCCGATGATTTCGGCTATTCTTGATTAGTCGACGGGGTGTGGCGCAGTTTGGTAGCGCGCTTCGTTCGGGACGAAGAGGTCGTGGGTTCAAATCCCGCTACCCCGACACAAATGAGAAGGGCCACCGAGAGGTGGCCCTTTTTGTTGCCCTAAAGGCTTAAGCGGTCAGGCGAAGTCGGGGTCCGGCGCGGAGTTGTACGCGGTGTCCATCGGCGACAGCACCCGGTTGCCTCGGTTCAGGCGCCCACCGCTCTCGTCCAGGTAGCAGGACCCGCACAGCGACTCGTAGACGACCTCACCGACCTCGATCGCGACCTGGTCCCCATCGAAGATGAACCGGTCGCCGATCTTGCGCGCGTTGAACACCGCCTTGCGGCCACAACGACAGATGGTCTTCAGCTCCTCAAGCGAGTGCGAGATCTCCAGCAGCCGCCTGCTGCCCGGGAACGCCACGGTCTGGAAGTCGGTGCGGAGACCGTAAGCCAGCACCGGCACGTCCTCCAGGATCGCGATGCGCAGCAGGTCGTCGATCTGCCCCTCTGTGAGGAACTGTGCCTCATCCACCAGCAGGCAACTCACGTCCCGGCCGGTCTCCTCCTTCACTTCCTGCCGCGCCTGCGCGAACAGCTCGAGCACGTCATCCGTCGCCGCGATCATGAAGTCCACCGGCCGGGTGACGCCCAGTCGCGAGACGATGAGGGATGCGCCCTTGGTGTCGACTTGCGGCTTGGCGAGCAGCACCTGCTGGCCGCGCTCCTCGTAGTTGTAGGCGGCCTGGAGCAGCGCGGTGCTCTTGCCGCTGTTCATCGCGCCATAGCGAAAATAAAGCTTTGCCACTACTGCAGGTATCCGTCCTCGGCGGCACGGCGGATCAGTTCCGCCTTCTTTCCCGCCGGCCTGTTGGCCTTGGCGTACTTCTCGCGCACTCGGCGCAAGTACGTTTTGGCCGTCTCATACTTCACGTTCATCCGTCGGGCCACCTCTACCGTGGTGAGCCCAGACACATAAAGCCTAAGCGCTTCCTCTTCGCCGCCGCTGAGCTTGGGACGGGTCGTCGCGGTGGCACCGACCGGCAGCGGCCGCCAGTTGCGGGTGCTGGGGCCGACCTCGACTCCCATGACCCGACGCGCAACGTCCATCACCTCGTGCATCGGCAACGACTTGGACAGGAACGCGGATGCGCCGGCATCCATAGCGCGCTCCCTCGCGTCACGTGTGTCCAGACTGCTGATCACGATCACCTTCGCGCCGGCAGCGCGGCAGGTGCGCACGCGCGCCTCGATGGAGATGGACTCCTGCAGCTGGAAGTCGAGGAAGACCAGCTCCGTCGGGAAGTTCGCGCTGTGCACGAGCTCGAGCCAGGTCTGCGCCGCGAGCACGAGGTCGAAGTCGAGCGCGTTGGCGGCGATCCAGCTGGCCAGGCTGTCGAGCAGCAACTCATGGTCGTCAAGAACTGCCAGGCGAACCGGCGCACGCTCCCCGACGGCCTCGGGAGCGACAAGCTGTGGATCATCGGTGCCCATAAGAGAACCTTATTATCAACGCGGAGCGGGACGGTTTCACCCGGAAGTCGGGGAAGACGATGCGCATCACCGCGAAGTAGGGCCGAAGCGCGGCTCTGGCCGCTTGCTCGGTGAGCGTCACCCTCATGGCGACCGAATTGACGCGCGTATCGGCGTCGCTGCCGATCCGCAGTTCGCCGCTGACGAGGTGCTCTTCGTCGTGCAACGCGACGAGGAGGGCGCGCAGCGCGGTGCGCTGGTTCGACTCCATCGCCGATGCGAGTCCCCGCGAGTCGTCGAGGGTGATCGTACGCGTCCTGCCGAACGTTCCCATCAGCTCATCGAGCCAGCTCCGGTCCGCTTCGGCGACCATGACGGTTCGGATCGCGGTCGAGATCGCCGCGGCCCGCGCCCGGTCCGCCTCGGTGACGTCCGCACGTTCCAGCAGGTCGTGGAAGAACGGCAGGACCTCTCCTTCCAGGATGCTGACCCGGTCGCGGTGCACCGCACGCGAGATGCCACCGGCGACCGCGTCGATGCGCAGGTCTGAGGTGTTCACGTTCCAGTTCCGCCACCGCTCGAGTGCGCGCAGCATCCACCCGTTGTAGGCGGCGGATGCGTAGGTCAGGGCGAGCAGACCGAGCATGCTGGCGAGCAGGTAGGTGATCGGGGGCAGCGCATCCGACAACTCGGGCAGGCGGGTCACGGTCAGGAAGCCGATGAGGATCGCGGATGTCGTGCCCAGAGCGGCGAGTTCGTCAACCGGTCGGTACGGGCCGAGCGCGAAGAGCAGGATGCCGAGCGAGATCGCGGCCCAGTCGTCCTGAATGAAGTCGTTCGACCCGGCCTGGCTCGCGTGGGACAGCCCCGCGGCGGTCAGCGCGAGCAGGTGCACACTCAGGTGCGCCCCGGAGGTGAATGGCGCACGTTGCGGGCTGGTTTCGATGAGCGCGATCGCGCACGCGAACGCGAGGGCGGAGATCGCCAGCGCGGCGAGCAGCGGGTTGGCGATGTGGTCGAGCGAGCGCACGGTGGTGAACAGTGCGTACCCGAGCGCGAGGACCGAGAAGCCGATGATCAGCGGGCGGCCATCCAGGGTGCCGACCGGGTCGAGCTGCTGGCGGGTGAGTTCGGGTTGAGCGCTCACGACGAGCCCCCGCCCCGGGCGTCCTGGCCGCTGGTCGGGACGCGGAGCATGATCGAGGTTCCCCGGCCGAGCGTCGACCACACCTGGGCCTGCCCGCCCACGGCTTCGATGCGCTGGTGCACCGAGGTGCGCAGCCCCATCCGGTCGCGTGGGGCGGATGCCTCATCGAAACCCTTCCCGGAGTCGATCACCATCACGCACACCTCGTCGCCGGCGGCGTAGACGGCGACCTCGGCGAGCATCGTGCCCGAGTGCTTGCTCACGTTCACCAGGCACTGCTTCACTGCCTGCCCCAGGGCGATGGAGGTCTGCCGATCGAGTCGACCGACCGCGCCCAGGTCGCCGGTCGTCTGCACCTCGAGCCCGAGCATCCGGCCCTCCTGGATCGCGGCGAACAGGCCGCTGTGCTGCCAGTCGGCGCGCAGCTCCCCGGCGACGCCGGGCGTCTCGTCGGAGAGCCAGTCCTCGCCGAGGAGAAGCTGCAGGTCACGCTCGATCTGGGTTCGCATCCGCGGGTCGAGCCCGCCATCCGGTGCCGAGGCGATCGCGCCAAGGTGCCCGAGCACGGTGTCGTGCATCAGCGCGGCCGCCTTCACTTCGATGCGGTGCCGCAGCGCTGACAGCTCCTCCTCGCGCGCCGCGCGGTACAGCCGCGGTTGCGCGTCCCTGAGTCCCCCGCCGGTGGCGGAGACCAGCGGGCGGAGGGCGACGCTCGCGACGGCGATCGCCAGCGTCGTCGTGTCGAAGGCCAGGAACCTGCCGGACAGAACGGATGCCGTCAGGACGGCGCCTTCGGCAACGACGTAGCCGGCGATGGTCCAGCTCACGCTCGGCCAGGCGCCGACCCTGGAGGTGCCGGCCATGACCAGCGCGGTCTTCGCGGCGACCAGGGAGTACCCGTAATCGGTGATGCCCGCATCCGGCCCCGACAGGAACGCGTGGGCGAACAGGAACAGTGCAGTCGCGCCGACCAGCAGGTAGAGGACGGTCATCGCGTCGCTGTCGGTCTGCCGCCGGATGGCGAGCACGACGATGGCGACCGCGAGAGTCAGTGCGGACAGCCATATGGTCGGTCCCAGCCGGGCACCGAGAGCCAGCGCGATGAGGAGCATGCCGCCCAGGAGCGTGAACGCGAGTGCGTGCTGACCCCGCGTGTAGGCGCGGCTGAGGACCTGCGTTGCGCGGTGCGCCGGAAGTCCGATAGCCACGGGTGCCAGGCCTCATCAGTTCGGGTAGTGGGGCACCTGAGTATCGCACCGATTGTGGCCGAGTTGTACCCCAGTTCCCGCGAACTGGGGGCGAAAATTTGCCGATCAGGACCGTTTTGTGCCCCATCGTGGCGCCATGCGCGTCAACTCGATGGGACACCGGCGACGAGGTGGAGCAGGCGTCCGGACCAGCGGCGTCGCAGCCACCTGTCGTGACTCGCCACGACAACAGCCCCCGGGTAGGCGCCCAACGCGTCCTCCAGGTCGCTCGCGAGTTGCAGCGACAGGTGGTTGGTGGGCTCGTCCAGAAGGAACACGTGCGGGGGCCGGCCGATGATGAGCGCGAGTGCCAGCCGTCGCTGCTGCCCGACCGAAAGCGATCCGACCGGGTGGTCGAGGTCACGCGGTGCGATCAGCCCAAGCGACACAAGCGGGGTCGCCTCGGCGCGGCGCTCCCCTAGCCGGCTTTCGTAGATGGAGCGTGGGGTGTCAGACGGATCGGCGAACCGTACGTCCTGCTCGAGCAGCGCCACCCGAAGCCCGCGTGCGCGCATCACCGTGCCGCGCGCTGGCTCGATGGTGCCGGCCAGCATCCCGAGGAGCGTCGACTTTCCCGCGCCATTCGCCCCGGTCACCAGCAGCCGCTCGGTCGCGGTCAGCTGCAATTGCGCCATCCGGATGCGGCCGTCAACCGTTGCTTCGCGCACGAGAATGACGGTGTCCGGGTTGTCTGGCCCCAGCACGCGCCTGCCGGCTTCGCGGGCTGGGAGCCCGGTGAACTGCAGCGGCGCCGGCGGCTTCCGCACCGCGTGCTTGCTCAGTTCGTCCAGCCGAGCCCGCGCATTGCGCACCCGGCGACTCACCTGAGCCTGCACTCGTGCACCGTGTCGGTCATACCCCATCTTGTTGTTGTCTCGGATGGCGCGATCCGGCGCGACAGCACGCGCGGTCACCGCGACGGAGTGCTCGAGCTGCTTCAGCTCGTCCTGCTCTCGTTCGAACTGCTCCTCCCAGCGGGCGCGCTCGGCCGCCTTCTCGGCGAGGTAGCCGGTGTACGCGCCGCCGGATGCCGCGCCGTACCGGGTAGTCCCGCCACGGCTCGGGTCGAGGTCGAGCAGATCGGTGGCCGTCTCATCGAGGAACGCGCGGTCGTGGCTGGCGAACACGACCGGTCCGCGCCAGCCGGTGAGTTCGCGGTGCAGGTATTCTGCCGCCTCGTCATCGAGATGGTTGGTCGGCTCGTCAAGCAGCACGAAATCGGGTCGCTCCAGCAGGAGAGCGGCGAGCGCGAGCCGCGACCGTTGGCCGCCGGACACCTCTGCGAGGGTTCGCTCGCCCGGGAGGCTGCCGACCCCGAGGCCGTCGAGGACCTCGTCCCGGCGGGCGTCGATCGACCAGAGGCCCACCCGCTCGGCCTCGGCGAGGACACGGTCGTAGCGGTCCGCAGCATCCGGTGTCCCCGACGCCAGGCCGGCGGCGGCATCCTCCAACTCCGCGCCGACGGCGCGGACCGGCGCGAGGGCATGTTCGATGAGCGCGCCGATCGCCGTGGTGGGCGCAAAAGGCACCTCCTACTGCAGCAGGCCGGCGCGCTTCGGCGCCACGACGCTGCCGGAATCGGGCTCGTCAACGCCTGCGAGAATGCGGAGCAGCGTCGACTTGCCGACGCCGTTCTCGCCGATCAGACCCAGTCGGTCGCTGGGCGCGACGACAAGGCTGAGATCGGTGAGCACCCTGCGGTCGCCGTAGCTCTTCGAGATGCTGTCCGCGCGGACATGGCCGATTGCGAGTGAATTGCTGGCTGTGCGCATCGCATGCGCCCCTTCGTACGAAGACGACTCCCGCCGGGCACAGCCTCGGACGCGGGACGAAGGGAAGTCACAGCCACATAGCGGGTACGACCCTAGCAACCGGTGCGCAGGGTCGTCAACGGCCGGATCAGACCAGTTCGAGCGCCTTTGCGGTGGTCTCGAGGGTCTTCACGGCGAGCTTCGGGTCATCCGAGAGCTTCAGCCCATAACTGGGCACCATCTGCTGGATGGTGCCCTCCCACTTGGGCAGCTGATTCGGGAAGCACCGTGAGAGCAGGTCGAGCATGATCGGCACCGCCGTCGACGCTCCCGGTGAGGCACCGAGCAGGCCGGCGATCGTGCCGTCGGCGCCGGTGACGACCTCGGTGCCGAACTGCAGGATGCCGCCCTTCTTGGTGTCCTTCTTGATCACCTGCACGCGCTGGCCCGCCGTGATCTGCCGCCACTTGCCCGGGCGCGCATCCGGCATGAACTCGCGCAGCGCCATGAATTTGGTGTGCTTGCTCGCGAGCACCTGCGTGATCAGGTACCAGGTGAGGTCGAGGTTGTCCTTGAACACCGCGAGCATCGGGATGATGTTGCCCGGGCGGATCGAGAACGGCAGGTCGAACCAGGAGCCGTACTTCAGGAACTTCGGCGTGAAGCCCGCGTACGGACCGAACATCAGGCTCGGCTTGCCGTCGACGACTCGCGTGTCGAGGTGCGGCACCGACATCGGCGGCGCGCCAACCGCGGCCTTGCCGTACACCTTGGCGAGGTGACTCGCGACGATCTCCGGGTCGTCGGTGCGCAGGAACTGGCCGCTGACCGGGAAGCCGCCGAAGCCGCGCGCTTCGGGGATTCCGGATGACTGCAGCAGCGACAGTGCGCCGCCGCCCGCGCCGACGAAGACGAAGCGCGCGTATTCGGTGGTCGGGGTGCCGCCGACGATGTGGCGGGTGTTCAGGCGCCAGACGCCGTTCTTCTGCCGCTTGAGGCCGGTGACTTTGCGCTCGGTGTGCAGCTCGGCGCCACCGGCGACCAGATTGTCGATCAGGTTACGGGTGAGGGCGCCGAAGTCGATGTCGGTGCCCTCGATCGAACGCGTCGCCGCGATCGGCTGGTCCTTCTTACGGCCGGGCAGCAGCGCGGGTGCCCACTCGTAGATGACGGCTGGGTCCTCGCTGTACTCCATGCCGTCGAACAGCGGGTGATCCTTCATCGCCTCGTAGCGGCGGCGGAGGAACTTCACGTTCTCCTCGCCCCACACGAAGCTCATGTGCGGGACCGGGTTGATGAACGCCTCCGGGTCGGGGAGAAGCCCCTTGCCCACGAGGTGCGCCCAGAACTGCCGGGAGACCTGGAACTGCTCGTTGATCTTGACGGCCTGCGAGATGTCGACGGTGCCGTCGGGCAGCTCCTTGGTGTAGTTCAGCTCGCACAGGGCAGAGTGGCCGGTGCCGGCGTTGTTCCACGCGTTCGAGCTCTCCTGCGCGACGTCCGGGAGCCGCTCGAAGATGCGGATTGTCCAGTCGGGCTCGAGTTGCTGGATGATTGCGCCGAGGGTGGCACTCATGATGCCGCCACCGATGAGCGCGACGTCGATGGGGGCGGATGCTGAACTCACGCCCTCCAGTTTAGCCGCGCCCGACGGGCCGCTTCGCCCGTCGAGGGTCGCTCAGAATCGAGCTTCTTCCCGCCTTCTGAAAATGCAGGAGATTGTGCTCGAAAACGGCGTTCCCTTGCCAGAACGCTCCAAATGGGCCGGATCTCCTTCATTTTCCGGACGGCTAGAGGGCGGCGACCGCGCCTGCGATGAGGCCGGCGCCCGCGATGATCAGGCCGGCGGTGAGGCTCGCGACACCAAGCCAGAGCAGTGCGATCAGCCGGTTGGGGCGCTGCGGCTCGCGGCCGATCACCGAAAGGAAGAAGCCGGCAGGCATCAGGATCGCCGCAATCGGCACCAGCGATCGGCCCGCCCACAGCCAGCCACCTTCGAGGGCGCTCAGGTCGATGATGGCGAGGATCGCGACGCTGAGCACGAGCAGCACCGCGGCATGTGCGTGGCCAGCGCGGAAGAACGACTTCTGCAGTCCGTTGGCCGCTACCTTGCCTCCCATCACACGCGTGAGGAAGTAGCCGCCGGACTCGACCGTGACCAGGGCGAGCAGCAGGATGCCTGCAAGCAGCAGCGATTGTGGTTGGATAGTCATGGTATCCAGTATTGGATAGCGTCACTATCTTGTCAAGGAGCATCGTGCGCATTTCCGAGCTCGTCGACCGCACCGGCGTTCCGCTCGCGACCGTGAAGTACTACCTGCGCGAGGGTCTCCTCATGCCCGGGCAGGCAACCGGCGCGACCCAGGCGGACTACGACGACGCGCACGTGGAGCGGCTGGGGCTCATCCGGGCGCTGATCGACGTGGCCGGGTTGAGCGTGAAGCGGGCCAAGGCCGTGATCGACGTGATCGAGCATCCGGAATCGGACCTGGTCCGCACCATCGGCCGGGCGCTCGAAGAGCTGCCTCCGTATGGCGGGTCGGATGCGGCGGAGTACCCGCGAGCGAAGCGGGCCATCGAGGCCCTGGGCCAGGTGTACGACCCGGACTACGCGGCGGTGGCTCAGCTTGAGCGAGCGCTCGCCGCGGCCGAGGCGGCGGGCGTGCCGATGACCGACGATCGGCTGCGGGCGTACGGCGGGGCGATCATGGAGCTGGCCGAGTTCGATATCGGCAACATGAGCACCACCGACCCGGCGGATGCGGTCAAGTACGCGGTGCTCGGCACCGCCCTGTACGAGCCGGTCATCGCGGCGATGCGCCGGCTCGCGCATCAGGACGCGGTGTACCGCGCCCTCGGCGGCTCCTCTTAACCCATCTCAAGGAGATCCGACGGCGGATGCCCGTACTCGCCCGTACGGGAGTCCCGAACGGCAGATACTCCTTGAAACGGGTCAGGCGCGGGCGGCGAGCTGGGAGGCCACCAGTTCGGCGATCTGCACCGCGTTCAGGGCAGCACCCTTGCGCAGGTTGTCGTTGCTGATGAACAGGGCGAGGCCACGACCATTCGGCACACCCTCGTCCTGCCGGATGCGACCGACGTAGCTCGGGTCATTCCCTGCCGCTTCGAGCGGGGTGGGGACATCCGAGAGCGCGACGCCCGGCGCATCCGCGAGCAACTCCTGCGCGCGTTCGGGCGTGATCGACTTCGAGAACTCGGCGTTGATCGACAGGGAGTGCCCGGTGAACACCGGCACCCGCACGCACGTGCCGCTGACCAGCAGGTCGGGCAGCTCGAGGATCTTGCGGCTTTCGTTGCGGAGCTTCTTCTCCTCGTCGGTCTCGCCCAGCCCGTCGTCGACGATCGAACCGGCCAGCGGGATGACGTCGAACGCGATCGGCTTCGGGAACTTGGCCGGCGCAGGGAAGTTCACCGAGCTGCCGTCGTTCACGAGGCCGATCAGGTCCTGGTCGACGGCCGCGCGGATCTGCTCGAGCAGTTCCTCACCGCCGGCGAGACCGGCGCCCGACACCGCTTGGTAGGTGCTCACGATGAGCCGCTCGAGCCCGGCTTCCTCGTGCAGCACCTTCAGCACCGGCATCGCGGCCATGGTCGTGCAGTTCGGGTTCGCGATGATGCCCTTGCGCGCCTCGCCGATCGCGTGCGGGTTGACCTCGCTCACCACGAGCGGGACATCCGGGTCCATCCGGAAGCCGGACGAGTTGTCGATGACCGTCACGCCCGCCGCCGCGAACCGCGGCCCCTGGGCCTTCGAGGTCGTCGCGCCGGCCGAGAAGATCGCCATGTCGAGCCCGGTCGGGTCGGCCGTCGCCGCATCCTCGACCACGATCTGCTCGCCCTTGAAAGGCAGCGTCGTGCCTGCGGAGCGAGCGGATGCGAAGAACCGGATGTTTGCGACGGGGAAGTCGCGCTCCTCCAGCAGGCGGCGCACCACCGCGCCGACCTGACCGGTAGCGCCGACCACTCCGATGTTCACGCTCGTCATGTCAGCGCCCCGTTCCCGCGTGGACGACGGCGGGTTCCTCGCCGTCGAGTTCGAATGCGGAGTGAACCGCGCGCACCGCGTCATTGATGGTGTCGGCGCGCGTGACGACCGAGATCCGGATCTCGCTGGTGGAGATCATCTCGATGTTGATGCCGGCGTCGAACAGGGCGGTGAACAGCTTGGCGGAGACACCGGAGTTGGTGCGCATGCCAGCGCCGACCAGCGCGAGCTTGCCGATCTGGTCGTCGTACTGCAGGGACTCGTAGTTGATGTCATCCTGCGCCGCGGTCAGGGCCTGCATGACCTTGACTCCCTCCGACATGGGCAGTGTGAAGGAGATGTCGGTCAGGCCGGTGTCGGCGGCCGACACGTTCTGCACGATCATGTCGATGTTCGCCTCGGTGCTGGCGACCAGGTTGAAGATCTGCGCGGCCTTGCCCGGGACATCCGGAACTCCGACGACCGTGATCTTTGCTTCGCCCAGGTCGACGGCCAGTCCGGCGATCATTGGCTCTTCCACGGTTTCTCCGTTCTCGGGGTGAAGGACGAGGGTGCCCTCGTTGTTGTTGAACGACGAGCGCACGTGAATCGTTACCCCGTGCCTCCGCGCATATTCCACTGCGCGTATATATAGGACCTTGGCGCCGGCCGCGGCGAGCTCGAGCATCTCCTCGCTCGTCAGCCGGTCGATCTTGCGGGCGCTCGGCACGACCCGCGGGTCGGCGGTGTAGATGCCGTCGACGTCGGTGTAGATTTCGCAGACCTCGGCGCCGAGCGCTGCAGCCAGGGCGACGGCGGTCGTGTCCGAGCCACCCCGCCCGAGCGTCGTGATGTCGCCCGTGCCACGGTTGAAGCCCTGGAAGCCGGCGACGATCGCAACGGCGCCGGCGTCGATGGCTGCACGGATGCGGGTCGGGTTCACCTCGACGATACGGGCGCTGCCGTGCCGGGCATCCGTCGCCATCCCGGCCTGACTGCCGGTGTAGGAGCGGGCCTCGACGCCCATCGCCTTGATCGCCATCGCCAGCAGCGACATCGAGATGCGCTCGCCCGCGGTGAGCAGCATGTCGAGTTCGCGACCGGATGGCATCGGTGCGACCTCGCTGGCCAGGTCGACCAACTCGTCGGTGGTGTCGCCCATTGCCGAGACGACGACGACAACCTCGTTGCCGGCCTTGCGGGTCTCAACGATCCGCTTCGCAACACGCTTGATGCTCTCAGCGTCGGCGACGGATGACCCGCCGTACTTCTGCACGATGAGGCTCACGCGTTCTCCGGAATTGGTCAAGGGGGTCGAAGACAAGAATTCTACCGGCATGACCTTGACGCCTCGCTCAGCGTTACGCGCCCCGCAATGCGCTGGCGTAACTGCTCGGCAAATTGCTCAACATGGGTGGCCGCACAACGTGCGCTAGACACTTCCCTTAAGTTCGTCGCGACCCCTATCGGTAACCCCCCTCACTCGGACGTTAATGGGAACCAATCCAAAAGAACGAACAACAGACTGGAGCGAGCAATGATCGCCACCGAAAAGCTGCAAACCATAGTGCGCGACCACGGAGAGGTAGTCGACACGAGCGGAAACAAGATAGGCAAGGTGGGCCAGCTTTACCTTGACGACCAGACCGGCGACCCGGAATGGGTCACCGTCATGACGGGACTCTTCGGCATGTCCGAGAGCTTCGTTCCTATCCGCGATGCCACTCTCGAGGGCGACCACGTGAGGGTGCCGTACGACAAAGACATGGTGAAGGATGCGCCACGAATCGACGCGGACGCGCACCTCGACGAACGCCAGGAGGACGAGCTCTACAACTATTACCACCTGGAAGGAACGACGGGCGATCGCACGGACATGCGCTCCGACATGCAGGAACGGTCCGACGTGCGGGGCAAGACTGACGACGCGATGACCCGATCCGAGGAGGAGTTGCGAGTCGGCAAGGAACGCCACGCCACTGGTCACGCCCACCTGCGCAAGTACGTGGTGACCGAGAACGTGCAGACGACTGTGCCGGTCAGCCACGAGGAGGTGCGGGTGGTTCGCGAGCCGATCACCGACGAGAACATCGACGAAGCGCTCAGCGGCCCGGACATCACGGAGAGCGAGCACGAAGTGACCCTGCACGCCGAGACTCCGGTGGTCGAGAAGACCACCAAGCCGGTTGAGCGGGTGAGGCTCGAGAAGGACGAGGTCACCGAGCAGGAGCAGGTGAACGAGACCGTTCGCAAGGAGAAGATCGAGTCGGACGTCGACGACACTCGCCGAGACCGGGGCATGTAACGCGCCGCCTGCGGACATCCGCGGCAGGCGCACCTGGCGCGGATGTCCGCAACGGTCGCGGTTCAGTGGAACGAGCGCGGCTGTCCGGAACGGCGCTTAGTGCTGAACGCTCCGTCGGCCCTCAAACGCGCGACCCAGCGTGACCTCGTCGGCGTACTCGAGGTCGCCGCCGACCGGGAGACCGGATGCGAGGCGCGTCACGCGCAGGTCGGGCTGGATCAGCAGGCGACTGAGGTAGCTTGCGGTGGCCTCACCCTCGAGGTTCGGGTTCGTGGCGATGATGACCTCGGTGACGGTGCCGTCGGCGAGTCGCTGCATCAGCTGCCGGATCCGGAGGTCGTCGGGGCCGACGCCGTCGATCGGGCTGATGGCACCGCCGAGCACGTGGTAGAGACCCTTGAACTCCCGGGTGCGTTCGATCGCGGCGACATCCTTCGCCTCCTCAACAACGCAGATGAGGCTCGCGTTGCGGCGCGGGTCGCGGCAGATCGGGCAACGCTCCTGCTCGGTGACGTTGCCGCACACCTCGCAGAACCGCACCTTGTCGCGCACCTCGATGAGCACCTCGGCGAGACGCGAGACATCGAACGACTCGGTCTGCAGGATGTGGAACGCGATGCGCTGCGCCGACTTCGGCCCGATGCCGGGGAGGCGGCCGAGCTCGTCGATCAGTTCCTGGACGATGCCCTCGTACAACTAGCCCTCCATCGGCGTCACGCGCTGCTCGATCGGCTGTTCCTCGATGAAGCTCGCGTTCAGCAATTCACGCACGACTGACTCACCGTAACGCTGCCGGGGCGGCGGGACGTTGGACGGCCGGGCACCGGATGCGCCCGGCGCCGCGGCAGGTCGGTTCGGCTTCGTCGGTGCCGGCGTGGCGGCAGCCGTCGGCGGCGCGGCAGCCGTCGGCGCAGCGGCCGGTGCCGGTGCTCGGCGCTCGGCCGGCGGCTCCGAGTCCGGGATCTGTGCGACCGCCCAGCCGCCGTGTTCCTCCGGTGCCGGCTCGGGCTCCTCGGCGGGTGGCGGGACGTCGTCGTGCGGCGGCTCAGTGCGCTGCGGTTTCGCGGCCGCATCGACCCGAGCGATGAACTTCACCCGGATGCCCAGCACGTCGACGATCGCCTGGCGCAGGATCTCGCTCACACTCTCGCCGGCCGCCTGCGGCTGACGGAAGCCCGCGACGTCGTTCTCACTGGGGAACGCAAGCGCGAGCACGTCGTCTTTCAGGCCCATCGGCTTCGCGGTGAAGACGACGGCCCACGCGGTGCGCTTGCGCTCACCGACTGCTTCCACGATCTGGGACCAGGCATCCTTGAGCTGGTCGAAGGTGACGTCGGTGGGGGATGCTGCGGGGGCGGGGGCCGCTGCGGGGGCTGGTTTCGAGACGACCGGCTTCGCCGATTCTGGGGCGGGCGGGGTTGCCGCGACCGGCTTCGAGACCGCCGGCTTTGCGGCTTCTTCCTCAGCCACCGGGCCGGGCGCGGCATCCCCTGCAACACCGATTCGGCGCTCGAGACGCTCCACGCGAGCCAGCGTCCCGCGCTCGGACTCGTCGGCCGCGGGCACAAGCACTCGCGCCACCATGAGCTCCAGGTGCAACCGCGGCGACGTGGCGCCGGTCATCTCGGTGAGCGCGGCGTTCACGACATCCGCAGCCCGGCTGAGCTCGGCGCCGCCGAACCGCGCTGCCTGAGCCGTCATGGACTCGAGCTCGTCCTCTGGGATTCCGCGCAGCACCGCAGCGGCCCCTGAGCCGGTTGCTGCGACGATGATGAGGTCGCGCAGACGTTCGAGCAGGTCCTCGACGAACCGGCGCGGATCCTGACCGGTCTGGATGACCCGGTCGACCGCGGCGAACGCTGCAGCGGCATCCCGAGCGCCGATCGCATCGATGACCTCGCCGAGCAGCGCCGAGTGCGTGTAGCCGAGCAATGCGACCGCGCGCTCGTAGTCGATCGAGGTGCCGTCGGAGCCAGCGATGAGCTGGTCGAGCAGCGAGAGGGTGTCGCGCACCGAACCGCCGCCGGCACGCACGACAAGCGGCAGCACGCCGGGCTCGGCGGTGACCTTCTCCTCGTCGATGAGCTGCTGCACGTACTCGAGCAGTTGTGCGGGTGGCACCAGCCGGAACGGGTAGTGGTGCGTGCGGGACCGGATGGTGCCGATCACCTTGTCGGGCTCGGTGGTCGCGAAGATGAACTTCACGTGCTCCGGCGGCTCCTCGACGATCTTCAGCAGGGCGTTGAAGCCCTGCGGCGTGACCATGTGCGCCTCGTCGAGGATGAAGATCTTGTACCGGTCGCGCGCGGGAGCGAACACCGCGCGCTCGCGCAGGTCACGAGCGTCGTCGACACCGTTGTGGCTGGCGGCGTCGATCTCGACCACGTCGAGAGAACCGCCACCGTCGCGGGACAGCTCGATGCAGCTCGGGCACTTCCCGCACGGAGTGTCGGTCGGACCCTCCACGCAGTTCAGGCAGCGGGCCAGGATGCGCGCGGACGTGGTCTTGCCGCATCCGCGTGGTCCACTGAACAGGTAGGCGTGGTTGACCCGGTTGGTACGCAGCGCCGTCTGCAGCGGCTCGGTCACCTGGGACTGGCCGATCAGCTCGGCGAACGTCTCAGGCCGGTAGCGGCGATACAGGGCGGTGACCACGTACCAAGGATAGTGGCCACCCCCGACCTGGGCGGCCGTTGGTGTGGATGACTGGTTTCGAGACGATCGCTAGCGCGATCCCTCAACCAGCGGGGAGGGCGGCGATCGCCGCGACGGTTTGGCGCGCGATCTCCAGCTCCTCGTTGGTTGGAACTACGAGCACCGCCACCGGCGCATCCTCCGGCGAGATGTACCGAGCCGACTTGGAGGCCAGCTCGTTGCGATCCTGATCGACCTCGATCCCCAAGAACTCCAGCCCGGCGAGCGCCCGCCGCCGCAGCAGTCCGTTGTTCTCGCCGATGCCCGCGGTGAAAACCAGGGCGTCCAGACCGCCGAGCTCCGCAATGTACGCGCCGATGTAGTGCCGGATGCGGTGCCGCCACACGGCGAGCGCCAACTCGGCCGCCTCATCGCCGCGTGAGCCGGCCTCTTGCACATCGCGCATGTCACCGGTGCCGGTGAGACCCAGCAGCCCGCTCCGCTTGTTGAGCAGGTCGTCGAGCTCATCGACGTTCATCCCTGCCTGCCGGCGCAGGTGGAACACGACGCCGGGGTCGATATCGCCCGACCGGGTTCCCATCACGAGACCCTCGAGCGGGGTAAGCCCCATCGACGTGTCGATCGACTTGCCGCCGCGAACCGCGGTCGCCGATGCTCCGTTGCCGAGGTGCAGCACGATGATCCGCAGCTCCTCGACCGGCCGCCCGAGGAAGCGCGCCGCCTCACCCGCGACATACTGGTGCGACGTGCCGTGGAACCCGTAGCGCCGCACCTTATAGCGCTCAGCGATCTCCCGGTCGATGGCGTAGGTGTACGCCTCCGGCGGCAGCGACTGGTGGAACGCGGTGTCGAACACCGCGACGTGCGGCACGTCCGGAAGGGCAGCACGGGCGGCACGGATGCCGAGCAGGTTCGCCGGATTGTGCAGCGGCGCGAGCGACGACACCTCCTCGATGAGCCGCTCGACCTCATCCGTGATCACCGTCGCCTCGGAGAAGTGCGGGCCACCGTGCACCACCCGATGCCCCACTCCCACGATGTCGCGGTCGGTGCCGATCGTCTCGACGAGCACGCGCTTCATGCCTGCCTCGTGGTCGGGCACCTCGCCCGGCTCACCGATGCGCTCGATGATCCCATCGACCACGGGCTTGTCAGTGTCGAGGTCGATCAGCTGGTACTTGATCGAGGAGGACCCCGAGTTGACGATGAAAACCTGGCTCATCGCTTCGCGCTCTGGGCTTGGATGGCGGTGATGGCAATGGTGTTGACGATGTCCTTCACCGTCGCGCCGCGGGACAGGTCGTTGACCGGCAGCCGCAGCCCCTGCAGCACCGGCCCGATGGCCACCGCACCGGCGCTGCGCTGCACCGCCTTGTACGTGTTGTTGCCGGTGTTGAGGTCGGGGAAGATGAACACCGTTGCCCGCCCGGCGACCTCCGACTCGGGCAGCTTCGCCTTCGCCACCGCAGCGTCCGCCGCCGCGTCGTACTGGATGGGCCCGTCGACCGGCAGGTCGGGTCGTCGCTCACGCACGATCGCCGTCGCGGCGCGCACCTTGTCGACGTCGGTGCCGGTTCCGGATGCGCCGGTCGAGTAGGACAGCATCGCGATCCGTGGATCGATACCGAACTGCACGGCCGTCTCGGCTGCGGACACCGCGATGTCGGCGAGCTGTTCGACAGATGGGTCGGGGATGACCGCGCAATCGCCGTAGACCAGAACCCGGTCGGCGAGTGCCATGAGGAACACGCTCGAGACGACCGAGACATCCGGTTTGGTCTTGATGATCTCGAATGCCGGGCGGATGGTGTGCGCTGTGGTGTGTGCGGCGCCGGAGACCATCCCGTCGGCGAGTCCCCTGTGCACCATGAGGGTGCCGAAGTAGCTGGGGTCGGTGACGGTGTCGCGCGCGCTCTCCAGGCTGACGCCCTTGTGGGCGCGCAGCTGCTGGTACTCGGCAGCGAACTTCTCCCGGAGCACGTCGTCGAACGAGCTGATCACCTGCGCCTGGCGGATGTCGAGGCCGAGCCCGATCGCGCGGGCCCGCACCTCGATCTCCTCGCCGAGGATGGTCAGGTCGGCGATGCCGCGCGAGAGCACGGTGGCGGCGGCACGCAGGATGCGGTCGTCCTCACCCTCGGGCAGCACGATGTGCTTGCGGTTGGCCCGTGCGCGCTCCACCAGCCCGTACTCGAACATCAGGGGTGTGACGACGTCGGTGCTCTCCACCTCGAGCAGTTCGAGCAGTTGCGCCGAATCGACGTGCTGCTCGAACAGCGCCCGCGCACTGTCGAGCTTGCGCTGCGAGTCGGCGGCGAGGCGCGGCCGGATGTTGGTGATCGTCACCGCGGTGTCGTAGCTGCCCAGCGGGGAGGCGATGATCGGCAGCGTCGGCCGCACGCCGTCGATGAGCTGGATGATCTGGTCGGGCACTTCGAACCCGCCGTTGAGCACGATCCCGGCCAGGGAGGGGAAGGTCGCCGACTCGTTCGCCATGATGACAGCGAGCAGCACCTCGGTGCGGTCGGCCGGGACCACGACGACGGAGCCCTCGATCAGGCGCAGCAGCACGTTGTTCATGCTCATGCCGGCGACAACAACGCCCATGGCTTCGCGGTCCAACAGCTCGTCGTCGCCGCGCACCAGCGTGCCGTCCGTCGCTTCCATGATCGAGCGCATCGTCGGGGCGACCAGC
Organism: Cryobacterium sp. BB736; assembly: GCF_014980265.1. Lineage (NCBI taxonomy): Bacteria > Bacillati > Actinomycetota > Actinomycetes > Micrococcales > Microbacteriaceae > Cryobacterium > Cryobacterium sp. BB736. Next base: position 596,149 of record NZ_JABXWQ010000001.1, read on the forward strand.
ACCGGGTCCTCTGGTACCGACCACACCGGCGTGCTGGTCTGGGTGCCGACGGCGGCGGTGATCTCGTCCAGCCGTTTGGGATCGCCGCGGTTGACGATGACGGCGGCCAGATGGGCGTGCTCATGGCGCAGCTCGTCGATGGCGATCTCGGCAGCCTGGCCGACCGCCTCCGGGGTGCGCGCGAGCCCGGTGGTCTTGCTGCGTCCGCCGACCACCAACAGCACCGGCATTCCGAGGTTCGCGGCGATGCGCGCGTTGTAGCCGAACTCGGTCGGCGCGCCGACTCCTGTGTAGTCCGAGCCGAGCACGACGACCGCGTCGCATTTGGCCTCGACGGCCTTGTACCGTTCCACGATGCGGGCGAGCGCGGCATCCGGGTCATCGTGCACGTCCTCGTAGCCGACGCCGATGCACTCGTCGTAGTCGAGGTCGACACCGTCATGCTCAAGCAGCAGCGAGAGCACGTAGTCGCGCTCGGTCGAGGACCGGGAGATCGGACGGAACACTCCCACCCGATTCACCGACCGGGAGAGCGTCGCCAGCACTCCGAGAGCGATGGTCGACTTGCCGGTGTTGCCTTCCGCCGAGGTGATGTAGACGCTGCGTGTCGAGTTCAGTTTCGAGACTTCCCTTCGCCGCCGGTGGCGCGGCACCAACAATCCTACGGAACCCTCTGCGGCCGCCGGAGCGGTCAGTCGGCGCCGGTGCGAGGTCCGGCGTGCGCCCCCTGGAACACCCAGTCCGCAACCTCGGGGATGTCCTCGCCGTGATCCCGCGTGTACTGACGCGCGCGAATCCGGGCATCCTGCATCCGTTGCCGCAGCGTCGCCTGCGTCTCGGCGAGGTGCGGCACGCGGTCGATCACGTCAATGACCAGCTTGTACCGGTCGAGGTCATTGAGCATGAGCATGTCGAACGGGGTCGTGGTCGTGCCGTTCTCCTTGTAGCCGCGCACGTGCAGGTTGTCGTAACCGGCCCGACGGTAGGTGAGGCGGTGGATGAGCGTCGGGTAGCCGTGGTAGGCGAAGATGACCGGCTTGTCGACGGTGAACAGGGCGTCGAAGTCGGCGTCTGACATGCCATGCGGATGTTCGCGCTGATCCTGCAGGCGCATCAGGTCGATGACGTTCACCACCCGAACCTTCAACTGCGGCAGGTGCTCCCGGAGAATGGATGCCGCGGCGATGGTTTCCATGGTCGGCACGTCGCCTGCGCAGCCGAGCACGACATCCGGTTCCTCCCCCGCCACTTCGGTGCCGGCCCAGTCCCAGATGCCGGCGCCCTGCGTGCAGTGGGCGACGGCCTGCTCCATGGTCAGCCACTGGGGCTGCGGCTGCTTGCCCGCCACGACGACGTTGACGTAGTCGGTCGTGCGCAGGACGTGGTCGTAGGTGCTCAGCAGCGTGTTGGCGTCGACCGGGAGATAGACCCGCACGACCTCGGCCTTCTTGTTGATCACGTGGTCGATGAAGCCGGGGTCCTGGTGGCTGAATCCGTTGTGGTCCTGCCGCCAGACATGGCTGGAGAGCAGATAATTGAGGCTCGAGATGGGGCGGCGCCACGGCAGTTCCCGCGCTACCTTGAGCCACTTGGCGTGCTGGTTGAACATCGAGTCGACGATGTGGATGAACGCCTCGTACGAGTTGAAGAGGCCGTGCCGCCCGGTCAGCAGGTAGCCCTCGAGCCAACCCTCGCACAGGTGCTCGCTGAGAACCTCCATGACGCGTCCGGTGCGCGCGAGATTCTGGTCGACAGGCAGGATGTCGGCCGCCCATTGTTTGGCAGTGTGCGAGTAGACGGCGGGAGCGAGCCGGTTGGATGCTGTCTCGTCGGGGCCGAAGATGCGGAAGTTATCGGGGTTGTCGCGAATGACGTCGGCGAGCCAGGTGCCGAGCACCCGTGTCGCCTCGCCGTCAACCGCGCCCGGTCTCGGAACCTCGACCCCGTAGTCGCGGAAGTCCGGCAACTTGAGTTCGCGGCGCAGCAGCCCGCCGTTTGCGTGCGGTGTTGCGCTCATCCGCAAGTCCCCATAGGGCACGGATGCCTTCACGAGCGGGGTCGGTGCGCCGTCGGCGTCGAAGAGCTCCTCCGGTCGGTAGGAGCGCATCCACTCCTCGAGAATGACGGTGTGCTCTGCCGAGCCGCGCACATTCGAGAGCGGCACCTGGTGGGAGCGCCAGGTGTTCTCGACCGGTTCGTCGTCGATGACGGGCGGGCAGGTCCAGCCCTTCGGTGTGCGCAGGATGATCATCGGCCAGCGCGGGCGGGACGTGTCGCCGTCGGCTGCGCGTTGCCGAATCGCGGCGATCTCGTCCATCACCTCGTCCAGGGTGCGCGCCATCCGCTCGTGCACGAGCATCGGGTCTTCGCCGTCGAAACCGCCCTCGACGACGTACGGCCGGTGGCCGTGCCCGCGCATCAGGTCGAGCAGCTCGTCGTCGTCGATTCGGGCGAGCACAGTCGGATTGGCGATCTTGTAGCCGTTGAGATGCAGGATGGGCAGCACGACGCCGTCCTGCACCGGGTCTATGAACTTGTTCGACTGCCAGCTGCCGGCGAGCGGGCCGGTCTCCGCCTCGCCGTCCCCGATCACGGCGGCGACAAGCAGGTCCGGGTTGTCAAACGCGGCGCCGTAGGCGTGGCTCAGCGAGTACCCCAGTTCACCGCCCTCGTGGATGGACCCGGGCGTCTCCGGGGCGACGTGGCTGGGGATGCCGCCGGGGAAGGAGAACTGGCGGAACAGTGCGCGCATCCCGTCGGTCGTTTGCGAGATGGCCGGGTACACCTCGCAGTACGTCCCGTCCAGCCACGCGCCCGCGACCAGGCCGGGACCGCCGTGACCGGGACCCGTGATGTAGAGCGTCTTCTGGTTCCGTTCCCGGATGATGCGGTTCAGGTGGGCGTAGAGGAAGTTGAGTCCAGGGGTGGTTCCCCAGTGTCCGAGCAGCCGGGGCTTGATGTGCTCGGCGGCGAGCGGATCGGACAGCAGTGGGTTGTCGAGAAGGTAGATCTGCCCGACGCTGAGGTAGTTGGCCGCCCGCCAATACGCGTCGACCGCGGCGAGAGTGCCGGCATCCGGTTCGCCAGGAGCGGCGGTCTCGGCTCGCTCGATGGTCTTGTCCGACATTCGGTTCTCCCGCTCGGTCGCCCTCGCTTCATCCTAGGGAGCGGGTATTACCGCACACTCAGGTGCCGTTGAGGCCCGCCGCCCGCGAGACTGCGCAAACGTACTGAAACGCCCTCCCAAGCGCACTTTCCTGCAGTTTCGGCCGGTGCGTTCGCGGTGAGAAAAGAAAGGACCCCTCGCGCACCCGCCAGAGCCGGGTTGCCCTTGCTACGTTTCCGTCCTGGGGGAGTTGGCCTGGATGGCGCCACGCGAGGAGCCGCCGCTAGTCTACCGGTTCGGCACTTTCGGTCCACTCCACAGCTCAGAGCAGAATCCCGAGCGGCTTCTCGAGCACCGCGACCAGGTCGGCCAGGAACGCGGCCCCGGTCGCGCCGTCCATCACCCGGTGGTCGACGGTGAGCGTGAGCTTCAGCTTCGACACCTCGGCGAGCGCCCCGTCGCGCATGACCGGCTCCTTGGTGGCCGCGCCGACCGCGAGAATCCCCGCCTCTGGCGGGTTGAGCATGGCCGTGAACTGGTCGATGCCGAACATGCCGAGGTTGCTGACACTGAAGGTGCCGCCGCTCATCTCGTCCAGGGCGAGCTTGCCGGCGCGGGCCTTCTCCGCGAGCGCGCGCGTGCGCTGGGCCACCTCGCTGAGCGAGATCCGGTCGGCGTCCTTGATGACCGGCACAAGCAGCCCGTTGTCAGTCGCGACCGCCACCCCGATGTTGACGCGGTTGTGACTGAGCACTGCGTCCCCGTCCCAGGATGCGTTCGCTTCCGGATGCCTGCGCAGCGTCACCGCGGCGGCGCGCACGATGAGGTCGTTGACGCTCACCTTCACGCCTTGGCTCTCGAGGGTCGCGTTGATGCTTGCGCGGAACTCGAGGAAGGCGTCGAGCTCGGCGACCGCCGTGAGGAAGAAGTGCGGCACCTGCTGACTCTCGGTGAGCCGCTTCGCCGCCACCATCCGGATGCGATTGGCCGGCACCCGCTCGGACTCCTTGGCATCTGCTGCGCCGGTAGGTGTCGCTTGCTTCAGCTGCGGTGCTTCAGGGGCAGGTTCTTGCGGCTGCTGCGCTGGTGCGCCTTCGGATTCCGAAGCGGCGATCGCCGCCTCGACGTCGGCGCGGATGATCCGCCCCTGCGGCCCTGTGCCCTCGATCGTGGCGGGGTCGATGCCGTGGTCGCGGGCCAGCTTGCGTGCGAGCGGCGACATGCGCGAGACACCGCCGGTGGTGAGACCCGCAGCAGCCTTCCCGCTCGGTGCGGCCGTGGGCTCCGGGCTGGCCGGTTCGCCCGGCTCCTCTGCCTCCGGCTCCGGCGTCGCCTCCGGCTCCTCTTCCGAGGGCTCGCCAGTCTCCTTGCCGCCGGCCGCCTCCTGCTCAGCTGGCTGCGGTGCGGCATCCGGTGTCTTGGCGCTGGAACCGTCACCGATGACCGCGACCGCCTGGCCGATCGGCACGATTGTGCCTTCTGGCACGAGTTGCTGCTCGAGAACGCCGTCCTCGAACGATTCGAGCTCCATGGTCGCCTTGTCGGTCTCGATCTCGGCGATCGCGTCGCCCTTCGCGACCGGGTCGCCGACATTCTTGAGCCACTTGGCGAGTTCACCCTCCTCCATCGTGTCGGAGAGACGCGGCATGGTCACTTCGGACATCAGTGCCTCCTACTTCCTGAACCCGCTGGCGTCGAGGGTCTCCCGGATGACACGGGTGAGGTCATCGGCATCCGGCAACGCGGCCAGCTCGAGGGGTTTCGCATACGGCAGCGGCACCTCGGCGGCGGCGACCCGCCTTACCGGCGCATCCAGGTAGTCGAATACGCCCTCGCCGATCGTCGCGGCGATCTCGGCGCCGACGCCGTAACTCAGCATGTCGTCCTCGAAGATCACCGCGCGACTCGTCTTGCGCACCGAGTCGCAGAAGGTCTCCCGGTCGAGCGGTCGCAGGCTGCGCAGGTCGACGACCTCGATCGAGATGCCTTCCTCGTCGAATGCGTTGGCCACCTCGAGCGCCGTCACCATGCCGCGCGAGTAGCTGACGAGGGTGAGGTCGGTGCCCGTCTTGACGACCGCAGCGCGGCCGATCTCGGCGACCAGCTCGCCATCCGGAACCTCGCCCTTGCGGTTGTACAGGGCCAGGTTCTCGAGGAACAGCACCGGGTCGTCGTCGCGGATGGCCGCGGTGAGGAGCGCCTTGGCGTCGGCTGGGGTCGACGGCGCGACCACCTTCATCCCTGGGATGTGCGCGTACCAGACCTCGAGGTTCTGCGAGTGTGTGGCCGCGAGCTGCTGCCCGCCGCCGCCAGGGGTGCGGATGACCATGGGCACGCTGGATTGGCCGCCGAACATCCCGTAGATCTTCGCCGCGTGGTTCACGATCTGGTCGATCGCGATCAGGCTGAAGTTGAGCGTCATGATCTCGACGATCGGTCGGAGGCCGAGCATCGCCGCGCCGACCGCCGCGCCGACGAAGCCCTCCTCCGAGATCGGGGTGTCGACGATGCGCTTCGGGCCGAAGTCCTTCAGCAGGCCGGCGGTGATCTTGTACGACCCCTCGAAGACACCGATCTCCTCGCCCATGACGAAGACGTTCTCGTCGCGCTCGAGTTCGGCGCGGATGGTCTCCTGCAGCGCCTGCCGGTAGGTGATCACCCTCGGCTCGCTCATCTGGCCATCACCGGCTCTCCCGGGTATGCGTTCGGCATGTTGGCGACCTCGGTGGCGTAGCTGAACTCGAACAGCTCCTCCTCGCTGGGCAGCGGGCTGGCGTCGGCGAAGTCGACCGCCTCGGCGACGGTCTGCTCGACGTCTTTGTGCAACTGTTCTTCGGCCGCGTCGTCGAGCACTCCCTGCTCGGCGAGCCGGGCGCGGAACGCGGGGACCGGGTCGTTCTGCTTCGCCTCCTCGACGTCGTCCGGATGGCGGTACTTCGCCGGGTCGACGACCGAGTGGCCGCGCAGCCGGTAGCTCAACGTCTCCAGAATCATCGGCTGCCGTTCGACGCGCGCCCGTTCGAGTGCGGCGAGCGCCGCGCCGCGCACCACAATCGGGTCGTCGCCGTCGACGCGCTCACCGGGGATCCGGTACGCCGCACCCCTCTTATACAGATCGGGTTCAGCGGATGCCCGGTCGACGCTCGTGCCCATCCCGAGCTGATTGTTGACGATCACGTAGACGATCGGCAGCTTCCACAGGCCGGCGAGATTCAGTGACTCATGGAACGCGCCGATGTTGGTGGCGCCGTCGCCGAGGATGCACATGACCGCCTCGGCGTCCGGCGCCGGCTCGCTGCGGTAGGCGATCGCGAGTGCTGCGCCGGTCGCCGGCGGCAGCTGGCCGCCGACGATGCCGTAGCCGCCAAGCATTCGGAGCTCGCTGTCGAACATGTGCATGGAGCCGCCGCGACCGCCGACGACACCGTCGGTGCGGCCGAACAGCTCGGCCATTACACGGCGGGGTTCCATGCCGCGGACGATCGCGTAACCGTGGTCGCGGTAGGAGGTGAAGAGGTAGTCCTGCGGTTGCAGCGCGGCCATCAGCCCGACGACGGTCGCCTCCTCGCCGAGGTTGAGGTGGCAGTAGCCGCCGATCTTGGCGCGCGCATACATCTCGGCCGCCTTGAGCTCGAACTCGCGCACGAGCACCATCTGCTCGTAGTAGCCGCGCAGGGTGTCGGGGCTGTCTTCGGGTGCTTGATTGGCTCCGGATGCTGGTTTGGTCCGGGATCGTGGCTGGGCTCCGGTTTGCGGGTTTGCCTTCTCGCGCCGCTTGGGTTCCGCCATGACCGGCCTCACTCCTTCGAATGACCCTGTCTCATCACAGTAGGCACGCTTCGAGTGGTGGTGGCCGACTTGCACCGATCGCACAGGGAGCGGAGGTCTGGGGCGGCGCGCGGCATCCAGCCGATCGCGTAGGATGTGGGAGGTCATCCGGCACCGCCGGAACACCAGGAGGATTCGCCTAGTGGCCTATGGCGCACGCTTGGAAAGCGTGTTGGGTGCAAGCCCTCGGGGGTTCGAATCCCCCATCCTCCGCAGCGCGATGAGTCGGGACATAGGTATCACCTGAGTCGCGACAGCTGTCACGTAGGAAGTCCCCGGCCATCGGCCGGGGACTTCGCTGAGGCTTAGCGCATCGACACCAGGATCTTCACTTCGTTGTCCTTATTCGTGATGAGACGCTCGAAGCCCTGCTCGACAAGGTCGTCGACAATGATCTTCGACGTGATGAACGGCGCGAGGTTCACCTTGCCGCTTCGTACGAGTTCGATCGCCTCGGGGTGGTCGTTCGCGTAGCCGATCGAACTGCCGAGCACATGATCGCCGAACGTCAGCTCTGCTGCGATGTTGATCTCGACCGGTTTCGTGTGGATCGCGACGACCTCGAGACGGCCGCCAGCACCCAGCACCTCGAGAAGCTGGTGCACCACCACGCCGACGCCGGCCGCGTCGAACGCGAGATCAGCTCCCGCACCCCCGCTGTGCTCGGCCACCACGCTCCCCAGGTCTTCGGTCGAAGGGTCGACCACGGCATCCGCGACCCCCGACGAATCAGCCTTGGCGCGGCGGGCCGTAGAAACTTCACTGACGATCGTCTTCACGCCCTTTGCCCTGAGCACTGCTGCCACAAGCAGACCGATGGGACCGGCGCCGCCCACAACGGCGAGCTGACCCTCGGTTGCGCCGGCATGCTTCACTGCGTGGAGCGCCACCGCGAGCGGTTCGATCATCGCGGCCTGGTCAAGTGGGATATCGCCCACAGGGTGCACCCAGCGCTTCTCGACGACGATGTGCTCGCTGAGGCCACCACCGAGTCCTGAGATGCCGATGAATCCCATCTGCTCGCACAGGTTGTACTTGCCCGCCTTGCAGGCGGGACAGGTGCCGTCGACCATGAGCGGTTCGACGACCACGGAATCACCGACCTTAAGTCCTTCAACGCCTTCGCCAGTCTCCTCGACAACGCCGGAGAACTCGTGACCGAGCACGACGGGCAGTGTCTCGCCCGAAAGCGGGTGCGCGGCATCGGACGTCGGCGCAGGAGGCATTGGTCCGTCGTGGAACAGGTGCAAGTCGCTACCGCAGATGCCGTTGAAAGCCGGGGCGATCTTGACGGTGCCCGCTCTCAGCTGAGGCTCCTCCACCTCTTCGACTCGTATGTCTTCCTTGCCGTAGTATCGGGCGGTCTTCATGGCTCACACTCCTTCGTCGTGTCCATCCACCAGGGTTACTCGCCGGACGTGGGGGCCCCGTCGTATGACGGATGCCAGCGGTTGCCGAGACACTAACCAAGGCATCTGGACACGCACTGTGGCGTGCGACCTGGCCGCGACTCCAGCGGTCATCCGCAAGCCCTGCGGTCATCCGCGACAGGTGCGCCGGGCGCGGCTGTCCGGAGCGGGCGCATTCCGGGGCGCCGCGAAGCCTGAGTGCCAGCCGTGTGCCCGGCCGGGTGCTCTGCGGTTAACGTGACACGACCGGGACTCAACGCCCGTCAGATCAGACGCGTTCACAAGACGCCTGCTTCAAGGAGGAAGCGATGCGAAAACTACTACTCGTGCTCGTCGCGGCGTTCGCGATGATCCTCGGCTACGCGGCACCAGCATCCGCGATCACCGGGGACTTCGTGGAAGACAACGAGCACCCGTTCGTCGGCCTTGTCGTCTTCTACGACGATGCAGGCGAGTTCACTCACAGGTGTTCCGGCGCTCTCCTCACCCCGACGGTGTTCCTGACCGCAGGTCACTGCACGCAGGGCGCGTCAACCGCGCGGGTCTACTTCCAGCAGGATGCCGGCGCGAACCTCGACCCCGTCACGGGCGTCGACCCTGTGACCGGCTACCCGGAGACCTGCGCCGCCGGGACCCTCGGCGTGCTGTGCGCGACCTCGGATGAGCTCTACGACTTCGGGTTCACGAACACGCTGCCGAACACAATGGACGCCGGCATCGTCGTGCTCGATCAGCCGATCATGCTCGCCGAGTACGGTTCGCTGGCCGTGGCCGGGTCGCTGGATCAGTTCGCGACGGCGCGCGGTCAGAAGAACCTGACCGTCACCGCCAGCGGGTATGGCCTGACCGAGGTGAACCCGGTCCGGTTCACCTCCTTCCGCGAGCGGCTGATGGCTGAAGCGAAGATCACCAACCTGCGCAGCGCGCTCACCGACGGGTTCAACCTGCAGACCAACGGCAACGGTCTCGGCAAGGGCGGGACCTGCTCGGGTGACTCGGGTGGACCGGTGTTCTACGGCGGGTTCGAGTCGAACACGATTGTCGCCGTCACGTCGTTCGGCTTGAACCAATGGTGCCGCGGCGTCGACTTCGCGTACCGCACCGACCAGGCCGCGGTACTCGAGTGGATCGAGTCGGTCATCGGGCCGGAGGAGTTCGCGCAGATCGACTTCGTGACGATCTAGTACATCGACGGATGCCGGTCGCGACGGTGCGGCCGGCATCCGCCTTGCCTGCGCCTGTCCGCGCCCGTTCCGGACATACGCGCTCCGGCCGCCAACCCGCGCGGTTCCGGACATTCGCACCCGTCCGCCCAACTGCGCCCGTTGCGGACAGCCGCGACGGGTGCACGGGGCGCAGATGTCCGGAGCAGGCGCGTCAGGCGATTGCGGCCCACTGCTCCGCGTTGATGATGATGACGCACACCAGCGAGGTCAGCAGGATCAGCCCGAACAGGATCGCGAGGGTGATGAGCCGCACGCGCTGGCGCTCCACCAGCAGCCGCACGCCGATCATGGCCAGGTACAACGCCAGGACGATGGCGAACCCGGTCCAGGCGACTGCAGGGTCGAGGACCGACAGCCAGGCAAGCATGCCTGCGCAGATCGCCGCCAGGATGCCGCCGACGACAAGCCAGATGGCCCCGGATGACGTCCGCAGCGCAGGCTGGTTTCCGACCTTGGTTGGGTCGTAGTCACCCGACATGCTGCTCACCTCCACCTGAGAGCGAGGCTAGGAGCGTCACCTGTGAGCCGTGTCAGCGCCGCTTCAACGTGCCGAAGATGCCCTTGATGACGTTGTTCACGATCGACTTGCCCTGTCTGGAGGAGAGGAAATCGGTCACTGGGTCGCGCTCCTTGGCCGGCTTGCTGGTGCTGCGAGGCGCCTTGGGCGTCTTCGGCAGCGACTTCTCCCACTCGCGCTGCATCCGCTCGTACTCCGCCTGGGCATCCGGCGTCTTCTCCTTCGCCGCCTCGGCCGCCGTCTCGAGCTTCCGGGCGAGGATCTCGCGAGCCGACTCGGGGTCGAGCGCGGTTCCGTACTTCGCCTGGAGCGGTGACGCGGCGACCAGTGCACCCATCGCATCCGGCGAAGACGGGTCCATCTGCCCTTGCGGGGCACGCAACCTGGTCCACGCGACCGGTGTCGGCGCCCCCTTCTCGCTCATCACGGTCACGATGGCCTCGCCGGTCCCGAGCTGGGTGAGCACTTCCTCGAGGTCGTACCCGGAGGTCGGATAAGTCGACACGGTCGCGCGAAGCGCCTTCGCCGCATCCGGCGTGTGCGCCCTCAACTGGTGCTGGATGCGGGAACCGAGCTGCGCAAGCACGTCATCCGGCACATCCTTCGGCGTCTGCGTCACGAACACGATGCCGACACCCTTGGAGCGGATAAGTCGCACGGTCTGCACGATCTGGGCCAGAAAGGACTTGGACGCGTCCTTGAACAGCAGGTGCGCCTCGTCGAAGAAGAACACGAGCTTCGGCTTGTCGGTGTCGCCTACCTCGGGCAGGTCGTTGAAGAGGTCGGCGAGCAGCCACATGAGGAAGGTGGAGAACAGGGCAGGCTTGTCCTGCACACCCGGCACTTCGAGCAGGCTGATCACACCGCGACCGTCGGATGCGGTGCGCAGCAACTCGGCCGTGTCCATCTCCGGCTCGCCGAAGAACGCGTCGGCGCCCTGGTCGGCGAAGGTGATGAGCTCGCGCAGGATCACCCCGGCGGTCGCCTTGGAGAGGCCGCCGAGGTCCTTCAGGTCGTCCTTGCCGTCGCCGACGAGCCAGTTCAGGACCGCACGCAGGTCGGCCAGGTCGACCAACGGGAGGCCGGCCTTCTCGGCGTAATGGAACACCAGGCCGAGCGACGACTCCTGGGTGTCGTTCAAGCCGAGGACCTTGGACAGCAGCAGCGGCCCGAACCCGGAGATCGTCGCCCGCACCGGCACGCCGACGCCGGTGCCGCCGAGGCTGAACAGTTCCACTGGGAACGCTGCGGGTGCCCAGTCCTGGCCGATAGCGGTGGTGCGCTCGAGCAGCTTCTCGCTCGGCTGCCCTGGGGTTGCCACGCCGGTGAGATCACCCTTGATGTCGGCGGCGAACACCGGTACGCCGGCGGTGGACAGCTGCTCGGCGAGCACCTGCAGGGTTCGGGTCTTGCCGGTACCTGTGGCACCGGCCACCAGCGCGTGCCGGTTCAGCATGCCGACCGGGATGCGCACCTGCACGTCCGGGAGCGCGTCGCCGTTGACGAGCGCGCCGAGTTCGAGCACCGAGCCGTCAAAGGCGTAGCCGGAGCGGATGCTGTCGACGTCGTCCCTGCTCAGCGGAGCCTGGGGAGCCGGCTGCGCGTCGCTGCTGACCCGTCCGGATGTCTCGGCATCCGCCTCGGCCTTCGCCAGGGCCGCCTGTGCCTCGGCCAGGGCGCGCTTAGCTGCTTCGACCTGCTCCGTCGCATCCGTCATGCGGCAAGCCTAAGTACCTTCGTTTCGCCGCAACAGTCCTGCACAACAGGGGGCGCTAGGCGTCGGTCACGCGCGACGTGTCAACGCGGCCACGGCCGAAGGCGTCGATCCGGCCCCACCGGCCGGGGATGTCGAGCAGCTCGAGCCGGCCGATGTTCGCCGGAAGCGCCGGATCCACGATCAGGTGACCGTCCATCGGCTCCAGGCCGAGCATCGTGCGCAGCAGCAGCAGCGGCGCACCGGTCGACCACGCCTGCGGGCTGCACGCGGTGGGGTACTGCACAGGGAACTTGGTCATCGACTTCGGATAGCCGCCGAACGCTTCCGGCAACCGGCCGTCGAAGAAGCGAGACGCCTCCAGGATGCCTGCCGCCACCAGCGCAGCCTCGTCCTTGTAGCCGTAGCGCCGCAGCCCCCACGCGACGAACGAGCTGTCGAACGGCCAGATGGTGCCGTTGTGGTAGCCGATCGGGTTGTACCGGGCCTCCCCTACGGCGAGGGTGCGGATGCCCCAGCCGGAGAACAACCGGTCGCTCATCAGGTGGTCGACGACGGCTTGGGCCTTCGAGTCGTCGACGATGCCGCTCCACAGCAGGTGGCCGATGTTCGAGGTGAGCGCATCCACCTGCCGCCCGTCCGGATCGAGGGCTAGGGCGAAGTACTCGCCGTCGGCGACCCAGAAGTCCTGGTTGAAGCGTCGCTTCAGGTCCGCGGCCTGCTTCTCCAGGTCGGTCGCGAATTCCGGATCGTCCCACACCTCGCGCGCGAGCCGGGCGGCGCGCATCTTGGCGTCGTAGGCGTACCCCTGCAGCTCGCAGGTTGCCCGGGGGAACCCGGGCAGCTTGCCGTCGTGGAATGAGATCGAGTCCCACGAGTCCTTCCAGCACTGGTTCTCCAGGCCGGTATCGGCGTTGCGGCGCTCATACGACACGTAACCGTTGCCCTGCAGGTCCGCGTAGCTGTCGATCCAGTGCAACGCGGCGCGTGCCTCGAACTCGAACTCCTTCACGAGTTCGGTGTCGCCCGTCCACCGTTCGTACTCGTCGAGCAGGATCACGTACAGCTGGGTGGCGTCGGCCGAGCCGTAGTAGGGAGAGTGCGGGCGCTCCTCGAACGCGGTCATCTCACCGAAACGCACCTCGTGCAGGATGCGGCCGGGGTCCTCGTCCCGGAAGTCGTCGACCCTGGTTCCCTGTCGCAACCCCAGTTGCCGCAGCGTCGTGGCTGCCAATTCGGAACTGAACGGCAGCACCTGCAGGCTGGTGAAGATGCTGTCTCGGCCGAACATCGTCATGAACCAGGGCAGCCCGGCCGCCGGCAGGCTGTTTCGTCCGGCAGTCAGCGGCGAGAACCGCAGTGCCGCAAGGTCGACGAGACTGCGCTGGTAGGTCCTGGTCAGGGTCTCCCAGTCACAACCGAGGCGCGGTGTCTCCTCCAGCCAGCGGCTGAGACCAAGCGCCATGTCCGGGATCGGCCGCCTCGCCTGCTCCGCGAGCGAGCGCCCCTGTCCCTCGACGTGCTGTGCGCTCACTCCGATAGCGACATCCAGCTCGGTCTTCCAGGTCTCGTGTGGGCCGATCGTGATCGTGAACGTCAACCCGTTCTCGTCCACTGTGCACTCCTGGGACGACGAGATGGCCGTCGTTCGGTGGTAGGTGTCGCGTTCGTAGGCCAGGTGGAGCCCATCGCCCTCCACCCGCTTGGAATACGACCCCTTCTTCTTCAGCGCGTCTTTCACCTCGAAGAGGTCGGCAAAATCGGCATCCGCGTCGATCTGCACCGTGAGCTCGACTGCCTCGTCATCGTGGTTCAGGATCGACAGCACCTCGGTGAAGCCGTTGCCAACCGAGCGCTGCCGGATGACCGACATGGTCGCGTTCACATAGACACTGCCGACCCCAGGCACGAGGAAGAACCGGGCCTCGAAATATTGCAGGTTATCGGTCGACAGCGAGGTGAGCCGCTCCCCGCCCACGGTGAGTACCCACTTGGACAGGAACCGGGTGTCGAAGGAGAACAGCCCCGTCGGGTCAGTTGGCGACGCCTCGACGTCGCCGACCTCATCGCTGACCACGAAGGTGTTGCCGTTCAGGATGCTGATCAGCTCGCTCATGAGCCGCCCCTCGTTTCTGCTGTCGGATCCCATCCGGGAGGCGGGCTGGGGAAAATGCGTTGAATGGTCACGAGCAGCTCGACGTCGCCGCGCGCGGCGAGCGCGCCACGCAGCACCGCCGCGTTGGCGTTGGTACGGCCGGCGACCAGGTCTTCGAAGGTCGATCGATCGCCGCGGATTGTGCAATCGGCTGATCCGGACTGCCGGGTGACCGTCAGCTGGCCGTGATCAACGACCACCATCCACGAGTCCGCGTTGTCACCATCGACAATCTCGAACCGGATGCTGCCGGCAACCTTGCGCAACAACGGCTCGTTCCCGCGTGCCCCGAGTTCTTCGAAGAATCGGGCGGGATCGTCGGAGGTTACTGGAGACGATGACGAATTGTTCACCCGGTCAGGATGCGCGCCGGTGAGCCCTCAATCGTCACCCGGTGCGGATGACTTGCGACAACCGCCGCTCCTGTCTGCGGTCAGAGTCGCTCCTCGAGCCCCCAGGCCTGGCCGTAGCCGCCTTCAGCGACGGTGCGCGCCATCAGGTCGAGGAACGGCTTGGCGTCGAACGCCTCGGGACCGAGCACCCCGACCCCGGACCAGCTGCCGCGCGCCAGCAGTTCGAGTGCGATCACCGGGTTCATGGCGGTCTGCCAGACGACGCACTGGGACTCGTACTCGGCCATCGTCCACTCGTTGTCGGCGACGTGATACAGGTAGACCTCGCGCGGATTGCCGTCCTTGCCCTTGCCGGTGACCCACACTCCCGCGCAGGTCTTGCCCGTCATCTGCGGCCCGATGGTGGCAGGGTCGGGCAGGGCGGCGGCGACGACGTCGCGCGGGGCGACCATCACCGGGCCGTCGGCCGAGCGCACCCGGACCGGCAGGGTCGAGTCGAGGTGCAGCTGGTGCAGCGTCTTCAGGATGCCGATGAACTCGGCGCCGAGCCCGTACTTGAAGGTGACGCGCTTGGCATCTAGCCAGCGCGGCATCAGCAGCACCTCTTCGTGCTCGACGTTGACACACTCAACCGGGCCGATGCCATCCGGGAAATGGAACACCTCCGGCTCGCTGAACGGCTCGGTGGTGTACCAGCCGCGGTCCTTCTCCCACACCACCGGCGGGTTGAGGCACTCCTCGATGGTGGTCCAGATGCTGAAGCTGGGCGCGAAGATCTCGTTGCCCGCCTCGTCGCGCACCACCAGGTTGGCGCCATCGCGGGTCCCCAGCTCGTCTACCTCGCTGAACAGGTGATCGACCGCGTACCGGGCGAAGACGTCGCTCAGCCCGGGCTCGACGCCGATGCCGACCACCGCGAGCCGCCCGGCTCGCTCCCAGTCCGCTGCCTGCGCGAACTGGTCGTCGCCCAGCTTGATGTTGGTCTCCTCGTGCGGGTTGACCGGATGCGGCTCGGACAGGCTCATCGCCATGTCCAGGTAGTTTGCGTCGGCGGCGAGCGCGCCCGCGAAGATGGTCGGCACGAACTTCGGCTCGACGGCATTCATCACGTGAGTGGCGTTATTCTCCCGCGCGACGGATGCGACGTCGTCCGGGTTCGAGGCGTCGATCCGGGCGGCCACGAACCGTCCGTTCTGCGGTCCGTGCCGCTCCTCGATCCAGGCGACGGTCGACTCTGCCCGCGCCAGGTCGTAGTCGGAGACGATCATCGCCTCGAAGAAGTCGCGCCGGGCAGCGATCTTCGCGATCGCGTTTCCGACGCCGCCGGCACCAACCAAGAGAATCCTCATAGGAGGCAACCTACCCACAACTCACCCGGGGGTCGACACGGAATCAGTTGCGAATCGGGCTTCTCGCTCGTGATTCAGTCGTATGGCGAACGGTGCCCACACGATTACCGCAATTCCGGCGCCGATCAGTGCGCCGCCGATGGTGTCGCTGAGCCAGTGCACACCGAGGTAGGTGCGACTCCAGGCCATGGCGGCGACATAGGCCGCGCCGAGAACCCACACCCAGGTTCGGGCGAAGATGATCGCGAGCGCCACCGCGAGCGTGGCGGCGTTGGCCACATGTCCGCTCGGGAACGATCCGAAGTCGCTCGGCACCAGCATCTCCTCCGGTCGTGGCCTGCCGAACACGGCCTTCAGCCCCTGAACGACCGCGACGCTGCTGAGCAGCGCGATCGCGAAATAGAGCGCCGCCCGCGGCATCCGGAGCGCGAGGAGCACGGCGACCATGCCGAGCGGCACGAGGGTGTGGGCCACCCAGCCCCCGCCGATGAAGTTGAGGAACAGCGCGGGGACCTCCAGGTACGGCACCCGGTCCTCGAGGATCTCCTTCATCCACTCGGTGTCGAGCAGCAGCGGCTGGTTGTGGCGCACGAAGACGAGCACGCCGAGCAACACCGCGAGTACCACCGCGACCAGACCGCTGACCAGCGGCCAGTGGCGGGTGATCCAGCTCGCCTTGCGCGTCGACTCCCGTCCCTGCATCCCTTCAGGCTAGGTCCGGTGGCGCTATCGACGCGGGTGGTCGGGCAAACAATCAGGCACAGGCTCCGGCAGTCGGTCGGCCACACTTGTTTCATGCCCTCAACACTGGTCGCCGGAATCGACTCATCCACCCAGAGCTGCAAGGTCGTCATCCGCGACCTCGACACGGGGACGATCGTGCGGACCGGTCGAGCGCCGCATCCGGTCGGCACCGAGGTGCACCCGGATGCCTGGTGGACGGCCCTTCTGTCGGCTGTCGCCGACGCGGGCGGCCTCGCCGATGTCGCCGCCGTCTCGATCGCCGGTCAGCAGCACGGCCTGGTGGCGCTGGATGCCGCCGGCCAGGTCGTCCGCCCGGCGCTGCTATGGAACGACACCAGGTCTGCCGGGGCAGCCGCGGACCTGGTCTCCGAGGTGGGGCATGCGGAGTTCGTGCGGCGGACCGGGTCAGTGCCGGTCGCGTCGTTCACGATCACCAAGCTGCGCTGGCTCGCCGACGCCGAGCAGGAGAACGCTGCCCGTATCGCCGCGGTTGCGCTGCCGCACGACTGGCTGAGCTGGCGGCTGCGCGGTTTTGGGCCGCGCGCCGAGAGCGCGCTCGGTCCGCGCCTCGACGAGCTCTTCACCGACCGCTCCGACGCGAGCGGCACCGGGTACTTCGACGCCGCATCCGGCCGCTACGACCGCGACCTCCTCGCGCTCGCCCTCCGCCGCACTGAAAATGCAGGAGTTCTGCTGCCGGAGGTGCTCTCCGCGCACGGATCGCGGCGTGTCGCGGGCGGGTCTCCTTCGTTTTCAGGCGGGCTGCCGGACGGGGCGGTGGTCGCGGCCGGGGCCGGCGACAACGCCGCCGCCGCGCTCGGCCTCGGCGCCCGCACCGGTGATCTGGTCGTCTCGATCGGCACCAGCGGCACCGTGTTCGCTGTCACCGAGCATCCGGTGCGCGATGAAACCGGCACCATCGCCGGGTTCGCGGATGCCGCGGGCGGCTTCCTCCCGATCGTCGTCACCCTGAACGCCGCGCGCGTGCTGGATGCGATCGCGGGCCTGCTTGACGTCGGCCACGACGGCCTCGCCCGGCTCGCGCTGCAGGCGGAACCCGGGTCGGCCGGACTGGTGCTGACGCCGTACTTTGAGGGCGAGCGCACTCCCAACCTGCCGGATGCGACGGCGCGACTCACCGGGATGACTCTCGCGTCCACGACTAGGCCGGCCCTCGCCCGTGCGGCGATCGAGGGAATGCTGTGTGGCCTCGCCGATGGGGTCGACGCCATCCTGAACGCCGGAGTGGGCGCGAACAGGATCCTCCTGATCGGCGGCGCCGCGCAGAATCCGGCGGTCCAGCTGGTGGCCAGCCAGGTCTTCGACCTGCCCGTAGCCGTTCCGACACCCGGCGAGTATGTCGCGTCC
This sequence comes from Cryobacterium sp. BB736, assembly GCF_014980265.1. Taxonomy (NCBI): domain Bacteria; kingdom Bacillati; phylum Actinomycetota; class Actinomycetes; order Micrococcales; family Microbacteriaceae; genus Cryobacterium; species Cryobacterium sp. BB736. The sequence goes on from NZ_JABXWQ010000001.1 coordinate 613,918, forward strand.
GGCGCGGCCGTGCAGGCGGCGTGGGCACTCACCGGGGAGCGGCCCGACTGGCCGGTGGAACTGGCCGCGGCACCGGCCAGCGACTACCGGAGTGTCATCCGGCAGCGATATCGGGCGGCGTCAGCGCCCGCGAGCGGCGCTTGACGACGGTGACGATGACGGCCGCTGTCGCGAGCCCGACCGGCCACACCAGGTTGAAACCGGCGAGCGCGAGCAGGCCCAGCACGAGCACGCAGGAGATCACCGCGAGCCACCAGCCCACCGAGTACCGGTCCAGCAGCCGAACCGCCGCGGCCATGCCCACCCCGTAGATCGCCACCATGCAGCTGGTGTGAATCAGGATGAACGAGGTCAGGTTCAGGTCGGCCAGCACGAGCGCGACCATGTAGACAACGCCCACCCCGGCGACGACGAGCAGCGCGCGGCGCGGCACTCCCCCGGTCTCAGCGCCCGCCGCCATCCAGCGCGGCAGGTCGCCATCGCGACCCAGCGACGCGCCCAGCTTGGCGAACGCTCCGACATAGAGGTTCAGCACGCCGACAGCGACGACCCCGGCGATGAAGGCGACGAAGATGGGGCCGATGCCCGGTGCGGTGGTGGCAACCAGGTCGAGCAGCGGCACGTCACTCTTGGAGGCATCCACGCCCATCACCGCGATCGTGACCACCTGCAGACCGAGGTACGCGGCGCCGACCGCCAGGATCGCGATCGCGGTGGCGAACGGGATGGTGCGGCGCGGATTGCGGAACTCCCCGGCGATGTGGGTCACCGCCTCCCAGCCTGCGGTCGCCCAGACGAAGAGGTTGATGGCGGCGCCCACGCCGGCCCAACCGTGCGGCAGGAACGGCTGGAAGTTGTCGGCGTCCGCAGCGGGAACGGTCACCAGGATGACCCCGACGACGATCACGACCAGCAGGCCGGAGAGCACGAGCTGCACGCGGCCGGAGACCCGCACCCCGAACAGGTTCGACAGGAACGGCGGGACCAGCAGCACCACCGCGACGAGCACGACCGCCCAGCGCGGTCCGCCGACCACGCCGACGATGTAGGCGGCACCGAGGACGGCCACGACCGGCATCCCAACCCCGACGCCGAAGAAGAACCAGTAGCCGGCCGCGCGGGCGGCGGTGTTGCCGAGGGCGCGCCGGACGAAGGTGGCGACGCCACCGGCATCCGGGTACCGGGCGGCGAGTGCGGCGAAGGTGCCTGCGAGGGGGATGGACAGCACGAGCACCGCGGTGATCGCGATGATCGAAGCCGGCCCGGCGACGGATGCGGCGAGTGCGGGCAGCACCAGGATTCCGGTGCCGAGCACGGAAGCGATGTAGAGCGCGGAGCCTTGCCAGAGGCCGACGGTGCCGGTAGCGGTGTGGGTTGGCGCGGCGTCCATAGTGCGGGTCATGATTCGATTCTCGGATGGCAGGAATGCGCGGACGAGCGGATTTCTGCCACATCGGTGACTGATGGTGCCAAGCTCGGCGCAACGTCCATCGTAGGGCGGCCCGCAGCCGGTGGGCCAACGAAGCCGTACGCTGATTGCTCGTGACCTCCCAACGCGACCGAGCCGTCGGCGCCGGCATGCAGCTCGGTTCGCAGCTGAGCGTCAACTTCGGCTCGTCCATCGCCGGGCTCATCATCCCGGTCGTCGGCAGCGCCGCGGTGGTCGCCGGGCGACAGCTGGTCACCATGATCGTGTTGCTGCCGGTCACCCGACCCCGGATGCGCGGACGCTCACTCACCGAGCTCTGGCCAGCACTCGCGCTCGGGGTCGCGCTCGCCGGGATGAACCTGGCGTTCTACGAGGCGGTCGGCCGAATCGGCGTCGGCCCGGCCGTCACCATCGAGTTTCTCGGCCCGCTGGCCATCGCGCTCGCGACATCCCGTCGCTTCCTCGACGTGCTGTGTGCGATCGGCGCCGGCATCGGCGTCTACCTGCTGGTCGGCCCTGAGGGCGACTTCGACCCGTTCGGCGTCGTCATGGGACTGGCCGCCGGCGTGGGCTGGGCCGCATACATCCTGCTGACGAGGCGAGTGGCGCAGCAATACCGCGGCCTCGAGGGACTGGCGATCGCGAGCGTCGTCGCGCTCGTGCTGACCCTGCCGATCGGGACGTTGACCATCGACTACGGGACGCTCGACTGGGGAGTGATCTGGCTGCTGGTGGTGGTCGGCGTGCTGTGCTCCGCCATCCCGTACAGCCTGGACAATCTTGTCCTGCGCAGGATCACTCCGCGTTTGTACTCGATCATCACCGCGCTCGCTCCGGTGCTCGCCACCTTCGCCGGCTGGATCGTGCTGGGGCAGTCGCTCAGCGCGCTCCAGCTGCTCGCGATCGGCATCGTCTGCGTCTCAGCGGGCACCGCGATCGCGACTCAGCGCGAACAGCCGTCCTCGCCGCTGGAAGAGGCAGCAAGCGACATCCCCTAGCGGCCGAGGCCAGCCTCTCGCGCGGCGATCACCGCTTCAGCGCGACCCGCGACCTGCAGCTTCGCGAAGATGTTCGACACGTTGTTCCGGATCGTCTTCGGCGACAGGAACAGCGTCTGCGCGATCTGGCCGTTGGTGCGCCCCGCCGCGATCAGGTCGAGGATCTCGCGCTCCCGGGCGGTGAGCTGCGGGAACGCCTCATTCGCCAGCCCGCCCTTGTCGACCCGAGCGAAGTACTCGCCGATGCGCACCGCGATGCCCGGCCCGAACACCGCGTCGCCGCCCGCGACCGAACGGATGGCGCGCGAGATGTCGTCCTGGCCTGCACCCTTGAGCAGGTAACCCCGCGCCCCCGCGCGCATCGCCTCGAACACCGTCTCGTCATCCTCCGACATCGTCAGCACGACGATCCCGAGCTCCGGTTGGCGTTGCAGGATGCGACGGGTCGCCTCGATGCCGTCCATCACCGGCATCTGCACGTCCATCACCACGACGTCGGGCTTCTGGGAGGCGACCGTCTCGATCGCCTCCGCACCGTCGCTCGCTGTGGCGACGACCGTCAGGCCGTCGATCGAGCCCAGCAGCGCGCCGAGGCCATCCCGGTAGACGGGGTGGTCATCGACGAGCACGATCCTGATGTCAGGCATCTACCTTCTCCTCTGCAGCTGCGAGCGGCAATTCCGCGCGAACTACGGTCCCGCCGCCCTCGCGGTTGGTGACGGTGAACGAGCCGCCGATCTCCTCTGCGCGTTCGCGCATCGATCGCAGTCCGACCCCCGCCGCGGCGTCACCCGGGATTCCGATTCCGTTGTCGCTGACCTCGACCACGAGCGAGCGCGGCAACCGCTCCAGGCGCACCGCGAGCCGGTTTCCGCCGGAGTGCCGGTGCGCGTTGGTCAGCGCTTCGGCCACGACCCGGTAGGCGGCGACCTCGATTGCCGGGGGGAGGGCGTCCGGCACCTTGATCACGTCAAAGCTCGCGCCGAACCGATCACACAGCTGCTCGGTTGCCCGAATCAGGCCCAGATCGTCGATCGCCGGCGGGCGGAGATCGTGCGCAACCCGGCGGACGTCGGTGATGGCGGAGGAGACTTCCTGCGCGGCGGCGTCGAGCAGGATGCCGGCTGCACCGGGGCCCTGCTCCAGCACGTTCTTCGCGGTCTCGATGCGCAGCTTCGCGGCGGCGAGCGCCGGGCCCAACCCGTCATGCAGGTCGCGGCGCAGCCGGTGCCGTTCCGCCTCGCGCGTGAGCACGAGCTGTTCGCGGATCGACTGCAACTCCGCGCTCAACGCGGTCGCCCGCACGGCAGCGGCGGCCTGGCGCACCAGGTCCGCGAGCAGCTGCTCGTCACGTTGGGTCATCCGGCGCCGCCCAGGCGCGAGCTCCAGCCTGCCGATGGTCTTGCCCCGATAGGTGAGCGGCATGGCCTGCGCGGTCGCGGTCGGTTCTCCATGGACCGCAACCAGTCGGCTGCCATCGCCGCCGGCGATCGAGACGGAGACGTAGGGCGACGCGAAGGTGTCGGCTACGGTGCGGGCGATGTGCATGAGTTGGTCGTCCGGATCCTCTGCGCCCTCCAGCCGTCGCGACAGCGAGGAGATGACACCGTACGGGTCGCCGCGACGTCCGTTGACCAGCCGGCCGACCGTCCACAACAACCGCTCGCGAAGCGGCGCGTAGGCGACGAACACGACCAGCACGGACACCATGGCGATGAACTGGTTGGTCACCAGTCCGCCGACGAGGGCGACCAGGGTGAGGTCGACAGCGACGACGCTCACCACAAGGATCGCGTAGACCAGCGTCCAACTGATCACGTTGTCGATGCTGTACAGCCGGTAGCGCGTGACGGCGACGAGGATCGCCACACACACGACGGTCGCGGCCAGCGTGATCAGGATCTGTCCGACGATGTAGGGCAGCCAGAGAAAGGCGCTGACCAGCGAAAGGCAATAGATCACGCCGGACCACGAGATCCACCGCAATTGCTGTCGGCCCTGGCTGTCCGCGCCGAGGTGGCGGCCGATCAGCGAGATCGCCGCGCATGCGATGCCGACGAACATGAGCGCCGACACCCAGGAGAAGACGAACGCCCAGACACCATCCGGCAGCTGGATGCCCCAGTCGCTGTCCCATCTGCGCACGCGCAGATCCGGCCTGCCAAACGTCTCCCACGATTCTCTGGCCGGCGCCGCCGCGTAGATCAGGGCAGCGGCGACGAGTGCGACCGACCCAGCGGCGGCGACGAACCGCCAGGGCTGCGCCGCGGGAAGGGTGCCATTGGGGAACAGCAGGAGGGCGAACGGGATGGCAAGAATCGCCCAGGCCGAGAAGTTCTGCGTGACGACCATGGCCACCGGGGCAAACGGCGCCTCCCACCACCCGGACACCGCGTAGTTGATCCAGGCCGCGCAGAAGCCGAACAAGCTCTGCCCGACTCCGGCGAAGAGGAGGACGGTGGCAATCGGATGCCACGGGATGCGCCACATGAGCACCGAACCGGTGACCGCCAGCGCGAACCCGGGCAGCGCCCCCGCCCAGCCCGGCGTGACCGCACCCTCCTGGCCGAGTTGGACGATCATGACCTCGAGCGCGATTGCCAGCACGCAGAGAGACAGCGACAGTGAAAAGCCGACCATCGCGACGACGCGTGCCGACTTCTCCTTCATAGCGACCATCGTGACAGGTCGTGCACCCGCCTGTCAGGAGGCTTTTGTCCCGGATGCTCGGGACATTCCGCGGGTGAACCCGGTGAGTTCTGGCCCTGTGCGCACGGGACGGTCAGGCTCAAGAGTTGTGGCACCGGCGATGGACGCCGCGACCTACGAACATTGAGGACGCCCATGAACACTGTCAAACTCCCGGCCCCCGCTTTGACCCAGGCCGTCGACCCCATCCGGCCACCTTCCCCCACCCTGTCTCTGGCGCTGGTCCGACTAGGCGGTGCGATCATCGTCGCGCTGGTGGCGGCGTTCGCCGTGGTGATCAACCTGCCATGGCCGGCCGGTGTCGGCACGCCGCTGCCGGGCGACATCGCATCGGTCGGCTTCCAGGCCAGCACCCTCGTGCTGCTGCTCATCATGTGGCGCACCGGCGCGGTCGGCGACAGCGTCGCCTGGCGGTCGATCGCGGCGGCGGCCACGGCGATCGTGATCGCAGCCATGGCGGCGCAGTTCATCCCGGTGTCCGGTGAGGCCGTACAGCTCGCAGAGCTCACCTGGTTCATCGCGATGATCGGCATCTTCGTGGTGAGCGTCGGCGTCGTCGCAGCCGGTCGGTGGCGCGGTCCCGCCCGCTACCTTCCGCTTGCCTCCCAGTCGTGGCCGCTGGTCGTGTTCCCGGTGATGATGCTCACCGACAACGCCGAGAACCCGTCCTGGTTCGCGATGATCACGACCGTCGTCGTGACGCAGCTGCTCGTCGGCTTGACCCTCGCCATCCGGCCACAGCTGACCGGTCCGCGTGCCGAGAGCTAGGCGAGCGCGGTCAGGACGTCGTCGACCAGGTCGGCGGCGTCCTCAATGCCGACCGACAGCCGGATGACGCCCGCCGGCACCTCGAGCTCGGTGCCGCGAACGGATGCGTGGGTCATCTCGGCCGGGTAGTTGACCAGGCTCTCGACCCCACCAAGCGACTCGGCGAGTTGGAACAGTACGGTCGCCTCGGCGAACCGGCGTGCGGCATCCGCACCGCCGGCCAGCGCGATCGACAGCATGCCGCCGAATCCGCGCATCTGGCGCGCGGCGATGTCGTGGCCGGGGTGGTCGGCGAGGCCCGGGTAGTAGACGCGCTCGAGCTTCGGATGCCCGACGAGCGCTTCCGCGATCGCCTGCGCGTTCTGCGAGTGGCGATCCATCCGCAGCGACAGGGTCTTGATGCCGCGCGTGGTCAGCCAGGCGTCGAGCGGACCGGACACCGCGCCCGCGGCGAACTGCATGAAGCCGACCTTCTCGGCGAGCTCATCGTCGTTCAGCACGACCGCGCCGCCGAGCACGTCGGAGTGGCCGCCCAGGTACTTGGTGGTGGAGTGCACGACAACATCGGCGCCCAGTGCGAGGGGCTGCTGCAGGTACGGGGTCGCGAAGGTGTTGTCGACCACCACGAGCGCTCCGGCGGCGTGGCCGAGCTCGGCGAGCGCGGCGATGTCGGAGATGCGCATGAGCGGGTTGCTCGGCGTCTCCAGCCAGAGCACGCTGGTCTCCGGCCGCAGCGCCTGCCGCACCGCGTCGATGTCCGACGCGTCGACGGTGCTCAGCGTCACGCCCCACGGCACGTGGATGCGGCTCACGAGCCGGTGGGTGCCGCCGTAGACGTCGTTGCCCATGAGCACGTGGTCGCCGGGTTTCAGCACCGACCGCAGCAGCGCATCCTCAGCCGCAAGGCCGGATGCGAAGCTCAGCCCGTGCCGGCCACCCTCGAGGCTCGCGAGCTGCACCTGCAGCGCGTCGCGGGTGGGGTTGGTGCCGCGGGTGTACTCGTAGCCGTTCCGCAGGTCGCCGATCGCCTTCTGCACGAAGGTGGTGGTCAGGTAGACCGGCGGGATCACCGCGCCGGTGGTGGGGTCGAATGCTTGCCCGTCGTGGATGGCGCGCGTGGAGAAGCCGTGGCTGTCGTTCGTCATGAGTCAAGTCATTTCGTGAGGTGGTCGAGGAGGTCGTGGCGGGTGAGCACGCCGATCGGCTTGCCTTCCTGCATGACGAGGAGGGCATCCGTCGTCTCGAGTGCTGTCCGAGCCGCGTCGATCGGCTCGCCCGCGCCGATCAGGTCCAGCGGCGCGCCGACCGCCCCGCCGACCGGCTGGTCGGCGCTGAGCTCACCCGAGGCGAGCCCGGCGAGCAGTTCGCGCTCGTCGATGGCGCCGGCGACCTCGCCGAGGACGACCGGGAGGTCGGCCGCGAGCACCGGAAGCCGGGACACTCCGCTGCTGGTGATGGCACGGATGGCGTCAGCGACAGTGTCGTCGACCCGCACGTGCGCGAACTCCGGCCTGCGGGCCGCGACGCCGGCCAGCACGGAGGCCACGCTGCCGCTCTCGGCTGCTGCCGTGAAGCCGTGGTTGGCCATCCAGCGATCGTTGAAGACCTTGCCCAGGTAGCCGCGCCCGCCATCCGGGAGCAGGATGACCATGATGGCGTCCTCGGGAAGGTCGCGCGCGACCTTCAGCGCGGAGGCGACGGCCATGCCGCTCGAGCCGCCGACGAGCAGGCCCTCCTCGCGCGCCAGCCTGCGCGTCAGTTCGAAGGACTCGGCGTCGCTGGAGGCGACGATCTGGTCGACAACGCTGGGGTCGTAGGCTGTGGGCCAGAAGTCCTCGCCGACGCCCTCGACCAGGTACGGGCGGCCGGTGCCGCCGGAGTAGACCGAGCCCTCTGGGTCGGCGCCGATGACCTGCACCGCGCCGTTCGAGACCTCTTTCAGGTAACGGCCGGTGCCGCTGATGGTGCCGCCGGTGCCGACGCCGGCGACGAAGTGGGTGATCGTTCCGTCGGTGTCGCGCCAGATCTCCGGACCGGTGGTCTCATAGTGGCTGGCCGGGCCGTTCTGGTTGGAGTACTGGTCGGGCTTGAACGCGCCAGGGATTTCACGCGCGAGCCGGTCGGAGACGCTGTAGTACGACTGCGGGTCATCCGGAGCCACCGCGGTCGGGCACACCACAACCTCGGCGCCGTAGGCCTCGAGCACGCTGCGCTTGTCGACACCGACCTTGTCCGGCACGACGAAAACGCAGCGGTAGCCGCGCTGCTGAGCGACCAGTGCGAGACCGACGCCGGTGTTGCCGCTGGTCGGCTCGACGATCGTGCCGCCGGGCTTCAGCAGTCCGGCCTCCTCCGCAGCGTCGATGATCTTCACCGCGATGCGGTCCTTGGAGGAGCCTCCGGGGTTCAGATACTCGACCTTCACGAGCACCGTTGCACGGATTCCGTCGGTCACGCTATTCAGTCGCACGAGGGGGGTGTCACCGATCAGGTCGAGCACCGAGTTGGCGTATCTCATCGCGGCTCAATCTATCAGCGGGCCCTCCCGCGTTACCTCGCGCCGCATAATGAGGAAGCGCGTTCGGGAATAACTGATGCGTACGTACGCGTTCCCTTCAGTTGCGACCCGCTAACGTGGTGGGTTGTTCCCTTGTCTCTACCACCCCGACAGGACTTCTGTGGCACGCACCTCCAACTCCGGCAATCCGGCCAACTCCGGCACAAGCTCGAAGCTCACCGTCAAGCAGGAGCGCGAGCAGCGCCGTCTCGCCAAGCTGGAGACTTTCAAGCGCGAACAGGCCAAGGAGAAGCGGAATCGGCTCATCGCGATCGTGCTGAGCTCGGTGGCTGCCCTCGCCGTCGTCGGCTTGATCGTCACGATCGTCGTCACAGGCGGATCGACCAGGGCAAACCCGGATGCGATCGAGATCTCGGAGGTGCAGACCTGGCCCGATATCGATTACACGCACACCAACGGTCCCGTCGACTACGAGGGGCAGTACGAGATGAACCCGCCCGCCGGCGGCAGCCACAACCCCGCCTGGCTGAACTGCGGCGTGTACGAGGAGCCCCAGCAGAACGAAAACGCGGTGCATGCCCTCGAGCACGGAGCACTCTGGTTCACCTACAACCCAGACGAGCTCAGTGAGGCGGATGTCGCCGAGCTCCGCAGCCAGCTGCCCGACACCTACATCATCGTCTCCCCGTACCCGGGTCTTGACGCCCCCGTCGTCGCATCCGGATGGGGTGTGCAGCTGAAGCTCACAGGCGTGGACGACGAGCGCATCAGCGACTTCATCACCAAGTACTGGCAGGCCAAGAACGTGCCTGAGCCGGGCGCCCGCTGCGACGGCGCCATCAACGGTCCAGGGAAGGTTGCCTGACATCACTGAGCAGACAACTGGAACGACCAACCGGCTGAGCACCCGCGCGCTTGTCGGCATCATCCTGGGCGCGGCGATCCTGGTCGCTCTCGCCTTCGCCGCGGGGCGGTTCACCGTCGCGGTGCCGGCGATGCCGTCGAACACCAGCGCCGAGGCGGGCTTCTCGCGTGACATGCAAACCCACCATCTTCAGGCGGTGCGGATGTCGATGATCATCCGCGACAACACGGACGACGAAGAGATCCGCCTGCTCGCCTACGACATCGCGACCGCGCAGAGCCAGCAGGCCGGGCAGATGTTCGCCTGGCTGGAGCTGTGGGGTCTGCCGCAAGCCGCGCCCGAGCCGTCGATGACGTGGATGAACCGGCCGGCCCTGGACGGCTCCGCCCACAACCACGGCAGCGGTGATCAGGCGCACGAGCCGGGCGCGCCGATGCCGGGGCTCGCGACCGCCGAGCAGCTTTCCGAGCTGGAGTCGCTGCGCGGCGTCGAAGCCGAGCGCCTGTTCCTCGAGCTGATGATCGCGCACCACATCGGCGGGGTCGAGATGGCGGAAGCGGTCCTCGACCGCAGCACCCATCCAGAGGTGCGGCAGCTTGCGGGCGGCATGGTCATCGTGCAGGAGAAGGAAATCACTTACATGGAAGACCTGCTTGCCGAGCGCTCCTAAGACCACCTTTTCATCGAGTCGGGAGTATTTGCCCAAATCGCGCATGCCATAAGGGCGAATACTCCCGACTCGATGGGTTTTTCAGCGGGTCTGCTGCTGGGCGTACAGGCGCGAGTAGGTGCCGGATGCCGACACCAGCTCGTCGTGCGTTCCCCGCTCCACGATCCGGCCGGCCTCAACGACGTAGATGGTGTCTGCGCCCGCGACGGTTGACAGCCGGTGCGCGATCGCGATGGTGGTGCGCCCGCGCGACGCCTCGTCGAGCGCCCGCTGCACCACGCGCTCCGAGATCGAATCGAGCGCGCTGGTCGCCTCGTCCAGGATGAGCACCGGCGGGTCCTTCAGCAGCACGCGCGCGATGGCGATGCGCTGCTTCTCGCCGCCGCTCAGCCGGTAGCCGCGCTCGCCCACGACCGTCTCGTAGCCATCCGGGAACGAGCGAACAGTCGCGTGGATGTTCGCGGCGCGCGCCGCCGCCTCCAGCTCGGCGTCGGTGGCCTCCGGCTTGGCATAGCGGAGGTTCTCGGCGATGGTCGCGTGAAACAGGTAGGTCTCCTGGCTGACGATGCCGATCTGCGAGTGCAGCGACTCCTGCAGCAGCTCGCGCACGTCGTCGCCGGCGAACAGCACGCTGCCGGATGTGGCCTCGAAGAACCGCGGGATCAGGTAGGAGATGGTGGTCTTGCCCGCGCCCGATGGGCCGACAAAGGCCGCGAACTCGCCCGGCTCGATGCGGAACGACACGTCCTTCAGGGTCGGCGCCGCCAGCCCGTCCCGGTCCGGGTAGGAGAAGCTGACGTTCTCGAACTCGACCCGCCCGATGCGGGATGGGTCCGCGGAGGTGGGGCGGGCATCCGAATGGTCGGTGATGGCCGGCCTCAGGTCGAGGTACTCGAAGATGCGCGCGAACAGCGCCGCCGAGGTCTGCAGGTCGAGCGCCACCCGCATGAGGCCGATGAGGGGGAACATCAGCCGCGCCTGCACGGTCGTGAACGCGACGATGGTGCCGGCGCTGACCGGCACGTCGCCGAGGATGAGCCACGCGGCGACCACGTAGATGATCGCCGGAATGATCGCCATGAAAAGCGACACGAGCCCGAAGAACCACTGCCCGCTCATCATCTGGCGCACCTGCAGCCGTACCTGGTTGTCGTTCTCGTCGCGGTAGCGAGCGATCTCCGCGCGCTGCTGCGTGAAGCTCTTGGCGAGCAGGATGCCGGAGACCGACAGTGTCTCCTGGGTGATCGCGGTCAGCTCGCTCAGCGACTCCTGCGTCTGGGTGGCGATGCGCGCGCGCACCTGCCCGACCCGGCGCTGTGCGATTACGAGGAACGGCATCAGGATGAGGGCGACCACCGTGAGCTGCCAGGACAGCAGCAGCATTGCGATGAAGGCCGCGATCACCGTGACGGTGTTGCCGAGCACGCTCGAGACGGTGTTCGTCAGCACGCCCGCGACCCCGCCCACGTCGTTCTGCAGGCGAGACTGGATGACCCCGGTCTTGGTGCGCGTGAAGAACGCGAGTTCCATCCGCTGCAGGTGCTCGAACATGCGCACCCGCAGCGCGCCCGTGACCTTGTTGCCGACCGTGGAGGTCAGCCAGGTCTGCCACACGCCGAGGGCGGTGGTGATGAGGAAGATGAGCAGCATCAGCCCGACGATCTGCAGCAGCACGGGCAGGTTCGGTGTCCCAGCTGGCGGGAACAGCCCGCGGTCGAATGCCTGCTGCGTGAGCAGCGGCGGCAGCACGGACAGTCCGGCTGCGACGATGACGAGCGCCGCGGTAAGGATGAGTGCGCGTCGGTGTGGGGCGAATAGCGCTGCGGTGCGAGTGAGCAGGTTGGGGATCTTCGGCGCAGCAGCGTTGGCCGCCCGCTGTGCTTCCTCGTCGAGTCGGCCCCGGTGACCGCCGCCGCCTCGCATTCCGCTCATCCGTCAACCCTACGCACGCCCACCCCCAAGCGAGATGGATGAGCAGGGTCAGCGTTGCGAGCCGGCCAGCAGCGCTTGCACGAAGTAGCGCTGGAACGCGAAGAACACGATTAGGGGGATGATCATCGAGATGAACGCACCGGTCGACAGCACGTCGATGTTCGCTCCGAACTGCCGCAACTGACTCTGGATGGCGACGGTCAGCGGCTGCGACTGCGAGTTGCTGAAGATCAGGGCCACCAGCATGTCGTTCCAGGTCCACAGGAACTGGAAGATCGCGAGCGACGCAATCGCCGGCACTCCGAGCGGCACGATCACCGTCAGGAAGATGCGGAGGTCGCTCGCACCATCCAGCCGCGCCGCCTCGAGCAGCTCCGATGGGATCTGGGTGAAGAAGTTGCGCATCAGGAAGATCGCGAACGGCAGGCCGAAGGCGATGTGGAACAGCACAACACCGAGAATCGACCCGAAGATGCCGAGAGCCCCGAACATGCGGGCGATCGGGATGAGGCCGACCTGAATGGGAACCGCCAGCAGGATGATCACCGCAATGAGCAGCCAGTCGCGGCCCGGGAACTCCATCCACGCAAACGCGTAGCCCGCCAAAGAGCCGAACAACACGACGAAGAAGGTCGTCGGCACGGCGATGAGGATGGTGTTCCAGAAGGACCCGGTGATGGTGTCGTTCGAGAGCAGCGCGGCGTAGTTCTCGAGTGTCAGCTGGGTTGGCTCGGTGAACACTGTCCACCATCCGGATGACGCGCTGTCGCCCACCGTACGCAGGGACGACAGGAGGAGTCCGACCGATGGGACGAGCCAGAACAGCGCGACCAGGACGAAGACGACGTTGACGATGGAGTTGTTGAAGACGCCGAGGATGCGCTGTCCGACGGTCTTCTTGCCGCGGACGATGGTCAGGTCAGCTCCGGTCACCGCGACCGCTCCTCTCGGAAGCGCCTCACGTTGATGATCATCGACGGGAGCACGAGAATCAGCAGCAGCAGGGCGAGCGCAGAGCCGAGACCCTGGTTGTTGCCACCGCCGAAGGACACCGTCCACATCTCGACCGCGATCACGTTAGCCGCGGGTTTCGATGAGCCGGGCGGTATGACGTAGACCAGGTCGAAGATCTTGAGCACGTTGATGATGAGCGTCACGAAGACGACGATGATCACCGGCGACAGCAGCGGAGCGGTGATCTTGGTGAACACCTTCCACTCGCTCGCGCCGTCCATGCGCGCGGCTTCCTGCAGCGACCGGTCGATCGCGGAGAGCCCGGATGCGATCATGATCATCGCGAAGCCCGCCCAGATCCACACGTAGCTGAGGATGATCACCGCCGTGATCAGGGTCTCACCGAGCCAGTTGACGCCCTGGTAGCCCTGGGTGAAGTTGGAGGCGGGCAGCGCGATCGTGTAGCTGCCGTCGGCGAGCCCCGTGATCTGGTACTGGCCCTCGGCATCCGTCTCCGCGCTGGCGGCGATCGAGCCGTCGTCGGCAACCGCGTCGACACGGATGCCGGGCAGTCCGGACTTGCCGTCCTCGATCTCGCCGTTTTCGCCGCCGCCGCCGCGGATGACGTCAAGCCACACCGTGCCGGTGATCTCGTCGGAGCCGGCGGAGCCCGGCTCCTCAGCCTGGGCGGCTTCCTCCGGGATGGAGTCGGCCCGGATGCCGACAAGGGGGAAGTTCTGTTCAGTGCCCGGTTCAACGGCGCCGTCGCTGGCGATCGTGCCGCCCTGCACGATGAGTCCGGAGTCCGCCCGCACGTTAGCACCCGGATACGCTGACTCATCCGTGAACCAACTGTTGATACCGACTAGTGCCGCGTTGACGACACCGAGGTTCGGGTTCTCCTGGAACATCATCCGGAAGATGACACCGGCGGCGAGCATCGAGATCGCCATCGGCATGAAGATGATGAGCTTGAACGCGGTAGCCCAGCGGATCCTGTCGAGCAGCACCGCGAAGATCAGGCCGAGGATCGTGCAGGTGACCGGCGCAACGATGACCCAGATGATGTTGTTCCGGATGGCGGTGAACGTCGAGTCACGCGTGAACATCTCGACATAGTTGTCGAATCCGACGAACTGGCCGCCGCTCGCATCGAAGAACGATCGCACGACCGTGTAGACGATGGGGTAGGCGACCAGCGCGCCGAGCAGCAGCAGCGCGGGAGCCAGGAAGATCAACGCAATGAGGAACATGCGCCGACGGGACGATGCCCGGGAGGAACGGCCAGGGCCGCCCCTCCCGGTGCTTGTCTCCGCCGGAGCAACCGCTGACTGTGTCATCGCCTGACTCCGCACCGAGGGTTATCGACTATCTATCAGTATGCCGCCACTGCAGCGTCTTCCAGCGCCTGCTGGGTGCCCGGGATGTCACTCGGGTCCTGCAGGAACGAGATCATGATCTGCCAGAAGCCCTGCCCGGGGGTACCGCCAAACGCGCTCGGCGTCAGGTCGGACATGTCGAAGCGGAAGGTCTCGGCGCCGGTGAGCGCTTCAGCGATCTGCCGTGAGATGTCGTCCGGGTACAGCGACGTGTCGACGTTTGAGTTCGGTGAGGTCAGGCCGCCGTTCGGCACCCAGATCTCAGCCGCCTCGGGCGTCGCGAGGAACTGCATGAGCGCGTCAGTTACCTCGTCATCGACGAGCGCAACGGCGACGTCACCGCCGCCCACGACTGCCGGCTCTGAATCGTTCACCGCGGGGAAGTCGTAGAACAGCGCGTTCTCGCCGACGACGGAGTTGCCGTCATCCGCGATGTTGCCTGCAACGAAGTCACCCTCGTAGACGGTCGCCGCCTGCGGGTCAGCGCCGAACACCTGCGTCACCGAGTCGTCGAAGGTGCGCTGCACCGCGCCCTCCTGGTACAGCGCCTGGTTGCCGAACAGCTCGGCCAGCACCTCGAGCGCCTCGGCGACCGACGGGTCGGTCCACGGGATCTCGTGGTTGGTCAGTTGGTCGTACATGTCACCACCGGCTGTGCGCAGGTAGACGTTCTCGAACCAGTCGGTCAACGGCCATCCGACGTCCGCACCGATCGAAATCCCGGCAAAGCCGCTGTCACTGATGACCTGCAGCTGCTCCAGGAAGCTGTCCCAGTTATCCGGAACCTCAGCGCCCGCCTGGTCGTACAGGTCGGCGTTGTACCAGACAGTCGACTTGTTGGAACCCTTGAACCAGACGCCGTACAGCTCACCGTCGACCGTGCCCAGATCGATCCAGCTCTCCGAGTAGTTGTCTTCGACTGCCGCTCGCGCGTCGTCAGATAGCGGAATAAGGTTCCCGTCCCGCGCGAGGCTCTGCAAGAGCGCGGGCTGCGCGAGAAGCGCGACGTTCGGCGGGCTGCCGCCCTCGATCTGCGTGCCAAGGGTCGTGGCCGCCTGGTCACCGAAGCTCGTGTAGTTCACTGTCGCGCCGGTGTCCTCCTCAAACTGGGCGAGGACCGCCTCAAAGTTCTCCTGCTCCGCGCCCGACCATGCGCCGGAAACCTCGAGCGTCTCGCCCGAGAAGTCTCCGAGGTCGTTCCCGGTGTCCGTGCCGCCACCACCGGTGCAACCGGTGAGAACGAGACCAACCACACCGAGAGAGGCGACGGGAAGGAGAAGTCTGTGCTGCAGGGACTTTCTCATGTGCTTCCTCCTCTTAGGTGACCCGTCAGGGAGGTAATGTCGCCGCCCCGCGGGTCCATCATGCTTGGAGCCGGTCCCGTTCGGGAACCGGTTCCATAGACACGCTACGTTACTGCCGTTCGGCAGTTCAAGGACATACCGCAATCGCTAAGCAATCGTTGCCGTCGGCGGCCGGAGTCATTTGTGGAACCGGTTCCACAAACGGCCGGATGTTGACTATGCTGACGCTCAGAACGGCAAGGACGGAGTGAACGTGAGCGCCATCGACGACGTCGCGCGCCGAGCCGGTGTATCCAAGTCGACCGCTTCCCGGGCGCTCAGCGGGCGGGGCTACGTCTCGGCAGAGACCCGCGAGCGGGTCGTGCGGGCTGCCGCGGAGATCGGCTACGTCGCATCCTCGAACGCCGCGAGCCTGGTCACCGGACGCACCCGGAACGTCGGGGTCGTCACGCCGAGCATCAGCCGCTGGTTCTTCGCTGAGGTGCTGGAGGGCATTGAGGCCGCGCTGATCGAGGCCGACTACGACCTGACCCTGTACCGGCTGAGCGACGACCCGGCGAGACGGCGGCGGGTGTTCGACTACTTCCTGGTGCGCAAGCGGGTCGACGCGGTGATCGCCGTCGGCATCTCGCTCACCAAGCAGGAAGTCGAGCTGCTGCACTCGCTCGGCAAACCGGTCGTCGGCATCGGCGGCGAGATCGACGGCATCGCAACGCTCAGCATCGACGACCTGGCCGCGGCGCGCTTCATGACCGAGCACCTGATCAGCCTCGGCCACACGCGCATCATGCACCTGGGCGATGACACCGACGAACAACAGGGTTTCCACGTTCATGACCGGCGACTCGCCGGCGTGCGGCAGGCGCTCGACGCCGCGGGGCTCAGCCACGATGGGGACTTCCGCAAGGTCCCCTACTCGGTTCCCGGCGGCTACGACGGTGGACTGACGGTCCTTGCCGACCCGACCTCGAGGCCGACGGCGATCATCGCCGGATGCGACGAGATCGCGATCGGGGTGATCATTGCTGCTCGACAGCTGGGCATCCTGATCCCCTCCCAGCTGTCCGTTGTCGGAGTCGACGGCCACGCGCTCGCAGGCATGTTCGGACTGACGACGCTCGAGCAGCATCCCGCCGCCCAAGGCAAGGCCGCGGTGGAGGCCGTGCTCGATCGCCTGAGCGGCGACACCCCCACCGGGGAGGCGGCCCGCATGGTGATGCCGGTCAACCTCGTGGTGCGCACGAGCACGACGGCGCCTCCGAGCGACGACAACGTGTGAGATCGTCTCGGAGTCTGGACACGTGATCATCGGGGCAAGTAAGGTCACTCACACGGACCGACTTCGCCTGCACTACCCGAGTCAACCGCAGGTGCCCCTCATAGCCGCGCCCGTACCCTTTGAATCGCGCGATGGCGCGCGAACCGGCATGGCGCAGGGAAACCGTGGAGACAATCGGAAGATTCGACGACCTGCACGAAGGCGTCGCACATCGCCTCGCATCCGGCGAGCCATCGGCCGCCGCCGCCTTGCTGTCCGAGAAGTGGCCCCGCTTCGTGACGCGGCACGGTCACGGCATCCGGGAACTCATCGACTCCCTCCCGCACGAGCTGTGGGCGGATGACCCGTGGCTGCTTGCGGCGATCGGGTCGAGCTACCGCTCGGTTGACTCCGCCGGAGTTGTCGCCGGTCTTCCCTACTTCCGGGCCGCTGAAGCGACGCTCGCGGCAACACCGGATGCGTCCCCCTGGCACACGTCGGACGTGCTCAGTCACCACTCGGCGGCGCTGCGGTCGCTCGGGCTGATCGCCGAGGCCGAGGCGAAGGCGGCCGAGGCAGGCGCCCTGCTGCGCTCGGCGCGATCCCGCGGAACGAAGCAGCGCGTCCGCGCTGAGGGCATCAACGCCCTGCACCGCGGCCTGGTCGCCATCCATCTCGGTGACTTCGAGCGGGCGGAGGGGCTGCTCCAGTTGGCGGATGGCCTCGCCGACCGCACGCTGGGCATCGCCGAGCAGGTGGAGTGCCTCGGCGGGCTCGCCTACCTCCGCTACGCAAACGGGGATTTCGACCAAGCGCTCGCGTTGGTGCGCAAAGCAGAGGCTCTCGATTCGGCGACGCTGAACAGCCGGATCGGTGTGCTCGCGCTCACCGTCGACCTTCTTGTCGCTGTGGAGCGCAACCGGCCGGACGATGTGACTCGTGCAGAGGGCATTGTGAGCGCTGTCGCCGCCGGCTCGGAGTGGGAGCCACTCAGCCTGTTCGCACGCTCGGCGATCTCGGTCATCAGCGGTCGGCACATCGAGGGCCTGGACCACGTGCGTCGGGGCCGCCAGGCAATGCGCGACTGGACCGGTGATCCGGTGGCGCGTGAGCTGTGCGAGGGGATGCGCGGCGTGCTCCACCTTCATCTGGGACAACGGGACGAGGCGCTCGCCATCTTCGAGGTGCTCACCCCGACCGAGAACCACGCGAACTGCCCCGCGCGCTTCATCGCGGGTGTCCGCTTCCTCCACGACGACTACGCGGGAACCCTGGACGCGCTGGCGGACTGCGAGCAGTTGGGCGATGACCACTCGACACGCACCATCATCGACGTGCTGCTGCTCAAGGCGGCAGCGCACTACGAGCTGGGCAACCCCGACATCGCGGACATCGCCTTCGACCAGGCGCTCCTCGTCGCCAGCCACACCGGACTGAAGACGCCGTTCACCCTCATCCCCGGCGACACCATGCAGCGCATGCTCAGCCGCGCCTCTGATCGTCCCCAGCCGGCGCCGGTGCATCGCATCCTCGACACCATGCGGGCCGGGCTGTCGAACCCGTTGCATTCCGCTCTCGAACCGCTCAGCGAACGCGAACTCGACATCGCGCAGCGCCTGTCGCATGACAAGACGCTGGGACAGATCGCCTCCGACCTGTTCATCTCGACGAACACGCTGAAGACCCACCTGCGCAGTATCTACCGCAAACTGAACGCGACCAGCAGGCGCGAGGCCGTGCACCGCGTGCAGGAGCTCGGATTGAGCCGGGAAATCACCCGCTACTAATCCCCGATCACCCCGCGGACCACCCGCACCTGATGGCACTATCGTTCCAAGACTTTCCATCCAAGACTTTCCACAAACGCAGGGCGGATTCGCCGTCGAGACGCCCTGAGGTACAGCCCGGCACACTCGTCCCTGATCCCGAGTCTTCCGGCTGAGACGGCTCAGCGCGGGGCACGTCCAGTGGTTCGGATGTGCCCCGCGCCCCCTTATCTTTATGCGCCCTTCCAGACATCCGCGCACTTCCGGACATCCGCGCCCCTTCCGCCGAACGGCGCCGGCTCCGGACATCCGCGCCAGTTGCGCCGGGCGCGGATGTCCGCAGCGGGCGCGTGCGCCGGGCAGACAGCAAAGGGCGCCGCACCGAAACCGGTGCGACGCCCTCGCGTGAAGTGGAGCTGCTTTACTTGAGCTCGACCGTTGCGCCAGCCTCTTCGAGCTGAGCCTTGGCCTTCTCGGCGGTCTCCTTGTTCGCGCCCTCGAGCACGGTTCCGGGGACGCCGTCAACGAGAGCCTTCGCCTCACCGAGGCCGAGGCTGGTGAGGGTACGCACCTCCTTGATGACCTGGATCTTCTTGTCACCGGCTGCGGTGATGACGACGTCGAAGGAATCCTTCTCCTCGACCTCTTCAGCAGCGGCGCCTGCGCCACCGGCGGCGGGTGCTGCGGCGGCAACCGGGGCGGCCGCGGTGACCTCGAAGGTCTCCTCGAACTTCTTCACGAAGTCGCTGAGCTCGATGAGGGTGAGCTCCTTGAATGCGTCGAGCAGCTCGTCAGTGCTGAGCTTTGCCATTGTGTCTCCTTAGATTTTTCGCGGCGGGATGCCACGAAGTTGTTCACGCTTGAGTTACTGCTGCGCTTCCTGCTTCTCACGCAGCGCGTCGACCGTGCGAACGGCCTTCGACAGCGGTGCGTTGAAGAGGTAGGCCGCACCGAACAGCGACTGCTTGAAGGCGCCGGCCAGCTTCGCCAGCAGCACCTCCCGGCTCTCGAGCTCGGCAAGCTGGTTGACCTCGGCTGCGGAGAGCGGGTTACCGTCGAAGTAACCGCCCTTGATCACGAGCAGAGGGTTTGCCTTGGCGAAGTCACGAAGACCCTTCGCGACAGCGACGGGGTCGCCGTGCACGAAGGCGATCGCGGACGGGCCGGTCAGTTCGTCGTCAAACGAGCTGATTCCGGCAGCGTTCGCCGCGATCTTGGTCAGTGTGTTCTTCACCACGGCGTATGTGGCGTGCTCACCGATACTGCGGCGCAGCTGCTTGAGCTGTGCGACGGTGAGACCGCGATACTCGGTGAGCAGTACGGCGTTCGAGTCACGGAACTGGCCCGTGAGCTCGGCGACCGATGCTTCCTTGTTCGCCATGGCACTCCTTATGTTTCGATGGATGTCGAGCAAAGGAGTGAAACAAGAAAAGCTCCGACGCAAGCGCACGGAGCTGTCGATTCCCTTTCGGGAGGATAACTTCACACACCTGCGCGGGACGATGCTTGACGCATTCCTTCGTTCGACGGCCCACTTTCGTGGACACGCCGAAGACCAGCGGTCTTTGGCTCCGTACAGCCTAAGTGATTCGCCGGGATGCGCGCAAACCGGCTACTGGTTGCTGAATGCGGCGTCGAACGACTGGGCGGGCGGCTCCCAGAGCAGCGAGCGGATGTACTGCACAGCCCGAGCTGCACCGTGCAGTCGTTCCATGCCGGCGTCCTCCCACTCGATCGAGATCGGCCCGGTGTAGCCGATCGACCGCAGGGCCCGGAAGGAGTCCTCCCATGGCACGTCGCCGTGCCCGGTCGAGACGAA
Organism: Cryobacterium sp. BB736; assembly: GCF_014980265.1. Taxonomy (NCBI): domain Bacteria; kingdom Bacillati; phylum Actinomycetota; class Actinomycetes; order Micrococcales; family Microbacteriaceae; genus Cryobacterium; species Cryobacterium sp. BB736. The sequence goes on from NZ_JABXWQ010000001.1 coordinate 634,287, forward strand.
GTCCCAGCCGCGTCGGGGGTCTCCCCACTGCAGGTGCGAGCCGAGCACTCCCGCGCGACCGTTGTGCGCACGCATCCGCGTGTCCTTGCAGTCGACGTGGTAGATGCGGTCCTTGAAGTCGACGATGAAGCCGACCGGGTCGATGTTCTGCCACATCATGTGGCTCGGGTCCCAGTTGAAGCCGAACGCCTCGCGGTGACCGATCGCCTCGAGAGCCCTGACGCTGGACCAGTAGTCGTAGGCGATCTCGCTCGGGTGCACCTCGTGCGCGAACCGCACGCCCTCCGAGTCGAAGACGTCGAGGATCGGGTTCCAGCGGTCGGCGAAGTCCTGGTAGCCGTCGTCGATGACCGAAGCCGGCACCGGCGGGAACATCGCAACGTACGGCCAAATGCGGGAGCCGGTGAAGCCGACCACGGTGTCGACCCCCAGCTTGCGGGCGACCCGAGCCGCGCGCTTCATGTCCTCCGCCGCCCGCTGGCGGACTCCCTCCGGGTCACCGTCGCCCCACGTGTAGTCACGAACAATCGCCTGGTGCCGGAAGTCGATCGGATCGTCGCACACCGCCTGGCCGGTGAGATGGTTGGAGATCGCGAACACCCGAAGGCCATGCCGCCCCAGAATCTCGATGCGCTCGTCGAGGTATCCGGGTTCTTCCTCGGCGAGCCTCAGGTCGAGGTGGTCGCCTGAGCACGCGATCTCGAGCCCGTCATAGCCCCACTGCGCTGCCAGCCGCGCGACCTCCTCGAAAGGCAGGTCCGCCCACTGGCCAGTGAATAGGGTGACCGGGTTCGTCGTCATTGTCTGGTCCTCTCATCCTGCAGTTGCCTGAGGTAGCGCAACGATCGCTCGGCAAGCTCGTCCTGACTGCGCGCGAGTGGCCGCCAGATCGAGGCGGCCGTCGCGATGGTCTCATTGTCGCCGGTGAAGCTCTCCAGGTTGAGCGGTCCGGCATAGCCCGCATCGTCGAGCGCGTCGAGGAACGACGGCCAGTCGATGTGGTCGTCGCCTACCGCTCCCCGATCGTTGCCGCTCACCTGCACGTGGGCGATGTGCCCGGATGCCGCCCGGACGGCATCCGTGATCCGCTTCTCTTCGATGTTGAGGTGGTAGCTGTCGAGCGCGAGTCCGAGGTGGTCGCCGAGCAAGGGGTCAAGCGCGTCGAGGCCCTGTTCGACGGTGTTGATCAGGCTCGTCTCGTACCGGTTCAGCGGTTCGATTCCGATCACAACGCCATGAGTCGCCGCGTGGTCGACGACCGGGCGAAGCGACTCGCGCAGCCGGTCGATCGTGCGCGCCCGCTCCGCGGGAGTCATCCGCCAGGTGCGGCCGGTTCGCGCGTAGAACGGGCCGGCGACGACACCGGCGCCGACGGCCGCCGCGATATCGATGCACTGCCGCAGATAGTCCTGCGTGTTCTCGATCACGCCGGGCGACTCGTCAACCAGATCGCGACCGCTGCCCATGGCCCCGACGACGAATGGCTCGAGACGGAGTCCGCCGAGCAGGTCGCGAGCGCGGCCCGGATCCCAGTCGCCGACCGATTCGACCGGCAGCTCGATGGCGTCGAAACCGAGCGAGGCTGCCACGGTTGCAATCCGCTCAAGCCGTTCGTCGTCGAGGGGCGAGACCCACACCCAGGTGTTGACGCCGAGAGACCGACGCATGTCGCCTCCGTTCACAGTCGGGCGGGCGGACCGGTGAACCAGCCACCGGCCCGCCCGCGCTTCAATCGATTACGGGATGATCCGCTCCTGCCACACGGTCGGGTAGCCAGGCAGGTCCTCCCCGCCGAACTTGGCGTAGTGCCCGTCCGGCATTCCCTCGTTCGCCTCGAGGAACTCGGCCCGATCGTCCTCAGTGATCGGGACCTGCGGCAGCACCCACTCCTTCGGGACTTCCTCACCCGCGAAGATCATCTGCACCGCGAGTAGTGGCGTACGCCACTGGAAGTTCGAGTAGACGGGCGCCAGACCGTTCAGGCCGGTCTCTTCCCACTTGCGCATGTAGCTCAGCTCGTCCTCCCCGGTCATCACCGGATAGTCGACTCCAGCGTCCTCGAACGCCTCGATCGCTGCGACAGCACCATCGCCGGCGTCCATCCAGACTCCTGCAACGTCACCGCGTGCGAGCTCATCCGAGACGATCTGCTTGATCTTCACCGGGTCAGCACCGGTGAAGTAGTCGACAGCCTCGATTCCGGCTTCATCGAACAGCTTCTCGGCGGCGGCCCAGCGCTGCTCTAGAACGTCGACTCCGGGGAGGATGCGCAAGGCGATCACCTTGTCGCCCTCCTCGAGGTTGTCGATGAGGAACTCAGCGGTGTCGATGCCCCACGCGAAGCCACCGATCGGGTGGATGAACGTCACGGCGCAATCGGTTTGCACGCCACGGTCGAAGACGACCACTGGCTTGCCTGTCTCGCACGCGCGCTCCACCGCCGGCGTCATCGCCGCTGTGCTGTTCGGTGAGATGACGAACGCGTCACAGTTGCCTTCCTCGATGAAGTAGTCGATGTCGGCGATCTGCGTGTCGTCGCTGTCCTGCGCATCACGCGTTTCCATCTCGCTTATCGCGCCGGACTCCTGCAGCACCTTGAGCTGTTCGTTCATGGTGATCCAGCCGGTCTGGCGCCACGGGTTGGAGATGGACGCGTTCGCGAAGCACACCTTCTTGGCGCCTTCACTCGCGTACTGGCTCGTGTCAACCATCTCGGCGTTGATGTGCTGCAGCCACGGCTCGCCCTCTGGACCCTCCGGGGTGACGGAGCGTTCGGCATCCTGCTTGTCGAACAGCGCCTGGTCGAACCATTCGACCGATTCCTCCGGCGCCTCACTGCCCTCGGGCGCCTCGACATTCGGGTCCGTTGTGCAGCCGGCCAGGGCGATGAGCGCCCCAGCTCCCACGGCGACGAGCGTTAGATTCTTACGTCGCATCACTACCTCCATTGGTTGTCCTCGCGCCGTTCGGCGTTCGGGTCTGCGGTGCAAGTGCCGCACGATCTTCACCGAGATCGGACGGCTCCCCCGGTTGCGGGGAAGTCTCTGGTGTGCGACCGCTGCGTATCGCACGGAACGTCACTGCCGAGTAGGCCACAGCCGCGATGATGATCACGCCCTGCACTGCGTCGCGCATTGTGGCCGGTACCTCCGCGAAGTTGAGCAGTATGAACAGCGCCTCCAACGCGAACGCGCCGGCAACGGCAGCGACCACCCAGCCGCGACCACCGCCAAGTGCCACACCGCCGAGCACCACCGCTGTGATTGCGGTGAACTCGTAGCCGTTTCCAACTGACGGGTGCACTCCCGCATAGCCGACGAGCAGCACGCCAGCGACCGTCGCGCTCAGGCTGGACAGGATGAACGCGCTCGTCTTCACCCACCACACCCGAGCACCCGAGTAGCGCGCGGTCGTCACGTTGTCCCCGACCGCGATCACCATGCGGCCGAATGGCCGACGGGCGAACCAGACCGCGGCCAGCGTCAGCACGATCAGGATCAGCACTGACCACGGGATGATCCCGACCACCGGCACATCCCGGATGCCGCCGCGCCCGACCTCCCGGAAACTGTCGGCCGGGTTGCCGGTCGCCGCGCCGCCGGTCCAGTAGAACACCGCGCCGAGCAGGGCAAGCATCATCCCGAGCGTCACGATGAACGACGGCACCCGGAGCAGCGTGGTGACGAGCCCGTTGACTAGACCGACCGCCGCCCCAAACGCCAGCATGAACAGCAGCACGGGAATGCTTCGCGAGTCATCCTGCCCGATCAGGTTGCCTGCGATGACGACCTGGGCGGTCACTACTGAACCCATCGATAGATCGAATTCGCCGGAGACGATCACGAAGTACTGGCCGATCGCCACTATCGCGACAGGCGCCACCCTTTGGATGAAGCGGATGAGCTGGCCGGGATCGCCGAATTTCGGGTTGAGCACCATGATCGCGATGAGCAGCAGCGCGAGCAGCAGGAAGACGGCGCCACGCGGGCTGATCAGAGTGAACCCGAGCCGCGCAAGGCGACGGCCGAAAGCCGGCCGCGTCGCAGTAGCATCCGTTGTGCTCATCGCGCGCTCCCCTCCATCGAGGTGTCGCGTGCGAGCGCCTCCTGGGTTGCCGCCCTCCCCGGGCTGAACCTCGCCTTGCGGCGCTCAGTCGCCCTGCCCGTGTAGAGAGCGACAGCTGCGACGATGACGATGCCACGCACGACGTCCTTCATGAATGGATTGACCTGCAGCACGCTCATCACGTTGTCAACGACGGCGAAGATTGCGACTCCTCCGAGAGTTCCCCAGACGGAGCCGCGTCCGCCGAGCAGCAGAGTGCCGCCGAGAACGACAGCGGCGATCGACAGGAGGTCGTAGCCGCCCTGGGAACCGACGGTTGGGCTGCCGACGCCGAGTCTGCTCGCCAGCAGCAATCCGGCGAGCGCGGCGGTCATCGAGCACAGCACATGGGCGATGACGAGCGGCTGCCAGACCCGAAGCCCGGACAGTCGCGCCACCGACTGGCTGCCGCCCACCGCGTACATGTGGTGGCCGGTTCGCGTCTTGCGCAGAAACGCAGCGGTCAGTGCGACGAGCGCAACCATGATGATGGTGGAGATCGGCACCGGTCCGACACCGGTCGCGCCGATGAATTGGAACTCCCGCGGCACGCTGCCGGCGGTTCCCTGGTATGTCGTCGCGAGGTAGCCGGAGACGATCAACCCCACGCCGAGGGTCGCGATGAATCCGTTGACCTTGAGTCCTGTGACGATCACGCCGTTCGCGAGTCCGATGAGGCCAGCGACCACGAGGGCAAGCAGCACACCCTGGGCGATCTTGCCTGGATCCCCCGCCATCGTCTCAGCGGCGATCAGACTGGCGAGGCTGACCACGTACGGCACCGAGAGGTCGAGCGAACCGCACAGGATGACCAGGGTCTGCCCGATCGCGACGAAACCGAGCACGCTCATCCCGGTCAGGATGTCCCGGATGTTGCCTGGGCTGAGGAAGTTGCGGCCAGCCATCGACACCAGGATGAAACCGACCACCATCACCGCAATGAGCACGAGCAGCACGATCACCGTGTTGTCGAGTCGTCGCCCACGCAGGAGTTTCATGCCGACACCTCGTGACCGGTGGCCGCGAGCAGTATGGCTTCCTCAGAGGAACCGGCTGGCAGTTCAGCCGCCATCCGGCCGTCGTGCATGGTCAGGATGCGATCCGACATGCCGATGATCTCCGGCAGCTCGGAGGAGATCATGAGGATCGCCATGCCCGCAGCCGCACACTCCCGCATTAGCTGGTAGACCGCCACCTTGGCACCGACGTCGATCCCGCGAGTCGGTTCGTCGAAGATGACGACGCGCGGCTCGGTGACCAGCCATTTGCTGAGCACGACCTTCTGCTGGTTGCCGCCGGAGAGGAACTCCACCTGCTGGTCGAGTCCGCGAGCGCTGACCTCAAGAGACGAGAGCACGCCCGGGATGCGTTTCCGGGCTTCACCGGTTCGGCCGGCGAAGACGCCGCGGATGACCAGCAGCGCGTTGTCGAGCAGCGACTGGTTCAAGGCGAGACCGTGCGCCTTCCGGTCTTCGGTGACCAGTGCGAGTCCAGCTCGGACGCCGGCCCGCGGGCTCGTGATGGTCACCGGCCGTCCGTCCAGCTCCACCGATCCGCGCGTGAACGGAACCGCGCCGAACAGGGCCTCTGCCAACTCGGTGCGACCGCTTCCCTGCAGACCGGCGAGGCCCACGATCTCGCCCGCGCGAATGTCGAACGAGATGCCCTCGAGGTAGTCGTTGCCCGCATTGCGCACGGCAACCCGCACGTCGCCAGCCACGGTGCCCGGCACAGGATCCGGGAAGTAACTCGCGATCGAGCGTCCAACCATCCGGCGCACAAGCTCGCCCGGCGTGAGCTCGGCGGCCGGTCCAGTCGAAACGAGCGCACCATCCTTCAGTACGGTGATCGTCTCGCACAGTTCGAATACCTCGGCCAGCCGGTGGGAGACGTACAGCACGGCGACGCCGCGTGCGGCGAGCTTGCGGATGATGCCGTAGAGCAGCACCACCTCGTTGTCCGACAGCGCCGCGGTCGGCTCATCCATCGAAATCACGCGCGCGTCGAACGACAGCGCCTTGACGATCTCGACGATCTGCTGCTCCGCGACGCTCAGAGTACCGACGCGCGAGCCGGGGTCAATGAAGTCGATACCCAGCTCATCGAGCAGCTGGGACGTGCGGGCAGCCATCTCCTTGTTGTTCACGAACCCGCGCGTCCGCGGCTCCCGGCCGAGGAACACGTTCTCGGCGACACTGCGCTCGGCGAGAAGGTTGAACTCCTGGAACACCGTCGCGACGCCTGCGTGCATCGCCTGCAGCGGGTGGGTGAAGTCGACCGGTGCGCCGTCAAGGCGCAGTTCGCCGTCGTCCTTCGTATACACCCCGGCGATGATCTTCATGAGGGTCGACTTGCCCGCACCGTTCTCGCCCACGAGCCCATGGATGCGACCGGGGTAGAGCTCCAAGTCGATGCCGTGCAGCACGCGCACGCCGAAGAAGCTCTTGGTGATGCCCCTCGTGGTGAGGATGGGCTCAACCCCGTTCATCGACTCACCGCCTCAGCTGGAGTTCCGACGGAGGGCACTTCCACCCAATCGCCGGATGCAGCGGAAGCGAGCACAGCGTCAGTGATCCTGACCGCGCGAAGGCCGTCCGCGAACGTGGGAAGACCGTCGGCGACGTTGCCGCCGATCGCGTTATAGCTGTCCGCGATGAAGGCGTTGAACGCGTCCTGGTAGCCGAGCGGGTGTCCGGCCGGGAGGACGCTAAGCCGCGCGGCATCCGGGGACAGGTCGACCGCATCCCGAGCAAGCAGCTGGGAGCCGACCCGACGGCCGAGCCACAGTTCATCCGGATGCTCCTGGTCGAACCGCACCGATTCTGCTTCGCCGGCAAACTCGATCACCAAGTGGTTCTTGCGTCCCGGGGCAACCTGGGAGATCAGAAGTGTCCCGATCCCGCCGGTCACCGTTTCGAACACCACCGCCACGGCATCTTCGGTGGCGATGTCGCGGTTGGTCGACCGCTCGGAGAACACGGTGCGCTTGACGGCATTGAGCCTGCCGATGCGCTCGCTCGTGACGAACTCGACGAGGTCGACGAGATGGGACCCGATGTCAGCGAACGCTCGCGATGGACCGCCCAGGTCGGAGTTGACTCGCCAGTCATCGTCATCCGGGCGCACAAGCCAGTCCTGCAGGTAGGTGCCCTGCACGCTGAGGAGGGTGCCGGTGGCGCCGCTGCTCACGCGGGCTCGCGCTTCGCGTGCCATTGGGTGGAATCGATAGACGAAGGGAACGGTTGCGGTGACGCCTGCGTCGTCGGCCAGGCGGACCAGCTCCGCGGCCTCCCCGGCGCTCGTGGCGAGTGGCTTCTCACAGATGACGTGCTTTCCGGCAGCAAGCGCGGAACGGACGATGTGCGCGTGAGTCGTATTCGGAGTGCACACGTGCACAACGTCGATGGCGCCATCGGCGAGCAACTCGTCGACGCTGCCATAGCCGCGCTCGTATCCGAGTTCGTGTGCCGCTGAATTGGCGCGCTCGGCTGAGGACGATACGAGACCGACGAGCCGTGCGCCCGCGACGCGCGCTGCACGGCTGTGCACCGTGGCCATAAAGCCGCCTCCGACCATGCCGATACCAAGCTCGGACGGCCGCTGCGAGGACCTCGTCGTCATGCCCGCGATTCTGCCAGAGATTACGCATCTTTTGTCAAGCGGTCGGCAGAACTGACAGGAAGCCGTTACAACTTCTGTAGCGCAGACCTGCATAACGGTCTGTGCTTTACTTTCCACATGATCGACATCGCCCGAGACTCGGCGTTGGGGACATCCGGTGCGAGTGCCCTATTCCAGCTCCTCCGAGACGGACAGCCGCGGACTCGGGCGGAGCTCGCGACGCTCACCGGCCTGGCCCGCTCCACCATCGCGCTTCGTGTCGATTCGCTCATGCAGCTGGGGCTCATCCGGCCGGTCGGCGAAGCGATCTCGACGGGCGGCAGGCCATCGTCCCGGTTCGCTCTCAATCCCGGTGCTCGTGTGGTGCTCGGCGTCGACGTCGGAGCGTCGCACGCGAAGCTCGCCATCGCGGATCTCGCGGGAACGATCCTCGCCCAGCACGGAGAGCCCCTTCCCGTTGCCGATGGCCCGGAAGCGGTGCTGAGCTGGGTGGTGGATGCCGGACACGACCTGCTTGCCGGGCTCGGTCGGGACACCGCCGACTTGATCAGCATCGGCATAGGTCTGCCCGGCCCGGTCGAGTTCAAGACCGGACGCCCGATAAACCCACCGATCATGCCCGGCTGGGACAGATTCGACGTGCCCGGATGGGTGCAGCAGCACTGGCCCGTGCCGGTGCTCGTCGACAATGACGTGAACATCTCCGCGATCGGCGAACTAGCAACGGCGTGGCCGGATGTCGAGCACCTGATGTTCGTCAAGGTCGCCACCGGTATCGGTGCGGGTGTCGTCTCCGGGGGGCGGCTGCAGCGTGGCGCGCAGGGCATCGCTGGGGACATCGGGCACGTCCAGATCGCACGCGGCGCAGGGGTGCCGTGTCACTGCGGCAACCGTGGTTGCCTCGAGGCCATGGCATCCGGCCCAGCGATCGCACGGGGCCTGCGCGACGCGGGTATCGACGTGCAGACCGGTCGCGATGTCGTCGAGCTCGTGAAGCACGGCAACATCGACGCGGTCCAGGCGGTCCGGCAGGCGGGACGCGACATCGGGGAGGTGTTGACCGCGTGTGTCAGCCTGATCAACCCGTCGATCATCGCCATCGGCGGCGCCATGGCGCAGGCGGGCGAGCACCTGATCGCCGGTGTCCGCGAGGTGGTGTACGCGCGCTCGATGCCCTTGGCGACCGAGCATCTTGGCATTGTGCAATCACGCGCGGGCGAGGATGCCGCGGTGCTCGGGGCGAGCATGCTCGCGATTCACCATGCGCTGTCGCCCGCGAGCATCGACGCCATGGCCTGACACCACGCCGTGCCGCCGGCGCGGACCGACGGCCGCAAGGCGGCAGAATGGCTAGGTGAGTCTCCAGCCCGTCCTCAGCCTCTTCGAGGAGCCTCGGGCGGACCACACGTCCCGCATCCTGGCCAGCTCGACGGACAGGGTCGCCTGGCTTCGGGCGCGCAGCGTCGGGGTGACCGGAACGGATGTCGCCAAGCTGTCGAGTACGCGCGCCGTCGCATCAGTCGCCCGCGACAAACTGCTCGGCTCACGGTTCACAGGCAACGCGTTCACCGACCACGGCCGCGCGCGCGAGCCGGAGATCGCACGCTGGGTGCGCTCGGTGTACGGCATCGACCCGAGCGCGAACCTGTTCCACGCCGACGGGAACCGCCGGCACCTGGCGACGCCGGACGGCATCCGGGTGCGCGATGGACGTGTGGAGCTCTCCGAGATCAAGACGACCGCGCGAGCCTGGCGGAGCATCCCGCGCAGCTACCTGCGGCAGGTCTTCTGGCAGCAGTACGTCCTAGGTGCCGAGCGCACGCTGGTTGTCTGGGAGCAGCACCGGGACTTCGTGCCCATCGACGCCGAGCCTCGCTGCCAATGGGTCGACCGGGACGACAACGAGATCCACGTGCTCGTCGGGCTCGCCGACCGGTTGCTGGAGCTGATGCGCGGCTAGCGTCGTGCGCGCGACCATGGCGCCGAAGGTCGCAAGCCAGAGGATCGCGATCGTGGTGGCGACCAGCTCGAGGACGCTGCCGACATCGGTGCCGAAGCGCAGCAGCGACAGGATGCCGCCGGTTGCGGCGATGACGGCCACCGCGATGCCGCTGACGAGCGAGAACCGCGCGATGGCCTTCTGGCCGACCGCGAAGCTCGCCTGCAGCATCGCCCAGCAGGCCGCCGCGAAAGCGAGCACGGCGGCGAGCGTGTGGGTGAAGTCCTGCACCGTGAAGGTCGGGCCGACTGGCAGCGGGCACCCGCTCGTGCAGGTGACCTGCGACGCGACCAGGAAGAATCCGCACGCAATCAGCAGGGAGATGGTGGGCGTCCAGGCGCGCAGGATCCGCGGCGACGACCGGATGCGGCGGGCCGCCCAGGCTATGACCGTACCGCCGGCGACGAGCAGCAGGAGGGCGGCTTCGAACCAGCCGGCGGTGGGCTCGCCCTCCGCGCCGAGCCCGCTCACGTAGACGACCCGGTCGACGGTGAGACGCGCCGCCCAGATGATGACGAGGGCCGTAACCACCGCGATGCAGGCGACTCCGACCAGCACGGTCGCGATCAACGGTCGGGTCGGCTGCACCGCACCATCGTAACGACGGCGGGTACCGTGGAGAAATGACCGAGATGCGCGCGATGGTGATCGAACAGACCGGCGGGCCGGAGGCGCTGCGTGTTGCAGCGATCCCGCGCCCGAAGCAGGCGATCGGCGAGCTGATCGTGAAGGTGACCGCCGCCGGGGTGAACCCGATCGATGCAAAGACCAGGGCTGGCCGCGGAGCGGCCGGGCTGATCGAGGCGTGGCCCGTGGTGCTGGGTGTTGACGTCGCCGGGGTCGTGGAGACGCCCGCGTACGACACGCATCCGCTGCAGCCCGGCGACGAGGTGTTCGGAATCATCACCGTGCCGCGGGCCAGCGGGTCCTACGCCGAGTATGTCGCGGTGCCGTCGACCGCGGTCGCTCGGAAGCCGCAGACTCTCAGCCTGACGCACGCCGCCGCGCTGCCGTGTGCGGCGCTGACCGCGTGGGGCGCTGTCGTCGACGTCGGCAAGGTGAAGCGCGGCGACAGGGTGCTCATCCACGCTGGCGCCGGAGGGGTCGGGCATCTGGCCGTGCAGCTCGCGCATCACGCCGGCGCACACGTTATCACCACGGCTTCGCAGCGGAATGCCGATTGGTTGATGGAGCTGGGGGCCGACCAGGTCATCGATTACGCGAGCACCCGCTTCGAGGAGGAGACGCACGGCATCGACGTCGTGATCGACCTCATCGGCAATGTGAAGGACGACACCGGTTCGCGTTCACTGTCAGTTCTGCGGCCGGGCGGGCTGATCATCAACGTGCCAACCGCGAGCTGGCCGACCTACCGGGACGAGGCTGAAGCGCTCGGGATGCGCGCGTCGAACCTGCGCGCCATCCCGGATGGGTCGACGCTGGACGCGATCGCCGCGATGATCGACGCCGGTGACCTGCGGGTGCACATCGACCGGGAGTTCCCGCTCGAGGAGGCGGCCGACGCGCACCGCGCGATCGAGTCGGGGCACACGCGCGGCAAGATCGTGCTGACCGTCTGACCTCCCCCGAAGCAGCGCTTTGTGCCAAAGGCAAGGGAACGTTCGCTTGCTTGTGGCACAAACCTCTGCGGTCAGAGGGTGAGGGCGCGCACGAAGTCGTGCTCGACCGCGTCGCCGACGCGGAACCGCTTGGTGCCGACGACCACGAAGCCGCTCTTGTCGTAGAACCGGTTCGCGCGCGCGTTCTGCTGGTTCACGCCGAGCCAGACCGTGCGCGCCCCGCGCGCCCGAGCGGCATCAACGGAGGCGGCCATCAGGGTCGGCGCCGTCCCTGTACCGTGCGCCGAAGGCAGCGTGTAGCACTTGCTCAGTTCGACCGTCGGCCGCTCGGTGACTGCCGAGGCGACATCCGGATCCTGCGGCTCACCGGCGACGAGCATGGTGTAGCCGGCCGGCTGCCCGCCCACCTCCGCGATGAGCAGGTCGCGCTGTGGGTCGGCGAGGTACTCGCGGAACCGCGCGGCGGAGAGGTGTTCGGCAATGAACACGTCGATGTTCGCCTGCGTCATGCCGGGAGGGCAGGCGAGAGCGAACGTTGCCGCGGCGAGCTCGTGCAGCACCTGCGCGTCGGCGTCCGTGGCCCGGCGCACCCGTGCTCCGGAAAATGCAGGAGATTCGGCCCGATTCATGGTGTTTTCAAGCATATGGGCGCCACACGGCACCCCATCTCCTGCATTTTCAGACGGGCACGAGCGTTGGAACCGTCTCGTCGGGCGCGCGGTCAGCGGTTGTCACTGCGACGCGGTCAGGTGTTGATGCCGGTGCGGGCGCGGATGCCCGGAAGCGCACGAACCAGGCCAGCATGAGTACGGATGCGGTCACGTAGAAGCCGTGGAGGAGCCAGATCGGCCCGAGCGGGAGGCTGAACACGTACACCGAGTGCACCAGGTTGGCGACGTTCGTCATCGCGAGGTACGAGAAGCTGTAAGAGCTGAGGTCCTTGGTGCGCACCGCCTTGACGAGCATCGGCAGCATGCTCGTCGCAAAGAGCAGTGTCGAGACGCTGCCGGCGATCAGTGGAAGGTTCATGCGCTCAACGCTAGGAACCTACCGGCCGCGCACCAATCGGCCCTTTGACCCATTTCGCCTGAGCCGACGAATGGGTCATTTTATGCAGGCGGCCGGTCGGCTCCGACGAGCTGGTGTTCATACGCGTACGCCGTCGCGGCGGAGCGAGTCGACAGCCCCAGTTTGGCGAAGATATTGCTGAGGTGACGCGCCACGGTCTTCTCGCTCAGGTACAGCTGTGCGGCGATCGCCTTGTTCGTCATCCCCTCCGAGACGAGCCGGAGCACGTCGACCTCGCGCGCCGTGAGCGAGCCGTCCGCTCCGTGCGTTGGCTGGTCCGCCGCCTTCAGATCCGCCAGCGCCTGCACCGCCCCGAGCTCGGCCAGGATGTCCCGCGCGGCCTCGAGGTGCATGGCCGCGGTGTCTTCGTCACCGACCGCCCGGAATGCCCGCGCCACCAGCATCCGGCAGCGTGCCTCGTCGTACGGTGCGTCGAGGTCCAACCAGAGCCGCAAAGCCGCCCTCAGCCGTGCCAACGACTGTGGGCCTTCGCCCTCGGCCAGCAGCACCGCCCCGTCAACGGTGTGTGCGGTCGCCACCAGAAACGGAAGCGGATGCGCCTCGGCCACGCCCACCAGTTCATCCGCGGCGAGCCGCGCTCCGGCGAGGTCACCCACGGCCAGCGCGATCTCGGCTATCGCCGGCAGCAGGCCGCGGCGGATGCCCGGGTCCGCCAGGTCGGCGCACCGCCCGATCAGCTCGCGCGCGTTGGCCGCCCTGCCCTGGGCTAGGCGCAACAGGGCAAGACCCGGCTGCGGGTCGGTGCCGAACCGCGCCGCGCGCACGAACGACTCCTCAGCGTCGATCAGTTCGCCGCGCAACCGCAGGATCTCACCGCACTCGTAGTAGGCGTCGAATCCCGCCATCCGGTCACCGCGCAAGTAGAGGTCCTCGGCCAGGTGGGCGGCGGCAAGGGCCTCATCCCAGGCTCCGTGCAAACGGAACAACGTCGCCCGGTGCGCGTGGCACTCCCCACTGAACACCACCGCATCCGGCTGGCTGGAACACCAGTGATCGAGGGCGGCGGTCCAGGTCCGCGCCCGCTGCACGTCGAACGCCAAATGGCAGGTGTAGACGACCGCGCAGTAGACGAGGCCGGATGCGATCGGAGACACCTCACCGGTCGTCACCGCGACAAGCGCCTCATCAAGCATGGTGAGGCCTCGCCCGGTGTCACCGGTCGCGACGAGAGCCTGACCCTGACCGAGCCGACCGAGCGCGGAGAGGTCCGTATCGCCGTAGTCGTCGCCGAGTTGCGCAGCCAGCGCGAACGGCCGGGCGGCATCCTCGACGCGCCCGCCGTACAGCCCGCCGAGACCCTCCGCCAGGTGCGAGAACCCGCGCAGTTCGGGTTGGTCGGGGTGCTGCTCGGCGATTCGGTCGCCTCGCGCGAGCCAGCCGGCCGCCCGCGCGAGTTCGCCGGTGGCCATCAGCTGCAGGCCGATCCAGCCTGCAGTGCGTACCGCCTTGCGCACGTCACCGTCGGCGGCGAACCGTTGGTGGGCGACGGTGAGCAGGTCCATGCCGTCCTCGAACTCGCCGACCATCAGCACCGAGGTCGCGAGGCGGACGAAATCCTCCGGCTCGAGGTCACCGGCCTCGCGGGCCCCCTCGTACGCGGATCGCGCGTCAGCCCACCGGCGCTGCGCATACGCGGCTCGGCCATTCACCAGGTCGGTCGACGGTGTCATGGGCGTGGGGCGGGACTGTCCCGTCGTTATGCGTCAGGCTACGCCCGCCCGGCTGAAAATGCAGGAGAAGCAGCACGAATACGGGCATCCTGACGCAGAACCGCGCGAAAACGGCCCGATCTCCTTCACTTGTCGAGAGCGGGCGGATACGCGAAAGGCCCGCTCCACGAGGGAACGGGCCTTTCGATGCTGATGGCGTCTAGATGGACGCGGTGTCCAGCGGGATGCCGGGGCCGAAGGTGGTGGCCACGGTGCCCTTGAGCACGTAGCGTCCCTTCGAGGAAGCCGGCTTCGCGCGCATGATCTCGTCCAGCGCAGCCTTCGCGTTCTCCGCGAGCTGGTCCGCGCCGAAGGACGCCTTGCCGACCACGAAGTGCACGTTGGCGTGCTTGTCGACGCGGAACTCGATCTTTCCGCCCTTGATGTCCGAAACGGCCTTCGCCGGGTCGGGGGTCACGGTTCCGGTCTTCGGGTTCGGCATGAGGCCACGGGGACCGAGCACCTTACCGAGGCGTCCGACCTGCCCCATGAGCTCTGGGGTGGAGACGGCCGCGTCGAAATCGGTGTAGCCGCCGGCAACCTTCTCGATGAGCTCGGCGCCGCCGACCTCGTCAGCGCCCGCCTCGCGAGCAGCCTCCGCCGCCGGGCCGGTCGCGAATACGATGACGCGCGCGGTCTTACCGGTGCCGTGCGGCAGGATGACGGTGCCGCGCACCATCTGGTCGGCCTTCCGCGGGTCGACGCCGAGCTTCAGCGCGACCTCGACGGTCGAGTCGAACTTGCCCGAACCGGTCTCCTTCGCAAGGGCGACAGCCTCCGCGGGGGTGTAGTACTTGCCCGGCTCGATCTTCTCGACCGCGGCGCGGTACGCCTTGGACTTCTGTGCCATTTCAGTTCTCCTGTGATGAGTTCGCGGTGTCGTGAGCCTGGCTGGCTCTCCCGCTTCGGTGACGGTGAGTCACCGGATGAATGTGGGAAGGATGCCTGGAATTCAGGCGTCGACAGTGATGCCCATGCTGCGGGCGGTGCCGGCGATAATCTTCTCTGCGGCCTCGACGTCGTTGGCGTTGAGGTCGGCCAGCTTCGTCTCGGCGATCTGGCGCAGCGCGTCCTTCGACAGCTTGCCCACCTTGGCGGTGTGCGGGGTCGCGGAGCCCTTGCCGACGCCCGCGGCCTTCTTGATGAGCTCACTGGCCGGCGGGGTCTTGAGGATGAACGTGAACGAACGGTCCTCGTAGACGGTGATCTCCACCGGGATGACGTTGCCGCGCTGCGACTCGGTCGCGGCGTTGTACGCCTTGCAGAACTCCATGATGTTGACGCCGTGCTGACCCAGCGCCGGACCGATCGGCGGTGCGGGGTTGGCGGCGCCGGCCTGGATCTGAAGCTTGATCAGACCCGTAACCTTCTTCTTCGGTGCCATTTCCTTTTCCTTCTTTCGTGCATCCGGTCACGGACGCGCTTCCACGAACCAGGCAACTCCTGGCAGTGGTCGTTGGGGGAACCTGTAGATCTTACAGGAACTAGAGCTTGGTGACCTGGTCGAAGCTGAGCTCGACCGGGGTCTCGCGCTCGAACAGCGAGACGAGAACCGTGAGCTTGCCGCTCTCCGGCTTGATCTCGCTGATCGAACCGGGAAGACCCGCGAACGAGCCCTCCTTGATGGTGATGGTCTCGCCGATCTCGAAGTCGACTTCCTGCGCGATCGCCCGCGCGGCGACCTTCGCGCCCTTGCCCCCGCCGGTCTTGACCGGTGCCTCGGCGACCTGCACGAGGCTCTGCAGCATCGAGAAGGCCTCTTCGAAGCGCAGCGGGGTCGGGTTGTGCGAGTTGCCGACGAAGCCGGTGACGCCGGGCGTGTGCCGCACGACGGACCAGCTGTCCTCGTTCAGTTCCATGCGGACAAGCACGTAGCCTGGGATGCGCACCCGGTTCACGAGCTTGCGCTGGCCGTTCTTAATCTCGACGACGTTCTCCATCGGAACCTGGACTTCGTAGACGTAGTCCTCCATGGCCATGGAGATGCGGCGGTTCTCAATGTTCTGCTTGACGCGCTTCTCGAATCCCGCGTAGCTGTGGATGACGTACCAGCGGCCGGGCTTCGACTTCAGCTCGTCGCGGAAGGCCGCGTACGGGTCCTCTTCCTCGGGCTCCTGCTCCTCGGCCTCGTCCTCGACCGCCTCGGCGGCGGCGTCTGCCTCCGGCGCGGAGTCGACGTCGAGCGCGTCGTCGACAACCTCGTCGGCGGCAGGGTCGGTCGCGGTCTCGACCGCGTCGAGCGCCTCGTTCAGGTCAGTCGACTCATCGACAACGTGCACCGCATCGGTCAGGGCCGCCTCGCTGGACTCCTCGACTTCCTCGATGATGTCGAAGTCGCCCTCCTGCACCTCCTGAACTTCGGAGGACTGCTCCACAGCAGGCGTCAGGTCGACGTCTTCGAACTCTCTGTCAGCCACTTACTTCTCATTCCATTTCGTAGAGCCGGCGCATGGCCGATCAAGCTTGCTTGGGCGGTGGGTCTAGTTGACCGGCCCATTGCCGAACACGTATGCGACGCCCAGACCGAACACGAAGTCCAGACCCGCGACGAGCGCCATCACGATCACGACGAACACGAGCACGACGCCCGTGTAGGTGAACAGCTCCTTGCGAGTCGGCGTGACGACCTTGCTGAGCTCGTTCATCACCTGGCGCAGGAACAGTGCGATGCGCGCGAACGGACCGCGCCGCCTGGCGCGCTCGCTCTTGGCGTTGGCGACGAGGTCCTCGCTGGGGACGTCGACATCTTTCTTCGCCACTGTCACTACCTTCCGGGCTTTATCCGGATGCCATGCATCCGTTCATTTCCCCGACCCGCGCACGCACGGGACGGATTGCAGGGCGGACAGGACTCGAACCTGCAACCTGCGGTTTTGGAGACCGCTGCTCTACCAATTGAGCCACCGCCCTTTAGCAGTGCGAAACGCCATAGCTTCGCACCGTCACACATAGGAGAGTCGGCCAGAAATTGGCATGCGAAATCATGGCAGATAACAACTACCGCGAGTCAGTCTAGGTGACGCCGCGCCGCACTGTAAAGCCGGACGCCGCCCGCGGGCACGCACCATCATGCTCCACCGTTCGAGGGTTTTCCTCCGAGTTCGCTGTGCGCGGCGTCATATTCCCGGGGTCACCGACTCTCCCCTTGTAACGGGCCACGGTCCGCGTACGACAACTCGATGGGGAGGCCAGAAGTGCTGCGCAAACAGAAACGGCACCGAGAGGGCACAGCGGAGCCGATCAGGCGACCGGCCGCGATAGTCGCGGTGGTGTCGCTCGTCGGAGCGTTCGCGCTAGCTGGACCCAGCGCTGCGAGCGGCGGCGCTGGCTACTCGACCTACGCGAGCGGGCAGTTCCTGTCCGGCTCGATGGCCGGCATGGATCTCGCCGGCATCGTTGAACTGGAACCGGCCGAGGCGCGCAACGACGGCTCGGTGCCAACGTCGGAGAAGGTCGACCCGCTCGCGGTCGGCGTGCTCGGGGGAGAGCCGGTCGACGCATCCGGTGTCGGTGACGCCGTTCCGGATGAGGCGCTCGGCGCCTCTATCGACGGCGGCGCGATCGGACAGTACGCCCGCGCCGAGAGCACCGGAGCAGCGCTCGGCGCCAGCGGAACCATCAGCGACGGCGGCGCGATCGGCCCGGACGCCTCCCCCGGTTACAACCCGCTCTCGATCTCGTTCGACACCCTGCTGGACCAAGAGGTGGCCGACGTCGTGGTGGGACTGCGGCTCGAGTTGGCGGCGATCGCGGCGCAGGCCTCGGGCGCTCCGGATGCGGTATCCGGCGACTACTACATCGACGGATTGACTCTCAGGTTCACGAGTCCGGCGCTCGCGGGCGTGGCCACCGCTGTCGGCGAAGCGATTGACCAGGTCGAGTTGCGGGTCGACGCGCTGGCGGGGCCGGATGGTGCGCTTGCCCCGGCCGTGCGCGACTCGCTGCTCGGGATAGATCCCGCACTCGGTGCGCTCGGGACCGGCGCGAACGTGTCGATCGCCCTCGCGGTCGACCTCGACGCGGCAATCGCCGACCTGCTCGGCGCCAGCTACGGCGGCGACGGCGTGAGCTTCGACCTCAGCACGGGCGAGGTCGCCATCGATCTCGAGGCCCTCGCCGGCGGTGACCTCAACAACCGCCCGGTCGGCTACCAGGTGTTGCAGGCCGCAACAGTGAACAGCATCGTCGGCACGATCATGGGCAACGTGGAGACGCTCGCCGACCAGTTGCTGGAGCGCGTCGAACTGGCGCTGCACCACGCACGCCTGGACATCGAAGCGGACGTGTCGGTGCTCACACCGCAGGCGCCGATCTCCGGTGAGGTGTGCCGTCTCGTGCGGGTGCCCGACGCCCCGGACGGTCTGGTCGGCGGCATCCTGAACGGTCTCGGGCTCGGCCATGGCGCCGCCGCGAGCGGGCTGGCCGACCAGCCGGTCTGCTCCGATCGCATCCGGGCACTCCCGTCGCTCGAGACCGCGGCATCGGTGGACTTCCACGGCACGCTCGGCCAGTTGCTGACCGGGGAAGCGCCGCTCACCGTGCGCGCGCTCGTGCTCGGGGTGCCGGTGAACGTGAGCACCGGCGCGTTGCTCGACCGACTGATCGCGGGCACCAACGACTGGCTATTCGACACTGATGGGGCGCTCGACCTGCTCGACGGGCTGCTGCAGAGCAACGTCGTCTCGCCGGTGCACGAGGGGATGCTGGGCACGACCGGCGTGCGGACCGTGCTGAATGAGCTGCTGTCGATCCGCATCAACCTGCAGGAGACGCGCGTCGGCGGTGGCGCTCTCGCGGTACCCGGGGACACGCTGTTCACGCAGACCGCGATGCGGGTCGGGGTTGCCAGCGACGTTGCCGATGGGGGGCTGACGACGCTCAACCTGGCCGCGGCATCCGTCGCACCGAGCGTGACCCCGGGCGCACCTGGTGGTCCGGGCGCCCCAGGTGCTCCGGGTGACCCCGGCGGGCCGGGCAGCGATGCCGACTCCGGTGTTGCTGCGGATGGCACCGGAGGGCTGCTCGACGGACGCTTCGGCCCGCTGGCCGCGACCGGGGTGAGCATCGGCGCGCTGTTGCTGCTGCTCGGCGCGCTCGTCACCGCGGGTGTGTGGCTGGTCCGCCGCGGTCGCGGACAGTCGGGAGCGCCCATGGCCTAGTCGTGCGGGTGCGGGCCGAATCTCGGGGATTGGGCCGCACCCGCCTCCCGAGACGCGCGTGAGTACGCGGTCCGCAACCGGGCGTCTCGACGGGGTGGAGTGGTGTCTCGGGGGCACCGCTCCACCCTCTTTTTCGCCTGGGCCAGCGGATAGGCTGGTGCGGTGGCCGTAGACACCTCTCGAATCTCCCAGCGCATCGGTTCCATCGCCGAATCGGCGACCCTCAAGGTCGACGCGAAGGCCAAAGCGCTGCAGGCGCAGGGGCGACCGGTGATCTCCTACGCTGCGGGGGAGCCGGACTTTCCGACTCCGGCGAACGTGGTCGAGGCGGCGTCCGCTGCGGTACTCGACCCGCGCAATTACCGCTACACGCCCGCTGCCGGGCTGCCGGAGCTGCGCGAGGCGATCGCCGAGAAGACCGCGCGGGACAGCGGGCTGACCGTCTCGCCGTCGCGGGTGATCGTGACCAACGGCGGCAAGCAGGCGGTCTACCAGTCGTTCGCCACGCTGCTCGACCCGGGCGACGAGGTGATCATGCCGACGCCGTTCTGGACCACCTACCCCGAGGTGATCAAGCTCGCGGGCGGTGTGCCGGTCGAGGTTTTCGCCGGCGCCGACCAGGACTACCTGGTCACCGTCGAGCAGCTCGAAGCCGCCCGGACGCCGCGATCGAAGGTGCTGCTGTTCGTGTCGCCGTCGAACCCGACCGGCGCGGTGTACTCCGCCGAGCAGACCAGGGCCATCGGCGAGTGGGCGCTTGCGAACGGGCTGTGGGTGATCAGCGATGAGATCTACCAGAACCTGGTCTACCCGTCTGACGGCTCGAAGCCGACCGCGCTCTCGATCGTGGATGCGGTGCCCGAGCTCGCCGACCGCACCATTCTGGTGAACGGTGTCGCCAAGTCGTACGCGATGACCGGATGGCGGCTGGGCTGGATGGTCGGCCCGGATGACGCCATCAAGGCGGCCGCCAACCTGCAGTCGCACCTCTCCAGCAACGTCTCCAACATCTCGCAGCGCGCGGCCATCGCGGCGCTGACCGGCCCGCAGGACACGGTGGAGCAGATGCGGCTGGCGTTCCAGCGCCGGCGCGACACCATCATCCGGGAACTGAACCTGATCGAGGGCCTGCACGCGCCGATGCCGGAGGGCGCCTTCTACGCGTACGCCGACGTCAGCGGGCTGCTCGGCCGGGACTGGGGCGGTGTGACCCCGACGACGTCGCTTGAGCTGGCCGATCTCATCCTCGAGCGGGCCGAGGTCGCGGCGGTGCCGGGCGAGGCGTTCGGGCCGAGCGGCTACCTGCGGTTCTCGTACGCGCTCGGCGACGAGCCGCTGCTGACGGGCATCAAGCGCCTGCAGCAGCTGTTCTCTTAGCAACCAGTCGCCCCTTGTGGGGCCGTTGTGAACCAGTCGCCCCGGTGGGGCCGTTAGCGTGAGGCAGATGTCCGCGGAGCAGGAAGTCACGGCTCGCACGAGCCTGTTCTCGCCGCGCTACTTCTGGACCACCATCGGCGCGAACGCGCTGGTCTTCCTCGGCGCGTTCGAGGCGCTCGCGGTCACCACCGTGATGCCGACCATCAGCCGGGAGCTGAACGGGCAGGCGCTGTACTCGGTGGCCTTCTCGGGGGCGCTCGCCGCCTCGGTGATCGGCATGGTCGCATCCGGGCAGTGGGCGGACCGGCGCGGCCCGTCGGTGCCGCTGATTGCCGCGACCATCGTGTTCATCGCCGGGCTCCTGGTGTCTGGGTTGGCGACCGACATGGGAGTGTTCCTGGTCGGCCGGCTGCTGCAGGGATTCGGTGCCGGGGCGATCAACGTCGCGCTGTACGTGATCGTGGCGCGACTGTACCCGGCTGTGCTGCATCCGCGGATCTTCGGCATGTTCGCGGCGGCGTGGGTGCTGCCGTCGATGATCGGTCCCCCGATCGCGGGCCTGATCGCCGACACCTTCAGCTGGCACTGGGTGTTCCTCGGCGTCGGCGGGCTGGTGGTGCTCGCCGGGGGTGCGGTTGTGCCCACGCTGTTCCAGCTGCGCTCGCTGCCGAATGGCGCGGGGGATCCGGATGCCGTGGGCCGGCGCGGCTGGGTCGCGATCGTGCTGTCGGTGGTGGTTGCCGCCGCGGTGCTCGCGATCAGCCTGGGCGGTGAGGCGGGCGGGGCGTACTCGTGGGTGATCGCCGCTGCTGCGCTCGCCATCGTGGTGGTGGCGGTGCGGCCGCTGCTGCCGCGGGGTGCACTGCTCGTGCGGCGGGGTCTGCCGGCGACCGTGATGCTGAAGGGCGTCGCGGCGGCGACGTTCTTCGCGACCGAGGTGTACCTGCCCTACCTGCTCACCGAGCGGTACGGGCTGGCGAGCTGGCTGGCCGGTCTCATCCTGACGGTCGGCGCGGTGTCGTGGGCGCTCGGGTCGGCGCTGCAGAGCCGCATCGGCGAGCGAATGGAGCACGCGGCGGTCCTGCGACTCGGCTCGGTGGTGCTCGTGGTCGGGGTTGCGGTGCAGTTCCTGACGGCGTGGCTGGAGCTCTCGCCCGTCGTCGCTGCGGCCGGATGGTTCGTGGCCGGTGGCGGGATGGGCCTGATCTACCCGCGCATGGGCACGCTCGTGCTCGGCCACTCGACCGAACGGGACCAGGGCTTTAACAGCGCGGCGCTGTCGATCGCCGACTCGGTGGGTGGCGCGACGGCGATCGCGTTCGCGGGGCTGATGTTCGCGGTTGGGCTGGGACTCGGCGTGAACCCGTTCGCCAGCGCGCTCGCGCTCACCGCGGTGATTGCGGTGCTTGCGGTGCCGGTGGCGTTCCGGGCGCGCTGACCGCGTCTCTCAAGGAAATCCGCCCCCTCGAGGACGGATGGCGGGCATCCGGGCACCCTCCGGTGAGAGTTTCTTGAAACGGGTTAAGCGAGGCGGCGCTCGAGTTGGTCGAGCAGCGGGCGCTGGCTTTTCACCAACTTGGCCCTGGCGCCATCGAGAGTGAACCAGCGAGCGTCGTCGATCTCCGGGAACTCTTGCATCCGTCCCGAGTGCGGCGGCCACTCGAGCGCAAAGGTGTTGCTTTCGATCCGGTCGACCTCGAAGTCGGCTTCCGCGGTGAACACGGTGATGATCTTCCCGGATGCCATCCGCACCTGCCCGAGGTGTTGATAGTCGGCATCCGGAGCGGGTGTACCGATCTCCTCCTCAAACTCGCGCATGGCGGCGGCGAGCGGCGCCTCGCCGTCGTCGTACAGGCCTTTCGGCACCGACCAGGAGGCGTCATCCTTCTTCGCCCAGAATGGTCCGCCCATGTGCGCGATGAACACCTCGATGGCGGGCGTGCGGCGGTACAGCAACAGGCCCGCGCTGGTCTCAGCCACGCGCCCACCCTACGACCGCGAACCCCGCCACACCTGAAGCCCCCGAGTTGCCCACTTCGGCCCCTGTTTCGGTCCTATTTCGGGGCCAAAGTGGGCAACTCGGTCGTGGGGCGAGAATGCTGTGGACAGTTGGACGCGGCGAAGGCGGGGGCGCGTCATCCTCGTGGCATGCCTTCACAATTGCCGGAGCCGCTTACGGACGGACCCTTCCGAGTCATGGATGGCGAGTACCACGGCGTGACGCCGAAGCGGTTACGCGGGCGCGACATGGATCGGTCGGTGTGGGGCGTCCGCGGCAGGGCGAATGAGGAGTCGATCCGCACCAGATGCGAACTTCTTGCGGTTCGGATGCCTACGGACGCGTTCTTCAGTCACACGACGGCAGCCCTTCTCCTCGGTATCCCGTTACCGCCGAGCCTTGCCGAGGAACGGGCCATCCACGTATCGGTGCCGCGACCGCAGCGCGCACCGCACGCATCCGGTCTCAAGGGCCACAGTCTGACCATCGATGGCGATGCCGAACTCGTCTACGGTTCGACGTTTGTCCACACGAGTGCCGCACGCACCTGGTGCGACCTCAGCGGCATCCTGAAGCTCACCGACCTGGTAGCGGCCGGCGACTTTCTGCTCCACTGGGAAAATCCATTGAACACAAGGGAGGAGTTGGGGAGCGTCGCTGGCCGAATGTCTCGACGTCGTGGAAGCCGAAACCGGGCCGCAGCGTTTCCACTCCTGAACGACCGGGCTGAGTCTCGACCGGAGTCCATCCTGCGGGTTCTCATTCACCTTGCGGGTCTGCCCACGCCGAGGATCAACCACGAACTGCGCTTGACCGCGGCGGGTACTCGAGTACGAACCGATCTTGCTTTCCACGAGTTCAAGGTCGTGTTGGAGTACCAAGGTGATTACCACCGTACGGCCAAGGGACAATGGCGAAAGGACATGACCCGTCGCTCTCGGCTTGAAGCCGAAGGGTGGTATGTCATGGAGCTGAATGCGGACGACTTGAGGAATCCCGAGGAATTGATCGCTCGCATCCGGCGCGTGCTTCTGAAGCGCGGATGGCGCCCCTAGACCCCCACTTGCCCACTTTGGCCCCTGTTTCGGGCCGATTTAGGGGCGGAAGTGGGCAACTCGGCATTTGGGTGTGCACACGCGCGGGGCAGGGCGCGGGGCGCGGCAGGCAGGGGCTAGAGCAGCTTGCGCTCCAGCGCCCACGCGGTGAGCTCGTGGCGCGACGACAGCTGCAGCTTCCGCAGCACCGCCGACACGTGCGTCTCTACGGTCTTGATCGAGATGAACAGCTCGGAAGCGACCTCCTTGTACGCATATCCGCGCGCGATCAGCCGCATCACCTCACGCTCCCGCGCCGACAGCCGGTCCAGCTCGTCATCGTGCACCGCCTGCTCACCGCTGACCGCGCCGAACGCGTCCAGCACGAACCCGGCCAGTCGGGGCGAGAACACCGCATCACCGCTCGCCACCGTCGCCACCGCGGCGCTCACCTCAGCCCCGGAACTGCCCTTCGTGATGTAACCGCGCGCACCGGCCCGGATCACCCCGACGACATCCTCGGCGGAGTCAGACACGCTCAGCGCCAGGAACTTCACCCGCTCGAACAGGTCCGCCGAGCGCTTCAGCACCTCCGCGCCACCACCACCGGCTCCGCCCGGCAGGTGCACGTCCAGCAACACCACCTCGGGCTCCAGCTCGGCGATGAGCCGCACCGCGGAGTCGACATCCTCCGCCTCGCCAACCACCTCGATCGCATCGTCCAGATCGGCGCGCAGCCCCGACCGGAAGATCGAGTGGTCGTCGACGATCAGCACCCTAGTCATCACTGGCCTCCACATGCAGGTGAACCTGCGTTCCCACGCCGCCGACCCCCGCGCTCACGGTAGCCTGCCCGCCTGCGCGCGCCATCCGTCCGATGATCGATTCCCGGATGCCGAGCCGGTCGGCGGGCAGCTTCGTCAGGTCGACGCCTGGTCCGCGGTCCCGCACGAACACGTCGATCGCCGACCGCGTCGTCTCGATGTACACCGACACATCCCCGCCTGCGTGCCGGGCGGCATTCAGCATCGCCTCGCGGGTTGCCGCGACGACGGCCGCCGCGGGCGCCTGGCTCTCCTCGCCGGTCGCCACCACCTCGATCCGCACCGGGAAGTCGATCTCGATCGCCCCGGCCAGGTCCCGGATGTCGGTGGCCAGGTCCGCCCCGGTCGGCGCGGTCCCGCCGAACAGCCAGTCCCGCAGCTCGCGTTCCTGGGCGCGGGCGAGTCGCGCCACCTCGGTTCCGGTGCCGGCCCGGTTCTGGATCACCGCGAGCGTCTGCAGCACCGAGTCGTGCAGGTGCGCGGCGATCTCCGCGCGTTGCTCCTCCCGCACCCGCCCGGCGCGCTCGGCCATCAGGTCGGTCCACAGCCGCACCACGCTTGGGGCGGCAACCGCCGCAGCGCCGAGCACGATCATGAACACCGCGAGCACCGCGGTCAACGCATCCGGTCGAGCACCGCGCGACAGCAGCAGCAGTACGCCGGTGAGCACCAGCAGCCCAGCACTGAACGACCTGACCAGCAGCCGGTAGCGCGGGCCCTTGCTCGGATCTTCCCGGTCGAGCCCGATGCTCCAGGCAACGGCCGCACCGGTGAGCAGGATGGTCAGCAGCACCAGGAAGTAGGGAGAGGTCTCCGAATTCGCGGTCGCGATGGCGACCATGGCCGCAACCGCCCCCGCGCCGAGCAGCCACGCGCTGGTTGCGAACGACCGCGTCACTGGCGTGCGCTCGGTCGCATCCAGCGGGATGAAGACCCACATCCAGAGGTACAGCAGCACGCCCGCACCGCCGAACAGCGACAGTCCCACGAACGACCAGCGCACGCGCGTCACCGACCAGCCCAGATGGGCGGCGAGCGCTTCGGACACGCCGGCCACCAGCATCCGGCGCGGCCGGATGAGCGGGGGTCGGGTCGTTGTCTGCACGGGTCAATCCAAGCAGACGCACCCACCCGGGGGACCCGCTCGGGGCCGGAATCAGGGGGCGATCAGGGCAGACCCTGATGGCGAGCCGACTTCACCGAGCGCCACGATTGAGGCATGCCAACAGAAACTCCCAACACCACCGAGACCGGCGGCGCAAACCGGTTCTTCGACTGGATCCGCGGACTCGATGTCCGCCGCGAGCCCGGCTGGATCGGCGGCGTCGCCGCCGGTGTCGCCGCGCGCCTCGGCATCGACCCGCTCATCGTCCGCGGGATCATCGTCGTCGTCGCGATCCTGGGCGGTCCGGCGCTGCTGCTGTACGCGGCGGCCTGGCTCCTGCTGCCGGACACCAACGACCGCATCCACCTCGAACGCCTCTTCAAGGGCGAGTTCGACGGGGCCATCGCCGGCATCGGCGTGCTGTTCCTGCTCGCGCTGCTCCCGTTCTCGCAGGGCTTCTGGTTCGCCGGGCCGTGGGCGTGGGATGAACCGTTCTGGGGGTTCAGCGTCGGCCGGATCATCTGGACCCTCGCCATCATCGGCTCGATCGTCTGGCTCATCATCTGGCTGGCGACTCGCAACTCCACCACCACCCCCGGAAGGACCTACCTCATGACCTCCGCAACGGATGCCTCATCCGACGCCATCCAGAACGAGGAGGCTCCGACGCCTCCGCCGGCCGCTCCCCCGACCGACCCCGACGAGCTGGCCGCGTGGAAGGAGCAGCAGGCCGAGTGGAAGCGCGAGCACGCCGCCTGGAAGGAGCGCCAGAACGCCTACCAGCGTGAGCGCCTCGCAGAGGAGAGCCGCATCCGGGCAGCGCAAGCGGCCGAGCAGCGCCGCCAGTGGGCTGAGGAGCACCAGCGCACCGCCGCCAACCCGGTGGTCACCCTGATCGCGATCGGTGTCGCACTCATCGCCGGCGCGGCCACCGCGCTGATCCTCGCCGATGGCGCCTGGTCGCTCAGCGCGACCATCACCGGCATGGCCGTCACCCTCGGCATCCTCGGGCTCGCGGTCGTGATCAACGGCTTCAGCGGCCGCCGCAGCGGCGGTGCGGGTGGCCTCGGCGTTTTCGTCGCCATCGCCCTGGTGTTCACCTCCGCGTTCGGATTCGTCGGCGGCCCGGTCATCATCGACAACGCGCTCCAGTGGCAACCCAGCTACGCCGAGGGCGACTCGCAGCGCCGCACGGTCATCAGCGGCGACTCGTCGATCGACCTCAGCGACTACTTCGACAACGCCCGGGATGACGACGGCTACGTCGCCCTCACCGTGATCGCCGGGAACGCGGATGTCACGGTGCCGGCCGACGAGCACAGCGAGGTCCACACGCGCATCGTCGCGGGGAACGTGAACTTCCAGGGCGAGCGCAGCCGCGGCGGCGCGGTCATCAACACCGTCGAGGAATTCGAGCCGCGTGACGGTTCGGACCCGGACCGCACCCTCGTCATCGACGTGTGGGTCATCGCCGGCAACATCGACGTCAACCAGGCACAGAACTAGGAGCGCACACCATGTCAGAGCAGCAGACCAGCCCGGTGCGGCAGTACGACAACGGACCGCGCCGGGTGCGCGTGGGAACGGTGGTGTGGGGGTTCATCCTCATCGCCGTCGCCGCGCTGTACTTCAGCGGAGCGCAACTCGACCTCAGCAACGTCGGCCCCGGTGTCATCCTCGCCTGGGCGGTGATCGTGATCGGCGCGATCGCGCTGACCGGTGCGGTCGTCGCGGCCACCACCCGGAGACGCTGAGACACGCAGCATCAACCGATCGGTTGATGCACAATCCCATCGATCGGGGGCTGCCCTTCTGGGCGGCCCCCGAGCAGCATTTAAGGCATGACAAGAACCGACCCGGTCGTGAGCGTTCGCGACCTCAACAAGCGTTACGGCGACTTCGCCGCGGTGGACGGCATCTCGTTCGACATCGAACGCGGCGAGACGTTCGCGCTGCTCGGGCCGAACGGTGCAGGCAAGTCCACCACCATCGAGATCCTCGAGGGCTACCGCGACCGCACCGACGGCCAGGTCTCGGTCCTCGGCACTGACCCCCGCCACGGCGGGCTCGACTGGAAGGCACGCCTGGGCATCGTGCTTCAGAGCACCGGCGAGAGCGGCAACGTGACCGTGCGGGAGCAGCTTCGGCATTTCGCCGGCTTCTACCCGCACCCGCGAGACGTCGAGGAAACCATCGCCGCGGTCGGCCTCGAGGAGAAGGCGACGACGATGATCCGCAAGCTCTCCGGCGGCCAACGTCGGCGCGTGGATGTCGCACTAGGCATCATCGGACGTCCAGAGCTGCTGTTCCTGGACGAGCCGACGACCGGCTTCGACCCGGAGGCCCGCCGCCAATTCTGGGACCTGGTCCGCAACCTCAAGGCGGAGGGCACCACCATCCTCCTCACCACTCACTACCTCGACGAGGCCGCCCAACTCGGCGACCGCGCGGGCATCATCGTCGGCGGTCGGCTGGTTGACATCGGCGCCATCGGTGAGATCGGCGGGGCGGATGCGCGGGTGCCGCTCGTGCGCTGGCGCGAGGACGGCGAACTGCGCGAGGAGCGCACAGAGAACCCCGCGACGTTGGTCGCGCGGCTGGTCGCCGCATCCGGAACCGAACCCCACGAGGTCGAGATCGTGCGTCCCAGCCTCGAGGACGTCTACCTGCAACTGGTCCGCTCGGCCGGAGTCGAGCCCATCGCCGAGGAGGCCCTCGCATCATGACTACCCTGAACCCCACTCTCCCGGCCGGTCACACCGTTCGGCTCGGCGTCTCGCGGATCGGCTACGAGCTGAAGTCGTACTTCCGGCTCGGGGACACCGTGTTCTTCACGTTCCTGTTCCCGGTGCTGATGCTGTCGATCTTCGCCGTCGCGTTCTCCGACCTGCCGTTCGGCACCGCAGACGGCACCGAGATCAGCGCCGCCGCCTACTACCTGCCGGGAATGCTGGCCGCCGGCCTGCTTCTCAGCGGGGTGCAGAACCTCGCGGTCGACATCGCAATCGAGCGCGGAGACGGCACCCTGAAGCGCCTCGCGGGCACGCCGCTGCCAGTGTTCAGCTACTTCATCGGCAAGATCGGCCAGGTCCTCGTCACCGGCACGCTGCAAGCCGCGCTGCTGCTGACCCTCGCCCGGTTCGCGTTCGGCGTTGAGCTGCCCACCGACCCGCAGAGCTGGCTCACGTTCGCGTGGGTGTTCGTGCTCGGCATCATCACCTCCGCCGTGCTCGGCATCGCCCTCAGCGGCGTGCCGCGCAGCGGAAAGAGCGCAACGGCGGTGGTCATTCCGATCGCGCTGGTGCTGCAGTTCATCTCGGGCGTGTACCTGCCGTTCACGCAGCTGCCCGAGTGGCTGCAGAATTTCGCGAGCCTGTTCCCGCTGAAGTGGATGGCCGAGGGGATGCGCTCGGTGTTCCTGCCGGAGAGTTTCGCGGCGATAGAGGTCGGTGAGGCGTGGAATCTGCCCGGCGTTGCGATCGCCCTCGGCATCTGGCTCGTCGCCGGCCTCGTGCTCTGCCGGTTCGCGTTCCGCTGGATCCGCAAGGACAGCTGATCGTGCGAGGCGTGCGAAGGTAGGGACATGCAGTCTCTGAAGTGGTGGCACGTCGCCTTCATCGGCGTGCCACTGCTGCTCATCCCGGCCACCTGGCTGTCTGCTCAGCTCGATGTCACCGACTGGCTGATCTCCTGCGCGGCGCTCGTGCTGGTGAGCATCAGCTGGCTGGCATTCGGATGGCGGTCGTTCACGTCGCGCAGGGTGGCGATCGCGTTCCAGCTGCTGCTGCTGGTGCTGCTCGCGGTCTCCGTGGCCCATTCACCCAATGCCGCGACCCTGCAGGCGGTGCTGTTCCCGCTGGTGTGGACGCTGGCACCGTCCCTGCCGCGCGCGATCTGGGCGAACATCGCCGTCGCGCTGGCCACCGCGACGGGCTTCTACTTCGCGTACGACCAGAACCCTGACTCTTTCTTCGTCATCCTGATGATCGCGGTGCTGTCGTTCGGCATGAGCATGGCCATCGGGTTCTGGATCGGCAGCATCACCGACCGCGCCGACGAAGTGAGCAGACTGCTCGCCGAGCTCACCGAAGCGCAGGAGGAGATCGCCGCGATGAACCGCGATGCCGGTGTGTCGAGCGAGCGTGAGCGGATGGCCCGCGAGCTGCACGACACCATCGCGCAGAGCCTGACCGCGATCGTCATGGTGACGCAACGCGCGAAGGTGGACGCCGCATCCGGGGACACCGCCGGCCTGCTCGAGCGCCTCGACATCCTCGAGGACAGCGCCCGCCACGCGCTGGTGGAGACCCGCACCCTTGTCGCGGCGGGAGCACCCATCGAGGTGCACGGTGGGATCGTGCCGGCGCTGGGTCGGCTCGCCGAGCGCTTCGAGCGCGAGTCTGGCGTCCGGGTTCAGGTGCGGGCAGACGCGCTTCCCCCACTCAGTCGGGATCGGGAGGTGGTGCTGTTGCGATGCGCGCAGGAGTCCCTGGCCAACGTGCGGAAGCATGCCGAGGCTCGCACGGTGCGGATGCTCGTCGAGGATAAGGCGGGCGACGTGTGGCTGACCGTCGTGGACGATGGGCACGGTTTCGTCGAGCGTGCCGCCGGTGGCTTCGGGATCGACGGTATGCGTGACAGGCTCTCGCTCGTGAACGGCTCGCTCGACGTCAGCAGCAGCTCCGACGGCACCCGCATCGTGGCTCGCATCCCGGCGGGCGCCCAATGATCCGGGTGCTGGTCGCCGACGACCACCCGGTGGTGCGCGGCGGGATCGTGGCGCTGCTCGGCGCCGAGGACGACATCGAGATCGTCGGCGAGGCGACCACCGGACCGGAAGCTGTCGAGACCGCGATCCAGCTGAAGCCGGATGTCGTGCTCATGGACCTGCGGATGCCAGGCATCGACGGTGATGTCGCGACCGAGCGCATCCTCGCCGCCGAACCCGGCATCCGGGTGCTGGTGCTGACGACGTACGAGTCGGACGACACCATCCTGCGGGCGATCGAGGCGGGCGCGAGCGGGTACCTGCTGAAGGCGGCACCGACCGAGGAGCTGCTCGCTGGCATCCGCTCGGTGGCGCGCGGCGAGGTCGCGTTGGCGCCCACCATCGCGGCAAAGCTGGTGGCTCGGGTGCAGCGGCCTGCAACGCCGACCCTCAGCCCGCGCGAGCTCGAGGTGCTGGGCCTGGTGGCGCAAGGCCAGAGCAATCCGCGGATTGCGGCGGAGCTGTTCCTGTCGGAGGCGACCGTGAAGACGCACCTGCTGCACGTGTTCGAGAAGCTCGAGGTAAGCGACCGCACGCGCGCGGTGACGAAGGCGATGGAGCTGGGGCTGCTCTAGAGCTCCAGGCCGATCAGGGTCGGCTCCGGCTGCAGGTGCACACCGAACTGGTTGACCACCCGCACCTGGATGTAGCGCGCCAGTTCGGCGATCTGCTCTGCGGTGGCGCCGCCGGTGTTGACGATCGCGAGTGTGTGCTTGCCGCTGACTGCCGCACGGGAGCCGGGCAGCGAGAAGCCCCGCTGGATGCCGGAGTGTTCGATCAGCCAGGCCGCGCTGAGCTTCGCGAGCGGTTCATGCTCGGCGACGACCGGTGGGGGCGCGACGATTGCTGCGTCACCGGGCACGGCGTCCGGAAGCGGAAGCACGCGCGCTTCCGGCAGCGGATCGATGAGCCAGCGCGGCGGTTCACCGGGCAGCCCACGGGCGAAGTTCTCGCTGACGATCGGGTTGGTGAAGAAGGAACCGGCGCTCACCGAGTCCGGGTCGTCGGGCGAGAGCACCATGCCCTTGGATGACCGCAGCGCGAGCACCGCTTCGCGCACCCGCGCGAGCGGCATCCGGTCGCCCACCTCGACGCCGAGCGCTGACGCGAGCTGGGCGTAGCCGACCGGGCTGCCGTCGGCGCCATCGATCAGGTGGAGTTCGATGGCCGTGACCACGCCGCGGCGACCCTGCTTGAGCGACGACGTGCGGTAGCCGAGTTCGAGCTCGGCTGCGGGGATCCGGATGACGCTGCCCTCGTCGTAGTCGAGGAAGTCGATCGCGACCAGGGTGTCGGAGAGCTCCTGGCCGTACGCGCCGATGTTCTGCACGGGCGCCGCACCGGTCGAGCCGGGGATGCCGGAGAGCGCCTCGATGCCTCCGAGCCCGCCCGCGACCGCGAAGGCGACGACGTCGTCCCACGGCTCGCCCGCCTGCACCCGGAGGGTGGTGCCGTCGCGTTCGATGCCGCGGCTGAGCACACGCACGACCCGGCCGTCGAAGCCGGCGTCGGAGATGACCAGGTTGGAGCCGCCGCCGAGCACGAGGAGCCGCTCGCCGGAAGCCCAGGCGTCCATGACCGCGGTGGTCAGCGCATCCGTCGTCTCGGCATCTATCAGCTCGCGCGCCTCGCCGCCTACCCGCAGGGTGGTGAGTTCGGCCAGCCGCATCAGGCGGTCCTGACCTTGGCTTGCGCCTTGCCGAGCACGGTACTGCCGTCGAAGCTGACGGTCAGGTCGATGCGTGCCCGGCCCTCTTCGATCGCGCCGACCTTCGCGACGACGGTGATGGTCGCGCCGTCGGCCGGGTCGACGACGACCGGACGGGTGAAGCGCACCTGGTAGTCGGTGACGCGGGCCGGGTCGCCGGCCCAGTCGACCACCGGCTGCACCGCGACGCCCATGGTCAGCATGCCGTGGGCGAGGACGCCGGGCAGGCCGACCGCGGCGGCCACGTCGTCACGGTAGTGGATCGAGTTGAAGTCGCCGGATGCGCCGGCATAGCGCACGAGGGAGTCACGCGTGAAGTGGTACTCGCGTTCGGCGACGACGTCGCCGACGGTGAGGGCGGAGGTGTCGGTCATTCGGCGCTCCTCACGACGAGGGTGGAGGTGGAGGTGACGACGTGCTCGCCTGCCAGGTCGGTGATGACAGTTTCCGCGGTGACCATCGAATTGCCGCCGAGGCTCTTGACGCTCGTGACCGTCAGCGAGGCGGTGAGCTCGTCGCCGGCGACGATCGGCCGGGTGTAGCTGAAGCTCTGGTCGCCGTGCACCGTGAGGGTGAGGTCGATGCCCGCGCCCGGCTCGGCGAGGAGCTGCGCGAGCGTGTGCTCCTGGATGACGATCGGGAAGGTCGGCGGTGCGACAACGTCGGCGTAGCCGGCTTCGCGTGCGGCATCCGGGTCGAGGTTGAGCGGGCTGGTGGCGGAGACCGCACGGGAGAACTCGCGAATCTTCTCGCGGCCGACGAGGTACGGCGGGATCGGTGGGAACTGACGGCCAACGAGTTCAGGATTCACTGCCACCCGGTCATCCTAGCCAGAGCCGTCTGACCAACTCCCGCTCACAGCGGGCACGTTAACGACCGAACCCCGGTCACCTACACGGTGGCCGGGGTCCAGGAATCTAAAGGTGCGAGCGCCTTACTGGCAGCTGTCGCACTGCAGAAGATCCATCGGGTCGACGGGAACGGCGTAGCCGCCGACGGTGTCGGTGTCGTTCTCCATGGTGCCTCCTCAGGTCTTCTAGTTTTTGTACTGGCTTGGTGGGTACCCACTATATAACGGGAATCACACTATTGTCATTCCCCTACATGTTGTGTTTTCGGCGTGTCGCCAGACTACTCCCCACCACCGACATTTCACCCTGAAAAGCGCCTCGAATTGCCCACTTCCGCCCCGATTCGGTGCCCGAAATAGGGCCGAAGTGGCAACTCGGCGGTCAGGCGTCGGTGCGCAGCACTGTCTCCGACCAGTGGTCGGGGTTTCCGAAGCGGTGGGCGGTGATCGCGATCGCCTGCTCGCGCAGGAACGGCAGCAGCTCGATCCGGCCGGACTCGGTCACCTCGTCCGAGTAGATCGCGAGATCCGGGGTTCCGCCGAGCGCCGCCGCGAGTTCGCTGTGGCCGCCGCCGATAAGCCGAACCCTCGTCGTGACGAGTCCCCCGCCGGCGACCCGCTTCAGCCATGCGGCGTCACTCTCGACCGTCACGTACGCCTTGTAGCCGTACAGCTCAACCAACAGATCGCGGGAGAGCGGCACGGCGCTGCTCACCGCCATCCGAGCGCCCGCCCGGATGCCGGCGGCAAGCACACGGACCAGGTCCCCCACGGCCCCGCCCTCGTTCAACCGCACCGTCACGTCGATCGGACGGTAGCGGAACACGTCGCGTTCGACACCGAGCGCCGACACGTCCTTCGCCCGGCCGAACTCGCGTTCCCAGGCCAGCTGGTCGCTCGCGGCGGAGCGCTGCAGGAACTCATCGCCGCCCGCGGCCTTCACCAGGCCGGCGACCGCTCCGCGGGGCTCGCTGCCTTCACGAGCCTCGGCCCGCTTCCAGCCGCCTAGGTGCACCAGGTAATTCGGTCCGCCGGCTTTCGCCCCGGCGCCGACCGACGAGCGCTTCCAGCCGCCGAACGGCTGACGGCGCACAATCGCGCCGGTGATCCCCCGGTTCACGTAGAGGTTGCCCGCCTGCACCGCGTCGAGCCAGGTCGCGAGCTCCGACGGCTCGAGCGAGTGCAGCCCAGCGGTGAGCCCGTAGTCGACGGCGTTCTGCAGCCGAATCGCCTCGGCCAAGCTGGAGGCGCGCATGATTCCCAGCACCGGACCGAAGAACTCGGTCAGGTGGAAGTCGCTGCCCTCGGTCACCCCGGTGCGGATGCCCGGCGACCACAGCCGTCCGGAGTCATCGAGCCGCTCCGGCTTGAGCAGCCAGCGCTCCCCGGCTCCGAGCTGGGTCAGCCCGCGCTCGAGCTTGCTGCCGGCGACGTCCTCGATGACCGGACCCATCTGCGTGGTCGGGTCGGTCGGGTAGCCGACGCGCAAAGTGGTCGTTGCGTCGACGAGCTGGCGCTCGAACCGCTCCGACCGCGCCACCGAGCCGACCAGAATCACCAGGCTCGCGGCCGAGCACTTCTGCCCGGCGTGCCCGAACGCGCTCTTGACCACATCCGACACCGCGAGGTCGAGGTCGGCCGACGGCGTGACGATGATCGCGTTCTTGCCGCTGGTCTCGGCCAGCAGCCGCAGGTCCGGGCGCCAGCCGCGGAACATCTCCGCGGTCTCGTAGGAGCCGGTCAGGATCACCCGGTCGACACCTGGATGCGAGACCATCCGCTGGCCAAGCTCGCGGTCCTTCAGGTCGACGAGGTGCAGCACCTCGCGGGGCACTCCGGCACGCCAGAGCGCATCGACCATCAGCGCGCCGACCCTCTGCGCCTGCTTTGCCGGCTTGACGACGACGCTGCTCCCGGATGCGAGGGCAGCCAGCACAGACCCGGCCGGGATGGCGAGGGGGAAATTCCACGGCGGGGTGACGACGGTCAGCTTGGACGGGGCGAACTCGGCGCCATCCACCCGGTCTAGTTCCTCAGCGAGGGTTGCGTAGTAGCGGGCGAAGTCGATCGCCTCGCTGACCTCCGGGTCGCCCTCGGCGATGGTCTTGCCGGTCTCGTTGGCCATCACCGACAGCAGCCGGCCGCGGCTTGCCGCCAGTTCGTCCGCGGCGCGGCGAAGCACCTGCGCTCGGCCGGCGCCGCCGAGAGCCGCCCAGTCCCCGGCTGCGTCCAGTGCGCGCTGCATGATCGCGTCGAGCGTTGCGCCATCGGTGACCGCGGCCTCGGTCACGATCTCCTGCCCGATGCTGTCGTCCGCGGCATCCGCGATCACTAGAGCGCCCCACTCCCGGTTGGCCGGAAGGGCCGGGTCGGTGTCCGCTTCGTTCGCGAACTCAGGGCCGGCGGGTGCCGGCGAATCGAGCCGCGACTGCAGGCGGTTGCGCGATGGCACCGTGTCGTCGACGTCACGCAGCGACGCGAGGAAGCGGTCCCGTTCACGGTTCCACAGCCGCTCGTTCTCGACCAGTTCGAATACAGCAGACATGAAGTTCTCCTGGCTCGCGTTCTCTTCGAGCCTGCGGATCAGGTAGCCGATCGCCACGTCGAACTCCTTGGGCTGCACGACCGGTGTGTAGAGCAGCAGCCCGCCGACCGACTCGCGCACGGCATCCGCCTGTCCTTCGGCCATGCCGAGCAGCATCTCGAACTCGACGCCGCGGGTGATGCCGCGGCGCGTCGCGAGCAGGTGTGCGAAGGCGATGTCGAATAGGTTGTGGCCGGCGACGCCGAGCCGCACCGCGGCGATGTTCTCCGGGGTGAGTGCTTCGTTCAGGATGCGCTTGTAGTGGGTGTCTGTGGCCTGCTTGCTGTGCCAGGTGGCCAGCTCCCAGCCGTGCACCGTCGCCTCGACAGTCTCCATCGCGAGGTTCGCGCCCTTCACGAGCCGCACCTTGATCGGCGCGCCGCCGTTCGCGACCCGCTCCTTCGCCCAGTCGAGCAGCCTGCGGTAGGCGGCGTGCGCATCCGGGAGGTACGCCTGCAGCACGATCCCCGCCTCGAGCTTCTGCAGCTGCGGCTGGTCCAGCAGCGCCATGAAGATCGAGATGGTCAGGTCGAGGTCGCGGTACTCCTCCATGTCCATGTTGATGAACTTGCGCGTCCTCGACGTCGCCGCGAGCTCGTACAGCGGCGTGAGCCGCTTGGTGACGCGCTCGACCGTCTCGTCGTACGACCACATGTTCAGCTGGCTCTCGATCGACGAGACCTTGATCGAGACGTAGTCGACATCGTCGCGCTCGAGAAGCGCCCGAGTGCCCGCGAGCCGCCGGTCCGCCTCGGCCTTGCCGAGCACGATCTCACCGAGCAGGTTGATGTTGAGCCGGATGCCCGGACGCTTCAGCTTCGCGATCGCGGGGCCGAGCTTCTCCGGGCGCGCGTCGACGATGAGGTGCGCGACCATCTGCCGCAGCACCGCGCGTGCGATGGGCACGACCGGCCAGGGCAGGATCGGCGCGGCGAACCCGCCGAGCTGGATCGCGAACCGCATGTACCAGGGCAGGAACGCCGGCACCCGGTGCGCGAGCTGCGCAAGGTTGACCGCGGCGACCCGGAGGTCCTCCGGTCGCACGACCCGGTCCACGAACCCGATGGTGAAGTCGAGGCCGTTCTTGTCTTTGAGCACCTGCGCGAGCAGGTGTGCGGAACGGCTGGAGCCGGCTCGTGCCCCGGTCCCGGCCCAATCCCTGGCCTGCGCGACTGCGGCGTCGGCGAGGTCCGCGGGGATCGTCTGGTGGGCGGTTGTCGTCGTTGGCATGGAGCAAATATAACCCCAAATTCTTGCCAGTTGGCAAGGTTTATGACGTGGTGTTTTCTACCGACTTCTTGACCGGCTCTTCGCCGGGGTCGGCCGGCGTTTCCTCGAGCTCTTCGAGCGGCACCGTGATCAGTGCGGCGACCAGCATTCGCATGATCTGGGCGACTTTCACATCGTTGCGGTCGTACAGCCACTGCAGCTGCAGCCCATCCTGCGCGCCGAGCACAGCACGCGCGGCGAGTTCGGGCGTCCAGCCCTCCTTGAGCACGCCGCGGTCGGCGGCACGTTGCAGGAACCGGCCCGTCGACTCGACGATCCGCTCATAGAACTCGCGGTAGTAGGCGTGCGCCGGATGCCCCTCCGTCGTCGCCTCGGCGGATGCCATGTTGTACAGCTCGATGACGCCGGGCATCCTTCGGTTGTCCTCGGCGAGCGAGATCAGTTCGCGTAGCGACATGCCGCTCGGGTCGTCGAAATGGCGGCGGAGTCGCTCGTCACGGCGGCGGAGCACCGCCATCAGCAGCTCGTTCTTGGTCGGGAAGTAGTGCATGAGGGACTGGTGGCTGACCCCGACGCGCTTCGCGATCTCGCGCAGCGATGCGCCGTGCAAGCCGACCTCGCCGAACACTTCGAGTGCGGCGTCGAGGATCGCCTCTCGCTTGGCGACGCCCTTGGCGTAGCGACCGTTGACCGGCTGCGGCATCCGCTCTCCTTCCGCTGGGAACCCAGCCTAAGCGGATGCCGCAGCACGCCGGGTGTTCGCTCCCAACCCGTGACGCACTCACCCGGCTGGCATAGCATGTCCGAACATCCGGTCGCCTATCCGGGAGTCGCACCATGGTTCAGGTCCGCATTGCAGGGATTGCCCTCGATTCGCGCGCGCAGCCGATCATCCTGCTGAAGCCGCTGTTCGAGGAGCCGGGCACGGGTCGGATCCTGCCGATCTGGATCGGCAGCCAGGAGGCGACGTCAATCTTCATCGCGATCGAGGGCGCCGAGGCGCCGCGGCCGCTGTCGCACGACCTGATGAAGACCCTGCTGGAGACGGTAGGGGCTCAGGTGGAGCGCGTAGAGGTGACGCGCATCGAAGAGGGGACCTTCTACGCGGAGATCACGCTGCTGACCAGCGCCGGCAGGCTCGTGCTCGATTCGCGGCCGTCGGATGCGATCGCGCTCGCCTCACGGATGGATGCCCCGATCTGGGTGGAGGACGAAGTGCTGGACGAGGCCGGCATCGTCGATCAGACCGAGCACCTGCTCGACGAGGACGAGAAGCTCGAGGAGTTCAAGAAGTTCCTCGATGACGTCGACCCCGAGGACTTTCAGGGCTGAGCGGTGTCAGTCGCGCGGCACCAGCCGGATGGTCAATTCGGCCACGGCGTCGCCGACCACGGTGCCGACGATCCTTGCGCCGTGGCGGTCGTACTTGGCGTGGTAGGCGGCATCTATCGCGGGGTGCACCCCTGGTGCCGCTTCGTCAAAGGTGACGTCACGCTCGACGCCCCCCGCTCGGATGCGTCCGGATCCGCTGGCTTTTGCCCTCCGGTACCAGCCGCTGTCCGGACCGTAGGCGGACCGGACGTAGAGGTCTTCGCCGACGCGCACCACCCACATTGTGACGAACGGCCGGAGCGAGCCATCCTGTCGCAACGATGACAGCTGCAACTCCTCGGCGGCGCCGACTTTCTCGAGCTCGTCGCTTGTCCAGGTGGTCATGGTCTCCTGAAAGTTCACGGTCGTCGGTGGCGCGGGGCAGACTGTTCGGCATGCCGACCTTGGATGACGTGAGCCGCGTCGCGGCCGACCTGCCGGGTAGCGAGGAACGGGCGACGACCGGCGGTGCGGCCTGGTTCGTCCGCAACAAACTGTACGCCTGGGAGTCGTACCCGTGGCCGAGCGAGAGCCCGGCGCTACGTGAGCTGATCGCATCCGAGCCGGTGATGGGCGCCAAGGTCGCCGACACCGACGAGCAGCGGGCGCTGCTCTACGGCTGGCCGGAGGTGTTCCGGATGTCGGAAGTGCGCTGGGGACAGCCGAAGGTGCTGATCCGGCTGACCCTCGTCGACCCGCAGCTTCTGGCCGAGGTCGTCACCGAGGCGTGGCGAAGCCAGGCGCCGAAGTACCTCCGCCGGGAATTCGACGGCGATCAGCCATAGAGGTCATCCGGGATCTGCGGACACAGAGCGTTGATCCGCCCCCATTCGCCAGGTGGCAACTTTGCCCCCGCGACCTCGCCATAGACAATCCAGCCGCCACCCTCGTTGTACGTCTCGAGAAACCGCTGCAAGCTCGGCGCGGGTGGCACGTCGTATCCCTCGGCTTCCAGA
Organism: Cryobacterium sp. BB736; assembly: GCF_014980265.1. Classification (NCBI taxonomy): domain Bacteria; kingdom Bacillati; phylum Actinomycetota; class Actinomycetes; order Micrococcales; family Microbacteriaceae; genus Cryobacterium; species Cryobacterium sp. BB736. The sequence goes on from NZ_JABXWQ010000001.1 coordinate 673,354, forward strand.
CACGGCTTCAGGGTGTTCAGGAAGTAGTTATAGAGATGCGCCAATTGTGCTTCGCTCAATGGGCGAAGGTAGTCGGGGTGTAGCGGGTACGTGGCTTCGCACGTGTAGTAGGCCACTTGGAACGCCTCGCCCCCGCCTGTGCTGCTGATCGAACCCTGCGAGTCGACGACGACGTCATATCCCTGCTCGGCGAGGCAGTCCGCAATGGCCGTCGGTTGGTCGCTCTGCTCCACGAGCCGAACTCGTTCGACCTCCGGGCGCACTGCGTCCGCATACAGCAAGACGACCATCCTCCATGAGCCGTCGAGGCTCTCTTGAACCAGTTGCTCTTCAGCGGCGCTCAGCTTCGGCCCGGATGGCGTGGGCGGTTCCGACGTCGAGTCGCAACCACTCAGCAGCAGCACCGCCACCAAACCTGCGAGTGTGTTTCGCACGGCGAGCCGCGGCATTCCAGACTCCCTCGATCAGTGCGGCCGGCGTACATGGAGTAAGCGAGGATCCCTAGTTCTCCGCTGGTCGACGTCTCCCGGCCAGAAGTTGACGCGGGCTGCGGGAGTGCCAGGCATACGCGGTGCGGTAGCCCAACCCGGTGTAGACCGCGCGAGCGGGCGCATTGTCGGAGTACATGCCGAGCGTGCACACCCCGTACTCGGCGACCGCGTGCCGAGTCAGACCGGCGGTGACGGCGCGACCCAGCCCCTGTCCGCGATAGTCGGCGTGGGTGACGATCCCGGCGAGGTGCGGCGCACCGGACTCCCAGAGCTGCATCGCCCCGGCCGCGGTGAGCTCGCCCCGGGTGTTGCGCAGTCCGAGCCACAGCTGGGTGCGGCCGGTGCCCGGGTCGCCCTCGCCGGTGGGGCTGTGCGTGCTCGCGAGAGCCGTGAGTTCCTCTGCGTCGGCGGTGTCGTCGAGCTGGATCAGGCGGTCCTCGAGCGACACCTGCGGCGGTGCCTCGGCGGTCCACATCCAGTCCCAGTCGCCGCTCGGTCCGCTCCCGAAGGTCTCATCGAGCAGACCCTGGTATCCCTGCGGCACAGAGATCCCGGTGATCGCGAGGTCACGAACCGGTCCGGCGGCGAGCTGCTCGAGCAGGTCACGGATGTCGTCCATGCCGCCGCCGCTTGCGACGGGGAACACCCACATGCCGCGACCGCGACGCCCGAACCGCTCGATCGCGACCGCCCCATCGTTCGCCAGCGCGGCACCGCTGAGCGGATCCGGAATCCCCCACCGAACGAACGGATCACCGCCGGTCAGCTTGAGTAAGTCGGCATGCGTACCGATCTCACGCAGCCCCGAGCGGTTCGTCACGACGAAAATGCTACGGGCATCCGGCGACCGAGCGCGCGACGACCGGTTTGGCGTGGTTCGTTCGACGGCGACGCGGAATGGGTGTTGGATCACCATGAAACGCGCCCGGGCACTCGACCGTCGGTACCGCGCAGCACCGACTCGACGACATCCGCCGCCGCTTTCGCCCCGCCGGCGGCGCGGAAGCCGTCGGCCACCCGCCGCGCCCCATCAGTCATCCCGGAGGCCTCGCGCACGGCTCCCCTGAGCGAATCTGCGGTGAGCCGTTTGCGGGGCACACGGACGCCGGATCCGGAGTAGACCACTCGGGCGGCAACTTCGAGTTGGTCGCGTCCGAATGGCACGACGACCGTCGGCACACCGGCTGCGAGAGCTTTCTGCGTCGCACCCATCCCGCCGTGCGTGACGGCGACCGAGGCGCGAGCCAGGATGGAGCCGTGCGGCAGGAACTCTTGCAACCGCACATTGGGAGGTAGAGGACCGAGGTCGGCCACTCCTGCCGGCATCGTGATCACGACGCGATACGGCTCACCACCGAGGCCGTTCGCAGCAGCACGAGCGAGTTCCTCGTCGCCTTGATACTCTGACGATGTCGTCACAAGCACGTACGGCTCTCCCGGTTCGCTCACCCAGTCCGCTGTCGTAGACGCGGGCTCCCACGGCAGCGCGCCGACCATTCGAACATCCGGCGCCCATTCCGGGTGGGGGTACTCGAACGGTTCCGACGTGGCAACGATCATGGCAGGGGCCGTCCGATAGAAGCCGTCCGCGTCGCGCACCCGAGGCAGCCCCCAGCCTTCGCGGAGGCGATTCACATTAGGCAGAGTGGACCGCTCGATCGTGCCGAAGATGAACGGCCGCAGGATCGCGTCGCGTGTTGCTCCGATGATCCCCGTGCGAGGCGCGAGCCCCGGCCCGAACGGCGGCGTGCCACGCGATCGGAGCGGCGGAGTGTATGGGCAGAACGTCACCCACGGGCCACCCCACGCTTCCGCGGCCATTCGCGCACCCCAGGCGTTGACGTCGACGACGGCCACGTCCGCGGCGGTCTCGCTGAGGGCACGCTGCAGGTCACCGCCGTCGAAGATCGCGCGCTCCGTGAAGGTCCGCACCGCACGGCGTAGCGCGTCGACAGTCGATCTCGCGTACATGTCCGACGGCGCGATGGCAGGCACCCGGGCGTCGATCGAGTCCGCCTCGAGATCCAGGCTCCGCAGCATGTCGACCTGATCCCGCAGCGTACGCACATGCACCCGGTGCCCGCGCGTTGCGAGCTCCAGCAGCACCGGTGTCATGGGGAAGAGGTGTCCGATTGCGGGCGACGTGTAGGCGAGGATTGTGGACATCATTGCCTCCGGAGGAGGAGTCGAGTCGCTTTCGTGAAGCGAGGGTGTATTGCTGCGGCTGAGTAGCTCAATCTTTTGTCGCCGTACCGCCTAACGAGACGACAGGTTCGAGCGCTGAGCCTGCATGGTCGGCTGCTGCACGATATTCACGCGGTCGCCCCTGACCTTGACGGCAGCGCCGCCGCCGCGAGTGCGGCGCACGATCAGATCGAAGGTGGCATCACCGAGCCGCACGCCCTCCAGGGTGAGGTCCGGCAGCCACGGCGGCAGGTGCGGATCCACCAGGATGGTGCGCAGGGCAGCGACCGGCCGCAGGATCAGCAGCGACTGGACGATAGCGATGATCGCACTCGACGACCAGGCCTGTGGTGAGCAGGACTGCGGGTAGATTCCGGGGTACGGATGCGCGCGATCCCGCGGTAAGCCCGAGAGCACCTCCGGCAGTCGGTGTCCCTCGAACATCGATGCCGCAGAGAACGTGGCTTCGGCCACCCGGTGGAGTTCCTTCCAGCATCCGTAGCGCGCCAGCCCGATCGCCAGGGTTCCGGCCTCGACGGGCCACACGCTGCCGCGGTGATAGCTGAAAGGGTCATACGCCGGATGCTTTGCCGACAGCGTGCGCATGCCCCAGCCGCTGAACATGTCGGGTGCAAGCATCCGCCGTGCGACGGTGGGAGCGTAACGACTGGGCACGATGCCGGTGGCAAGCAGTTGCCCATCGTTGGAGTTGACCGACTGCACCTGCCGCTTGTCCGGGCCGAGCGCGAGCGCGTAGGAGCCATGCTCGGGCATCCAGAACTCGCGATGAAAACGCCTTCGCAATCGGGCCGCGCGGGCGACCAGGTCGGCGGCGTACACCCGGTCGCCGAGAGCCGCAAAGACCAGCGCGGCGTAGCGCAGCGCGGCGTAGTGGTACCCCTGCAACTCGCTGGACGCGATGGGGTTCTCCACCAGCACCCCGTTGTGGTCGACGACCGCGGTATCGGAGTCCTTCCAGCCCTGGTTCTTCACCCCCTTTCGGGATCGCGTCTCGTACTCGATGAAGCCGTCGCCGTCCAGGTCGGCGTAGCGCTCCAGCCACTGCAATGCCTGCCGCGCCGCTGGCAGCAGCGTGCGCACCGTCGGCACGTCGTTGGTCCAGGCCAGATACTGACCGAGGAAGATCAGGAAATCCGGGCTCGTGGACCAGTCGCCGTAGTATCCGAGAAACGGGTCGATCTCCAGCCGCGACAGTGGTCCGTGACGTGCCTGGTGCACCATCTTCCCGGGCTCCTCGTCCCGCCAGTCGTCGATGGTCCGGCCGACGTGTTCAGCGTTGAGGAGCAGAGCGTCACGCAGCATGCTCGGTCCGGCGAGCATGGCCTGCCAGCCGGTGGTGAGCGTGTCACGGCCGAAGATCTGCTGGTAGATCGGCAGCCCAGCCACCGGAGCTGCTGGACCCGGCAGCTCCCCAAGGGCGAGGTCGGCCAAGTCCCGCACGGCGGCGTGCCACGCGCTCGCGACATCGAGGTTGCTGGAGCTCAATGTGGCCAGTTCGTCGCGTAATCGGGCCCGGGCGCGCGCGGCAGTGTCGTCCGGTTCAGCGAACCCGGCGGCAGGCGCGGCCATGGTCACACCGTCGATGATCGGCTGGGTCACCAGCTCGACCGTGGCCGTCTGACCGGGGGCCACCACGAGCTCGATGGTCAGGGTTCGCCCCTCGCACCGGACCTCCAGTTCAGTCTCGACCGTGATCGCCACGGCCAAGTCGAGTTGCGGATGCCCGTAGTCGAACTGGAGTCGCCTCGCGTCGGCATCCCACGAATCGGTGACCTCGGCCACCTGCTGTCGTTCACCGCGTTCGGCCTCCTCGGTGTCGGCGAAGTCCGCGTTCAGTTCGATGCCGAGCGTGAAACGGTGTTCGACGTCGGCGTAGCTCTGCACCTGCAGCCGGGTGCGCAGCCCCTCCCCGAGGAAGCGTTCCATTCTCAGGTAGGCACCGCGGCGAGGAAGCGTCTCGCCGTCCACCAGCTTCGCAAAGCACACCTGGGCGTGCGCGCCCACCTTGGCCGAGCTGAACCACTGCGGCTCCTGCCCATCCACGGTGATGCGCTCAAGATCGAGAACGCGGGTGTTCCGGGCAAAGAAACCCTGCGGCCCTACACCGGCGATGCGGCCATTCACGTCCGTGATCAGCACGTTCCAGCCGCTCGAGACGTACAGCACGTCCGGTCGGACCCGCACGCCCCGCACTCGGGTCATCGCCGACTGCCGACTCGCCGAACCATCAGCGCCACCAGGGCGACAACGCTTGCGGCCACCAACCGACCCGCGACCGGATGCGGTGCGAGCACCCTGGTGTAGACGCTGGTCGATTTCGATCCCTCGCCGAAATCTCCCGTGGTGGTGCCCGGCCCGGTGCTTGCGGTGAACAGGTTGTCGACGCCATCGTCCGGAGTCTCGGTGCGCTGACCGGCGATGGCGTCACCCGGCTTGCTCAAATACCAGTCCATGAGACGTGGGCTGATTCGCTGCCCCACGTCAAGCATCCGGCCACTGAATCCGGCGAAGACGCGGCGCACCGGTCGGCGTGCCGCCTCCACGATGGCGGCGGCGACCACCGCCGGCTCATACACCCGCCCGACCGGCTTGGGCTTGACGCCCAGCTTGGAGCGGGCGTGGGTGAACAGTGGCGTGTTGATGGACGATGGCAGCACATCCACCACGTGGATCGGCGACCCCTCGGCTCGCAGTTCCAGCCGGAGCGCCTCGCCGAAGGCGATGATACCGTGCTTGGCGGCACTGTAGGCGGCCTGCAGCGGGACCGATCGCTCACCCAAGGCGGAGGACACGTTGATGATCGTGCCGCCGGTGACGCGGAGGTGAGGCAGGGCGGCCTTCATGCCGTAGATCTGCCCCATCAGATTGACCTCGACGACTCGGTGGAGTTCGTCGGGATCCATCTGCTCGACCGTGCCGTACGTGGACACCGCGGCGTTGTTCACCCAGACGTCTATCCGACCGAACCGTTCGATCGCGCGCGAAGCCAGGGCGTCCACCTGGGAGTAGTCACTGACATCCGTGACGACTGGCTCTGCTTCACCACCTAGTCGTTCGATCGCTTTGGTGACCGTCTCGAGGGCCTCTTCGTTGCGGGCCGCGACGACGACCCGCGCCTTCCGGACGCCGAATTCGATGGCGGTCTCCCTGCCGATGCCGGAGGATGCGCCGGTGATCACAACAACTTGAGAGTCGGTCATGGGGCGCACCTTAGCCCCGAACCCTCAACGCCACCCGAGGGTTCCTTGACGGCACCGATTGGTCAGCCATTGCTGTATAGTCATCGCATGCTGACCATTGCCACACAACTCGACGTGATGAACCGGCTCGGCCGCGCGATGGCAGACCCGTCCCGCTCTCGCATCCTGATCTCGCTTTTGAGCGGGCACAGCTATCCGGCGGCGCTAGCGAGAGACCTCGGCTTGACGCGCTCCAACGTCTCGAATCACCTGGCGTGTCTGCGGGACTGCGGCATTGTGGTGGCCGAACCGGAAGGCAGGCAGACCCGCTACGAAATCGCCGACGCTCACTTGACCAAGGCGCTCACCGCATTGGTCAATGTCACGCTCGCTGTGGACCAAAACGCTCCGTGCGCTGACCCGTCTTGCACCGTTCCCGGGTGCTGCTAGTGGCACCGTCGGCCCCCGGCTTGGTAACCGTTCGAGCTCACGGTTAGGTGAAGAGGAGGTGAAGACAAATGCCTGAATGCTGTGACCCCGCAGTATGCACCCCAGAAGCATGCGACCCGAGTTGCACCTGCTGCTGACCTGAGACCGAAGCCCTCATTCGCACCGACTGGGAAACGCGATTGAGGGCTTCGTTCTTGAGTCGCCGCCTATTGCCGGCGGTGGTCCTGGATGGTCATCCGCGGACCGAATGACGGCTTCCGGATGCCACTGGCCAGCAGTAACCGCACAACCCGCTGCCGCTGCCCGCGCCAGGGTTCGAGGAGTTCCAGCATGCCGTCATCGTCGACCGGCGCGCCGACCATTGCCCAGCCGACGAACGCGGCCAGGTGGTAGTCGCCGACGCTGACCGCGTCGGGGTCGGCGTGCGTGCGCTGGGTCACCTCGGCGGCCGTCCAGATGCCGACGCCGGGGATGCTGCGCAGGCGCGTGCCCGCGTCATCCTTGTCCGCCAGCCGGTCGATCGAAGCGGCGACCGCTGCAACGCGCATCACTGTCGCGGATCGCTGCGGCCCGACGCCCGCTTTGTGCCACTCCCAGGACGGGATCTTCTTGAACTCATCGCCAGTGGGGATCACACGCATGCCGAGCGGCGCTGGCCCCGGCGGTTCGTCGCCGTACTTGGTGACCAGTTGGCGCCACGCGCGGAGCGCCTCGATCGCGGTGACCTTCTGCTCGAGGATGGCCGGCACCAGGGCGGCGAAGACTCGGCCCGTGCGGGGGAGCCTGAGTCCAGGCATCCGTCGCCAGGTCTCGGCGAGCAGCGCGTTGCCGCTCACGTCGAGTGCGGACCAGTCGTCTCCCGCTCCGCAGAGCGCCGGCACCGACTCGAGCGCGCGTTCGGCGCCCGGGCCCCAGGCGGTGGCGGCAATCTCAGCGCCGGCGCGCAGGTGCAGGGTTGCCGGCCCGTCGGCGGTGCGCAGGGTAAGCCACGCGTTCTGGCCTTCCCAGCGGAAGGTCGGATCGTAGGTGCCGCGCCCGACAGGGGCGAGCGTGGCCCTGAGGTCGACCGGCTCACGCGGCGCGTAAGTCGACTCGAGGGGCATGCAGCAAGGCTACGCTCGCCCGGTGACTCTCGAGGTCGTGGTGGCCAGCACAATGGCCGCGCGTCGTCTCAGGCACCTCGCCATTCGCCCAGCCCAGCTGTGCGCACGGTCGTTGCGGTCACGCAGTCACCGCGACCGGCTCGCTCTGCATGGACGCCCGGTCGGCGAGGTAGCGCTCGGCATCCAGCGCGGCTGCGCAGCCGGTTCCGGCGGCGGTGATCGCCTGCCGGTATCGGCGGTCGACGAGGTCGCCGCAGGCGAACACGCCGGGCAGGTTCGTCGCCGTGGTGGGATGGTTGACGAGGACGAACCTGTCCGCGTCCAGGTCGACCTGACCGGCGACAAGATCGCTGCGCGGGTCATGCCCGACGGCGACGAAGAGGCCGGACACGTCGAGTTCGCTCTCCTGGCCGGTCACGGTGTCGCGGACGGTGGCGGCCTCGATCCGGTCGTCGCCCAGCACACCCGTGACTTGAGTGTTCCAGCGGACCTGGATCTTCGGATGCTGCAGCGCGCGCTCCTGCATGATGTGCGAGGCGCGCAGCTGGTCGCGGCGATGCACCAGGGTGACCGTGTTTGCGAACCGGGTCAGGAAGAGCGCTTCCTCCAGAGCCGAGTCGCCGCCACCGACGACGGCGATATCCTTGCCCTTGAAGAAGAACCCGTCGCAGGTGGCGCACCAGGACACGCCGTGGCCGGACAGGCGGTCCTCGCCGTCGACGCCAAGCTTGCGGTACGCCGAGCCCATAGCCAGGACCACCGCGTGTGCGCGGTATACATCCCCGGTGCCGGTGCGGATCGTCTTTATCTCGTCCCGCAATTCGACCTCCACCGCGTCGTCGGTGACCAGGCGAGCCCCGAACCGTTCGGCCTGCTGACGCAGGTTCTCCATCAGCTCCGGACCCATGATTCCGTCGATGAAGCCGGGGAAGTTCTCGACCTCGGTCGTGTTCATCAGCGCGCCACCGGTCTCGACCGCGCTGGTCAGCACTACCGGTGCGAGGCCGGCACGGGCGAGGTAGATCGCGGCGGTGTAGCCGGCCGGCCCGGAGCCGATGACGACGACGTTCTCGACGCTCATGCGCCAGATTCCGCGGGGATTGGCAGCAGTTCGGCCAGCAGCGCCTCCACGCGGCTTCGGATGTCGTCGCGGATCGGGCGAACCGCTTCGATGCCCTGGCCGGCTGGGTCGTCGAGTTCCCAGTCCTCGTAGCGCTTGCCGGGGAAGATCGGGCAGGCGTCGCCGCATCCCATTGTGATCACGACATCGGAATCGCGCACCGCCTCTGTGGTGAGCACCTTCGGGATGTTGTTCGCAATGTCGATGCCCTCCTCGGCCATCGCCTCCACCGCGACTGGGTTGATCTGATCCTTCGGCTCGGAACCGGCCGAAAGCACCTCCACACGGTCGCCGCCAAGCTCGCGCAGGTAGCCCGCGGCCATCTGGGAACGGCCGGCGTTGTGCACGCAGACGAATAGGACGGTGGGCTTTTCAGACATCGGTAGACCTCTCTAGCGGTTCGAAACAGTTAAAGCATAGATCACGATCTATGCTTTTTCCCTTCTGCCGGTGGAGTTCAGCGAAAGTTCACGCGGCAGGTTCGGCGAGGCTGGTGAGGAGCTCGCGGACACGTCGATCGATGTCGTCCCGGATTTCGCGGACACGCTCGACGCGCTGGCCGACTGGGTCGTCGAGCTCCCAGTCCAGGTAGCGCTTGCCCGGATACACCGGACAGGCGTCCCCGCACCCCATCGTGATCACGACATCCGCTGCACGGACGACATCGTCGGTGAGGGGCTTGGGGAACTCGCCACCGAGCGGCACGCCGATTTCCTCGAGGGCGCGCTGAATGGACGGCGCAACCTTCGATGTTGGTGCTGACCCTGCGGTGCGCACATGTACGCGATCGCCCGCCAGGTGCCGCAGGATCGCGGCGGCCATCTGCGAGCGGCCGGCGTTTTGAACGCAGACGAACAACACCTCGGCCAGGTCGCCCGGCCTGCTTTGCTCGGACGCAACGGCGGTCAGCCGTTCCGCGGCGAACTCTGCCGTTCGGGACGCGTGCCATGTCGTCGCGCCCGTGTGGGCAAGCAACCGCTCGCTCTCGTGCACGTAGCGCTCGACGGTCTCTCGGCTGAACACGCCTGCGAACCGGAGCGCCAAGTCGTCCACGATCCGCTTGAAAACCGCCGCGTCGGGCGCGCTCTCCACCTCGCCGCCGAGGACCTCGAGAACCCGATCGAGCTGGTCGGACGCGACTGAATACAGGACCTGCCGACCCTCGGGCCGGCGGTCGAGCACCCCGGCCTCGGTGAGTATTTTCGCGTGATAGGTGACCGTAGGTTGCCGCAGGCCGAGAGTCTGGGCGAGCCAGGTGACAGTCGAGCGACCATCCGGCCGCTCCAGGATGAGCTGGAGCATGCGGGAGCGCGTCGGGTCGGAGATCATCGCTGACGTGCTTGCGGCAGCAGCCTCAAAACTCATAGACAACAGTCTATGAGACAGCTGGTGCCGTTCCCAGTGGGAGTGGAGGCGGCGCCAAGGCCCGCCACACTGGTCGTCCGTGTCGGCCTAATCCGAAGCTCCAAGTCGGTCGACCGACAAAACCTTTGCGACCTCGTCGAGCGAGAATGAGGAGGGAATGTTTGCGATGTCAATGTCGGCTTTTGGGTCCACCCAGATGGTGAATCCTGCAGCGCTCGTTTCGCCCCAGGCTCCTGGACCGACTACGTAGTAGCCTTCCCGTCCCTGCGTGTCTGTCACATCGGTCGGACGGAGGAAGAGAACGTATCGTTGGCCGTCATTGAAGTAGGCGGGACTATCGAACTGAAATTGCATGCCCGGTTCCCCGACCATGTAGACGGCGATTTCATCGTCGGCCTCACCCGCAAGCTTCGACTCGACCTCGATCGTGTAGCGGGCGAACAGGAGATCGGCGATGGTTGCCTCCTCCACTCCTGTCACTATCCCGACGACGAGAAGAGATGCGTCCTCAGCAAGCTCCTTTGCGTTGTGGTATTTCTTCACCATCGAGCCATGCGCGATGCTCGTATTGTCCGCTCCAACTGCACTCGACGCCGGACCGCGATAAACCGGAGGTCCCGATGTGGCGGCACAGCTTGCCACGAAGGCTGCAGCAGCAAGAACCGTTGTCGCATAGAGGAAGCGCGACTTGCGGAGTTTCGGTGTCTTGCTCATGTTGGAGAGTATGACATCGCTTTCTTGCGACCATCCGCGCTCGTTCCGGTCGGCCGCGCCAGGCGCACTGGGTGCGGCTGTCCGGTAGAGGCGCGGATCGCGCCGCCGCGGTAAAAACCGCTGCGGGAGGAAGGGGTTTCCGGAGTAGTCACTCGGGTGGTAGCTGGGGCGGGATTCGAACCCGCGACCTCACGATTATGAGTCGTGCGCTCTCACCAACTGAGCTACCCAGCCACGACATCCGCAAACCGGATGTTCGAGCCCCCTGTGGGAATCGGACCCACTACCTCTTCCTTACCAAGGAAGTGCTCTACCAATGAGCTAAGGGGGCGCTTTGGCGACCTAAGTCGCCGAGGCACCGTAAGAGACTAGCACTTCACGGCACGCTAGTTTGCGTTCGCCTGCAGCCACTCGTAGGGGTCGACCGGGACGCCCTCGACGTGGATCTCGAGGTGCAGGTGCGCACCCGTCGACGCGCCGGTGCTGCCCACCGTGCCGATGATGGTTCCCACGCCGATCTGCTGCCCCAAGGCCACCGCGACCGAGCCGTACGACATGTGTGCGTACATGCTCTTGACGGACTGACCGTTGACCAGGTGCTCGACGATGACCATGACGCCGTAAGCCGAACCACCGTTGCTGATGTCGACGACCGTGCCATCCGCAATGGAGTGGATGGGGGTGCCGGCCCCCGGGGTGAAGTCGAGGCCGTTGTGGTAGGTCGAGCAGTAGCCGCAGCCACCGCGCGGGCCGAAGCCACTGGTGATCGGTGCCGCGTACGGGAACGGCCACTGGATGGTGCCGGCCGGGTTGACTGCGTACGCGTAGTTGCGGGCGGCGCTGCCGTACTTCGCGCGGATCTGGTCGGCCAGCGAGCTCGCGGTGTACGCGTCGCGCTCGACGGCGACAGTCTTGGTCTCAGTTCCGACGGTCAAGGCCTGGATCTCAACGGCCTGTGCCGTCGGCGCGGTGTTGAGCGGTTCCTGGTAGAACGCGTTCGCCGGGATGGTGGTGGAGACGAGCATCAAGCCGGCGGCAACCGCTGCGGACAGGCTCATCGCCTTCGACGCGATGCGCCGCTTGAGGCTCTTCTTCGGTCCCGCCGGGGGCCGACTCGCCGCGCTCTGGCGCTCTGCTCGCGCCTTGGCTTGCGCCTTGAGGGACTCCTTGTGTTCCTTCGACTTCAGCTTTGCGCCGCGGAACGCATCCCCCGATGGTGGTGCTTTTGGAATTCCCGTCAGACGACGGGAGGGCTGCTTGCGAGCCGCTTCTTCGCGGTTCCGGAGCTCACGCCGGGTGAGCGGCGCCCCTGCTTCGAACTCTGAATCAAGACCCGTCACGAACTAATACCCCACCTGAATCGCCGAATTTCCGTTATGAATCGCATCGACTTGCGCACGGCACTCAGGGCTACTCGGGTTCGCCATTCGGGTGCTCCTCGTAAGTCGATCAGCCCAGCGAAGTGCCGGACTGATCTGATTCTCGCCACCATCGAACTTCGGGTTCTCAGGTAACGGATTTATAAACAGTAACCCAGGCTCACCACCTGCGCCAGCCCGAATCCTCAGTTCGTAACCTCTCGAAGAACGGATTCCAGTGTTTTGGCCACCTCAGGGTGCGCAGAAATGATGAGATCGCTGGATGCCGGGCGGCCATCACCGCCGGTTACGAGCGCACCGGCCTCGGCCGCGACAAGGCCGCCGGCCGCGTGATCCCACGGCGCGAGTCCGCTCTCGTAGTAGGCATTCAGGCGACCGGATGCGACGGAGCAGAGATCCAAGGACGCGGTGCCGAAGCGGCGAATATCCCGGATGCGCCCAATGAGCCGCTGCACGACTGCGGCCTGCCGTTCGCGCTTCGCCGCCTGGTAGCCAAAGCCGGTGCCGACCAGCGCCTGCGACAGGTCGACGGGCGGCGCGACGGTCAACCGGCGGCCGGCCAGGTGGGCTCCCCCGCCCCGAGTGGCCGTGAACAGCTCCCCCGACGCCGGGTTGAAGACGACTCCGGCGAGCGCGGTCCAGGTCGCCGGGTCGGGTTCGCCTTCGACCACCGCGATGCTCACCGCATAGTGCGGGATGCCGTACAGGTAGTTGACGGTGCCGTCGATCGGGTCGACCACCCACGTGAGGCCGGAGCGGCCGGAACCTGTGCCGCTCTCCTCACCGAGGAACCCGTCGTCGGGGCGCGCATCCGCCAGCCGGGATCGGATCAGCGCCTCGGTCTCCCGGTCGGCGAAGGTGACGACGTCCTCCAGCGAGGATTTGCTCGCGGCGACCTCGACGCCGACTTCTCGGCGCGCGGCGGCGAGGCGTCCGGCATCCGTGGCGATGGCGACCGCCAATTCGAGAAGCTCTTCGTTGCCGGTCATCGTTGTGTTCCTCCGGTGCGATACCACGAAGGCCCGACCAAATAGTCGGGCCCCCGGTGGGTGGCAAGTGAGGGATTCGAACCCCCGAAGGCTGAGCCGTCTGATTTACAGTCAGATCCCTTTGGCCGCTTGGGTAACTTGCCAAGTCCTCCGGCCACATGTACTCATCTGGCCGGAGTCAGAAGACAACAATACAGTGCGCGCGACCCGTCAAGAAACACACCCGATCGGCGGGGATAGCGCCGCGGCTAGTATCACTGGCGGGAGGTGACGATGCCGGGAATCAACGAAGTTGCAGAGCTCGCGGGCGTCTCAACCGCCACGGTGTCGCGCGCACTCAGCGGCAACGGCGCCGTCTCGGCGACCACCAAAGACAAGGTCGTCCGCGCCGCCGCGGAACTCGGCTACGTGGTCAGCTCGAACGCGTCCAGTCTCGCCACCGGCCGTACCCGCAACATCGGTGTCGTCATCCCATCGCTGAACCACTGGTTCTACAGTTCGGTGCTGCAGGGCGCCGAGAGCTCGCTGCTCGCCAACGGCTACGATCTCACCCTCTACAACCTGGCCGGCACCGGCGAGGAGCGCGACAGCGTGTTCGAGCACTTCCTGCTGCGCAAACGGGTGGATGCGGTGATCGCCATTTCGCTCGAACTCACGCCGCAGGAGACCAGTCGACTGCTCGCCCTGAACAAGCCCACCGTCGGCGTCGGCGGACCACTCCCCGGCGTGCGCACGCTCAGCATCGATGACGTCGAGGTCGCGCGGCTCGCCACCGAGCACCTGATCGCCCTCGGCCACACCATGGTCGCCCACATCGGCGGCACCGAGGACTTTGAGCGCGACTTCCATCTGCCCACCAACCGTCGCATCGGCTACGAGGCGGCCATGGAGGCGGCCGGCATCCCGGTCGACCCCGACCTGTTCCAGCCGGCCGACTTCACCCTGCCCGGCGGCTACCGGGCGGCCAAGCAGCTTTTCGGCAACCCACGTAAGCGGCCATCCGCCGTCTTCGCCGCCTCCGACGAAATGGCTATCGGCACCATCCTCGCCGCCCGTGACATGGGAATGAACGTCCCCGGCGACGTCTCGGTGATCGGCATCGACGACCATGACCTGGCCGAGTTCTTTGGCCTCAGCACCGTCGCTCAATACCCCGATCTGCAGGGGCGGCTGGCCGTCGAACTGCTCATGGAGCAGCTGCATCCGGAAAGCCGCGAGGTTGGTGGAATCAACACCGCGCTGCCGTACGACCTGATCGTCCGCGCCAGCACCGCCCGGCGACGCGGCTAGGGGGCGGCTTCGGCGTACGCGTTGGCGGCATTCGCCACCGATTGCACGTACACCGGCGAATGGTTGTACGCGCCCACCCCGGCGCGCCAGCCATCCGGAGCCGCCATGTCGCCGCTCGCCCGGCACAGATAGTTCGCGGCCGCCATGACCGCGTCGTGGATGTTCTGCGGATCCTCGACGCCGTCGGCGCCGGCATCCACATGCCAATTGCGCCACGCCTGCGGAATGAACTGCATCGGGCCGACCGCGCGGTCGAACTCGGCGTCGCCGTCTATCGCGCCGTCGTCGGTGTCGGGGATGTGCGCGGTCGCGTCACCGGACAGCGAAACCCCGAAGATCGGCGGGGAGACTGTGCCGTCGGCCCCGATCGACGAACCGCCGTGCCTGCCGTGATCGCTCTCGATCGCGCCGATGCCGGCCAGGGTGGTCCAGCCCAACCCGCAGGACGGCATCTCGCCGGCCTTCCACAGGGCGACTCCGCCGTACGCGGCGAGCGCCCGCTCCGGGATCCCGGTCTCTCGGGCGACGGATGCGACCCACTCCGGGTCGGTGAGATGTTGGGTCCCGGCGCCCGCGGGAGTGGCGGCGGCCAGCGGGGGTGCGACCGGGAGCGCGTAGCCCGGGGGCTCCCGCTGCGGCTCGACCGTCTCGGGCAGCGAGTGCGGGGTCAGAATGAGCACCGTCCCGAGCGCGGCGATCAGGAGCACAGCGGCCGTGACGACGATCAGGGACAGGCGGGTGCGTCGGTCCATGGTCACTGCGTTATCCCACCACACATAGCCGGACTTAGTTGACGCTCCCGACTACCATGATGGGCATGGCAGACTCAACGTTCGACATCGTCAGCAAGGTCGACCGCATGGAGCTCGACAACGCCCTGCACCAGGCGCAGAAGGAGATCGCGCAGCGCTACGACTTCAAGGATGTCGGCGCCGAGATCGACTGGAGCGGCGAGACCCTGCTGCTGAAGGCCAACTCCGAGGAGCGCGTCAAGGCGGTGCTCGATGTGTTCGAGTCCAAGCTGATCAAGCGGGGCATCTCGCTGCGCAGCATCGACGCCGGCGACCCGTTCGCATCCGGCAAGGAGTACCGGATGGTCGTGAAGATCAAGCAGGGCATCGACCAGGACGACGCGAAGAAGATCTCCAAGCTGATCCGCGACGAGGCGCCGAAGAGCGTCAAGGCGCAGATCCAGGGCGACGAGCTGCGGGTCAGCTCGAAGAGCCGGGACGACCTGCAGACCACCATCGCGATGCTGAAGAGCGCCGACGTCGATGTCGCGCTCCAATTCGTCAACTTCCGATAGCTCGCCGGCCGACGAGCGTACGTGGACCTCTCGACCTTCCTGCCGTGGTTGTTTGGCGCGCTGTTCGTCGTCGACCTCGTCATCCGGATCGTGCTGGTCATCTTCATCCCGCAGAACCGGCGGCCGCAGACCGCGATGGCCTGGCTGCTCGCCATCCTGTTCCTGCCGTTCATCGGCACGATCCTCTACTTCATGCTCGGCAGCCGTTACCTGCCGAAGCGCCGGCGTGAGAAGCAGAAGGAGGTCAACCGCTTCATCCTGGGGATGACGGCTGGCATCCAGGAGCAGGTCCGCGAGCCCGACCGACCGGAGTGGCTCGACCCGATCATCGCGCTCAACCGCAGGCTCGGGGCGATGCCCCTGGTCGGTGAGAACGCCGCTGAACTGCTGCCCCGCTACGAGGAATCGCTTGGCGCCATGACCGATGCGATCAATCAGGCGAAGCGCTTCGTGCACTGCGAGTTCTACATCATGATCCTCGACGACACGACCGCGGCGTTCTTCGATGCGCTGGAGGCGGCGCACAAGCGGGGCGTGACCGTTCGGGTGCTGCTCGACCACCTGGCGACGACACGGTATCCCGGCTATCGCCGTACTCTTCGTCGGCTTGATGCCATGGGAATCGAATGGCACCTGATGCTGCCGTTCCAGCCGCTGAAGGGGCGCATCCGTCGCCCGGACCTGCGCAACCACCGCAAACTGCTCGTCCTCGACGGCGAGGTCGCGTTCACCGGGTCGCAGAACATCATCGACTCCAGCTACAACAAGAAGTCGAACCTCAGGCGCGGCCTGCACTGGCGCGACCTGATGGTGCGCTTCGAGGGTCCGGTAGTCGCGGGAATCAACGCGCTCTTCCTCACCGACTGGTACAGCGAAACGGATGAGCAGCTGCTGCTCGACGAGACCGTGCGTGCGGAGCCGGCCGAGACCAAGCATCCGGTCGACGCACAGGTGGTGCCCAGCGGGCCGGCGTTCGAAGGCGAGAACAACCTGAGGATGTTCAACTCGCTGCTCTATGCAGCGCAGGAGCGGATCATCATCTGCAGCCCCTACTTCGTGCCGGATGAGTCGATGCTCTACGCGATCACGACCGCCTCGCAGAAGGGTCTGGACGTGCAGCTGTTCGTTTCCGAGATCGGCGACCAGCCCGTCGTCTACCACGCGCAGCGGAGCTACTACGAGGAACTGCTGAAGGCCGGCGTGAGGATCTGGCTGTACCGGGAGCCGACCGTGCTGCATCCGAAACACTTCACGATCGACGACCAGGTGGCGGTGATCGGGTCCAGCAACATGGATATGCGCTCGTTCAGCCTCAACCTCGAGATCTCGGTCATGGTCAACGGGGAGTCGTTCGTGCAGGGGCTGCGGGAGGTCGAGGAGGAGTACCGCGCGAACAGCAGGGAACTGAAGCTCGACGAGTGGCTAGCGCGGTCGTTCGGGTCGCAGGTGCTGGACAACTTCGCACGGCTGACCGCGACGGTGCAGTAGGTCTGGCGGGTCTCGACAGGCTCGCCCACCGCGACGGGCGCTCAGGACGCGGCTTCGCCCACCGAGATGTCCACCATCTCGTCGCGCGGCACGACCTTGATGCGCTCCCGACCGCGGCCCGTGCCGAGCGAGCGCTCGTGCTCGTCCAGCCGGTGCCAGCCGTGGATGTCCGTGTACCGCACCCCGCGCGACGCCAGCAGCTCGCGGATCGCATCCGGCTCCGGCTCGGCCGGCGTCCACCATCCGGCCTGCCCGTTGAGCAGGTTCTGCACCGTCTCCATCGCGTCGCTCTTGGTCGCGCCGATCAGCCCGACCGGCCCGCGCTTGATCCACCCGGTCGCGTATACGCCGGCAACCTCGTTGTCGTTGTCGTCGATCGCCCGCCCACCGCGGTTGGGGATGACCCCCCGACGCTCATCGAACGGAACACCGGGAAGGGGCGAACCGAAGTAACCGATCGCCCGGTAGAGCGCCTGCACCGGCAGCTCGCGGATCTCACCCGTCCCGACCACGCCGCCCTGGCCATCCGGCTTCGTGCGCTCGTACCGGAAGCCCTCAACCTTGCCGTCGCCGAGGACCTCAAGCGGCTTCGCGTAGAAGTGCAGGTGCAGCCGCCGACTCGCCGCGCCGGTCTCGCGCTCGCGCCAGCTGTTCAGGATGCGACTGATGACCAGCAACTGCTTGTTGGTCTTCGCGAGCTCCTCGGCAGCAGGGTCGACCCCGAAGTCCTCGTCGTACAGGATCATGTCGACATCGCGCAGCTCGCCGAGCTCACGCAGTTCCAGCGGCGTGAACTTCACTCGTGCGGGCCCGCGGCGACCGAACACGTGCACGTCGGTGATCGGGCTGGCTTCCAGCACGCGATACACGTTGTCCGGCACCTCGGTCGGCAACAGGTCCTCCGGATGCTTCGCAAGCATCCGCGCGATGTCGAGCGCGACGTTTCCGTTGCCGATCACCGCCACCTCGCGGTGCTCGAGCGGCCAGTCGCGGGGGACATCCGGGTGCCCGTCGTACCAGCTGACGAAGTCGGCAGCACCGTAGCTGCCGGGCAACTCGACGCCCGGGATTGTCAGATCCGCGTCGCGCACAGCACCGGTCGCGAAGATGACCGCGTGGTAGTGGCGCTGCAGGTCCTCGAGCGTGATGTCCTCACCGAATCGCACGTTGGCGAAGAGCCGGATGTCACCGCCGTCGAGCACCTCGCGCAGCGCGTTCACGATGCCCTTGATGCGCGGGTGATCGGGCGCGACGCCGTACCGCACCAGGCCATACGGCGCGGGCAGCTGCTCGAACAGGTCGATCGACACGGCGAACTTCCGCTCGGCCTTCAGCAGCAGGTCGGCGGCATAGATGCCAGCCGGTCCGGCTCCGACGATGGCCACTCGCAGCACACTCACTTAGGTTTTCTCCTCCTGCTTCTTCTCAGTTGGATCGTTCGACGAGGCTCTGCGCGAAGCGAGTCAGCGCGGTGCGCACCGGTCCGTCCGGCAGAACCGCGAGCGCATCGATCGCTTCTTGCGCCCAGCGGTGCGCCTCATCGAGGGTCCGCTGGGTCACCGGGTGCTCACGCAGCTCGGCGACCGCCTTCGCGAACTCCGCGTCGTCGGACCGCTTCGCGGCGTTGTCGATCCGGGCGAGCAGCGCCGCCGCATCCGGATCAGTCTGTGCCTCACGCCGCAGGTACAGCAGCGGCAAGGTCGCCACGCCCGCCCGGATGTCTGTGCCCGGCTCCTTGCCGGTGTCGTCCGCTCCCGCGGCCAGGTCGATGACATCGTCGATGAGTTGGAAGGCCACCCCGATCTTCTCCCCGAAGACCACCATCGGCTGCTCGTACTCCTCGGGCGCCTCGGAGAAGACGATCCCTGCCTGCGCGGCCGCCGCGATGAGCGACCCCGTCTTGTCGGCCAGCACCTGGAGGTAGTGATCGATCGGATCGTCCCCCTGCTGCGGCCCGAGCGTCTCGTGCAGTTGACCGAGGCACAGTCGCTCGAACGTGACCGCCTGCAGTCGGGTGGCCTTCTGTCCGAGACTCGCGATCAGCTTCGCAGCGCGCGCGAACAGCAGGTCGCCGGTGAGGATCGCGACGGAGTTGCCCCACACCGTCTGCACGCTGGGCACGCCACGGCGCAGCTCCGCGTCGTCCATGACGTCATCGTGGTAGAGCGAGGCGAGGTGGGTGATCTCGATGGTCTGCGCCGCGACGATCACCTCCTGCGTGTTGCCGTCTCCGAGTTGCGCGGTCAGCAGTGCGAGGGCCGGCCTGACGCGCTTGCCGCCTGCCTCAAGCAGGTAGCGCCCGGCGGCATCCGCGATCGGGTCGCCGAAGCGCAGTTCCTTCAACAACCCTTCTTCAACCGCGACGAGACCTTCCTCGAGCGCGTGGGCGAAGCGGCGCTCATCAGCGGATGCGAAGAGCCGCTCCGCGAGGCCGAGGCTGGAAGTGATTGTTGCTCTGCGACGGGCGATGTTCGCCCGCGGGTCCATGGTCACGGTTGGGCCGATCCGGCTGGTGCCTTCGAAGTCTGACTGGGCTTGCGAACAGGCTTGCGTCCGCGGTGAAGGGCGACGACGCCCGACGTGAGGTTGCGGTAGGCGACCCTGGTGAAGCCGGCCCCGCGCAACCACTGACTGAGAGTCGCCTGGTCCGGCCACTCGTTGATCGACTCCGCGAGGTAGGTGTAGGCCTCGGGGTTCGAGCTCGTGACGTCGACGACGGTCGGCATCACATACTTCAGGTACACGCCGTAGCCGGCGCGGATCAGCGCGCGCGGCGGCGTCGAGAATTCGCAGATAACGATCCTGCCGCCGGGCTTCAGCACCCGGAGCATCTCCCCCAGCGCCTTCTTGGGCTTGTCGACGTTGCGCAGCCCGAACGAGATGGTGACCGCGTCGAAGGAGTTGTCAGGGAACGGCAGCGCTGTCGCGTCGCCCTGCACAAAGTCGACATCCGGATGCCGGGTGCGGCCGATCTCGATCATGCCCGCCGAGAAGTCAAGTGCAACCGCTTCGGCGCCAGACTTTGCGAGAGCCGCTGACGAGGTGCCCGTGCCGGCGGCGACATCGAGGATGCGCTCACCGTCTTGCGGCGCGATAGCGCGCACGGTGTGCCACCGCCACAGCCAGGCGTTGCCGACGGAGAGCACGCTGTTCGTGCGGTCGTACTTTTTCGCGACCTCATCGAACATCGCCGCAACCTCAGCAGGCTGCTTGGAGCTATCCGCTCGAACCATGATGACAAGTCTATTCGCCACGAACATGGGCACTCACCGGGTACCCCGAGCGGCAGACGCCGGCAACGCGTCGGTAGGGTTAAGTTGTGGATTCACCGGTGCCGGCGCTGAACGTCGTGACTCACCCGATCGACGATCCCGGTTCACTCATCGGGTTGCTCGATCGCGAGCGCCAGCTGCTCTGGCAGCGGCGCGGGCACGGCATTGTCGGCATCGGCGAGGCGTTGCGGCTCGAGTTCACCGGCGCGTCCCGGTTCACGGATGCGGCACGCACCTGGCGGCAGCTCGCCGCAGCGGCCGCGGTGTCCGACCCGCTGGCGGTCCCTGGGACCGGTCTGGTCGCGTTCGCGACGTTTGCCTTCTCCGACCGGTCGCGCGCGACCAGCGTGCTGATCGTGCCCTCGATGATCATCGGGCGCCGGGACGGTCACTCCTGGGTCACCCGGATCAACTCCGAAGCCGCGCTGCCCGCTCCCGACCAGCTCGACGGCTCCTGCCGGGCAACCCTGCATCCAGGCAGCCTCACACCCGACGGCTACGTTCAAGCGGTCGAGGCTGCCATCGACGGCATCCGGAACAACGGGTTGAGCAAGGTGGTGGTGGCGCGCGATCTGGTCGGCACGCTGCAGCCGGGTGCCGACCCGAGGGTCGCGATCGCCTCACTCGCCCACGGCTACCCGGACACCTGGACGTTCGCGGTCGACGGCTTCATCGGCTCCAGCCCGGAGACTCTCGTGAGCGTGCACAGCGGCACCGTCTCTGCCCGCGTGCTCGCCGGCAGCGCGGCGCGCGGCACCGATGCGGCGTCGGATGTGGCGGCATCCGTCGCCCTCGCCACCTCGCAGAAGGACCAGGACGAGCACGAGTTCGCGGTGCAGAGCGTTATGGCCGCGCTCCGCCCGCACTCCGCGTCGGTGCGCTCGAGCGAGGTGCCCTTCACGCTCAAGCTGCCGAATCTGTGGCACCTGGCGAGCGACGTCGAGGGCGCCCTCGACGACACCTCCAGCTCGCTCGACCTGATCGGTGCGCTGCATCCCACCGCGGCGGTGGCTGGCACTCCGACCGCGGACGCGATCGCCGAGCTTGAGCGTCTCGAGCCCTTCGACCGGCAGCGCTACGCCGGTCCGGTCGGCTGGGTGGGCGCCGACGGCGATGGCGAGTGGGCGATTGCCTTGCGCTGCGCCCAGCTCAACGGCGACCGGCTTACGGCGTGGGCGGGCGCGGGCATCGTCGTCGACTCGGTGCCAGCGCACGAGCTCGCGGAGACGAGCATGAAGTTCCGTCCGATCGTGGACGCCTTCAGCTGATCGTGTCGGCGGCCAGCCGCCTCTTCTCCGCCTTCACGTCGAAGTCTGCCTTGGGCCATTGCGGGTCCAGGTTTCGAAGCGCGTCAAGCAGCAGCCGCTGCACCGCGAGCCGTGCGTACCACTTGTGGTCGGCCGGCACCACGAACCAGGGTGCATCGGCGGTGGCGGTACGGTCGAACATCAGCTGATACGCGTGCTGGTATTGCGGCCACAGTTGCCGCTCGTCGAGGTCCGCCGGGTTGTACTTCCAGTGCTTGTCGGGCCGCTCGAGCCTTTTTGTGAGTCGCTTCTTCTGCTCGGCGGCGCTGACGTGCAGCATGACCTTGATCAGCACGGTGTCGTCAGCCACGATTTCATCCTCGAACGCGCGGATCAGGCCGTAGCGCTCCTCGATAGTGTCCTCCGGCGCCAACTGGCGCACGCGTTGGATGAGGACGTCCTCGTAGTGCGACCGATCGAAGACGCCGATCATGCCGGGGCCGGGAAGCTGCCGGCGCACCCGCCAGAGGAAGTCGTGTTTCAGTTCCTCCTCGGTCGGCGCCTTGAAGCCGTGCACCTTGACGCCCTGTGGGTCGACCGCACCGACCACGTGGCGGATGATGCCGCCCTTCCCACCTGTGTCCATCGCCTGCAGCACCAGCAGCATCCGCTTCGTCCCGCCGGAGCGGCTCTCGGCGAACAGCCGCTCTTGCAGTTCGGACAGTTCGTCGGCCGACTTCGCGAACACGGCCTCCGCTTCCGCCTTGCCTCCCGCGAATCCGGGGGTCGACCCGGTGTCGACGTCGGCGAGCCGGAAGCCCTCGCGGACGCGCAGCAGGTCGGCGGGGTCGTCGGTCCACGCCTTCGCAGTCATGAGCGAATGGTACGTCCCGAAGTTGCTCGTTGCGGCGAGCGCCGACCAATTTTCCGAGTGCGCGTGCAATATCGCGAGCGCTCGCACATTCCGGCGGCGCTCGGGCGGCGTTAGGCGCGCGGCAGCGGAACCTCGATGATGCGCGGGTGGGCGGATGCGGTGAGCGCCTCATCGAGTTCGCCGCGGTTGGGTGCGTGCACGTACTCCCAGCCGTACGCGCGCGCGAGCGATTCGATGTCCACGCGCTGCGGCGTGTACAGCACCCGGTCGATGTCGGGGGCCGGTGCCGTCTGGGCGACCTCGAGCGCGTCGAAGATCGTTCCGCCACCGTCGTTGCCGACGATCAGCTGAATGCGCGGCCGGTCCTCGCCGAAGCCGAACAGCAAGCCGCCGACATCATGCAGGAACGCCAGATCCCCGAGCACAACGCGCGTGACACCGCCGGCGTCGGCGCCGCCCTGGCTCGCGATGGCCACCCCGACCGCGGTCGAGATCGTCCCATCGATGCCCGACAAACCGCGGTTGGACAGCACCCGGATCTTTTTGCCTGTCACTCGCCGGTCGGCCTCCCGGATGAGCCGGGACGCTCCGAACACGAGCCGGTCGTGTGGCCAGGTCGCCTTCCAGACCGCGTCGACAAGCATCCGCCGGTCCACCGGCTGACGGAACACGGCCAACTGCGCGCGGCCGAACTCGGCCACCGCCGCAGGGTCGTCGGTGCGCGCATTCACCGGTTCGGATGCGACGCCGTCGTCGAGCAGAGCGCGACTCGCGGCGACCCAGCTGCCTGCCCACGACCGATCCGGGGGTGTTCCGTCGCCCACCCGGATGGCGTCGACGATGTGCCGCGCACGGTGCGCCGGATTGTAGTCCTCGCCCGAGGTGCCGCGCACGACGATGGTTTCGACATCCTCGCGAGCGCTGAGCGCTGGCACCTGGCGGCTGAGCGTGGGATGGCCGAAAACGACAACACGCGACACCTGTCCGCCGAACGCCTCGTCGTCGAGCAGTTCGCGGTAGGCGACGACCAGGTTGGGCCCGAACCGGGCACCGCTGGCGACCTCGGCGAGGAGGGGAGCGCCCAGTGCGCGAGCGACCTCTTCTGCCTGCTCCCCCG
The DNA here is from genome assembly GCF_014980265.1 of Cryobacterium sp. BB736. NCBI lineage: Bacteria > Bacillati > Actinomycetota > Actinomycetes > Micrococcales > Microbacteriaceae > Cryobacterium > Cryobacterium sp. BB736. The sequence goes on from NZ_JABXWQ010000001.1 coordinate 696,943, forward strand.
CGCCCGCTCCGGCAACGACGACGGTGCCGTAACGCGGCTCGATGACAAAAGGAACCGCCGCCCCGACGGTGGGCAGCGGATGCGGCTCGAGCACCGGGAGGTCCCCGACGGCCCCCGACAACGGTTCGCGGAAGCCGACGTTCAGCTGCGCAGGACCGGGAGCGGACGAGTGGCCGGCTGCCGCCGAGTACGCCTCCCGCGCCAGTTCGCGCACCTCTCCCGCGTCGAACTTGCCGACAGCGGGCGCCTGCACGTCACGCAGCACGCGCACTGCGTCGGCGAAGATGCCGAGCTGGTTGGTGGTCTGGTTGGTGCCTATGCCGCGCAGCTCTGCGGGGCGGTCAGCGGTGAGCAGGATCAGCGGCACGCCCGCGTGATGCGCCTCAAGGACCGCCGGGTGCAGGTTGGCTACGGCGGTGCCCGATGTGGTGATGATCGCTACCGGCCTGCCGGTCTCCATGGCCAGGCCAAGCGCGAGAAAACCGGCATCCCGCTCATCGATCCGGACACTCAACCGGATGGCGCCGGCTCGTTCATACTCCGCCGCGGCGAGCGCGAGCGCCTGCGACCGGGACCCGGGGGCGAGCACGACATCGCCGACCCCGAGCTGGATCAGTTCACCAAGCAGTGCAACCGAGAAGTCACTGGCCCCGCTGGCCAGACTCATGTGTCTTTGGGATCGTCATCCAGGTCGGCGAGCTCCTGCTCGAGCCGACGGATCCGCTCCTCACGCTCTTGGTCGGTTCCCAGCCTGCGCAAGAAGGTCGGGTCGTCATCCGGAGGCGTCTGCAAACGGCTCCCGCCCCTGCCCTCACTGCGGTCCTTGCCGATGGTGAGCCACAGGATGCCGCCGATCACCGGGAGAAGGAGAATCACGATGACCCACACTGGCTTGGAGATCCCGCGCGCCCGGTTGGAGTCCGTCATCGCACAGTCGACAACGGCGAAGATGGTGAAGAACACCGCCGCAACAGCGAGGATGATCAAGAGCCGTGCCATGTATGAATTGTAGGCCGAAGCCCTGAGAGCGCACTGGCCGATACCGAATCGTGGCAACGGCAACCGGCCTACACTTGATGAGTGACCCGCCAGCTCGTCCTCTACTCGGTCCTTCGGATCGGCATCTTCCTAGTCGCCCTCGCGCTGCTCATGCTCATCGGCTTGGATTGGCTCTTGTCGGCCATCATCGCCGCGATCATCGGAGTCTGCGTCTCTTACCTGGCGCTGTCGAAGCAGCGTGAAGCAATTGCTCACGAGCTTCAGGCCAGGAACACCCGCACAAAGACTTCGACCGACTCGTCGGACGAGTCGGTCGAAGACGGTGCGGCCGATTCACCCGACCGCTAGGTCACTCATTTCAGTGACGACGTGTTCCTGATCCCACGCCGAAGCCGCTGAGCCATCCCTTGATGACGCTCGACTGCGCGTCGGCCAGCCTCTCCTCGATGGGCGCTCTCAGTGCCGGAATTGGTTCCGGTGTGTGCTCGGCGAAGCCATCGTTGGGCTGTACTGCTGTGTCATACATGTCCAACCTCATTTCATGCGTTCGTCAACATCCAGGACAGGACGTGCTCTTCCGGAGTCGGTGCGTCGGAGGAGTCGGCGGCCAGGTGGGCGGCCGCCTCCTCCAACGTGCCGAATCTCGACCAGGAGAAACGGCGACCCAGACTCATCGCCTCGAACTCCTCGCCCTTCAGCTCGACGAAGCCGAGCAGCCGGCGGGGATCGTTCTCGCTGAAGCGAAGGTCGCTGACTCTCCAGATATCAGTAGAGAGCGGTTCAATCGAGTGCGTCCCGTTAGGCGTCCCCCGATGCGCGCTCATGGTCGGTTCCTCTAGACCTTCGTGCTACGGCCGCCGATGTAGCGAACGAGCCACATGATGGCGGCGATGATCAGGAGGATGACTCCGATCCACAGCAGCCACTGGACCGCCTGGACGAAGCCGCCTACGAAGAGAAGCACGATGGCGACAAGCGCCAGGATTATCAGCAGTGAAGACATTGGTTCCTACCTTTCCTTCCACTGTCTCGAGTCGCAGCTCCCCGATGGGAAGAACGATCTCTCTTGTGTCGGTTGGTGCTCTTGAACAGCAATCCTGCACAATCCCCGAGTTGGGGAAGAACGATCACTCTCCGTGGGGAGAACGATCACTCTTGTTGAATGTAAGCATACTTTGCCACACGCGAACAAGGGGTTGATTCATTTCTTCGTTACTGATAGAAGCTCTTAAAGGAGAGAGCGATCACTCTACCGATGCAAGTCCTAAGGGCGTATGGTTTTACGGTCATGTTCGAAACAGATCAGCAGAGTCCCCCACCGTCCGGTGCCCGCGAGAGAATCCTGGCGACCGCGTACGAGCTCTTCACCCATCGAGCCATCAGAGATGTCGGCGTCGACGAGCTGATCCAGACGGCTGGGGTCGCCAATGCGACCTTCTACCGGCACTTCCACTCCAAGGACGAACTGGTGCTCGCCGTGCTCGAACGCCGCGAGCAGCTCTTCACGCTGGGAACGGTCGAGCAGGAGGCCCGCCGGCGCGGCGAGTCACCTCGCGAGCGTCTGCTTGCGATCTTCGACATCTACGACGACTGGTTCCACCGCGACGACTACGAAGCGTGCTCGTTCGTGCACGTGCTCCTGGAGATGGGCCCGACCCACCCGCTGGGCCAGGCATCCGTCGAACATCTCGCGCGCATCCGATCGATCGTGAAGCAGTTCGCGATCGAGGCCGGCCTGTACGCGGTCGAGGAATTCACGCGCGCGTGGCACATCCTGATGAAGGGCTCGATCGTGCTCGCGGCTGAGGGCGACAAGAACGCCGCCAGGGTGGCGCGCGACATGGCCGGCATGCTCATCGACCGGCACAGTTCACCGCTGCCGGGGCATTAGCTCCAGCCGCACACCCTAGAACGCGATTGCGGCGGCGAGTCCGATGCCGAAGACGAGCGCCGACAGGCTGGTGAGCCCCAGTGCGAGCAGGAACTCCTTCGCGGTCTTGGCAGTCAGCACAATCAGCACGGCCGGCACGGTGAGGAACAGCACGAAGTAGACGTATGGCGCCCAGGCGTACAGGGTCGCGAAGTAGATCAGCACGACATACGGCGCCAGCGCCAGCACGGCGAACAGGATGCGCGAGGGCAGGTCGCCGATCAGCACGGTGAGCGTCCGCTTGCCTGCTGCACGATCCTGCTCGAGGTCGCGCAGGTTGTTGGACACGAGCACTGCGCACGCGAACAGGCCGGTGGCAACGCCAGCGAGCCAGCTGTCCAGGGTGACCATGCCGGCCTGCACGAACGTCGTGCCCGCGGTGGCGACCAGGCCGAAGAAGACGAAGACGAACACCTCGCCGAGGCCGTAGTAGCCGTACGGCCGCCTGCCGCCGGTGTAGAACCAGCCGGCGATCATGCACGCGACGCCGACCGCGATCAGCCAGTAGTAGCCGGTGAGGATGACAATCGCCAGCCCGGCCGCCCCGGCCAGCGCGAAGAAGACCAGCGCGACCGCGAGCACCGTTCTGGGCTTGGCTGCTCCGGACCCGGTGAGCCGAGACGGTCCCACCCGGTAGGAGTCGGTGCCACGGATGCCGTCGGAGTAGTCGTTGGCGTAGTTGACGCCGATTTGCAGGAAGACCGCGACGGCCAGGCAGAGCAGCGCGAGGGTGAGGTCGAAGGTTTCGAAGCCGTTCGCTGCGTAGGCGGTCGCGGTACCGAGCGCGACCGGCGCGATGCCGAGCGGCAAGGTGCGGATGCGCGCGCCGGCGATCCAGTCGCCGACGCCTGCCTTCTTGACGACGGGTACCGGCGAACCGACCTTCCGACCGGGGTGCCCGGAGCGACGCACGGTCCTCGGGTCGATGCGCTGCTGCTTGGGTCTGGTGTTCTTCGCCACGAAAGAGAATCTAGACCGTTTCCGGCACGAGGCGCGCAAGCGCCACCCTGTCGGGCTTGCCACTGGCCAGCAGCGGGATCCGGCCGACGTGGTAGAGCGCTGCGGGCGCGGCCGCTTGCCCGAGTTGCGCGCTGACCGCCTGCCTCACGTCATCGAGCGCGGGTCTGCGCGTGCTGACGACAATCGGCACGTCCCCCCAGCGCGCGCTGCGGGCGGACAGCACCACAGCATCCGCCAAACCCGGAAGGCCCCGGACGACCCGCTCGACCGCGCCGAGTGACACGTTGACGCCCCCCGAGACGATCTGGTCGTCGCGTCGCCCGGTCACCGTCAGCACGCCGTCGGCTAGTTCGCCGAGGTCGCCGGTGCGGTACCAGCGCTCACCGGCGTCGTCGTAGAAGGCAGCGGCGGTGCGTTCCGGGTCGTCGAGGTAGCCGTCCGCGAGCATCGGCCCGGCGAGTTCGATCTGCCCGTCGGTCACGCGCGCACGTGCGCCGCTGATCGGGATGCCGTCGTAGACGCATCCGCCCGCGGTCTCGCTCGATCCGTAGGTGCGGGTCACGTTCAGGCCGAGTTCGAGCGCTTGCGCGAGGAGGGCATCCGGTGTCGACTGCCCGCCGACCAGGATGCGGTCGAAGCGGCGCAGTTCGGTGAGCACCTCCGATTCGTCCATCAGACGCGCGAGTTGGACGGGGACCAGGGATGTGAAGCGCACCGGATGCTCCATGCGCGACGCCGCGTCACCGAACACAATGGGGTCGAACGACCCGGGCGGGAGGACGACCGGGACGGTGTCGGCGGCGATGGATCGGGTGAGCACGTTGATGCCCGCGATGTAGTGAGCCGGGAGGGCGAGCAGCCACTGGCCGGGCTCGCCGAGCGCCGACTCGGTCGCCGCGGTGCCGGCGAGCAAGGCATCCGCGCTCAACGCCACGCGCTTGGGCCGCCCGGTCGAGCCGCTGGTCTGCACCACGAGCGCGATGCGCTGCGGCACACGGGCCGGCACACCATCGGTGTGCATGTCGGGAGCGAGCGGCAGGATCGCCGGGCCGTCACCGCTGAGCGCAGCCCTGAGCGCGGGGAACACCGTGGCGGCGTCACCAGCGATGGGCTGCAGGTCGCGCATCTTGTCGCTCAGTACTGCCAGGGGTACGGCGACCAGTCGGGGTCGCGCTTGCCGAGGAAGGCGTCGCGGCCCTCGACCGCTTCGTCGGTGCCATAGGCGAGACGGGTGGCCTCACCGGCGAACACCTGCTGACCGACGAGTCCGTCGTCGACCGCGTTGAAGGCGAACTTGAGCATCCGGATGGCGGTCGGCGACTTGGTGAGGATGGTGCGCGCCCACTCGAGCGCGGTCGACTCGAGGTCTGCGTGCGGGACCACCGCGTTGATGGCGCCCATGTCGTAGGCACGCTGCGCGGAGTACTCCTCGGCGAGGAAGAACACCTCACGCGCGAACTTCTGCCCCACCTGGCGCGCGAAGTAGGCGCTGCCGTAGCCGGCGTCGAACGAGCCGACGTCGGCATCCGTCTGCTTGAACCTGCCGTGCTCTGCGGAGGCGATGGTCAGGTCGCATACGACGTGGAGGGAGTGGCCGCCGCCGGCCGCCCAGCCGGGCACCACCGCGATGACGACCTTGGGCATGAAGCGGATGAGGCGCTGCACCTCGAGAATGTGCAGGCGGCCGAGGCGCGCGGCGCCGCCGCTTTCGGTGGTCGGGGCTGTCGAGACCCCGTCGCCCTCGTACTCGTACCCCGCCCGCCCTCGGATCCGCTGGTCGCCGCCGGAGCAGAACGCCCAGCCTCCGTCCTTCGGGCTGGGCCCGTTGCCGGTGAGCAGCACCACGCCGATGCGCGGGTTCTGCCTGGCGTCATCGAGTACCGCGTAGAGCTCGTCGACGGTGTGCGGGCGGAAGGCGTTGCGCACCTCCGGCCGGTTGAACGCGACCCGCGCGACGCGTCCGTCACGGTCGTGGTGATAGGTGATGTCGGTGAGTGAGTCGAATCCGGCGACGCCGGACCACTCCCGCGCATCGAAAAGCTCCGAGACTTCCACCATGCGCTCAGCCTAATCGTCGCCGACTAACCCACCCGGCGAACGTTGCGGCCGCTTGTTATCGATGCGGGTGCTGTGGACGCCGCATCGATAACAAACGGCAGCAGCGTCGGACGTCAGCGGCCGCCGAAGAAGCCGAGCACCGTGTTCAGCACGAGCGGGTTGGTCAGCACCGCGAGCACGATCGCGATCGCGCCGGTCAGTCGGCCGCGGTTCAGGATGACACCGACGATCCCGAGCACGAACGGCACGAACGTCAGCACGATGATCGCCTGGCCGATGAACGTCGCGGCTGCGTATGCACCGCTGACCGCGAGCAGCACACCGGTCACCTCGAGCGCGATGAGCACGAGCACGCTCACGAGCGCCACGAGCCCGAATGGGAACGGGCGGCGCCGCTTGGGCTCGGCATCCGGCCACTCGGCATCCGGTGACTGGGCATCCGGGGAGGGGCCATCCGGCGGCTGGGCCGACTCGTACAGGGCGGTTTCTCCGGTCGACATTTGCTCCAAGGATAGGCCACCGTCGACACTGGTCGGATGACAGTTCCTCCGCCGCTCGACGAACTGCTCGCCGACGCACACGTCGTCGCGCTGCCGCTGGCGCAGCGCTTCCGCGGCGTCGACTCGCGCGAGGCGATGCTGCTGCGCGGCCCGCACGGCTGGACAGAGTTTTCACCATTCGTGGAGTACCCGGATGCCGAAGCGGCTGCGTGGCTGCGTGCCGCTATCGAGTTCGGCTGGTCGGCGGCGCCGTCCCGCCTGCGCGACAGCATCCCGGTGAACGCGACCCTGCCTGCGGTCGGCCCGGATCAGGTTGCCCGCGTGCTTGAGCGTTTCGGCCACTGTCGGACGGTCAAGGTCAAGGTGGCCGAGCGTGGCCAGGAACTCGCCGAGGATGTGGCCCGCGTGCGGGCCGCCCGGGCATTCCTCGGCGCGGAAGGCCGCGTCCGGATCGACGCCAACGGGGCCTGGAACGTGGACGAGGCCGAGCGGGCGATCCACGCGCTGGCCGAGTTCGACCTCGAGTACGTCGAGCAGCCGTGCGGGAGCGTCGAGGAGCTCGCCGAGATCCGCTCGCGCGTGAAGCACATGGGTGTGCCGATTGCGGCCGATGAAAGTGTGCGCAAGGCGGAGGACCCGCTCGCCGTCGCCCGCGCCGGCGCCGCCGACCTGCTGGTGATCAAGGCGCAACCGCTCGGAGGCATCCGGGCGGCCTTGGACATCGTCGCCGAGGCCGGGCTGCCGGTCGTTGTCTCGAGCGCGCTCGACACGTCCGTCGGCATCAGCATGGGCGCCCACCTTGCCGCATCAATTGCAGAGCTCGAGTACGACTGTGGGCTCGGTACCGCTGCGCTGCTCTCAGCCGATGTGACGGACGAACCGCTCGTTCCGACCGCCGGCGCGATTCCCGTTCACCGAGTCGAGGTCAGCCGATCCTTGCTGGAGCGGCACGCGGCCAACCCCGGTCGTGACCAGTGGTGGCGCGACCGCCTCACCCGCTGTTACGAGCTGCTTGCCTCTGCCTAGCTTGCCCGGTACTCGCGCGCGAGCATCGCGTAGCTGCCGGTGTCGGCCCACTCGCCCTTGAACCAGAGGTCCTCGACGAAGTGCGCCTCGCGGCGCATCCCGAGCCGAAGGCACAGGTTCACGGATGCGTCATTGCGTGGGTCGAGTTCGGCGATCACCCGGTGAAACTCCACTGTGTCGAATGCGAGCGCCAGCAGCGCCTTCGCACTCTCGGTCGCGTAGCCCTGCCCGTGGTGGTCGGGGTGAAAGGTCCAGCCCAGCTCGGCCGTGTCGTTCTCGACGCTCTTGACGGTGATGTACAGGTCGCCGATCATCTGGCCGTCGTCCTTGCGCTCAACCGCGAGCTGCAGGTAGTCGCCATCGCTCTCGAGCCGAGTGTGCCGGATGTGCTCGGCCACCTTCGCGGCGACCGTGTCGCGATCGCGCGGGTCGAAGAGAAGGTAGCGGCAGACATCCTCGCGCGACTGGTACGAGTGCACGATGTCGATGTCGGCCTCGGTCATCAGCCTCAGGCGCAGGCGCTCGGTCTCGATCGGCTCGGTGAGCTCAAAGGGAATCACGTTGCTGATCGTAAGGGGTCTCGACTAGCTCGACCACCGAAAAGGCCACGGGTCTCGACCACCGAGCGGCAGGACTACAGGCCCGAGTAGGCGTGCAGGCCCTTCATGAACAGGTTCACGACCGTGTAGTTGAAGATCACCGCTCCGAAGCCGATGAGCGACAGCACCGCCGAGCGGGTCCCGCGCCAACCGCGAGTCGCGCGCGCGTGGATGTAGCCGGCGTAGATCGTCCAGATGATGAAGGTCCAGACTTCCTTGGTGTCCCAGCCCCAGTAGCGTCCCCACGCGCGCTCGGCCCAAATGGCGCCGGCGATGAGGGTGAATGTCCAGAATACGAAGCCGATCACGATGACGCGGTACGCGAGCGTCTCCAGCTTGTCGGCATCCGGAACCGTGGAGAGGAAGCCGCCGGTCTTCCCGCTCGCCTCGCGACGAGACTGCAGCAGCTGCAGCAGCGACAGCCCAGCGCCGAGCGCGAAGAACGACGTGCCGAGTATTGCGACGAACACGTGGATGACCAGCCACACCGACTGCAGGGGAACGGCGAGCGGAGTGACGTCGACGTAGAAGTTGGTCGTGCCGATTCCGAGCACGATCAGCGCGGCACCGGTGATGTACGCGCCCAGGTAGCCGAGGTCGAGCCAGAACTGGATGACCAGGAACACCAGCACGACGATGAGCGACATCATGAGCGAGAACTCGAACATGTTCGACCAGGGCACGTAGCCGTTGGCGAGTCCACGCAGCACGGCACCGCCGAGGTGCAGCAGCCAGGCGATCACGGTCAACGCGAAGCCCGCGCGCTCGAAGCGTCCGCGCTTGCGGGTGGTCACCGTCTCGGTGCGCTCGAGCGTCGTCGTGCCCCCGCGGGCAGCGGTCAGCTGGCCGGTCGCAGCGGTTGCGGCGACCGGCTCAGGGGCCAGCGACGCGCGCTTCGCCAGGTCGACGGTGAAGAACACGAAGGCGAGTGCGTACACCGCCATCGCTGAGTAAATGGCGACGAGCGAATAGGTCGCAAGCGTTTCGGTCACGGCACACCAGCCTACGTCGTCAACTTGCGAGCGTGCCGCTCGGCGATGTCCGCGACAGCGTCTTCGAGGGTCGGGTCCTCACCACGGGCGAGACCCGCGTATTCGATCCGGATGCCGCCATCGGGCAACTCGACCGCCTTCACCCACATGCGTCGGCGCGGCACGAACAGCGACGCGAGCAATCCGCCGAGGACGAGGATCGCGAACACCAGCACCCATCCCTGACTCGGCACATGGTGGATGTCGAACGATGCGAAGCGGGGAACGGAGTCGGCCCAGTTGTTCGGTCCCGCATCCGGGTCCTTCGACTCGAAAGTCACAGTGCCCAGGCCGTTCGGCAGTTCGGCGCTCTCCCCCGGCCGCAGTTCGATCGTGTCGACGCCGCTGTCGCCGCCGACCACCTCCGTGAGCGTGTCGGTTTCGAGCGAGTACACCGATTTCGGCGCGCCAGAGTCCAGCCCGAGGTCACCTGTGTACACGCGCAGCGTCAGCACCGGGTTGACCAGGTCGGGGTGCACGGAGGTCAGCGCACCGCTGTGCAGTTCGCCCGCAGCCGGATAGAAGAAGCCGATCATCCCCAGCTGCTCCGGCAGCGCATCCGGGACCTTGATCACGCCGAGCGAGGTGAGGTTCTGGTCCTGCGGAAGGAACGGAACGCTCGAGTCGAACGCGATGTTGCCCTCACCGTCGCGCACCGTGATGGTGGGTGCATAGCCGTTGCCGAGCAGGTACACGTTGGTGCCGGCGACCGCCAGCGGGTGGTTCACCTTGACCTCGCCGGGCTGCCCCTCCTCCCCGGGGAGGTAGGTGGTGACAGATGCGGTGAAGTCGGTCGGCGTTCCGTAGGCCCTGAGGTTCTCCTCCTCGTAGACGACGCTGAAGTCGTCGAGCGTCATCCGGAATGGCTCCAGCGAATGCTCACCGGCGAAGCGGCCGGGGTTGAACGAGTCGTAGCCCGCGAGCACGTTGACGAAGGGCTGACCTTCGATGACGACCTTCTGGCCGCTGAACGAGAAGCCGCCGCCGATTCCGACAGCGACGAGGATGCCGACGAGCGCGGAGTGAAACACCAGGTTGCCGGTCTCACGCAGGTAGCCACGTTCGGCGGAGGCGGAGAGGTCCTTGCCGTTGAACAGCTGCACTCGGTAGCCGCTGCTCCGCAGCAGGTCACGCGCGGAGTCGATGGCGGTCGCGGCGTCGAGGTTCGGCTCGATGCGGCTGGTGAAGCCGGGCAAGCGCTCTAGCCGTGCCGGCGTCTTCGGCGGGCTGGCGCGCAGCGCCTTGAGGTGGTGCGTCGTGCGCGGGATGACGCAGCCGATGAGCGAGACGAACAGCAGCAGGTAGATGGCCGAGAACCACACCGACGTGTAGACGTCGAACAGCTGGAACGAATCCAGCACCGGCGCGAGATCCGGGTTGTCGGCAAAGAACTGGATGACTCCATTCGGGTCGCTCGAGCGTTGCGGCCACATCGAGCCCGGCACCGCGGCGATCGCGAGCAGCAGCAGGAGTACCAGCGCGGTGCGCATGCTCGTGAGCTGGCGCCAGAAGAAGCGCAGGTAACCGAGCGGCCCCAGGCCCGGTTGGGTGATCTCGGGGCGGCGCGCGGTGTCCGGGGTTGCGGCGTCGACGTAATCAGAGGGGCGTGACATAGCTCTCGATCACCGCCCCGAAGGCCGACATCATGGCCTGCCAGAGGCCCGTGACCATGAGCACGCCGATGAGCACGAGCAACAGGCCGCCGACGACGTTGATGACCCGGATGTGGCTCTTGAGCCAGGAGACCGCACCAGTGACCCAGTTGAGACCGAGTGCGACGAGCAGGAACGGGACCCCGAGTCCGATGCAGTAAGCAAGCCCGATGATCGCTGCGCGCCACGGGGAGCCGCTATCGAGGCTGAGTGAGAACACCGCGATGAGCGTCGGCCCCATGCAGGGGGTCCAGCCCAGAGCGAAGACGACACCGAGCAGCGGCGCGCCGCCGAGACCGGTCGCGACGCGCCAGCGCGGCTTGAACGTGCGCTGCATGAAGCTGAATTGGCCGATGAAGACGAGACCCATGAGGATTACGACGACACCGGCGATCCGGATGATCAGGTCGAGCCATGGCTTGAGCGCGAATCCGAGTGTGGCGAGCAGGATGTTGAGCGTGATGAAGACGACGCTGAATCCGGCGATGAACAACACGACCCCAAGCAGCAGCCGGCGCCGTTGGCCGCGGTCCGGTTCGCCCGCGAACCCGCCGATGTAGGCGAGGTACCCGGGGAGCAGCGGCAGTATGCATGGCGACGCGAACGAGATCAGCCCGGCGAGCAGCGCGATCGGCAGGGCGAGTAACAGGTTGCCGCTGAGGACGATCTCGCCGATCGGGTTCACTTAGGTTTCCTCTGCGGCGACGGTCTTGATCAGCGCGTCAAGGATCGACGCCGCCTGCACCTGACCCAGGATGCGCGCTGCGACTCGGCCCTCGCGGTCGAGCACGAGCGTCGTCGGCAGCGCACTCGGCGGGACCTTGCCGGCGAACGCGAGCTGCGCTTCGCCGGACTTCGCATCGAGCACCGAAGGGTAGCTGACGCCATACTTGCGCGAGAACGCGAGCGCCTGCTCGGCGCCGTCGTACGTGTTGATGCCGATGAACGAGGCGCCCTTCCCGGCCCAGTCCTGCGACACCTTCTCCAGGTCCGGCGCTTCAACCCGGCACGGGCCGCAGTAGCTCGCCCAGAAGTTCACGACGAGGACCTCACCGAGGTAGTCCTCGCTCGACACCGTCTCACCGAGTTCTGTCGTGCCCTCAAAGGTGATCGGAGCGTCCCGGTTCTCCGGGGTGACCTCCATAACGCTGCCGTCGCCGGCGATGTAGTTCTTGTCGCTGCCGTCCCGGTACTGCTGGGCGAGTGGGTCGTTCGCTGCGCAGCCGGTCAGTACGAGGGCGGCTGCGGCGAGCGCCGCTGCCGTCATCCGGAATTTCACACTGCTCCCTGGTCGATCGATTCGGCAAGCAGCGCAGCGGCAGGTTCGGTGTAGCCGACCTGCACGAAACGGGTGCCGTCGTAGGTCAAAGTCGTGATGCTGGACAGGCTGCAGCGGCGCTTGCGCGGGTCATGGAACGGCTTCAGTCCAGCGACATGACGCTGCACCATGACTATGGGCATCTGGTGGCTCACCATCACCACCTCGCCGCCGTCTGCCGAGTGCCAAGCCGCCTCGATCGCGGCCATCATCCGCTTGATGACGCTCTGGTAGGGCTCGCCCCAGCTGGGCAGCCACGGGTTCACGACCCACGGCCAGCTCTTCGGCTTGAGCAGCACCTGCGGGCCGAACTCGAAGCGTCCACCCTCGAAGCGGTTCGTCGGCTCGATAAGCCGCTCGTCGGTGATGATCTCGAGATCGAACTTCTCCGCCCACGGTTCTGCTGACTCCTGCGCGCGCTGCAGTGGCGACGCGAAGACCCGCTCGATGGTGCGCCCGTCCATGGATTCCGCTGCGGATTGCGCCATCTTGAGGCCTAATCCGGACAGGTGGTACCCGGGCAGGCGACCATAGAGAATGCCTTCGGGATTGTGGACTTCTCCGTGGCGCACGAGGTGGAGGAGGGCGGCGGACACGGCATCCAGTCTACGTAGCCGTTTAGCCGTCGCTAAACTCGCAGGGTGACTGAACGCACCCTGATCAACGCCCTCGCCGCCATGACTGACGGCCCAGTGACTGTGTCCGGATGGGTGGACACGGTGCGCGACCAGAAGAAGGTGCAGTTCGTGGTGCTGCGCGACGAGTCGGGTGCGCTGCAGCTGGTGCATCCTCGCTCGGCTGAAGAAGATCCGCTGGCCGACACCATCTCTGCTCTCACCCACGGCAGCTTCATCACTGTGACCGGGCAGCTCAAGCATGACGAGCGAGTGAAGCTGGGCGGCATCGAGGTGCTCATCGAGACGCTCGATGTCGTGACTGAGTCGATCGCGGAGACGCCGATTGCGGACGACAGCAGCATCGACAAGCGCCTCGACTGGCGCTTCCTCGACCTGCGCCAGCCGGAGCACCAGCTGATCTTCCGCGTGCAGACGACGCTCGAGCATGCGTGGCGCACCTGGTGGGTCGAGCGTGACTTCATCGAACTGCACACCCCGAAGCTGATGGCCAGCGCGTCGGAGTCGCGTGCGGAGCTGTTCGAGGTCGGCTACTTCGAGGGCACCGCCTACCTCGCGCAGAGCCCGCAGTTCTTCAAGCAGATGGCGCAGCCGGCCGGGTTCGGTCGGGTGTTCGAGATTGGCCCTGCGTTCCGCGCCGACCCGAGCTTCACGAGCCGCCACGCCACAGAGTTCACGAGCATCGACGCCGAAATCAGCTGGATCACCAGCCACGAGGATGTCATGGCGATGCACGAGCAGCTCATGGTCGCCGGCATCACAGCTGTGAAGGAGAAGCATGGCGACGCGCTGCGCGAGGCGTTCGGCATCGAGCTGAAGATCCCGTCGACACCGTTCCCGCGCATCCCGCTGGCCGAGGCCAAGCGCATCGTCGCGGAGCGCGGCTACGAAATCCCGCGCGCGGATGAGGACATGGACCCCGAGGGCGAGCGTCGGATCTCCGCGTACGCGAAGGAGGAGCTCGGGCACGACTTCGTGTTCGTCACCGACTATGCCTCAAGCATCCGGCCGTTCTACCACATGCGTCACGAGGGCGACCCGACACTCACCAACAGCTACGACCTGATCTACAACGGCGTCGAGATCTCCACCGGCGCTCAGCGCGAGCACCGCATCGATGTGCTGGTCGAGCAGGCGAAGGAGAAGGGACTCGACCCGGAGGAGCTGGACTTCTACCTCGACTTCTTCCGCTACGGCGTGCCGCCGCACGGCGGGTTCGGCATGGGTCTCGCCCGAGTGCTGATGCTCATGCTGGGGCTGTCGACGCTGCGGGAGACGACCTACCTGTTCCGCGGACCGAACCGGCTGCTGCCGTAGGCGCGCCGGCGCCGCTCAAATGTGCGAGAGCGCGCGCAATATCCCGTGCGTTCGCACATTTGGGCGGCGCTCGGCGATGGAAGGGGTCAGGCGTCGAGGATCGCCGCGCGCAGCTTCTCGGGCTTGACCCGCCACTGCGCGTGCTTCGTGTCGTTCACGAGCACGACCGGGATCTGCTCCCAATACTGCTCGTACAGCGCGTCGTCGTCGAGGATCGACTTGTGCTCGACGGTCACCTCCGGCGCAGCCGGCTCGGTCGCGAGCTCGCCGATCACGTCCTGGATCACGTCCTTGGCGACGTCGCAGAGGTGACACGCGGGCTTGCCGATGATGGTGAGACGAACAGACACACGTCGAGCTTAACGGCCGCACCGGGTGGCTAGCATGGAGCGGATGCCCGAAGCGCCAACAGCCAGTGCCATCGTCGCCTACTTCGACGTAGACAACACGCTCCTCCGCGGCGCAAGCATCTACCATCTCGGTCGCGGCGCGTTCCGGCGCCGGATGCTGGGGTTTCGCGATCTGGCCAGGTTCGGCTGGCAGCAGCTGAGGTTCATCGCGGTCGGCGAGAACCGCGAGCACATGGCAAGCGCCCGCGAGCGCGCGCTCGAGCTGGCCGGCGGACGCTCCGAGGCTGAGCTCACGGAACTCGCCGAGGAGGTCTACGACCGTTACATCGAACCCAAGCTGTGGCCGGAGACCGTGGACCTCGCCCGGGAGCACCTCGCCAAGGGCCACGAGGTGTGGCTGGTCACCGCCACTCCGGTGCACATCGCGCGCGTGATCGCCACCAGGCTGGGGCTGACCGGGGCGCTCGGCACCGAGATCGAAGCCGTCGACGGGGTGCTGACCGGCCGCCTCAACGGCCAGGTCCTGCACGGCGAGCTCAAGGCATCCGCCGCCCGCGACCTGGCGGCGCGGCTCGGCGCCGACCTTGCCGACTGCTGGGCGTACTCGGATTCCCGCAACGACATCCCGCTGCTGAACCTGGTCGGCAACCGGGTGGTGGTGAACCCGGATGCCGCGCTCGAACGCTACGCCGATGCCCGAGGTTGGGCGACTCTGCGGCTCCGACCGGCGAGCATCCGTGAAGCGCAGCGGCGCGTGCGACGCGAGGCTCGAGCCGCTCGGCGACGCTAGCGCAAACAAAAACGCCAGACCTTTCGGCCTGGCGTTCAGGTTGTTCGCGCGCTACTTCTTGTTGCGACGCTGGTGACGAGTCTTGCGAAGCAGCTTGCGGTGCTTCTTCTTCGCCATGCGCTTGCGGCGCTTCTTGATGACAGAACCCATAGGGACCTCACTGATCTGATTACGGACACCGGGTCCGTTCAGAACCGCGGAAAAAATGCCTCGGGTAAGTGTAGCGGATCGGCCACTGTGCGCCGTCCGTGAGTCCGTGCGGGGCTAGCCGGCCTGTGTGCCGCGATCGGCGACAGTGGTGTCGATCGCTGCCTGCACCGCCGACTCCGGCACCCGGAACGAACGGCCGAAGCGGATCGCCGGCAGATCGCCCGCGTGCACCATCCGGTAGACGGTCATCTTGGAGACGCGCATCATGTCGGCAACCTCGGCCACCGTCAGGAACCTCACGTCAGACAGTTCCTTCGCCATCGCGAACTCCTCGGGAAGAGGCGTCACCCCCGACGCCTGAAGCCAATGTTAACGGAGTGTCGCTTTGTAACTGCTGTGACTGGTGATACTCCGCGTGGAGTCACTTTAGGGCTAACCCTGACGATCTGTCTACTCCGCTGGGGAGGCGTCCTTGCGCCCGAGGCGCTCGCGGAGCGGCTCGATCACACGCTTCTCCACGGTGGCGGATGCGCCCTCGAACGCGGTGCGCACCTGGTGTGATGCGTCGGCGACACTGCGTCCCACCGCGGCACCGGCATCCGCCGAATGCTCGATCGAGTCCGCGACCCTGCGGATCGGCCCCGGCAGCTCGGAACCGGACCACGCCGCGAACACCGTCTGGCTCGCGTCATCATCCTCGAAGTCGGCGCTGAGGAACGGGATGATCCAGTCCTCGAGCTCCTCGAGCGGCGCGGCGTTGAGCCTGTAGTAACGGTGCTGGCCGACCTCACGCACGGTGACCAGCTCGGCATCCCGCAGCACCTTGAGCTGCTTCGACACGGTCGGCTGGCTCAGCCCGAGAGTATTCACGATCTCACCGACGCTCACGTCGCCCGACTCGGAAGCCGACGAAACGTACCGGTCGAGCAGAAGCTGCAACAGATCCCTTCGCGTCGGGTCGGCCACTACGTCGAAGATGTCTGCCATGGCAACAGGCTACTTGGCCTCGGTACGGAGTACCATGACGACTCGTCGCTGTTTGGGCCGCCGGTCTGACACGAGGGAGCAGGATGCGCACACAGGCTGAAGTCAGCCGTCCCGTGCTCCGTCGCATCCGGACTTTCGTCGACACCGCGGTGGTCGCCTCTCCGGCCCGCTTCGCGACCGTCATCTTCACGTCGCTGGTGCTGGTGCTCACCGCGGTGCTCGCGCTACCCATCGCCACCGTCGAACGCTCGGCAACGCCGCTCGCCGACGCGCTGTTCACCGCGGTCTCCACGATTTGCGTCACCGGGTTGTCTGTCGTCGACATGGCGACGCACTGGTCGACCTTCGGAACTGTCGCGATCCTGATCGGCCTGCAGGTCGGCGGGATCGGCGTGCTGACACTCGCGAGCATGCTCGGTCTCATCGTCTCCCGCCGGCTGGGGCTGCGCGCCAAGCTGATGGCGGCAAGTGACACGAACCTGCAGCGCATCCATGCCGGCCCGGTCTCTGAAAGCCAGACAGTCAAGCTCGGCGACATCGGCGGGCTGCTCTCAACGGTCGCGATCAGCGTGCTCGCCATCGAGTTGGCGGTGACGGTGTTGATCACACCGCGGCTCATGCTCGCCGGGTTCGACCCGTGGGCGGCGACCTGGCAGGGCTTCTACTACGCTTCATCCGCCTTCACGAACACCGGTTTCATGCCGAACCCTGAAGGGCTCGAGCCGTTCGAGACAGACCCGTGGATGCTCGGGTCGATCAGCATCGCCGTGATCCTGGGCAGTCTCGGTTTTCCGGTGATCTTCGCGCTCGCGCGGCTCAGCCGGGGCGAGGGGCGCCTGAGTGTTCACGTGAAGCTCACGCTGGTGACGACCACCATCCTGTTCGTGCTCGGCGCGATCGCGATCTACGCGCTCGAGTGGGCGAACCCGGCGACGATCGGAGCGCAGGATCCGGCGGCCCGGCCGATGACGGCTGGCTTCTTGTCGATCATGACCAGGTCCGGCGGCTTCTCGAACGTCGACATCAACGAGATGCACGGCTCGACGCTTCTGATCATGGACATGCTCATGTTCGTCGGTGGCGGGTCGGCATCGACCGCGGGCGGCATCAAGGTGACAACGCTTGCGGTGCTGTTCCTGGCGGCGCTTGCCGAGGCGCGCGGTGATGAGAATATGCAGGCGTTCAACCGGCGCCTGCCTTCGGATGTGCTCCGCCTGTCGGTGAGCGTCGTGCTGTGGGGCGCGACCATCGTGGCGGTCGCCACCATCGCGCTGCTGGTGGTGACCGATGAGCCGATGGACCGTGTGCTGTTCGATGTGATCTCCGCGTTCGCGACCTGCGGCCTGTCCACCGGCGTCACCGCCGAGGTGCCGGATGCCGGAAAGTACATCCTCGCCGCGACGATGTGGGCGGGGCGCGTTGGTACAGTGACTCTGGCCGCCGCGCTGGCGGCGAGCCAGCGCAGGCAGCTCTACACTCTCCCGGAAGAGAGGCCAATCGTTGGTTGAGAGAATCCCCCACAACGCCCCAGTGCTCGTGATCGGGCTGGGACGGTTCGGAGCAGGCGCCGCAGGCCAGCTCGATCGGCTCGGCCGCGAGGTGCTGGCTGTGGACGAAAGCGCTGCCCTCGTGCAGAAGTGGGCCGACCGGGTCACGCACACGGTGCAAGCGGATGCACGGTCGATCGAATCGCTGCGCCAGATCGGCGCGCAGGACTTCTCCGTCGCGATCGTCGCGGTCGGGTCATCGATCGAGGCGAGCGTGCTCATCACAGCGAACCTGGTGGACCTGAGGGTGCCGCAGATCTGGGCGAAGGCGATCAGCCAGAGTCACGGCAAGATCCTGGCGCGCATCGGCGCCAACCACGTGATCTATCCGGAGGCGGAAGCCGGCGAGCGCGTCGCGCACCTGGTGTCCGGTCGGATGCTCGACTTCATCGAGTTCGACGACGACTTCGCGATGGTCAAGATGTACCCGCCCAAGCCTGTCCGCGGCATGCCGCTGTCCGAGTCGAATATCCGGAAGAAGTACGGGATCACCATCGTCGGCGTGAAGTCGCCCGGACAAGACTTCACCTACGCGACCGCCGAGACGGTGATCACCAACCGGGACCTGATCATCGTCAGCGGCAAGTCCCAGAAGATCGAGGAGTTCGCGAGCCTGCAGGCCTGAGTGCGCCTAGCGGGCGGAAGCGGCCAGTTCGGCGGCACGCGCCATCGCGGCGGCCGCGGCACGATCGAAGAGTCCCTTGAGGTCTGCGGCTTCCAGCTCCGCGATCGCACGCTCTGTTGTGCCACCCGGGCTGGTCACCTGGCGGCGCAGTTCCGCCGGCTCGGTCCCGGATGCGCTCAGCAGTTCGGCCGCACCGGCGAATGTTCCCCCGACCATCTGCGCAGCTTCATCCGGGGTGAAGCCCAGCTCGACGGCCGCCGCGGTGAGCTGCTCGACCAGATAGAAGACGTAGGCGGGGCCGGATCCGGAGATCGCGCTGAGCGCGTCGAGCTTCTCCTCTGGCACCACGATCACGGTCCCAACGGTCGCGAACAGCTGCTCGGCGAGCGCCAGCTGCTCCGGCCCGACGCGCGACCCCTCGCTCAGTCCGGTCACCCCGCGACCGACAAGCGACGGCGTGTTCGGCATCGCTCGGATCACCGCCACCTCGTCCGGCACCAGCGCCTCCATTGCGGCTGTGGTCACACCGACCGCGACACTGATGAGCACCGAGCCCGGCTCCAGCGAGGGCCCGATCTCGCGCAGCAGGTCTGGCACCATCGGCGGCTTGACCGCGACGATCACCACCCGCGCTCCGGTGACCGCGGCGAGGTTGGCGTTCGGGTCGGTGTCGGTCGAGTAGCTCGTCACCGAGTCTCGGCGCAACACAGCCGCCTTCCGCTCGGTCCGGTTGGTGACCCGGATCCCGCCGCTCACCGTCACATCCGGATTCAGCAGCCCGCCGAGTATCGCTCCCCCCATGGAACCGGTTCCGAGAATCGCCACGGCGGGAAGGGTGATCATCCGACCATCCTAGGATTGTTGCCACCGAAGCCAGAGGGAGATTCTTGTGAGCGCAAGCGGCGGCACCAAAGCAGTGGTGGCGGCACTTCTCGCCAACACCGGCATCGCCATCACGAAGTTCATCGCGTGGGCGTTCTCCGGTTCCAGTTCGATGCTGGCGGAGGCGGTGCACTCGGTGGCGGATGCCGGCAACCAGCTCCTGCTGCTGCGCGGCGGCCAGGTCGCCAAGAAACAGGCGGACGCCGAGCACCCCTTCGGTTACGGCCGCGAGCGCTTCGTGTACGCGTTCGTTGTCTCGATCATCCTGTTCAGCGTCGGCGGGCTGTTCTCCATCTACGAGGGCATCGACAAGCTGCGGCACCCGCACGAGCTCGACATACTGTGGCTGCCGATCGTCGTGCTGCTGATCGCGATCGTCCTCGAGTCGTTCTCGCTGCGCACCGCCGTGCGGGAATCGAACCACGTTCGCGGCACGCAGTCCTGGGTGCAGTTCGTTCGCCACTCCAAGTCGCCCGAGCTCCCAGTTGTGTTGCTCGAGGATATCGCCGCGCTGGTCGGGCTGATCTTCGCGTTCCTCGGTGTGAGCCTCACCATCATCACCGGCAACCCGGTGTGGGACGCGATCGGCACCCTGTTCATCGGCGCCCTGCTCGTGCTCGTCGCGATCGTCCTCGGCATCGAGACGAAGAGCCTGCTGGTCGGCGAGGGCGCGTCGGCCATCGATACCGAACGCATCCGCGACGCCATCAACGCCGACCCCGATGTCGAAGCGCTCATCCACATGAAGACGCTGTACGTCGGGCCGGAGGAGCTGCTCGTCGGCGCCAAGGTCGCCTTCAACAGCCGCAGGACGCTCGGCGACGTCGCCGCCCTGATCGACGAGCTCGAGGTTCGGGTGCGCGAGGCGGTACCGGTAGCGCGGATCATCTACATCGAACCGGATGTCTATGTGCGGCCGGGCGCGGAGAACCCGCCGACAGACAAGATCGTGATCAAGGGGTCGGATTGAGCGCGCCGGAGCGGAAGGCGGTCGTCTTCCAGCACCACCCCAACATCTCGCTCGGCAATCTCGCTCCCGTCCTCGACACGTTCGGGTACGACGTGCGCGTTGTCGACCCGACGGCCGGGCAGGTCGAGGGGCTGGATCCGCAGGACGCCGACCTGGTCATCGTGCTCGGCGGCCATGAGGCGGCCTACCGCCTCGACAAGTGGCCGTACCTGGAGGACGAGCGCCGCTTCATCCGGGCCCGCATCGACGCCGAGAAGCCGCTGCTCGGCATCTGCCTGGGCGCGCAGCTCATGGCCGGCGCGCTCGGCGCGCGCAACTACCGCGGCGACAAGCCCGACATCAGCTATCGCGACCTGGAGCTGACGGATGCCGGGATCGAGTCCGCGCTCGGCCTTGCGCGCGGCGTCCCGATGCTCGAATGGCACGGCGACCACTTCGAGCTGCCGGCCGAGGCAACCCTTCTCGCGAGCTCCGCTGCGTACCCGAACGAGGCGTTCTCGATCGGGGATTTCGCGCTCGCGGTGCAGTTCCACCCGGAAGTGACCGACGAGATGCACGAGGCGTGGATCGGCGACACGCGCGACCAACTCGAGCGGGAGGGCGTCGACCTCGACTGGTGGCGCGCCGAGCGGGAGAAGAACAACGGGCACATGCAGGTGGCAAGTCGCCTGATGTTCACCGCGTGGCTCAGCGACGTCCTGCGAAGAACTCCCTGAGCAGTTCGCTGCTCGGCTCGGCGTCGACGCCGCCGTACACCTCGACCCGGTGCGGGAGCCTGCGGTCGCGCAGCAGGTCGTAGACGCTGCCGGCTGCCCCCGCCTTGTCGTCCCACGCGCCGAAGACGACCGTCGGCACGCGGGCTGCGAGGATCGCGCCCGCGCACATCGGGCACGGCTCAAGGGTGACCACGAGCGTCGCATCCGTCAGCTGCCAGTCGCCGGTCGTCGTAGCGGCCGCACGCAGAGCTAGCACCTCGGCGTGTGCGGTGGGGTCCTGGCGCAGCTCGCGCTCGTTGCGGCCCCGGCCGATCACTCGGCCATCCGCGTCGACCACGATCGCGCCCACGGGCACATCGCCGTGAGCGAGGCACTGCTCCGCGAGTGTCAGGGCTGACCGCATCCAGTCGGAGAAGCGTGCGGGCGGTTTGGTCACGCCTCGCCTCCTCTCCGCTCGCCGGGTTGGCCGGTGCACAAGTAGATTGAGCCTATGCGAGTCCACGTTGCCGACCATCCGCTCATCACCCACAAGCTCACGGTGCTGAGGGACAAGAACACACCGTCGCCAACGTTTCGGGCTCTCACCGAGGAGCTGGTCACGCTGCTCGCCTATGAGGCGACCCGTCAGGTGCGTGTCGAGCCGGTGCAGATCGAAACGCCCGTCTCTGCGACGACCGGACTCGCAATCGCCAACCCGCGGCCGCTCGTCGTGCCGATCCTGCGCGCCGGGCTCGGGATGCTCGAGGGCATGGTCAAGCTCGTCCCCACCGCCGAGGTCGGCTTCCTCGGCATGGTGCGAGACGAGGAGACGCTGCAGCCGGCGATCTACGCAGAGCGCCTGCCTGAGGACCTCTCCAACCGCCAGTGCTTCGTGCTCGACCCCATGCTCGCCACCGGCGGATCGCTGCTGGCCGCCATCGAGTACCTGTTCGAGCGCGGTGCGGTGGACGTCACCGCGATCTGCCTGATCGCCGCACCAGAGGGACTCGAGGCGGTCGAGAAGGCCACGGAGGGCCGCGAGGTCACCATCGTGCTGGGCGCGCTCGACGAACGCCTCAACGAGCACGCCTACATCGTGCCCGGCCTCGGCGACGCGGGCGACCGCCTGTACGGCACGGTCGGCTGATTTGACAGCCGTCGCGCCCCGCCGCGTATGATTCCGGTATGACTCTGAACGCGCACACCCTGACCTCCCGCGAGGCCTCTTGGGTTGCCGGCACCATGATGCCGGTCAGCGCGGTCATGTGTTGTCGAATGTGTGCCTAACGGCTTCCTTCGCCGAACTGCACTCCTGAAACAGTGAGTTTGCAGTTCCCGGATGCCGGCCCTCATCCCGGTCGTTCATCCGTCACACGCGCAACACGAAGGCATTAACTCCTCATTAGAGGCCTTCACCACATGGCCCTTTCGGGCACTCGCTACACAAGGACTTCCTTCAATGTCTCTCGCAACCCTTGACCGACCCATCTCCCCTGTACGTCCCGTCGAACCCGCACCGGCTCGGCCGGCAGCACCGCACGTCCGGCCGGTGCCGGAAGGCACTGAGGCGCGCGGCTTCGTGCTGTACGTCGGGCTCGACGAGGCCGGCGCAGCAGCATCCGGAATCGAGCTGAGCCAGCTCGTCACCGCGCTCAAGAACCTCACCGCGGAACTCGCTCCCCGCGCGCAGACGCACGCGGCCGTCGCACTGGCACCGCGCGGTGCCGGCGGCCGCGACGTCGACGTCGTGCGGCTCGCGCTGCAGGACCCGTCTGCACTTGCGAAGTTCCGCCACCAGGACACCGTCGAGGAGGACGAGAAGCCGATCGACGAGGGCGTTATCGTCGACCTGTCGCGTAAGCGGGTGACGATCGACGGTGAGGTCGCGCCGCTCACGTTCAAGGAGTACGAGCTGCTGCAGTTCCTGGTGCTGCGCGTCGGCAAGACCGTCGCCCGCTCCGAGCTGATCGCGGGTCTGTGGCGCGCCGGCGACGATGACGCACCGAACGAGCGCACGATCGACGTCCACGTGCGTCGGCTGCGCGCCAAGCTCGGCGGCTACGAGGACATCGTGCGGACCGTGCGCGGCGTCGGCTACCGGTTCGACCGGCACGCGGATGTCTCGCTGCGCCACGCCACGACACGCTCGCCCGACGCCTTCTGAGGCCACTCGAAACCCGTCTGATCAGGGCTTTTGGCGTTCACGGCAAACTCGCATGAAAAATAACGAAAAGGTAACTAGCGTTCGTTACCGGTCCGTTATATAGTCGGTCTCAGCAGGAATTGTTTGCTGTGGCAGTTCTTGCGGAATGTGATTGCAGGACACTCTTGGTGCAAGGGAAGAGGGCCCGTCGCTAGCCTCTGCGACGGGCCCTCAATCCGTTAACACCCTCTTCTTGTTTGTAAGGTGGATCGCACGAAGGGGGTCGACATGAGCGACGCGGCCTTGGCGGTCGACGCGTGGGAGTCACTGTTCCGCACGCAGGTCGTCGTGATGCGCCAACTGACGGCCGAGTTCCCCTCCGGTGAAGTCACGATGGGCGACTACGACGCGCTGTTCACGCTGTCGCGGGCCGAGAACCGGCGGCTGAGGATCAAGAACCTCGCTGAGAACATGCTCCTCACCCAGCCAAGCGTGAGCAGGCTGATCGAGCGGCTCGCCTCCCGCGGCCTGGTCAACAAGCTGCCTGACCCTGAGGACGGCCGCGGCGTGATCGTCGAACTGACCCCGCACGGCTACGACGTGTTCCGGCGCGCTGCGGTGCGTCACATGGAGGGCATCGTGTCGAGGCTCACCTCGGCGCTGAGCGCTGACGAGTTGCGCCAGCTGACCGAGCTGACCACCAAGCTGCGCGCATCCGTTTCCGGGCATACGAGCCCGGATGCCGCGGACTAGACGGGAGGCCGCGCCCCGACGTTGGTGACCGCCCGGGCGGCGGCGCGAACTCCGCTTTCCGCGGCAGAGAGCGGGTCGCCGTTTTCGACCCAGGCGGCGAGAAAGCCGGCAGAGAACGCATCGCCCGCGCCGGTCGGGTCGACCAGGCGAGCCGGGACGGCCTCCAGGGCGATCGGCTCGAATCCAGCGTGGGCGAGCACGACACCCTCGTGCCCTTGGGTGAGCGCGACGATCGGGAATCGCTTGCCGAGCTCGCTGGCCATCTGCAGCGGATCGTCGCGGCCGGTCAGCACCCGGCCCTCGTCGAGGTTCGGGAACAGGATCGTCGCGCCCTCGATCGCTGACAGGAACTTCTCGGCGCCGAAATCCTCGATGAAGCCGGCGGAGGCCGGGTCGACCGAGACGGCAACCCCGCGTTCGTTGGCTCGCGCGATCAGTCGACGGTTGGCATCCTGACTCGGCGCCTGCAGCACGCTGTAGCCGGTGAAATGCACCACCGCAGCGGCGTCGAGGAGCTCGTCGGTCACGTCGTCAGCGGTCAGGTTGGCGTTGGCGCCGCGGTCGGTGTACATCGTGCGGCGGTCGCCATCGACGATGACCACGATGGTTCCGGTCGGCAGCTCGGCGTCGACCGTCAGCCGCGGGGTGACCTTTGCGTCGATGAGGTGCTGGGCGTGCTTGAGTTCGTCGCCGGCTCCGACCCGACCGACGAAGTCGACCTGAGCGCCGAGGTGCCCGAGCCAGGCCGCCGCGTTGGCCGCCGAACCACCGGCGCGATGCCGGATCTGACTCGGTGTGTCGGTGTCGGGGCGCACCGGGATGGACGGCACAGCGACGATGTCATCGATCACGTCACCGAAGACGACGATCCGTTTGGCCACCGTGGCTACCGGGTGCTCAGCGAGGACCAGGCAGTTGCGATCTCCGCGGCGAGCTTGACGTTGTTGCGGGCGAGATCCAGATTCACCTCGAGGCTGCGCCCATCCGATGCCTCGACGATGTAGCTCAGCAGGAACGGGGTGACGGCCTTGCCGTGCACGCCCGCCTCGGTCGCCGCGGTGAACGCGCGTGCGAGCACCCGATCGTGTTCGGTAGGGTCCCACTGCTGCTCCCGCGGGATCGGGTTCGCGACGATGATGCCCTGGCCGTGGCCGAGCTCGTCTTGCGACTTCATGATGCGCGCGACCTCGTCGGCGGACTCGACCGACCAGTCGAGGTCGAAGTCGGACTCGGTGAGCCAGAAGCTCGGGAACACTCGGGTGCCGAAGCCGACGACCGGCACGCTGAGGGTCTCCAGCCGCTCGAGGGTCGCCGCGATGTCGAGCACCGACTTCACGCCAGCGCTGACAACGGTGATCGGGGTGACCGCGAGAGTCGTGAGGTCCGCCGACTCGTCGAAGGTGTCGCTCGCGCCGCGGTGCACGCCGCCGAGACCGCCGGTGGCGAAGACGCGCACACCGGCGAGGGCCGCGATGTGTGCGGTTGCGGCGACCGTGGTGGCACCGGATGCGCCGGCCGCAGCCAGGATCGGAAGGTCGCGGACGCTGGCCTTCGCCATCTCCTCGTCGGCGATCCGGCGGACGCCCTCCGCGTCGAGGCCGACCTGCGGTACCCCGTCAAGCACGGCGATGGTCGCGGGCGTGACGCCGCGGTCGAGGAGCAGCTGCTCGAACTCCTGGGCGGCCTCGAAGTTACGGGGCCGCGGCAGTCCGTGCGAGATGATCGTGGACTCGAGGGCGACGACCGGGCGGCCCTCGTTGAGAGCCGCGGCGACGGGTTCTGAGACGTGGAATGGCTGAGACATAAGACCCTCAGACTACCGGGGTTGGTTGTCCCCGACGCCGTCTAGAATCGTTCTCGCAGGGCCGGCTGCTCGATCTTGGAGCACCACCGAAATGGCCATGTCACACCGTGTTCAGGACGGCATCGACGCCGCCGCCCGTGCGCGCCGCGGCAACACCGGACCGTGGCATCCGATTCTGGCTGCGGTCGAGGACGAGCCAGGGGTGTGGCGGATGGTCAGCCCGCTCGGTGAGTGCTACGGCGTCATCCGGATGCTGGAGATCGGCGGCGAGCGCGGCTACCGGGCGGTGACCTGGGCGGCTCGCTCGGCGGACCGGGAGCTGATCGGGTACTACCGCACGCTGCGCACCGCGGCGCGGGAGACGCACCTGCATCACGTGCGGTCGCACTCGCGCGCCGGCTCGGCGAACGGGCGGTAGGCGGGCTGTTTCGCGGTTGGAGCTGCCGAGCTCGTTTGCGGCCATCCGCGGCGCTTCCGGACCGCCGCAGGTTATCCGGACATCCGCCGTTCCGCCTGTAGCGGATGTCCGGAACAGGTGCGTGACCCTCGGTGTGGGGCGGACGACCGACCCGGGTTCGCCGCTAGGTTCGCAGGTGCCATGGAGAACAACGACACGCCCTCGCCCCGCACGATGCCCGCCAAGAGCTGGATCACTGCATCAGCAATTGCCTTAATCCTCTTTATCGCGGGGGTCTCGACCGGCTTCGGCGGCTTCCTGATCATGGCAGGCCTTATCGCGCTGATCACAGGTGCTTATGCCGGCGTGACGGGCCGCCGCACCTGGGCGCGGATCCCGTCGCGCAAGGCTGCCGCTATCGTCACCGGCGCCGCCTTGACGGCCACATTGGTCGGCGGCGGCGTCTACGGCGCGCAGAACCCAAAGCCGGATGCGCCGGCGAGCGTTGCCGCGGAACCGACGGACCGGCCCGAGCCGACGCATCCGAAGCCGTCCACTCCCGCCACCGTCGATGCGGCCGAACCCGAGGACATCGCCCCGCTCGACCCGGAAACGCCCGAAAGGCCGAGCACCAAGCCAGCTGTTGCGATCAAGGACAGCTCGGTCACCCAGACCACAGCTCTCGCCCTGCTGGGCGATCTGGAGGTGAAGGGGCGGGCACCAAAGACCGGGTACGACCGCACGGCCAAGTTCGGCACCGCCTGGCTGGATGTCGACCGCAACGGGTGCGACACCCGCAACGACATCCTGGACCGCGACCTGGTCGACGAGACCAAGTCGGGTGCCTGCAAGGTGCTCACGGGCATCCTGAACGACCCCTACACCGGCACCACGATCAACTTCGTGCGCGGCAACACGACCTCAACGCTCGTGCAGATCGACCACGTTGTGCCACTGCTCGACGCCTGGCAGAAGGGTGCACAGCAGCTCACCCAGGCGCAGCGGATCGCGTTCGCGAACGACCCGATGAACCTGATCGCCACCGACGGGCCGACCAACTCGAAGAAGGGCGCTGGCGATGCGGCGACCTGGCTGCCGCCGCAGAAGTCGTTTCGTTGCGAGTACGTCGCACGCCAGGTGTCGGTGAAGGCGACCTACGGCTTGTGGGTCACCGCGGCGGAGAAGGAGCGGATCGTGGCGGTCCTCGCCGACTGCCCGGACCAGCCGGCGTTCACGTCAGCTTTCGCTCCGGCTCCGGTCGTTGCCAAGCCGACACCGGAGCCCGAAGAACCGCCGGTCGCTGCCGCACCGGCACCGGCACCTGCACCCGCCCCGGCGCCGGCGCCAGCTCCCGCGCCCGCTCCGGCACCAGCTCCGCCCACCGTCTATTACGCCAACTGCACTGAGGTCCGCGCAGCCGGTGCCGCTCCCATCTACCGCGGGCAGCCCGGTTGGCAGGAAAAGTTCGACCGCGACAAGGACGGCGTCGGCTGCGAGTAGGCGATCCGCCTGCCTCGAGGCCCCAGCGAGCGCATGTTCCGGACACCCGCGCTAGTTCCGGACATCCGCGCCCGTTGCGCCGGTAGCGGATGTCCGGAGTGGCCGCGGGTGGCGGGCGCTCCGGCCCGGTAGGCGCCCGCCTGCGAAGGTTCGCGTGTGATGCTGAGGGCGGACGGAAGGCGGGACCACCTCATGGAGCGAATCGACGTCGACACTCTCGTTATCGGCTGGGGCAAGGGTGGCAAGACGCTCGCCGGCGCACTCGGCAGGCACGGTCGCACGGTCGCGGTCGTCGAGCGGTCGAGCGAGATGTACGGCGGAAGCTGCATCAACATCAACTGCGTCCCGACGAAGGATCTCGTGCACAGCGCCGAGACACGGCGCGACGGCGACGATCCGCAGTCCTGGTTCACCGAAGCGGTCGCCGGGCGCGACGCTCTGATCGACAAGCTTCGAGCCCGGAACCACGCAATGCTCGCTGACGTCGACACCGTGACCCTCATCGACGGCGAAGCCCGCTTCACCGGGCCGAACCAGATCGAGGTGACGGCAGGCGACGATCGGCTATCGGTCACTGCCAAGTCGATCATCATCAACACCGGGACCATCCCGGCGCGCCCCGACATCTCCGGTGCTGATGGACCGCGGGTGCACGATTCCACCACCATTCAGCACGTCCAGCCGCTGCCCGAGCGGCTCATCATCGTCGGCGGCGGGTACGTCGGCCTGGAATTCTCGGGCATGTTCGCGAACTTCGGGTCACGCGTGACGCTGGTCGACCGCGGCGACCGCCTGATCCGGCGCGAGGATCCGGATGTCGCGGCGGCGGTCCACGCGCTCCTGGAGGAGTCTGGGGTCGAGTTCGTCTTCGGCGCAGAGACCGAGCGCATCGAAGATGCGGCGGATGCGGCATCCGTCACCGTGAGAATCGGCGACAGGACCAGGACGCTCGAGGCGGATGGGGTGCTGCTCGCGACCGGGCGCCGTGCGACGACGGATGCCCTCGGACTCGATGCTGCGGGGGTCGCGGTGGATGAGCGCGGCTTCGTTGTCGTCGACGAGTTCCTGCGCGCATCCGTGCCCGGGGTGTTTGCGGTGGGCGACATCAATGGCGGGCCGCAGTTCACGTATGTGTCGCTGGACGACTACCGCATTGTGCTGGGCCAACTGAATGGTGGCGGCTCGCGAAGCACCGCCGATCGGGTCGCGGTGCCGAGCACCATCTTCTTGAGCCCGCCGCTGGCCAGGGTGGGGTGGAACGAGACGCGGGCGCGCGAGAGCGGTCGGTCTGTGCTCGTCGCGAAGAAGGCGATCGCGGATATTGCTGCGATGCCGCGGCCGAAGATCGTCGGCGAGACCCACGGGCTGATCAAGATGATCGTGGACGCGGAAACCGATCTGGTGCTCGGGGCGACGATCTTCTCGATCGACGCGCAAGAAGTGGTCAACATACTTGCGCTCGCGATGCGGGCCGGCGTGACAGCGAGCGAGCTGCGAGATGGGATCTGGACGCATCCGTCCAGCACCGAAGCGCTCAACGAGGTGCTGACCGACC
This sequence comes from Cryobacterium sp. BB736, assembly GCF_014980265.1. NCBI lineage: Bacteria > Bacillati > Actinomycetota > Actinomycetes > Micrococcales > Microbacteriaceae > Cryobacterium > Cryobacterium sp. BB736. Next base: position 726,116 of record NZ_JABXWQ010000001.1, read on the forward strand.
TGCGGCCGCTCTGACGACCGCCGAGACTGCACAAACCGGCAGCTACGCGCCTCTAAGGGCACTTCTCTGCAGTTTCGCGGGCTGGTGGGTCAGCCACCCGAGCTGCATCACCCCGGAAACGCAGGAAGCCCCGGCGTTCGACCAGCGAACTACGGGGCTTCCACAACGCGCGCCCGGAGGGACTCGAACCCCCAACCTTCTGATCCGTAGTCAGATGCTCTATCCATTGAGCTACGGGCGCATGTCGGCAGAACCAACCCAATGACTATACCAGCGACTCGACTGGGGGAATGCCGTCCCCGGTCGCCGGCCACCCGCATCCGGAACCGCAAGCAACTCTCACCCTGCTCTCGCCTAGCCGGGACACAATGGGGCCATGTCCACTTGGCACGAAGTCGACCGTTACATCAACCGCGAACTCGTGAAGCAGGATGCGGCGCTTGCCGGCGTCCTCCAGGCGAATGAATCCGCCGACCTGCCGATGATCGACGTGTCACCGGCGCACGGAAAGTTTCTGATGCTGCTCGCGCAGATCTGCCGTGCACGCCGAGTGCTCGAAATCGGAACGCTCGGCGGCTACAGCTCGATCTGGCTCGCCAAGGGGCTGCAGCCGGGGGGCCGGGTGATCTCGCTCGAGGCGATGCCGAAGCATGCGGAGGTTGCGCGTGCGAACATCCGCCGCGCCGGATTCGCCGACCGCATCGAGGTGCGACTGGCGCCGGCGGTCGAGACGCTTGCGATGATGGTCAACGAAGGCGCCGAGCGTTTCGACATGGTCTTCATCGACGCCGACAAGGCGAACAACGCGAAGTACGTCGAGTGGGCGCTCATGCTCACCCGCTCGGGCTCGATCATCGTGATCGACAACGTCGTGCGCGGCGGCGCTGTGCTGTCCGAGGATGGCGGCGACCCATCCGTTGTCGGCACGCGCGCCGCGATCGAACTTATCTCCAGCGACCCTCGCCTCGACGGCACCGCCATCCAGACCGTCGGTATCAAGGGCTGGGACGGCTTCGCCATCGCCCGCGTCGTGTAAGTCCGCTCAGGTGAGCAGGAACTTCGATACCGAGTCAAGCGCCCCGGGCACGAGCGAGTAGTAAGCCCAGGTTCCGCGCTGCGAGCGCGTGAGAAAACCGGCGTCGGACAGCACTTTCAGGTGGTGCGACACAGTTGGCTGGCTGAGACCGAGCGGCTCGGTCAGGTCACACACGCACGCTTCCTGGTTCTCGGATGCGGCCACGATCGAGATGAGACGCAGGCGGGCAGGGTCGGCAAGGGCCTTAAGTCCCCGCGCCAGCTCGACAGCCGACTCCGCGCTCAGCGTCTCGCGCGTCAGCGGCTCGCAGCTCGAGCAAGCATCCACGACGGTGAGCGTGCGCGTATCGGTCATGAAAAGAATCCTAGTCCAATTCATTGACAAACATCGATGGATGTCAGAAACTGCTTCCATTGATCATTGTCGATGAAGGGAAACGAAGATGTTGGCAGGACTGAACCCCAACGGGTTCCTTCGACTTCACGCCGTGGAGCGCGGAGTGCTGATGGAAAGAACACCCCGCGGACGCCGCCCGAGTTCGGTGACATCCACTCCGTGTCCGGCCGCGCTGGTCGCCGCACCGGCCGCATCCATGGCGTGCTGCTGATGGCTGAGCAACGACCCGTCCTCCAGTTGCGGGTGGTCATGGAGGTCGACGACTTCGAGGCTGCACTCGCCTTCTACCGAGACACACTCGGGCTGGACGAGCAGCTCGCTTTCGAGGGCGAGGGCGACGCTCGGGTCGCGATCCTCGACGCCGGCAGGGCAACTCTCGAGCTCGCCAACCACGCCCAGAAGGACCTGATCGACACCATCGAGACCGGTGAGCGACAGGGCCGTGGCATCCGTCTCGCGTTCGAGGTGACGGATGGGCGCGGAACCACGCGGCGCCTCGAAGCGGCCGGCGCGACGATCATCGGGGAGCCACGAGAGACCCCGTGGCGCTCGCTCAATTCCCGGCTGGAGAGCCCCACCGGCCAGCAGATCACCGTGTTCGAGGAGCTCGAGGACTCCGAGGAGCGCCGCCAACGCGAGGGCTTCGGCACGAGCGACGAGCGCTGACAAGCGCCGCGAAGCTCCCTGGTGAGCGCTTGCGCTCTCGAGGACCGAACCGGAGGATGGTGAGCGTGGCGTCCCCCGCCCCCTGAGCCCACGATGACTACGACACCTCGATGACCACACCCACAGAAGCTTCTCCCGGGCCGAACGGTGGCTCCGGCCCTACGGGCAGGCGCTCGAGGATGGCCGCCGTCGGCGATTATCTCGCAACGGAGCAGGGCGTGTACGGCGTCATCCTCGTCGCCGGCCTGGTGGTCGTGAGCGGGTCGGAGCCCGCGCTGACGGCGTTCGTCACGGTCGTCACCACCGTCGTCGTTTTCTGGGCGGCTCACGTCTACGCCGGAACGGTCGCTAACCACCGAAAGGTGGGCGGTCGGATGATCGGCCTGAGCGAGTCCTTCGTCGCGGCGCTGCGGCCATCCTGGGGGTTGCTGGTCTCCGCGCTGATTCCCGCAGCGATCCTGCTGCTAGGAGTCACGAAGGCCGTTCCAGATGATGCGGCCCAGTGGGCCGCGCTATGGGTGTGCGTCGGCGTGCTGGCGATACTCGGCTTCGTCGCATTCCGGCGCCGCGGCTCACGACTCGCCGTCTGCCTCCTCGGCGCCGTCGGGACCGCCGCTTTCGGCCTCATCATGGTCGCCCTCAAGGTGCTCCTGCACTGAGACCGGGGCACCCGTGCTCAGCCGAGCAGTTTTGCCTTGGCCGCAGCGAACTCAGCGTCCGAGAGGATGCCCTGCGCGTGCATGGCACCCAGTTGGTTCAGTTGGCCCATGAGGTCGCCGCCGCCCGCTGCGGCCGGAGCCGCCGGTGCGGGCGCGGCAGCCTGCGCGTTTGCAACGGCCTGTGCCGCGGCGGCGTCCATCGCATCCTGCTGCTGTTGCGCCTGCCACGCCTGCTCCTGGGCGGCGTCCTGCGCCTTCCCCTCCTGGCGTGCGGCGACCCGACCGGAGACCGCGGTTGCGGTTCCGGCGACAACAGCGGTGCGCGCCGCCATGCCGACGAGTCCCGGGCGTCCACCTCTACGAAGCATGGTCTTCTCCTTCTCACCCTGCGTGCTCGGCCAAGTACGCGTTGACCAGCGGCGCGGGTACACCCTGCCGCGCCACCACGAACCCTCCGGCATCGAATAGCGCAGCCGAGAACGCCTTGGCCCAGAGCAGTTCGACTGTGAGAATGGCCGCGGATGCCCCGGGCGGAACATTCGCGGCGAGATCCGCGATGTCCTCTTCCCCCGCGAGCCCTGCCAGATCAAGTTTCGGCACGTTGGGGTCATCAATCGTGTCCGACAGTTCCATGGTGGTGAGCTCGCCATCCTCAGAGCGCCGAACAAAGACGAGGTCGAGAACGTTCACCGTGCCCGAAGCGACAAGGTCATGCAGTGCCTTGAGGACACCGGGACCGGGCCGATCACCGTCGAAGCCGATTGCGTAGAACTCGATGGGACCGTAGTCGAACGTGGTCATGGGATACCTCCTCTAGCCGGGGACCGGCTAGCTCATCGCTGACGCTGGCCGCGAGCCCTGCGACCGCAGCGCCTCAGCCTTGAGCGCTTCGTACTCCGCCTGAGTGATCGCCCCGGAGTCCAGCAGTGACTTCGCGGTAGCGATGTCGCTCACCGAGCTGGTGGAGCCGGCGGTCTGCCGGATGTACTCATCCTGTGCCGCCTGCATCGAGCGAGCCTGGGACATGGAGCGACGAGTCATACCGTCGCCGCGCGCGATGAGGTAGACCAGCGCGGTCAGGAACGGGACGAAGACCAACAGCAGAATCCACAGCGCCTTCATCCATCCGTTCAGCTCGTGATCGCGGAAGATGTCGGCGAGGATGGAAAAGAGCACCATCAGGTAGGCGATGAAGACAAAGCTCCAGAAGAACCAGGAGATCCAACTCCACAGGTCCATGTCGACCCCAATCGTCGGGGGCGGGCCACACGCTCGCCACTGAGCCAAGCTACGAGTCGGACGTGTCTTGCGCGTCACCCGCGTCGGGTGAGAAGCCCTCCGGGTCGACCGGGTTCATCGACACGACCTCGATATGAAGTTCGTCGAACATGTCGAGGAGACCGAACAGGCGGGCCTGATCCGCCACGTGCCCGACGATGTGCGTGAGCCCGTGCTCGTCGGTAGCGACCTCGAAGCCGTCCAAGGCGGCTATCAACTCATGTCCGAGACGGCCACGGACGACCAGTTCTACGACGTGAGGGCTCATGTCAGGCCCTTCTCCCCGGCCGACGCTGGGGCACCGCGCCGCACCTCTCCAACAGGGTGCGGCACGACCCTTTCGCCGCCGTCACCCCCGTGGGATGATTGCGTTAATCACGGAAGGCAGTTGCCTTGGCCCAGACGCGGAGAATTCCGCCGCACGCCGTTGATAGACCCGAACTGCGACATCAGCTCGACACCGGGCTGGCCGCCCCGCTCACTCTGCTCGTCGCACCCGCAGGCGCGGGCAAGACGGTGTTGCTCTCGCAATGGGTGCCGACGCGACCCGAACTTGCCGTCGCATGGCTGGATGTCACATCCGCCGATGACGACTCAGTGCACTTCGCACGGCGCATCGTTCACGCGCTTGGCGCGCTTGATTCCCGGCTCAGTGAAATCGTTCCACTAGGTGAGCCGGGGGGCGGCCTTGGCGCCGCCATGGTCGAAGCGCTCGGCACTGCGCTCGGGCATGTCAGTCGTGAAGTGGTCGTCATCCTCGACGATCTGCACAACTTGACGAATCGTTCCACTGTCGAAGACCTGTGGGCCCTCGCCGACCGCCTGCCACCTAACGCGCACCTCGTCTTCTCCTCGCGCGCCGACCTCCGGCTCGCATGGAGCCGACACCGGCTGCAGCACGGTCTCGTCGAGCTTCGGCAGGCTCAACTGGCATTCGACGAACGCGACACGGGGGCCGTCCTGACGAAGATCACCGGGCGTCCGGTCGATGAGATCACCGCGGTCTCTGTCATGCGTCACACGGAGGGGTGGGCCGCGGGCATCCAGCTAGCCGGACTCACGCTTCGCTTCCACGCTGACCCCGAAGTGCTCGTCGACACGCTCGCTGAAACCGATCGACTCATCGTCGACTTCCTGAGCCAGGAGGTGTTAGACGCCCAGACGCCGAGTCGACGACGCGCGCTTCTGGCGTTGTCCGTGCTGGACGAGATGAGCGCGGGGCTCGTACAGGCTCTCACCGACGTCACCGATGGTGCAGCGCTGTTGCGGGACCTCGAGCAAGAGTCCATGTTCGTCGTGCCCTTGCCGGGACGCAGGGACTGGTACAGGTTCCACCACCTGTTCCGCGATCTGCTCCGCTACCGTCTGCGTGCGACCGATGCCCAAGCCGAGACCCGGCTTCGGCAGGCTGCCGCGGATTGGTATCTCGCTGCGGATGATCCCGCCTCTGCGATCGAGTGCTTCCTGCGGGGGCGAATGTGGCCCGTCGCCCTCGACCTCATCTTCCAACACGGGCGGGCCGTCTGGGAACGCGGCGGCTTCGCGACGATCGCCCGCTGGCTGTCGATCGTGCCGCGCGAAGTGCGCCTCGCGCGCCCAGGTGCCGAAGCGCTCTACGGGATCCTGGCCAGTATGACTGGGCGGGCGGCCGAGGGCGAAGACATCTTCCGAGCGCTCTTGTCGGATTCACGAACTGGCGACGGCTACCGCCTTGTGGTCTCCACCTATGTCGCAGGGGTCGTCCAGTTCCGTCCGCATCCCGAGATCTACCTCGCGGACGCACTGAGCACCATAGAGCTCCTTGACGCGCAGCCGGACACTCCAATTCCCGACCTCCTCCAACTGACCGACCGGGATCAGTTGGCTGCCTTGGCCGCGGTCTCAGCAGGTCGCGCGTATCTGTTCATGAATCAGCTCGAGCAGTCGCGAGAGTGGCTGGAGAGAGGTCTCGCGTCGATGGGCGGGCGTTACGGACTTCACCGTGTGCATGGGCTGGGAAGCCTGGCGCTCGCAGAAGCGTGGAGCGGATGCCTTCGCGCCGCGACCGAACACGCCGATGAGGCACTGGATCTCGCGCGCGAGCTATCCCTTCTCAGCCAACCGGCACCAGGGGACGCATACTTGGCTCGCGCATTCGTGGCGATCCAGAAGGGAGAGCCGCAGTCCGGGGCGATCGCGCTCCACGAGGGGAGCCTGCGAGCCGCGGCGGACCAGCGCAACCCGCTCCTCTGGTTGGCACACCTAGGCTCCAAGCTGACCGACCCTCTCGGCACGGACCCATCAGCTATTCAACCGACGGGCACGCCGCCGCCGATAGTCAGGCAGTCCCTTCTCGCGCTGAGCCACCGGCTGGCGCGCTTTGACGGCGAGGCGCGGCCGATCGAGCCGCAAGGTGAATGGTCGGGGCTCGCGTTCGAGGAAATCGCAGCCGCGTTGGAAGGCGGCGATGTTAGGGCCGCACGGCAGCGACTCGCGGACATCCCCTTCCACCCTGATCCACGTGCTCCCGTGCCCGCAACCGAGCACAGGATCCTCGAGGGTTGGCTTCATTCCCTTGAGGGGCGCGGCGGACGGGCCCGAGAGGACCTCTCCGTGGCGCTCGACGTTGCCGAGCCGGAGTGGCTCGTGCATCCGTTCCTTCGAGCCGGCCCAGTGGTCTCGCATATCATCGATGCGATCCCCGGGTTGCCGAACCGGTTCCGCCGCACCATTGTGCAGTCATCCGAAAACGTGGGGCGTCGACGCTCTGGCGACCTGATCGAACCCCTCACGTCAAGGGAACTGGAGATACTCGACTACCTTCCGACGCGGCTCACGAACGCCGAAGTCGCCGCTCGCTGCTACGTGTCGGTCAACACCATCAAGACACACATGGCGCACATCTATCGAAAGCTCGAAGTCCCGGACCGCAGCGCAGCGATCACCCGTGCTGTGGAACTGGGGCTCATAGAGACCTCGGATCCATACTCCCTGTATTGACCTGCCGCCTAGCCGCGCGACCCGGTTGAGCCAGAATCACCCCTGCCGGGTGAGGACGACCGGTGATTCTGCTCCGTAACCTCGCACACGCGATCCAGCGAGGTCGATGAGAGAACGAGGAGTCGCCATGACGGAAATGCGTGAAACGACTGTTACCGGCTGGACAGGTTGGGCGGTCTTCGCCTCGATCATGATGCTCATCGCCGGGGTCTTCGACGTAGTCTTCGGCCTGTTCGCGATCATCGGACCGGACAGCGCATACTTCGTGTCCACGGAGGGGAGTCTCTTCCTCCTCGACGTCTCCGGATGGGGATGGTGGCACGTGATCTCCGGCATCACCCTGCTCGTGGTCGCATTGGCGCTGATGCAGGGTGCAACGTGGGCGCGTGTCGTCGCGATCATCCTCGTTGCCCTGAACGCGCTCACCCAGATCACCCTGCTGCCGGTGCAGCCGTGGTGGTCGCTGATCCTGCTGGCCCTCGATGTGTTCGTGATTTACGCACTCACCGTGCACGGCCGCGAACTCAAGGCGGCGCAGGGGATGTCAGGGATGTGACCGACCGCGGTGTCGCTCAGGTCGTACCGATCAGGGCGCGAGCGGCCGTGAGGCCGGTGAAGATGCAGCCACCCAGGAATCCACCCTCCAGCGCGCGGTGTCCGTGCATCCCGCCGCCCCCGAATCCGGCAGCCTCTCCAACGGCATACAGTCCAGGGATGGGCTGCCCCGACGCATCCAGTACCCGGGAGCGCAGGTCGGTGACGATGCCGCCAAGGCTCTTCCGGGTCAGCGTTTGGAGACGGATGGCAACAAGTGGGGCGGCGGACGGGTCGAGGAGGTCCGGAGTGGGGTTGCCCTCGACAGGTTGAGCGCTCCACTGTCTGACCGCCGCACGGACGCGCAAACCCTCGACCGCTGGGGCGATCGTCTGCATCTTGGTGATCAACTCGTCGACGTTGTCGGCGATGAGTACGTCCCCACCGCCAGTCAGCAAGGCAGTGACGGCCGGATTGACGGCCGGGCGAGCGGCGAACGCGTCCACGCTCGCGAATTGCGGATTCTGGTCCTGGCCTGCGATGACGACCGAGGTCTCGGCGATCCGCTGGGTTATCACCAGCCAGCTGTGGTCCAGGCCGGTGGCGCGGACAGCGGCGAGGCCCGCCTGGGAATCCCGACCGGATACGAGATTGTCACCAAGCCGGTCGCCGCGCCCGTCCAGCCAGAGACCGTGCGGTCCGGCGATGAGACGAACGCCATGATCGCTCCAGAGCGGAGTGTGGTGAGACACTCCCTCCGCGTAGGGCCACAGGCGATCGAGATTGGCGACAGCCGCTCCGGCGTCACTTGCGATGGTGAGCATCCGGCCGTCGACGTGTTCCGGCGCACCCCGCAGCAGGCTCCGGGGCACGGCGCCCAGCCGTTCAGTGGGCCAAACCTCGCGCGTCAGCTCGAGGTTGCCGCCGAATCCCCCGGATGCGATGACGACATCGCCCGCGCGGTGCTCGAACTCCCCCACGATCGTGCGGTTGCTTGCCCTCCCGCGGGGAACGTCATCCGGAGCGAGCACGCTGCCGCGCACTCCGCGAACTCGGCCGTCCTCCACAATTAGAGAATCAACTCGGTGACGGAATCGCACGTCGACCGGCTCGTCGCTCGAGGCCGCGCGCAGTCTCTCGGTGAACGGCCTGAGCAGGCCGGGACCCATTCCCCAGGCGACGTGGAATCGCGGAACGGAACTGCCCACCCCTCCCCCAGGGGGTGCCGCCTCGGGGTGAGTCACCGTGGGAACGAACTGCACACCGTGTTCACGTAGCCAGTCGCCAAGCTCCCCTGCCGCGAACGAGATGTACCTCTCGGCCCATTGGCGCGGTAGGTCGTCATTCTGGTTGAAGTCCGCCGTGACGAGCCAGTCGCGCAAGGCGAGTTCATGACTGTCCTCGATGCCCAGCGCCTCCTGCTCCGGAGTGCCGACCATAAGCACGCCGCCGAAGGACCAGTGCGCCTGCCCGCCGAGCGAGTTCTCGGGCTCTTGGTCAAGCAGGAGTACCCGCTTGCCGGCCCGGGTTAATTCTGAGGCGGTCACCAGACCGGCCAGCCCAACGCCCACGACGATCACTTCCGGACTCTTCATCGACATCCCCCGGTGGCTCTCCGCTGCGACTATGCGGACTCTGAATGACCACGCTAGCTTGATCCCCAGAATTGCATGCAATATCGCGGTTTCCATGATGCTACCGCAGCAGCTCGGGCATGAATGCATACAAAAAACCCGCCTGAAAAGGCGGGTTTTTCATTGGCGGAGACGGAGGGATTTGAACCCTCGGTCCCCATAAGGGGACTCCACCTTAGCAGGGTGGTGCACTAGGCCTGACTATGCGACGTCTCCAGTTGCTCGTCAGCCATCATAGCGGCACGCGGGTGCGCGTTCCGAACGGGTCAGGTCCCGTACGCCTTCGAGCAGGTCTGATCGGCGGCACTCTGGCCCTGGACACCATGCAGCACCTCTACCTCCGGCGCCGGCTCGGCTGACGCCGACGGACCAGCGGATGCGTCGGACGACGGCTCAACCGGAGTGACCGGTGGGGCATCCGCATTGACCTCAGAGCCTCGGCCGGTGTTGTCTGCCTTCAGCGCGAACGGCTCGTCGGCGCGGATCTTCGCGAACAGCGCCTCCGCGGCGGACTTCACCGGAGCAACCTTGCCGCTGTAGACGCCATCCTGCCCGGTCACGCCGGGATACTGCACGAACATCACCCGCTCGAGCGGCAGGTTCTTCAGCACCTGCGCCATCGACACCATCGTGTTGACGTTCTTCAGGCTGTTGGAGAGCGTCATCGTCTGGCTCGCAACCGTGGCGATGTTGAACAGCTTGCCGAAATCGTTCAGCACGCCATCCGCCTTCAGCGTGCGGACAAGCGACGACATGTACACCTGCTGGCTGCTGATGCGACCCAGGTCGCTGCCGTCGCCAACGCCGTGGCGGCTGCGCAGGAACGCGAGCGCATCCCAACCCTCAAGCTTGTGCACGCCAGCCTCCGGAAGGTAGAGGCCACTGTACTTGTCGATGATCGGGGAGTTGATGCACACGTCAACGCCGCCCACCGCGCTTGCGAGCTGTGCCACCCCGGAGAACGTCACCATGCCGGCGAACTGGATGTCCAGCCCGGTGAGCTTCTCAACCGTCAGCACGGTGCACGGCAGACCGCCGTACGACAGCGTCACGTTGATCGGCTGCGCCGACATGGCGTGGTAGCTGCCGCCGTCCTCAGCAGGGCACGACGGGATTGGAACGACCAAGTCACGTGGAAAGCTGACGGCAACCGCGTTGCTCTGATCCTGAGCGACGTGCAGCAGGATCGTCACGTCGTTGAGCACCCCCGAGCGGTCCTTGCAGCCGTTCGGGTCCTCGCACTCGTCGCTGCCGACGATCAGGATGTTGAAGCCACCCTCAAACGAGCCAAGCGCGGGCGGCGGCCCGTTGGTCTCGCCGACGAGCGTCACGGTCTTGATGCTCCGGTCGAGCTGCCACACCCAGATACCGGCAACCGATACGCCGCTTACCAGCACAACCGACAGGGTGGCCGCAAGGATCTTCGCCATCACGAGCCACGCGTTGCCTCGCTTCAGCCGCCCGTGCCGCGCGATCGAGCCATGCTTCTGGCGCAGTGTACGCCGCGAGATGTCACTCATTCACTGCCCCCAAAGTGTCAGTACGCGGAGGGCGTGGGATTCGAACCCACGAGACATTTCTGCCCACCAGTTTTCAAGACTGGCTCCATCGGCCGCTCGGACAGCCCTCCCGGATTGTGCACGCCGCCTGCGATTGTAGCCGAATCGGGCCGAATCGCAGGGTTGTCAAGGTCTCCAAGGTCGCTCGTTCTTTGGGGTCGAGCCCATCGAGATCATCTCCCGGAAGAGTTATCCACACCCCTGCGGCCATAGCGTTCGCAATGTCGGTGGTTGGTTGTTCAGTGGAAATATGAAGATCACGACCGCCTATCCGGAGCCTACGGAGCGTGATGCTCGGGCTTACGAGGACTGGGAGGGGTGGCTGGGTCGGGATCGCACCGCGGATATCGAAGAGGCGTATCTGGCGGTGTGTGGTCCCTTCGAGGACCCCTACATTCTTGCTGCGGAGTCGGACCGATTCGCGCCCGGCACGGAGGGTGAGGAGCGGCATCGCCGGTCGCTGATGGATGACGTCATGCGGTTCCAATACGAGCAGGATCGGGCGCTGGCCAAGCAGCAGCGGGCGCTGGCGGAGCTGGCGGCACTGGCCGAGGCCGATGGTGGTCCGACCTATGCGAGTCGGGATTTGGCGTTGCGGGGGATGGTGAGCGAGTTGGCGGTCATGCTGCGGCTGGCCGACCGCACCGTGGACGCCCGGGTGGGCACCGCCTATTCGCTGGTGCACCAGTTCCCGGCCACCCTGGATGCGTTGCAGTGCGGCGCGATCGGCTTCGGGCACGCCCGGGTGATCCTGGACCGCGGCCTGAACCTCGGCACCCCGGAGGCCCGCGCCGACCTGTTCAGCGAGCTGCTGCTCACCGGACAACCCGACGGCGATCCGGATGCCCCGCACCGGGCCGGGGTCGGCATCCGCGCCGAGGTCGCCATTGTGATCCCGGCGCTGGCGCTGGCCGGCGACGAGAGCGCCGGGCCGGCGTCGATGGCCGGGCGCGGTCCGATCGATATGGACACCGCCAGACGGCTGGCGGGGGATGCGGACCAGCTGGTGCGGTTGATCACCCACCCGGTGTCCGGGATGACGGTGGCGGTGGACAGTTACCGGCCGTCGGCGAAGATGCGACGCTACCTGCGCTGGCGAGACGGCCGCTGCCGATTCCCCAGTTGCAACGCGTCGCCGTGGCGCGCCGACCTCGACCACACCGAAGAGTGGCAGCACGACGGGAAGACCGAGATCGACAACCTGGCCAACCTGTGCCGCGGCCATCACACCCTGAAGTCGATCGGCGCCTGGAAGGTCAAGCAGGTCACCCCCGGGGTGCTGGAGTGGACCAGCCCCAACGGGGTCACCGCCACCGACCACCCCGCCCGCTGGAACTGAGCGGCACCGCTCAGTCAGCCGGATGCGATCAGCGAGTCGAGCACCGGCACCAGGCCGTCCGACCACACGTCCAAGGTGACCTCCGTGGCCACCTCCTTGACCTCATCCGGCGCCTGCCCCATCGCCGCAGCGCGGCCCTCGACGCTCGCCCACTCGAACATCTCGATGTCGTTGCGACCATCGCCGGCGACGAGCACGCGATCGCGTGGGATGTCAATGATCCCGCGCACGCGCTCCAGCGCGGTGCCCTTGTTCACGCCCTCCGGTGCGATGTCGAGCCAAGCCGTCCAGCCGATCGCGTAGCTCACCTGGTGCAGCCCGAGCGAATCGATGAGCTCGACGAAGGCATCCGGTTCATGATCGGGCGAGACGACGACCAGCCGAGTCACCGGCGTGTGCGACAGCTCCTCGAACTCCACCTGCCGCGCGTTGTCGAGGTTCCAGTCCTGCATGCCTTTGGTGTACAGCCGGAAGCCGGTCGGGTCCTCCACCAGGAACCTGCCCTCCGGCAGCCCGAACCGAATCTGCTCGAGCACCGGCCCGGGGTCGAAGGTCTCCACCAGCTCGCGCCGGTACCCATCCGGTGCGTGCTCGTCGCGCATCATGGTGATCGCACCGTTGGCGCACACGACGTACTCCGGGTTCAGCTCCAGCCTGCGCAGGAACGGCAGCGTCATCTCCCACGACCGACCGGTCGCCAAGGTCACCCAGTGGCCCGCGTCCCGCACCCGGCCGACGGCATCGTGCACCGCCGGCGTCAGCGTCTCATCCTCGTGGATGATCGTGCCATCGATGTCGAGGGCGACAAGCCACTGCTGGAAAGACACGAGCTATCTCACCGGCTCCATGACTTCGAGCCCGCCGAGATACGGGCGCAGCGCCTCCGGCACCCGCACCGAACCGTCCGCCTGCTGGTGCGTCTCGAGGATGGCGACGATCCAGCGGGTCGTGGCGAGCGTGCCGTTCAGGGTCGCGACCGGTGCGGTCTTGCCGCTGTCGGTGCGGTACCGGATGTCGAGCCGCCGGGCCTGGAACGTCGTGCAGTTGCTCGTGCTCGTCAGTTCGCGGTAGCGGCCCTGCGTCGGCACCCACGCCTCGATGTCGAACTTGCGGGCCGCGCTGGTGCCGAGATCGCCGGCGGCGACGTCGATCACGCGGTAGCTGAGCTCGCACGCTTGCAGCATCCGCTCCTGCAGCGCCAGCAGCCGCTCGTGCTCCGCCTCCGCGTTCTCCGGCAGCACGTAGCTGAACATCTCCAGCTTGTTGAACTGGTGCACGCGCAGGATGCCGCGGTTGTCCTTGCCTGCTGAGCCTGCCTCCCGGCGGTAGCAGGTCGACCAGCCGGCGTAACGCGTCCCTTCGGCCGGGTCGATGATCTCGTCGGCGTGGAACCCGGCGAGCGCGACCTCGCTCGTGCCGGTGAGATACAGGTCGTCGGCCGGCAGGTAATACACCTCGTCGGAGTGCTCGCCGAGGAAACCGGTGCCGGCCATGACCTCCGGCCGCACGAGGGTCGGGGTGATGAGCGGTGTGAAGCCCTCGTCTAGCGCGGTGTTCAGCGCCATGTTCATGAGCGCGATCTCGAGCCGCGCGCCGATGCCGGTCAGGAAGTAGAAGCGGCTGCCGGACACCTTGGTGCCGCGGGTGATGTCGATGGCCCCCAGCAGCTCGCCGAGCTCGACGTGATCGCGCGCCTCGAAGTTGAAGGCGGCCGGCTCGCCGACCGTCTTCAGGGTGAGGAAGTCGTCCTCGCCGCCGGCCGGAACCCCGTCGATGATCGGATTTGAGATCGAACCGACGACCCGACTGAACTCCGCCTCGGCGTCGGATGCGCGCTGGTTGGCCTCCTTGACACGGGCGGCAAGCTCCTGAGCCTTGGCCACCAGCTCGCGCTTCTCATCCTTCGGCGCTGCCGCGACGGTCTTGCTGAACTGGTTCTGCTCGGCGCGCAGGGCCTCGAACTCGGTGATCGCGGAGCGACGCTCGGAATCCGCCTGCAGTGCGGCGTCAACCAGCTCGACCGAATCACCCCTCGCCCGCTGGGAGCGCCTGACGGCATCCGGATTCTCGCGCAGCAGTTGGGGGTCAATCACACGCTCCAGTCTATTCGTCGGTTCGTGTCGTACCGTTGGATCATGGCGTCGACGTCTCGCACCGGAATGGCTGCCGTCGTGTACAACCCGATCAAGGTTGAGCTGGACAAACTGCGCGAAGCGGTGGAGGCCGGCGAGAAGGACGCGGGATTCCAGCCGACGACCTGGTTCGCGTCCGCGGAGGAAGACTTCGGCCGCGAGGCGACCCGGGCGGCGATCGCGGCCGGCGCAGCGGTCGTGCTCGCCGCGGGCGGCGACGGAACCGTGCGCGCGGTGGCAGAGACGCTACGAGGCAGCGGCATCCCGATGGCGGTGCTGCCATCCGGGACCGGCAACCTGCTCGCGCGCAACCTCGACCTCGACCTGCAGCTCGAGGAGTCGATCCGGATCGCGTTCACCGGCGTCGTGCGCAAGATCGACCTCGGCATCGCCGAGATCGTCCGCGAGAACGGCGACACCGAGGAGCACGCCTTCCTCGTCATGGCTGGCATCGGCCTCGACGCGAAGATGATCGCCAAGACGAGTTCGAAGCTCAAAAAGCATGTCGGGTGGCTTGCCTACATCGACGGCACCATGCGGGCGCTGCCGGAGGTCGGCCCCCTAAAACTGCGCTACCGCATCAACGGCGGCCCGACCCGGCCGCTCACCGCGCACACCATGATCATCGGGAACTGCGGCGCGCTGCCCGGCGGCATCCTGCTCATGCCGGAAGCAGAACCGGATGACGGCATCCTCGACATCGCCGCACTGCGCCCGCGCGGACCGTTCGGCTGGCTGCGCGTATGGCAGAAGATCGGCTGGGAGAACGGCGTGCTGCGCAAGAGCGCGGCCGGGCGGAAGATCATCGGCCTCACCAAGGACGTGCGGGACGTCGCCTACTTTCAAGCCCGGAAGCTGGAGCTGGAGCTGGATGCGGCGCAAGAGTTCCAGCTCGACGGGGACGAGTTCGGCAAGGTGGCGTCGGTGGTCTGCGCGGCCGACCCCGGCGCACTCGGTGTGATGGTCGCCTCGCTCGAAGACAAGACGTAAGTAACCAGTCAGTCGGAGGGTTCGCCCGCTACCAGCCCGCGCAGCCAGTCGCGCGCGTCGACGAATGCCTCATCGCCGTAGCGATCGTGCACCTCGGTGGTCTTCACCCGATCGGCCCGCGGGTACGAACCGAGGAAGATCACCCGCGGGCTGAACCGCTTGAGACCGAGCAACGCGTCAGCGACCCGCTCGTCCTCAACGTGCCCGTCGATGTCGATCACGAACCGGTACCGGCCGAGGGTGTCGCCGATCGGCCGAGACTGGATCAGGCTCAGGTTCACCCCGCGGGTCGCGAACTGCTCGAGCATCTCCAGCAGCGCACCCGGCGCATCCGTCGGCAATTCGGCGATGATGCTCGTCTTGTCCGCGCCGGTGCGCTCCGGCAGCGCCTTCGGGCGGCTGACCAGCACGAACCGAGTGACCGCGTTCCGGCTGTCGCCGATCTCCTCGGCGAGCACCGCGAGGTCATGCCTGCGGTCGATCCCGGGGGGCGCGACTGCGGCATCCGCTTCGCTGCCCTCGAGCAGGGACGCGGCGGCCGCCACATTCGACGACGCGGGAATGTGCAGGTGGCCGGGGATGGTCTGCTCCAGCCACTGGTGCGTCTGTGCGTAGGCGACCGGATGCGCGTTCACGGTGCGCACGTCGGCCAGCGTCGTGCCGGGGCGGGCCACCAGCACGAAGTCGATCGGCACCAGGTACTCGCCGCTGATCCGCAGGCCGGGGATGTTGGCGAGCGCATCCTGCGTGGCCGTCACGCCGCCCTCGACCGAGTTCTCGATCGCGATCATCGCGGCGACGCTGCGGCCACTCACCACGTCGGTGAACGCTTCGCCGACGTTGTTGACCGGCCGCCACTGCTTACCCGCGGCCTCCGGAACCTGCGCGAGAGCCATCTCGGTGAACGTGCCCGGCGGCCCCAGATAGCTGTAAACGGGGGCGGCAGACTCAGGCATGTAGCGAGTCTATTTTGTGGCGAGTGCGCCCACGAACCGGTGTGCTCCGGCCGCAGTAACCTGAGCAGCATCATCGCCAGCCACAAGGGAGTGCACTGACATGACGGACACGACGACCCGGAACTTCATCAATCCATCGACGATCGCCGCGCCATCCGGGTACACGCACGTCGTCGAGACCTCGGGCGGTCGAACAATCTACCTCTCGGGCCAGGTGGGATTCTCGCCAGACGGCCACGTAGTCGGCCATGGGGACACACGCAGCCAGGCCGAGCAGGCGTTCGCCAACCTCGCCGCCGGGCTCGAAGCCGTCGGTGGATCCTTCCGAGACGTGGTGAAGCTGACCATCTTCGTGATCGACATGGCCGAGTTCGGCGCCGTCCGCGAGGTGCGCGACACCTTCGTCGATACGTCGCAGCCCCCCGCCAGCTCGGCCGTGCAGGTGAGCGGCTTCGTCTTCGACTGGATTCGAGTGGAGATCGAGGCCGTGGCGGTCATCGCCGGGTGAGTTTCGGTGCCCGAATCAACCGCAGGAGCACCTACCTAACCTGATTTTGACCGCTTCACAGTTTTGCGATACCTTGTGGCCGTTATCGCAATCGATTGCAGGCCTCAAGGGAGATGTCGATGAAATCGAGACGCACGGACGGACGTACCCTCAACCGTCACTACCTCAGCGACGGCAGGCCTAATCCGCCACCCGTACGCGCGTAATCATCATGCCGAACCATGAGCGAGCCGAGCTCGCCGCAGTTGCGCTCGGCCTTGAGCCTGCAGAACTCGTCATCCGCCGCGGTCGCCTGGTCGACGTCTACTCCGGTCAGATCCGGGACGCGGATGTCGCAATCTCACACGGAAGGATCGCTGCGGTCGGCGATGTCTCCGCCAGCATCGGTCAGCACACGAAGGAATACGACGCCCAAGGTTCGTACCTGGTGCCCGGGTTGATCGACACCCACCTCCACCTCGTTGGCTGCCAGCTCAATTTGCCCGAGCTGTCTCGACTCTTGGTTTCGCGGGGAACGGCAGCAGTCAGCGCCTGCTTCTACGAGGCCGGCATGATCGGCGGCAGGGCCGCCATCGACTGGATGCTGGGCCAAGCCGCAGATTGCGACCTACGCGTCTTCCTCTCACCCTTCATCGCCTGCCAGCGGGGCCTCGGACCGTTTGGCAACCTCGAGCGCATCAGCTCTGAGGAGTTCTTGGGCCTTATCGACCACCCCGCGTGCGTTGAGATTCGGGAGTGGAATGTACACCTCGAGCGTCTGGGTGACCCCACCGCTACGGCAATGATCGAGCGGGCACGGCGTGAGAACAAGGTCATCGCCGGGCACCTCGAGGGCATGACCGGTGCGGAACTCCAGGCGTCAGTCACCGTGGGGGTGAGCTCAGACCACGAAGCCGTGTCCGCCGAGGAAGCCCTCGAACGCGTGGCTCTCGGGGTGAAGGTGCAGATCCGGGAAGGGTCAGGGGCACGCGACTTCGACCGAGTGATCGAAGCGATCACGGTCCACGGGGCAGATCCCCGCTTCTTCATGTTCTGCACGGATGGCCAGGAAGTGCAGCACACTGCGCGCGGCCACATCGACTCCATGGTCCGCCGTGCCATCGAGGCTGGCGTGAGTCCGATCGACGCGATCCGGATCGCGAGTTTGAACGCCGCAGAATACCTGCGTGTCGATGGCGACCTTGGAAGCATCACGCCCGGGCGGACAGCACACATCAACATCGTCGATGACCTGAACGATTTCCGGGTCAGCGACGTATTCGTCGGAGCCGTGCAGGTGGTCACCGCCGGGCGTCCCGCCAAACGCCATGACTCGCTCCCCGCACCCGAGGCGTTCACTCAAACCATCCACATCCACCGCCCTCTGAGCGCGGGTGACTTCAAGGTCACGGCACCACAGGCTGGGAGCCACGCCGATCTCAGGGTGATCGACGTTCAGCCGGGCGTGTTGGTCACCCGGGAGAGTGTGGTCACGATGGCGACTGCCGGTGGCGACGTGTCTGCCGACCCGCAGCGCGACATTGCCAAGATGGCCGTCATCGACCGGCATCAGGCTTCCGGTCGAATCGGCCTCGGTTTCGCGCGCGGTTTCGGCATTCGCCGTGGGGCCATCGCGTCCACCAACAGCCCAGCGCTGATGAATCTGATGACACTCGGGGTGAACGACTACGACATGGCGATCGCGGCCAACCGCGCAGCTGAACTGGGAGGCGGCCTGGTCGCCGTGCTCGACGGCCTCGTGCTCGCGGAAGTGGGGTTGCCGCTCTTCGGTGTGTTGACCGAACGCCCGGCAGAAGAAGTCGTCGACGCGATGGCACGATTCGAGCGGATCGTACGCGATGAGCTCGGTTCCGACTGCGAAGGGATCGTCACTTTGTCTGGATTCGTGATGATGCCTGTCAGCATCCCGGGGCTGAAACTCTGCGATCGCGGGCTGGTGAGGGTGGAGCGGGAACACGTTGAAGCTGTACCTCTTTTTGTGGAATCCGCGCGATGAGCACCTTCACCGCCCGGCCCGAGGTGTTCACCGAATCGCTCGCGCGCGTCATCGAGATGCGCGGCATTACGCGGTCATTCGGGTCACTCGTGGCCAACGACAGCGTGGACTTCGAACTGAGGCCGGGAGAAATCCACGCGCTCCTCGGCGAGAACGGCGCCGGAAAGACGACATTGCTCCGGATGCTGTCCGGTTACCTTCAGCCGGACTCCGGCACCATCAGCATCGACGGCAAGCCGGTCGGCATCCTAGATCCGGCGACGGCGCTCGGGCTAGGCATCGGCATGGTGCACCAGCATTCGGTGCTGGTGCCGGAGCTGACGGTGGCCGAGAACATCGTGCTCGGCAGGCAGCCTGGCTGGTTCTCGCGATACTCGCGCAAGGAGACCGCCCAGCGGGTCGCGGCGGTGTGTGAGGAGTACGGGGTACAGCTCGACCCCAACGCGCGGCTGGACAACCTGTCCGCAGATCGAGTGCAGCAGGTCGAGATTGTGCGCCTGCTCCACCGTCGCATCGGAACAGTGATCCTGGACGAACCAACCGCGATCCTCGGCCGCGCCTACGTTGATCGACTGTTCGAGACACTGTCAGAATTGAGGGAGCGCGGACACTCGGTGGCGATCATCACGCACAAGCTCCGCGAGGTGATGGCGATCGCCGACCGCGTCACGGTGATGCGGGCGGGCAAAGTGACCGCGAGCCTCAGTCGTGACGAATTCGACGAAGAGCGGCTCACGCACGCCCTGGTCGGAAGTCCGCTGCCGGCCGTGAAGCGAGCCTTCAAGACGAGCTTCGGCCCAGTCGTCCTCGGCGTACGGCAACTGGAGGTGGCGGGAGACCGCGGCGAGAAGTCAGTGGATCGGCTTGACCTGGCCGTCCGCGAAGGAGAAATCCTGGGGATCGCCGGGGTGGAAGGCAACGGGCAGCGCGAACTGGTGGAAGCACTGTCAGGGGTCAGGCCGCTGGAGTCAGGCACCGTCGAGATCGCGGGCAAGGCCCGCACCCGGCTCACGCCGGCCGGGCTGGACCGCTCCGGGGTCGCCGTCATCAGTGAAGACCGGCTGAGATGGGACGTGATCGGCGACCTGTCACTTGCCGAGAACCTCATGCTGACCCGCGTCGCAGAAGGGGATCCCAGCGTGACGCGGATGGGCTTCCTCCGTCGGCGGGAAATGTTGCGCCTGGCCAAGGAGCAACTGACGGCGTACGACGTGCGCCCGGGCGACCCAGGCATGCGAGCCGGCAACCTCTCCGGCGGTAACCAGCAGAAGCTCGTACTGGCAAGAGAGACCGACCGTGTCCCGAGAGTGGTCATCGCCGCGCACCCGTCGCGCGGCCTCGACATTGCGGCAACAGGGTTCGTACACAAGAAGTTGCTTGCCCTGCGGGACGCCGGTGCCGCAGTCCTGCTAGTTTCGGCCGACCTCGACGAGTTGCTGGCCGTCTCCGACCGCGTTGGCGTCATCTACCGGGGACGCATCGCTTACGAGTGCGACACGGATGGCGCCGATACGGTCCTCATCGGCCGCGCGATGATCGGGGCGCTGGAATGAAACGACTCAGCCCGGGCACAGTGCGCAAGAAGTCACTGGTCGTCGCATTGGCGCTGGCGCTCACGGCAGCGATCACCTCCGCAGTGTTCTGGCTCGCCGGGGCCAGCCCCATTGACGCCTACGGCGCGCTGTACAAGGGATCGTTCGGAAGCCGGTTCGGCTTCGAGGAGACCCTGATGCTCACGGGGGTGCTAATTCTGGTCGCGCTCGCCGCCGCAGTCCCAGCGCGAGCGCAGCTGTGGAACATCGGCGGCGAAGGGCAGATGTTCGTCGGCGCCTTGGCGGCTGTGCTCGTGGGGCTCAACCTACAAGCACCCCCACCAGTCGTGGTGGTCGCGGCATTGGTTAGCGGGGCCCTAGCTGGCGCGACCTGGGGTGCGATCGCCGGAGCCCTGAAATCGGTGCTCTCCGCGAACGAAGTTCTCACGACCCTGATGCTCAACTTTGTCGCCATCCTGCTCGTGGACCTCGCCATCACGCGCGTATTCGCCGACAGTGGAGTGCCGAGCGCGAGTCCACACCTGCCTGAAGGCGTTGAGCTCCCGGACGTGTGGCCGGGTGCAGGCGTCAACCTCACCATCATCGTCGCCATCCTGGCAGCCGTGGCGGCGCACATCCTGCTGATGTGGACGAGCCTCGGCCTACGCATCCGCGCCGTCGGGTTGGGGCTGGATGCTGCCCGCAATGCCGGCCTGCCAGTTGCCCGGCTGCAGGCTCTCTCGCTTGCCCTGGGCGGAGCGTTCGCCGGTCTCGCCGGAAGCGTGATCGTGATCGGCATTCAGGGACTCCTAGTGCGCGGATTCTCGCCCGGGTTCGGGTTCGTAGGTATCGCGATCGCCATGCTCGCCCGTGCGAAGCCTGCCTGGGTGGTGCCGAGCGCCATCCTGTTCGCGGCGCTGACGGTGGGTGGCAGCTACTTGGAACCGATCGTCGGGCTGTCCGCCTCCGCGGCGATCCTGGTTCAGGCGGTGCTGGTCATCTCGCTCCTCGCGTTCTGGGTCTTCCCTCCCGGCCGTATCGGAGGCAAGTAGCTATGGAATCGATTCTCGTCGTGCTCCTCGGCAGCACCGTGCTGCTGATGACCCCGATCATGCTGGCCGCCCTGGGCGAGATCATCGCCGAGCGAGCAGGAGTGCTCAACATCTCCATCGAGGGAGTGATGCTGTGCGGCTGCTTCGCCGCTGCAGCCGCTCTGCAACTCGGTTTGGGGCTGGTCGCCGCAGTTCTGGTGTCGATTCCGGCGGGGGTGCTCCTCGGTGCGGCACTGTCCTGGCTGTACATCACCCGCCGGGTGAACCAGATCGTGGGCGGCATCCTCTTCAACCTGCTGGCCCTCGGTCTGACCACCATGCTGTACGTCAGCCACTTCACCGCGAATACGGCCGGGGCGATATTCCAATCGACGCCCATTCCGCTGCTGTCTGACCTGCCGGTCGTCGGGCCGTCATTGTTCAGTCAGCCACTGTTCGTGTACCTCGTGGTGTTGCTTGTTCCGCTAACTCACCATCTGCTGTTCTCCACCTGGTTCGGACTGCACACGCGGGCGGCGGGAGAGCGTCCAGAGGCCGTCGACTCAGCCGGGGTGAGCGTCAACGCGATTCGCGGCCTCGCCCTGACAATCGGATGCGCACTGATCGCCGTGGGAGGCGCAGCGCTGGTGGTTCTGCAGTCCGGGGCATTCACCGCAGGCATGACAGCAGGAAAGGGTTTCATCGCCCTCGCAATCGCGATGGTCGCTCGATGGCGTCCACTCATGACCATCCCCGCCGCCGCCCTGTTCGGGTTCGCAGAGAGTTTCCAATATCAGGCCCAGACTCTCGGGCTGGAGGTCGTGCCATCGCAGCTGTGGTCGATGCTGCCCTATGTCGTGACCATCGTCGCGGTGGTCATCGGCAGGGCGGCGCGGTATCCGGCGGCCATCGGCGTCTCCTACCGACGGGCAGGAGTCGATTGAACGTGCGGGTGCATGGTGCCCGCCGATGCCCCATCAATGGAGAGGACAAACAATGAAGTTGAAACGCAACGCCATAGCCGGCGTCGCCCTCATGGCCATGTGCGCGCTTGTGCTTGCCGGATGCAGTTCGGACAGCGCTGCAGGCGACGACAGCACAAAGATCAGCATGCTCAACAGCGGCAGCATGACCGACTCATCGTGGACCCAGAACTGGTACGAGGGTTCACTGCAGGCCCAGGAGGTTCTCGGCGACAACTACAGCATCAGCTACACCGACCAGCTGAACTCGGCGGACTCCCTCGAGCGTGCTGGCGGTGCAGCCTTGAGCGAAGGAGCGACTGCGGTCATCTACGGCACCAGCGAGGTTCCGCAGGCCCTGGACCGGCTGGCGAAGAAGTTCCCCAACGCGTTCGTGTGCGGCGCGGAAGGTCCACGCAAGGAGTACCTCCCGAACGTGTGCACCATGTACCCGCACTGGGAAGAAGGCGCATTCCTGTCGGGAGTGCTTGCAGGGTTGACGACGAAGACCAAGCACGTCGGTGCGATCGGGGCATTCGACTCCCCGACGCTGACCAGCCAGATGGAGGCCTTCGCGCTTGGCGTGCGTTACGTGGACCCGACCATCAAGGTGGACAAGGTCTACACCATGTCGCTGAGCGACACCGCGGCGGCTCGCGCTGCGGCTGACGCTCAGTACGCGGCAGGCGCTGACATCATCCTGGTTGCCCTGAACGACGCCATCCGTGGCGTGTTCGCCGCCGCTGAGAAGCACGGCGGTCTGGTCATCGGGCAATACGTCGACTGGTACGACGAAGCTCCGGATGCCGTGCTCGGCTCGGTGCTTTACCACCTCGACGAGGTCAGCAAGCGCATGATCGAACTCGCTGCGGCAGGAAAGCTGGAAGCGAAGTCGTATGAGTTCTCACTGGCCAATGGGCCGTTCGGCGAGCTCGCGGAGTTCCGCGGCTCGACCGGCGAGCTTGTCACCGACGAGACCCGTGCTGAGCTCGAGCGACTCGCCAACGCGATTCGCGACGGCAAGCTCGTTCTTCCGGGTATCCACGAAATCGGCATGCAGGGAGCATCCGACAAGGTCGACCTGAAATCGCTGAAGATCGCAGGATAGGCCCGATGTGGTCCCGCCCGGTGGGGCGGGACCACATCACTCGAAGGCGACGCCTGCCTTCTCCAGACGGCGCCGGATAATCGCGATCGCCTCGTCCCTCTCATCCACGAGCACGAACCGGCGACCAAGCGCCGCCGCCACCGCACCGGTCGTGCCGCTGCCGGCGAAGAAGTCGAGTACCCAGTCCCCCGGCCGACTCGACGCCTGGATCATCCGCCGCAGGATTCCCTCCGGCTTCTGGGTCGGGTAGCCGGTCTTCTCCTTACCGGTCGGCGACACGATGGTGTGCCACCAGACATCCGTCGGCAGCTTCCCCCGCTCGGCCTTCTCCGGCGTCACCAGTCCCGGCGCCATGTACGGCTCCCGGTCGACCGCCTCGGAGTCGAAGAAGTAGCGGTCCGGGTTCTTCACGTAGACGAGGATCGTGTCGTGCTTTGACGGCCAGCGCCGCTTCGACTTGCCGCCGTAGTCGTAGGCCCAGATGATCTCGTTCAAGAAGCACTCCCGGCCGAACAACGCGTCGAGCAGCACCTTCGCATAGTGAACCTCGCGGTAATCGAGGTGCAGGTACAGGGTGCCGTCGTCGGCGAGCAGCCGCCACGCCTCGGTCAGCCGCGGCTCGAGGAACATCCAGTAGTCCTCGAACGAGTCGTCGTAGCTCACGAGGTCGCCCTTGATGCGCTCGTAGCGCTGCCCCTGGAAGCCGATCACGGTCCCGGATGCGCTGCGCACGTTGGTCGTGGTTTGCCTGGCCTGGCTGCGCCCGGTGTTGAACGGGGGGTCGAGGTAGATGACCGTGAACGCGGCATCCGGCAACTGGGCGATGGCCGCAAGGTTGTCGCCGTGGAGGACCAGGTTCTCACCCTCGGCACTCCACTCGATCGGCATGCGCCAATTCTGGCAGTTCGAGCAACCTCCCAGAATCCGTCCCTAGCCTGACCGCATGTCGACCGAACTCAAGTGGCTGCCCGGCCAGGACCGCGTTCTGTATCTGCGTGATGGCGAGGAGGTTGCCCTGGTCGACTTCCAACGGACACCGAACGAGTTGCGCCTGGTGCACACCGAGGTGAGGCCGCAGCTGCGTGGCCAGGGTGTCGACGACATGATGCTGCAGGAACTCTTCGACTCGCTGCACGACACCACGCAGGCGCGCGTGGTCGCCGTCTGCCCGCACGCGGCCCGCTGGGTCGACCGGCATCCGGAGTATCTGGAACTCGCCGGGCGCTAGCTAGCGCTTCTTCGGGTAGTTGGCCTTCTCGAGGTCGATCACGATCTTGCCGCCGTAGACCCCGTGATCTCCGTCCCCGGGGATGGGTGCTGGCGCAGGCAGCACGCTTTGCCGCGAGAGTTCCTGCTCCGCCTCGTGCTTGGTCGGGTAGAACACCTCATCGAGGGCACCCATGAAGCCGGCCATGCGGATGATCCTAACCCGAGTGCGGTGCGCGCTTCGGAAGTACGATCGGCCGCCCCGTCGACTCCTGGGTGAGGATCTCCACGTCGAGCCCGTACACCTCGCTGATCAGGTCGGCGGTCAGCACGGTCGCCGGGTCGCCCAGCCTTGCGAGCCGCCCGGCGGAGATCAGCGCGATGCGGTCGGCGTAGGCGCCGGCGAGGGAGAGTTCGTGCAGCACCACGACCACCGCCGCCCCCCCGGCCGCCAGCTCGCCCGCGGTGCGCAGCACCTCCTCCTGGTGGCGCAGGTCCAGGGCCGCCGTCGGCTCGTCGAGGAACAGGATGCCGGCGCGCTGCGCGAGCACGCGCGCGAGCGACACCCGGGCCTTCTCGCCGCCGGACAGCCGGGTGTAGCGGCGATCGGCCAGGTGACTGACGTCGGTCTTGGCGAGCGCCGCGGCGATGGCGGCCTGGTCATCCTCGAACTGCGGCGTCCGCGCCCATGGGCTTCGGCCCATCTCGACGACCTCGCGCACCCGGAACGGGAACGTCACCGCATTCTCCTGAGTCAGGACAGCGCGGCGCCGGGCGAGCTCGATCGGCCGATAGGAGTCGAGCTCGCGACCGTCGAGCAGCACACGCCCTTCCGTGGGCGGCATGTCACCGGAGAGCACGCCAAGCAGCGACGACTTGCCCGCACCGTTCGGGCCGACAAGCGCGAGGATCTCACCACGCCGGATGTCGATGCTCACCGCGTCGAGGATGCGATTCTCGTCGAGAACCAGGCCGACCTGCTCGGCCCGTATTGCGACCTCCGGTGCGCTCATGCCCAGCCTCCACTGCGCTGGCGCGCCCGGAACAGCAGCCAGAAGAAGAACGGGCCGCCGATGAGCGAGGTGAGCATGCCGATCGGCAGGTCGGCGCCGGGGATGAGCGTGCGAGCGGCGAGGTCGGCGAACAGCATGAGCGCGCCGCCGCCGAAGGCGCTGCCGATGATGACACCGCGGTGCGACGGGCCGATGATCATGCGGATGATGTGCGGCACAACCAGGCCGACGAATGCGATGATGCCGCAGAACGCGACGGCTGCGCCGGTCAGCAGCGCGACCAGCACGATCGACCAGATCCGCAGGCGTTCGACGTTCAGCCCCAGGTGGCGCGCGTTCCGCTCGCCGAGCGAGAGCAGGTCCAGTCTGCGTGCAATGCTGACCGCCACGACGCTGCCGATCGCCGCGACGACGAAGACGATGATGGCCTCCTGCCAGCGCGACCCGTTCAGGGAGCCGAGCTGCCAGAAGATGATCTGCTCCCGGCTCGCCGAGTCGCCGAGGAACAGCAGCAGCGCCAGCCCCGCGCCGCCGAACGCGTTGACCGCGATGCCGGTGAGCAGCAACGTGACGACCTCGGTGCGCCCATTGGCTCGCGACATGAAGTAGACGAGCAGGGTCGCCACGAGACCGCCGAGGAAGGCGAGCGCGGCGACGCTCCAGCCGCCGAGCGCGGTGAGCCCGAACACGATCCCGATCGCGGCACCGAGCGCGGCACCGGATGACACGCCGACCACCCCCGGCTCGGCGAGCGGGTTGCCGAAGATCGCCTGCATGACCGCGCCCGCTACGGCGAGCGCCGCACCAACCGCGAGCGCCATCAGGATGCGGGGAAAGCGGACCACCAGCAGGGCTGCCTCGGTCACCGGGTCATCCGGTGCCCACTCGTTCTGGATGCCGATCGCGCGCAGCAGCGAGCCGATGACCTCGCTGGGCGCCACCGCCAGCTGTCCGGCCATGGCCGACAGCACCACGCCGAGGACGAGCGTGATGGTGAGGCCGACGACGAGTGCCGTGCGCCTCACGGAACCCGGTACAGCCATTCCTCGGTAGAGAACTTCTCGTCGACCAGACGTTGCGCCTTCTCCAGTTCGTCCTGGGTGATCTCACCGTCCGTGGCGCCGTAAAGCTCCCGGAAGGTCTGCTTGAGGCTGCCGATGATCTCCTCGCGCGGCAGTCCGGTCTGGCTGCGCAGCGGGTCGACGCGCTTGGCGGCGCTCTTGGTGCCCTTGTCGCTCATCTTCTCGCGGCCGATGCGCAGGATCTGCACCATCTTGTCGCCGTCCATGTCGTAGCTCATGGTGACGTGGTGCAGCACAGCGCCGGCGCCGATGCGTTTCTGGGCTGCGCCGCCGATCTTGCCCTTGCTGCTGGCGATGTCGTTGAGCGGCTGGTAGTAGGCATCGATGCCGAGCTTCTTCAGCCCGGTGATCACCCACTCGTCGAGGAATGCGTACGAGTCCGCGAACGACATCCCGTGCACGAGCTCGGAGGGCGCGTAGATCGAGTAGGTGATGATCGTGCCGGCGTCCATGAGCATGGCGCCGCCGCCGCTGATCCGGCGCACCACCTGGAAACCGTACTTCTCGGCGTTCTCCAGGTCGACCTCGTTCTTCACCGACTGGAAGCTGCCGATGACGACCGCCGGCTCGTTCCACTCCCACATGCGCAGCGTCGGCTTGCGTCGTCCGGCGCCGACCTCCTCGGTCAGCACCTGGTCGAGTGCGAGCTGCAGCGTGGGCGGGTACGCGTCCCCGTGCACGAGCTGCCAGTCGTAGTCGGTCCAGGTGCTGGCTTGCGAGAGTGCACGTCGAACCGTCGTCGCGACCGCCTCCGGCGAGAAGCCAAGCATCTGCACGCCCTCCGGGAGCGCGTGGCGGACCACGGATGCGATGGTTGCGGCATCCGAATCGGCCGGCAGCCCGTTGACCGCGGCGTTGATCTCCTCGAGCGCAGAGTCCGGTTCGAGGAAGAAGTCGCCGGCGAGGCGGAAGCCGGTGATCTTGCCACCCTCGACCTCGAGGTCGACAACGACGAGCTTGCCGCCTGGCACCTTGTACTCGCCGTGCATGATCCTCCGTTCACCGCGACTCAGCAGATATCCAGCCTAATCCTCGGCAGGTACGTGGTCCTCGTGGCCGTGGGTTCGCAGCCGGGCGCGCAGCCGCACCGCGGCATCGTCGAGGTCGGCCGGTTTCGCCGATCGATCGATGCCACCAGGGTGGAATTCCCACGGCGACCAGCTCGGCCAGACGTGGATGTGCAGGTGCGGCACCATGTAGCCCTCGATCATCAGGCCGGCGCGATCGGACTGCCACTCATCGCGCTGCGCCAGCCCGATCTTGTGCGCGACCACCATCAAGTGGGCGATGAGGGTGTCAGGCACATCGAGCCAACGGTCCACCTCTTCGCGCGGCACGACCAGCGTGTGGCCGGGCTGCCGCGGCTCGATCGTGAGGAACGCCACGCACTTCTCGTCCTTCCAGATGAACCTGGCGGGTGCCTCACCGCGGATGATCTTGGAGAAGATCGACGTCATCTCAGGCGCGATCCCAGCCAGCGCAGCGTGTCGGCGACCACCTCGTCGCGGTTGGTCTCGTTGAAGACTTCGTGCCGGGCATCCGTGTACACGATCAACTCGACATCGCTGAGCCGGGACCGCTTCAGGTAGGCGGCGGCGAGGAGCTCGGCGCTGCGCGGACCGCCCAGCGAGTCGTCGCTGCCGATCTGAATCAGCACCGGGATGTCGGAGGCGAGTTGCTTCGCAGGGGTGCCGAGCAGCCCGAGGCTGTCCCGGATGCCGAAGAGTTTCAGGGTCTTCGCGTCGAAGGTCAGCGGGTCGGCCTTGAACGCGTCGCCGACCGCGGCGTCCCGGCTGAGCCACTCGTAGCCGGTCGTGCCGAGGTGCCTGTGCCTGGCAGCCAGGTCTCCCGAGTTCATGTGCCGCAGCGTCCGGTACGCGGTGCCGCTGAGGATGAGCGCGTCATAGTCACCCGGATGCCTGTTGATGATCAGCTGGGCGATGATCGATCCCCAGCTGTGGCCGAGCAGCACGAGCGGCAGCGACGTGTTCTCCTCCCGGATGATGCGGGTGAACTGGCGCACGGCCTCGACGGTCGCCCGATGCCCGCCCGGGCCGAGCCGGCCCAGCCGCGTCAGATCGCCCGCGTACTGCTCGCGGCCGGTCTCGCCGTGCCCACGGTGGTCGTCGGCGTAGACGGAGTACCCGGAGGCGACGAGCTTCTGGGCGAGCCACTCGTAGCGCTTGGCGTGCTCGCCGAGACCGTGGACGATTTGCACCACCGCGGTGGCGGCGGGAGCAACCCAGCGGTAGTGGTGGATCGTCACGCCGTCTGTGTCGACGAAGGTGCGCTCCTCGCGCGTGACCGTTTCGCTATCGGACACTGGGCCTCCTTGCTCAGGGCCAGTGTATTGCGCGGCCCAGCCAACTGCGCGCTTCCAGTTTCGTTAGCCAAACTAATTTGATAGACTAATCGATCTATGAAACCCGTTGCCGCTCAGGAGCTCCGCTTCGCCGTACAGAGACTGAGCCGTCGCATCCGGATCATGCAGGCCGACGGTGACGTCACAGAGGGTCAGCGCTCGGTGCTTGCGACCATCCACAACAATGGTCCGCAGACGCTGCGTTCGCTCGCCGAACTCGAGGGCGTCACGCCGCCGAGCATGAACCGCACCGTCAACGCGCTCGTCGCGGCCGGGTTGCTCGAACGTGAGGTCGACGAGCAGGACGCCCGCCGGGTCATCCTGAGCATCTCGGATGCCGGTGCCGACTTCATCAAGGAAACCCGCAAGCGGCGGGATGCCTGGTTCACCAAACAGCTCGCCGGACTCAGCCAGGACGAGCGCGACGCGCTCAGCGCCGCCACCCCCGTGCTGAAAAAGCTGGCCGAGCAATGAGGGCGATGTTCCGCTCGCTGGGCATCTTCAACTACCGGCTGTGGTTCATCGGGGCGCTCGTCTCCAACATCGGCGCGTGGATGCAGCGCACCGCCCAGGAATGGCTGGTGCTCACCGAGCTGACCGATCACGACGCGGCAGCCGTCGGCGTCACGATTGCGCTCCAATTCGGCCCGCAGCTGCTGCTCATGCCGGTCGCCGGCTGGGTCGCCGACCGGTTCGACCGGCGCACGGTGCTGATCTGGACCCAGGTGACCATGGCGCTGCTCGGTGTCTCACTCGGCGCCATTGTGATCTTCGGCGTGGTCGAGCTGTGGCACGTCTTCGCCTTCGCCACGGCGCTCGGTGTTGCGGCCGCTGTCGACTCGCCCGCGCGCCAGGCGTTCGTCTCCGATCTCGTGAGTGAGAAGAACCTGCCGAACGCGGTTGCGCTGAACTCCGCGTCGTTCCACGCCGCACGCCTCTTCGGCCCGGCGGCGGCCGGAGTGCTCGTGGCCATCGTCGGGCCGGGCTGGGTATTCGTGCTGAACGGACTGACCTTCGCCGCCGTGCTCATCGCCCTGTGGATGATGCGTGTTGACCAGTTGCACCCAGCCGTGCGACCGCCTAGGGCGAAGGGTCAGATTCGCGCCGGGCTGCGCTATGTCGGCTCACGCAGCGACATCGTGCTGATCCTCGTGATGATCTTCCTAATGGGCACGTTCGCGATGAACTTTGCCGTGTTCAACTCCACTATGGCCACCGTCGAATTCGGGGTGGGTGCAGGCGAGTACGGGCTGATGTCCTCGATCATGGCGATCGGTGCCCTCACTGGCGCACTGCTCGCCGCCCGTCGCGACCGGCCGCGCCTTCGACTCGTGATCGGCGCATCCGCCGCGTTCGGCGCCGCGATCCTGCTGGCCGCGTTCATGCCCACCTATTGGACCTACGTGGCTGCGCTCGTGCTCATCGGAGCTAGCTCGATCACCATGATGACCGCGGCGAACGCCTACGTGCAGACGTCGACGGCGCCGATGATGCGGGGCCGCGTGATGGCCGTCTACATGGCGATCTTCACCGGCGGCACCCCCATCGGCGCTCCGCTGATCGGCTGGGTCGCGAACGAGTTCGGCCCGCGCTGGGCACTCGGAGTGGGCGCAGCGGGCACATTCCTCGCGGTGATCATCGCGGTAATCTGGATGGTCAGATACAAGGACCTGCGCGTGCGTTACTCCCGCCCGGCGCGACGGTTCGTCATCCGGTATCGCGGAGACCAGCGCGACCGCGAACTCGCGACCCAGGAGATTTCGATCATCGAGGGCACGATCAAGCGCGGTTGAGGGGCGCGGCTCAGCCGTGCTGGTGCAGCGCGGTGTAGACGCGTTCGATGAAGTCCCGGAACTCGGTCATGAACCCGCGGAGGAAGTCGGCCGTCGAATCGTCGGTGACCTCGCCGTGCTCCGTGAACAGCCCCGGCTTCGCTTGGATGTAACCCTCAGGGGTGTTCATCTGCGGCGAGTTGCAGAAGCTCATGACACTTCGCAGGTTCTGCTGAGCCACCGCGGTGCCGATCGACCCCGGCGACGTGCCGATCATCGCTGACGGCTTGCGCGCGAAGGAGTTCTGTCCCCACGGCCGGCTTGCCCAGTCGATCGCATTCTTCAGCCCGCCGGGAATCGCGCGGTTGTACTCGGGCGTCACGAACAGCACCGCGTCGGCGTCGGAGATCGCCTTCTTCAAGTCGAGCGCAACCTGCGGATAGTCGTCGTCGTAGTCGTAACTGTAAAGGGGCAGATCCTTGATCGGGATTTCGGTGAACTGCAGTTCGGACGGCGCCAGTTTGATGAGCACCTTGGAGAGCGTCCGGTTGATGGATGCCGTTGCCAGGCTGCCGACGAAGTAGCCGACCTGGTACGGCGGTTCCGGCATGTGTGCCATGAGAAACCTCCCGTGTTTCGCCTCCAGCCTGAACCGGGCGAACAGTGCCCACCCGAGACCGGACGATGTTCCCAGTCGGTTCACACGCCCGGCTCAGGGCTTCGGCGGGAGTGGTTGGTCAGGGTGTCGGCGACAGGGCGTCGTAGCTGCGGAACGACGGCTGGAACCTCAGCAGCAGCGCGACCAGGGACACGATCAGGATGCCCCCGAGCACCGGTGGGAACCACAGCGCTCCCACGGCCGCCGCGATGCCGATGTAGATATCGCCGACGCGGGGACCCCCGGCCACGACGACCATGAACACTCCCTGCAGTCGGCCGCGCATGGCATCTGGGACCGCGACCTGCAGCATCGTGGTGCGGAAGATCATCGATACGTTGTCCGCGGCGCCGGCACAGACCAGAGTGAGCGCGGCCGCGACGATCGCCACCCAGTGCGGCGCGCCATCCGTCGCCGGGTCGAACCCGGCCAGGACGAGCACGGTGCCGAACGCGAGGATGCTGCAGCCGTACGCGATCACACCCCAGCCGATCGCGAGGCCGTGACGTCGGACGGTGCCGACCCGGCCGGAGAACACGCTGCTGACGAGTGTGCCGACCGCGACCGCGGCGGTGAGCACGCCGACGGTGACTGCTCCGCCGCCGAGCAGCAGCGCGCCGACCGCGGGGAACAGCGCGTGGGGGCGCCCGAATGTCATCGCGATGATGTCGGCGACGAACGACGAGCGGATGTTCGGGGCGCGACGCAGGAACGCGAGCCCGGAGACCAGCGACTTCAGGCCGGGCCGCTCGCGATCGCCCTCTGGCAGGATGCGAGGAAGCGCGATGATGCCCATGAACGCGGCGGTGAAGAGCAGGACGTCCATCGTGTAGGTCCAGGCGAAGCCCGCTACGGCAACGAGCACGCCCGCGAGCGCCGGCCCGACGGTCACCGCGAGTCCGAAGCCCATTCCCTGGAGGGCGGATGCGGCCGGCAGCAGGTTCGGCGGCAGCAGACGCGGGAGGATTGCCTGGCGGGATGTGCCGATCACGGTGGAGGCGACGGCGTTGAGCGCGGTCAGCAGGTACAACAACACGAGTTGGTCGAAGCCCAGCCACGTCATGGCTGCGATGGATGCGATCGAGACCCACGCGAGGATCGCCGAGACCAGCGCGACGAGCCGTCGGTCGAAAGAGTCGGCGAGCACGCCGCCGAACAGTCCGGCGAGGATCATCGGCACAAGCGCGACTCCACCGACCATCGCCACCGCGGTGGTCGAGGCGGTGAGGTCGTACACGTGCAGCCCGACCGCGACGATGGTCATCTGGTTGCCGATGCCCGCGATCGAACTGCCGAGCCAGAGCTTTGCGAACGCGGGGCTGGAGCGCAGCGGCGACAAGTCGATGAAATGCTTGCGGCGGCCGGCGGGAGTCACCGAAGAAGCCTAGACCGGCCGTAGGGCTTGCGGGCTGCGTCCCGACGAAATACCGTCGCCACCAAGCCGGGTGCACACTACTTGTCGGAAGGCAGCTCATGCTGAAGCGGGTCGCTGAAGGCGTTCTCGTTCACGAGAGCGAATTCATCCAGAGCAACGCCGTTGTCGTGCAGGGGTCCGGGGACGGGGTCTTGCTCATCGACCCCGGCATAACGAGCGCCGAACTGGTCGACATCGCGAAGGATCTTCGCGAGTCGGGCCAGAGCGTCGTGGCAGGCTTTTCGACGCATCCGGATTGGGACCACGTGCTCTGGCACGCGGACTTGGGTGACGCGCCCCGGTACGGCACAGCCCGCTGCGCGGCCTCCATGCGCGAGCTGCTGGCGCACGCGGACTGGGAGGCCCGCGTCGCCGGGGGGCTGCCGCCGGAGTACGCCGAGGACATCCCGATGGAGCTGCTCGGGCTCATCACCGGCCTGCCCGCCGAAGCCGAGCGGATTGAATGGGATGGTCCCACAGTGCGGATCATCGAGCACCGGGCCCACGCCCCAGGTCATGCGGCGCTGCTGATCGAGGAGCGTGGGGTTCTCGTCGCCGGCGACATGCTTTCGGACATCCTGATGCCGTTCCTGGATCTGGATGCCGCCGATCCGATCGAGGACTACCTTGCTGCGCTGCGGCTGTTCGAGAGCGTGGCCGACGACGTTGTTGTCGTCGTCCCCGGTCACGGTTCGGTCGGCGGAGCGCAACAGCTGCGAGAGCGGATCAAACAGGATCGCGCGTACGCGGAGGCCCTGCGGGACGGCGGTGTCATCGACGACGTGCGGGTCGGTCCTTCGGCGCCGTTGGATTGGCTGCCGGAAGTGCATCAATGGCAGCTTGAGCGGCTCGGGATCAGTGGCGCCGAATGATGCCCTCAAGGTCGGCGCGCGCGGGCAGCACCCCGTAGAGGCTGCCGCGGTCGTCGCCCAGCCGTGCCGCGACGAACGTGTGTGACACGGCCGCGGGGGCGTGCTGGAGCAGCAGTGACGCCTGCAGGGCGAGCGCCAGCTGCTCAACCAGCTGGCGTGCCTGGCGCTGCGCGTCATCCGGTGCCCGCAGCATCCGCTTGGTCGCCTCGACGTGCGCATCGAACACCGGATGCGCGCCGCGCGCGAGGTCCACCTCGTCGAAGAACGCGTCAACGCTCTGCGGCTCGCGCTCGATCGCACGCAGGACGTCGAGCGCGATGACGTTGCCGCTGCCCTCCCAGATCGCCATCACCGGCTGCTCGCGGTAGCGGCGGCCGAGCGGGAAGCCCTCGGTGTAACCGTTGCCGCCGAGGCACTCCATGGCCTCGTAGGCATGCCCGGGTCCGCGCTTGCAGATCCAGTACTTCGACACCGCGGTGGCGAGCCGGCGGAAGGCGTGCTCGGCGTCATCCGCATCGTCGTCGTGCGCTCGCGCGAGCCGCAGCGCGGTCGCGGTGGCCGCCTCCGACTCGAGGGCGAGGTCGGCGAGCACAGCGGTCATCGCCGGCTGGTCGACGAGCTTCGCGCCGAAGGCGCTGCGGTGTCGTGCATGCCACAGCGCCTCGGCCACCGACTGCCGCATGCCGGCCGCCGTGCCGAACACGCAGTCCAGGCGGGTGCGCGCGACCATCTCGATGATGGTGCGGACCCCGCGACCCTCCTCGCCGAGCAAGTGGCCGACAGTGCCGTCGAACTCGACCTCGCTCGACGCGTTGGAGCGGTTGCCGACCTTGTCCTTGAGCCGCTGGATGCGGAACGTATTCCGGCTGCCGTCGTCGAGCATCCGGGGCAGCAGGAAGCAGCTCAGTCCGGCCGTCGATTGCGCGAGCAGCAGGAATGCGTCCGACATCGGCGCGCTGCAGAACCACTTGTGGCCGGTGAGGCGCCAGCTGCCGTCGCCCGCGTCGATCGCGCGGGTGGTGTTGGCGCGCACGTCCGAGCCGCCCTGCTTCTCCGTCATCGCCATCCCGAACAGGGCGGATGCCTTCGGCTGGCCGAGCGCGCCGTCGTAGTCGCGGCTCAACAGCCTCGGCAGCCACTTCGTTTCGAGCTCCGGGGAGGCGGCGAGCGCCGGCACCGCCGAGTGGGTCATCGAGATCGGGCACGCGTGGCCGGGCTCGACCTGGGCGAACAGCATGAAGGTGGCGGCGCGCGCGACGTTCGCGCCGGGACGGGGCTCTGCCCACGCGCTCGTGTGCGCGCCGGATGCCGCGGCCGCCGCGATCACCCGGTGATACGACTCGTCGTACTCCACCTCATCGACGCGATTGCCCCACCGGTCGTGGGTGTGCAGCACCGGCGCGTGGGTGTTCGCGCGCTCCGCGTCCGCCTGGAATGACGCGCTGCCGACCAGTCGTCCGACCTCGTGCAGGTCGTCTTGCGCCCAAGCGGCGTCGTAGCGTGCGACCCCCTCGACGAGGGGACCGTTGAGCCCGAACTCGTCGACGTCGACGCGCGGCGGCGGCTGGTTGAGGGTCTCATGCGTCATGGAATGACCGTAAACCCGAGCTCAGCCGACGGGACGCAGTTCAGCCAGCACCGCGGCGAGCTGGTCCACCGCGAAGTCGAGGTCGCCCCCAGAGATCACCAGCGGCGGCGCGATTCGCACCGTGGTCTGGTGGGTGTCCTTCATGAGCACTCCGCGCTCCAGCATGCGGGCGCAGACATCGCGTCCCGACCCGTACGCAGGGTCGATGTCGACGCCCGCCCAGAGTCCGGCTCCGCGCACCGCGGTGACGCCAGCGCCCACCAGTCCCGCGAGGCGCGCGTGCAGGTGTTCGCCGAGCGTGCGCGACCGCTCCTGGTACTCGCCCGTGCGCAGCATCCGGATCACCGCGCGACCGACGGCAGCCGCGAACGGGTTGCCCCCGAAGGTCGACCCGTGTTCCCCAGGGTTCAGCACGCCGAGCACGTCCCGGTTGCCGACCACCGCAGACAGCGGCACGATGCCGCCACCAAGTGCCTTGCCGAGCAGGTACAGGTCGGGCACGACGCCCTCGTTGTCGCACTGGAAGGTCGCGCCGGTGCGGCCCAGCCCGGTCTGAATCTCGTCGGCGATGAACAGCACGTTCCTGCGGGTGGTCAGCTCGCGCACCGCCCCAAGGTAGCCGGCCGGCGGCACTATGACCCCGGCCTCGCCTTGGATCGGCTCGAGCAGCACGGCGACGGTCTCATCGTCGATCGACGCCTCAAGCGCCGTGAGGTCGCCGAACGGCACCGACCGGAAGCCGGGCGTGAACGGTCCGAAGTCCCTCCGGGCGACCGGGTCAGTGGAGAAACTGACAATGGAGATCGTGCGGCCGTGGAAGTTGCCGTCCGCCACGACGATGTTGGCGTTGCCCTCAGGCACGCCCTTCACCCGGTATCCCCACGCGCGAGCCACCTTGATCGCGGACTCGACCGCTTCCGCCCCGGTGTTCATCGGCAGCACCAGGTCCTTGCCTGCGAGCTCAGCGAGTTCGGCGACGAACGGTCCGAGCTGGTCGTTGTGGAACGCCCGACTGGTCAGCGTGATCCGCTCCAGTTGCGCGCGGGCGGCGTCCAGCAGCATCCGGTTGCCATGCCCGAAGTTCACGGCCGAGTAGGCGGCCAAGCAGTCGAGGTAGCGGTTGCCCTCGATGTCGGTCACCCACGCACCGTCACCGGAGGCGACCACCACCGGCAGCGGATGGTAGTTCTGGGCGATGTGCTCTTGTTCGGCGGCGATCGCCGCCGCGGTCAGCGCCGAAGTTCCAGCGTGCAGCACTTGACGCCGCCTCCTCCGAGCAGGAGCTCGGACAGGTCGACGCCGATCGGGTTGTACCCGCGCTCGCGCAACTGCCGCTCGAAGTCCTTCGCGCGCGACGCGATCACGATGTTGTACCCGTCCGAGTACGAGTTGAGTCCGAGGACGGATGCGTCCTCCTCGTTCACTTCGATGGCATCCGGGAACCGCTCGCGCAGCACCGCGAGCCCCTCCTCGTTGAACGCCGATGGCAGGTAGGCGATGTTCTGCGCTCCGCCCTCGATCGGCTCGGGATCGAGCACCGCGATCGCGGTGTCGAGGTGGTAGAAGTTCGGGTTCACGAGTTCGAGGCTGACCACCTCGCGCCCGAAGATCCGCTCGACCTCGCGGTGGCTGGCCGTGTCGCTGCGGAAGCCGGTGCCGGCCAGGATCACATCGCC
Organism: Cryobacterium sp. BB736; assembly: GCF_014980265.1. Taxonomy (NCBI): domain Bacteria; kingdom Bacillati; phylum Actinomycetota; class Actinomycetes; order Micrococcales; family Microbacteriaceae; genus Cryobacterium; species Cryobacterium sp. BB736. Next base: position 763,054 of record NZ_JABXWQ010000001.1, read on the forward strand.
GACGAGCAGGAAGTCGCCCTCGCCCTCGTTGGTGTGCTCTGGCTCGCGCACGTCGAAACCGTTGTCGCGGAACCAGTCCATGTAGGCGGGACCCTCCGGGCCACGCTGCTCGTACCGGAACTTGGCACCGTAGGCGATGCCGTCGATCACGAAGCCGCCGTTCGCGGCGTAGACCATGTCGGGCAGAGAGTCGATCGGGTCGATCAGGCGAACGTCGAAACCGAGCTCGAGGTAGGTGTTGTACAGCACCTCCCACTGCCGCACCGCCAGCGATGTGTCGGTGGGCTGCTCGGGGTGCATCCACGGGTTGATGCGGTAGTTCACGGTGAAGAAGTCCGGGCGGCACATCAGGATGGTGCGCTCGGTGGCCTTGCGGGCTGCCGGGTTGGCAAGGTTCGCGGTCTGGGTCGTCATCTCTTGTCCTCGGGCTCAGTGATTGGGCGGACTAGGTCGCTCGTTCGAGCCCCGCGGCTCGGGACGCCTTAACCAGTCTCCCACGCTCTTTATCCACGTTTCCTGTCGAGTCGAGCAGGATTCACGCGTTGTGGGGCAGCCGGGTGCAAGAATCACCCGATTTGCGGCATCCGGATGACTGGCCGCCACCTCCGCGCGGCCATACCCTTGGGTCATGGACAGTCTCGACTACGGCATCATCGACCTGCTCCGCCAGAACGCACGAGCGGGCTATGGCGACATCGGGGAGCGGATCGGGCTCTCGGCGTCCGCGGTGAAGCGGCGCGTGGACCGGCTGGTCGCGGACAAGGTGATCCGCGGTTTCACCATTCAGGTCGACCCAGCCGTCGATGGGATGGGCACGGAGGCGTACGTCGAACTGTTCTGCCGGGGCACCGTCGCGCCGGAGGAGCTCAGACGGATCCTCGCCGGGGTGCCGGAGGTCGTCGACGCGGGGACCGTCACCGGCAGCGCCGACGCGATCGTGCACATGCGCTCGCGGGACATCTCGAGCCTCGAGGTCGCCCTCGAGCGCGTGCGTATCGCCCCCAACGTTGATCACACCCGCAGCGCGATCGTGCTGTCGAAGCTGATCCACCGGCCGTACGAACCCTGACCGCCGCCGATCGGGAACCGCCAAGCGGCCTCGTGAAAGGATTGCCGGGTGCAGTTCGAATCAACAGCCGACCTTGACGAGCTTCGCGACCTGAGGGATCAACTCACCCGGTTCCTGCTCGCCTACAAGTTCGGCATCGACGAACTGATGACGAAGATCAACATCCTCAAAGAGGAGTTCGCTGTCAGTCAGGACTACTCGCCGATCGAGCACGTGAACTCGCGGCTGAAGACGGTCGACAGCATTGTCGACAAGATACGCCGCAAGGGCTTCGAGTTGTCGCTGGAGTCGGTTCGGGACAACGTCACCGACATTGCGGGCATCCGGATCACCTGCGCGTTCATCGGCGACACCTACCGGGTGGCGGAGATGCTCACCGCGCAGAGCGACATCACGGTGCGCCTGGTGAAGGACTACATCGCCGAGCCCAAGCCGAACGGCTACCGCAGCCTGCACCTGCTGCTGGAGATCCCGGTCTTCCTTTCCGACCGGGTCGAGATCGTGCCGGTCGAGGTGCAGCTGCGCACGATCGCGATGGACTTCTGGGCGAGTCTCGAGCACCGGATCTACTACAAGTACGACCGCCACGTGCCAGAGTCGATCCTCGCGGACCTCAGTCGGGCGGCGGAGTCGGCGAGCGACCTGGACGCGAAGATGGAGCGACTCCACCTCGACGTGCAGCACCTTCCCGAGCAGCCGGCCGCCTGAGCAGACATGCGAAAGGCCCGGCAAACGGATGCCGGGCCCTTCTGCCGCTTTCGGGTGAGCGGCGGGTGAGCGCGAGTTACGCGGCGAGCGCCTCGTCGACGCGCAGGCTGCGCAGGGCACCGGCCCATGCGACGACCTGGTCGACCTGCGTCTGCAGCTCGGGGAGGTGCATCTCGGCGGGCTTCACGGTGGTGAAGTTCTCCACGTCGGTGAACAGCGAGAGGAGCACGTTCTGGCGCACGTCGGCGATGGCGAGCTCGGCCAGGACCTGGCGCAGGTGCTCGTTGGCGCGCACGCCGCCCATGCTGCCGTAGCTGACGATGCCGGCGGCCTTGTTGTGCCACTCGGTGCCGACGAACGAGATGGCGTTGGTGAGCGCGCCCGGGATCGAGTGGTTGTACTCGCCGGTCACGAAGATGTAGCCGTCGAACTCGCCGATCTTCGACGCGAACTTCTTGGTGTGCTCGTGCTGGTACTGGCCGGCGGCGGCGGGGATCGCCTCGTCGAGCAGCGGGAGGTTGTAGTCGGCGATGTCGACGAGCTCGAACTCGACGCCGTCGGCCTTCGCGTTGTCCTTGACCCAGTTGCCAACCTGGATGCCGAGGCGTCCGGGGCGGGTGCTTCCGACGATGATTCCGATCTTGAGATCTGACACGTGTTGCCTTCCTGAAAAGTTCTTGGTGACACGTCACCCAAAATTGGTGACGCGTCAACGATACGCGCCACTGGTTGACATGTCAACAATGAGCTATGATGGTGTTCTATGGCCGCTTCACCCCACATCTCCGAGCAGGAGTGGGCCGTCTGGCGCCGGTTCTATGCCATGCGACGGCAGCTTGACCGCGCCTTGGAACAGCAGCTGCAGGGCGACTCCGGCATCTCCGGCCCCGACTATGAGATCCTCGTTGCCCTGTTCGACGCCCCGGACCGCAAACTTCGCGCGCGTGAGCTCGCGGAGATCATCGGATGGGAGAAGAGCCGCATCTCGCACCAGGTCAGCCGCATGGAGACTCGCGGCCTCGTCGAGCGCACCGAGTGCGAAACCGACCTCCGCGGGACCTGGATCGGCATGACCAACGAAGGCAAGCGCACAATCTTCCGCGCCATGCGCAACCACCATGACGCCATCCGCAGGTTCTTCTTCGACGTGCTCACCGATGAGGAGAAGGAGCTCGTCTCGGCCGCCTCGGGCAAAGTGCTGGATGCGATCAACCCAGCAGCGTGCGAAGTGGCGGAATCAATCGAGGCTCGGCGCGCCTAGCCTCGGCTTGTGCCCAGTGGCTATTCCCACTCGCTGGGCGCAGGCACCTTGGTCGACGGCAGTGCGACCTTCTGTCCCCAGCGCAGGATCCACTCGGGCACCTCGAGTTCGTGCGGCGCCACGCCGATGAGCTCGATCAGGTCGTCCATCGGCACCAGCCCGCCGCTCTTCTTCAGGAAGCGGCCCCGGATGAACATCCGAGCGTAGATCTCGCCGTCGACCACGAACCGCTGCTCGAGGTACACCGCGCGGTCGTCGTAGCCGAGGAATCGGCTCTCGACGTTGAACTTCTGCCACAGGTCGAGTGACTTCCGGTAGGAGATCGTCGTCGCGACCACCACCGGGTACCAGCCGCGCGCGGTCATCGCCTTGTACAGGCCGGCGCGGCGCAGCAGATCGAAGCGGCCGAGGTCGGCGATAGACAGATAGCGGCCGTTGTTGAGGTGCCGGTACATATCGATGTCGGTGGGCAGCACCCGGAATTCGGTCGATGACACATCGAACGGTCCCTGCGTCGCGCCGCGCGGCTTGATCAGCAGGTGCCAGAGGGTGCGCCAGATCAGGTTCACGAAGCGAAATCTAGCGGTGGACTCAAGCGCGGCGACATCCGGCTGGCGGAAACCTACAAGGACAGCGCGATGACGGCATCGCCAGCGCCACGCAAACGACGAGCGCGGACCGTTCGGGTCGCGGTCCGCGCTCGTCGCTGATCTATGCGGCAGCTGCCGCCATCGGCTCCTCGACGAGGTAGCGCGAGTAGGCGCACAGCGTCAGGAACGTCGGGTAGTCATCCTGCAGCGCGACGGTGCGGAACACCTCTGCGGCATCATCCAACCGGTCGCCGTCGGTGCGCGGCAGCGTCTCGAGCAGCCCGGTCAGCAGCCCGTCGACGAGCTCGCGGGTGATCTGCACACCGTCCTCGGTGACGACATCCTGGTGGATCCACTGCCACACCTGCGATCGGCTGATCTCGGCTGTCGCAGCGTCCTCCATGAGATTGTCGATCGCGGCCGCCCCGACGCCGCGCAGCCACGAGTCGATGTAGCGGATCGCGATCGACACGTTGTCGCGCACGCCCTCGAGCGTGATCGACCCGTTCGTGGAGCGGATGTCGAGCAGCTGCGCGGCGGTGACCTCCACGTCGTCGCGCTGGCGATCGAGCTGGTTCGGGCGGTCGCCGAGCACCGCGTCGAACTCGGCGCGCGCGGTGTCGACGAGGTCCGGGTGCGCGACCCAGGTGCCGTCGAAGCCGTCGGCCGCCTCGCGGCGCTTGTCCGCGCTGACCTTCTCCATCGCCATCGCGGTCACCTCGGGGTCGCGACGGTTCGGGATGAACGCGCTCATGCCGCCAATCGCGTGCGCGCCACGCTTGTGCGCCGTCTTCACCAGCAGCTCGGTGTAGGCACGCATGAACGGAACGGTCATCGTGATCTGGTTGCGGTCCGGCAGCACGAAGCGCTGCCCGCGACCGCGGTAGTTCTTGATGATGCTGAAGATGTAGTCCCAGCGACCCGCGTTCAGTCCCGCCATGTGGTCGCGCAGCTCGAACAGGATCTCCTCCATCTCGAACGCTGCCGGGAACGTCTCGATCAGCACCGTCGCGCGGATGGTGCCGTGCGGGATGCCGAGACGGTCCTCGGCGTAGCTGAACACGTCGTCCCACAGCTTGGCCTCGTGGTGGCTCTCGAGCTTCGGCAGGTAGAAGTACGGGCCGCGACCGGAGTCGATGAGCGCCTTCGCGTTGTGGAAGAAGTACAGGCCGAAGTCGACCAGCGACCCGGATGCCGGCATCCGGCGCCCCGCACGGTCGATGTGGCTCAGGTGCTTCTCGACCAGGTGCCAGCCGCGCGGGCGCAACACGATCGTGGGCATCTCACCCTTGACCTCGTAGCGCTTGCCCTCGGGGCTCGTGTAGTCGATCTGCCCACGGATGGCGTCGAAGAGCGAGAGCTGCCCCTCGATGACGTTCGCCCAGGTCGGGCTGGTCGCGTCCTCCTGGTCGGCGAGCCACACGTTGGCCCCGGAGTTGAGGGCGTTGATCGTCATCTTGCGGTCGGTGGGGCCGGTGATCTCCACGCGCCGGTTCTCGAGGCCCGGCCCGGCGCCGGCGACACGCCACTCGGTGTCTTCGCGGATGTGCGCGGTCTCCGGCAGGAAGCCGAGGTTGCGGCCGTTGCCCAGGTCGTAGCGCACCCGCATCCGGGCGGCCAGCTGATCGTGTCGGCGACCCGCGAACCGGTCGTGCAGCTCGGTGAGGAACTGCAGCGCATCCGGAGTGAGGATCTCGTTGTACCGCTCGCGCAGTTCTCCGGTGATCTCGATGCTCGTGTTCATTGCTTCATTCCTTTGCTGATCCTGCTGCGATTTAGTGGAACTGCGCGGTCTCGGTGGAGCCGACGAGCGCCAGGGTCTCGCTGTCCGGGTTCAGGGCAGTCGCGATGCGGTCGAAGTAGCCGGTGCCAACCTCACGCTGGTGGCGGGTTGCGGTGTAACCGTCCGCCTCGGAGGCGAACTCGGCCTCCTGCAGTTCGACGTAGGCGCTCATCTGCCGCTCCTTGTAATCGGCCGCGAGCGTGTACATCGAATGGTTGAGGGCGTGGAACCCGGCCAGGGTGATGAACTGGAACGCGTACCCCATCGCCGCGAGCTCCTTCTGGAAGCGCGCGATCTGGTCGTCGTCGAGGTGCCGCTTCCAGTTGAACGACGGGGAGCAGTTGTAGGCCAGCTTCTTGCCCGGGAACTGCGCGTGGATCGCTTCCGCGAAAGTGCGGGCGAGCTCGATGTCGGGCTCGGCGCTCTCCACCCAGAGCAGGTCGGCGTAGGGCGCGTAGGCCAAGCCGCGCGCGATGACCGTGTCGAGGCCGGGGGTCGTGCGGTAGAAGCCCTCCGAGGTGCGCTCGCCGGTGAGGAACTGCTTGTCGCGGTCGTCGATGTCGCTCGTGATGAGGTCGGCGGCAAGCGAGTCGGTGCGCGCGATGATGATGGTCGGCACGCCGGCGACGTCGGCGGCGAGGCGCGCGGCGTTCAGGGTGCGGATGTGCTGCTGGGTCGGGATGAGCACCTTGCCGCCCATGTGGCCGCACTTCTTCTCGCTCGCGAGCTGGTCCTCCCAGTGCACGCCGGCTGCTCCCGCCTCGATCATCGAGCTCATGAGCTCGTACGCGTTGAGCGGCCCGCCGAAGCCCGCCTCGGCGTCGGCGACGATCGGCTGCAGCCAGTCGCGCGTCTCCGCGCCTTCGGCGAACTCGATCTGGTCGGCGCGCAGCAGCGCGTTGTTGATGCGGCGCACGACCGCGGGAACCGAGTTCGCCGGGTAGAGGCTCTGGTCAGGGTAGGTCTGGCCGGACAGGTTGGCGTCGGCGGCGACCTGCCAGCCGGAAAGGTAGATGGCTTTGAGTCCCGCGCGCACCTGCTGCACCGCCTGGTTTCCGGTCAGCGCGCCGAGCGCGTTCACGAACGGCTCCTCGTGGATGTAACGCCACAGGTTCTCGGCGCCGCGGCGAGCCAGAGTGCGGTCCTCGCGAACGCTGCCGCGCAACGCGATGACGTCCTCGGCGCTGTAGTCGCGCTCGACACCCGCCCAACGGGCATCCGTCTTCCACTCGGCTGCAAGCTGGTCAGCGGTCTGGGTCTGGTCTCCTGCGCGGGCGGTGCTCATCGGTGCCTCCGGTAGATCGTCCATGGCCCGTGACTCGGGCCCGTGACACCACTCTCGGGGCAAGAGAGCCGGTTCTGCGCGCTCTCGACGATAGAAATTCGCCTGTTTTTCCGCAGTTCGGAAATGTGTCGTGACAACGGTCAAACGGAGGATTTGAGCGCATCAGCCCGCCATTCGCTTCGGATTCCGTAGCCGCGAGACAAAATGACAATCAATCCCGTTGCGGTTCTACCGGAACTCCGCTTGACTACAGACAACCCGCGTCCCATCGTTGTGAGCCCGGAGGCCTGAAGCCGAAGTGACTGTTTCGACCAATCTCACGAGCGAGGCTTCCCCCGGATCCAGCGAGCATTCACACCCCGGGCGCGCGGAAGCGCCCGGTGCGGTGGTGCTCGAGTCGGTAACCAAGACGTTCGGTGCCAGCACCGCGGTCGACAGCATCGACCTTCGCGTCGAGCCGGGCGAGTTCCTCTCCCTTCTCGGCCCATCCGGATGCGGCAAGACCACGACGCTGCGCATGCTGGCCGGCTTCGAGCGGCCCGACGCCGGTCGCATCCGCATCTCCGGCCAGGATGTGCTCGGGGTTCCACCGCACAAGCGCAACGTCAACACCGTCTTTCAGGCGTACGCACTGTTCCCGCACATGAGCGTCGCCGAGAACGTCGCCTACGGCCTGCGGCAGAAGCGGGTCCCCAAGGCGGAAGCCCGCCAGCGGGTGACCGAGGCGCTCGAGATGGTGAAGATGCGGTCCTTCGCCGACCGGCGGCCGAACATGCTCTCGGGCGGCCAGCAGCAGCGCATCGCCCTCGCGCGTGCCCTCATCAACCGGCCAGCCGTGCTGCTGCTCGACGAACCGCTTGGCGCACTCGACCGGCAACTGCGCGAGGAGATGCAGGTCGAGCTGAAGCTGCTGCAGTCGCGCCTCGGCATCACCTTCATCTTTGTCACCCACGACCAGGGCGAGGCGCTGTCGATGAGCGACCGGATCGCCATCATGCGCGACGGGCGCATTGAGCAGCTGGCGGATGCCGACACCATCTACGACTCCCCCGCCAGCGCCTACGTCGCCGGGTTCATCGGGCAGCAGAACTTCATCCCCGGCACCATCGGGCGTCAGAGCGACCTGCTGGACACCGCTTACGGCACCCTGCGCACCAGTCGACCCACCGACCTGGCGTCGGGAACGGATGCCCAGGCTGCGGTCCGCCCGGAGCAGGTCACCGTTTCTGAAGGCCAGCCCGCCTCCCAGCAGAACTCTCTGCCGGGAGAGCTCATCGGCATTTCGCATCTCGGCGAGACCCTGCAGTTCCTCGTCTCGGTCGGGGACGGACTGACCATCCAGGCCAGGGCGCCCCGCCCGACCGCACCCCGCATCCCGGTGGGCGCCACAGTCTGGTGCTCCTGGGACGCGGACAGCGTCAACTACTTCCCCGGGGAGCAGGCGGTGCAGGCTCAGGCCGAGATCGAACGCGCCCTGACCAACCCCGCAGCATCCACCAATTCGATCTCAGTGAAGGAGCGACCCTGATGTCCCACGAGCAGCCTGTTCGGATTCTCGCCTCAAGTGCGGCCAGCCGCATGATCGCGGCACAGTACAACCGGCGTCGCTTCCTCAGCTTCGCCGCGGCCGCGGCGGGCGCCGGGTTGCTGGCCGCGTGCAGTTCCCCCGATGGCTCAACCGCCCCCCGGGCGACCGGGGCCGCGCTCGAGGACAAGCTGACCATCTACACCTGGGGCGACTACGACGACCCAGACGTGCTCGCGCAGTTCACCGCGGACCTCGGCCCAGCGGTCACTCTCGACTCGTTCAACTCCAACGAGGAGATGATCTCCAAGCTCGTCGCGGCGAAGGGCACCAGCGGCTACGACATCGTCGTCCCGACCGGCCAGTTCATCCCGCAGATGGTCGAGAACGGGCTGCTCGCCAAGTTCAACCATGACCTCATCCCCAACCTCAAGAACGTCGACCCGGTGTTCCTCGGCCGGGACTGGGACCCGAACAACGACTACTCGGTCGTCAAGGCCTGGGGCACCACCGGCTTCGTCTACGACAAGACCAAGATCACTCGCGAGCTGAAGACCTGGAAGGACTTCATCGACGCGGCCATGAACGAGGCAAGTGGCGACGTTTCGCTGCTCGACGACCCTGCGGAACTCACCGGCCTCTACTTCTGGGCGAACGGCATCGACTGGACGACGACTGATGCCGCCCACCTCGATGCGGCCGAGGACTTCCTGGTGAACACCCTCGCGTCGCACGTCGCCGCCTTCGACTCCTACCCCGGCGGCGTCGCCATCCCGCAGTCGCAGCACGCGCTGATGCAGGCCTGGAACGGCGACGCGCGCATCGGCATCCTCGAGAGCGCCGACCCGGACCGCTGGCAGTGGGTGCTGGGCAACCCCGCCACCGAACTGTGGGCAGACAACTGGGCCATTGCCGAGGGCGCGCCCCACCCGGAGGCCGCTCACGCGTTCATCAACCACGTGCTCGACCCCGAGGTGTCGCTGGCTGAACTCGACTACATCGGCTACCACACCGGTGTCGCCGGGATCGAGGATGCCGCGCGCGAGGCCGGTCTGGAGATGCTGGACCTCGTGTTCTTCACGCCAGAACAGCTCGACATGATGCACACCGGTGAGGTCAACGATGCTCAGCAGCGCGCGGTTGAGATCTGGGACAAGATGAAGGCCGCCGCCGGCGCTTAGCGCGCGAACTGCAACGCCATGACGACACACTCGACCAACGCTCCGGTGACGATGCTGGACACGCCGCCGGCACGCCGCCGCCCGGACTGGCTCAAGGGACCGCGCGCTGCGCTTGCCCTTCCCGCCTGGGCCTGGCTGACGGCGTTCTTCGTCGCGCCGGTCGGCATGGTGTTGTGGTTCAGCTTCGGCTACAAGCCGGGCATCTTCGGGACGCACGCGAACGACCGGCTGTCGTTCGACCGGTACGCAGAAGCGCTGTCTCCGACCTTCTTCCAGACATTCCAGAACACCCTGTGGGTCGGCGTCACCGGCACCCTGATCTGCCTCGCCATCTCAATCCCGTTCGCCTACTGGCTCGCGGTCAAGGCGGCTAACCGGCACCGCGGCATCCTGCTCGCCATGGTCATGATCCCGTTCTGGACCAACTTCCTGATCCGTACCATCGGCTGGCAGATCATCCTCGCGCCCGAGGGCTGGTTCTCGGGGCTGCTGCAGGCAACCGGCGCGCTGGATGAACCACTCGACGTGATGTTCACAAGGACGGCGGTGCTCATCGGGGTGGTCTACAACTACCTGCCGCTCATGGTGCTGCCGTTGTTCGTGGCATTCGACCGGGTGATCCTGCCGCTGCGCGAGGCGAGCAAGGACCTAGGCGCCGGTCGCTGGAGCACGTTCATCAACATCACCCTTCCGCTCGCCAAGCCGGGCATCATCGTCGGCATCCTGCTCGTGTACATCCCGCTGATGGGCGACTACATCACCGCCACCGTCCTCGGCGGGGCGAAGGGCAACATGGCCGGGCAGATGGTGGCCAACCAGTTCCAGACCGCCCAGAACTGGGCGCTCGGCTCGGCGATGGCGGTAGTGCTCATCCTCACCATCCTGATCTCGGCCGCGATCGCATTCCTCGTCGCCTGGCTCGCCAGCTGGCCGCTCCGCGCTCGTGGGCGCCTCGTGTTGGGATCACCCAAATGAAGCAACGCACCTCGCTGATCGACCTGTCGATGCGCGCCTGGGCGGTCATCGTCTTTGCGTTCCTGTTCGCGCCGATCATCATCATCCTGATCTACTCGTTCAACAACGGCCGGCTGCTCGTGGCCTGGGGCGGATTCGGATTCGACTCCTTCGCGTCCATCGTGACCAAGCCGGCGATTCGCGACGCGGTCTGGGTGTCGCTGCAAGCCGGCGTCATCTCCGCGCTGATCGCCACGGTGCTCGGCACTCTCGCCGGGGTCGCCCTTGCGCGGCGGGCAGGCAAGTGGGTGCCCTGGTTCCTCGTCCTGCTGGTGCTGGTCACGGTCACCCCGGAGATCGTGGATGCTGTCGCGCTGCTGCCGTGGATGGTCTTCCTCGGCCAGGATGTCGGCCTCGGACTGTTCGACAACGGCATCGTCCGCCTTGTGGTCGGGCATTCGCTGTTCTCGACTGCGGTCGTCGCGTACATCGTCCGCTCCCGCCTGATCGGGTTGGACGAGTCGCTGGAGGAGGCAGCCTCCGACCTGTACGCGCCGCCGCTGCGCCGCTTCACCCAGATCACCCTGCCGCTCGTCACCCCGGCCGTGCTCGCCGGAGCGCTGCTGTCGTTCACTCTCAGCCTCGACAACACGATCGTCGCCGCATTCGTGCAGGTGTCCGGGTCCACCCCATGGCCGGTGTACGTGCTGAGCGCGGTGCGCACAGGGCTGCGGCCGGAGATCGCCGCGGTGTCCACCATCATGCTGCTGCTCACCCTCGGCGCGCTCGCGCTGGTCGCGGTGGTGCTGCGCCGCGCCGGCGACTCGGCCACAGACATCGCCAAGACCGTCGGCGGCGGCTGAGCCGTCCTCCCCACCTGCCGAGATCGCATCCAAAGGAGTCTTATGCCCACCGCAGACCTCGTCTTCACCGGCGGACCGGTTTTCACTGCCGACGCCGTCCGGCGTCGGGCAACCGGCGTCGCAGTCAAGGACGGCCGCATCGTGGCGGTCGGCCATGACGAGGTGAAGGAGTTCATCGGCTCCGCCACCGAGGTTGTCGACCTGAATGGCCGGATGCTTGTGCCCGGCTTCCAGGACGCCCACGTGCACGCGGTGTGGGGCGGCCTCGACCTGATCCGCTGCGACCTGTCCGAGGAATCGACGAAGGCCGGCTACCTCGCACGGCTGGCGGAGTACTCAGCGGCGAATCCGGACAAGGAGTGGATCCTCGGCGGCGGGTGGGGGATGTCGGCGTTCCCGGGCGGAACGCCGCGGGCCGAGGACCTGGACACCGTCATCCCGGATCGACCGGCCTTCCTGCCCAACCGCGACGGCCACGGCGCCTGGGTGAACAGTCGTGCCCTCGAGCTCGCCGGTATCACCGCCGACACACCGGACCCCGCCGATGGCCGAATCGAACGCGACCCGGACGGCACCCCGACCGGCACGCTGCACGAGGGTGCGATGACCCTGGTGAACCGTCTGCTGCCCGCCACCTCGCCGGAGGACTACCTGCGCGCGCTGCTCATCGGCCAGGAGTACCTGCACTCGATGGGGGTCACCGCCTGGCAGGATGCCATCCTCGGCGACTACGGCGACGCCGGGGACGCAACACCCGCGTACCTGGCGGCGGCGCAAAGCGGCCAGCTCACCGCGCGCGTCGTCGGTGCGCTCTGGTGGGACCGTACGCGCGGCCTGGAGCAGGTGCCGGAACTGGTCGCCCGGCGGGAGCAGTCCCGAGCCGGCCGGTTTGCGGCCACGAGCGTCAAGGTCATGCAGGACGGTGTCGCCGAGAACTTCACCGCGGCGATGATCGAGCCGTACCTCGACGGCTGCGGGCATCACACCGGCAACTCCGGCATCTCCTTCGTCGACCCTGCAGTGCTCCGCGACGCGGTAGTCGAGCTGGACCAGCTCGACTTCCAGGTGCACTTCCACGCGATCGGCGACCGTGCTGTGCGCGAGTGCCTCGACTCGGTTGCTGCGGCGATTGCGGCAAACGGACGCGGCGACAACCGGCACCACATCGCACACCTGCAGGTGGTGCATCCGGATGACGTCTCCCGGTTCAGGGAACTCGGCGTCGCGGCGAACATGCAATCGCTGTGGGCTGCGCTCGAGCCGCAGATGGTCGACCTCACCCTCCCGTTCCTGGGCGAGCCACGCAGTTCCTGGCAGTACCCGTTCGGTGACCTGCTGCGCAGTGGCGCGGTGCTCGCATCCGGCAGCGACTGGTCAGTGAGCACACCCGACCCATTCGCCGCCATCCACGTCGCCGTGAATCGGCTCTCCGCGCCGAGCCAGAAGGAGGGCGACTTCGACGTGTTCCTCCCCGAGCAGCGCATCGACCTGGCGAGCGCGCTCACCGCCTACACGGCCGGTTCGGCCTGGGTGAACCACCTCGACGACACCGGCACCATACGACCCGGCAACCTCGCCGACCTCGTCGTGCTTGATCGCGATCCGTTCGCCGGATCCCCCGAAGAGATCGGCAACACCCGCACGCTGCAGACGTTCGTGAACGGCGAGCGGGTCTACGCCGCCGACAACGCCTGACCTGAGAAGCAAGAGAGGAACGTCCTTCGTGGGCACCACCGTTTTTGAGAGGAACCGGCCGGCGGCCTCCCTTGTCAGCCAATCGCTGAGCGACAGCAAGCACGCCGTGTTCTGGCTGGACGATCTGGGAGAACGGGTCTTGCACCCGAGCTTGTCCGGTGCGATCCGGTGCGACCTGGCGGTGGTTGGCGGTGGCTTCCTGGGCCTCTGGACGGCGGTGCTCGCCAAGCGACGCAACCCGGATGCCCATGTCGTGCTGCTGGAAGGCCGCACGCTCGGGTGGGCGGCATCCGGTCGCAATGGCGGCTTCTGCGAGGCGAGCCTGACCCACGGCGAACAGAACGGCCGAAACCGCTGGCCTAAGGAGATCGAAGCGCTCAACCGGCTGGGGCTCGAGAACCTCGATGAGATCGAACGCGCGGTGATCGAGTTGGGCATCGACTGCGAATTCGAGCGCACCGGCTCGATCGACCTCGCCATCGAGGACCACCAGGTCGAGTGGCTGCTGGAGGAGCCGACCGACGCCGACAACGTCTTCCTGGACGCTGGAGCCGTTCGTGCCGAAGTGGACTCCCCCACCTACCTCGCCGGGCTCTGGCACAAGCGCAGCACCGCGCTGATCCACCCCGGCAAGCTCGTCGCGGGACTGGAACGGGTTGCCGCTGAACTGGGCGTGGAGATCTTCGAGAACTCGCCCGTGAAACGTATCGACGCCGACGACGCAACCGGGCAGCCGGTGTCGCGGCTGGTGACCGCGCACGGTGAGGTGACGGCCACCAAGACGGCGCTGGCGACCAACGCGTTCCCGTCGCTGCTGAAGCGCAACGCGCTGGCCACCGTTCCGGTCTACGACTATGTGTTGATGACCGAGCCGCTGGACTCGGCGCAACTTGCGTCGATCGGCTGGCAGAACCGGCAGGGACTGGCCGACATGGCGAACCAGTTCCACTACTACCGGATGAGCGCCGACAACCGGATCCTGTTCGGCGGCTACGACGCGATCTACCACTACGGGCGCAGGCTTCGCAGTTCGTACGAGGAACGGCCGCAGTCATTTGAGCGACTCGCGAGCCACTTCTTCACCACCTTCCCGCAACTGGAGGGCATCCGCTTCACGCACCGCTGGGCCGGAGCCATCGACAGCTCGACCCGGTTCTGCGCGTTCTTCGGAACCGCTCGCGGCGGTCGCGTCGCCTACTCAGCCGGTTTTACAGGGCTCGGTGTCGGAGCGGTGCACTTCGCGGCGAACGTGATGCTCGACCAGCTCGAAGGCCTGACGACCGAGAGGACGGAACTCGAGATGGTGCGCAAGCGCCCGCTGCCGTTCCCGCCGGAGCCGATCGCATCGATGGGCATCCAGGCCACCCGGTGGTCGATGGACCGAGCCGACCACAATCGCGGGCGCAGGAATCTCATCCTGAAGACGCTCGACGCGCTCGGCTTGGGCTTCGATTCCTGATCGTCTCCAGAACTTCGTCGATTGCGCGCGCAGCATTTATGCCGAAGAACCGCTGGTTTTCTGTTCCGCCGAACCGGCAGACCTGACATTGTGGGTGGATGACGACGGTAATGCCCCTGCCCGCTGACGACACAAGCCTGGATGCGCTCACCATCGGCAAGCGCATCCGGCAACTGCGGCAGAGCCGCGGCATGACGCTGGAGGACCTCGGTACCGCGATCGGGCGAGCCGCCTCCCAAGTGAGCGTGCTGGAGAACGGCAAGCGGGAACCGAGGCTCAGCGATCTGCAGACCGTCGCTCGCGCTCTTGGCGCGACCCTCGACGACCTGCTCAGCGCCGAGCCGCCGTCGCGGCGAGCCCAACTGGAGATCGCGCTCGAGCGGATCCAGCGCGGGCCGCTCTACAGCTCGCTCGGTCTCCCACCCCTGCCGGTGCGCAAGTCGCTCAGCGACGAGGCGATCGAGACGGTGCTCGGGCTGCATGCGGAGCTCGAACGGCTGCACCGCGAGCGCGCGGCGACCCCGGAGGAGGCGCGTCGGGCCAACACGGAACTGCGCGACCAGATGCGCCGGCAGAACAACTACTTCCCGGAACTCGAGAGCACCGCTCGCGGCCTGCTCGCCGCGGTCGGGCACACCGGCGGTCCGCTCTCGCAGCGACTCGCATCCGAACTCGCCGCCCACCTCGGGTTCACGCTGCACTACGTCACCGACCTGCCGGCGTCGACCCGCTCGGTGAGCGACCTGCGGCACAAGCGCATCTACCTCCCGGTGGACAAGAAGGGCGCCGACCCGCGCGGGTCGCTGCTGCGGGCGCTGGCCGGGCATGTTCTGGGCGCCGAGGAGCCCAATGACTACCGCGAGTTCCTGCTGCAGCGGGTCGAGACTAACTACCTCGCGGCGGCGCTGATGGTGCCGGAAGCTGGCGCGGTCGAGTTTCTGGCCGAGGCGAAGGCGAACCGGGAGTTGTCGGTCGAGGACCTGCGGGATGCGTTCGCCGTCACCTACGAGACCGCCGCGCACCGCTTCACCAACCTGGCGACCCATCACCTGGGCATCCCCCTGCATTTCCTGAAGGTGCACCAGTCGGGCACCATCTCCAAGGCGTATGAGAACGACGACGCCAAGTTCCCGCACGACGTGCTCGGAGCTGTCGAGGGGCAGGTGGTGTGCCGGTTCTGGAGCGCGCGGCAGGTGTTCGACATCGCCGACCGGTTCAGCCCGTACCACCAGTACACCGACAAACCGAACGGCACCTACTGGTGCACCTCGAGCATCCAGTCGACCACCCAGGGCGACTTCTCGGTGAGCGTCGGCACGCCGTTCGCTCACGTGAAGTGGTTCCGCGGGCGGGACACGGCGAACCGGAAGAATTCCGGATGCCCGGACCCAGCGTGCTGCCGTCAGCCACCCGCGCCGCTGGCCTCGAAGTGGAGCGAGCAATCGTTCCCCAGCCCGCGCCTGCAGTCGTCGCTGCTGGCCGCGGTGCCGGTGGACACGTTCACCGGGGTGGACCACACCGAGGTGTACGAGTTCCTGGAAACCCACGCCCCGGCATCCTGACGCCTGCGCCGACCCGGTTGATACGTTGGGCGCATGATGGAGGCAGCGTGGGACGCAAGCAGGGTTGTCGTTGACCCGCAGTCGTCGGTGCCGCCGTTCGAGCAGCTCCGGACGCACCTGCTCGAGCAGGTGAGCAGCGGCACGCTGGCACCGGGCACGCGCCTGCCGACCGTGCGTCGGCTCGCCGACGATCTCGGCATCGCCCCCGGGACCGTCGCGCGTGCCTACCGCGAGCTCGAACTGGACCAGATCATCGAGACCCGCGGCCGGAACGGCACATTCGTGTCCACCCATGGGGATGCCGCCGAGCGGAAGGCGCAAGAGGCGGCCGCCGAATACGCGGCACGCATCCGGCAGCTCGGAATCGACGCCGAAGAGGGTGTGCGCCTGGTCGCCGCCGCGCTGGGGTCAGCGCCCAGCTCGTAGCGGTCTAATCTTCTGCGTCGGGCTGCGCGGCGAGGCTTCCGCTGATCGGCTCGCCGGATGCCCGGCTGACGAAGCAGTGGAAGTCGCGACGACCCTCGTTCCAGGCCTGCTCGGTCGCCGGGAAGCTGGTTTCGACCTGGATGTCGCTGTACGCGCCCGCGGCCTCGTAGTCCAGCACGGTCGCGGCCGCGCACAGCGGTTGCAATTGTGCGTCGAGCGCGGCAACACCCGGGAACGAGTCGGCGCCGGTCTCCGGCAGCGGCACGATGCCGCGGTGCACGAGTTGCGCACTGTGGTCAGTGCCGCAATCGACGACCGGGAAAGTGTCGCTCCACGCCCCGGAGTAGCTGTCGAGGCACTCGCCGCCCCGCAGCAGGTCCCACGAGTACTGCCCGGGTGGAAGCGGCCCGACCGTGTCGGCCGTGTCCTCGGCGCCGATCCCGGATGCCTGCGGCGAGCCGACGAGACCCGGCATCTTGGTGCCGACCATGAACAGCGCGACCAGCGCGAGCACCGCGACGACCGCACCCGCCGCCCACATGAGCTTCTTCTGCGTCGAGCTGACGCCGCCCTCCGCCCCTTGGGCGGTCGCCTCCGTCGTGCGGCGCGCGGCGAACGGGTTCTCGCTGGCGATCGGCTCTGCTTCATAGTCGCGGAACTGCTGCTCGCCGAAGAGGTCATCAAGCGCGCCGCCGGCGGGAGCGGCGAATACCTCGGTCGGCAGGTCCGGAGGCGCGGTGCTCGACTCGGACACCAGCGGATCGGCAAGTGCCACCGTCGGCGCTTCGGCAGCGACGGTGGGTGTGAAGGACTCCCCGAGTGCGACCGTCGGCGGGCCGAAGGTCGGCTCCGGCGGCTCGACAAGAGGCGGTGGCTCTTCCTTCGCGCCGAAGCTCTCGGCCAGCCAGTCCTCGAGACTCGCCTCGCCTGGTTTGGTCACTGCGCCCAACCTCCGGATGCCAGCCCGAGGTCCTCGAGCCCGATCGCCGCCAGATACGGATAGCCGGCCGCTTCGATGCGCTCGCGTGCGCCGGTGTCACGGTCGACGACCACGGCGACTGCCACGATTTCGGCCCCGACCTTGACGAGCGCTTCGATCGCCTGAAGCGGGGAACCACCCGTGGTGGATGTGTCTTCAACCACGATCACGCGCTTGCCCGCGACATCCGGTCCCTCGACCTGACGACCCCGGCCGTGATCCTTCGGCTCCTTGCGCACGACGAAGGCGTCGTAAGCGAGTCCGCGCGCTGCCCCCTGGTGCAGGATCGACGCGGCTATCGGGTCGGCGCCCATGGTCATGCCGCCGACCGCTGCGACATCCGGGATCGGGGCGATGAGGTCGAGCATCACCTGACCGATGAGCGGTGCGACGCGGTGGTGGAGGCTGACGCTCCGCAGGTCGACATAGAAGTTGGCGCGCGCGCCGCTCGTGAGGGTGAAGTCTCCGTGGAATACTGCATTCCGCGAGATGTGCTCAATGAGCTGCTGGCGCGCGTCCGTCACCCGACCAACTCTAGTGAGAACTCCCATGCCATCTCGCATCAATCCCCGCGTCGTCGCCGCTGTGTTAGCCGTGCTCGCTTCGCTGTGGTCGCTGTTCCTGCTCCCCGCCCAGCACGTGGCGTGGGAGTCGCTCCCCGACTATCCGGCGCCCGGCTGGGCGCACGCAATCGAGCCGCTGCCGATCTACGACGGCTACCGCGCGCTGTTCGCCCCGCTGGGGTGGACCGAGGACTATCTGCTGTTTGGCGCATCCGCGTCCGTCTCGTTCGTGCTGCTCGCGTTCGCGATGCGTCCCATCACGACAACGCTCGGCGTGACAGGGGCGATCACCTTCTGGGTCACTCTCGCGAGCGGTCCGATGGTGATCGTCAGCTATCTCGCGCGGGACTGGCCGCATCCGCTCCGCGCGCTCTGGGGCATCGAACCGTTTCTGCTGATCGCGATCGGCCTGCTGGCGATCGTGTGCGCCATCGCGGCGTTCCGCCGAGGCATCCGGCCCCGCTGGCCGATCGTGCGGTTCGGCGCGCTCCTCGCATTCTTCATCGGCGGCGCCGTGCTGTTCGCCTATTACCCGCACGGCTCGATGGTGATCGGCGGGCTCGCCGTCGCCGCGTCCGTCGGCTGGTGGGACACCCGCTCCCGATAGCGTTGGGACATGCGCATCGCGACCTGGAACGTCAACTCCATCCGCACACGCTACGGGCGGGTCGTCGACTGGCTGGTCCGTGAGGACATCGACGTGCTCGGCATGCAAGAGATCAAGTGCAAGCCAGAGCAGTTCCCCATCGAGGCGTTCGAAGCGGCCGGCTACGAGGTCGTCGCCCACGGACTCAACCAGTGGAACGGAGTGGCCTTCGCCAGCCGCCTGCCGATGACGAATGTCGAGACGAGCTTCCCCGACCAGCCCGGCTTCGAGAAGGGCAAGGAGGGCGTCGGCCTGCCGCTCGAGGCGCGGGCGCTCGGCGTGACGGTCGAGGACATCCGGCTGTGGAGCCTGTATGTGCCGAACGGCCGCGCGCTCGAGGACCCGCACTACTACTACAAGCTCGACTGGCTCACCCGGCTGCGGGTGTACGCGCAGAACTGGCTGCAGGAGCATCCGGATGCCCCACTCGCGCTCATGGGCGACTGGAACGTCGCGCCGACCGACGCCGACAACGGCGACCCGGCGGTGGTGCCGGGGTTCTCGACACACGTGTCGGAGCCCGAGCGCGCCGCGTTCAACGCCTTCGCGGAGGCCGGCATCATCGACGTCGTGCGCCCGCACGTGCCGGCGGGCCTGTTCACCTACTGGGACTACAAGCAGCTGCGGTTCCCGCGCAACGAGGGCATGCGCATCGACTTCATCCTCGGCTCGCCGGCGTTCGCCGACCGGGTGACCGACGGCGCGATCCACCGGAATGAGCGCAAGGGCGACGCCCCGAGCGACCACGTGCCGGTCACGGTCGACCTCGCGGACGACGAAAGTGACGACGACGATCGCCCGATGATCTTCTGAGCCTCGCTACGCCTGCGTGTTCGGTCAGGTTTCTTGCCCGCGGGAGGTAGACACATCGGTCGCGCCCCCGCACGGGGGCATCCGAATGACTATTCTGGGAGCGTGATCGAGACGACCGCCACGGTGCCGCGAACAACTATTTCCGGTGACGAGGGAATTGCCACCAGCAAGGTGGTGACGACGGTCTTCGAGGCGATCCTCGCCGACATCAACGAGGGCAGGCTCCTGCCGGGCCACAAGATCAGCGACACCAACCTCGCAGAGTCCTTCGGCGTCTCCAGGACACCGGTTCGTGAGGCGATTCAGCGACTCCGCGAGATCGGCCTGGTCGAGGCTTCGGCCAACCGTTTCACTCGCGTCGCTGTGGTGAGCCCGCAGCAGACCGCGAACGCCATGACAGTGTGGATCGCTCTCTATGCGGCCCTCATCGAAGAGGTCGTTCCGGTCGCGACCGACGAACTGGTCGAACAGCTGTCCGCCGACCATGCCGCGTTCGAAGATGCGGTCGCGAAGCTTGATGTGCAATCGATCGCGACGACCAACTTCCAATTCTTCAACCGGATGGCGGTCGTATCGCACAACCCGGAGTTGCGACGCGCCATCCGCTCGGTCGTGCACATGGTGCGGCTCGGCAGCCTCCACCTTCCCGAGTTCATCGACCTGGAGGCGCTGACCCAGGCGCAGACCGAGTTGCTTGCGGCGACCCGGAAGCGCGACCTCGAGAAGGCGCGCGACGCGCTCGGCGTCATCCGCGGCATCCGTATCCCGCAGTAGCGCACGGCGTCGACCTCTGGCGTGCAGTGCGGGCGCTGGAATAGCGTTGCCTCATGCCCACCATCGACGTCGACGGCGCCCGGCTTTACTACGAGACCGCGGGCAGCTCCGACTCCCCCGCCCTGCTGCTGATTCACGCCGGAGTAGCGACGCTTCGGATGTGGGACCCCCAGGTGGACGCGCTGGCAAAGGACCACTACGTCATCCGCTACGACACGCGAGGCTTCGGGGAGACAGAGACCGAGAATGTCGAGTTCTCCAACCGAGCGGACGCCCGCGCGGTGCTGGATCACCTGGGCGTCGACAAGGCGACCGTCATCGGCTGCTCGCGCGGCGGCATGATCGCGATCGACCTCACCGTCGAGTCGCCCGAGCGGGTTGTGGGCCTGGTCACCATCGGAAGCGGCCCAGGCGGGTTTCCGGTCATCGAGTTGACGGAGCGCGAGGATGCCCTGTTCGACGAGCTGGACGCTCTCGTCGAAGAGGAGAACTGGGAGCAGATCGCCCGCAAGGAGGTCGAGCTGTGGTCGTTCGGAGCAGAGCGTTCCGCCGAAGAGCTCGACCCCGCATTTGTTGAGACGGCGTACGCGCTCAATGCCGCCAACGTGCGGCACGCCGATGAGGAGCCGTCGCCGATCCCGCTCGAACCACCCGCGTACGACCGGGTCGTCGACATCACCGTGCCGACCTTGGTGATGGTCGGCGACCACGACGTGTCCGAGACCCTCGCCCAGTACGAGTACCTGGTGACCACGATTCCGAACGCCGACGGATGCCGGTTCCACGACTCCGCGCACCTGCCGAACGTCGAACAGCCGGACGTGTTCGAGCGCGTTCTGGGGGATTGGCTGCGTGAACACGGGCTGTAAGCAGTTTCCCTGCGCCATTCCCACCCGAAACGCACCATAACCACCGAAGTCACAAAGAATTCCGGCACCGCGCCCCCGTAGGCTGGAGGGGTGTGACTGCACAGTGCGGTCCCGAGTCGACGATGCGGAGGTTGAACCATGTCCCAGCAGGCAGCGCAGCACGCGACGCAGGCGATCATTGGCGAACCCGAGGTCGTTGAGGACGGTGCCACCGCGCAGTCCCCGGCTTGGTTGGCCCTCAAGAGCGCCGTGAGCGCCATTCGTGAGCTGCAGATCAAGGACGGCAGCATCCCGGATGCCGGAGACCACTTGCGCGCGGCCGAGCTCGTCGCCGAGATCACCGCGCGCATCCTGGAGCTGGCCCCGCTGTTCCCGCACGACGACGAGTACCTGCGGGCATCCGTCGCCGACTTCGAGCGGTGGGCAGCGGACGGCTTCGGCATGCCGGACTTCCTGGACTCGCTCGTCGCGTTCCACCCGGAGCAGCACCGTGAGGACGGCATCCGCCACCTCGTGGTGTTCCCGATGTACACGCAGAACGGCAGCAGCGACCGGCTGGTCGAGGCGGTGCTGATCGAAGTGATCTGGCCGGAGTTCGTCTCTGAGCTGGAGGCCGGTGACTACTCGAACAAGCTGTTCATCCCGGTGCGTTTCCTCGACTTCACGGCCGGTTACGACACCAACGCGGCTGTGCTG
This sequence comes from Cryobacterium sp. BB736, assembly GCF_014980265.1. Taxonomy (NCBI): domain Bacteria; kingdom Bacillati; phylum Actinomycetota; class Actinomycetes; order Micrococcales; family Microbacteriaceae; genus Cryobacterium; species Cryobacterium sp. BB736. The sequence goes on from NZ_JABXWQ010000001.1 coordinate 784,755, forward strand.
TTCCCGGAGACGGTCGCGACGCGTGAGATCCCGGTGTTCACCTGGGGCGCCATCTTCGCCGACCGTGAGGCCGCTCGCTTCCGCCGCGTCGTGCGTGCGGCATCCGAGATCACCGGTCTCGACCTGCCCGCGGATGCGCGCGAGCTGCTCGAGGATCAGGAGCTCACCGAGAAGACGTTCGTGATGTGGGACCTGATCCACGACCGCACCCATATGCGCGGCGACCTGCCGTTCGATCCGTTCATGATCAAGCAGCGGATGCCGTACTTCCTCTACTCCCTCGAGGAACTGCGCTGCGACCTGACCGCGTTCCGCGAGTCGGTGCGGCTGGTGCGCGCAGAGGACACCGACCCGGTGACCCGCAAGCACGCGCAGCTGGTGCAGTACACGGTCATCTTCGACCGCATCTTCCGGTTCGCGCTCACCGGCAGCCGGGTGCGCAACTACGACGGTCTCGGTGGCCAGCTGCTGTTCGCGTGGATGCACCAGAAGGGCGTGCTGCACTGGACCGACACGACGCTCAGCATCGACTGGGATGAGGTTCCGGATGTCGTGAACGCGCTCGGCGAGGCGATCCACGACCTCTACTGGCGCTCCATCGACCGGCCGAAAGTCGCGCACTGGCTCGCCGCATACGAGCTGGTCTCGGGGACGCTCGCCCCGCATCCGGCATCGAAGTGGGCCCGCGGGCTGGACGACGAGACGCTCGCCGGACCGGCCAAGGGGTACACCGACCAGGTTATGGACGACGAGTTCCCGCTGTCGATGTTCTACGAGGCGCTGCAGAAGAAGATGGCCACCGTGATCGAGTCGACGTCCGGGATCACCGGCGCCGACTAGCCACTGGCTTCAGCCCCTGAGGGCTCCGTCGCGCGACGGATGTGACTCCCCCGGCTCGTCGGTAGCGTTAACGGATGGCTACCGACGAGTGGGTGCGTGAGCGGCCGGGCCCAGATGGCTACCGGCGCGACGCGCTGGCGGCGTTCGTGCTGATGATCGGCACTGCGCTCTCCTCGATGCTCTATAACCGGATCGGCTGGTACAACGACCCCGCGCCGCTGTGGATGAGCGCGCTCGCGGTTGTCGGTCTGACCGCGCCGCTCGCCTTCCGCCGCCGTTGGCCAGAGGCTGTCGCGTTCTTCATCGCCATCGCCTTCTACGTCAGCCAGCAGTTCATGGTGCCGGAGCTGCTCTTCAGCAACATTGCGCTGTTCATGGCCATCTACACGGTCGGCGCGTGGGGCAGGAACCGTCGGCGAGCCAATGTCGTGCGTGGCATCATCATCGCGGCGATGCTCGTGTGGGTCATGGTGAACCTGATCGTGACCGTGTCCGATCCGGATGCCGTCCCGGACTTCTCCCGCTCGGGAATCTTCTCGCAGCTCGCTTCCCTCGCCATCATCCAGGTGGTCACCAACCTGCTGTACTTCGGCGGCGCGTTCTTCTTCGGCAACACCGCGTGGCGTGCGGCGCGAGAGAAGGCGCTGCTGAGCGCGCGCACCGCCGAGCTATCCGAGGAGCGCGAGCGCCGCGCGGTGCAGGCGGTCGCGCTTGACCGGTTGCGCATCGCGCGCGAACTGCACGACGTCGTGGCCCACCACGTCTCGGTCATGGGCATTCAGGCCGGGGCAGCTCGGCGAGTGCTGCAGACCGACCCTGCCCAGGCATCCGCTTCACTCGAGCTGATCGAAACCAGCGCCCGAACCGCGGTCGACGAACTGCACCGCCTGCTCACGACCCTGCGTGAGAACGAGACCGACACCGCGAGCGAGAGTGCGTCAACGCGCGGTGTCGAACAGCTCGAGGAGCTCGCGGAGCAGACCCGCCACGCCGGAACGCCAGTGAGCGTGCAGGTGATCGGCGACCCGGTGCCGCTCAGCCCGCTCGTGAGCTTCACCCTGTTCCGGGTCGCGCAGGAGGCCCTCACCAACACCCGCAAGCACGCGGGCACCGGCGCCACCGCTGACGTCCGGTTGCGCTACGAACCGGATGCGGTCGAGCTGGAGGTCGCGGACACCGGACTGGGAAGAGCCGCAGCGGCGCGCGGAAGCGGCCTCGGCCAGGTGGGAATGCGAGAGCGCGTTGTCGCCGTCGGCGGTGAGCTCGAGGTCGGGCCACGGAGTCGCGGCGGCTACCTGGTGCGCGCGCGCATCCCGCTCACGTCGAGCCGCACGCTCGCCGCACGGTCGGCGGAGCACGCGTGATCCGCGTCGTCCTCGCCGATGACCAGGAGCTCGTGCGCGCCGGGTTCCGAATCATCCTTCAGACGGAGCCCGGCATCGACGTGGTCGGTGAAGCCGGGTCGGGTGCCGACGCGATCGAGGTGGTGACGCGCACCAACCCGGATGTCGTGCTCATGGACATCCAGATGCCCGGCATGGATGGCCTGACGGCCAGCCGGCACATCATCGGCAACCCTTCACTGCGCTCGCGCGTGCTGATCCTGACCACCTTCGACCGCGACGATTACCTGTTTGATGCGCTGGGTGCGGGCGCGAGCGGCTTCCTGCTGAAGACCGCCAGCCCGGAGAAGCTCATTGAGGCCGTGCGCGTCGTCGCGGACGGCGACGCGATGCTCGCGCCCGAGGTGACCAGTCGCGTCATCGCCCGCTTCGGCGGTGCGGCCGCACCCCGCTCCGAGGTGGCAACGGATGTCGGACTCACCGAGCGGGAAAGGGAAGTGCTCGTGCTGGTCGCGCAGGGGCTGTCCAACGCCGAGATCGCCGCGCGGCTGTTCCTCGGGGAAGCCACCGTGAAGACGCACGTGTCGAACGTGCTCGCCAAGCTCGGCGTGCGTGACAGGGTACAAGCGGTGGTCTACGCGTACGAGAGCGGCCTGGTCACCCCCAACGGCTCCTGACTCCGGCTCCACCGCGAGGGGGAGCACACAAACCCGCCGTGCGACGGATGTGCCCGGCTTGGCGCATCCGTAGCGTGGAGCTCATGCTGGAACTCCACTCAATCAACAGGTCGTTCGGGGACCGCCGGGTGCTCACGGATGTCGCGTTCAGCGTCACCGGCGGACGCATGACCGGCTTCGTCGGCGGTAATGGCGCGGGTAAGACCACGACCATGCGGATCATCCTCGGTGTGCTTGCGCCCGACTCGGGTGCGGTGACCCTCGACGGGTCGCCACTCACCGCCGAAGCGCGCACCCGGTTCGGCTACATGCCGGAGGAGCGCGGGCTGTACCCCAAGATGAAGGTCGCCGAGCAGGTGACCTACATCGGGCGACTGCACGGCATGCCGACCGAGGATGCCAAACGCAACACCATGGAGTTGCTCGAGCGGCTCGGACTGGGCGAGCGTGCCAACGACACAGTCGAGAGCCTGTCGCTGGGTAACCAGCAACGCGCGCAGATCGCAGCCGCCCTGGTGCACGAACCGGAGGTGCTCGTGCTGGACGAGCCGTTCTCGGGGCTCGACCCCATGGCGGTCGAGGTCGTGCAGGGCGTGCTGAAGGACTTCGCCGCGAAGGGCGCGCCCGTGCTGTTCTCCTCGCACCAGCTCGACATCGTCGAGCGGCTGTGTGACGACCTGATCGTCATCGCCGACGGGCAGATTCGCGCCGCCGGCTCGCGGGAGACGCTGCGCGAGGCGCACGCTCCTGGTCTCTACGAGCTCACCGTCGCCGGCGACACCGGATGGCTGCGCTCGGAGCCCGGCGTGCGGGTCGTCGACTTCGACGGCGGGCACGCGGTGTTCGAGACCGACTCGACCGAGACCGCTCAGCGCGTGCTGAAGCGTGCCGCGGCATCCGGCGACGTGCAGCGCTTCGCGCCGCGCCAACCGTCACTCGCCCAGATCTTCAAGGAGGTAATCCAGTGAGCCGCTTCACAAGCCCCGGACTCGCTCAGGCCACGTGGCTAATTGCCGAGCGAGAGATCCGGATGCGCCTGCGCAGCAAGGCGTTCCTGATCTCCACCGGCATCCTGCTGCTGATGGTGCTCGCAAGCGTTCTCTTCGGCGGGTTCGCGAGCCAGAACGTTGACCTGCCCAAGGTCGCAGGGGTTGGTTCGGCGGTCGCCGTCGCGGAGGACACCGGTGCGCTCGAGGTCACCGAGGCCGCCACCGTGGACGAGGCGGAGGAGCTGGTTCGATCCGAGGAGGTCGAGGCGGCGCTCGTGCCGGATCCGGATGCGCCGCTCGAGCTGACCGTGATCGGCCTGGACGAGGCGCCCACGTCGGTGCTCGCCGTGCTGAGCGTCACGCCGGGGATCGAGTTGCTTGAACCGAGTGGACAGAACCCGTTCCTGATCTACCTGGTCGCGCTCGGGTTCGGACTAGTGTTCTTCGTCTCCGCCCTCACGTTCGGCTCGATCATCGCGCAGAGCGTTGTGGAGGAGAAGCAGACGCGGATCGTGGAGATCCTGATGGCGACGGTGCCGGTGCGCGCACTGATGGCGGGCAAGGTGCTCGGCAACAGCATCCTCGCGTTCGGTCAGATCGCGCTCATCGCGGTGCTCGCCGGAGTCGGGATGCTCGCATCCGGTCAGGACCTGCTGCTGGCCGATATCGGGCCGTCGCTGGTCTGGTTCGTTGTGTTCTTCCTGTTCGGGTTCGTGCTGCTCGCCGCGCTGTTCGCGGCCACCGCGGCACTGGTGTCCCGGGTCGAGGATGTCGGCTCGGTCACCTCCCCGGTGACGATGCTCGTGATGATCCCCTACTTCCTGGTGATCTTCTTCAACGACAACCCGGTCGTGCTGGGCGTGATGTCGTACGTACCGTTCTCGGCGCCGGTGGGCATGCCGATGCGGGTGTTCCTCGGTACCGCCGAGTGGTGGGAGCCGCTGCTGTCGCTCGGCATCCTTGTGGCGACTACCGCGCTCGTGGTGTGGATCGGCGAGCGGATGTACCGCAACTCGCTGCTGCGCACCGGCGCCCGGGTGACCCTGAAGGAGGCCCTGGTCGGCTAGACCGTCAGCGTGGTTGTCGGATGCGGGCAGAATGGTGGGGTGAGCACACTCCACGACCAGAATCGCCGCGGCTTCGCATCCGACAACTACGCGGGAGCGCACCCCGAGATCATCCAGGCCATCGCGGACGCGAACGGCGGGCACCAGGTCTCCTACGGCGAGGACGTGTACACCGAGCGCCTGCAGGAGGTCATGCGGAAGCACTTCGGTGAGCAGGCAGAGACCTATCCGGTGTTCAACGGCACCGGAGCGAACGTCACCGCGCTCACCGCCATGGTCCCGAGGTGGGGTGCGGTGATCTCCGCACAGACTGCACACATCAACACGGATGAGGGCGGCGCGCCGGAGCGGGTCAGCGGGCTGAAGCTGCTCACTATTGAGACCCGCGATGGCAAGCTCACTCCTGAGCTCATCGACCGGGAGGCGTGGGGCTGGGGCGACGAGCACCGGGCCCAGCCGCTTGCGGTCAGCATCACCCAGACCACGGAGCTCGGGACGCTGTACACGGTGGAGGAGCTCCGCTCGATCAGCGAGCACGCCCACGCGAAGGGCATGGTCGTGCACATGGACGGCGCTCGCATCGCCAACGCCGCGGCCGCGCTGGGCGAGCCGCTGCGTGAGTTCACCACCGACGCGGGCATCGACGTTCTCAGCTTCGGTGGGACCAAGAACGGCCTTCTCTTCGGTGAGGCGATCGTCGCGTTGAATCCGGATGCCGCGCCCGGCTTGGTCTACCTGCGCAAGTTGAACATGCAGCTCGCATCGAAGATGCGCTTCGTGTCCGCACAGCTGGTGGCGCTGCTCGAGGGTGGCCTGTGGTTGAGGTCGGCGACCCACGCGAACCGGATGGCGCTGCGTTTGCGGGAAGCGCTCGCGCGGGAGGTCGCAGCAGGAAACCTTCACGGGATCTCGTTCACTCAGGCGACGGAGTCGAATGCGGTGTTCGCGGTGCTGCCGCCGGGTATCGCCGATCGGCTGCGGGAGCGATTCCGGTTCTACGACTGGAACCCGGCGACCGGTGAGGTGCGCTGGATGTGCTCGTTCGACACCACCGAGGACGACATCGACTCGTTCGTGACCGCGATCCGTGAGGAACTCGCCACGACTGGTTGATCTCGACAGGCTCGATCACCTGGAAGGCAAAGTACGTCTCAGCTAAGTGTCCTTGAGGGCGCGTTTGAGTGCTGCGGTGAGGCGGGGTTTGGCCTTGGTGGTGCGGATCCAGGTTCCGTCTGGGTTGATCCAGGGTGGGGGTTTGAACTCGAGGACTCCGTCGTTGATGCGGATCTCCCAGCCGGAAGTACCCAAGGTCCGGTGGTGGTACCAGCAGAGCAGCACTCCGTTGTCGACGCTGGTGGGTGCGCCCTCTGCGTGGGGTGTGACGTGGTGGATCTCGCACCAGTCGCCGGGGGTGCCGCAGCCCGGGGCGGCGCAGTGGTAGCCGTCGCGGGCTCCGATCGCCTTGCGCTGCTGGGCGGTGAACCCGCGGGTCGGGCTGGTCAGTTGAATGACCGCGCCGGTGGCGTCCAGAGTGACGGTTTGGGTGTCGCCGGTGCAGGCCAGCTGCCGCACCGAGCGCAGTGAGATCGGGGCGTTGATGCCGTCGATCCAGCCGGCACCGGTGCCGTTCTGCAGGTCCTCGGCGGTGACGGTGACCAGCACCGTCGGGGCGGCCCCGTTCACCTTCGGGGTTTCCGGGTCGCCGGCCGCGGCAGAAAGGATGCCGCCGAGCACGTCGTGGCGTTGCTGGTCCGGCGTGCGGTCATCCTCCATCACCGGACCCTCCGCACCGGACGACTCGTCGCCGTCGTCGGGACGGAAGGCGGGTGCGGTGCGTGGGGTGAGATAGGCGTTGAACAGCCGCTGCAACTGGCCGGCAACCAGCGGGGTGAGGTTCCCGGAGATCGGCACCAACCCGCCGACGGCCTTGCCGAGCCCGATGCCGCGCCGCGCCAGCGCTTCCTCCTCCTCGGGCTCTACACCGTCGGGGTCGATGGTGATCCGCCACACGGTGGCCTGGATCTTCAGCTCCTCGGCGGTGGTGGTCGGCTCGCTGGCGGACTCCACCAGGGCGGCCTCGGCCGCTCGCAGGTGGTCGGGGTTCACCCGGTCGATCGCCGGCGCCAGCTCGTCCACGATCGCCGCGGCCATGTCCTGCGACAGCTGACCTTCGGACAGCGCCGCGGCGAGCACCGGGAACTGGGCCGGGAACAGCTCCCCGGTCAGGCCGAACCGGCTGCGGAGCTTCTCGCCCAGCCGGACGCGCCTGCGGATGGTGGCCACCGTGGCGCCGGTGGTGCGCTCCAACAGCTCGGTGCCGCTGCGACACCCCAGCTTGCCGGCCAGCCCGTCACCGCCCAGGGTGCGGCGGGAGCGGTGCTCCACCTCGGCGGCGATCGCCAATCGGGACGCATCCACCAGCCGGCTGAAGTCCTCCTCCAGTGTGCGGGCGGCCACCACCAACGCGTCATCGCCCAGGTCGCGAATGCCGGCGACAGCGCCGGGAGCGAGAGGGTCGAAGCGGGTCGTTGTGGTCATATTTCGATGGTGACACCGCCACCCGACATTCGTAGCTACATTCGAGCCAACCGGGGACAAGTCATCGTCGGCGCTGCCTGGGGAGGACGGCGCAGCGCCGGTCGCGCTACTCCCCCGGCGAGACCACGTGCGCAATGGTGGCGCCGATGACCGGCACCATGCTCAGGGCGAAGGTGTTGGTGAGGTGGTCCTTGTCCCGGTAGACATTCGCGCCGCCGACGACGCTGCGGCAGCGCTCCTCGTCGCAGTACTTGTCGGTGAAGTCGATGAGCGTGGCGCTGGCACGTACCGCTGCCTCCTTCAGCGCATCCGTGTGAACCATCGCGCTGTCGCGCGACTGGGTGCACTCCGACGACGGATTGATGCGGAGGCAGCGGTTGGGGTCGTCCTCGAAGGTCGGGTTGTCAGCGATGGCGATGATGGAAGCGCCTCGCGCCTGTGCCCACGCGTCGACGAACCCCTGGATCGCAACCTCGTCCTTTTCGGCCGCCGACACCCGATACGGGGTGCCCGCGTGCGCGGCCGTGAAGATCGCGTCGAACGCCTCACCCTCGGCCAGCTCGGCAGCGAGAGCGCCGCGCCACGACGAGCACGAGTCCACGTCGCCGGGGGTGAGCGCGCCGACGGGGGCATCGGTCCACGGGCACGCATCCTTCAGGTGGGTGGTGAGCGACCAGCCGCGTTCCTCGGCAACCCTGATCAGGGCCTCGATGTACTGGTAGGCATGGCTGTCGCCGATGAGCGCGATCCGCGGGGCACCGGCATCCGTCGACCCGAACTGGCAACTGCGCGCCTCGATCTCGTTCGGCTGCACGAGGCACTCAATGTGCCCCGGCCGGTCAACATTGCCCAACCCTGGGTCGGGGATGATGGCATCCGCCAACGCCGGATTCACGCAGTCGTCGCTGGTCTCCACGCCGAAGCACTCCGGTGGGGTCTCGCCGACCGCCTCACGCTGAGCGGCCGCCGCGTCATACTTCGGGCTCGTGACCGCCCACGCGGTGCCGACGACCAGGCTCGAGACCGCCATGAGCGCGACGACGCCGGCGAAGGTGTAGCGCGGCTGGTTCTTGGTGAAGAACCTCCAGGTGCGGGCCGGGTCCTCGATGTACTTCTTGGTGAGCCAGGCGAGCACGATGCAGATGGCGATGAGCAGCACCCGGCCCCGGTCGCCCGTCCCCCAGCCAGGCGCGAACGGCAGCACGATGATGAGCGGCCAGTGCCACAGGTAGATCGAATAGGAGAGCCCGCCGATGAAGCGCTGAGGCGGCCCGCCGAGCGCGCTGCCGATGTCCCACCAGCGCTTCGCCCGGTCACTGATGATCACGAGCGCGGTACCGACGACCGGCAGCAGCGCCGTGTAGCCCGGGAAGGGTGTCTCGGTGTCGAAGAACCACGCCGCCGCGAGGATCATCGCGAGACCGGTGTAGCCGACGAGATTTTCGGCGAGCGCACCGTGCGGGCGGAACCGCGGAAGCAGCGCGAGTGCAGCGCCGGCGCCGAACTCCCAGATGCGGGTGACGGTGACGAAGTAGGCCTCCGTCGGGTTGGTCATGGTGAAGATGACGGATGCGCCAAGCGACAGCACGCTGACGGCCCCGATCACTACGATCAGCGATGTCCAGTTGCGGTGGGCCGCATATCTCGCGCCGAGCCAGGTCGCCGCGAGCAGCAGCAGCGGCCAGAGGATCGAGAACTGCCCGGCGAGCGAAAGCGCCCAGAAGTGCTGCGCGGTAGTCGGATCCTGATCGGCTGAGCCGAAGGCGAGTGCCCAATTCTCGACATAGAAGGTGCTGGCGAGAATCTCGCGAACTTCGCCGGGAAGCGCACTGATCGGAAGGATGAATAGCACAGCGAGCCCGCAGAACACGAGCACCGTGATCGACGCAGGCAGCAGCCGTCGCGCGCGTTTCGCCCAGAACGCCGGCAGGTCGAGTCGTCCACTCTGCTCAAGCTCGAGGGCGAGCTGCCCGGTGATAAGGAACCCGGAGATGACGAAGAACACGTCGACACCGACGTATCCGCCAGTAAGCCGATCCGGCCACACATGATGAAGCACCACCAGCAGCACGGCGACCGCTCGCAGTCCCTGAAGGTGTGGCTGGAAGCGAGCCGGCGTCGGCGGGTGCTCCGCTCGAGTGTGTACCGACTGGCGCTGATCAGTCATCGCCAGTCAGGGTATCTCACGCCGGTTCGTGCTCCGCGCTCCGGATGCTGAGCTCATCGGCATCCGGATTCAACTCGACCAGCACGGTGTTGCCGTCCCGGATCTCACCGGCCAGGATGGCGCTCGCGAGCCGGTCGTCGATCTCGTGCTGCATGAGCCGGCGCAGTGGCCGGGCGCCATAGATCGCGTCGAAGCCCCGCTCGGCAAGCCAGGTCCGCGCATCCGGCACCACCGCGAGGTCGAGGCGACGCTCGGTCAGCCTGCGCTGCAGCCGATCGATGTACAGCTCCACGATCTGGCCCAGATCGTCGGTGGACAGCGGCGAGAAGATGACGATGTCGTCGAGCCGGTTGATGAACTCCGGCTTGAACGCCTGCCGCACCGCGACCTGGACCGCTTCCTCCTTCTGCTCCCAGGACAGGTCGGTGTCGACCAGGAACTGGCTGCCGAGGTTGGAAGTCAGGATCAGGATGACGTTGCGGAAGTCGACAGTGCGGCCCTGACCGTCGGTCAGGCGACCGTCGTCGAGCACCTGCAGCAGCACGTCGAAAACGTCGCCGTGTGCCTTCTCGACCTCGTCGAGCAGCACCACGGAGTACGGGCGCCGGCGCACCGCCTCGGTGAGCTGACCGCCCTGCTCGAAGCCGATGTACCCGGGTGGGGCGCCGATGAGCCGCGCGACCGAGTGCCGCTCGGCGTACTCGCTCATGTCGATCCGGATCATCGCCTTCTCGTCGTCGAAGAGGAACTCGGCGAGCGCCTTGGCCAGCTCGGTCTTGCCCACCCCGGTGGGGCCGAGGAACAGGAAAGAACCGGTCGGCCGGTCGGGGTCGGCGATGCCGGCGCGGCTGCGACGAACCGCCTCCGCAACGGCGCGCACCGCCTGCTTCTGCCCCACCACCCGGCGGGCGAGCTCACCCTCGAGATTCAGCAGCTTCTCGGTCTCGCCTTGCATGAGGCGACCCACCGGGATGCCGGTCCACGCGGCGACCACTGCGGCGATGTCCTCATCGGTGACCTGCTCGTTGACCATCCGCTCGCCCGAGCTCTCGGCCTTCTCTGCCGCGGTGAGGTCATCCTCGATCTTCTTGATGACCTCGTAGTTCAGTCGGGCGGCGTCCTCATAGCGGCCCTCCCGGATGGCTCGGTCGAGGTCGATGCGGGCATCGTTGAGCTTCATTTTCAGCTCGCCGATGTCCTGCAGTTCCGCCTTCTCCGAGCGCCAGCGCTCCTCGAGCTCGTCCAGGGAGGCCTGCTTCTCGCTCATCTCCTCGCGCAGCTTCTTCAACCGCTGCTTGGAGGCCTCATCCTTTTCCTTCTTGAGGGCGAGCTCCTCGATCTTCATCCGATCGACCTGCCGCTTGAGCTGGTCGATCTCCACCGGGGAGGAGTCGATCTCCATCTTCAGCCGGGACGCCGCCTCATCGACGAGGTCGATCGCCTTGTCCGGCAGCTGCCGGCCGGAGATGTAGCGGTTGCTGAGGGTCGCTGCTGCCACGAGGGCGGTGTCGGCGATCGCGACCTTGTGGTGCGCCTCGTAGCGCTCCTTCAACCCGCGCAGGATGGCGATGGTGTCCTCGACGCTCGGCTCGCCGACGAAGACCTGCTGGAACCGCCGCTCGAGGGCGGCATCCTTCTCGATGTACTCGCGGTACTCGTCCAGCGTCGTCGCACCGATGAGACGCAGCTCGCCGCGGGCCAGCATCGGCTTCAGCATGTTGGATGCGGCGACCGAGCCTTCTCCACCACCCGCGCCCATCAGCGTGTGCAGTTCGTCGACGAAGGTGATGATCTGACCGTCGGCGTCGTTGATCTCCTTCAGCACCGCCTTGAGTCGCTCTTCGAACTCACCGCGGTACTTGGCGCCAGCGACCAGCGCAGCAAGGTCAAGGGATACGAGTCGCTTGTCCTTGAGCGAGTCGGCAACGTCGCCGGCGACGATGCGCTGCGCGAGCCCCTCGACGACCGCGGTCTTGCCGACGCCGGGCTCTCCGATGAGCACCGGGTTGTTCTTGGTGCGTCGGGTGAGCACCTGACTGACCCGCCGGATCTCAGCGTCGCGGCCGATCACCGGATCGAGTTTGCCCGTGCGGGCGATCGCCGTGAGGTCGACCCCGTACTGTTCGAGCGCGGTCTTCTGTTCCTCATCGGTCGCCGGAGCGCCCTGCATGTTCGCCATAGCTTTCGCGTTTCTTTCTCTTGGTTCTTAGGGAATTACTGTTGTCCTCGGCTCGGATGTCGCAGTCTCAAGGCCGGAGCGCATCACGTGCGCCATCCACCACCAGCTCAGCCAGCCGATGACCGAGTTGACGATGAACCCGAGCAGGAAGCCGACGACGCCGAGCACGGCGGCGATGGCTCCACCGTCGAGGCCGCCTGCCGACAGTGCACCGCCTCCCAGCTGGAGGCCGAAGCTCGTGAACGACTGGACGACCCAGAACGCCGCGACGGCGACACCCGCCCCGGCCCAGGTCACCGGCCACGGCCGATTGACGTCGTGCCGGGCGAGGATGACCTTGCTCAGGTAGAGGCCGAGCCACATGATGCCGAGGCCGACGATCGAGATGATGATGAGCGGGATGACCCACGCACTGAGGTTGACGTTCTCGACGAACTCCTCGAGTCCTGCGTACTGGCCGTAGTCGGTGCTGACGCGGGCGATCCAGGCGAAAAGCCCCGCGAACAGGCCGAGGATGATCGGCACGATGAACAGCCCGAAGCCGATCGTCAGGAGGTTGAAGCCGACGATGCCTGCCCACGCGGCGCCGATCTTCTGCCGACTGCCCAGTGGGGGGCGGGGTGGGGTTGCCGGCGCGTACTGCGGGGCATACGGCTGCCCGGGTGCGGGCTGCTGCCCGTAGGGCTGCGTGGGCTGCTCTCCGTAGGGCTGCCCGGGCGTGGGCTGCTGACCGTAGGGCTGCTGGTTCGGGTCTTCGGTGGTCATGGTCTCCTACTCCTTTGTCGAGCTCTCATGAGTCATCGGGTGAAGGGTTTCCACAGCACGACCTGTGTGTTGCGTTGCGTTCTCGTTCCGGCGCGCAACGGGATGACGTCGCCAGCCTCGTCCGCGGCGAACACCCGCCGGCCGGGGCGGTTCAGCAGTTCGTCGGCGAGTGCGGTTTCCAGTTCCCGCACGCGTTGCGCGAGCTCGTTGACCTGGTTCTCCAGGTCGAGCACCCTGCGGATGCCTTCGAGGCTTACCCCTTCGGAGCTGAGCCGGGCGATCTCCCGCAGCTGGGCGACATCCCGCATCGAGTAGCGGCGCGACTTGCCCGCGGTGCGCTTCGGGCTCACCAGCCCGAGTCGGTCATACTGCCGCAGCGTCTGCGGGTGCATCTCTGACAACTCGGCCGCGATGGCGATCGCGAACAGCGGCGAGTTCTCGTCCATGTCCATCATCATCCGGCCCTCGCCATCAGCTCATCCCGGGGGTTCTCCTTGGGCATCGCCTTCTCGAACGCTTCCAGGTGCTTCTTCGCGTCGGCCGGCACGTGACGCGGCACGACGACGTGGACGGTTGCGAGCAGGTCGCCGGTGCCCTTCTTGGTCGTGACCCCGCGGCCCTTGACGCGCATCACGCGTCCGCTGGGTGTCGCGGCCGGCACCTTGAGCTTGACCAGCGGCCCGTCCAGGGTGGGCACCTCGATGGTCGCGCCGAGGGTGGCCTCGGCAAAGGTGACGGGCACGTCGACGCGCAGGTTCAGCCCGTCCCGCTCGAACACCGGATGCTTGCGCACGGTGACCGTGATCACCAGGTCCCCGGCTTCACCGCCATCCGGGCTGGGCTCTCCCTTGCCCTTCAGTCGGATCTTCTGCCCGTCGGCGACTCCGGCTGGGATGCGGACGCTGATGGGCTTCCCGCCGGCCGGTTGCAGCCGGATGGTGTCGCCGTTGATGGCCGTCACGAAGTCGAGAGTCGTGGTGGCGCTCAGGTCGCGGCCCCTGGTTGGGCCGCCGAACCCGCGGAAGCCGCCGGTCGACTGCCCGAACCCGCCGCCGCCGAACATGCTGCCGAAGATGTCCTCGAAGTCGCTGCTGCTGTAGCTCTGGCGGCCACCGGAGCCGCTCTGGCCGAACATGCCGCCGAAGACGTCCTCGAAGCCACCGCCGCGACCGCCGGTCGCAAAGCGCGGCGCACCGGCGCCGAGCGCGCGCATCTGGTCGTACTCCGCCCGCTGCTCGGCGTCGGAAAGCACGGCGTACGCCTCGCTGATCTCCTTGAACTTCGCTTCGGCCGCAGTATCACCCGGGTTGGAATCCGGGTGATACTTGCGCGCCAGCTTGCGGTAGGTCTTCTTCAGGTCGGCCTCGGAGACGTCCTTCGACACGCCAAGGGCCTTGTAGAAGTCCTTCTCGAACCAATCCTGACTTGCCACGTCAGCCTGCCGGAACTGTGACCGCTACCTTGGCGGGCCGAAGCAGACGCTCGCCGATGCGATAGCCGGGCAGCACGACATCCGCCACCGTCTCCACCGTCGCATCCGCGGACGGCAGCTGCGCTATCGCCTCGTGGATGTTCGGGTCGAACGGCTCGCCGACCTCCCCGACGCGCTCCAGCCCGTACTTCTCAAACGCCACCTTGAGCTTCTGCGCGATGAGCTCGAGCGGACTGCCCTCGAGGTCGCCGTGCTTGTCGGCAAGATCGAGATCGTCCAACAGCGGCAGGATGCCGCTGATGACGTCGGCGATCGCTCGCTCGCGGGCCACCGCCCGGTCGCGCTCGACGCGCTTGCGGTAGTTGGCGTACTCGGCCTGCACCCGTTTGAGGTCGTTCAGCAGGTCGGACTCGGGCTCGCGCTCTGCCACTGGTTCCTCCAGCAGCCGAGCGAGGTCCTCGTCCGTCAACTTCTCACCCTCGGACAGTTCCGCGGATGCCTGCTCGTCCGCCTTCGCCTCCGGCTCGCGCAGGTCACCGGTCTCGGGGTCGACCCGCCGCTTGTCGCGGATGACCGGCTCGTCCTTCGGCTCTTTGTCCTTGTCCTTGCCCTTGTCAGCCATTGTTACTTCCGGCCGCCTTCTGGCTCGTCGTCGACAACCTCAGCGTCGACGATGTCCTCGTCGTCGGTTCCGCTCGTCGGCTCAGACGGTGCGCCCTCATCGGTCGGGTTCGCGTTCGCGGTCTCCGACTGCTGGTACAGCGCCTCGCCGATCTTGCTCTGGCTCGCGTTGAGCTTGTCGAACGCGGCACGCACCGCGTCGTCGTCCTCGCCCGCGAGCGCCGAGTTGAGCGCGTCGACATCCGCCTGGATCTCGGTCTTCACGTCTTCCGGCAGCTTGTCGGCGTTGTCCTTGAGCAGCTTGTCGGTCGAGAACGCCAGCTGCTCGGAGCTGTTGCGCATCTCTGCCGTCTCACGACGGGCCTTGTCCTCTGCCGCGTGCTCCTCGGCCTCGCGGACCATCCGGTCGATGTCTTCGCGCGGCAGCGACGAGCCGCCGGTGATGGTCATCGACTGCTCCTTGCCGGTGCCCTTGTCCTTGGCGGACACGTGCACGATGCCGTTCGCGTCGAGGTCGAAGGTGACCTCGATCTGCGGGACGCCGCGCGGGGCGGGGGCGATACCGGTCAGCTCGAACGTGCCGAGCGGCTTGTTGTCGCGAGTGAACTCGCGCTCGCCCTGGAAGACCTGGATGGCGACGGATGGCTGGTTGTCGTCCGCCGTGGTGAAGGTCTCGCTGCGCTTGGTCGGAATCGCGGTGTTGCGCTCGATGAGCTTGGTCATGATTCCGCCCTTGGTCTCGATACCGAGGCTCAGCGGGGTGACGTCGATGAGCAGGACGTCCTTGCGCTCACCCATCAGCACACCGGCCTGGATGGCGGCGCCAACGGCGACGACCTCATCCGGGTTCACGCCCTTATTGGGCTCCTGCCCGGTCTCCTTCTTCACGAGGTCGCTGACCGACGGCATGCGGGTCGAACCACCGACCAGCACGACGTGCGCGATGTCGGACACCTTGATGCCGGCTTCGCGGATGACGTCCTCGAACGGCTTCTTGGTGCGGTCGAGCAGGTCGGACGTCATGTTCTCGAACTGCGCGCGGGTCAGGGTCTCATCGAGGTTGGCCGGGCCGTTCTCGGTGAGAGACAGGTACGGCAGCTGGATGCTGGTGCTCGTCGAGGAGCTGAGCTCCTTCTTCGCCTGCTCCGCGGCCTCCTTGAGGCGCTGGCGGGCGATCTTGTCACCCGTCACGTCGACGCCGGTGGTCTCCTTGAAGCGCTTGATCAGGTGTTCGACGATGCGCTGGTCCCAGTCGTCGCCACCGAGCCGGTTGTCACCGGCGGTCGCGCGCACCTGGATGGTGGAGAAGTCATCGTCCTTGCCAACCTCCAGCAGGGACACGTCGAACGTTCCACCACCGAGGTCGAAGACCAGGATGAGCTCGTCTTCCTTGCCGCGGTCGAGGCCGTAGGCCAGCGCGGCCGCGGTCGGCTCGTTGATGATGCGAAGCACGTTGAGGCCGGCGATCTCGCCCGCCTCCTTGGTTGCCTGGCGCTCGGCGTCGTTGAAGTACGCGGGAACGGTGATGACGGCATCCGTCACGGTCTCGCCCAGGTACTGCTCGGCGTCGCGCTTCAGCTTCTGCAGGATGCGCGCCGAGATCTCTTGCGGCGTGTACCGCTTGGCGTCGATGTCGTGGTTCCAGTCGGTGCCCATGTGGCGCTTGACGGATGCGATGGTGCGGTCGACGTTGGTCACGGCCTGCCGCTTGGCGGTCTCCCCAACGAGCACCTCTCCGTCCTTCGTGAATGCCACAACCGACGGGGTGGTGCGGAAACCCTCCGCATTGGCGATCACCGTCGGCTCGCCACCCTCGAGAACCGAAACAACCGAGTTCGTCGTTCCGAGGTCAATTCCTACTGCTCGAGCCATGTGCTCTGTTCTCCTCACGGTGTAAATCTCTTTGAGACTTGAGTCTGTCGAACTCAAGTTTCGTCCTTGATAGTAACGCTGTCAAGTTCGGGTCCATTCCCCCCGATCGTGGAATACCGATTGTTTACCGGTCGCCACTAGCCTGAGTCGCATGAGCGAGAAGGTTCCCGACAACGACGTCACCAACACCCCCTCGACCGCCAGGAAGGTTCCCGTGGTGGCCAACACCGGGGCCGTCGCGGTCGCCGGACTGGACTTGCAGGAAGGCACGGTCGTTCCGCGCAAGCAGGTCTTCTCCTGGGCGCTGTGGGACTGGGCGACCCAGCCGTTCAACTCGGTGATCCTCACCTTCGTCTTCGTGGCGCTGTACCTGGTCGGCGATGACTTCATGGATCCGGCGATCCGCGCGCTCGGGCCGCAGCATCCCGATTACGTCGCCGCAGCAGCACAGCTCGACAGCCAATTCGGATTCGCCCTGTTCATCGGCGGCCTGCTGATCATGCTGATCGCGCCCATCATGGGACAGCGCGGTGACGCCTCCGGCAGTCGGAAGAAGTGGCTCCTGGTCAACACTGCCATCCTCATCATCTGCATGGCGCTGCTGTTCTTCATCGAGGCCTCGCCGGCGTACTTCCTGTTCGGCATCTCGCTCATCTCCGCCGCGAGCGTCTTCAGCGAGATCGCGGGAGTTAACTACAACGCGATGCTGTCCCAGGTGTCGACGCGCAAGACGGTCGGCAGGGTCAGCGGCCTCGGCTGGGGCTTCGGCTACCTGGGTGGCATCGTCGCGCTCGTGATCGTGGTCGTGATCACCCAGCTCAACTGGTTCGGCATGGACACCAGCAACGGCATGGCGTACCGGATGATCGCGCTGGGCAGCGCCGTCTGGGCGATCCTGTTCACCATCCCGCTGCTGCTCAACGTGCCCGAGGTCGCTCCGACGCCTGGCCGCCCGCAGGTCGGCTTCTTCCGCAGCTACGTCGTGCTCTGGCACGACATCGTCCGGTTGTTCCGGATGAGCCGATCGACGTTCTGGTTCCTGATCGCCGCCGCGATCTACCGGGACGGCCTCGCCGGCGTGTTCGCGTTCGGTGCGATCATCGCCGCAAAGGTGTTCGGGTTCTCCAACAACGAGGTCATGATCTTCGGCATCGTCGCAAACCTGGTTGCCGGGGTCTCGACCATCATCTCCGGCCGCTTCGACGATCGCTTCGGCGCTCGCGCGGTCATCCTGTTCGCGCTCGGCGGCCTGCTCGTCACCGGTCTGGCGGTGTTCTTCCTGCACGATGCAGGCAGCACCGTGTTCTGGGTCGCCGGTCTCATCCTGTGCCTCTTCGTCGGGCCGGCGCAGGCGTCGAGCCGCGCGCTCCTGGCGCGCCTGTCGCCCCCTGGGCACGAGGGCGAGATCTTCGGTCTCTACGCCACCACGGGCCGAGCGGCAAGCTTCATGGCGCCCGGCCTGTGGGCGCTGTTCACCGGCGTGTTCGCCGCGACGCACTGGGGCATCCTCGGAATCATGATCGTGGTCGCGGTCGGGTTCGTGCTCATGCTGTTCGTGAAAGTGGGTAAGGATCCGGTTCCGGCCAGCTGATGCGCGTCGCATGATTGCCAGCGGCTCGAAGCGCGCTTAGGGTCGAGCCATGGCGGATCAGCGGCCGATCGGATTCTGGTTGAAGCTCGTCGACCGGCTCATCGACGAGCAGTTCGCGACGACGCTCGAGGAGCACGGAATCACGCGGCGACAGTGGCAACTACTGAATGCGCTCTCGCACAACCCTGCGACGGCCACCCAGCTGGACGCTGCCCTCGAGCCGTTCCTCGACACCGCCGGCGGCGAGTCATCCGCCGACCATCTCGGCGAACTGATCGAGAGTGAGTGGGTCGTGCTCAACGACGACCGCTACGACCTGACCGAGCGTGGCATGACGGCATTCGCTCGGCTGTCCGAGGTCGTGAACGACAACCGGGCGGCGGTGACCAAGGACGTGTCCGAGGAGGAGTACTCGGCGACCATCGACGTGCTCGAGCGGCTCGCCCGGAACCTGGGCTGGAGCGAATGAGTCACGGCTCGTTCACCGGGTCATGCGTTTTCATGAACGGATGACCGTGGTCGCTGAAGAGGTTGTACTGCTCGCCGAGGACGGCACCCCGGTCGGTACCGCGCCGAAGGCGACCGTGCACACGCGGGACACCGCGCTGCACCTGGCCTTCTCGTGCCACCTGTTCGACCCGACTGGGCTGGTGCTGGTGACGCGACGTGCCCTGTCCAAGGCGACCTGGCCGGGAGTGTGGACGAACGCGTTCTGCGGGCATCCGCTGCCCGACGAGCCGCTGGAGGATGCCGTGCGCGGCCGTGCCGTGCACGAACTGGGCGTCAATGTTGGCGAACTTCAACCACTGCTGCCGGACTTCCGCTACCGGGCGACCGACGCATCCGGGATCGTCGAGAACGAGGTGTGCCCGGTGTTCCGGGCCGTCGTCACCGACACGCTTGAGCCGAACCCGGACGAGGTGGCGGAGTGGCGCTGGGTGGAGCCGGATGCGCTGCGCCGCGCGGTCGACGCCGCACCGTTCGCGTTCAGCCCGTGGCTGGTGCTGCAGTTGCAGCAGTTGGAGCCCTGAGGGTCAGCCGCCGGTGCTGCCAGCACTCGTCACCGAGACGTCGGTGCGGTGGAAGTTCTTGTGCGAGCGGGAGGCGGTGGGGCCGCGCTGGCCCAGGTAGCGGGAACCGTACTTCTCGGAACCGTACGGGTGCTCGGCGGGCGAGCTCAGGCGGAAGAAGCACAGCTGGCCGATCTTCATGCCCGGCCACAGCTTGATCGGCAGCGTCGCGACGTTGCTCAGTTCTAGGGTGACGTGCCCGCTGAAGCCGGGGTCGATGAAGCCAGCGGTGGAGTGCGTGAGCAGGCCGAGGCGGCCGAGCGAGCTCTTGCCTTCGAGGCGCGCCGCGATGTCATCGGGGAGGGTGACGGCCTCGAAGGTGGAGGCGAGCACGAACTCGCCGGGGTGAAGGATGAACGGCCGGGTGGCGTCGACCTCGAGGAGGCGGGTGAGCTCGGGCTGGTCTTCGGCGGGGTCGATGTAGGGGTACTTGTGGTTGTCGAACAGGCGGAAGTAGCGGTCGATGCGCACGTCGACGCTCGAGGGCTGAACCATGGCCCGTTCAAACGGGTCGAGGCGCACGCGCCCGGCGTCGAGTTCGGCCCGGATGTCGCGGTCGCTCAGCAGCATGGTCGACAGCCTACCGAGGCGCGCATCCGGATGTAGACGCGGAGGCGGGGCGCGCTAACATGGGTGAACCGACGCCGAATGGCCCGGTGCGCGGATGTAGTTCAATGGCAGAACTTCAGCTTCCCAAGCTGATAGCGCGGGTTCGATTCCCGTCATCCGCTCCAAATGTCAATTCTTGGTGCAGTTGACACTTTTCTGTCGGACGCAAAGTTACTTTTCGCGCGCCAAGGTTAGTTTTCGTGAACGCAAGAATGTTTTCGCGGTCGCGCCGAGTGAGTGATCGAAGAATCGTCGATCGCACTCCAGGTAACGCCCGGTCGTGAGATACTCCGCCGAGAGCACCCCATTGCTAGGTTGCTCATATAAATGGATGACATGAAAAAGGACGGACACGCATCGAGTAGACAACGCTGCGCGGTCCCGTCACCGTCTTGCTGCTGCGCTTTGGGTGCTCGGCAGCGGGCTCCTCGCATTCCTATTCGGCTGGTCGGCCATTTCGCTCACACGAGACCAGTTGCACATCAGATGCAGCATGGGTCCACCTGGTTCTGAGGGTGCGGATAGCTGGCATTGCAGCGACGGCATCGGATATGTCGGTGTAGCCGTCGTTCTCGGAGTGATGTGGTTCCTTGTGGTTCTGGCTGGCTCCCTCGTCGCGCTGCTCGTCGAGCGGAATCGAACGGCGCGCGTGCTTCTTGTTCTACTTGCCGCGATTTCGACCGCGTGGATTCTCGGATGGGCCTGGTACGGATCCAGCGAGCTTGTTCAGGATGAGTACGCTCCGATGACAGGAACAGAGTATTGGGCACACGCGGTCGGGCCGGCTGCCGCCGTCAGCACCCTCAGCGTTGCAGCTGGGCTGGTCACTCTCGTGCTGACCAGGCGGCTCTCATGGATCATAGGGATCGGCGCCGCCCTCGGTCTCGCCGTTGCGACCATTCTCCAGCCGGGACTGAGCCTAAATACCTTGCCGGCGGTGGGGTTACTCGCCTCCGCAGCCGTCCGAGGTGTCCACGACGGTCGCCCTCATCGTCCCGCCGCTTCCCCTCGGCCGTAAGAGGCGAAGTGTGGCACGAGACGGGGAATCTGCGACCAGCGGCGTTAGTAAGCTCGAGCACTCCTGTCGCCTCGCTCGGAAACGGACAGCAGTTCCGTGTTCGGAGAGGGTCAGGGAGTCGCAACGCGGACCATGAGCTCCTCACTACGGGGCTTCAGGGGGCGCTGCTGCTTACGAAAACTTTTCTGCGCTCACGAAAACTAAACGTGATTCCTACAGTTGGTGGGCCTCGCCGCATGCGTGACCACGCCTCCAGCGGCAAGGCTACCTACCTTGCCTCAGCCCCTAGCGCACAAGAAATCCCCACGGGCTGGATCCCTCTGAATGAAAATCTGATCATTCATCCGGCCCACTAACCCCGGGGATCCTTGATCGCGCGTATGTCTCAACCTGTCTGAGAACCCGGCTAAGTCCCTGAAGCCGAGACGGCCGAGCCCTCGCCCGAATCCGAGGGTTAACCCCCGGTTGTCAGGGGGTTAGCCAGATGGTTGCCGCTTGCCCCACCGCCATAGCTTGATAATTACGCAGTTTCATATCGAGAATGGATAGAACACAAGTGACCAGCCCGCATCCTGCCGCCGAGCACATGCTGCATCCCACCAATACCGACGATCCTTTTCCGTCGGATCGCACGCTGGACCACGAGCTCACGTTCGAGGGTGCGGAGGACCCTCAGGGATCGAAGCCAGGTGCGACGCCCCAACAGCCTGCGCCGGAAAGCAAAACCCGGAGATCCAGGGTCCGCGCGGCGTTGCGTCGCCGGCCACTGAGCCTCGTGTGGATGCGGGACACCGAATCCTTCGCACGCCGGTGGCCCGGGAAAATGCTGGTCGCACTCGTCATTCTCGTGCTTCCGATCGCCGTGCTCCAGTTTTCGCTCAGCTCAGGCGGGTACGCCGACATCTGGCCCGCACCGTTAATGGCCGTCGCACTCGCCGGCGTGTACCTCATCTCGCGTCGGCTCATCGTGACGGTCGTGGTCTCCACGCTGATCGTCGGCGTCTCCTCCGCACTACTCGCCCCAACCCTGTCCACATCAGGCACCGGCGACCCGGTGCTCCTCGACCAGCTCAAGGCCGAGCAACTGGTGGGCGCCTTGAATGGCTTCGAGAACATCGCGGTCGCCCAGATCGATTTGGACGAGCCACAACCAGTGCGTTTGGCAGGCTTTGGAGCTGTCGAGACAACGCGCATGGAGGCCGGGTCGCTGACCAAGGCGATGACCGGCCTCGTCATCGCCGATGCCGTGGCCCGTGGAGAGGTCCAGCTGGATGCGCCTGTTTCCCGCTACCTTCCGGAGCTCATCGGATCGCCCGCCGGCGAAGTCACCCTCGCCGAGCTCGTAACTCATACCGCCGGATATGCCGACTTCGGATCGTCGACCGAGCACCGAGCCGCTTGGAGCGCCCCGCTGGGCCTCAACTTCCTCACCACCACCGCTGAGGAAATGACAGAGGAGATCCGAGAGCAAAACTTGTTCGGCCGCGGCTCATGGGCATACTCGAACCTGGGCGCGGCGACCGCGGGGCAGGCCGTCGCCGCAGCGACCGGCATGAGCTACTCCGAGCTCATGCGCACGCGACTGTTCGAGCCCCTCAAAATGAATGACACCGCTATCCAAGACGACGAGGCGCTCGTCCCGGGTGGAAGATCGCAGTCGGGGCTCATCGTGCACCCGTGGGTGATCAACGCGTACGCACCATCCGGTGCCATTGTCTCCACCACCGAAGACCTGGCCCGACTGGCCACAGCTCTCCTGGACGGAACAGCACCGGGCATGGCGGCCCTTGACCCAACCATCACCATCGGGACCGACATGGACATGGGTGTCTTCTGGTTGATCTCACCGTCGACGGACGACCAAACGATCACCTGGCACACGGGTGAGACGGGCGGGTACAGCTCCTATTTCGCCCTGGACCGCACCAATAACAAGGCGGTGATAGTGCTCTCGGACGTCGTCACCCCCGCGACCGCGACTCTCGGCACGCGCCTCCTGACCGCCAACGGCTGACCGACCTCGATTAGCCTCAACCGGGGCAGCCTTCCTGCCCCGGTTGAGGCCGGTCCGCAGCACAGCGCAGCTTGCTCCGGCGCCCTTGGCCGAGTGCGCCCGAAATGTTCGAGCGCGTGCGCACTATCCCGTGCGCTCGCACAATCGGGCGGCGCTCGCGAGCACTAGGCGGGCACAGTGCCGCGCGCGGCCCACGCCACCGCGGTCACCGTGAACGGACCATCCGGCAGTTCGGCGCGACAGCGCTCGCGGATGTGATCCCGACGATCAGCATCAGCCCGCGCAAGGTACTCCCCCGCCGGCCCGACCCCGGCCGTGTACGGCTGCCACCACTCGTCGAAGCCGGCGTGCTCCATGCTGACCTCGAGCGCCGAGCCGACAATGTCAGCGAAGCCTGCCGCGCCGAAGAGTCTCTCCAGATCGCCTTCGCTGGTCCCGGCGCGTTCAGACTCATCGAACAGTCCCGGATCCGTCTCGCCCGCGACCCGCCAGAACAGGCTCAGCGGTGAGCGACCGCCAGTGAAATCCCACACACACGCCGCGACCACGCCTCCCTGACGCGTCACGCGACGCATCTCCGACAGCCCGACCACCGGATTCCGCATGAAATGCACCACGAGCTGGGCGAGCGCTACGTCGAATGCGTCGTCACCGAACGGCAAGTCCTCAGCTCTCGCCTGGACAACCTTGGCACCCGGATGCCGCTGCTGAGTTGCCTCAACGAACCGGGGGGCCGGATCGATCGCTGCAACCGCATCCTCGCCGAGGCGGGCGGACAACTCAGCCGTCAGCGCACCGGTGCCGCATCCGACATCCAGCGCACGCTGGCCAGCTGCCACTCCGGCGAAGTCGGCGAGCTGCGGGGAGAGCAGCCGCGAGTAGCGGCCCATGAAACGGTCGTAGGCGTCTGCGGCCACGGTGTCGAAGCTCACGCGCGCAGTCTACGTTCGCACCCCGCATCCGCACCCCACGGCTCGGCTAGATTGGCGATATGAGCCACCCCATCGAGATCCCCACAATCAGCATCGACCGCGACCCGGCCGTCGTCGGCCACGAAATCGACCAGACGCTGCGTGAGGTCGGTTTCTTCCAGATCGTCGATCACGGCGTGCCGGATGCTGTCACCGACCGTTGCTGGGAGATCACGCGCACCTTCTTCGACCTGCCCCTCGATCGCAAGCTCGAGGTGGAGCGACCGGCTGGCGGGCTCTATGGGTACTTCCCGATGCTGTCGGAGTCGCTCGCCAATTCGCTCGACGCGATGGCCCCCGGCGACCTGAAGGAGAGCTTCAACATGGGCCCGGGTGCCACCAGCCGCACCCTCGCCGACGAGACCGAGGCCAGCCTGTTCTCGCCCAACGTGTGGCCTACCGCGCTGCCGGAGATGCGCGAGGCCTGGGATGCCTACTTCGCCGCGATGACGGACCTGTCGAACCGCCTGATGTCGATCTTCGCGCTCGGCCTCGACCTGCCGGCCGACTTCTTCGCGGACAAGATCGACGCCAGCCCGAGCGCACTGCGCGCCATCAACTACCCCGAGCAGACCACTCCTCCAGAGGAGGGCCAGCAGCGCGCCGGCGCCCACACCGACTACGGCACGCTGACCATCCTGCGCCAAGAGCTCGGCAAGGGGGGCCTACAGGTGCGCGACGACAAGTCGGATGCCTGGGTGGACGTTCCGCCGACCGCGGGCGCCTACGTCATCAACATCGGCGACCTGATGGCCCGGTGGACCAACGACCGCTGGACCTCCACCCTGCACCGCGTGGTGAACCCGGATGCCGGCTCCTCGAAGTCTCAACGTCGCCAGAGCATGCCCTTCTTCCACAACGCCAACTACTCGACCATCGTGGAGTGCATCGCCACGGGCGAAGAGCCGAAGTACGAGCCGGTGATGGCCGGCCCGCACCTGGCCGGAAAGTCGCACAAGAGCATCGTCGGCTCCTAGGCCGGCGCTGAAGCTGGTTTAGACGATCGCTTCGCGATCCCTCAACCAGCGGTGGGCGGTAACGCGATAGTGTCTCGACATGAGCGAGACACGCGTGCCCTCCCGTGCCGCCACGATCGCGCTCTACGTGGTCGCCGTGCCCTTCCTGGCGCTTGGTCTGTTCATGATCGTCGGCTCGCTGTGGGGTTCAACCGGTTCGCCGATCCCGCTGTGGATGCTGCTCGGCGTGTCGTTCGTGCCGCTGGTCATCGGCGTTGTGGTTGTCAGTTTCGCGATCCGCAACCAACGCCGCATCCGTGGTTTCAGCGGGTGACGTCGACCACGCAGAACCGGTTGCCCTCCGGGTCGGCCATGATCTCGTAGTCGGCGTCATCCGGGCGTTTGTCCCAGTGCACGCGCGTGCCGCCCAGCGACTCGAGCCGCGCGATCTCCTCGGCCTGATGCTCGGTGTACAGGTCCAGGTGGATGCGCGGTGGAATCGGCAACCCCGTCGGATGGGCGTCGAGTGACACGTTCGGTCCGACACCATCCCGCGGCCGCAGCACGATGAAATCGTCGTCCCGCGTCGGCTCGCGCGGCTCATAGTCGAGCGCGGCGGTCCAGAACGCCTCCTGACGCGGCAGGTCCGTGACCCGCACCACAATCGAGCCGACCCTCAGCATCCCTCCACGCTAGTTCGCGTGATCTCCGACGACAATCACCCCGCGAGACTGCGCAAATGGGCGTTCTGGAGGCTGAGAGCGCAGGTTTCTGCAGTCTCGGCGGGGCGGGGCGGGGCTCGCGCCGCCTACGGCACCGCGTCCTGCTCCGCGGCATCCATCGCGCGGTCGGTCAGGATGTACATGAACGCCAGCAGCGACAACGACAGCACCGCCGAGAGCCCGAACACCCAGGTCAGGCCGAGCCATTCGCCGACCAGCCCGCCGAGCGCCGCACCGAGCGGCATCGTGCCCCACGCGATCAGCCTGTAGCCGCTGTTGACTCGGCCGAGCAGACGGTCCGGCGTGATGCGCTGCCGCAGCGACACGACGACGACATTCCACAGCACGACCGTGACCCCGCCGAGGAAGAACCCGATGCCGATAAGCCAGACGTCGGTGGTGAACGCCGGGACACCGAGCATGATTGCGCCACCGACAGTCCCGATCATGAGCGAGCGCGACCTGCCGACCCAGTCCTCGATCCGCTCGGCGACCAACGAGCCGAGCAGGCTGCCGATCGCACTCGCGGTCAGCAAGACACCGAAGGCCGGCTCGTTCAGACCCATCGCCGATTCGGGTCCAACCGCGTACAGCACGAACACCGCGAACGAGGCGCTGGAGGCCAGGTTGAAGATGCCGGTCATGATCGCGAGCGTGCGCAGGATGCGGTGCCCGAGCAGGAAGCGCAAACCCTCGGCGATGTCCGCGCGAATGGTGGTCTTCTCGCCCTCGCGCTGCACCTTGAAGCTGCCCCGGATGAGCAGCAGCACCCCGACCGCAGCAAGCCACATTCCCGCGGGCACGGTGAACGCGATCGCCGCGCCGGCTGCGACCAGGAACCCGCCGAGCGGCGGCCCGACGAACTGGTTGGCGGTCAGCTCGACCGCGTACAGGCGACCGTTCGCCCGGGACAGCTGATCGCGGCCGACGATCTGCGGCATGATCGACTGCGCTGACGTGTCGTAGATCGTCTCCGCGAATCCGATGGCCAGTCCGACGACGTAGATCAGCCAGATCGACCCGAGACCCATCAACGCGGCGACAGCGAGCGTGACCAGCGCAAGCGCGCGCGTGGTGTTGGCGACGACCATGAGGGTCCGCCGGTCCATTCGGTCGGCGAGCGCGCCGGCCTGGAGCGCGAAGATCAACCACGGCAGCCGCAGCGCGAGCGACACGCCCGCGATCAGAATCGGTGATTGCGTGTAGGTGATCGCGACAAGCGGCAGGGCGACGCTGAACACGCCGTCAGCCAGGTTGGAGAGCCCGGAGGAGCTCCACAGCTTCCAGTACGAGGCACCGAGCGGTCGCCGCGCGACCGGATCACGTTTCGTCACCACGGAACAGTGACACATTCGACCACCGAGCACCACTACCACGCGGCTCGGAACAGCGAATCAGCTGGTCGGCGCCTCCGGCAGGCCGAGCGCGGCACGGATGCGATCCTCGGCATCCGGTGCGCCCTGCGCTGCTTCGACGTTCGCCTCGGTCACGGCGCGAACAATCTCCTCGCGCTGGATGCGAACCCCGCGCGGGGCGTCGATGCCGATCCGGACGCCATCCGACCTGGTCTCGAGGATGGTGATGACGATGTCATCGCCGACGAGCAGTCGCTCGCCCGTTCTCCTCGTCAACACCAGCACGTTGTCAGCCTATCCAAGCGTCGAACGCCCAACTCACCGGCAGGTTCAGCGACTCCACCGTTTCCGGGGTGTCGGTCGAACGGCGACGCATCGCCGCGATCGCGTCAACCCGCACCACGGCGTCGAGTTCACGCACCCAGGCCGCGGTGTCGGCGGGCTTCCTACCGGCGTCGACGACCGCCCACACCTGATCGGCGCGCAACGCTTCGAGCATGCCCGCATGCTCACGCACCGATGCCGCGCCGTGCCCCAGCCCGACCGCTATGAAAACCGGTCGGCCCGCCCGCACACCGGTCGCCCTCGCGGCGATCGCGGCCTGCCTGTCCTCGACCCGTTTGGCATCCGGGATCACCAGCCCACCGGCTACCGAGATGGCTGCGCTCCTCCCCATCATCCGGGTAACAGGGAGGGCGTCGCCGTCGAGGCCGGCCACGATGACCAGGTCCCCCGCGTTCCCGAGCGGCAGGGGCGTGCTCGGCACCGCGGCGGCGGGGGCGGCGGCCGGGATATCCGTCACCGAGGCCAGTTCGCCGAGGATGTCGGCGAACTCGCGCGACGACGTCGACAGGCTCGCCCGCGACTCCGCCCCGTTCACGTGCACCTCGGCCGCATCCGCATCGTCCAGCAGCGCCGCAATGCCGACCCGCGCGGGCAGGTCCAGCTCGTGCGAGTCGATCGGCCGGGTGTCAAGCGGCGGGTCCGGCACCTCAACGGTCGCCACGAACCGCCGGGTGGCGAAGAACCCGCCGATGCCGCCGACGGTGACCTCGTCGACGGCGACGATGGTGGCCCGCGGGCCGTAGCTGGCCATGACGCGCGAATTCAGCTCGCCGAGGCTGGGGCTTTCAAGCTGCAATCGCCGAGGCACTGCGGATCACCCCCACCGTCTCGATCTCAGCGTTCACCGCGGTGACCTCCTGATACGAGAGCACAGGCAGCCCGCCGTGCTGCGGCGACACCAGGCGCCGGATGGCGGGACGCAGGGCGGGCGCACACACCAGGATCGCGCCGTTGCCCCTCGCCTGAACAGCCTCGAGCGACTCCCGCACCGAGCCGAGCACCGCTTCGATCGTCTTCGCGTCGAGCACGATCTGGCTTCCGTTCTCGCTGGGGCGCAGCTGCTCCAGCATCGTCTGCTCGAGCAGCGGGTCGATCATGATGACACGCAACAGCCCACCATCGAGATGGCGGGCGGCGATGGTCGGCCCAAGCGCCATCCGCGCCGTCTCGATCAGCCCCTCCGGGTCACCGGAGACCTTGGCGCGCAATGCGAGGGCCTCGTAGATGCGCGGCAGGTCGTTGATCGGAACCTGCTCGACCAGCAGCCCCTGCAGGACACGCTGCACCTCCGCCAGGGTCAGCAATGACGGCACCAGTTCGTCCACCGCCGACGGGTTCACCTGCTTCACGCCCTCGGTGAGCACGCGCACGTCCTCCCTGGTGAGCAGCCGGGCGGCGTTCTGGGTGATCAACGACGACAAGTGGGTGACGAGCACCGACACCCGGTCGATCACCGTGGCGCCGCTGAGCTCGGCACTGTGCCGCAGCTCGCTGGAGACCCACTTTCCGTTCAGTCCGAACACCGGCTCGGTGGTGGACGGTCCGGGCAGGCTGGAGAGCTCGTCGCCGAGCGCGAGAACCTTGCCCCGCGGGGCAGAGCCGCGGCCCGCCTCGACCCCGGCGATCCGGATGGCGTACGTCCCGGACGGCAGGTCGATGCTGTCCCGCGTGCGCACGGGCGGCACGACAATGCCCAGCTCGAAGGCGATCTTGCGGCGCAGCGCGCGCACACGGGCGAGCAGGTCGTCGGATGCCCCCGTGACCAGGTCGATGAGATCCGGTGCCAGCTGGATCTCCAGCGCGTGCACCCGCATCTGCTCGATCAGGTCTTCGGTGGTCTCCGCCTCCGGAGTGACCGCCTCGACCTCGGCGGCCTTCGCCTGCTCCCTGGCGGCCGACGCCTTGAGGCGCTGCGACACCAGGATCAGCGCGGCGCCGATGATGACGAACGGGATCATCGGCATGCCGGGGATCAGCGCCATCACGATGGACGCGCATCCGGTGATCATCAACGCCATCCGCGACTGGGTCAGCTGCGACGTCGCGGTGGACCCCATGTCGGCCTCGACGTTGGACCGGGTCACGATCATGCCGGTGGACACCGCCATCAACAGCGCGGGAATCTGCGTGACCAGGCCGTCGCCGATGGTCAACAGCGTGTAGGTGTTCAGCGCGTCGCCGAATTCCATGCCCCGCTGCACCAGGCCGATCGCGACGCCGCCGATCGAGTTGATGATGATGATCACCAGACCGGCGATGGCGTCGCCCTTCACGAACTTGGAGGCGCCATCCATCGCGCCGTAGAAGTCGGCCTCAGCGGCCACCGCGGCGCGGCGCTCCCTGGCCTCGGCGTCGGTGATCAGCCCGGCGTTCAGGTCGGCGTCGATCGCCATCTGCTTGCCCGGCATCGCGTCGAGCGTGAACCGCGCACCGACCTCGGCAACCCGCTCCGCACCCTTGGTGACGACCACGAACTGGATGACCACCAGGATGAGGAACACCACGGCACCGATGATCAGCGACCCGCCGACGGCAACGTGGCCGAACGCCTCGATGACCTGGCCCGCGTAGGCGTCACCGAGCACAAGCCGGGTGGATGCGACGTTGATGCCGAGCCGGAACAGCGTCGCGACCAGCAGCAGCGACGGGAACACCGAGAAGTCCAGCGGCTTCTTGACGAACATGCTCGTGAGCAGGATGACGAGCGCGAACAGGATGTTCACGATGATCAGCACGTCAAGCAGGAACGCAGGCACCGGCACCACCAGCAGCAGGATGATGCCGACGACGCCCACCGGCACGCCGAGCATCGCAAAGGCGCTTTTCACCAGATACCTCCAGAACTCATGCCGACAACACCGGCTGGGGAAGGATGTGCACGCCCCGCGTGCCACGAGAATTCAGTGCCATCACGAATGCGAGCACCCGCGCGACCGCGTCGTAGAG
Source organism: Cryobacterium sp. BB736 (assembly GCF_014980265.1). Lineage (NCBI taxonomy): Bacteria > Bacillati > Actinomycetota > Actinomycetes > Micrococcales > Microbacteriaceae > Cryobacterium > Cryobacterium sp. BB736. The sequence continues at coordinate 814,842 of NZ_JABXWQ010000001.1, forward strand.
CTCGACCGGGATCTCCTGGCCGAGCTCGCACGACGCGTGCAGTGCTCGCGCAAGGGGAATGTCCTTGACCATCGGCACGCGCTTGCTCTCGGCTTCCTCGCGGATGCGGGCGGCGATCGCCCCCGCCCCCTTGGCGACGACGCGGGGAGCCGACTTTCCGGGTTCGTAGCGCAACGCGACGGCGAAGTGCACGGGGTTGACCACGACGACGTCGGCGTCGGCGATGGCGGCCATCATCCGGTTGCGGCTGAGCAACAGCTGCCGTGAGCGTCGCTGGGCCTTGATGAGCGGGTCGCCGTCCTGCGACTTGTTCTCGTCGCGTACCTCTTTCTTGGTCATCCGGGTGCGCTTCCGGTTTCTCCGGATGACGACCCAGACATCCGCGACGGCGAGCGCCAAGCCGGCGATGACCGCGAACTGCACGAGCGTCGCCGCGCCCTGCCCGGCGGCATCCAGCAGTGCACTGACCGACTGCGAACCGGCGCCCATGAGCACAGGCATCAAAGACTGCACGACGAGGTACAGCACCAGGCCGACGACCGCGGTCTTCAGCACCGCCTTGGCACCATTCCACAGTGCCTGCATGCCGAAGGTGCGCTTGAGTCCGCTGACGAGGTTGAACTGCTCGAACTTGCCCTTGAACTTCCGGAAGTGGATGCCGCCCTGCAACGCGGCACCGATGAGCACCGCGATGGCGACCACCGCGAGCAGCGGGCCGATCGTGGACAGCACCGATGACATCCCGTGCCACAGCGACTGAACCGCGACCGACGGCTCCGGCGACGCGGCGACCGCGCCGAGCCGGAACAGCTGGTCGGTGCCGGCCGACGCGCCGTTTGCGAGCGCCATCGGCAGCAGCACCGCGGCGGCGCCGATGCCGAGCCATGCGGTGAGGTCCTGCGACTTGGAGAGCTGGCCCTTGGACCGCACCTCCTTCATCCGCTTGTCGGTGGCTTGCTCTGTGCGCTCTTCCGAGGTATCCGACATCTAGTTCACCCCTGTCAGCAGCTTCAGCGCGTCGCCGGTCAGCGACTCGATGATCTGCGGCAGCGCCACGAACACGGTCACGGCGAAGGTCAGTGTGAGCAGGATCTTGAGCGGGAAGCCGAGCGCGAACGCGTTAAGGGCTGGCGCGACACGCGTGAGCAGGCCAAGCCCGACGTCGGCGAGGAACAGGATGACGATGAGCGGCCCGGCAATCTGCACCGATGACAGGAACAGCTCGGTGATCCCGGTCGTCATCGCCTCGACCGGACGGCCGAGATCGATCGCACCCCCGATCGGCAGGGCACTGAAGCTCCGGGTCAGCCCGCCGATGATCAGCTGGTACGCCCCGGTGCTGAAGATGAGCACCACCGCGGCCATGTTGAACAGCCGCGCGAACTGCGCGCCGTTGACCATCGACTGCGGGTCGAAGCCCTGAGCGAGCTGGAACCCGCCGAACAGGTCGATCAGGCTGCCGGCCGACTGCACGGCCGAGAAGACGATCATCACGAGGAATCCGAGCAGCGCGCCCATGAGCAGTTCGAGCGCCAGCGCGGCCAGGAAGCCGGCGGTGTCCAGCGAGGTGTAGCCGGCGGTGACCGCAGGCGACACCGCGAGGGCGAGCCCGATCGCCAGCATCGCCTTGATGCGGGCCGGGAACGCGCGGGACGAGAACGGTGGGGCGATGACGAGGAAGGTGGTCATCCGCACCGCGGCCAGCATGACCGCTTCCATCCAGGCGGGGTTGATCGCGAGCTGCATGTCAACCGCTCCCGATGAGCGACGGGATCGAGTCGAACAGGCCGTTCGTGAAGGCCACCATCTCCGAGATCATCCAGTGCCCGCTGATCAGCAACGCCAGGCCGACGGCGACCACTTTGGGCACGAACGACAGCGTAACCTCCTGCACCTGGGTGATCGACTGCAGCAGCGAGATGGCGAAGCCGACGACGAGCGCGGTGACCAGCAGCGGCGCGCCCAGCTTGGCCGCGACCAGCAGCCCCTGCACCCCGATGTCGAGAACGGCATTGGAATCCATCAGCCACCGCCGTTGTAGCTGCTGATCAGCGACGTGATAATGAGGCCCCACCCGTCGACGAGCACGAACAGCAGGATCTTGAACGGCAGCGAGATCATCACCGGCGGGAGCATCATCATGCCCATCGCCATGAGCGCCGAGGCTACGACGAGGTCGATCACCAGGAAGGGCACGAACACGACGAATCCGATGATGAACGCCGCGCGCAGCTCAGAGATCAGGAACGCCGGGATGAGGGTGAGCATCGGCACCGACGCCGGATCATCCGGGTTCGGCAGCTCGGCCGCGCGGGTCATCAGGGCAAGGTCCTCTTCGCGTGTGAACGACAGCATGAACGAGCGCAGTGGCCCGGATGCCGCGTCAACGGCCTCCGCGAACGTCATGGTCCCAGCCAGGTAGGGCTGAACCCCGACGTCGTTCATTTCTGTGAGCACCGGGCTCATGATGAACAGCGACAGGAACAGGGCGAGCCCTGCGATGACCTGGTTCGGTGGGATGGACGGCAGCGACAGCGCGTTCCTCGCCATCGCGAGCACCACGAAGATCTTCGTGAATGAGGTCATCATCAGCAGCAACGCGGGCGCGACCGAGAGCAGGGTGATGCCGATGAGGGTGAGGATCGAGGCCGACGGCGCACCGTTGGGGCCGTTGATGTCGATGGTGATGCCGCCGAACCCATCGGTCGGCGGTGTCGGATCGGTCGGCGGCACCGGGTCGACGGTCACCGCGCCGGCCGCGACCGGATCGAGGAGCACGAGACCGGCGAGCACGACGGCAGCCGCGACCGCTGGCGCAAGACGCCGCCGCGTGCCGCGTGGTGCCGCTGCCGACGAGGTGGTCACCGGACCGGCCGCAGCGCCTCGACCGTCTGCCGCCAGGTCGTCGGCGACAGGATGGAGCCGGCCAGCACGGTCGGCTGCTTGTGCCTGCCGCCGAGCTGACGGCGGGAGACGGCACGCAATGCGGGGACGGGCGCGGCATCCGGCGACCACACCGCGTTCTCGAGCGCGTGCTCGAAGCTGTCGTCCGCTGCGGGAGCGGCAACCGGTTCGTCGGCGTGCAGCACATTGACCGACTGCTCGGTGACGCCAAGCAGCAGTCGTCGCCCCTCGAGTTCGATCACGACGACGGATGCCTTGGGAGTGATGGTCTGCCGGCTGACGACGGTCACTGCGTCAGGGGTGGTGCGCGCCGTGCGCATCTTGCCGCCGATTCGGCGCTGCAAGTACCAGAGCAGGGCGAGCACGACCGCGAGCGAGACGAGCACCCGCCCCGCGACGAGAAGGGTGTCCACTCAGCTCAACCCGTCATTCACGTCGATGATCTCGGTGATGCGAACCGCATAGTCCTGATCGACGACGACGATCTCACCGTGCGCGATGAGCCGACCGTTGAGCAGGATGTCGGCGGGCGCGCCGGCCGAGCGATCCAGTTCGACGACGCCACCCGGCTCGAGGTTGAGCACGTCGCGCACGGACATCCGGGTGCGCCCGATCTCGACGGTCATTGCCATTTCGACGTTGCTGATGCGGCCAAGCTTGTCCGCGACGGACCCCTCGGTCGCGATGGTCGGCTGGCTCGGGCCTGGCTCGCGAACGCGGATGCCGAACCAGCCGGCCGGAGTGCCGGTGTCGGTCGCCAACTGGAAGAGCGCGCTGGCCGGGTCGTCGAACACGCCTAGGTCACCGTCCGCGCTCACTCCGCCGAGCACCCCCGCGCCGAAGACTGCGGTAGCTGCCTCGAGGGCCGGCCGGAGCACATCCGCAACGGACACCATGGCGGAATCGGTCCCGGCCGCCTCCGCGATCAGCTCGGAATCGCCCAGCATCAGGGCGACATCGGCTGACACGGCGCCGACGAAGGATGCGGCGATCGCGCCCGATCGGTCCCGGTCCACCGTTGCGCCCGACGGAAGCCGGGTGGCGCTGAGGACACGCGCGGTCGGCAGCTGGAGCACCAGTGCGGCCGCCGCTTCGGTGACGTTGGCAGTCGCCGTGTTGGTCATTGTCTATCTCCTCGAGTGGGTGGTGTGTGTGCCCGGTGGCCGTGGTTCTAGAAATCCGCGTCGACGACGACGCACGCCAGCCGGGAGGCGTTGGAGCCGGCTGCGGCGCGGGCGATCGGCATGCCCTGCACCGCGAGCTCGAGAGGTCGATGCTGTGGGTGTGGGACCCGCAGGATGTCACCGACGGCGAGGTTCAGGATGCGTGCGGGCCGCACCATGACCGGCGTGAGGCGCAGGCTGACATCGACGGGCGCCATCGCGACGTGCGCGTGCAGGTGGTCTGCGGCATCCTCCGCGGTGCGGATGGGGTTGGCGTCGCCGAGCTGCGAGAGCACCAGCGCGGCCGGAATGGCGACGGTCGCGGTCGTGGTGGTCTCTCCGACCCGGATGTCGAAGGTCGCGACGATCATCAGGTCGGTGGTCGCGGCGGCTTGCGCGAACTGCGAGTTGTACTGGAAGGCGTCGAAGACGATCGGCCGCGCAAGGACCGGACCGAGCGAGTAGCGCAGGTCTTCCAGCGCGTCGTCGATGAGCCGCTTGACGAGCGCCTGTTCGATGAGCGTGAACTTGCGTTCCTCGGCCACCGGCCTGCCGTGACCGCCGAGCATCGAGTTCACCCAGGCCAGCGCAGCAGTGGTCGGGAACTGGATGACCGCCTTGGCCGCGCTGTCCTCCATGGCACACAGCACCATGGCGGTCGCCGACGGGAGGCTCGCAGCGTACTCGTCGTACGGCTGCATCAGCACCTGCTCGCAGGTCACCTGAGACATGGCGCGCACGGTGGCGGTCAGCTGGGTGCCCCACTGCCGGGCAAACGTCTCGAATGCGAGCTCAAGCACCCGCGCGTGCTCACGCGCAAGCGTCGACGGTCGCCGGAAGTCGTACAGCTCCGCCGTTCTGCCCGCTCGTGCGGGCACGTCGACACGCTGTTGTTCCTGGACCGTCACACCGAGCACTATCGGCAGACGTCCCGCCGCCGTTAGCCGCCGCCTGCCGCCCCGTCCAGCGTGGCGGGAATCAGCTCGCGCACTGCTTCCGGCTCATCGGAGAGCACCATGATGTCCACGCGCCGGTTCAGAGCCAGGCTCTCGTCGGACGAGCCGGATGCGAGCGGACGAGCCGAGCCGAATCCGACGGATGCGATCCGCTCCGGCGGCATCCCTCCGTGCTCGACCAGGTGCCGAAGCACCCCGGTCGCGCGGCCGGACGACAGTTCCCAGTTCGTCGGGAACGGGTGCACCGACTGCCGGTAGTCGGCGTGCCCCTCTACCGAGACCGTGTAGTCGCTCGCGGCCAGGATGGGGCCGATGCTGTCCAGAACGCGCACCGCGACTCCGCTCAGCGCGGTCCGGTTGGATTCGAAGAAGGTCTCGGAGCCGACAAGCCGCACCGTCAGTCCCCGCTCGTCGAGTTCGAAGTCGACGGTGTGCTCGAGCCCGGATGCGACGAGTGCTGCCCGCAGCTGCTCGCGCAGCGCGACGAGGCGATCGGATTCGAGGACCGCGAGTTCGAGTGCGCGCTTCTCCCGGTCGCTGTTGGCCACGACGGTGAAGCCCTCACCGTCCTCGTGAACCTTCTCCGGCGGGACGATGACGCCGTCAGAGTCGTCTACGAGCTCCGAGGGGACCGAGCCGAACCCGGTGGCGAGCGAGGTGCGCAGCTGCTCGAACTTCTCCTGGTCGACCACCGACATCGCGAACAGCACGATGAACATGCACATGAGCACGGTGACCATGTCCATGTAGGAGGCCATCCAGCGCTCGTCGTTGGCGGGTTCCTCCTCGGACTCCCCGCCGCGGCGACGCCTCGAGCGCGTGCTCACGCCGCATCCGCAGGCAGCTCGTTCGCTGGCACCATGGCACGCAGCCGCTCACCGAGAAGTCGGGGCTGGCTGCCCGACTGGACGGCGAGGACGCCTTCCATCAGCAGGGTCATCCGCTCGACCTCGAGGTCGCTGAGCCTGCGCAGCCGGGCACCGAGCGGCAACCACATGAAGTTGGCCGACAGCAGTCCCCAGAGGGTCGCAACGAACGCGGTGGCGATCATCGGGCCGAGCGTGTCTGGGGAGGACAGGTTCTCGAGCACGTGGGTCAGCGAGACCACGGTGCCGATGATGCCGACGGTCGGCGCGTACCCGCCGAGGCTCGAATAGAACTTCGCGGCGGTGCGGCCCGCCTTCGCGCGGGTCTCGATCTCGTCCTCGAGGAGGATCCGGAGCTCGTCGCCGTCGGTGCCGTCCGCGATGTTCTGCAGCGCACCGCGTAGGAATGGGTCCTCGACGGTGTCGGCCTCTTTCTCCAGCGAGAGCAGCCCCTCGCGCCGCGCGGTCTCGGCGAGCGCGACCAGGTTGTCGATCAGTTCGTGAGCTCGGGCGACCTTGCCGCGGAACGCGTGCGGTATCGCCTTCACCGCGGTGATGAAGTCCCGGAGTGTGCCGCCCGCGACGCCGACCGCGATCGTACCGACCAGCACGAGGATCATCGGCGCCGGCAGGAGGATCGCCGTGACGTGCGCGCCCTCCATGGTGATCATCGCGAACAGGGCGCCGAACGCGACGAGGATGCCGATCAGGGTTGCCGGATCCATCAGATCCTCCGCGGGCGACGCAGCTCGGCCGCGCCCTCGTCTGGCGGTTCGACGATGCCAAGCTGCCGGCCGGCATCCAGAGTCCGCCCGCTCGACATGGAGTTCGCCAGCGACACGACACGAGCGCGGTAGGCCGCGATCCGGTCGACGACCTCGGCGATGGACTCGGTGACGATGTATTTGGCGCCGTCGACCATGACCAGGGTGGTGTCCGGGTGGGCGTGGATGCGCTCGATCAGGTCAGGATTGATCGCGAATTGACTGTCGTTCAGTCGTGTGACAACGATCATCTGATCCATCCCTGGGTTATGCGCCAGGCTCATCCTGAGCCATCACGTGCAACTGTCGGCCGCTGAACGCGATGCGTTAGGCGCGAGCGCTCACCCGATCCGCCCGGTAACGCCCAATTGCCCACTTCGGCCCCTGAATCGCACGGAAACAGGGGCCAAAGTGGCAACTCGAGGGTTGTGGCTAGCGCTTCAGGTTGGTGAGCTCCTGGAGCACCTCATCGGAGGTGGTGATGATGCGCGCGTTGGCCTGGAAGCCGCGCTGCGCGACGATGAGGTTGGTGAACTCCTGCGAGAGGTCGACGTTCGACATCTCGAGCGCCCCTCCCGTGAGGCTGCCGAATCCAGCAGCGCCCGGGGTGCCGAGCTCGGCTGCACCGGAGTTGAACGTGCCCCGGTAGGCGGAGGCTCCCGCCTTCTCCAGGCCGGCCGGGTTGGTGAAGGTCGCGAGCGCGATGCGTCCGATCGCCTCGGATGCTCCGTTGCTGAACGACCCGATGATCGTGCCGTCCTTGGCCAGCGTGAACGAGTCGAGGCTGCCGGCGGTGCGCCCGTCCTGTCCGGTCACCGACACGGTGGTCATGCCGGCGTACCCGGTGGCGCTGGTGAGGTCGACCGCGATGCCGCCGACGGTGAGCGAGCCGCCCGCCGTCAGGACACCGTCGACGAAGGTCAGCGCGTCGGTGCCGGTCGCCACCCCGTCGTCGGCGGCGACATCCCAGGTTCCAGCACCGGTGTTGGTGAAGGTGAGGGTCAGGGTGCGTGCAGCGCCGGTGGCGTCGAAGACGTCGACGTCCCTGACGAGGACATCGCCCACGGCGGCCTCCCCCGGCAGGTTGCCGCCGACCGTGGCGGCCGACGTTGCGATAGCGGGAGCGACCGCCTGCAGCGGGAGGCTGATGTCACCGACCGCGCCACCGGTGTTGATGACCCCACCGACCGCGGTCCAGCCCTGCACGATGGCGCCGCCCGGTCCGACCAGGCGTCCCTGCGCGTCGAAGTCGAACGAGCCTGAGCGCGTGTAGAGAGTCTCGCCACCGAGGTTCGTCACGAAGAAGCCGTCGCCGGAGATCATGATGTCGGTCGCGCGGCCCGTCGCCTGCGCCGAGCCCTGGGCGAAGTTCGTGGTGATGCCCGCGACCTGCACGCCGAGCCCGATCTGCGCGGGGTTGGTGCCGCCGACCTGCGCCTGCGGTGCGCCGGCGCCCTGCGTCATCTGCGAGAGGGTGTCCTGGAACTGGGTTGCGGACGCCTTGAACGCGGTGGTGTTGACGTTGGCGATGTTGTTGCCGGTGACGTCGAGCATGGTCTGGTGGGAGCGGAGACCGGAGATTCCGGAGTAGAGCGAACGGAGCATTTCTATGCCTTTCGTTGGTGGTCGAGTCCGGATGCGGCGCGGTTGACGCCGGAAATCAGGTCGAGATTCACTGCAGCACCGTCGATGGTGACGGTGGGGATCTGGTTCGCGAACGACACCGCCGAGGCGATGCCGGAGCGGATCTGGCCGTTCTCGCCGGCGTAGCTGACTTCCTGGCCGATGAGGGCCGCCGCGGCCATGCGCATCTGCAGCGAGAAGTTCTCCTCGCCCAGCGTCGACAACCGGGTGAGTTGTTCCATCGAAGCCAGCTGGGTGGTCTGGGTGATCATCTGGTTGCTGTCCATCGGCGAGCTGGGGTCCTGATTGCGCAGCTGGGTGACCAGCAGCGACAGGAACACTTCGCTGTCCATCGTCTGCTTGGGCGTGCGCGTCGGCTGGGTCGTGTAGATCCCGGTGGCCTTTGCCGGTTCGTTGGTCAGTGCTTCGACAGTCACAGTTGCTCCTTCTTCTCAGGCGATGACGTCGAGGATCGAGGTCAGCTGGGCCGGGTGCGGCTCGGATCGCAGCGGGGTGTCAGCTGTGGCGGGCTTATCGGCGAGCCGGCCGGGAAGGTTGCCTCCGGGTTCCTCCCGCTGCCGGTCACGGGCATCCGGTTCCGACTGCGCAGACACGTCGAGCTGCGCCTGCAGCCCGGTGGCGGCGAGATCCCGACGAAGGTCCGGAAGGATGGCCCGCAACGCGTCCCTTCCCACATCGAGTGGCGCGAACAGTTCCACCCGAACGCCGTCGGGTCCGACGTGGGCTCGCACCGTGACAGGACCGAGGTTCTCCGGCGTGACCGTGACCGTGACGACGTGGTCACCGTGCGGTGCGCGGGCCAGGGTGACGATCGGGGTGAGCACCTGGCCGGCGAACGGCACCGGCCGCTGGGCGGGGACGGCGGATGCGACGGCGACCGTCGGTGGTGAGACCGGCTGGGTGACGGGGGTGATGGGGGCCGCCGGCGGCGGCTCGACGGTCTCGGCCGGCGGTGCCGCAGCGGGTTGTGCGGGAGCGCTCTGTCCCGATGCGTTCGTGGTCCCAGAGGCTGAGATCGGCGTCGGGGCGGCTTCGCCGTGTACTGGAGCGACGGATGCCGGTGTTGGCGCTGCGACGCGAGTCGCCGTCGGTTCGCCTGCCGGCTCGTCGGCGGTGGTGAGCGGCGGCGCGGACGGGGTGCCATCGTCGTTCACCGCGGCCCTGCGCAGAACCGGCGGCGCTGCGGTCGGTGCGGCTGGCTCGTCGGCCCGCGGCCGCGTGCCCAACGGGGTGGAATCGGGTGCCGTCGCATCCAACTCGGTCCACGCCTCGGCCCCGGTTGCCGGGATCGGTGTGGGCCGGTCCCCGCTCGAGGCTTCCGGAACCAATGCAACCTGGGTCGACTGAGGCAATCCGACCGGGTTCGTCGCGGGCTGCGTCGACGCAGCGGATTCCGGGGTCTCCTCAGGCTCTGACGGCAGTTCGGCGTCGCCTCCCGGCGCCGCGGTGGTCACTTCGGCGAGCACTGCGATGGCCGAGCTCATGATCGCGGCGAAGGCGTCGATCGACTTCTCATCGCCTGCCGGCGCTGCTGCAGTCGGTCGAGTCGACGCGACCGGCGTCGCCACGGGTAGGTTCAGGATCGTCATCGCGCGGCCCCCCTGCCGGCGCTCGCGAACTCGTCAAGCAGGTGCTGCTCGGCGCGTAGTTCCTCGTCGTCGAGAGCGCTGCGGTGCCGGGCCTCGAGCTTCTCGAGTCCGAGCGCGTCGGCACGCGACCGGTTCAGTCTGACGCCTGCCTCGTCCGCTTCCGCACGGTGCACCGCCGCGAGGTCGGCCAGGTCGGCGAGCGCCGCTTGTGTCGCGGAACGCGCCGCGGCGATCGCAACCAGGGAAGCGGTGCTCACCGCATCCGGAGCAATGCCGGAAAGCACGGTGCGCTCGCCAGCGGCGCGATCCGCGGTGGCGGCGAGCCTGGCGTTGGCGAGCGCAAGGTCACCGGCAGCGACATCCTTCTCCAGCTGCCGCAGGCGCAGCAGACCGGACAGCGGGAACCTGGCCATCACATCACCCCTAACTGCCCGACGAGGGCACGCAACCGACCCCACGACTCCCCAGTCCCGGCGGCTTCGTCGACTCCCTGCCGAAGGAAGTCGTTGATCGCATCCTCGTGAGCGATCGCGGCATCGACCCACCGGTTGCTGCCCTGCTTGTAGGCGCCGACGTCGATGAGGTCCTGCGCCGACTTGCGCGCGGCGAGCACCGTGCGCAGTGCCGTCGCGGTGAGCGCATCCTCTGGGCTGACGAGCTTGCCCGCGACCCGGGAGACGGATGCGAGCGAGTCGACAGCGGGGAAATGCCCGGTCACCGCGAGCTTGCGGTCGAGCACGACGTGGCCATCGAGGATCGAGCGCGCGGCATCCGCGATCGGCTCGTTGTGATCGTCGCCGTCGACCAGCACGGTGTAGATCCCGGTGACGGATCCGGTCTCAGCTGTGCCGGCCCGCTCGAGCAGTCGGGCGAGCAGCGAGAACGTCGACGGCGGGTAGCCGCGAGTCGCAGGGGGCTCACCGACGGAGAGCCCGATCTCGCGCTGTGCCATCGCGACGCGCGTGAGCGAGTCCATCATGAGCAGCACGTCAGCGCCGGTATCCCTGAACGATTCGGCGATGCGAGTAGCGACGAACGCGGCCCGCTGCCGCATCAGCGCCGGCTCATCCGACGTCGAGACCACCACGATGGAACGCGCGAGTCCGGCCGGGCCGAGGTCGTCCTCGAGGAACTCGCGCACCTCGCGACCCCTCTCGCCGACGAGCGCGATCACCGACACCGTCGCATCCGTGCCTCTGGCGATCATCGACAGCAGCGAAGACTTGCCTACCCCCGACCCAGCGAACAGGCCGAGTCGCTGCCCGCGGCCGACGGTCGTGAGCGTGTCGAGCACGCGAACCCCGAGCGGCAGTTCGGTGTCGATGCGCGCACGGCGCATCGCCGACGGTGTGTCGTTGTCGATCGGCACCAGAGTGTCGTGCGCGAGGGGTCCCTTGTCGTCGATCGGACGGCCGAGGCCGTCGATGACCCGGCCGAGCAGACCGCGACCGGTCGGCACGAGCTGCGGCCGCAGGCTCGCGCGCGCCGCGGCGCCGGCGCTGACACCGTTCATCCGGGTGAGCGGCATGCACCGGATGCCGGCGCGCGTGGTCGCGATCACCTCGGCGTCGATGAACGGGCCGTCGCCGATGGTGATCAACTCGCCAATCGCGCAGTCCAGCCCGACCACCTCGATCCCGAGGCCGACCACCGATGTGACGGTGCCGACCTTCTGCGGCCGGGCAGCGAGAGCCGCCTCGGCGAACTGAGCCCGAATGGTGGTGTCTGTCAGCGTCACGATCCCTCCCCGAGCAGCACGCCGCGAGCGCGCTCGATGGCGCTGGTGATCCCGGCGTCCAGGAAGCCATCCGGAAGCTCTGCGATCGCATCGCCGCGCCGCAGTGACGGGTCGGCGCGATACTCGAGGCCGGCCGTCTCGGCGGGATCGAGCGCCGCAAGATCGGAGGGGTTCAGGCGCACCGACACCACGACCGCGGTGTCGGTGTGCGCGAGCACGCGGTGTACTACGGCGCGCGCAGAAGCGGTGTCGTCGCGCAATTCGTGTCCGACGACGGCCTCCGCCAGGTCGATGGCACCGGCCGCGATCAGGTCCTGCGCGTCTGCCAGCACCGGGGTGGTGCAGTCACGCACCGCGCGCGCCGCAGCCTCGAGAACCGCGCGGGCCCCCCGGCGCTCGGCGTCGTGTTGCGCGATCCTCGCCGCATACTCCGCTTCCTTGCGGGCCAGCCACTCCTCCTGCTCGCGAGCTGCGGCGCGCAGCCCAGCGGCGAACCCTGCGGCGTGCCCCCGGATTCGTTCGCCCGCGTCACGTGTGGACGGCACCCCGACCCGCACGGCGGGGAAGGCCGCGGGCAAGAACTCGGCATCAGTAGACATACTCGTCCTCGTCGACACGTTGCACCGTGATCGCACCCTGCGACTCCATGTCACGGATCGCGCGCACGACCTCTGCGCGGGCCTCCTCGACCTGGGACAGGCGCACAGGGCCGAGAGCCGCGGCCTCGCCGTCGAGCAGTTCCCGGTTGCGTTCGGACAGGTTGCTGCGGATGACCTCGATGACCGCCTCGTTCGTGCCCTTCATCGCGGTCGCCAGCACTGTCGGGTCGATGCCGCGCAGCACCTGCTGTACGTCGCGGCGCTCGAATTTCACGATGTCCGAGAAGGTCAGCATCCGGGATCGCACCTCTTCGGCGAGTTCCGGGTCGCGTTCCTCGAGTGCCTCGAGCAGCGCCCGCTCCGTCGCGACATCTGCCCGGTTGATGATGTCCACCAGCGGTTGGATGCCGCCGACCACCTGGTTGGCTTCGCGCGAGGAGACGACGGCTCCGGCGCGCTGCTTGAGCGTGTCGGTGACGATGCGCACAGCCTCTGGCGGCGCCGGGTTCATGGTCGCGATGCACTCGGCGACATCGGTGCGCAACACTTCCTCCAGTCCCGACATCACCTGGGAGGCGAGCTCCGGTCGCAGGTGGGCGAGGACGAGCGCGATGGTCTGGGGCAGCTCGCCCTCGAGCATGCCCTGCACCTGCGCCGGTTCGGCGGCATCCAGGAACTCGAACGCCTTGCCCGCCATCGACGACGTCACACGGCTCATGAGCCCAGCCGCCCGCTCGGCACCGAAGGAGGCCTCGAGCAGGCCGGTCGCGACATCCTTGCCGCCGCGCGCTGCGGTGGTGCCGCGCATCGCCAACTGGTGGAACTCAGCGAGCGCCGCTTGCGCGACCTGGGGATCCACGCGCCGCAGGCGCACGATCTCGGCGACGATCTCTTCCGCCTCGGCCTCGCTGAAGCGCTTCAGAACCTCGGCCGCACTCTGGGGGTCGAGGTTCATCAGCACGACGGCAACCTTTTGCGTGCCGTTCAGAGCGGTTGGTGTTGTGACTTCGCTCATGCGGGCTGCCGATCGTCCATGAGACTGCGCAGGAACTCGGCGGTGCGCTGCGGGTCGCGCTCGGCAAGCGCTTCGATCTCTGCGCGGGCGCGCGCGGAGTCACTTCCGGCATCCGGGGCTGGCGGAGCTGCCGGCAGCTCGGCCGGCGGTGGGGTGGCTCCGAGCAGCGGCACCGTCTGGGCCGGTCCGTAGAGCATGTCCTTCAGCTCGCCGATCTCGACCGCGTCACGCTCTCGCTGCGACCGTCGCGACAGCAGGACGATGGCGACGACGATGAGCACCGCGAGTCCGAGCACGATGGCGACGGTGGTGATCAGGGTGGTGAGCCGTTCCGCGGCCGCTTCCGCCTCCGCTGCGGCCAGCGCCTCGGCTGCCGCCGCAGCGCCGGCGGCGTTGAACGGCACGACCTCGACGGTGACCTCGTCGCCCCGGTCGGTGTTGATGCCCGCCGCCGCGGCGACCAGTGCGGAGATGTTGGTGATGTTCAGGTCGGATGCCGCGGCTTCGTTGAGCGCCACCGAGACGGTCTGCCTGGTGATCGCGCCAGCCGGGATGGTGCGGGTTTCAGTGACCTTGTTGACGGCGTTGTTCCGGGTGACCGACTCCGACGTGTAGACGCCGTCCTGCTCGCCGCCGGGAACCGCGATGTTGTCGGGACCGAGCACGCCGGTCGCGGCACGGCCGCCGTCATGCGTCTCGGTGTGGGTGGACTCGTTGAGTGCCGGTGCGTCATCCGGGACCGTGAACTGCTCCTCGAGACGCTGAGCGGACTCGTAGCTCATGTCTGCGGAGACGACGACGGTCGCGTTGCCGACACCGGCGACACGGTCGAGCATGGCCTGCACCGCCTGGCGGACGCGTTCCTCATAATCCGACCCGCGTTGGTCGGCGGTGCCCGTCGCACCGACTCCGACGGCCGAGAGCACCGTTCCGTCGGCGTCGACCACCGCGACGTTGGCTGCCTTCATGCCATCGATCGACGCCGACGTGAGCTGCACGATCGCCTGAACCTGCTCGGCGCTGAGGTCGACTCCGCGCTCGGTCTCCACGAAGACCGACGCGGTCGGTTCCTGACGTTCCGACACGAAGACGCTGTCTTCTGGGATGGCAAGGCGAACCGATGCCATCTTGACGTCCTTCATCGCGCCGATCGTCGCGGCAAGCTCCCCTTCGAGCGCCCGCTTGTAGGTGACCGACTGCTGGAAGTCCGACGACGTGACGCCCATGTCATCGAGCAGCGAGTAGCCGCCGTTGCTGGACGACGGGAGCCCGGCAGCGGCGGCCTTCAGGCGCTGGTCGTAGACGTACTGCTCGGGCACGAGGATGCTCCCCCCGCCGCCGGTGAGCTCGTATGGCACGCTCTCGGCGCGCAGCTGCTCGACGATCGCGCTCGCATCCTTGGGCGCCAACCCTGAGAACAGGGGCGTGTAGGTGGGGCGGCTCAGCCAGATGCCCAGCGTTGCCACGCCGAGCACAAGCACCGCGAGCCCGATGATCGCGAGGGTGCGCTGGGCGATGGTGAACTCACGGACGCCCGAAACGAACCGCCTGAGCGCGGTGGAGACTTGGGTCGGCATCAGGCCTGCATCCTCATGATCTCGTTGAAGGCGTCGACACCCTTGTTCCGCACCGCGGCGATCAGCTCGAGGGTGACCTGCGCGCGGGTCGCGGCGATGGTGGCCTGGTGGATGTCGGCGAGGTCACCGGTGACCGCCTTGATCGCGAGCCGGTCGGCGTCGGCCTGCAGCCCGGCAAGGCCGTCGATCGCGGTCGAGAGCGATCCGGCGAAGGCGCCGTCGCCTGCGGCACCCGCGGACCGCGACGGGTCGACATAGCCGGTCGGGGCGACGCCCGTGACGGAGCTGACGGCGGGGATCATCATGCGCGTCCGATCTGCAGTGCGGCCTGGTAGGACTCCTTGGCCCGGTCGACGACCGCGGCATTCGCCTGGTAGCCGCGCTGGGCGAGGATGAGCTGGCTCATCTGTGACGCCAGGTCGATGTCGGGGTAGCGCACGTATCCCGCTTCGTCCGCGAGCGGGTGGTCCGGCTCGTAGACGACACGGCCCTCGCCGTCCCCGAACGCGGCTCCGGCGACATAGACGCCTGAAGTGCCGCGGCCCTCCTCCGCGATGACATAACGGGCGCGGAACGCCTCACCGTCTGTGCTCGCCGCGGTGTTGATGTTCGCGAGGTTGTCGGATACGGCATCCAGCCACTTCCGGTGCACGTTGAGGCCGGTGCCGGCGATGCCGATCGCGTCGAAGGTCATGAGTTGGTCCTCATCGCTGCGCGCAGCTTGGCTGTTTCGCCATCGATCGCGCGCGCGGCGAACTGGAAGCGGAGCACCGTGTCGATGTTGGACAGCGTCTCGGTGTCGAGGTTGACGTTGTTGCCGTCGAGCCGGGTCGGTTCGAGTGAGCGGGCCACTGTCGCCTCGGCGCTTCCGTCACCGCGGCTCACGGACTGGGCGAGGGCATCCTCGAACAGCACCCGCTTGGCCTGGTAGCCGGGCGTGTTGACGTTGGCGATGTTGTTCGCGATCGTGCGCTGCCGCAACGCGAGGCCATCGAGGGCGCTGGTCAGCGCGAGCGAGGTGACCGAATTGAACACGCAGATCCCGTTTCGTAAGGTGCAACGTCGGCCGGTCCCTGGCCATCACGAGAACGATCCCTGTCCTCGTCTCTTGCTATCGGCCGCTATTGGCCGGGCGTTAGGAGAGTCACCCTGTGACATCCAGGTAGACGGATGCTGCATCCGGTCGCAGCGCGGGCACAGCCCGGATCGCGGCGAGGTGGCCGGCGGTCTCGACCTGCAGGTCGCTGAGCTTGCGGATGGCTCGCTCCTGCACCTCGAGGACCCGGCTGGCCCGCTCGTGCAGGTCGTCAGGCAATGCGCCGAGGTCGCCGGGCGGGTTCCAGCTCGTCGGGACGCCGTATGGCGCCGACTTCGCAGCCAGCTCGAGAGCGGCGAGGGCGCGCTCCCACGCCTCGAAATCCTTCTCAGGCAATGATGATCGTTCCCGTGGGGCGTGCGGAGGCGGTGCTTTCCGCGAGTCGATCGGCCGCCTCATGCCAAGTGAGGCGCAGCGGCTCGAGGAGTTCTGCGCAGGTCCGGGTCGCGATGGCGTCGCGATGGGTGTTGGCGTGCACGAGAGAGCTGGAGACGTAGTTGTACAGTCCGAGCAGCCCCTGCGCGCCGTCCCACACGTCGAGCCGGAGCGACGAGGTCAGCTCGGCGACGATGGCCTGCGCGTGCAGCAGGTTCTCGGATGCTGTGGACCAGTCCTCCGCCAGCTGCGCCGTTTCCGCGCGGTGCAGGTCGAGCAGCAGCCGGTCGTAGAGCATGGTCAGCAGTCGCGCCGGGCTGGCCGAGAGGATCGCCTCCCGGTTGTAGCGTGAGCGCAGCTGCTCGCCTGCGACGTTCACGCTCATGACGCGCTCTGCATCTTCGGCAGGCTGTTCACCTGGGAGGCGAGCCACGCCGATTGGGCGTTCATGGTGCTCAGCTGCACCTCGAGGGCGGCATAGGTGCGCTCGAGCGTCGCTCGGCGGGTCGCGAGCCTGGTGTCCCAGTTGTCGATCTGGTTGCTCAATTGGCCTACGAGGGATTCTTGCCCGGTGATCTTGGTGGTGAGCAGGCCGTCGAAGCGGTCGGATGCCTGGTCCGCGGCACCGGCGACCCGTGCGGCGAGCTGCTGAACGATGTTCGTGGTGCGAGCCGGGTCCTTCTCGAGCGCCGCGGCGAATCGTTCCTCGTCGAATTCGAGTACGCCGTCCTTGGTGAGGCTGATTCCGATCGTCGACGGCGACACGCCGTCCACTGGGAGCGTGGCGGTGCTCACGAGCCACTGGTTCACCGCGCGAATGCCGCTGTCGCCCGTGAACGGTCCGCTGCCGACTACGGGCTTGCCGTTGCTGCCGGTCCTGGACGTGACTGCGGACTTCGCGGCGATCTCGGCGAGCGCACCGGCGATGGAGTCGACGAACTTCTTCGCCGCCTCACCGATCGCGGTGTCGTCGCGTTGCACGGTGATGGTGACCGGTGCGGCGGATGCCTCTCCGACGGTCACGTCGACGCCCGGCAGGAGCCCGGTGAAGGTGTTGCTCGGGGAGGTGATCACCTGCTCGGCCGCGGTGCCCGCCCACAGCCGGAGCTGCGCATCCTGGGCACTCACGATGTCGGTCACGGTGGCGGCGGTGCCGCCGATGCTGAACGCGCCAGCCGTTCCGCTGTCGGTTGCAGTGAACTGCACGCGGAACAGCGGATCGCCGGTCACCGCGTCGGTGCCGGCTGCCACCTTCATTGCGCTGACGCCTGCGTTGGCCTTGTTGACCGCGGTGACGATGTCATCGAGCGAGTCGGATGCCGCCGTGACCGTCACCGGGTCGGCCGAGCCGACGGTGATGGTCAGCGCGGTGTCCGGCCAGGCGCTGATCCGCTCTGACAGCGAGATCTGCCGCGCGCTGAGCTGGTCGACGACGATGCTCGTCTCGCCCGCGGCTGCGGAACGGCCGGCGGTGGCGGTCACTTTGTCGGAACTCGACGTGGTGCGCAGCAGGTCGAGGGCGGCGGGCTTGGCCGTGTCTTTCGCGAGCGTGCCGAGTTCGGCGATCTTGGTGTTCAGGCCCTTGAGCGCGGCGATCATGCCGTTGGTAGCGCTGACCTTGCGCTTCAGGAGGGTCTGCGGGGCAGCCTCGAGCTGCATGAGGGAGTTGATGAGCGACGTGGTGTCGAGCCCGCTGGCGAGGCCGTCTATCGAAAGTGCCATGCTCGTCCGTCCCTACTCGTGTGTGAGATTCGAAACGCCCGGGACGACCGAAGCGAGAGGTCCAGTTCCCCTTCGGCCATCCCGGGCGTGGTCAGTGCTTAGCCCAGGAGCTGCAGCACGCCCTGGTTCGACGCGTTTGCCTGAGCGAGCATCGCGGTGCCCGCCTGCGACAGGATGTTCGAACGGGTGTAGTTGACCATCTCCTGCGCCATGTCCGTGTCGCGGATGCGCGACTCGGCTGCCGAGAGGTTCTCCTTCGACACGTTGAGGCTGTTGATGGTCGACTCGAAGCGGTTCTGCACCGCACCGAGCTCGGCGCGAGCGGTGGACACTGACTTGATGTGCCCGTCGATGGCCGCGATGGTTGTGAGTGCGTTCACCGCGTCGTCGAATCCGGTACCCGTGGCCAGGCCAGTGATAGCCGTGCCAATAGTCGCGACGTTCGCGCCCGCAAGGTCGACGCCGATCTGGTCTTCCGCAGCAACGCCACCCGCACCAACCTGGAAGGTGAGGTTTGCGCTGCCGTTGAGCAGCTTGATGCCGTTGAAGTTGGTCGAAGCACCGATTCTCGAGAGTTCCGCTCCGAGCGCCTCGACCTCAGTGGCGATCGCCGCACGAGAGTCAGCGTTGTTCGAGTCGTTGCCGGCCTGAACAGCGAGGTCACGCACGCGCTGCAGGATCGAGTGAACCTCGGTCAGGGCGCCTTCCGCGGTCTGGATGACCGAGATGCCGTCCTGGGCGTTGCGGGCAGCAACGTTGAGGCCGCCGATCTGCGAACGGAGGCCCTCGGAGATCGCGAGGCCCGCTGCGTCATCCGCTGCGCGGTTGATGCGGAGACCACTGGACAGCTTCTCCAGCGACTTCGAGAGATCGTTCTGCGTGTTGGACAGGTTGCGGTACGCGTTGAGCGCCGCAACGTTGGTGTTGATCTGCATACCCATTGTGGTTTCCTCCGTGATCTGGGTGTTGTGCTGCACAGCCCGTCCATGGGCTGTCGCGAGAAGCTATCGGCTGCGCCGCGGCATCCGTTAGGAGAATCGAGTCGGGAGTTTTTCGCGGTATCGCCTCGCTCAAAGTGGGCAAACGTCCCGACTCGATTAGGATCAGGACGCTGCGGTGGTGCCGGCGATCAGCGGACTTTTCGCCATCCGGCTCATGCCCGCTGCCGCGCGGTCGGCGAGCCGGCCGAGGTACGCGCTGCGGCTCGACACCGCGATGCGGGACTCCAGCTCGACCTCACCTGGCCCATCGGCGTAATGCGTGCGCAGTCCGTCGCGGAGCAGCCGGATGGCCTCCGTGCGCTGCTGCGAAACCGCGGAGTGAGTGATCCCGAGTTCCGCCGCAACGTCCCCGACCGAGCGGTCCTCGAAGTACACCTCCCGGACGATGTGGCGCATCTTCGGAGGGAGCGCCTCGATTGCGGCATGAAGGTACGCGATTCGCTCGTCGTGCAGGAGCGAATCCTCCGGCAACACGGTTTCGGCTTCCAGGAACTCGGCGGTCAGGTCGTCCAGCGGCGAGACGGTCCGCGATGCGTCGGCAACGGCCTCAGAGGCGCTCTTGCGATCGACGCCCATGGCCGCAGCCAGCTCGTCCACGCTCGGAGAGCGGCCCAGCGCTGCAGTGAGCGACTCCTGAACGGCGAGGGTCTCTTTGATCCGCTTCCGGGCGGAACGTGTGGCCCAATCGCTGGACCGCAGCTCGTCGGCGAAGGCGCCGAGCACACGCTGCCGAGCGTACGCGCCAAACGGAACACCGAGCTCCGGGTTGAAGGAGTCGGCGGCGGAGATCAGCCCCAGTGCGCCAGCGGAGGCGAGGTCATCGCGGGAGAGATGAGTGGCTTTCGCCACCAATTCGGAGACGAGATAGCCCACCAATGGCAGGTTCTCGACCACCAGCTTGTTGCGCTCGGTGCGATTCAACGACAAGACCCCCGTCTGAGACGAATTCGGAAACTGATTCGAAGGCGGGTAAGCGCGTGGTTGTTGAGTTGATCATTTGCGAGCGGTCGATCGGTTGGACCTGGGGTGGCATGTTTCGGGTGCCGGGTGCGTCGGGAGTGATGCGGCGCGGTCGTGGTGCAACCTTCGTCACTCCTGTCGGGCGGACTGGTCTGTTCACTCCGCCTGTCAGTGACACTTTCACTGTTTTTGAGCGCAAAACAAAGCACCGTTCTCCCCCAGTTCGGGGGAACGTATCCCTCTTTTTGGGGGAGACAGGAGGGTCCTTCGAGTGGGATCGAGCGATCGCTAACCGTTGTACGCGTCCGGCCGACAGTTGCCATTGGAAGCGAGTCGACCCCAGCCGCAAGGCATCCGGCGATACGCTGACACGACCCGGCTGACTGGAGGCATTCGTGAGCGCAAACGACGTTTCGGCGCTGCTGTGGCGCGAACGCGAACTGCTCGAGATGCTGCTGTTCAAGCTTGAGGAGGAGCAGCTGCTCCTCACCGCAGGCAAGACCCGGTGGCTGCAACACGCGACCCGCGAGGTGGAGCAGGTTCTCGACCGGCTGCGCGCCGCCGGCCTGACCCGCACGATCGAAGTCTCCGCGCTCGCTCAGGAGTGGGGCGCGCGCGAGGATGCGACCCTGCGCGACCTGCTCGCCGCCGCGCCGGAGGGAACCTGGACGGATATCTTCCAGGGCCACCTGAGTGCGATGACCGAGCTCGCGGCGCAGATCAAGGAGGTCAGGGACGGCAACGAGCGGCACCTGCGGGCCGCGGTGCGGTCGACCCAGGAGACGATCGCCGACCTCAACCCCGACGCAGGCATCTACACCGCCGACGGGGCAAGCTCAGCGTCCACCGGCAGCGCGAACCTGGTCGACACGAGTCTGTGAGGAGCACCCCGTGAGTACGTTCAGTGGCCTGTCGACGGCATATTCCGGCCTGTCCGCGGCACGCGCGGGACTGGATGTCGTCGCGCAGAACATCGTCAACGCCAACACCGACGGCTACACGCGCCAGCGCATCTCCACCTCAGCGGTGGGTCCGGTCGCCGAAACCGGGCTGCTGACCACGGTCGGCCGGGCCGGGCAGGGCGTCTCGGTCGACGGGATCACCCGCATCGGCAACATCTTCCTCGACGCGCGAGTGCGTGGCACGTCCGCGGCATCCGGTTACTGGAGCGTTCGCGACACCGCCATGTCGAAGCTCGAGGCCGCCCTGCAGGAGCCGGGGCCGCACGGCCTCTCCGCGCAACTGGGCGAGTTCTGGGCGGCGTGGCAGGACCTCGGCAACCGGGCCGGAGAGCCGGCCTCAGCTGGGGTTCTCCTCGAGCACACCGGTGTGCTGACGTCCGGCATCGCTCGCGCCTACCGCAACGTCGAGGGCCAGTGGGCCCAGCTTCGAACGGAAGCCGACGGCATGGTCGCCGACCTGAACGAGGCGGGCGCGCGTGTCGCCGACCTGAACGCGCGCATCCGGGCAGGACTCGCCACCGGCGCGAACGTCAACGAACTGCTCGACCAGCGCAGTGCGCTGACCACGTCGATCGCCGAACTCGCGGGCGGAACCGTGCGCGAGACCGGCGACGGCACCGTCGAGGTCCTGATCGGCGGCAACGCCCTCGTCTCGGGCGACCGCTTCCGCGCCGTGCAGGTTGCCGGCGGCTACCGGATGGAGGACGCCCCGAGCTCACCGGTGCGACTGGAGTGGGCACACCGGCCCGGTGAAGCCGTCTCCCTCGACGCCGGCCGGATCGGCGGCGCGGTCGCGATGCTTGCACCCGCCGATGGATCAGGCACCGGCGGACCACTCGCCGAGGCGGCAGCCTCGTACAACGTGTTCGCGACCCAACTCGCTGACGCCGTCAATCAGGTGCACCGCACCGGCGAGACCGTCTCCGGCGCCACCGGTCTCGACTTCTTCGAGTTCGACGCCGCACTGCCCGCGGCGCTCGGGATGCGTGTCGTGCCCACCGATGTGAACGGCATCGCCGCCGCATTGCCAGGATCGGGTGCGCTTGGCGGCGGCATCGCCGACGCGATCGGACAATTGGGCGTCGGGCCCGGTTCACCCGACTCGCTGTGGTCGACGATCGTCACCGGAATCGGCGTGGCCAGCCGCAGCGCCGCCACCCAGTCGGCGCTGGCCGACGTGGCGAGCAACGCCGCGTGGACCGCCCAACAGTCCCAGGCCGGGGTCGACCTGGACGAGGAGAACGTCAACCTCCTCACCTTCCAGGTCGCGTATCAGGGTGCTGCTCGCGTCATCACCGCTGTCGATGAACTGCTCGACACGCTGATCAACCGCACCGGCATCGTCGGGAGGTAACGGATGATCTCCCGGACAACCAGCCAGAGCATGGTGCGCACCGCCCAGCACAACCTGCAGGCGAGCATGTCCGCGCTCGCGAAGCTGCAGGACCAGGCATCCAGCCGGAAGGCCATCACGCGACCATCAGATGACCCGACCGCCACCGCTCAGGCGCTGCAGGTGCGTGCTGAACAGCGGGCAACCAGCCAGTACAGCCGCAACATCGCTGACGGCACGGGCTGGCTGACGACGGTCGACTCCGCTCTCAGCGCGACCACGGGCATCCTGAACCGCGTGCGCGACCTCACCGTGCGCGGCGCGAACGAGGGCGCGATGTCGCCGACCGCGCTCGAGGCGATCGCCGTCGAACTCGACAGTATGCGCGCGGAGCTGCTCAAGCAGGCGAACACGACGTACCTCGGCCGAAGCGTCTTCGCGGGGAACTCGGATGCCTCGGTCGCGTTCAACCCCGACTACAGCTACACCGGTGCGGCAGGGAGCACCGTCGAGCGTCGCATCGACGCCAACAACACGGTCCGGGTGGACGGCGATGGAGCGGCCGTCTTCGGTGTCGGCGCTGGCTCCGTCTTCGCGCTCGTCGACGCCATCGCGGCTGACTTGCGTTCCGGTGTCAACGTCGGCCCCCGCCTGCAGGAGATCGATGACAGGCTTACGGCGATGCTGGGCGAGCAGGCCGCGGCAGGAACACGTCACGCCCAGATGCAGTCCGCTGAGGAGTCGAACATGGAACAGTCGGTCGCGCTCGAAGCGCAGAGGTCGGGCGTTGAGGACGTCGACCTCGCGGGGATCATCCTCGACCTGAAACTGCAGGAAGTGGCGTACCAGTCCGCCCTCGCGGTCACAGCGCGCGCCTTGCAGCCCTCCCTGATGGACTTCCTGCGATGACCGCATCCCTGACTTTCATCGAGTCGCCGCCCGGGTTCGACGCCCTGGTCGACTTCACCCTCGAGGATGTCGCTGGGGCGCCTGGGCTGTTCGTGCTTCGGCCAGACTCCGAGCGCGGCATCCGGATGTTCGTGATCGATGCCTCCCTCTACCTTCCGGACTATGCGCCGGTCCTCTCGGACACTCAAGCGGCCGCGCTCGAGCTGACGCGGGCAGAGGATGCGCTGCTGCTCGTCGTGGCGAATCCCGGCGATGACGGCACGACGGTCAACCTGATGGCACCGATCGTGGTGAACTCGACCACCGGACGCTGCGCCCAGGTGATTCTGGACGATGCGGTGTGGCCGCTGCGCGCACCGCTGCGCGCTGCCTGAATTGCTGGCTGGGAGAATCGGTTCATGACCGATACCCGCACGCCGGCCGCTGAGCCGGACCTGGCCGCAGCGGCCGCGATGTGGGCGGCGTACGCGCACGCGCATCCGGATGCCGTGCGCGGCCAGGGCTACACGGTCGACCGGTTCGGCGACTCGGCCGAGCTAGCGGACCTACTGTTGCGTCAGGTCACCCACGGCCCGAAGCGCGCCACGTCAACGCTTGTCGCCGACTTTGCCGCCGAAGGCGAGGAGCCGCCTCGCATCGGGTCCCACTGGGTCGCGTGTGATGGCGCCGGAGCGCCTCGTGCGATTCTCCGGACCCTCGAGCTGCGTATCGGCGACTTCGGCAGCGCCGACGAGTCGTTCGCGTTCGAT
The DNA here is from genome assembly GCF_014980265.1 of Cryobacterium sp. BB736. Classification (NCBI taxonomy): domain Bacteria; kingdom Bacillati; phylum Actinomycetota; class Actinomycetes; order Micrococcales; family Microbacteriaceae; genus Cryobacterium; species Cryobacterium sp. BB736. Next base: position 838,764 of record NZ_JABXWQ010000001.1, read on the forward strand.
GAGGGCGAAGACGACCGCTCGCTGGAGAGCTGGCGGGCGGAGCACCGCCGGTACTGGCAGCGCACGAGCGCTGCGCGCGGGGCGACCTGGTCGGAGGCCGACGAGATCGTGTTCGAGCGTTTCGCGGTGGTCTGGCCCCCCGAACTCGCCGACTGACCGCTGGGCAGTCCCCTCCCCCGACAAGCGCTCGCGCGGGTGTTTCTTGCTCGCGCGGGTGCTGCAACAACCGCGCGAGCACAATTCACCGCGCGGTGGCGCGGTGGGCGACAACGGGCCGCGCGGCGAAGGCGCCGACTACACTTGCCGAAGGTGCGCCGGGAAGTCTGGTCGGCAATGAGACCGCCGACCCCGGAAGGCACCTTGTGACCCAGCAACGCTTCCCCGCTCGCGGCAGCTGGCCAGAGGCCAGGCGCATCGCCGAGGTGCTCCGCAAGGAGACAGTCGGCGGCATTCTCTTGGTGGTCGCCGCGGCCATCGCGCTTGTCGTGGCCAACTCCCCGCTCGCAGACGGCTACTTCGCCGCGCGCGACTTCAGAGTGGGACCCGCCGAGTGGAGCCTCGACCTGACCATCGGCCAGTGGGCCTCCGATGGACTGCTCGCGATTTTCTTCTTCCTGATCGGGCTCGAGCTGAAACGCGAGTTCGTCGCCGGTGACCTGCGCCACCCGCGCACCGCGGTCGTGCCCGTGGTCGCGGCTGCCGGCGGTGTGCTCGTGCCAGCCGTCATCTTCGTGGCCGTCACCTGGGGCGATGCGCTCGCGTTCCGCGGGTGGGCGGTGCCCACCGCGACCGACATCGCGTTCGCCGTCGCGGTGCTCGCCATCATCGGGTCGCACCTGCCGAGTGCGTTGCGCATCTTCCTGCTCACCCTCGCGGTGGTCGACGACCTCATCGCGATCACCATCATCGCGGTCTTCTACACCGAGGCCGTCATGCCGCTGTACCTCCTGCTGGCGCTCATCCCGATCGGCGCGCACCTGCTGCTCGCCCGGCGGTTCTCTTCGACCCTCGCTCGACACCGCCTCGCGGCGTGGGGAATGCTCGTGCCTCTCGGACTGATCGCCTGGCTGCTCGTGCACGCATCGGGAGTGCACGCGACGGTCGCCGGCGTGCTGCTCGCGTTCACCATCCCGGTGCTGCGACCCGGCGGCGCGGCCGGGCCGGGCCTGGCGGAGGTTTTCGAGCATCGTCTGCGACCCCTCTCCGCTGGCTTCGTGCTGCCGGTGTTCGCGTTCTTCGCGGCGGGGGTGGCCATCGGTGGCGCCGACGGCTTCTTCACCGCGCTCGCGCATCCGGTCACCCTCGGCATCATGGCGGCGCTGGTTCTCGGCAAGCCGATCGGGATTGCCGGAAGCACGTGGCTGGTCACGCGGTTCACGACCGCAGAACTCGAGCGGTCGTACGGCTGGATCGACCTGGTCGGCATCGCGACCCTCGCCGGGATCGGGTTCACCGTGTCATTGCTGATCGGAGAACTGGCATTCGGCCACGACGACTACGGAGACCTCGCGAAGGTCGGCGTGCTCACGGCGTCAGTGGCCGCAGCCGTGCTCGCGGCGCTCATCCTCACCGCACGCAATGGGCGCTACCGGCGGATCGAGCGCGCGGAGAGCGCGGACGACGACCGGAACGGCATCCCGGATGTCTATGAGACCGGCGGGACCGCTTCCTGACGCGGCTTGGTGACGTCCCAGAGGTGATGCTCGGGGTCGTGAATCAGGTACTTCGCGAGCGTCGCAACGCTGAACTGGGCTCCGTCGCCGCGCGTGCCGGGGCGAGACCAGGCGGCATTCGGGACCGCGTCGAGCGCGTCGGCCAGCTCCTGCCCGGCGACCAGCAGCTCATCGGCGACCACGGCCGGGTCCTGCTCGTTGTACCGTTCGGCGGCCGCGGTCTCGTCCTGGTCCCAGCTGGGGAACGTCGGGTTGTCCTCGGTCAGCATGAGGTCCAGTCGCACCCGGAAGATCCGGAACACGTCCCGCACGTGCGCTGCGTACTCGAGCGGCGACCAAGTTTGCTCATCCGGTCGCACCCGCACGTCGGGGCGATCCAGCACGCCCGGCCAGAGGTCCGCGACACCCCGCACCAGGTTCGCGACATCGTGCTCGCTCGTCGTGGACGCGTCGAACGAGCACTCGGGACACGGGCGCTCGAGCACCCAGGTCCAATCCTTGGTGTCCGCAGGGATCCTCATCCATCAATCGTGCACCAGTTGGCTCCGAGGTACCGTAGATTTCATGCCAACCTTCTCCCCCGACGTCATCAGCGCTGTGCTCGCTCACATGAACGGCGACCACTCGGATGACAACCTGCTGATCGCGCGGGCGTTCGGGAGCCCGGATGCCGACACCGCGACCATGACAGGGCTGGACGACGTCAGCGGTCACTGGGAGTACGCGATCGGCGACGACGAGCACGAGTTGAGCGTGCCGTGGTCGGTCACGATCAGCGAGCGACCGGAGATCCGGCGGGAGATCGTAGCCCTGTACGACGCCGCGTGCGCAAAGCTCGGCATCGAACCGCGGCCGCACTGACTCGCACCTCGCCGGCATTTGACCCATCCCAAGGAAATCCGGCCACGAAGGTGTCGACACCAGGCATCCGGACCCGACTGAACCCGAATCTCCTTGAAACGGGTTCAGGGCTTTCTTCAGGTTGGACGCCTGGGTAAGCTTAGGGTTACCTAACCTAAGGAACTCGATGAGCGTCATCCCCTTCTCGCAAGCGCTGCGCGAACGCACCTGGACCGATCACGGCAGCACCGAGAGCGAGACGTTCATGTCCGACCTCATGCGCGGCAAGGGGACCCGCGACGACTACATTGCCCTCGTCGAGCAGCACTACTTCATCTACGCGGCGCTCGAATCGGCGGCTGAGCGGATGGCGGACGATCCTGTCGCCGCGCCGTTCATCTCGCCGCAACTGACCCGGATGCCCGCGCTGGAAGCGGACCTCGAGTTCCTGATCGGTCCCGATTGGGCGGCGCGCATCCGGCCGTTGCCCAGCACGCAACGCTATGTCGATCGCATCACGGAGGTCGGCAGCAGTTGGCCGGGCGGATTCATCGCGCACCACTACACGCGCTACCTGGGCGACCTGTCGGGCGGTCAGGTAATCCGCCGCCTCATGCAGCGCCAGTTCGGGTTCGAGACCAACGGCGTGGGCTTCTACCTGTTCGACCAGATCGCCGACCCGAAGCAGTTCAAGAACACCTACCGCGAACAGCTCGACTCCGTCGACTGGGACGCGGATGAATGCGCTCGCGTGATCGACGAAGTGGTGCTCGCCTACCGGTTCAACGCCGACCTGTTCGTCGACCTCTCCGCAGCCAAGGCCGCCGCCTGACTCAGGTCGCCGCGGCCGCCTCGATGCCGGGGATGCGCTGCACGCCCGACATGAACCGCCGCACGTTCTCGTCGACGATGATGTCGGATGGCCGCAGCGGCCTGGTCAGGTAGAGCCCGTCGAGGTCGGTGATGCGGCTGAGCGCGACGTAGGTCTGCCCTGGCGCGAACGACCGTTGGCCCAGGTCGACGATTGCGCGCTCGTAGGTCTTGCCCTGCGATTTGTGGATCGTCACCGCCCACGCGAGCCGCAACGGGAACTGGGTGAACTCGGCGACGATGTCCCGCCGCAGCTGCTTCGTCGCCGGCGAGTAGGAGTACTTGTACTTCTCCCACACCGCCGGCTGCACCTCATGCACCTCACCGTCGATGTCGACCCAGACGGTGTCGGCGATCTTCTCCACGGTCCCGACGGTGCCGTTGACCCAGCGCTGGTCGCTGTCGTTGCGCAGGAACATCACTCGCGCACCGACCTTGAGTTCGAGCCGGTCGTCAGCCGGGAAGGCCCGTCCACCGAAGTCGCCGTTGATCTCCGCGTTGGCGGTCAGTGCCCGCCCTGGCAGTCGGCCGAGTTCGGATGCGTTGATCCGGTTGACCGTGTCGTTGCGGGTCGCCAGCGTGATCGCGTCATCCGTCGGCGCCGGCCGCGCGCCCACCGCGTTCAGCCGCCCCGCTATCTCCGCCGTGACCATGCCGTGCCGCACCGCGTTCAGGAGGTACTTGAACTCCTCCTCATGCTGACGGTGGATCGTGGTGAGCTCGACGATCTTCAGCTCGGCTTCGGCCCAGACCCGGGCGTCAAAGAACCACATCGACCGGTATTGGTCGGCGAAGTAGGCCCGCTCGTCGCCGTCACCCGGCACAGGAGCGAGCTGGTACGGGTCGCCGAACAGCACAATCTGCACGCCGCCGAACGGTTCATGCCTCCGCGCCCTGGCTTGCCGGAGGCTGCGGTCGATCGCATCGAGCAGGTCGGCGTTGACCATCGACACCTCGTCGATGACGAGGGTGTCGATGGTGTTCAGCAGTTTGCGCAGCTCGGCGCTCTGCTCCAGCTCGTGGTCGGCGATGACCCCGATGGGGAGCCGGAACAGCGAGTGGATGGTCTGCCCGCCGACGTTCAGCGCCGCCACCCCGGTCGGGGCTGCGATCACGAGCTGCTTTGACGTGTGCCAAGACAGGTGGTTCAGCAGCGTCGACTTACCGGTGCCCGCACGCCCGGTCACGAAGACATGGTCGCGCGTGCCCTCGATCATCTCGAAAACCGCCGCTTGCTCGGCGGAGAGCTGTGGCTGGCTCAATCAACTACTCCCGCCTGGTTCCGACTACCCAATCTACTGCGCGCCACCGGCACGCCCGCGCCGACCCCGCCCGTCTGTGGGTTTCGCGCCCGACCGTAGGATTGAGTGCATGGCGAACGCATCCGGCACCCCCGAGCGGGGCCGGGTCATCGCCGGATGGCTCATCCTCCTCGGCCTGATCATCGCCGGGTTCATCGCCACGGTCGTGACCCTCAACCAGACGGTCTTCAGCGCGCAGGGTTTCGTCACCCACTACCTCGAGGCCCTCGAGCGACGCGACGTGCCGGCGGCGCTCGCGACCGAAGGCGTCACCGCGGTGGAGGGCGCGAGCGACAGCCTGCTCGCCCCGGATGCGCTCGGCGAGCTGTCCGACATCGACATCGTCGCCGAGGAGGTCTTCCCCGATGTCCGCGTGGTGACCGTCGCCTACACGCTGGACGGGGTGGCAGGCGAGACCGAGTTCTTCGTTGAGCCCTCCGGCAACCGGTTCGGGCTGTTCTACGGCTGGTCCTTTGCCCGGAGCCCGATCAGCGTGCTCGAGGTGACACCGCTGCACGCCGCCGAGTTCACCGTCAACGGCATCCGGCTCTCGTCAGCCGGTGCCAACCAGCCGAGCGCTTGGCAGGTGCTGACCCCCAGCCGGTACGTGCTGAGCCACGACTCCAGGTACCTGACCGCGACTGACGTGCCGGTGCGGGTGACGACGCCGAACAGCATCGTCCCGGCCGAGGTGGACGTGCAGGCCAGCGCCGAGTTCGTCTCCCAACTGCAGGACGAGGTCGACTCGTTCCTTCAGGACTGCGCCGCACAGCAGGTGCTGTTCCCCAGCGGATGCCCGTTCGGGCTTCCCATCGACGACCGTGTCGAGAGCGCTCCACAGTGGTCGATAGCCGAGCATCCGGTGATCAGCCTCGTGCCCGGTGACACGTCCGACGTCTGGGTGGCGCCGGAGACCGCGGGCGTAGCGCACCTGAGCGTCGAGGTGCGGTCGCTGTTCGACGGCTCGCTGTCGCGAGTCGAAGAGGACGTGCCGTTCACGATCAGCTGGGCTGTGACGCTGCGCGAGGATGGCGGCGTCTCGATCGACGTGCTCTAACCGCGCTTCTCGAGCTTCTGCAGCATGTCGTTGTAGGCGCTGAGCTCGGCGCCGCCGTCCCGGTCGTCCCTGCGGTCGAGGCGCTTCGCCTCCTTCTCGTCGCTGCGTGCCCACATGACGGCAACCGCGATCGCCAGGGCGATGGTGGGGATCTCGCCGACGCTCCAGGCGATCCCACCGCCGATCTGCTGATCCTCGAGCGCGCTGGGGCCCCAATCGCGACCCATCGCGCCGTACCAGTCGGCCAGCAGCAACCCGGTGCCGGTCATCAGGCCCAACCCGAAGAAGGCGTGGAACGCCATGGTGGCCAGCAGCACGATGAGCCGCATCGGGTAGGGCGCGCGGTACGGCAGCGGATCCACCCCGATGAGCGCCTGCACCAGCAGGTAACCGGTCAGCAGGAAGTGGACGATCATGAAGGTGTGGCCGATGTGGTCCTCTGCCGCCCACCGGAACAGCGGCGAGTAGTAGAAGATCCACAGCGATGACGCGAAGAACGCGCCGGCGACGATCGGGTTGGAGAAAAAGCCGGCCCACCGGGACTGCACGGTGAGCAGGATCCACTCGCGCGCGCCACGACTGCCATCCGACCGCTTCTGGATCGCCCGCATGGCGAGCGTGACCGGCGCGGCGGGGGCGAGGAAGAGCGGCACAGCCATGCCGATGAGCATGTGCGCGAGCATGTGCGAACTGAACAGGAACTGCTCGTAGACGTTCATTCCGCCGTTGGTGACGTAGAACAGCAGCGCGAGGCCGACCAGCCACAGGATCGTGCGGTACACCGGCCAGCGGTCGCCGCGGCGGCGGAGTCGCCACACGCCCGCCAGGTAGAAGAAGGCCAGGAACGCGGTGATGAGCACCCAGAGGATGTCGAAGTCCCACTCGGTGAAGTACCGCTCGAAGGTGAGCGGCGGCGGCAGGGGCTCACCGGTGAGGAGGGCGGCCGGCGACGAGTCGAACGGTTCCTGCGCCACCGGGGTCGGGGTGGCGGCGAGTCCGGCTGCGACACCCGATGCGACGCCCATAACGACCACCTCGGCGACGACCAGCCACCAGAAGCCGACTCGCTCCGGCAATCTGTCGTTGACCATCCGGCCGATCACGAAGCGGCGCTGGAAGGCGCCGAACCCGCCAAGCGTCACGAGCGCGAGCACCTTCACGATCACGAGCACGCCATAGGGCGACAGGATGCTCTCGACCGAGCCGATGCGGATGGCGGCGTTGACGGTGCCGGAAGTCGCCACGACGATGAAGCTGACCAGGGCGAGGGTCGAGTAGCGCGACAGCACCGTCACCAGCCGCCTGGGGCCGAGCGTGCCGCGGATGAGCACCAGCGTGACCAGGCCACCGAGCCAGACGCTCACGAACACCAGGTGCAGTCCGAGGCTGCTCACGGCGGCGTCGTGGCTGGCTGCCCCGGCGGCGTGGCCCATGAGCGCCAGTGGAACCAGGCCGACAACGCCGAGTGCCGCGACCAAGGCCACCGCGGTGCGGTTGCGCACCGCGAAGCAGAGCACCGTGACGACAGCGGGCACGACCGTGGTGGTCAGCCATAACCGGCCGATCTCGAAGTTCACGAGGTAGTTGCCGAACTGCTGCCCGAAGGTCGGGTCAAGGCTCGGCTGCAGACCGGAGACGCTCAGGTAGGTGAAGAAGGTTGCCGCACCCGCTGCGATGGTCCAGGCTGCTGCCGTCGCGGATGCGACATCCATCGCGCGGTCGAACGCGGCCTCCTTGCCGAGCGCGAAGCATGCGAGCACGAGCGCGCCGATCGTCGTCGCCGCGGTCAGGTCGAGTGCGAGCCGGGAGATGGGCACGCCGTAGCGCACGATCGCGCCGGGATCGAACCGCGGCGCTTCGGCGCCGCCGCCGAACTGGAGCGCGGCGACCAGCGACACCAGCGCGGCCAGCAGCAGGGCTGCGGGCGCCAGCAATCGGATGGTTCTCGGCACCACCCCAGCCTACGTACTTAGCGGAGCACGCACCGAACGCCCAAGAAACACGAAAGGGCGCGAGACCAGAAGTCTCGCGCCCTCACACGTGGTGTACGTTACTTGGCGGCAGCCTTCAGCTTGCTGCCAGCGCTGACCTTCACGCCGTACCCGGCAGCGATCTGGATCGCCTCGCCGGTGGAAGGGTTGCGTCCCGCACGAGCGGCACGGTGGGTGCGCTCAACCGAGATCCAGCCCGGGATGGTCACCTTGACGTCGTTGCCGACGGACTTGGCGAGCGTGGTGAACAGAGCGTCGAGCACACCGTTGACCGCGCTCTGGCTCTGACCGGTGTCCGCGGCAATGGCCGCGACGAGCTCGGTACGGTTTAGTGACTTGTCAGCCATCGATTGTCCTCCTCGGACGAATGAATGTGGTGAAAACTGAACTTACCAGCTTGACTTCGTGATTCCGGGCAATTCGCCGCGGTGCGCCATTTCACGGAAACGCACACGGGAGATGCCGAATTCACTCAGGAACCCACGGGGACGGCCGTCGATCGCGTCGCGACCGCGAACACGGACCGGCGAAGCGTCGCGCGGAAGCTTCTGCAGGCCGAGGCGTGCGGCCTCGCGCTGCTCGTCGGTGGAGGTCGGGTCGACGAGTGCCTTCTTCAGCTCGGCACGACGCGCGGCGTAACGCTCGACGATGACCTTCCGCTGCTCGTTCTTGGCGATCTTGCTCTTCTTGGCCATGCTTAGCGCTCCTCGCGGAATTCGACGTGCTTGCGCACAATCGGGTCGTACTTCTTCAGCACGAGTCGGTCAGGGTTGTTGCGGCGGTTCTTGCGGGTCACGTAGGTGTACCCGGTACCGGCGGTCGACCGCAGCTTGATGATCGGGCGGATGTCCTGTTGCTTTGCCACTAGATCTTCTCCCCACGTGCGAGCAGGTCCTTGACGACAGCCTCAATGCCACGGGCGTCGATCACCTTGATTCCCTTGGCGCTGAGCGTCAGCGTCACGTTCCGACGAAGCGACGGCACGAAGTACGTCTTCTTCTGAACGTTCGGGTCGAAGCGCCGCTTGGTGCGACGGTGCGAGTGCGAAATGCTGTGTCCGAAGCCGGGAGTGGCGCCGGTCACCTGGCAGACAGCTGCCATGGTGGTACTCCTGTTCTGATCTACCGTGGGACGATCGCCCCACCCAAGGTCACTTGTCGGCATGCCAGATCCGAGATTCTTTCCGCTCGGATGGCACACAAAGAAAGGCGGGAATCCGCCTGACCTAAAGAGAATAGTCGACGCGGCGGATGCGCGCAATGTGGCTCGGTCGGACTACTTGGCGCAGTCCGGGCAGAGGCCGAAGATGTCGATGACGTGGTACTCGTGCGTGAACGAGTTGTCGGAGGCCACCTTGCGTGCCCACTTCTCCACCGCGGCGGCCTCGATCTCGACCGTCCTGCCGCATTGCCGGCAGATCAGGTGGTGGTGGTGACTGTCCGTGCGACAGGCGCGGTACAGCGTCTCGCCGTCATCCGACTGGAGGCTGTCGGCGTCGCCGTCGCTGGCGAGGTCCGCCAGCGCACGGTAGACGGTGGCGAGCCCGATCGCGGTGCCCTGCGTGACGAGTGTGGCGTGCAGACCCTGCGCGCTCACGAACCCGCTCTGCTGCTCGAGTTCGTCCCGCACCGCGTCACGCTGCCAGGTCTTGCGCCTCATGCCGACACCCTAACCCTCTCGATGCGCCGCCCGGGCTGGCCCTTCTTTGCCCGCGCCCACCCGATCAGGCGGCACACGCAATAGATGAAGAACGAGATCGTGGTCACATACGGACTGATCGGCAGGCCACCGCCGAGCGCGAGCAGGATGCCGCCGACGACCGAGATCACCGCGAACGCGACGCTGAGCAGGGGCGTGTACAGCGGCGACGTCGTCACGCGCATCGCCGCAGCCGCCGGGGTGACGAGCAGCGCGAGCACGAGCAGCGCGCCGACGATCTGGATGGACACGGCCGTCGCGAGCCCCAGCAGCACCATGAAGACGATGCCGATCCGGTCGACCGGCAGCCCACGTGCCCTGGCGACATCCTCGTCAACGCTCGCGAAGGTCAGCGGCCGCCAGATCAGGAACAGGCCGATCAGCACGACGATCGAGATGCCGATCAGCAGTGTCAGCTGGGGGTCGTCCACCGACACGATCTGGCCGGTGAGCAGGCCGAACTTGTTGGCGGCGCGACCCTCGTACAGGGAGAGGCACAGGATGCCCAGGCCGAGCCCGAACGGCATGAGCACCGCGGTGATCGAATTGCGGTCCCTGGCCTTCGTACCGAGCAGGCCGAGCAGGATCGCGGCGAGCAGCGACCCGAGCAGCGAGCCGGCAACCACATTCACGCCAAACAGCAGGGCCGCGGCGGCACCCGCGAACGACAGCTCGCTGATGCCGTGCACCGCGAACGCGAGGTCGCGCATCATCACGAACGTGCCGATGAGCCCGCCGACCAGCCCCAGCATCGCGCCCGCGATGATCGAGTTCTTCACGAGGGCAAGAAGCTGGCCGTAGTCGTCGAAATTGAACAGCTGGGAGAGGAGCTCGTCCATCAGGCGCCCCCTCCCGTCCGGTGGTGCTCGAGGTGGTCGTGCACGCCGTAACCCTCCGGCGCGCCGAGCACGGCGACTCGTCCGCGCGAGTGGATGACCTCGATCGGCGTGTTGTACATGTAGGAGAGGACCTCGGAGCGCAGCACCTCATCCGGAGTCCCGATCCGGAACCGACCGCCGGCCAGGTACAGCACCCGGTCGACGAACGGCAGCACCGGGTTCACGTCGTGCGTGACGAAGATCACCGCGGTGTCGAGCAGCCTGCGCTGCTCGTTGATCAGCTCGCTGATCGTGCGCTGGTGATGCAGGTCGAGCGACGATAGCGGCTCGTCGCAGAGCAGCAGCCTCGGTTTCGCCGCGATCGCCTGCGCGACACGGACCCGCTGCTGCTCGCCGCCGGAGAGAGTCGCGACTGGCATGTCCGCGTAGGCGGTTGCCCCGACCTGGCCGAGCACTTCCTTCACTCGTGCCCTGGTGGCGTGCATCGTCATCGGCGGGCCCCAGCGCTCGCCCTCGATCCCCAGCGCGACCAGGTCGCGCGCGCGCAACGGCGTGCCGTCCTGGAACAGCCGTTGCTGCGGGATGTAGCCGATGTCGCGGCTGCCGGTCCGGGCGGGCGCACCGAGCAGCTCGATGGTGCCGGCGGTGAGCTTCTGCTGCCCGATGACCGCACGCAGCAGGCTCGACTTGCCGGTGCCGTTGGGTCCGAGCACGGCGATGAACTCGCCGGGGGCGACGTCAAGGTTCAGGTTGTGCCACAGCTGCCGGTCACCGAAGTCGAGGGTCGCAGCCCGGATGCTGAGCACGGGAGCGCTGTCCCCGGTCACCTGTCTGCTCCCATCGCCGCGAGCACTGCCGTGACATTGGAGTCCATCCAGCCGACGTAGTCGGCGCCGTCAGGAAGCGTCTCGGTCATGGCAACCACGGGGATCCCCGCGTCGCGTGCGGCCTCGACGACGCGTTGGATCTCGGAGCCGGAGGTCTGCTCGTTGTGCACGACGAGCGAGACGCTGCCGGACTCGAGCGCCCGCAGCGCGTCGAGCAGCACCGCCGGAGCGACGTCGATGCCTCCCTCGACGGCCGCAACGAACGGCGCAGGGGTCTCGTCGATGAAGCCGAGTTCGGCCAGCAGATACCCGGGCACCGGCTCGGTGGCGAGTGATCCGTCACCTGCGAACCGATCGCTCACCGAGTCGACCCGGTCGATGAGCCCCTCGAGTCGACCCGCGAAACCGGCGAGGTTCGCGCGATAGTCCACGGCACCGGCCGGGTCAACCTCGGCGAGTTGTGCCGCGAGCGCAGCGCTGAACGCATCGATCACATGCAGGTCGTACCAGACGTGCTCGTTGAACTCCCCGCTGTGCGAGTGGCCGTCTTCGCCGTGCGCGCTCTTCTCCGGCGCATCCTCGGCGAACTCGGAGACCGTGAGCACCGTCGCGTCGGATGCCTCCAGCAGGTCGTCCATGAACACGTCATAGCCGCCGCCGTTCTCGATCACGACGTCAGCGCGCGCGACCGCGAGCTGGTCGCGCGCGGTGGCCTCATAGCTATGCGGATCCTGCGCGACACCGGTGATTATGCTCGTCACGTCGGCGCGGTCCCCCGCGATCGTGCGCGCGATGTCGCCGTAGACGTCGGTGGAGGCGACAATTCGGATGCCGTCGGGCGCGTTGTCCGCGCCCGGCGCCGCGCATCCGGTGAGCGCGACCGCGAGCACACCGACCAGCGCGAGGGGAGTGGTCTTCATCAAAGGGACCTGTTCTAAGGGCGGGGTTGGAGACGCCCAGACGAAGATTACGTGCTAATGATAATCGTTGTCAAAAGTAAAGTTGCTGTCAAAAGACTCAGCAGCCAAGCCAGTCCAGGCGCACGGTCAGTCGAGGAGAAGGGCGGGTTCCTCGATGATGCTCGCGACGTCGGCGAGGAAGCGGCTCGCGACGTCCCCATCGACCACGCGGTGGTCGAAGCTCGCGCCGAGCGTGGTCACGAAGCGCGGACGCACCTCACCATCGACGACCCACGGCTTCTGCTTGATCGTGCCCAGCGCGACGATAGCCACCTCGCCCGGGTTGAGGATCGGCGTACCGGTGTCCATGCCGAAGACGCCGATGTTGGTGACCGTGATGGTGCCGTTCGCCATGTCGGCCGGCTGCAGCCTGCCCTCCCTGGCGACGTTCGTCATGTGCTCGAGCGCCTGGGCCAGCTCTCGCAGCGACAACTCCTGCGCGTCCTTGACATTCGGCACGACCAGCCCGCGGGGGGTCGCAGCCGCGAAGCCGAAGTTGACGTAGTTGTGCACGATGATCTGCTCGTCGGTCCACGTCGAGTTGACCGTGGGGTTGCGGCGGACCGCCCAGATCATCGCCTTGGCCATGATGAGCATGGGGGAGACCTTGATGCCCGCGAAGTCCGCCGATGCCTTCAGCCGCGCGACGAACTCCATCGTGCGGGTCGCGTCGACGTCGACGAACACGCCGACGTGCGGTGCCGAGAACGCGCTGCGCACCATACCGGTCGCGATCGCCTTGCGAACGCCCTTAACCGGGATGTACTCCTCCCGGTCGGCTCCCCACTCCGGAGTCTCGATATTGCGGAACACGCTCGCCTGCTGCGCATGCCGGATGACGTCGTCGCGGGTGATCTCGCCGACCAGTCCGCTGCCGGCCACCTCGGTCAGGTCGACCCCGAGATCCTTGGCGAGCTTCCGGATGGGCGGCTTGGCGATGACGGACGTGGCGGATGCCGCCGGCACGGCGGTGAGCCGGCGGGTGCGCCGCTGGTTCCGTCGGGTTTGCGCAGCACCGGCCTTGACCCCGTAGCCCACGAGCACGGCGCCGGGCTTGTCCTCCGGCTCGGTGGTCACGCTGCCCGCAGCGTCGGCGAGCTCGTCGCGCACGGTCTCATCGACCGGCGCGGGGGCATCCGCTTGCCCGCCGTCGCCCTCGGTGATGACGCGGATGATCGGCGAGCCGACGTCGACCGTGTCGCCTTCGGCGACCAGCAGCTCGCGCACAACACCCTCGAACGGGCTGGGCAGTTCGACCAGCGACTTGGCGGTCTCGATCTCGACCAGCACCTGGTTGATCGACACGGTGTCGCCGGGCTTCACGCGCCAGGAGACGATCTCGGCCTCGGTGAGACCCTCACCCGGATCGGGCAGGAGGAACTCTGACGTTGTGCTCATTTCATGACTCCTAGTAGGCCAGCGCCCTGTCGACCGCTTCGAGCACCCGGTCGGCGTCCGGGAGGTATTGGGTCTCGAGCTTGGCCGGCGGGAACGGGGCGTCGAACCCGGTCACGCGCAGCACTGGCGCCTCGAGCGAGTAGAACGCCTTCTCGGCCACCGTTGCCGCGATCTCGGAGGGGATGCTCGCGAAGCCGGGGGCTTCGGAGGCAATCACCAGCCGCCCTGTCTTCTGCACCGATTCGAGGATCGGGCGGTAGTCGATGGGGGAGAGGGAGCGCAGGTCGACGACCTCGAGGCTCGCACCCTCCGCCTCGGCGATCTCGGCCGCCTGCAGCAGCACGCTGACCATCGCGCCGTGCCCGAGCACGGTGACGTCGGTGCCTGTGCGCACGACGCGGCTGGAGTGCAGCTGCGCGACGCTCGCCCGGAAGTCGACTGTGCCCTTCGGCCAGTAGCGGCTCTTCGGTTCGAAGAACATCACAGGGTCGTTGGAGCGGATCGCCTCCTGAATCATCCAGTAGGCGTCGTTCGGGGTGCTCGGGCTCACCAGTCGAAGGCCCGGGGTGTGGGCGAAGTACGCCTCCGGGCTCTCCTGGTGGTGCTCGACCGCGCCGATGTGCCCGCCGTACGGCACCCGGATGACCACCGGGAACGCCTGCGTCCCCTCGTGCCGGTTGGTGAGCTTCGCGAGCTGAGTGGTGATCTGGTCGAAGCCGGGGAAGATGAAGCCGTCGAACTGGATCTCAACCACCGGACGGTAGCCGCGCATCGCGAGTCCGATCGCGGTGCCGATGATGCCGGACTCCGCGAGCGGGGTGTCGATGACGCGCTTCGGCCCGAACTCGGCCTGCAGCCCCTCGGTGATGCGGAACACGCCGCCGAGCGGGCCGATGTCCTCGCCCATCAGCAGCACCTTGGGGTCGTCCGCCAGAGCCTTGCGCAGGCCGGCGTTCAGCGCCTTTGCCATGCGCAGCTCGGCGGTGGCCGGCGCCTCCGGTGTCTGCTCTGGATGTGCTGTGCGGACCTGGTCCTGCCCGGTCACGATGTCGCTCATGCGTCACCCCCGTACGACTGCTCGTAGTCGGCGAGCCACGCCTTCTGCTCCTCGGTCACCGGATGCGGCTCCGAGTAGACATGGTCGAACATGAGCGCAGGGTCGGGCGTCGGAAGCTCGAGGGTGCGGCGGCGGATGTCGGCGGCGAAGTCCTCGGCCTCCGTCTTCACGTTCTCAAAGAAGTTGTCGGTGGCACCCAGCGAGCGCAGCCAGGTCTCGTACCGGCTGATCGGGTCGCGCTCGGCCCAACTGGCCACCTCGGCGTCGCTGCGGTACTTGGTCGGGTCGTCCGATGAGGTGTGGGCGCCCATCCGGTAGGTGAGCGCTTCGATCAGGCGGGGGCCGGTGCCGCCGCGGGCCTCGTCCAGATTGCGCTTGGTGACCGCGAAGCTGGCGAGCACGTCGTTGCCGTCGATCTGCACGCTCGGTATTCCGAAGCCCTCGGAGCGCTGGTACAGCGGGGTGCGCGACTGCACGCTCACCGGAACCGAGATGGCCCAGTGGTTGTTCTGCAGGAAGAACACCTGCGGTGTGCGGTAGCTGGCCGCGAACACGAACGCTTCGCTCACGTCGCCCTGGCTGGTGGCGCCGTCGCCGAAGTAGACGATGGTGGCCTCGTCCTTGTCCGGGTCGCCGGTCGGGTCGCCGTCGAGCGCGATGCCCATCGCGAACCCGGTCGCGTGCAGCGCGTGCGAGCCGATCACGAGCGTGTACAGGTGGAAGTTGCCTCGCTGCTTGGGGTCCCATCCGCCGTGGGTGAGGCCGCGCAGCATCCGGATGATGTCGATCAGATCGACCCCGCGGATCATCGCGATCGCGTGCTCGCGGTAGGCGGGGAAGATGTGGTCCTGCGCCCGGGTGGCGTAGGCCGAACCGACCTGCGCCGCCTCCTGGCCCATGCTCGGCACCCACAGGCCCATCTCGCCCTGCCGCTGCAGGTTCGCGGCCTCGACATCGAAGCGGCGCACCACGACCATGTCGCGGTAGAACTGGCGCAACTGGTCGTCGTCGAGCGCGTCGATGTAGGGAAGATATTCGGCCGCGGCGCCGTCGGTGTTCAATCGTCCCTCTGGGGTGAGCAGCTGGACTGCCGATCGGGGTTCCGCCACGCGCGCCTCGTTCTTTCGGTTCTTGTGCGCCCCTGACGACGCAAGCTACTAATCTAACGCGGTGTTGCTGAGTGCCCTTGGTAGCTTCTCGACAACCTCCGCGGCGGCGGATACGAGTTTGTCGACAGACTCGGCCTCTCCGACGGACACCCGGATGCCGTCGCCGAGCATCCTGCCGACGATGCCGTGGTCGAGAAAGACGTCGTAGACGGCCTCGGTTTCTTCACCCGTGGCGAACCAGATGAAGTTGCCCTGCGGCTGCGGGGCACTCCAGCCCAGCGAGCGCAGCCGCTCCCACAGGTCGTCGCGGCGATCGACAAGTTCGGCGACGCGTTCGAGCAGCGTCGCCTCGTTGTCGAGTGCGGCCATCGCGCCGCGCTGGGCCGGCTCGGTGACGGACAATGGGATGGAGGTCGCGCGCACGGCGTCCAGGATGTACTCCGGTCCGATCGCGTAGCCGATGCGCAGGCCGGCCAGCCCGTACGCCTTCGAGAAGGTGCGCAGCACAACCAGGTTGGGGTAGCGGCCGATCAGCGTGGTGCCGTCCACGGCATCCGGGTCGGTGACGAACTCCGCGTAGGCCTCGTCCAGCAGCACCAGCACGGTCGGCGGCACGGCCGCCATGAATTTCTCGAACTCGTCGGCGGTGACGATCGTGCTGGTCGGGTTGTTCGGGGTGCACACGATGACCACGCGCGTGCGGTCGGTGACCGCTGCGGCCATCGCCTCGAGATCGTGGCTGTGGTCAGGCCGGTTCGGGACCATCACGCCGGTCGCACCGGCCACGGTGACCAGCCCGGGGTACGCCTCGAACGACCGCCAGGCGAACACCACCTCGTCACCGGGCGCAGCCGCGGCCTGGATCAGCGCCGCGAGGATGGACACCGATCCGGAGCCGACGTGGATCTCCCCGGTCGCGACCCCGAAGCGAGAGGCGAGCCGCTCACTCAACACCCGCGCCGCGGCATCCGGATACCGGTTGATCGATGCGCCCGCGATGGCCGCCAGCACCTCAGGGATAGGCGAGAACGGATTCTCGTTGCTCGAGAGCTTGAACGCGTCGGCCGGCGCCGGCTTGCCTTGCCGGTACGGCGCGGTGCTGAGAATCTCGGGCCGCAGCACGACTCGCGGCGAATCGGGGGACGTCATGACCTCAGCATATTCGGGCGTTTGCGGGCGAGCGGACGAGACCGGCATAGTTGGCGTCGTGAAGAGATTCCTCGTGCGGCTCATCGTCAACTCTGTCGCCCTGTGGCTGACAACCCTCATCGTTCCCGGCTTCACGGTCGAGTCCTACGAGTCCGGCAACACGGTGGCGACGGTGCTCACCTACCTGCTGGTCGGGCTGATCTTCGGCGTCGTCAACGGCGTAATCGGAAACTTCATCCGCATCGTCGCGTTCCCGATCTACATCCTGACCCTCGGCATCATCGCGATCGTCGTGAACGCGCTGCTGCTGCTGCTGGTGAGCTGGATCTCCGGGCTGCTCGGCTTCGGGCTGCAGGTGGAGAGCTTCTTCTGGGCCGGCGTCTTCGGCGCCATCGTGCTGGGCCTGCTCAGCTGGCTGATCAGCATCCTGCTGCGGCCGATCGTCGGCAAGCACTAGTCGCGCACTGCGCGGAAGACCGTTGAGGTGACCGTGCCTGCCGATCCGGCGTCGATGCTGGCAAGCACGCCCGCGATGCGGGCGTCGTCGGATGCGTCGACCAGGCCGGCGGTGTCCCGGTAGTTCGTGAGTTGGTGGGCGGGCAGCAGCTCACCGGCTGTCGGTGCCTGCCCGTCGTACAGCTGCCGGCGGACGAGCACCGGCTGGGAGGACTCGAAGCTGCCGCTGAGCGCGGGAACCAGGTCATTGGTGTGCTCGATCGCCAGGTACGGGATGGTGTAGGGAACCGCGATTTGCCCGGCGGGAGCGCCGACCGTGACGAGCCCCTCGGTGCTGAACTGGCCGGATGCTGCCAGCCCAGCGGCGATCATCCCGCCCTGCGAGTAGCCGGTGAAGACAACCGCGGAACCCGGCTCGACGCCGGCCTGCCGCATGGCGTCCAGCACCGCACGGTACGAACCGGAGTCGGCGCCGGCGAGCGCGCGCACGTTGCTGGTCATGTCCCAGGGCTGGCCGGCGGCTCCGGATGTGCCGGCGATGTAGACCTCGAACCGCGGCGCCTGGCCGGGGGTCTGGTAGCGGTCGATGCGCACCTGGTGCGGCTCGTCGGGGATCCGCTCGATGCGGTCCAGAGCACCGCGGGCGGGTGCGGCATCCGGCGCCGAGCGCTTGTGCACTCTCACCGCGGACTCGGTGAGCACGCCGGCTGCCGCGCCCGCCGCGCCGAAGAATGCCGCCGACGTGTCGACACCGGTGACCCCGAACCCCTCGTCGCCGAGCAGCCGGGCGAGCATCAGCGGAACGCCTGCCCGGCCGGCGCCGACATCGTCCGCGCTGAGGACGCCCAGCCGCACGAACTCGACGAACGCCGGGTCGGAGAGCACCCACGCCTTGGTGCCCAACCACTCCCGGGCGTTCTCGAACGCCCGCGCACGCGCTTCCTCGGGCAGCAGCAGACTGCCGGCCGCGGCCGCGGCGCCGAAGAAGATGGCGCCGTTCAGGGCGAGCACCGAGAGGATCGGGAGGAAGAAGCCGACACCGTAACCCAGCAGGGCGGCCAGTTCCTGGTTGCTGCGGGCAAGCATCCGCTCCTGTAACTCGAACTCGCTCGCAACGTTCGTCAGGCCACGAGAGAGTACGTCGGCGTTCTCCCGCGCCCGCGCGAGCGCCACGGTCGCGTCATCGATCGCCCGCTCCGCCAGCATCGCGCTGTAGGGGGCATCGGCGGCGACGAGCCCGGGCACGCCGATGAGGCGGTCGGCGGCGGCGAGGTGGGCAAGGCAGCCGGTGAGTTCAGTGCTGAGGACGCGGTAGCGCTGTGCTGCCCTGACCAGCTCTGAGGTGTCCGCGCGGGTTCCGTGCGGGCCGATGACGAGATCATCCGACACGGTTCGCCAGGGTCTCGGCTGCGCGGCGGCTGGCTTCGATGGCTCGGTACAGCGCGTCGGTGGCTAGTGCGACTTCACGGGCCAGGGCGTCGAGTTCGATGTCGAAGGCTCTTCGCGACGGTCCGCTCCAGGCGGATGCGGCGATCGGCTCGTTGCCTCGCTCGCAGGCGTCCCGCACCCTGCGGTGCACGAAAGCGACCTGCAGCGCCTGCCGTTCGAGCCTGACGGCCAGCGCCACCCCGGTCGCGAGAGCCGAATCCACCGCAACCCCTTTCCACCGGCCCCAGTCTCCTGCTTCACTGGGTTCAGTCGCGATCGGCCCCAGCATCAACCCGAGAGATGTCGCGACAGGCACCGTGTGCGGGAGGAGTCGTCGCGTGCTTGCTACGAACCGGGGGAGAATAAGGCAATGAGCTTCGATCGCGCGTTCGACGAGTCGGCGCTCTTCAGGATCTGCTTCGTGTGCACGGGCAACATCTGCCGGTCTCCGATCGCGGAAGTCGTGTTCCGGGAGCTGGTGCGAAAAGCGGGTTACGCCGGATCGGTCGCGGTGACCTCCGCCGGCACCGGCGACTGGCATGTGGGCGAACCATCCGACGCGCGCACCCTTGCCGTGCTCGATCGCAATGGCTACGGGGGAGAGGGACACCGGGCTCGCCAGTTCGACGCCAGCTGGTTCGACCAACTGGACCTGGTCGTGGTGTTCGACCGCAGTCAGGAACGCATCCTGAAGTCCTGGGCGAGCAACGAACAGGATGTCGGCAAGGTGCAGTTGCTGCTCAGCTTCGACCACGAACAGGCTGCAATGCTCGATGTGCCGGACCCGTACTATTCGGATGCGGCCATGTTCGACTCGGTATTGAGCATGATCGAGCGCGCGTGCGCCGCGCTGTTCAGGCAGCTCGAACCAGGAATCAGACGGAGAGTTTCATGACCCCATTGCCACCTCAGCCGATCAGCCCGCTCGATGGGCGCTACCGGCAGGCGGTTGTGGAACTCGGCGAGCACCTGTCGGAGGCCGCGCTCAATCGCGCTCGGGTGCAGGTCGAGGTCGAGTGGCTGGTGTTCCTCACCGACCGGTCGCTGTTCGGCTCCAGCGCGCTGACCGACGAGCAGAAGACGGCGCTGCGCGCCACGGTGGATGACTTCGGGCAGAGCGACATCGACGAGCTTGCGGCGCTCGAGGCCGAGACCCGTCACGATGTCAAGGCGGTCGAGTACTACCTGCGGCGGCGCGTCGACGAGCTCGGCCTGCAGGAGGTCGCGGAACTCGTGCACTTCGCGTGCACGAGTGAGGACATCAACAACCTCGCTTACGCCCTCACCATCAAGGCGGCCATCGATGAGGTGTGGCTTCCGCGCTTCAGCGAGGTCATCGCCGCTCTCGAGGAGTTCGCACGTGCCCAGCGGGATCAGCCGATGCTCGCCCACACCCACGGTCAGCCGGCAACGCCGACGACGTTCGGCAAGGAATTCGCGGTCTTCGCGTACCGGCTGCGGCGCATCGAGGCCCAGCTGGCGCAGGTCGAGGTGCTCGGCAAGTTCAGCGGCGCGACCGGCACCTTCGCCGCGCACCTGGCCGCCGACCCCGACCAGGACTGGGCAGCGCTGTCGAAGGAGTTCGTCGAAGGTCTCGGGCTGACCTGGAACCCGCTGACCACCCAGATCGAGTCGCACGACTGGCAGGCCGAGCTGTACCAGCGCGTCAGTCACGCTGGTCGCGTGCTGCACAACCTGTGCACCGATGTGTGGACCTACATCTCTATGGGCTACTTCACCCAGATCCCGCAGGCGGGCGCGACGGGATCGTCGACCATGCCGCACAAGATCAACCCCATCCGGTTCGAGAACGCCGAAGCAAACCTCGAACTCGCAAGCGCCTTGCTCGATTCGCTCGCGGCGACACTGGTCACCTCGCGCCTGCAGCGAGACCTGACGGACTCGACCACCCAGCGGAACGTCGGCGTCGCGCTCGGGCATTCGCTGCTCGCTCTCGACAACATCCTGCGCGGGCTGCGCGAGGTCGCGGTGAATCCGGATGCCCTCGCCGCCGATCTTGACGCGAACTGGGAGGTGCTCGGGGAGGCGATCCAAACGGTGATCCGCGCGGAGGTGACCGCCGGGCGCAGCTCGATCAGCGACCCGTACGCCCTGCTCAAGGAGCTCACCCGCGGCAAGCGGATCACGTCCGACGACTTGGCCGCGTTCATCCGGACGCTCGACATCGGCGAGGCAGCCAGGCAGCGTCTGCTCGCCCTGACGCCGGCCGACTACGTTGGCCTGGCCTCGTCCCTAGTCGACCGCCTCTAGGCGTCTCCGCCCCGCCGGGACAACCGCGCGCTGGTTTGTTGACCGCGCGCCACCTTAAACCCGCGCTCGGTCAACGAAGGCGTCGTTTGTTACTCGTGAGGCGGCTGGTCGTCGTCGTCGCGCAGAACCTGGTCTTTGGAGGAGTTCGGCTTCTCGGAGAGCGCGAGCAGCGCGATGACGAGAATCGCGGCGATGAACGCGACCCCGAGGCCGATCAAGGCGATGGTCCAGTTGCGGGTGGAGAACAGGATCACGATCCCGGTGAACAGGGCGATGGCCCCCGAGAAGCCGAGAAGTTCGAGCGGACGCAGTCGGTCACGCATGCTGGGGGTAGCCACGGTTCATCCCTTGCTTTCTGCCGCCGGAGCGGCCCACTTCAGTGAAAGGCCGGCGATCGCGAGGAAGATCCCGACCATGATCGCGTAAGCGCCGAACAGCCCGACCGCCTGCACCGAATCCAGCGGCGCCAGCAGGAACACGAGCGCGGCGATCGCAGTGAAGCCGCCGACGGCGAGGAGGTCGCGATACGCCGGATTCCTGCCCTTCGCGCGCAGGCCGGCATAGAGCTCGAGGAACCCAGTCACTGCCGCGAACACGCTGAAGAGGAACAGGAAGAAACCGATCCCGCCACCGTTCACAATGAGCGCGACGATGCCGACCACGATCGACACGACACCCTGGATGAGCGAGATGGTGCGCAGCACGCGATCGTCCTGCCTGAACGCTCCCCACACCAGCACCGCGCCGGTCAGCACCGCGAAGGCACCCAGCATGAGCAGCCCGATCCGCGCACTGTGATCGGCAAGGAAGGTGATGGCAAGACCGACCGCGACGGCGGGCACTGCGCGAACAACCGGCACCTGCCAAGCGGAAGCAGTCTGCGCTGCGGACACTGAACCTCGATTACTAGAACGGACCAGCCAAGCCTAACGCCGCAGGCTTCGAGGCTTAGATCGGCGCCATGTCCAGGAAGCGCGAGAAGTGCCCCTGGAATGCCACCGTGACGGTGCGCGTCGGGCCGTTGCGGTGCTTGGCGACGATGAAGTCCGCCTCGCCGGCGCGCGGGTTGTCCTTCTCGTAGGCGCTCTCGCGGTGCAGCAGGATGACCATGTCGGCGTCCTGCTCGAGTGACCCGGATTCGCGCAGGTCGCTGAGCGCGGGCATCTTGTCGGCGCGCTGCTCCGGACCACGGTTCAGCTGCGACAGCGCGATGACCGGAACCTGCAGTTCCTTCGCCATCAGCTTCAGGGCGCGGGAGAATTCGCTGACCTCCTGCTGACGCGACTCGACCTTCTTGCCGCTCGTCATGAGCTGCAGGTAGTCGATGACGACCATCTTGAGGCCGACCTTCTGCTTGAGCCGGCGGCACTTGGCCCGGATCTCGACGAGGGTGAGGTTCGGGCTGTCGTCGATGTACAGCGGGGCGTCGTTGATGCGACCGCGTGTGCTTGCGATGGTGGTCCAGTCGCGGCTGTCGACGGTTCCCTTGCGCATGCTCTGCAGTGGCACCGCCGCCTCCGCGGAGAGCAGGCGCATCGCGATCTCACTGCGCCCCATCTCGAGCGAGAAGATGATCGTCGGCATGTCGTGCTTGATAGCCGCCGCGCGAGCGAAATCGAGCGCGAGTGTCGACTTACCCAGCGCCGGGCGCGCGGCGACGATGATGAGCTGTCCAGGGTGCAGGCCGTTCGTCAATTCGTCGAGTTCAGCGAAGCCGGTCGGAACCCCCGTCATGGATCCGTCGCTGCCCTTGGCCGCCTCGATCTCATCGATTGCGACGGTGACAGCCTCGGTTAGCGGCACGTAGTCCTCGGCCTGGACGCCGCCGGTGACCCCATAGATCTCGGCCTGAGCGTTGTTGACCAGGTCGACGACCTCGCCCTCGCTCGCGTACCCCATCTGCACGATGCGGGTGCCCGCCTCGACGAGGCGGCGCAACACGGCCTTCTCGGCGACGATGCTCGCGTAGAAGCCGGCGTTCGCCGCCGTCGGCACCAGAGCGGTCAGGGTGTGCAGGTATTCGGCGCCCCCGGCGCGACTCAGTTCCCCGGACTTGGTGAGTTCGTCGGTCACCGCGATGACGTCGGTCGGCTCGCCGTGCGAGTAGAGCGACAGCACCGCCTCGAAGATCCGCTCGTGCTTGGGGATGTAGAAGTCTGTCGACCGCACCGTCTCGATGACATCAGCGACTGCGTCCTTGCTGAGCAGCATCCCGCCGATCGCGCTCTGCTCCGCGAGCAGGTCGTGCGGGGGCGTACGTTCACCCTGGCGGGTGTCAGAGGGGCGTTCGCCAGCCAAGCCGAGATGGGCTATCGACATTCACACCTCCACGCTCACAGGGGACCGATCGGGCAGCCACTGCGTCGAGCCGCTGCCGTGCTTCAAGTTGTATCCCCCGCCCACGACATTCGTGGGTTGCGCCCGCGTTGGCGAGCGCTGCTAAACCTTAGGAATCCGGATGCCCGGGCCACAACTACACCTGTGGACGGGCCTGTGGATAATTTGCGAGAAACGCCGACAACCTGTGTGGGGAAGCTGTGGAGAGATCTGTGGACGGATTGCGGCTTTCCTTAGCAAAAGCGCCTTTGATCAGCCTTTTTCTTATCCACGGCATGTGTGTAGAAACTTGTTTACAGTTGCGGTTGAGGGTTTGGGGCGTTCTTCCAGATTTTGTCCACAGGTGTCCCCCATTCGCGCCGCAAATGGGTGACGGCGGACCCCAAGGATGGGATCCGCCGTCGGCGTGTGATGCTACGCGCGCCCTACTTGGCTGCGACCACCTGAAGGGTGATCGTCGCCACGAGCTCGTCGCGCAGGCGAACGGTGGCCTCGTGGTCACCGGTCGACTTGATGGGGGAGATGATCTCCACCTTGCGCTTGTCGATCTCGCCGATGCCGGCCGCGGAGACCGCGTCCGCGACATCCGACGTCTTGACCGAACCGAACAGGCGACCGCCCGCGCCGGCCTTCACGGTCAGCTTGACCGGGTTGGCCTCGAGGCGCGCCTTGAGGTCCTGGGCTTCCTCGATCGTGGCGTGCTCGCGCGCGGCGCGGGCAGCCTTGATCGACTCGATCTGCTTCTCGCCACCGCGGGTCCACGCCACAGCGAAGCCCTGAGGGATCAGGTAGTTCCGGGCGTACCCGTTCTTGACATCTACGACGTCGCCGGGTGCGCCGAGGCCGGTGACCTCGTGCGTCAGAATCAGTTTGGACATTTCTCCGCGCCTCCTAACGGCCCGAGCCCGCGTACGGCAGCAGGGCCATCTCACGCGCGTTCTTGATGGCGCGGGCGATGAGGCGCTGCTCCTGCACGGAGACACCGGTGATGCGGCGAGCGCGGATCTTTCCCCGCTCGGAGATGAACTTGCGAAGGGTAGCGACATCCTTGTAGTCGATGACGCCGACCCGGATGGACTTCGCCGGGGCGGCGTTCTTGCCGCCCTTGGCACCACGGAGTGGCTTGCGGCGGTCGCCGCTTGACTTTCCTGCCATTGGTCTTCCTTAGTTAGATCGTGATCGAGGCCGTTAGAACGGCGTCTCGTCGTTGTAGTTGCCGGGCGTGTTCCACACGTCACCGGATGACGAGTCGACCGGTGCGGCTGCCGCCCACGGCTCGTCGGCGCCGGTGGAGCGTGCCCCGCCGCCGCCAGAAGTGCGCGTGAGCTGCGCGGTCGCGTAGCGAAGGCTGGGGCCGATCTCATCGACCTCGAGCTCCAGGCTCGTGCGCTTCTCGCCTTCCTTCGTCTCGTAGCTGCGCTGCTTCAGGCGGCCCTGTGCGATGACACGGCTGCCCTTGGTCAGCGAACCTGCGACGTGCTCGGCGAACTCGCGCCACACGCTGCCCCGGATGAACAGCGTCTCGCCGTCCTTCCAGTCGTTCGACTGACGGTCGAACGTACGCGGCGTGGATGCGATGGTGAAGTTCGCCACCGCGAGCCCGTTCTGCGTGTAGCGCAGTTCCGGGTCGGCGGTCAGGTTGCCGACAACGGTGATGACGGTTTCGCCTGCCATGGCTTACTCCGCGGCCTTGGCGCTCTTGCGAGCGGCCTTCTCAGCGGAGGCCTTCTCTGCGGCTGCGACCTGGGCGATCGCCTCTTCCGCGCGAAGGACCTTGGTGCGCATGACTGCCTCGGAGAGACGCAGCTGGCGGTCGAGTTCCTTGGTGGCAACACCATCCGAGGTCAACTGAACGACGGCATAGATGCCCTCGCTCTTCTTGTTGATCTCGTATGCGAGTCGGCGCTTGCCCCAGATGTCGACCTTGTCGACGGTGCCACCCGCGTTGCGGATGACGCCCAGGAACTTGTCCAGGCTGGGTGCCACGGTGCGCTCATCGATCTCCGGATCGAGAATTACCATGAGTTCGTACTGATGCATAACTAACCCACCTCCTTTGGACTAGAACGGCCACAGACGGTCTGTGACAGGAGGGTTTTGGCATCATCACGCGACGTCAACGACGTACGCGCAACCTGCCTAGTGTAGTCAGATCCCCCTTTCTCGAGCAAGGAGAGTGCTTTCACCCAATGAGTCTTCGTGTTGCCATCGCCGGTGTCGGTAACTGCGCGAACGCGCTGGTGCAGGGGGTGGAGTTCTATCGCGATGCTGCAGCGGATGCGGTGATCCCGGGACTCATGCACAACCGCCTCGGGGGGTGGTCCGTCGGTGACCTCGAGTTCGTCGCCGCGTTCGACGTCGACGCGACCAAGGTCGGCGTCGACATCGCGGACGCCATCTGGGCGGGCAACAACGACACCATGCGCTTCGCCGAGGTCTCGGCGACCGGTGTGCTGGTGCAGCGCGGTCCGACCCTCGACGGTCTCGGCGAGTACTACCGCGACAGCGTGCAGGAGTCGGCGGCGGCAGCAGTGGACGTGACCGAGACGTTGCGCGCATCCGGAGCGGACGTCCTGGTGTGCTTCCTGCCGGTGGGCTCCGAGCAGGCGGCGAAGCACTACGCGCAAGCGGCGCTCGACGCCGGTGTCGCGTTCATCAACGCCATCCCGGTGTTCATCGCCAGCGACCCCGAGTGGGCGGCGCGGTTCGAGCGGGCCGGCGTTCCCATCATCGGCGACGACGTGAAGAGCCAACTCGGGGCGACCATCACGCACCGCGTCCTCGCGCGGCTGTTCGAGGAGCGGGGCCTCGTGCTCGACCGCACCTACCAGCTGAACGTCGGCGGCAACATGGACTTCAAGAACATGCTCGAACGGTCCCGGCTGGAGTCGAAGAAGGTCAGCAAGACCCAGGCGGTCACCAGCAACATCAGTGCCCAACTCGACCCGCAGGATGTCCACGTCGGCCCGAGCGACCACGTGCCGTGGCTGAGGGACCGCAAGTTCGCGTACGTACGGCTCGAGGGCCACGGCTTCGGCAACGCGCCGACCAGCCTGGAGTACAAGCTTGAGGTGTGGGACTCGCCCAACTCCGCTGGGGTGGTGATCGACGCCATCCGGCTCGCGAAGCTGGCGCTCGACGCTGGGCTGGGCGGGCCGCTCGAGGCGGCATCCGCCTACCTGATGAAGTCACCGGCGACGCAGCACCCCGACCCCGAGGCGCGTGCGCTGCTCGAGGAGTTCATCACCGACCACCCCCGCGCCGCGGCCTGAAGCGCCCGCCGAGTTGCCCACTTCGGCCCCTGAACACACCGAAAAGTGGGGCCGAAGTGGGCAACTCGACGGCTACGTGACGATCAGGCGGGGGAGCCGGATGCGCGCCACTCGCGCAGGCGACGGGTCGCCTCTTCCGCCCCGAGCGGCCCCTCGTTGAGACGCAGCTCCAGCAGGAACCGGTACGCCCTACCGACCTCCGGGCCGGGGCGCAGCCCGAGCACCTTCATGATCTCCTCGCCGTCGAGGTCTGGCCGGATGGCGTCCAACTCCTCCTGCTCGGCGATCGTCGCGATGCGCTCTTCGAGATCGTCGTACGCGCTGGCGAGCCGGTTCGCCTTGCGGCGGTTGCGGGTCGTGACGTCGGCACGGGTGAGGATGTGCAGCCGCTCGAGCAGCCCGCCAGCGTCGCGCACGTATCGTCGCACCGCGGAATCGGTCCAGGCGCCCTCCGTGTAGCCAAAGAACCGCAAGTGCAGCTCGATGAGCCGCGCAACCTCGGTGATCGTCTCCTTGTCGAAGCGCAGCTCGCGCAACCGCTTCGCCGCGAGCTTCGACCCGACGACGTCGTGGTGGTG
This sequence comes from Cryobacterium sp. BB736, assembly GCF_014980265.1. NCBI lineage: Bacteria > Bacillati > Actinomycetota > Actinomycetes > Micrococcales > Microbacteriaceae > Cryobacterium > Cryobacterium sp. BB736. The sequence continues at coordinate 865,874 of NZ_JABXWQ010000001.1, forward strand.
GAAGGTCACCAACCCGCCAGGTTCGATGCGCTTGGTCGCGGGCTTGCCGATGTCATGCAGCAGCGCGGCGAGACGCAGGGTGAGGTCGGGTGCGGCACCCGCATGCCGCTGTTCCTCGAGCGCGATGGCTTGGTCGAGCACGGTAAGGCTGTGCTCGTAGACGTCCTTGTGGTGATGATGCTCGTCAACCTGCAGCCGCAACGCCGGCAACTCTGGCAAGACATGCTGGGCCAGGCCGCTCGCGACCAGCAGTTCCAGGCCGGGGCGGGGGCGGGCGGTCAGCAGCAGCTTGCTCAGCTCATCCCGGATGCGCTCGGCCGAGACGATGCTGATGCGCTCGGCCAGATCGCGCATCGCGACGGCAGTCGGCTCGGCCACGGTGAAGCCCAACTGCGACGTGAACCGTGCGGCACGCATCATCCGGAGCGGGTCGTCGCCGAACGAGACCTCGGGCTTGCCGGGCGTCGTGAGGCGACGGGACATCAGGTCCTCGATGCCGCCGGACGGGTCGATGAGCTTCATCTCCGGAAGACGCAGCGCCATCGCGTTCACGGTGAAATCGCGGCGTAGGAGGTCGCCCTCGAGCGTGTCGCCGAATTCCACGACCGGTTTGCGGGTCGCTCCGTCGTACGCGTCCGAGCGGTAGGTGGTGATCTCGACCGTGTGACCGTCGATCAGCGCACCGATCGTGCCGAAGGCCCGCCCGATATCCCACTGGGTCGAAGAGATCGGCCGCACAAGCGCCAGGATGCGGTCCGGTCGCGCATTCGTCGCGAAATCGAGGTCATTGATGGCCGTTCCGACGAAGGCGTCGCGTACCGGGCCGCCAACTAGGGCTAACTCTTCGCCCGCATCAGCGAAGGCGCGGGCCAGAGCGCTGACGTGAGGGGATGCGGCAAGTTCGCCAAGGCGCGCGATTGCGGTGGCGACGCTTTCCATGCGCCCAAGACTATCGAGGGCGCACGCGAATAGACTCGCTGGAGGTCGGCCACGGAATCCCGGGACCTTCCCTCGCGCCTATGAGAATATTTCCGCTACTCCTCGCCCTCGGCCTTGCCGTGACCGGCGCGGTGGCCCCGCTCGCCCCGGCGGCCGCCGTCGACGGCGTCTCGCTGACCATCACCCCCGCCGGCAACGGCGTCATCGGACCGGAAGCCGACCTGGTTGTGAACGGAACCGTCGTGAACGACGGCGCGGCAACCGATGCGGCGGCGGTCACCCTGCACGTCGCACGCACGCCGGTGACCGACCGAGCGGAGCTCCTGAAATGGCTGACCGCAGAAGAGCCGCCAGCCCTCGAGGTGGGGGCCGCCGTTGCGACCGCCAGCGTCCCGGCGATCGGCGCCGCGCAGTCTCGCGGGTTCAGTCTCAGCGTTGCCGCCGATGCTCTGGGGCTCGCCGAGTTCGGCAGCTACCCGATTCAGGTCCGGTACTCACCGCCGGGCGGCGAGCCGACGGTGGAGGAGGGCGCCATCGTGTGGAACCCCGGATCCACACCATCGTTCTCGCTGTCCGCCGCCGCCGCGCTCACCGTGCCGCCACCGGCATCCGGCCTTCTCGACGCCACACAACTAGGGGACTACACCGCCCCAACCGGTCAGCTCAGCCGGATGCTGGACGAGTACGTGACGAGCGGTGTCGCCATCGGCGTTGACCCGATGATCATCGCGTCGATCAGGCTGCTCGGCACCAACGCTCCGCCGTCGGCAACGGCATGGCTCGCGCGCCTGGCGGCGGTCCCCAACGAGACCTTCGCGCTCAGCTATGCCGACTCCGACCTCGGACTGCTGTCGCAATCAGGCGCGGGAGTCCTGACCCCCGTGGCATTCCGAATGGATCCGGCTGCCGTCCCGGCGCAGGAAGGCGCAACGGCGACCCCGGCACCGGTTGACCCGGCGGCACCGCCCGTCGATGAGGTCCTCGCGTGGCCGTACACGATCGATGGAATCGCCTGGCCACGGCCAGACACCGTCACGACGCCCGACCTGGCCACCTTCACCGCCGCGGGCTACACGACAACGCTGCTCAGCTCATCCGGGATCGACCGGGACAGCTTCACCTCCGCGGTCTCCATCGACGGCACCGCCGGTATCGTCTCGGACGACATCGTCGCGAATCTGATCTCCGAGGCGGTCGTGGCGCCGTCGCTGTCGGCCTGGCAGACGACGATGGCACAGCTTGCAGCCTCGACGGCTGAGCTGGCCAAGACGCATCCCGGCTCGCCCGTGTTCGCCGCGCTCAACCGGGCGGCTGACGCGCCGCGCTTCGCCGAGACCTTCCAGGCACTCCAGTCCTTCCCCTGGGTGAATGAAGCAGTCCTGACCGAGACCATGGCCGCCGGTGCCAGCGCTGCAACGGTCTCTCAAGAGCTTGCCGACGACCCGCGAATGGCGACGGTGAACTCGCTCCTGCAGACCGAGGCGGCCGTCGCCAACTTCGCGACGGTGCTCGCCGACCCCACCCAGCTCACCGGCCCGAGGCGACTCGCCCTGCTGGCCACGGTGTCCAACCAGTGGGCGCTTGATGTTGCCGGCGGCGCAGCGCTGGTTGAGCAGTTCCGCACGGACGGGTTCGACATCCTGAATGCGATCAGCATCCCCAGCGGCAGCACCGTCAACCTGCTCTCCGACAACGGGCCCCTGCCGATCACCGTGAGCAACGCTCTCGCCTATCCCGCGACCGTGCACGTTTCGGTGAAGCCAGCGCGCGCCATCCTGAACGTCACGGAGGACCCGATCGTGCTCACGATCGAGGCGAACTCGCAGGCGAAGGCGTTCGTGCCGGTGCAAACGGTGGCCAACGGCCAGGTGCGCACGGTGGTCACGTTGTCGAGCCCCGCTGCCGTGCCGATCTCGCAGCCGGTGACGGTGTCGCTGAATGTCCAAGCGGGGTGGGAAACCGCGGCAACCTGGGTGCTCGCCGCTATCGTCGTGGTGATGTTCATCGCCGGTGTGATTCGGACCATTCGCAAACGACGGCGTGCCGTGCAGGAACCGGCACAGGAGGCCGCGTGAGCGAGACCGACGACGCCGCCGGCGTGCCGGACTCGAAGATCGGCCGCGCCAGCGCCGTGATGGCGACCGGCACGATCGTCTCCCGCATCCTCGGCTTCGTCAAGGCTGCGGTCCTCGCTGCGACGATCGGCCAGGTCGGCAGCGCGGCCGCCGACGCCTTCACGATCGCCAACGGTCTGCCGAACAACATCTATGCCCTCATTGCCGGCGGCATGCTGAGCGCCGTGCTGGTTCCGCAGATCGTGCGGTCGGCGCTGCACGCGGATGGCGGGCAGCGTTTCATCAACAAACTCGTGACGCTCGGGATCACAGTGTTCGTGATCCTCACAATCATCGCGACTCTGTGCGCACCACTGCTGATCGATCTGTACACCAATGATCCCGACCCCGAGGTCTTCGCCCTCGCGACGGCGTTCGCCTATTGGTGTCTTCCGCAGATCCTGTTCTATGCGCTGTACACCCTGCTGGGTGAGGTGCTCAATGCGCGCGGCGTCTTCGGGCCGTTCATGTGGGCTCCGATCCTCAACAACGTCGTCGCCATCGCGGGGCTGGTCGCCTTCCAGGTGCTGTTCGGGTCGGGGACCCAATTCCATAGTCCGGATGTCTGGACCCCCGGCATGGTCGGACTGCTCGGAGCGAGCGCGACGCTTGGCGTCGCGGCGCAAGCGCTCATCCTCGGTGTGTTCTGGAAGCGCGCTCGCCTGGGCTTCCGACCGGACTTCAAGTGGCGTGGTGTCGGCCTATCGCGCACCGGACGCACGGCATCGTGGGCGTTCGCGATGATCCTCGTCACTCAGATCGCCGGAATCGTCCAGACGCAGGTGGTCTTCCAGGCAGCTGGTGCCGGCGCATCCGCAACAACGCTCCAGAACGCATTCCTGATCTTCATGCTCCCGCACTCGGTGGTGACGGTATCGCTGGTCACCGCCTACTTCACTCGCATGAGCGGCCACGCGAGTGCCGGGAATCTCGCTGGCGTGCGCAGTGATGTGTCCTCGTCGCTGCGCTCGATCGGGCTCGTGATGGTGTTCGCGACCATCGCGCTCATGGTCGTCGCCTACCCGGTGAGTGTCTTCTTCGAGAGCGACGTCGACAAGATCCGGGCGATGGGAAACGTCATCATCGCCCTGCTGTTGAGTCTCGTTCCGTTCAGCGCTGTTTTCGTCATGCAGCGCGTGTTCTATGCCCTCGAGGACACGAGAACCGTGTTTCTGATCGAGGTCGCCAAGCAATCGGTGTTCGTCGCCGGCGCGCTTGTGGCGGGCACCCTGCCGTTGGAGTGGATCGGCGTCGGTGTCGCGGTCGCCACCTCGATCGCCGTGACAGCACAATTGGTCATCACGTTCGCGGTGCTGCGGCGCAAGCTTGGTTCTATCGACGGGCGCCGCATCGCCGTTCGCTACCTCGAGTACCTCGGCGCCGCTCTCGCGGCCGGAGCCGTCGGCTTCGGATTGCTGTGGCTGCTCGGCGGCCTCTGGCCTGCCGGCTTCGCACTATCCGGGATGGGGGCAGCTGCCCTGACCATCGTCGGTCTCGGCACGCTCATGTCGCTCATCTACGTCGGCTTGCTCGCGCTGTTCAAGAATTCGGAGCTCGCCCCCGTGCTGCGTTCCCTAACCGACCGTTTCAGCCGTTCCCGCTGAGTCATCCAGAGGCGGAATAGTGCGTCCGTAGGATGTGTTATACCCGGCAGCGACAAGGAGATATACGTGCGCCAACTCATCATCATCGGCTCTGGGCCCGCTGGCTACACCGCAGCGATCTACGCTGCCCGCGCCAAACTCGCCCCACTGCTGATCGCCAGCTCCGTGCAGGCGGGCGGTGAGCTGATGAACACGACCGACGTCGAGAACTACCCCGGATTCCCGGACGGGATCATGGGTCCCGACCTGATGGAGAAGTTCCGTGCGCAGGCTGAGAAGTTCGGCACCGAGATCGTCCTGGATGACGTCGTCGACCTTGACGTGAGCGGGCCGGTCAAGAAGGTGACCCTCGGTTCCGGTCGAGTCGAAGAGGCTCTCGCGGTGATCTACGCCACCGGTTCCGCCTACCGCAAACTCGGGGTCGAGGGCGAAGACCGCTTGAGCGGCTACGGCGTCTCCTGGTGCGCGACCTGCGACGGGTTCTTCTTCCGCGAGAAGAAGGTGGCAGTCGTCGGCGGCGGCGACTCGGCCATGGAGGAAGCGACCTTCCTCACCAAGTTCGCCGACAAGGTGTACATCATCCACCGCAGTGAGACGCTCCGCGCATCCGAAATCATGCAGGAACGCGCATTCGACAACCCGAAGATCGAGTTCCTGTACAACAAGACCGTCGAGAAGATCGAGGGCGGCGCGTCAGTCGCATCCGTCACCCTTCGCGACACCGTTGACGGCATTCAGACCACGCTCGACCTGGACGGCCTGTTCGTGGCTATCGGCAGCGACCCGCGCACGCACCTGGTGCACGGCAAGCTTGAACTCACCCAGGATGGCACGGTGTGGGTCGATGGGCGCAGCTCGCGCACGAGCGTGCCCGGCGTGTTCGCCGCCGGTGACGTGCTCGACCCCATCTACCGCCAGGCGGTCACCGCGGCCGGCTCTGGAACCGTAGCCGCGCTTGACGCCGAGCACTACCTGGCCGCTCTCCCCAAGAATCTGACCACCGTCCCGGCGTAGTCCGGACCACCGAAGTAAGGAAGAACAAACCGTGAGCAAGAACGTCACCGACGCAACCTTCGCAGACGAGGTACTCAACTCCGACAAGACCGTTCTGGTCGACTTCTGGGCCGAATGGTGTGGCCCCTGCCGCGCCGTCTCCCCGATTCTCGACCAGATCGGCATCGAGCACGCCGACAAGATCGAGGTCGTCAAGCTCAACGTCGACGACAACCCGCAGATGGCGGCGAAGTACCAGATCACGTCGATCCCGGCGATGAAGGTCTACCGAGGTGGCGAGGTCGTGAAGACCGTGATCGGCGCCAAGCCGAAGCCCGCGCTCGAGGCGGACCTGGCCGAGTTCCTGGCGTAAGAATCGCCGGGCGGGGCTGCTCCTCAGCGGATTTCAGCCCCAGCCGGGGCGCGTACCCTTGTTTACACACCAAGAAGGGACGCGCAGCAATGACATCTGGCCGCCTCGGCAGCGACACCACCAACCTTGACCCGTGGCATGACAGCTACGCGGCAAGGACTGCCGGACTGAGCGCATCCGAGGTCAGAGCCCTTTTCGCCGTCGCATCACGACCGGAAGTTGCCTCGCTGGCTGGTGGTATGCCGTTCGTGTCGGCGCTGCCGCCCGAGTTGGTCTCCGGCGCGATCGACCGGGTCATGCGCGAGCAGGGGCCGGTCGCGCTGCAGTACGGCTCGGGGCAGGGTGTCCCCAAATTGCGCGAGCAGATCCTCGACGTCATGGCGCTCGAGGGCATCAGGGCCAACGCCGACGACGTCGTCGTCACGACAGGGTCGCAACACGCGCTCGAGTTGATCGCGAAGCTCTTCCTTGACCCGGGCGATGTGGTATTGGCCGAGGGACCGAGCTATGTCACGGCCCTCGTCGTCTTCAAGTCTTTCCAGGCCGCGATCGACCATGTTCCGATGGATGAGCACGGGCTGATCCCCTCTGCGCTGAGAGAGCACATCGCCCGGTTGCGCGCCGCCGGCCGTCGGATGAAGTTCCTGTACACCGTGCCCACGTTCAACAACCCGGCAGGCTTGACTCTCAGTGCGCAGCGACGCGTCGAGGTGCTGGAAATCGCTCGCGAGAACGGCATTCTGGTCATCGAGGACAACCCCTACGGGTTGTTGTACTTCGAGGATCAGCCGCCGCAGGCGATGCGCTCGCTCGATTCAGATGGTGTCATCTATCTGGGCACGTTCTCGAAGACGCTCGCGCCGGGATTCAGGGTCGGTTGGGTGCTCGCACCGACCGCGATCAAGGACAAGCTGGTGCTCGCAAACGAGGCCGCGGTCCTGTCTCCGAGCAACTTCTCCCAGCTGGTCATTTCCGAGTACCTTGCCAGCGCAGACTGGCGAGGCCAGATCGACACGTTCCGGGGTCTGTATCGAGAACGCCGTGACGCCATGCTGTCGGCGCTCGAGGAGTACCTGCCCGGGTGCGAGTGGACCGTACCCGCCGGCGGATTCTACGTGTGGCTCACCCTGCCCGAGGGTCTCGATTCGCGCGCGATGCTGCCGCGTGCCATTGAGCAGCTTGTCGCCTACACACCCGGGACCGCGTTCTACTCAGACGGGGACGGCGCCGCCAACATGCGACTGTCGTTCTGCTATCCGACTCCCGAGTTCATCCGGGAAGGCGTCCGCAGGCTCTCCATCGTGGTTGACGCGGAACTCGCGCTGCGAGATGCGCACGCGAACCTGGCCTGAGGTAGCGAAGGAAAACCCCTGATCAGGGTTGGTTTTTGGGAGCGTTTCGACAGGCTCAACCACACTCGAGCGCACACGCCTTCCCGAGGGGTCGCAAACGGTCCTTCCCAGTGCCAGGAAGGCCGCTTTCTGACCCTCGCAAGGCTGCTTGGATCAGTTGAAGCCGGGCTCTCCCAGTTCACCGAGGATGCGGTTCAGGTCGCCGACCGTCGCGAAATCGATCACGATGGTGCCCTTCTTCGCACCTAACGTAACTTTCACTCGCGTATCGAGTCGGTCACCTAACCGGTCGGCGATCTCGTTCAGCTGACCCTGGCGTCCGCCAGCCGTCGGCTTGACCTTCTTGGCCGGCTTGACCGAGACCTGGCCGGCCGCGGCCTCGGCGGCACGCACCGTGAGGTCCTCGTTGATGATCTTGTCCGCTAGTCGCTCCATGGCCTGCGAATCCTCGCCGACAGACAGCACAGCGCGCGCATGGCCTGCACTCAGCACCCCGGCAGCGACCTTCTTCTGCACCGAGTCGGGCAGGCGAAGCAAGCGGATTGTGTTGGTGATCTGCGGGCGCGACCGACCGATGCGTGTTGCGAGCTCGTCCTGCGTGATGTTGAAGTCGGCGAGCAGCTGCTGGTAGGCGGACGCCTCCTCCAGCGGGTTGAGGTCCGCCCGGTGCAGGTTCTCGAGAAGAGCGTCGCGCAGCATCGCATCGTCGTTCGTGTTCTTGATGACGGCGGGGATCGTGTCCAGGCCGAGCGCCTTGGTCGCTCGCAAGCGGCGCTCGCCCATGATCAGCTCGTACTTGGGGGCTCCGTCCGCGGCATCCGAGATCGGACGCACGACCACCGGCTGGAGCACGCCGACCTCCCGGATCGACGCGATCAGCTCATCGAGCTTCTCCTGGTCGAACTCCGTGCGCGGCTGGACGGCGTTGGGAACGATCTCCTCTGGGCGCAGATTGGCCAGTCGAGCACCGGGAACAGCGATCAGTCCCTCGACCTCCGGCTCGGCGCGGGCTGCGGGAGACGGGAAGAAGACGTCGACGGGACGCGCGGATCCCGTATCGGTGGGGATGAGTGCGCCGATGCCTCGGCCGAGTCCGGTTCGCTTTGCCATCAGTTTGGTGCTCCTCTGCGGGCGATCTCCGCCGCTGCCTCAAGGTAAGAAAGGGATCCAGGCGAGTTCGTGTCGTAGCTGATGACGCTCTGCCCGTAGCTGGGCGCCTCGGAGATCCGCACGGAACGGGGGATCAGCGTCTGAAGAACCTCGTTCGGGAAGTGCTCGCGAACATCCTGCACGACCTGGTTGGCGAGGTTGGTGCGTGCGTCGTACATCGTGAGAAGGATGGTCGACACATTCAGCGTCGGGTTCAGGTGACGCTCGATGAGTTGGATGTTGTTGAGCAGCTGGCTCAGGCCCTCGAGGGCGTAGTACTCGCACTGAATCGGGATGAGCACCTCGTTCGCGGCCACGAACGCATTGATTGTGAGCAGCCCGAGCGAAGGGGGGCAATCGATGAAGACGTAGTGGAACGCGTCATCGGACTCCTCGAGGAAGGTTTCGAGAGCGCTCCGCAGCCGTTGCTCGCGCGCAACGAGCGAGACCAGCTCGATCTCGGCGCCCGCAAGGTGGATGGTGGCCGGAATGCAGTACAGCGCCTCAAACTCGGGGCTCTTCTGCACGACGCTCGCCATCGGAAGATCGTTGATGATCACTTCGTAGACGCTGGGCGTCTCTGACCGGTGTTCGACGCCGAGCGCGGTGGAGGCGTTACCCTGCGGGTCGAGGTCGATCACGAGCACACGCGCTCCGGTGCGGGCGAGCGCTGCCGCCAGGTTCACGGTGGTGGTGGTCTTGCCGACCCCGCCCTTCTGGTTGGCGACCGTGAAGATCCGTGTCTTCGTAGGCAGGGGCAGATCTTGGGACGAGAGCAGCTGCCGACGGCGTGTGATTTCGGCGAGTTCGCGGGCGAGGGGGGTGGATTCATCGAAACCGGATGCGGGGCGTTCGGATGCGGGAGTGGCGGTCGTTCGCTCCAGGGGAGGCTCCACCACGGGCTCCGCCGATTCCGTCAACTCCTCCGCGGGGTCCGCGGGCGCAGCGGGCTTTTCGAACTCGTCGGCGACTTCCGGCTCGGACACATCGGCGTCAATTTTGTCTTCGATGGGCTCGGCGTCGGCGATGTCACCGACGGGCGCGGGAGTGTCCGCGGTCAGCACGGTTGTCGTGCCGGTTGAATCGACGGCGATTGCCGTCGATTCATCGCCTGTCCAGACCGGCGCCCCGACCTCGCCGCGAACGAACCCGTGCTGTTCGGCATGGTCCGCAAGCGGTGCGTCCGCGACGGCAGCGTGCTCCGTCTCCGCGCTCGATGCCTGGTCGGCGGCCGTGGCGGCCGCCTTGTCCTGATGTTTCACGTGAAACCTTCTTAGTCCGAGGATCAATTTCTCACGACCTCTGCCCTGTAGCCCTGCTGAGCGAGGCGAGCCCTCGCCGTCAATCCACTGTAGATCGGAAGACGCGCGTTACCTCGGCGACCTGCCCAGCACCGAGCGTAATGATCTCGATATCGCTCAGCCGCGCCTTCCGGATGGCCTTGGCGGCCGCGTCGACTTCCTTCTCCACGCTCGCGCCCTTGAAGAGCAGCAGCTCGCCGCCGCTGCGCACCAGTCGGGCGGTGATCGGGATCAGCTTGGAGAGCGCGCCAACGGCGCGAGCCGTGACCTGGTCAAGCCAGGGGGAGAACTCCACCTCTTCGGCGCGTGCGCGAACGACCTCGACATTGTTCAACCCCAGGGACGAGCTCTCGTGCTCGAGCCATTCGACGCGGCGTTCCATCGGCTCGATGAGCACGAGTTCGACATCCGGGCGGGCGATGGCAAGCACGAGCCCGGGGAGGCCAGCGCCACTTCCGACATCGCCCACGCGACCCGGCCGAAGCAACGGGGCGAGCAGGACCGAGTTGAGGATGTGCCGAGTCCAGAGCCTGGGGAGTTCGAGCGGTCCGATCAAACCGAGTTCGTCACCGCGGCGGGCGAGGTCCGCCGTAAAGGCTCGCGCCAGCTCGATCCGGTCGCCGAAGAGTTCCGCCGCGACGGCCGGCTCTGGCTCAACCAAGCTCATGATGTTTCACGTGAAACATGCGTCACTTGGCGGTAATGACGGTGTGCCGGTCGCGGCCCTCGCCCTCGGAGACCGAGACAAAGCCCTCGCCTGCGACAATGTCGTGCACGACCTTGCGCTCGTACGACGACATCGGGGGGAGGGATGCGGATGCCGCACCGTCCTCGATGCGCTGGATCGCTCGCTCGACGAGGGCGACCAGCTCCGCCTGACGAGCCTCGCGCGAGCCGCCGATGTCAAGGATGAGCCGCGAGAAGGCGCCCGTGCGCGTGTGTACCGCGATGCGGGCCAGCTCCTGCAGGGCGCTCACGGTGTCCGGCTTCGACAGCAGTCGGAGGTTACTGTCGCTGGTTGACGTGACGGAGACGTAGGCACGTCCGTCACGAACGTCGATGTCGATGTCGCCATCCAAATCGGCCACGTCGAGGAGTTCCTCGATGTAGTCCGCTGCGGCGTCGCCTTCTTCTTCAAGCTGGCTGACCGTGGGGCGGATGTCGTCGGCGCCGGGCTCGATGCCGTCGGTCTCGGGGGAGAGCTGCGTCACGGTCGCTACCTCTTCTTCTTCTTGCGGTTCTTGGGGTTGACGGGTTGCTGTCGCTGTGTGGGCTTGGGCGCCTCCGGCGTTGCCGGATCGTCGGTCTCGACGATCGTGATGCCCTTGCGCTGGCGCTTCTTGGCAAGCCGCGCCTCACGAGCGAGCGCCGCCTCACTACCGGGGGTCGGCAGGTTCCGGATGACGATGAACTGCTGACCCATGGTCCAGAAGTTCGAGACCAACCAGTAGGTCATGACGCCGAGCGGGAAGGTGAAGCCCGAGAACAGGAAGACGAGCGGAAGGATGTACAGCAGGATGCGCTGCTGCTTGTACATCGGGCTCGCCTTCATCTCCGGCGACTGGTTCTTCGACATGATCTGCAGCTGGGTGATGAACTGCGAACCGGTCATCAGGATGACCATGATGATGGCGATGATGATCACCGACATGTTGCCGTCTGCGGTGGAGATCGACAGGCGCAGGGGAGCGCCGAGGAATTCGGAGCGCGCGAACGACTCCGACAGCTCCTGGTTGAGCATCCCGACACCGACGCCCTCGTTCTGGGCGTTCTGAAGTACCGAGAAGAGCCCGAAGAAGATCGGCATCTGCAGAAGCAGTGGCAGGCAGGACGCGAGCGGGTTGGTCCCGGCCTTCCGGTAGGCCTCCATGGTCTCGCGTGACATCGCCTCGCGGGAGAACTGGTCGCGCTTGCCCTTGTACTTATCCTGGATCTTCTTCAGCGCAGGCGCGACCTCAAGCATCCGGCGCTGGCTGCGGATCTGCCGCACCGTGATCGGGATGAGCGCGGCGCGAACCACGATGACCAGGCCGACTATCGACAGCACCCAGGTCAGGCCGGCATCCGGGTCGAGTCCGATATTGGTCCACAGCCAGTGGAACGCGACGAGGATCGCCTCGATGACCCACTTGATGGGCCAGAGGATGGTGCCGATGAAGTCCATGTAGGAGTCAGGCCTTTCCGTGGTTCAGGGTTACGAAGCCGAAAGAGGTGAGCCGGTAGCGACCGGAGGTGTTAGCGGGCACGTCATCGACGCCGCCCGCGGCCCAGGGGTGGCAGCGGAGGATGCGTCTGGCCCCAAGCCAGATTCCCTTCACGACGCCATGCTGCTGGATCGCCTGCAGGGTGTAGTGGGAGCAGCTCGGGTAGTAGCGGCAGACATCCCCATATAAAGGAGAGATCAGCAGGCGGTAGGCGCGCAAGATGAGCACGCAGATGTTGCGTGGCAACAACCAGAGGGTAAGTAGAATTTTACTCAATTGGGGAGGCTCCTCGACAGCGCGTCGACGACGTCCTTATGGAGCGTAGCCGAGGGCACCTGCTCGGATCCGGGGAGGGCACGCACGACCACATCGGTGCCCGGCGCGACGGCTGGCAGCAGCCGATAGCAGACAGCACGCAAGCGACGGCGCACAAGATTGCGCTTCACCGCGTTGCCCACCTTCCGAGTGATGATGAAGCCGAACCGGGGTGGTCGGCTCTCACCGGTGCTCGCGACGTGCACAACCGTGGTGGAACCGGTGAACCGACGGCCACGACGCAGCGTGGACTTGAAATCGTCGGCGGTCACCAGCCGGTTGCGGCCCGCGAGCACGGGAGACGACTAAGCCGAGAGTTCGGTGCGACCCTTGCGACGCCGGGCGCTCAGGATGGCGCGGCCCGCGCGAGTGCGCATCCGGAGGCGGAAGCCGTGCACCTTGGCGCGGCGGCGGTTGTTCGGCTGGAAGGTTCGCTTGCTCATGATTCTCTCTCCACAGGTGAATCCGTAAGGGCCAACAAGAGAACTGAGCCCTGGGAAGTCAGGTTGCCGTTTACCGGCAGAAGTCAACTGATTAAAGGTACGGGGTTAACCGCGCCCGGTCAAACGGGGCAACCGGAGTACCTACTAACACTATCCCCAGTTTTGGAGATGCCTTTAGCCTGTCCCACCGACACAAACTATGGTGGTGGGACTGCACAGACGGTGGATAACCCTGTGAGTAACTTTTATTGACCGTGAGGGGAACGATGTCCGACGGAGCTGACCCGACCAGCGGTCTGTGGCAATCCGTGCTGCAGGCGCTGCGATCGGACGAACGGATCACTCCGCAACTCGAAGGCTTCCTGTCTCTCGTCGAACCCAAAGGCGTGATGGCCGGCACCTTCTACCTTGAAGTGCCGAACGACCTGACCCGCGGGATGCTCGAGCAACGCATCCGGATTCCTCTGCTGAACGCGATGAGCCTGGTTAGCGGCGATCACAATTCGATCGAGAACTTTGCGGTGGTGGTGAACCCGGAGATCGGGCAGGACCTGCTGGAGTCGACCTCAGAACCGCACGAACAGCCGTACATCGAGCCGACGCCAGAGGTGCGGGACACCGGTCGCCGCGGCGACTCACGGTTGAACCCGAAGTACAGCTTCGACAACTTCGTCATCGGCGGGTCAAACCGGTTCGCTCACGCCGCCGCGGTTGCGGTGGCCGAAGCGCCGGCGAAGGCATACAACCCGCTCTTCATCTACGGCGAGTCAGGCCTCGGCAAGACCCACCTGCTGCACGCGATCGGTCATTACGCCGAGAGCATGTACCCGGGCATCCGCACCCGTTATGTCAGCTCGGAAGAGTTCACGAACGACTTCATCAACTCGATCGCCAACAACCGGTCGTCACTGTTCCAGTCGCGCTACCGCGACATCGACATCCTGCTGATTGACGACATCCAGTTCCTGCAGGGCAAGGACTCAACGCAGGAAGCCTTCTTCCACACCTTCAACACGCTGCACGATCACAACAAGCAGGTGGTGATCACCAGCGACCTGCCGCCCAAGCACCTGACCGGCTTCGAAGACCGGATGCGATCGCGCTTCGAATGGGGACTGATCACGGATGTCCAGGCACCAGACCTGGAGACCCGAATCGCCATCCTGCGCAAGAAGGCGCAGAGCGAACGGCTGCAGGTGCCCGACGACATCCTCGAGTACATGGCATCCAAGGTGTCGTCGAACATCCGGGAGCTCGAGGGCACACTCATCCGGGTCACCGCGTTCTCAAGCCTCAACCGCACACCTGTCGATATGGCCCTCGTGCAGACGGTGCTCAAGGACTTGATCACCCTCGATGAGGACAACGTCATCGCGCCGGTCGACATCATCAATCACACCGCCGAGTACTTCAAGCTGACTGTCGACGACCTGTACGGGTCGAGCCGCTCACAGGCTGTCGCCACCGCACGCCAGATCGCGATGTATCTGTGCCGCGAACTCACCAACCTGTCGCTGCCCAAGATCGGGCAGCTGTTCGGCAATCGCGACCACACGACCGTGATGTACGCGAACAAGAAGATCAGCGAGCTCATGAAGGAGCGCCGCTCCATTTACAACCAGGTGACAGAGCTCACGAGCCGCATCAAGCAGAACCACCGCTACAAATAGGTCTGCCGGGTTTAATCCCCAAGGTGGATAACCTGTGGATAACTGTCGAGCTTCTTGTGAATTACACGCTCCGGCATGTGTAAACCGGTTGCTTGTGGTTCGGGCGAGATTTCGTCATCCGCAGCCGGTTCGACAGAGCTTCCACATCTCACACGCGTGTAGTTCCCGCATGATGACGAGGATGCACAGGGTTATCCACAGTTTCCACAGCGGTTAATACGATTGTCCTTTAAAGAATTAATCAATCCTCCGCCAACGAATGCGGTGCGGCGTACGGGCTCGTGCGGCCTGTGCCAGTATTAAGCCCCAGTCGTACCGCCCACAGCAGACACGAGGTGAACATGAAGTTCCAGGTCAATCGCGACGTCTTCAGCGAAGCCGTGTCCTTCGCGGTGAAGCTTCTGCCCCAGCGCACCACCCTGCCTATTCTGAGCGGGGTGCTCATCGAGACGACCGATACCGGACTGACCCTCTCCTCGTTCGATTACGAAGTGTCGACGCAGACGTCGATCGCAGCTGACATCGAAGAGCCCGGCCGCATCCTGGTCTCCGGGCGGCTGCTGGCCGACATCGCGAGCCGGCTTCCGAGCGCACCCGTGCAGTTCTCGACCGACGGCAGCCGGGTCAGCGTTGTCTGCGGCTCCGCCAAGTTCAACCTGCTCAGCATGCCGGTCGAGGAATACCCGACGCTGCCGCAGATTTCCGCGTCATCGGGTCTGCTGCCCGCCGAGGACTTCGCCGAGGCCGTCGCCCAGGTCGCGGTCGCCGCATCCCGCGACGATGTGACGCCCGTCATCACCGGTGTCCAGCTCGAGGTTTCCGAGAACAGCCTCAGCCTGGTCGCGACCGACCGATACCGGGTAGCCATCCGCGAGATCCCGTGGGATTCCGGCGACTCCGGAGCTCCGGAGGGTGTCACCGCACTGGTTCCGTCGCGCACCCTGACCGAGATCGGCAAGACCTTCGGGCACAGCGGAAACGTGTCGGTCGCCGTGACGAACAACGACGAGCGTGAACTCATCGCCTTCTCTGCAGACAACAAGACCGTCACTTCGCTGCTCATCAAGGGCAACTTCCCGCCGGTTCGCCGGCTGTTCCCCGAGTCGGTGGACAACTACGCGGTCATGAACACCGGCGAGCTCATCGAGGCGGTCCGTCGCGTTTCGCTGGTGCTGGAGCGCGAGGCGGCCCTGCGGTTCACCTTCTCGATGGATTCTGTGACGCTCGAGGCGATCGGTTCCGAGCAGGCACAGGCATCCGAGACCATTGACGCGCACCTCAGCGGTGAAGACACGGTCGTTTCGCTCAAGCCGCAGTTCCTGCTGGATGGCCTCGGCGCCGTGCATTCGGAGTTCGTTCGCATCTCCTTCACCAAGACTGACAACCCGAACAAGCCCGGTCCGGTGCTGATCACCAGCCAGACCTCACGGGATCAGCCGGGCGCAGACAACTACAAGTACCTGCTGCAGCCGAATCTCCTGCTTCGCTGAGCGGGTTCAGCAGAGCGGAGCGGACAATGTCGATCCAGGATGCGGCCGGTATCGCGCAAATCGGCCTGGTCGGCCTCGGTCGCATGGGCGGCGCGATGCGTGGGCGGCTGGAATCCCGGGGAATCGACGTTGTCGGTTTCGACGCGAATCCCGAACTCACCGAGGTGGAAAGCCTTGCCGGCCTCGTCGGTGCGCTGAGCGCGCCCCGGCTCATCTGGGTCATGGTGCCCGCGGGCGAGATCACCCGCTCGGTGGTCAGCGAGCTGGTCTCTCTGATGGATGCAGGTGACCTGCTGATCGACGGAGGGAACTCCCGCTACACCGAGGACGCCGTTCACGCCGAACTGGCCGCGGAGAAGGGCATCGGCTACCTGGATGCCGGGGTCTCCGGCGGAATCTGGGGCCGCGACAACGGCTACGGCCTCATGGTCGGCGGCAGCCAGGAGGACGTGGCGCGGGCGATGCCGGCATTCGACGCGCTGCGGCCGGAGGGTCCGCGCGAGGAAGGCTTCGTGCACGTCGGCCCGGTCGGCGCCGGACACTACGCCAAGATGGTGCACAACGGCATCGAGTATGCGCTCATGCAGGCCTACGCCGAGGGGTACGAGCTGCTTGAGAAACGCGACGACCTGATCACAGACCTGACCGGCACGTTCAAGGCCTGGCAGCGCGGCACCGTCGTAAGGTCCTGGCTGCTGGAGTTGCTCGTTCGCGCTCTCGACCAGGATCCGGAGTTCGAGGAGATCGTCGGCTACGTCGAGGACTCCGGTGAGGGCCGGTGGACCATCGAGGAGGCGATCGAGAACGCGGTTCCCGTGCCGGCGATCTCGGCGTCGATTTTTGCGCGCTTCGTCTCCCGCCAGGAGGAATCGCCCGCGATGAAAGCGGTTGCGGCGCTGCGTCACCAATTCGGCGGGCACGCGGTCAAGAAGGCTGATTGACATGGCCGGAAAAGCACCGTGAGGGTCACGCGACTCGCTCTCACCGATTTCCGCAACTATCACTCGGCCGACGTCGCCCTCGAGCCGGGGCCGAATCTGTTCGTCGGAAGCAATGGCCAGGGCAAGACCAACCTGGTGGAGTCTCTCGTTTACCTGAGCAGCCTCGGCTCGCACCGCGTGTCGAGCGAGCAGGCACTCATCCGCCAGGGAGCGGATGCCGCGATCATCCGTGCTCGCCTGCAGCACGCCGACCGTGAGCTCCTGGTCGAGGTGCAGCTGAACCGCTCGTCACCCAACCGAGCACAGGTCAACCGGGCACAGATCAAGCCGCGGGAGCTGCCCCGGTACAGCTCGACAGTGCTGTTCGCGCCCGAAGATCTCGCGCTCGTGCGCGGTGAGCCTTCCGGGCGCCGGCGTTTCATGGATGAGTTGCTGATCCTTCGTTCCCCTCGCTTCGCCGGCATCATCGCCGACTACGATCGGGTGCTTCGCCAACGCAATACGCTGCTGAAATCGGCCAGGGCGACCGGTGCGAAGGCGGCGTCGCTGACCACACTCGACGTGTGGGACGACAAACTGGTCGCCCTCGGCTCCGAACTGATCGAGGCACGCGCAACCCTGGTTTCAGAACTGCAGCCAGAGGTTGCCGCCGCCTATTACTCGGTCGCCGGCGACGACCACCACGCGCGACTCGCCAGTCAGCTGAGTGTGCTGGCGTCCGATCCGGATGCCGATCCGACCGAGGCGGGAACCGAAGCGCTCACAGCAGATCGGGTTGAGCAGGAATTCCGCAATTCGCTCGAGCGGCTGCGCCGCAACGAATTGGAGCGCGGCGTCACCCTGGTGGGTCCGCACCGGGACGACCTGCTGCTCGAATTGAACGGTATGCCCGCCCGCGGGTTCGCGAGCCACGGCGAATCGTGGTCGTTCGCGCTGTCTCTCAAGCTCGCCTCGGCCGCCGTGCTGCGGCGGGAGTCGGCCACCGGCGACCCGGTGCTCGTCCTCGACGACGTGTTCGCCGAACTCGACGAGAGCCGACGCGCACGGCTCGCGGCGGCGGTAGCCGACTTCGAACAGGTGCTCATCACCGCGGCGGTGTTCGATGATGTACCGGATGCGCTTGCCGGGCATACCGTCAGGATCGAGCGCGGCACCATTGTGGAAACGAGTGGAGGGGCACAGTGACTGACGGTGACGCACCGCTCGAAGAGCACGTTGCGGTCTATCTCCGATTCCGCTCGGTGTTCGGAGACGGGTCGAAGCGCACCCGTGACGCCCGGCGGCGCGCCAAGCGCGAACCGGGTTCGAGCGTGCCGTTCGGTGATGGCCGCGATCCGCACGGGCTCGGTGACGTCGTCGATGCCTTGACCGCTCGGATGGGCTGGTCTTCACCGCTCGCACAGTCCGAACTTCTCTCCTCCTGGCCGGTCGTTGTCGGGCAGGAGCTCGCCGAGCATTCGACGCCGGTGAGCATCGACGACGGGCAGTTGCGCGTGCAATGCGACTCGACAGCATGGGCGACCCAATTGCGCATCATGCGCACCCAGATCGTGACGAGCATCGCCGAGCGGTACCCGGATGCGGGCATCGAGTCCATCCGTTTCGATGGGCCGGGCGTTCCCTCCTGGAAAAAGGGTCCCAGATCAATTCCAGGGCGCGGCCCGCGCGATACTTACGGCTGACTAGGCAAAATCTTTGCCCGGCGCGAACAAAACCCGTCAGGCGGCCGTTTACAGCCCGCCCGACCAGCGATTTTGATAGAATCGTAAGGTCGTCGCGGCAGCTACTGGGATCAGGAGCCGAGCCCGAAGAGAGCAACAGGCAGGAGCCTAACTTCCCCATGGCAGCGAACCCGAAACCAGCAGAGCCTGAATACGGCGCAGATCAGATCCAGGTACTCGAAGGTCTCGAAGCGGTTCGCAAGCGACCGGGTATGTATATCGGCTCGACGGGGCCCCGCGGACTCCACCACCTCGTCTACGAGGTCGTCGACAACTCCGTCGACGAGGCTCTCGCGGGCTACTGCGATCTGATCAGCGTGACCATGCTTGCCGACGGCGGCATCCGGGTCGTCGACAACGGTCGTGGCATCCCCGTCGATCTCAACAAGAGCGAGAACAAGTCGACCGTCGAGGTCGTGATGACCATCCTGCACGCGGGCGGCAAGTTCGGCGGCGGCGGGTATGCGGTCTCCGGAGGTCTGCACGGCGTCGGCATCTCCGTCGTGAACGCGCTATCGGGCAAGCTTCAGGTCGAGGTGCGCCGGCAGGGCCATGTCTGGCGGCAGGAGTTCCGCGACGGGGCTCCGCAGGCTCCGCTCGAAAAGGGCGAGACCACCGACATAACCGGAACGACCATCACGTTCTGGCCCAGCACTGAGACCTTCGAGACGGTCGAATTCGACTACGAGACGCTACGCGCTCGCTTCCAGCAGATGGCGTTCCTGAACAAGGGACTGACGATCACGCTCACCGACGAGCGCGAACCGGAGCCGGTCGAGGTCGAGTACCTCTACGAGAACGGCCTCATCGACTACGTGCACTACCTGAACTCTGGCAAGAAGGTCGACGTCGTCAACGACGAGATCATCGCCTTCGAGCAGGAGGACACGGAGCGGAAGATCTCGATCGAGGTCGCGATGCAGTGGACGACCTCGTACCAGGAGAGCGTGCACACCTATGCGAACACGATCAACACGCACGAGGGCGGCACCCACGAAGAGGGCTTCCGCGCTGCGCTCACGACGCTCGTCAACAAGTACGCCCGCGAGAAGGGGCTGCTCAAGGAGAAGGACGAGAACCTGACCGGCGACGACGTGCGAGAGGGCCTGACCGCTGTCATCTCGGTCAAGCTCGCCGAACCGCAATTCGAGGGGCAGACGAAGACCAAGCTCGGGAACACCGAGGCGAAGAGCTTTGTCCAGCGGATCACCGGCGATCAACTCGGCGACTGGTTCGATCGCAACCCGAACCCGGCGAAGGAGATCATCCGCAAGGCCATCCAGGCGGCGGCGGCACGCATGGCAGCGCGCAAGGCGCGCGAGCAGACCCGGCGCAAGGGCCTGCTCGAGTCCGGCGGCATGCCGGGTAAGCTCCGCGACTGCTCGAGCAAGGATCCTGCGGTCTCCGAAATCTTCATCGTCGAGGGTGACTCCGCAGGCGGTTCGGCCGTGCAGGGTCGCAACCCGGAGACTCAGGCGATCCTGCCGCTGCGGGGCAAGATCCTGAATGTCGAGAAGGCGCGACTCGACAGGGCCCTGGCCAACGCCGAAGTGCAGTCGATGATCACTGCGTTCGGCGCCGGCATCGGGGAGGACTTCGACCCCGAGAAGGCCAGGTATCACAAGATCGTGCTGATGGCGGATGCCGACGTCGACGGTCAGCACATCACCACGCTGCTGCTCACGCTGCTGTTCCGGTACATGAAGCCGCTGATCGAGCTCGGCTACGTGTACCTCGCCCAACCGCCGCTGTACCGACTCAAGTGGAGCAACGCCCCGCACGAGTACGTCTACAGCGACCGCGAACGCGACGCGCTGCTCGAGGCCGGCATGGCCGAGGGCAAGCGCATCCCGAAGGAGAACGGCATCCAGCGCTACAAGGGGCTGGGTGAAATGGACTACAAGGAGCTGTGGGAAACCACCATGGATCCGGACACCCGCACCCTGCTGCAGGTCACGCTCGATGACGCGGTCGCCGCCGATGAGATCTTCACCACCCTGATGGGCGAGGACGTCGAGTCACGGCGCGCCTTCATCCAGCGCAACGCGAAGGATGTCCGCTTCCTGGATATCTAGGGCAGCGGCACAGTTTTCCAGACGAGAGAAATCAGGCAATGACAGACGAGAACACCGGCACCGACGAGGTCTCGGGCACCGACAGGATCGAACAGGTCGACCTGCAGCTCGAGATGCAGCGCAGCTACCTCGACTACGCGATGAGCGTCATCGTTGGGCGCGCGCTGCCCGAGGTTCGTGACGGCTTGAAGCCGGTGCACCGCCGCGTGATCTACGCGATGTTCGACGGCGGCTACCGGCCTGACAAGGCGTTCTCGAAGAGCGCGCGCGTCGTCGGCGAGGTCATGGGCCAGTTCCACCCGCACGGTGACAGCGCCATCTACGACGCGCTGGTCCGCCTGGTGCAGCCGTGGAGCATGCGTTACCCACTCGCGCTCGGCCAGGGCAACTTCGGCTCGGCCGGAAACGACGGGGCGGCCGCACCGCGGTACACCGAGACGAAGATGGCGCCGCTCGCGCTCGAGTTGGTCAGGGATATCGACGAAGACACCGTCGATTTCGGCGACAACTATGACGGCCGCACGCAAGAGCCGCTCGTGCTGCCCGCGCGATTCCCCAACCTGCTTGTCAACGGTTCGGTCGGCATCGCGGTCGGCATGGCCACCAACATCCCTCCGCACAACCTGCGCGAGGTGTCTGCGGGTGCGCTCTGGCACCTGGCGAACCCGGATGCGACGAAGGAAGAGCTCGTCGAGGCGCTCCTTTCCCGTATCAAGGGACCCGACTTCCCGACCGGCGCCCAGATTCTCGGCGTCAAGGGCATCAACGACGCGTACCGCACGGGGCGGGGCTCGATCACAATGCGCGCGGTGGTCAACGTCGAGGAACTGCAGGGACGCACGTGCCTCGTCGTCACAGAGCTCCCGTACCAGGTCAACCCCGACAACCTGGCGCTGAAGATCGCCGAGCTCGTCAAAGACGGACGCATCTCCGGCATCGCCGACATCCGGGACGAGACCTCCGGCCGCACCGGACAGCGCCTGGTTATCGTGCTCAAGCGCGACGCTGTCGCGAAGGTCGTGCTGAACAACCTGTACAAGCACACGCAGCTGCAGGAGAACTTCGGCGCGAACATGCTCGCGATTGTGGACGGCATCCCGCGCACGCTGCCGCTCGACGCATTCATCACCCTGTGGGTGGAACACCAGATCGAGGTGATCGTCCGGCGGACCCAGTTCCGGCTGAAGAAGGCCGAAGCAGAGGCGCACATCCAGCGTGGTTACCTCAAGGCCCTCGACGCGCTCGACGAGGTGATCGCGTTGATCCGCCGCTCGGCCGACGTCGACGCCGCACGTGACGGGCTCAAGGACCTGCTCGACATCGACGACCTGCAGGCGAACGCGATTCTCGCCCTGCAGCTTCGCCGGCTCGCAGCGCTCGAGCGCCAGAAGATCATCGACTACGCCGCGCAGCTCGAACGGGAGATCGCCGAGTACAAGGCGATCCTCGCCGACGAGACCCGCCAGCGGCAGATCGTGAGCGACGAGCTCACCGAGGTCGTCGACAAGTTCGGCGACGACCGCCGCACCGAGATCATGTTCGGCTACGACGGCGACATGAACGTCGAGGACCTGATCCCCGAGGAGGAGATGGTCGTCACGGTCACGCGCGGCGGCTACATCAAGCGCACGCGCAGCGACAACTACCGCAGCCAGCACCGCGGCGGCAAGGGAGTCAAGGGCGCGCAGCTTCGCGGCGAGGACGTCGTCGAGCACATGTTCGTCACGACGACGCACCACTGGCTGCTGTTCTTCACCAACAAGGGCCGTGTCTACCGCGCGAAGGCGTACGAGGTGCAGGAGGCCGGCCGTGACGCGAAGGGCCAGCACGTCGCAAACCTGCTCGCGCTGCAGCCCGATGAGGAGATCGCGCAGGTGCTCGCCATCCGCGACTACGCCGCGGCCAGCTATCTGGTGCTCGCGACGCGAGGCGGCCTGCTGAAGAAGACGCTGCTCACCGAGTACGACACGAACCGCTCGGGCGGCATCATCGCGATCAACCTGCGCGAGGGCGACGAGGTCGTCTCCGCGATGCTGGCGGACGATGACTCGGAGCTGCTGCTCGTGTCCCACAAGGGAATGTCGCTTCGGTTCAGGGCGACCGATGAGGCCCTACGGCCGATGGGACGGTCGACATCCGGTGTCATTGGAATGCACTTCCGCGACGGTGACGAGCTGCTGAGCGCCAACGTCGTCAGCGATGACGGATTCGTGTTCGTCGTCACCGAGGGCGGCTTCGCCAAGCGCACTTCCATCGACCAGTACCGCGTGCAGAACCGTGGTGGTCTCGGTATCAAGGTCGCCAAACTTCAGGACGCTAGAGGCGATCTGGCGGGTGCTCTGATCGTCGACGAAGAGGACGAGGTCTTGGTGGTCCTTGCCAGCGGCAAGGTGGTACGCTCTGCCGTGGCCGAGGTTCCAGCGAAGGGTCGCGACACGATGGGGGTCGTCTTTGCACGCTTTGCAGAGGATGACCGGATCATCGCCATCGCGAAGAACAGCGAGCGAAACCTGGAAGAGCCGGCCACCGAAAGCCACACGGATGAGGACGGACCCGACGTGCCGCCCACCGGGAAAGACGAGGACTGATGAGTAGCATCGCGGAGAAGCTGCAGCGCAAGTCGCAGCGCGCAATGTCGACCAAGCAGGTCCGGCTGAAGCTGGTCTACATCGACTTCTGGTCGGCAGTGAAGCTGTCATTCCTGGTCGCAGTGTGCGGGGCGATCGTGTTCGTGGTCGTCGCGGTGCTGGTGTGGCTCGTTCTCAACACGACCGGCCTATTCACGCAGCTCAGCGGCCTCTTCGGCGACATCCTCGGTGATCCCAACTTCAACCTGCTCACCAGCTTCTCGCTCATGAATGTGCTGTTGTTCTCACTCATCGTCGGCGCGCTGAACATTGTCGTCGGCACCGTGCTCGGTGCGATCGGCGCGACGCTCTACAACCTGAGCGTGCGTCTCACCGGCGGCCTGCTGGTGGGCTTCACCAACAACTAGACGGCCAGGTATCTCAGGGCAACATCGACCAGGTGCACTCGATCGAGGGTTGTCACCGCGTCGAGCGGAAACCATGCAGCCTCATCGGTGCTTCCGCCGATCTCGTTGGTGAGTTCACCGCCTGTGACGTGGGCGCGGTAGACGATCCGGATGGCGTGCAGTGGTCTAGTCGTCGGGTGGCTGCGCTCCTCGGCCGGGATGACGAAAGAGTCGATGCCCAGCACGCCATCGAGTTCCGCGGTGTAGCCGGTCTCCTCGAGGATTTCCCTGCGCGCGCCGTCCGCCGGGTCCTCGCCGGGTTCCAGTCCACCGCCGGGTAGCGTCCACCCGCTGCGGCCGTGCTCGTTCCAGTGAGCGAGCAGCATCCGCTCGTCACGATCGATGATGACGCCGTAGCAGGCAATGCGAGTATCCACCAGCACACAGTACCGGTATGGAATCTGAGTCAATTCCTTTTTCGCTTCGTCGCGTGCCGGTAGATTCGCGAGATGCGTGCAACGGATTCTGCCTCAGGAGATCCCGAATGAACAGCCGGAAGGAGCCGGCCGGCGCGGAAGAGTCGCTGGAGGTTGCACTCGTCGGTGGTGGAACCACCGGCGTGACGAGAGTGGGAGACACCGTCCGTCGGCCAGCCGGCAGTTGGACGCCGGCGGTACACAAACTGCTGGCGCACCTTGCTTCCGCCGGCTTTACGGGCGCCCCGCTCGCTCACGGCCTCGATGAGCTGGGCAGGGAGATCTTGGATTTCGTTCCCGGCGAGGTCGGGCACTACCCGATCCCCGAGTCTTTGCGGGGCGAAAAGGCTCTAGTGTCGGCCGGTGCGCTACTGCGGAACTATCACGACGCCACCGTAGGCTTGGTCGCCGACGGCGCCCATGATCTTGCCGACCTCCAGCTGGAGCCGCAGCCTCCGATCGAGGTTGTATGTCACGGAGACTTCGCTCCGTACAACGTGGTGTTTCGCGATGGGGCAGCGGTCGCGATCATCGACTTCGACTTTGCGCGACTGGGCCCGCGAGCATGGGATCTGGCGTATGCGCTGTATCGATTCGCGCCGCTGTCTAGTTCTCTGGACCCGTCGGATCCGTTGTCCAGTGTCGAGGTTCAGGCGGTGAGGGCGCGCGTATTCCTCGATGCCTACGGGTGCACTCCGAACCAGAGGAGCAGCACGATCGCCACGCTCGTGTCCCGCCTGGAGGCCCTCATCGCCTTGATGCGCACGCGGGCGGGAGCCGGCGATGAGAACTTCGCGCGCCACATCGCGGATGGTCATCTCGCGCTTTATCTGCGCGACATCGACTACATCCGGAGTAACGAGCAGCATTGGCGGGTTGTCGTCGACGAACCGCCGAGCAGATCTGCTGAAGAGGACGGAAAATTGTGGAGCCTAGGGGAATCGAACCCCTGACCTCCTGCTTGCAAAGCAGGCGCTCTACCAATTGAGCTAAGGCCCCGAGTGTGCGTGAAAACGCACGAATGCGTGGGGCTACCAGGACTTGAACCTGGGACCTCTTCGTTATCAGCGAAGCGCTCTAACCGCCTGAGCTATAGCCCCCGAAATGCAGATACGAGACTATCGCACCGGGCGGAACTTTGCGTAATCGCTACAGATCGTCAAGACTCTCGTCTTCGACCTCGTCCGCGACCCACATCTCGTCATCCGCGCGCAGCGTCTGCCACGCCGCATAGGCGATGCCGGCGACGGCGACGACGCCGACCGCGATGAGGATGTACCTCCCCGGTCCGCTCGACTGCTTGTCCACCGAGTTCGCCCGCATCGCAGAAGCGCGCGCCTTCGCCATAGCCTTCTGCACGCGCGGGTCCTTGGACGCCTCGAGGGTTGCCATCATCGCGCCGATGGACCCCGTTACACCGGGCATGAAGTCACGGGCCTTTGCGCCGACCGTCTGACCCATCTGCCGGGCTGTCGCGCGTCCGCTCGCATAGGCGGTGCGTACCCGCGGCGCGAACTCCTCACGACCGAGGTAGCGCGCTTGCTTGCCTGCTTCCAGAGCAACCTTCGACGCGTGATCGAGCACTTCCTTCTGCTCTTCCCACAGCTCGGCGGACTGGCGCTTCAGCCGACGAAGCTCACGTTCGCGCTTCCGTGACATTTCCATCGGGATTCCTCCAAAGGTGGCGACCGGGGATAACGTGACTATCTTTGCACGAGGCTCATGTGCACTAAACCGACGCTGGCTGAACGAACGCTGAGTCACAGGTCCACTGTGGAACAATTGGCAGATGCCTGCACACACTCACGTAGCCACCATGCACACCTCACTCGGCGACATCCGGATCAACCTGCTCGCCAATCACGCGCCGAAGACGGTCCGCAACTTTGTCGGGCTCTCCACCGGCACCATTGAGTGGACCGACCCGGCGACCGGTGACAAGACCAACCGCCCGCTGTACGAGGGTGTCGTCTTCCACCGCATCATCGACGACTTCATGATCCAGGGCGGCGACCCGCTCGGCCAGGGCACCGGCGGACCGGGCTATCAGTTCGACGACGAGATCCACCCGGAGCTGAACTTCAACGAGCCGTACGTCCTCGCGATGGCCAACGCCGGCATCCAGATGGGCCGCGGCACCAACGGATCGCAGTTCTTCATCACCACCGTTCCGACCCCGTGGCTCCAGGGAAAGCACACCATCTTCGGCGTGGTCGCGGATGACGAGTCCAAGGAGACCGTGAAGAAGATCGAGTCGGTCAAGAAGGACGGACGCGACCGCCCGATCGAGCCGGTCGTGCTCAATAGCGTCACCATTGACGAGCTCTAGCGAGCACACGGAGTGACCGACGCCTCCCAGACCGAGGGCAGCTACTGCTACCGGCACCCCGACCGGCAGAGCTTTGTGCTGTGCCAGCGCTGCGGTCGCACGATCTGCGGTGAATGCCAGACTCCGGCTGCGGTCGGCTTCCACTGCCCGGAGTGCATGAAAGAGGCGCGTGCCAGCATGCCCCGCGTGAAGCCTCGAGTGGTGACGGCATTCAGTCGCAGCAGCAACGCGCCCGTCGTCACCTACTCGATCATCGCGTTGTGCGCTCTGGTCTGGGTTGCTCAACTGCTGAGCGGCGGTGCGGTGACCCAGGCGCTGCTGTACTTCCCGCCGTGGACGGCGACCGAGCCGTGGCGGCTCATCACGTCCGCCTTCGTGCACTCGACCTCGCCGTTCCACATCCTGTTCAACATGTGGGCGCTGTGGCTGTTCGGATCGATGCTGGAAAGGATGCTCGGCCGCTGGCGTTTTCTCGCTCTGTACCTGCTGAGCGCGCTGGGCGGATCGGTCGCCGTGCTGTGGCTCTCTCCGCTGACGCCGGTCGTCGGCGCATCCGGAGCGGTGTTCGGCCTGTTCGGCGCTTTCTTCATGATCCAGCGCCGGCTCGGGGGCAACTCGATTCAGCTGATCATCGTGATCGGATTGAACCTGGCGATCGGGTTCATCGTGCCTAACATCTCCTGGCAGGGCCACGTCGGCGGGCTGCTGGTCGGGATCGCGGTGGCTTGGGTGTTTGTGCTGACCCGGTCGCCGAGGAAGCGCAACGCTCAGCTGCTCGGGCTGGGCGCCATCCTGGCGGTGCTCGTCGCTCTCGCCGTGCTCGGCGACATCACCCTGATCAGCCGCGTCCTCGGATAGTTATCCACAGGCTTTCCACACTGGGGATAATTACACCTGTGTAATTGCCCCCGGTTCGGGGGCGGTCAGCGCCAGCGAGTGGTCATGAGGAATCCGACGAAGAGGATTCCGAAACCGACCATGATGTTCCAGTTGCCGAGATCGGCGACCGGCAACACGCCCTGGCTCACGTAGTAGACGATGATCCACGCCAGGCCGATGAGCATCAGGCCGAACATGATCGGCTTGAACCACACCGGGTTCGGGACATCGTCGCCGGAACGGGACTCTTCGGGGCGTGAGGGCTTCGTAGACGTTCTGGCCATGCAGGGAGTCTAGCGGGTCTGTTCTGGCGAACCGCCCGGGCGTAGGGCTGACCCTAGAATTGATCAATGACCGACAGCCGGCCACAGACGCGGCGCCGCGTGCGCGCGCAGCGTAAGAGGCTCAACATTGTCGGAGTGCTGGGTGAGCTGCTCATCACCGCGGGTGTGTTGGTCTTCCTCTTCCTCGGGTGGCAGCTCTGGCTCAATGACTTTGTCGTCGGCGAGCAGCATCGCGACGAAGCGGTCAAGCTGACCGAGTCCTGGGACAACGGTGACGGGTCGGTACCCACACGCGACCGGCCCGAGGTGCCGGAGGACTACGGCGACCCGATCGTGCCTGCCGTCGCCAAGGAGGCCGAGCAGTTCGCCGTCATGTACATTCCGCGCTTCGGCGACGACTGGGTGCGCACCGTCTCGGAAGGCATCAGCCTGAGCAAGGTCCTCAACCGGAACGGTATAGGACGCTACCCGGACACCCAGCTGCCTGGTGAGGTCGGCAACTTCGCGGTGGCCGCGCACCGCACGACCTACGGTGCGCCGTTCAAGCAGATCGCCGAGCTGCAGGTCGGCGACAAGATCTACGTGCGCACCCCGGATGCGTATTACACGTACGTCTACCGCAACACCGAGTACGTCTGGCCGACCGGCGTCGACGTGAAGAACCCACTGCCGCAGCAACCACCGGAGACCCCGACCACCGACCGCATCCTCACGATGACCGCCTGCCATCCGATGTTCTCCGCGGCCGAGCGGATCATCGCCTACGCGGTGCTCGAGTCCTGGCAGCCGGCCGACGCCGGCCCGCCCGCCGAGTTGGAGCCCATACTGAAGGCGGGCGGCTGATGTACGGTGCGCTCTGGCGTGTGCTGCCCGGACCCGTGTGGCTGCGGATCCTCATCCTGATCCTCCTCGTCGCGGCGGTGCTCTACAGTCTCGTCACCTGGGTGTTCCCGTGGGTGAACTCGCTTCTCCCGGTGGAAGAATCGACCGTTGGAGGACCATGACCCACATACTCGTCATCGACAACTACGACAGCTTCGTCTACACGCTGAACGGCTACCTGCAGGAGCTCGGCGCTGAAACGACCGTGTTGCGGAACGACGCGTTCGCTCCGGAGACCGCGGCCGCGCGCATCCGGGACTATGACGGCGTGCTGCTCTCCCCGGGACCTGGTACTCCAGCCGCCGCGGGAGTCTCCATCCCGATCGTGCACGCTGCCCTCGACTCTGGGATGCCGTTGCTTGGCGTCTGCTTGGGACATCAGGCGATCGCTGAGGCGCTCGGTGCCACCGTGACCCACGCCGACGAGCTGATGCACGGCAAGACCTCGCAGGTCACGCACGACGGCAGCGACTTCTACCGAGATGTGCCGCAGCCGTTCACGGCCACGCGGTACCACTCCCTCGCGGTCGTGAATTCGACCGTCCCGGATGACTTGATTGTCACCTCGCGCACCGACGGCGGAGTGATCATGGGCCTACGGCACCGCGCCGCGCCGATGTACGGGGTGCAATTCCACCCCGAGTCGGTGCTCACCGAAGGCGGCTATCAGATGCTCGGCAACTGGCTCGCGGTTGCCGGACTGCCGTCGGCGCGTGAGGCTGCGCGGGGTCGCTCGCCGCTCGTCAACCTCGGCTGAGCCGAAGGTTGTCTAGCTAGCGGATCAGCTGCTGCAGTAGGTGACCGTGATCGCGGAACGCTGCGGGTGAACACCCGGGCTCAACGACTGACCGGTCACCGAGCTGCCTGCACAGGTGCTGTCGGGTCGCGGATCCGGGCTGAGTCCGAGATTGCGCAACTGAGTCAGTGCCTCACCAATCGGCAGACCGACGATGCGCGGCACCTCGATCAGACCATCGGAGACGATCAGGTTCACCGCGGAACCCCTCGGCGCCGCCTCGCCACTCGCGGGACTGCTCCCGATCACCACGCCAGCAACCACCGACGGCGAGTGCTGCTGCGACGTGTTGCCCCACTCCAGACCGACGCTTTGGAGCGCTGCCTTCGCATCCGCCTCGTTCATGTTGACGAGCGACGGGACGGTGGCCATGCTCACGCCCGTCGACACGAAGACCCGAACGACCTGCTCCTTGCCGACCTTCGAGCCGGACTCCGGCGAGATCCGGATGATGAAGCCCTCTTGGACGGTGTCACTTGACTCCCCGTGCCGCTCCGGAACGAGACCCAGCTCGGTCAGGTCGGCCGCACCGCTCTCGTAGCTGGCGCCGACAATGTCGGGCACCTCCACCGAGATGTTGTGTGCGATCTGCGTCGGCTGCAGGTTCGTGACCCAGAACAGCACACCCACCAGAACGACCGCGATCGTGGCGATGCCCGCCCAGATCCAGGCGACCGGCGGGCGCGACTGGGTGCGCACCACTCGGTCGTCGCCGGAATTGGCGAGCTGCCGGATGGTGGCATCCGTACCGGCGGACTGTCGCGGGTTCACACCGAACAGCGCCGCGTTGAAGTCCGTCTGTGGGAGCTTGCGGGCCGGGATCTCACCAGCAGCTGCCGCCTCCAGATCCTCGCGGAACTCGGCGGCGGTCTGGAACCGCTCGAACTTGTCCTTGGCGAGCGAGTGCAACACGATCGCGTCGAGCGCCGGCGACACCTTGGGGTTGAAGCTGCTCGGCTTCGGTGGGGTCTCGCTGATGTGCTGGTAGGCGACGGCGGCCGGCCGATCGCCGTGGAACGGCGGACGTCCGGTGAGCAACTCGAACAACACCACGCCGGTCGAATACAGGTCGGTGCGGGCATCGACGGTCTCGCCACGCGCCTGCTCCGGCGAGAAGTACTGTGCCGTGCCGAGCACCGCGCTCGTGTCGGCCACGGTCGTCGCGCTGTCCGACACCGCACGGGCGATGCCGAAGTCCATGACCTTCACCTGGCCGTTCGGTGTCACCATGATGTTGCCCGGTTTGATGTCGCGGTGCACCAGCAGCGCGCGGTGGCTGTACTCGAGAGCGGTGAGCACACCCGAGATGATGCGCACTGCCTCCCTCGGCTCCAGCGGACCATCGGCGATGATGTCCTTCAGCAGCCGGCCGTCGACATACTCCATGACGATGAACGGCAACTGCGTTTCATGGCCACGCTCGTCTTGCACCGTCTCTTCACCGGCGTCGAACACGCGAACGATCGTGGGATGCGCCATCCGGGCGGCTTTCTGCGCCTCCTCCCGGAACAGCATCCGGAACCGAGGGTCGGTGGCAAGGGATGCTTTGAGCAGCTTGATCGCGACCTGGCGTCCCAGTCGGGTGTCCGTGCCGAGGTGAACCTCGGACATGCCGCCGCGGCCGAGGAGTGCACCAACGTTGTACCTGCCAGCAAGCAGGCGCGTGCCATCAGTCACAGTCACGTGCAGTTCTCCCGGGTGCGAGGGTAATCGGGCCCAAGTCTAACTGCTCGCCGACGTTACTCCGCTTCTGCCACCGTGATAGTCAACGAGTCGGATGACGGGGACGGCACTCCGCCGCAGCGCGCGATATACGAGATGGTCACCGTGCCGGGCGAGTTCGGCATAGTTACGCTCGTGCTCTGCGTGCCCGCGGGGGCCGGCGGGATGCTGGGCCCACCTTGCACCGAGAACTCGTACGCCGTGAGCGAGGTGTTCGGCGGGCAGCCCGTATACACCGGCCAGTTGATCTGTACCGTGTCGCCCGGCTCGGCTGCGCTCGGACCGCTCAGCGGGTTCGGCTTCGTCGGTTCCGGAATGGGCGAGTAGATGCTCACCGTGACCGTGGTGCCCTTGGCAATGGTGCCCGTCGGGTCGACCGCATAGACGAGGCCTACCTGTGACGGATCGGGCGCGGTCGCGCCCTCGTTGACAGACACGCCGAGCCCGAGGTCCCCGAGGATCTGCCGGGCTTCCGCCTCGGTCTTGCCGCGGACCAGGTCGAGGTTGACGTTCACCGAATCCGAGGTCGGCGATGCGCTCGGAGAAGCGGAGGTCGGTGTGGAGACTGAGCGTGACGGACTGGCGGAGGTTGGCGGCGGCTCCTCGCTCGGCTGCCCGAGGAGGGCGATGATCGTGCCGATGAGCACGACGAGCAGGATGCCGATGAGTGCGATCAGCGGCCACGTCCACGGGTTGCGCTTCTTGGTCGCCGCCTGCACCGGCCCGGTCTGGGTCGCACCAGAGGGCGTGACCGGCAGCATCCGGGTCGCGTCTTCGTTGCCGATCGCGGAGGTCGCCAGTTCGCTCGCGCCGAGCACGGCGGGGACGGCCGCTGCGGCACCAGCGACATCACCGCGGCGCAACGCCTGGGCGGCGCGCGCGAGGTGCGCGGCGGTCGCCGGGCGCTCCTCGGGCTTCTTGGCGATGCACGCGCTGACGAGGTTGCGCACCGGCTCGGCCACTGTTCCCGGCAGCGCGGGAGGGGCCTCGTTGATCTGAGCCATGGCGATGGCGACCTGCGACTCGCCGGTGAACGGCCGTCGTCCTGCGAGTGCCTCGTAGGCGACGATGCCGAGGGAGTAGATGTCGGTGGACGGGGATGCCGGATGTCCGCTCGCCTGTTCTGGCGAGAGGTACTGCACCGTTCCCATCACCTGTCCGGTGGCCGTCAGCGGGACCTGGTCGGCGATTCGGGCGATGCCGAAGTCTGTGATCTTGACCCGACCATCCGGAGTGATCAGCAGGTTGCCCGGCTTGATGTCGCGGTGCACCAACCCGGCGGCGTGGGCGGCTTGAAGGGCGGAGGCCGTCTGCGCGACGAAGTCGAGCACGCGGTCGGTCGGCAGTACGCGTTCGCGCTCGAGGATCGTGGACAGCGCCTCGCCGGGCACCAACTCCATCACGAGGTAGGCGCTGCCGTCCTCCTCGCCATAGTCGAACACGTTCGCGATTCCCTCGTGGTTCACGAGCGCAGCGTGACGCGCTTCGGCGCGGAACCGCTCAAGGAAGCCGGGGTCACCGAGGTATTCGTCCTTCAGGATCTTGATCGCCACCGTGCGTCCGATGACGAGGTCCGTCGCTTGCCAGACCTCCCCCATGCCGCCAATGGCGATACGACTCGCGAGCTGGTACCTACCCCCGAAAGTGAGGCCGCTTGTGGGTCTCATCTGCTCAGCACCGCTTCCATGACCCTCCTGGCGATCGGCGCGGCTTCGGCGTTGCCCGAGCTTCGACCACCGTCCTCGATGACAACTGCGACGGCAACCTGGGGGTCTTCGGCGGGTGCGAAGCCCGTGAACCACAGGGTGTACGGTTCACCCTCGCCGTTCTCAGAAGTGCCAGTTTTCCCACCCACGTTGACTCCACTTATTCTTGCATTGCTGGCCGCGCCATTCGCGACGTTGTTGACCATAAGTTGCACAAGCGTTGCACTCGTCTCCGGGCTGATCGGGTTGCTGTAGACCTCCGGCTGGAAACCTTCGATTTCGGAGAGATCCGAGGCGATGATGCTTTCCACCAGTTCCGGCTTCAGGAGTACGCCGCCGTTCGCGACCGCAGCCGACACCATTGCCATCTGCAGTGGGGTCGCTCGCACATCCGACTGGCCGAAGGCGGAGAGCATTGTCTGGGCAGCATCAGGATTGTCCGGATAGTGACTCGGGGTGACTCGCATCGGAACGGAAAGCGGGCGGCCGAATCCGAACGCCTCGGCGTACTGACGCATCAGGTCGTCGCCGAGCGCGCCGCCGATCTCGGCGAATGGAATGTTGCAGCTGAGGCGCAGAGCGTCCGCAAGCGTGACCTGTTCGCCCGGCCCGCAGGTGCCTCCGCCGGCGTTGTGGACGACAGAGTTGCTCTGCGGCAGCTGAAGCTGCGCGGGGTTCGGCACAGCGGTATCCGGGGTCATCGCTCCACTGTCCAGTGCCGCGGCTGACGCGATGACCTTGAAGGTAGAGCCCGGGTGGTAGAGGTCGCCCGTGATCGCGCGGTTGATCAGCGGATCGCTGGGGTCGGCGAGGAGCGAGTCGTACGCGTTCATGACCTCAGAGGTGCTGTGCGAAGCGAGCAGGTTGGGATCGTAGCTGGGCTTCGACACCATGGCGAGAACAGCGCCGGTCTGTGGGTCGAGAGCGACCACCGCTCCGTGGTGGCCTCCGAGGGCATCCCACGCCGCCTGCTGCACGACGGGGTCGATGGTGAGCTCGACGGCCGCGCCCTTGGCTTCCTGGCCGGTGAAGATGGCGTTCAGCTGCGCGAAGAACTGGTCATTGGAGGTGCCGCTGAGGTAGTCGTTGAGGGCACCCTCGATCCCGGTGTTGCCCTGGTTGAGTGTGAAGTAGCCGGTGATGTTGGCGTACAACTCGGGCTGGGTGTAGGTGCGCAGGTAGCGGTACTCGGAATCGACCGGGGTCGAGTACGCGATCGCCTCACCGTCGACCAGGATCGGGCCGCGCTGGGTCGAGTAGCTGTCGTACAAGGTTCTGACGTTGCGGCCATCGGCGCGCAGGTTGTCGGCCTGCAGCGCCGTGATGACGGTGCTCGATGCGCACAGCGCGAAGAACATGACGAGCAGGGCGACGCTGACGCGCCTTATTTCGCGATTCATGGTCCCACCACCAAATGCGGTCCGGTTCGGACCGTGTCAGAGAGCCGTAACAGCAGCGCGACGATGATCCAGTTGGCCACCAGTGACGAGCCGCCGGCGGCGAGGAACGGTGTCGTGAGTCCTGTCAGAGGGATCAGTCGCGTCACGCCGCCGACGACGATGAACACCTGCAGCGCAATCACGAACGAGAGGCCGACGGCGAGCAGCCGGCCGAAGTCATCCTGTCCAGCGAACCCGATGCGCATGCCGCGCGCGACGAACAGCAGGTACAGCCCGAAGATCACGAACAGGCCGGCGAGGCCGAGTTCCTCGCCGAGGCTCGCGATGATGTAGTCGCTGTCCGCGAGCGGCGTCAGATACGGGCGGCCCTGGCCGAGACCGGTGCCGATCAGCTCGCCGTGAGCGAGGCCGAACATGCCCTGCACCAGCTGGTAGCTGCCGCCGATCGCGTCGTAATGGGCCGGATTGAAAGGGTCGAGCCAGGCGTTGAAGCGGCCCTGCACGTAACCGAGGGTCTGGCTCGCGACGAGTGCTCCGCCGACGAACAGGCCGAGTCCGAGAATCACCCAGCTCGCCCGTCCTGTTGCGACGTAGATCATTACCAGGAAGAGGCCGAAGTACAGCAGTGAGGTTCCGAGGTCGCGCTGGAAGATCAGGACGGCCATCGCAGCGGCCCAGATGACGAGGATCGGGCCGAGGTCGCGGGCTCGCGGAAACCGCATCCCCAAGAATTTCTTGCCGACCATTGACAGGCTGTCGCGCGCCTCGACCAGATAGCCGGCGAAGAAGATCGCCAGCGCGATCTTGGCGAGCTCACCGGGCTGGAACGAGAACCCGAAGATGTTGATCCACAGCCGTGCGCCGTTGATGGTCTGGCCGATCCCCGGCAGCATGGGCAGCAGCAGGAGGACGATTCCCGTGAACATCGCGATGTAGCGGTAGCGCTGCAGCACACGATGGTTCCGGATCAGCACGATCACGGCGAGTGCGATCACAATCGCCAGGGCCGTCCAGGCCATCTGCCGCACCCCGGCCGACGCCCATCCGGTAGCGCCATCGTTGAGGTGGATGCGGTAGATCATCGCGATGCCGAGACCGTTGAGCACGGATGCGATGGGCAGTAGGAAGGGATCGGCATCCGGGGCGACAATCCGGAGCGCGACGTGCACGACGAGCACGAGTGCGCAGAGCAGGCCCGTGTAGGTGATCGCGTCACTGTGCGTCTCGCCGCCTAGCGCGCCGAACTGCACCAGGATTATCGACCCGAGGTTGATCGCGAACGCGACTAGCAGCAGCCCGAGTTCGAGATTGCGCTGCCGGGCGGGGGTGCGCAGCCTCAGCTTGATCGTCCCGGTGAAGGTGTTGCGGGGTTCTGCGGCGGCTGGCTTTCCCGCGATGGGAGCGGTCTCAGTCATTGCTCAACTCGCTCAGTCTCTCGATGATCTTGCGGGCATCCGCGAGGCTGTCCGCACTGATCGTTTCCTCGACCGTTGACCGCGTGTAGGGCGGCAACCCCTCCATGGTGATACTCGTCTGCTGGTAAACGCTGGAGAGCGAGATCGGGCCGACGGTCTGCTGTACGCCCTTGTAGATGGCGACGGTGTCGCCGTTGGCGCCGACGTAGTAGTGCGTTTGGGTCCACTGGTAGCCGAGCACCAGGCCGACCACGATTGCGGCGATGGCCAGGGTGATGGCGACAAGCCAGGTGATCCGGCGGCGGAGGGCCCGCCGCTTGTCCTCGAGGATGAGCTCGTCGAGGTACTCCTCGGATTCCGGTTCGAAGTGGGAGTCCTCGTGCTGGGTCGACTTGAGCGGATGCAGCAGCAGGGTCGGCAAGCGCAGCGCGCGCCGGGCGATTTCCGCCTCGTAGGTGAGGGGCAGGGCGGCCGAGCCGACGATCTGCGGCGGCATGCCCGCGTACTCGTCGTCTTCGCCGACGTCGATGAGCACCACCGTGACGTTGTCCGGCGCACCGTGGTCGAGGCTTTCCTTGATGAGCCTGTTCGCGGCGTCCCGCGTCGTGCCGAAGTTCGCAAGGATCGTTTCGAGTTTGTCGTCCGTGACATAGCTGCTGAGCCCGTCGGAGCAGATCAGCCAGCGGTCGCCCGGCCGGGTGTCGAGCACGGTCGTGTCGATCTCCGGTGACGAATCGATGTCGCCAAGCACCCGCATGAGCACGTTGCGGCGGGGATGGACTGCCGCCTCCTCCTGCGTGATGCGCCCGCTCTCGACGAGTCGCTGAACGAAGGTGTGGTCGGCGGTGATCTGGTCCAACTCACCGTCGCGGAACCGGTAGATGCGCGAATCGCCGATGTGGGCGATGGCGATTCTGTCGCCGACTCGGGCGAGCGCGCTGACTGTCGTGCCCATGCCGGTGAGTTCGGCGTGGTCGAAGACCGTCTCGGCGAGCATGGTGTTCGCGGCGAGCAGTGCGGTCTGCAACGCGAACGCGGCGTCCTCCGCGGAGGCGTATTCGCGGTCAGCCTCGGCGATGCGCTTGATGGCAATCGCGGATGCGACATCGCCGCCAGCGTGCCCGCCCATGCCGTCGGCGACGACGAAGAGGTGTCTGCCGGCGTATCCGGAGTCCTGGTTGTTCGATCTCAGCTTTCCGACGTGCGAAACGGCAACACTCTTGCCAATGGTGGCCATCCAGTTACCGCCGCAGTTCGAAGCTGGTGGTGCCGATCTTCACCGGAGTGTTGAGCGGGACCGGCGTCGGCACGGTGACGCGCTGGCCGGCCAGGTAGGTGCCGTTGGTGGAGTCGAGGTCCTGGATGACCCAGTCGTCTCCCCACAGCATGAGCCGGGCGTGGTGGGTCGAGGTGTAGTCGTCCCGGATGACCAGCCCGCTCTCGCTCGAGCGGCCGATGGTGAGCGGCTGGTCGGAGAGGGCGATTTCGAGTCCCTCCTTGGCGCCTGAGGTGATCACCAGCCGCTTCGCCGAATTGGATCCGGCTTGGGCTGCTGGTGCCGGTGCCGGTGTGGGCTGGGGCGCGGATGCTACCGGTGCTGCGGCCGGGAACGGTGACGCGGCGGGCTGGGACTCCGCGGGCATCCGGCGCACCTTCTGCCCGAACAGGTCGGTGCGCAGAGCGTAGACGATGGCGAAGACGAACACCCACAGGAGCAGGAGGAACCCGATCCGTAAGACCAGCAGCGTCAGGTCACTCAACGGCTGCCCCCCGGGCGATCGCCACGATCGAACGGGTCGGCTGTCGCGGATTGGGCAAGCACCCGGAAAACGATACGGGTTCTGCCGATCGAAATCACGGAGTCCGGGGGCAGCGGCGAGGCGGTGACCGGCGATCCGTTGAGTTGAGTGCCGTTCGTGGAGCCCAGGTCACGGACTTCGCCACGCGATCCGTCCCACAGGATCTCGACGTGCTTGCGGGAGATTCCGGTGTCATTGACGGTGATGTCCGCTTCGCTGCCGCGGCCGATGATCGTGCGGGACTGGGTGATCGCGTGGCGCTTGCCGTTGATGTCGAGCACCGGGGTCCACACGACCTCGCCCTGCACGTTCTGCGAGTCGACCTGGATCATGCCTTCGCTCAGGCTGGAGTCTTCGACCAGGTCGATCATGATGCCGCCGGCGAACTGGTAGTGCTGCGCGGTGGCGTGCGTCTGCACGAGCCCAGTCAGCTCGTCGGTGAGCGCGGGGCCGAGCCCGGTCATCCGGGAGTGGTCGGCCGGTGAGAGTCGCACCTGGAATTTGTTCGGTACCAGGATGCGGTCACGTGCAACGACTGCAGCCTTCGTGTCGAGTTCGCGGCGGAGTGCCGCAGTGATCTCGATCGGCTGCAGACCGCTCTTGAAGGTCTTCGCGAACGCGCCGCCGACGACGCGCTCAAGACCTTTCTCAAAGTTGTCCAGTAGCCCCAACGGTCTTCCTCTCGACCTCGCGTACCTGTGACGATGTTAGTCGCTGAGCGTTGACGGCCGCCCGACGGCCGCGTTTTCGAGGCCTCGGCTATGGTAATCTCGCTTAGTCTGCGCGAGTGGCGAAATTGGCAGACGCGCACGGTTCAGGTCCGTGTGCCCGTGAGGGCATGGGGGTTCAAGTCCCCCCTCGCGCACCATCCAGGTAAAAGGTCATCGGGTTTCCGGTGGCCTTTTCCGTTTCCGCGGTTCGGGCCCCGCGCCCGCTGCGGACACCCGCAGCGTTTCCGGACATCCGCGCCCGGCGCACCTGCCGCGGTTGTCCGGAAGGACCCCTCTGCGGAACTGCGCCATGAGTGCACTTCAGTAAATGGTGGAAAGACTTGTCTGCGAGCGATACGGTCCCCCAATGAGGATTCGACAATCGTTCAAACCCAGCCTGGTCGGTGTGTGTCTCGTGATTGCGCTTGCTGGATGCGCGCCGCAGGAGGTTGCGGTGTTGCCAGACCCGTCCGCGTCCGCATCGCCCGCCGGAGACTCGCCAGATCCGGCGGTTGCCGCAACGTGCACTGCAGTTGGAGGCGCTATGACCGTTCTCCACAATGCCCGCGGCCGCCTGCATGACGGGACGTTCAACGAGGCGGAGTACTCGGCGGCGGCAGCCATGGCCGGTCTCATCTTCGAGCTCCAAGGCACGTTTCCCGTTACGGAACGCGGTCTTCGCACGGAGACCGAAAGCATGGTCACAGCGTTGGCGTTGGCGGCGGAGTCCTCGGCTGGGTTGCCCGGGCTTGAAGACTCTCTGGAATTCAGGCAGGCGCGCACCTCGCTTTCGAAGGCCTGCGACCTGAACCAGACCGCGATCCGTGTGCTTTCAGAAACGGGCGGATAGCCAAGCGTGGATTCCCCGGCCACGCTCAGAAAACACAATGTGGGATTTGAACTGCGGCCATCACGGCGAGGTAAGCGACAACAGTGCCGCTCCACGCGGCCAACGGCCAGAGCACCGCAAGGTTCCGACTCTTTGCCTGTGGCGACCAGAAGTACGCGGCCAGGAGCGAAAGCGCGGCGGCGAGTTGGGGCAGAGCAATGGAACCGGTTAGGACATACCCGCGAAGCAGATCGGAGTCATCGGCGGATTCAGACCACCAGCCGAATATGAACGCCGAAATGGGCCACACAACAAGGAGGCCCATTAGTACCAAGAACGCGATCGGCACTTCAAGGGCGCGATGCTTCAAGGCAAACCGGGCACTGACGTTGACGATCGCGCCGCCAAATCCCGCGAGAATAAGCGCCCCGACGGAACACAGAGCCAGCGTGATGCGTGCTGACGTAGGGGTTCGTGTCAGGTCCGCACAGTCGAGCATGTCGACAACGAATAGGCCCATTCCCCACGATTGTGCGGCGCAGAGGGCAAGCCAGCACATGGTGATGCCCGCAGTGACAAGCACTGTGATGGCGGTGGTTGCCCGAGTGGGCTCTGGAAGAGCGCGCAAAGTCCCGCCTTCACCGAGCATTGCCTTCTCGTGCACCGGCCCAGTCTCTCAGGTCACTGTGCGCCAATGCGAGATTAATTCCGCCAGCGGCGGTTGCGGACATCCGCAGGGTTTGCGGTCACAAGCGACCGGCGCACGGGGCGCGGTTGTCCGGAACGGGCGCGCTTTCCCCGGAACGACTAGGACGCCGTACGGGCGACCGCGTAACGGAACGCGTTCACCAACCGGTAGCCGCCATCCGGTGTGCGGAACTGCTCCGCCGCAGCCAGCACCGTATGGGCGTACTCGGCAATGGTGTCCTGATCCTCGCCGAGCAGCACGCCCCGGATGAGAGCGGACTCGTCGGCGACCTCCCACGGCGTCTCCACCAGGGACGAGGCGGTCACCTCGAGGCCTGCCTCCGACAGCAGGGCTTCCAGCCCGCCGGCTCGCCGGTAGTCACCGTCCGGCTGCACCTCCTCGCCCGCGGCTTCGGCCACCGCCGACTCGAGCGCATTCAGTGCGTTGAGTGCGCCATCCGCCCAGTTGGCGATCGCGATGAAACCGCCCGGCACACAGACTCGAGCCGCCTGCGCGAGCGCATCGTGCGCGTCGTCGGCGAACTGCAGCGCGTTGATCGCCGTCACCACATCGAACGACGCATCCGACCACGGCAGGTGCTCGAACCCCCCGATCACCACCTCGCCAGTGGGCGCCGCTGCGCGAGCCAGCCGCACCATCTCGTGGGCCGGATCGATGCCGGTCACGCGAGCCCCCAACGACTCCAGCTTGGCCAGGAACTCGCCGCTGCCGCATCCGACATCCAGCACCCGCGTGCCGGCAACCACACCCGTCTGCTCGATGATCGCCGAGGTCACCGGATCGGCGAGGGCGCCCCACAGTTCCGACCACTCCTGTGCGACCGCAGACCAGCCGCCATCTTCAGCACCGTTCACTTTCGTCATCTTTCCAGCGCCCGGTGGGAAGTGCCCACAACATGTCACCCTGTTACCTCCAACGGCGTTGACTTAGAGTGACCGAATGGCGATCCGGTCGAACGGATACGACGTCGATGTCCTGATTGTGGGCGCCGGCCCGACGGGCCTTGCCCTCGCCACAGAACTCACGCGCTGGGGAGTCTCCTACCGGATCATCGACAAGGAACTCGCCGGCGTTCGGGAGTCGCGCGCTCTGGCGATCCAGCCCCGCACGCTGGAGGTCCTGAGACCAAGCGGCGTCACCGACGGCTTGATCGCGAACGGCTATTCAGCCACGAGCGTCACGATGCACTCTGGCCGCCGCGAGGCAGAAGTGAACCTGTTCGGCGACGCCAGCACCGACACCGAGTACCCCTTCATCCTCTTCCTGTCGCAGGCGAGGACCGAGGAGCTGCTCACCGAACGGATCGCCGCCGAAGGCGTGAGGGTTGAACGCTCGACCGAACTCATCGCGCTCGGCCAGAACAAGGGTGCCGTGCGCGCGATCCTCCGCTCCGAGAGCGGCACGGAAACGGTTCACGCGCGATTCCTCGTCGGCTGCGACGGTGCCCACAGTGCGACGCGGCGACTGGCAGGGCTCCGCTTTGAGGGCGAGTCCTTTCCCGAGACGTTCGCGCTCGCCGACGTGGAAGCCGACGGCGTCGATTCGTCCCGCATCCACGCCTTCCTATCCGATCGCGGCGTGATGTTCTTCTTTCCGCTCCAGGCGCCCGCTACCTGGCGGATCATCCTGCGGCTGCCGGATGACGAAAGCGAGCTCTCGCTCGACTCGCTGCAGCGGGCGGTGCGCGAGCACACTCCGCTGCCGATCACCGTCCGCGACCCGGTGTGGCTGTCCCGGTTCGTCGTCAACAGCCGTTACGCCGCCCGATTCCAGCAGCGCCGCGTGTTCGTCGCCGGTGACGCAGCCCACATCCACAGCCCGGCCGGTGGACAGGGCATGAACATCGGCGTTCAGGACGCGATCAACCTCGGATGGAAGCTTGCCCTCGTCTGCTCGGATCGCGCCCGGTCCGGGCTGCTCACGAGCTACGACCGGGAGCGGCGGCCCGTGGCCCGCCAGGTGATTCAGCTGACCAACCGGGCGTTCCGGGCCGCCATGAGCGCGCGGGGACTGGTCAAATTCGTCCGCAGCAACATCGCGCCGCGGGTCGCGCCCAAGATCTTCCGGTTGAAGATCGTGCGCTCGTTCGCGTTCCAGACGATCGGCGAGTTGCGCACCGCCTATTCGAAGAGCCCGCTGTCGGTGAGCGGCCTGAACGCCCACGGTCCGCGTGCGGGTGAGCGGCTCCCGGATGCCGCGGTGACGGTTGACGGGACAGTCATCAGTCTGCATCGGGCGCTGGCGGAGCCTGTCCTCACGGTACTGCTGTGCGGGCCGGCCGAGGTGTGGGACAACAGTTTGGCCCACGAATCGAGTCATTGGGGCGGCGCGGTGCGCTTCCGCATTCTCACCGAGGCCGGTAAGCAGGGCTCCCTCATCGGCACCGACGAGACCTTCAAACGGCTTCGCCTCGACCCGAACAAGCCTGCGCAGCTGCTCGTGCGCCCCGACCTGCATGTCGGATACCGGGCCGCCGGGGACGACCTCGACGGACTGCGCGACTACTTGGCCGAGGCGCTGCGGCTCCGCCAGATCTGAGCATCCGACGGTTCAGAAGTTCAGCACGATCCCGATCAGCAGGATGGCGGCGCTGACGGCGGTGAAGCCCAGCTCGGCGAGGGCCAGCTTCGTCTTCGCGAAGCGCACCATCATCATGTTCGTGACCGAGTGCAGCGGCAGCGTCACGAGCACGAGCCACGGGTTCGCAAAGAGCATCAGGGTCAGGCCGATGTGCATTGCGATCGCGGCCAGGCGCTCGAGCAGACCCCAGCCGGGGCTTTCCGGGACGATCATGCCCTGCTCGGACAGCAGCTGGCGTGCCTCGCGGGACTTGGCGTCGTCCTTCTTCAACAGGCTCGAAATGGCCAGCGCGTTGATCGCGACGATGACGACCTCGATCGTTGCCCAGCCGAATCCGGCCCACAGGGCGTCGGTGGCTGTGCGCAGGAACAGGAGCACGAGGGCGAGTCGCACGAGTTCTTCGGCCGGCCCGGAGAACCAGCCGACGATGGTCGCGGCACGCTTCTGCGTTGTTGTCGCGTTCGCGATCAGGGCGACCGGTTGCCGCAGGATGAGGGCGAGCATCCAGCCCGCTGCACCCAGTCCGAGCGGCACCCATAGCGGTGCGCCCACGGTCAGCAGCAGTAGGCCCACCGCGATGAACGGGGCCGGCAGCAGCGCGAGCGCATTGTTGCGCGCGCGGATCGCGACAGCGGGGTCAAGGTCGGTGGTCATTCGTTGTCTCCTGTGGTTCGGTGCAGCGGGATGCTCGCGGTCGCGATGAGCCGCGGCTTGCGGTTTGTGGTGGGCTGGTTGTCGATTCGTGCAGCGATGAGCCCGCGGACGTCGGCGAGCAGCTCGCGCAGCTCGGCATCCGTCAGGTTGAGGACGTGTTCCCGATAGCCGACGCCGTCGGCGACGAGATCGATCGCCGGCTGCTCCAGGTACCGTGCGTACTCGCCCAGCAGGCCGCCGACGAACGTGCCGAAGTACCGGAAGTGGTCGTCTCGGCTGGCGGTTGCAAGGTCCTCCGCGCTCAGGATGGCGCTGTCGGCGAGGGCGTAGGTGCGCTCGGTGACGCCGCGCACCGGCTGCTCTGCATCGATGCGGAGCACGCCCGCGTCGAGCAGGACCGGCAGGTGGCGGTACAGCGTGGCCTGCGGGATGTCGGGCAGGACCTCGCCGAGCTGCTTTGTCGTCTTCGGCCCAGTCGCGAGGGCGCGGAGGATGGCCATGCGTTGTGGGTGCAGCACCGCGTCGGCTCTAGATGTTCTCACGATCAAGAACATTATCACATCTGAGAACAGGTGAACTTCCACTTGCCCTCGGTCGGGGGATATGGTTAAGTACTTAACAATATGACGGACATTACCGACAGCACGGTCTTCAAGTTGCACCGCGCCACCGCCCTGCTCGACCGCATCGCTGACCATTACCTGCAGCGCGAGCACGGTATCCGCTACTCGCAGTTCCTGCCGCTGCTCATCGTGCGCGTGATCGGCGAGCCCACCCAGACCCGCATCGCCGACAACCTGGGCGTCTCGCGCGCGTCGGTCACCCAGCGGATCGCCCCGTTGGTCGCCGACGGGTTGCTCGCGGTGCGCCAGCACCCCGCAGATGCGCGCGCCAAACTGGTCACCCTCACCGAACGCGGCACGGCTCTGGTCGACGCCGCCTGGGTCGGCCTGACCGCCCACCAGGACGGCGTCGAGGACGGCGTCGATGAGGCCGTGCTGGCGGCACAACTCGATCGGCTCATAGCGAATGCGCTGCCGGTCGCTATCGGAGGAAACTCATGAGCAAGGATCTTCTCGCCACTCGCGAGTTCAACCCAGATGCGGCCGAGACCATCGTGTTCCTGCACTCCTCGAACACCGCCGGGTGGATGTGGGGCGAGCAGGTGCCCGCGTTCGACGACCACCACCTGCTGGTGCCGGACCTGCCCGGCTATGGCGACAACAACGACCGCGAGTGGCTCAGCCTCGCCGACAGCGCCGACCACGTGGCCAGGCTGATCGAGCGCCGCGCGGCAGGCGGCACGGCGCACATCGTCGGGCTGTCGCTCGGCTCGAGTGTGGCGCTGGAGCTGGCCAGGCGGCATCCGGAGCGGGTGACCACCCTGTTTCTGGCCAGCGCCAACATCGCCAAACCGGGGCGTGCCCTCGTCTGGGGCGGCCGCGCGCTGCTCACCCTCTGGAACAGCCCTGGCTACTGGAATGCCACCGGCCGCAGCTACGGATTGGCCGGCGAGGATCTCGACCTGTTCGTGAAGACCGGTGCCGGCATCCGCAAGCAGACGGCACAGCGCGTGCTCGCCGAAGTGACCCGCGGCGTGTCACCGGATGCGCTCACCGCGGTCTCCGCGCCGCTGGTCGCCATCGCGGGCGGGAAGGATGCGGCGTTCATCAGCC
This sequence comes from Cryobacterium sp. BB736, assembly GCF_014980265.1. Lineage (NCBI taxonomy): Bacteria > Bacillati > Actinomycetota > Actinomycetes > Micrococcales > Microbacteriaceae > Cryobacterium > Cryobacterium sp. BB736. The sequence continues at coordinate 910,378 of NZ_JABXWQ010000001.1, forward strand.
GCGACTCGCTGCGGTTGCTCGCCGAGATCCTGCCGAACGCCCGAACGGCGATCGCGCCCGGCCTGCACCATCAGTGGAACATCGAGGATGTGCCGTTGTTCAACGCTGCGGTACGGGAGTGGCTGACTTCTCGTTCACTGGCAGGCGGTCTGGAGCCAGGTCCAGTCGGCGCAGCAACTGGGCGTTGAGCGCGACCACCACGGTTGAGGCCGACATCAGGATCGCCCCGACCGACATCGGCAGCACGAAGCCGATCGGCGCCAGCACGCCGGCCGCGAGCGGCACGGAGATCAGGTTGTAGCCGGCCGCCCACCAAAGGTTCTGCTTCATCTTGCGATAGCTCGCGCGCGACAGCGTGATCACCGAGAGGACCGAGCGCGGGTCGTCGCTGGCCAGGATGACCCCAGCCGACGCGATCGCGACATCCGTTCCCGCGCCGATGGCGATGCCGACGTCGGCTTGGGCGAGCGCGGGAGCGTCGTTGACGCCATCACCGACCATCGCGACCTTGCGCCCTTCGGCCTGCAGCTCGCTGACCTTGGCGGCCTTATGCTCTGGCCGTACGCCGGCGAAGACCCGATCGATGCCGAGTTCTGCGGCAACCGCGTGGGCGACCTCGGCGGCGTCTCCGGTGATCATCACCACTTGGGCGCCGAGCTTGTGCAGTGCGTCGACCGCCTGGCGGGATTCCGCGCGCACCTCGTCGGCAAGGGCGAGCACGCCGATGATCTCGCCGTCCTCGACAACGTGCAGCACGGTGGCGCCGCGGTCGCTCCACTCCTCACCCGTGCCGTGCGCGTCGAGGTTCAGTGTGCTCAGCATGTGCGGGCCGCCCACGCTGACGCGTCGTCCGTCGACGACACCGACCACGCCCTCGGCGGGCGCGGACTGGAAGCCGGTTGCGCGCGGCACCGCCAGGCCACGCTCGGCGGCGGCATTCACTATCGCGCGGGCGAGCGGATGCTCACTGGCTGCCTCGACCGCTGCGGCCAGCGCGATGACCTCGTCGTCCGACCTGCCGGCCGTCGCCGCGATATCCGTCACCGCGGGTTCGCCCTTGGTGAGTGTGCCGGTCTTGTCGAACAGCACGGTGTCGACCATGCGCATGCTCTCGAGCGCGAGCCGGTCCTTGATGAGCACGCCGCCCTTCGCCGCGCGCTCGGTCGCGATCGACACCACGAGCGGGATGGCCAGGCCGAGTGCGTGCGGGCAGGCGATGACGAGCACGGTGATGGTGCGGACGACCGCCTCATCCGGCAGGCCGAGCATCGTCCACACGATCGCGGTGATGATGCCGGCTCCGAGCGCGAACCAGAACAGCAGCGCGGCCGCCTTGTCGGCGATGCGCTGCGCGCGCGAGGTGGAGTTCTGCGCGTCCGCGACCAGCCGCTGGATGCCGGCGAGTGCGGTGTCGTCGCCGATCGCGGAGACCCGGATGCGCAGGGCCGTGTCGGTGGAAACCGTGCCGGCCACGACGTGGTCGCCGGGGCCTCGACTGACCGCGCGGGATTCGCCGGTGATCATCGATTCGTCCATGTCGGCGGTGCCGTCGACGACCTGCCCGTCGGCGGGAACCCGCCCACCTGGCCGCACCATCACGAGGTCGCCGACGCGCAGGTCCGAGGGCGTGACGACGGTGACCTCGTCGCCGTCGAGGCGCTCGGCCTCATCCGGCAGCAGCGCGGCCAGGCTCTCGAGAGCCGAGGAGGTCTGCGCGAGCGAACGCATCTCGATCCAGTGCCCGAGCAGCATGATGACGATGAGGAGGGCCAGCTCCCACCAGAAGTCGAGTTCGTGATCGAGCAGGCCAAGAGTCGCGCCCCACGACGCGATGAACGCGACGGTGATGGCGAGCCCGATGAGCAGCATCATGCCCGGCCGGCGGGACCTGAGTTCACTGACCGCGCCGGTCAGGAACGGCCGGCCACCCCACAGGTACATGACGGTGCCGAGAATGGGGGAGATCCAGGCGAAGACCGGGGAGTCCGGCAGGGCGTAGCCAAGGATGGACGCGAACATCGGACTGAACGCCACCACCGGGATCGCGATGACGAGCATGATCCAGAACAGCCGGCGGAACTGCCCGACGTGGTCGCCGTGGTCGCCGTGGCCAGCGTGGGGGTCGTGTCCTGCGTGGGCGTCGTGACCTTCGTGTCCGGCATGCGCTGCGTGATCGCCCAGGTGCTCGTGCGCTACCTGCCCATGTCCTGCGCTCTCGTGTCCCGCATGCTCGTGCTCGTGGCTCATGTTGACAACGCTATACCCCAGGGGGGTATCATTCAACCGAACGGAGGGACGCAATGGCACACGGCTACGTCGACGACAAGGATGCACTGCTCAAGCGATTGCGTCGCGCCGAGGGCCAGGTCCGCGGCGTGCAGCGCATGGTCGAGAACGACGAGTACTGCATCGACATCCTGACCCAGATCTCAGCGGCGACCAAGGCGCTGGAGACCGTCGCGCTCGAACTCCTGGACGATCACCTGAGCCACTGCGTCGCGGAGGCGACCCGCGAAGGCGGCCCGGTCGCCGAGCAGAAGCTCACCGAGGCATCCGCGGCTATCGCGCGGCTCGTGCGTTCCTGACCCACCCAACCCACCTCTATATAAGGAGAATCCATGACCGAGCACGGCCTAGACCTCGGACTGACCGACAAGCACGCCAGAGCGAGCGCCGGATGCGGCTGCGGCGGCGGCATGTGTGCCTGCGGCGGCCACGGCGAGGGCGGTCACGGGCACGGCCACTCGCACCAGAGCGCCGCTCCGGTCGCGAACGTCGTCACCACCGACCTCGCGGTCACCGGAATGACCTGCGGTCACTGCGTGTCGAGCGTCACCGAGGAGCTCAGCGAGGTGGCCGGCGTCGAGTCGGTCTCGGTGTCGCTGAACGCTGGGGGCGTGTCCAGGGTCACCGTCGCCAGCCAGTCGCCGCTCGACGCCGAGGCCCTGCGTGCCGCCGTGACCGAAGCGGGATACTCGCTCGCGGACGCCTGATGCCGGCAATCGACGTCGAGCTCGACATCGGCGGCATGACCTGTGCGTCGTGCGCCAACCGGATCGAGCGCAAGCTCAACAAGCTGCCCGGTGTCGAGGCGACGGTGAACTACGCGACCGAGAAGGCGCGGGTGCTCGCCCCGGACGGCGTCGACCCCGAGCAGCTCATCGCGACCGTCGAGGCGGCGGGGTACACGGCTGCGGTCCCCGCGCCGCCGATCCCGGATGCGGTACCAACGGCATCCGATGACCTGGCACCGCTTCGGCAGCGCCTGATCATCTCAGCGGTGCTGACCATTCCGGTCGTGCTGCTGTCGATGATCCCCGCCCTGCAGTTCACCAACTGGCAGTGGCTCACCCTCACGCTCGCGGCGCCGGTCGCGGTGTGGGGCGCGTGGCCGTTCCACCGTGCGGCCTTCGTGAACGCCAGGCACGGCGCCGCGACCATGGACACGTTGATCAGCGTCGGCGTGCTCGCGGCGTTCGCCTGGTCCCTGTACGCGCTGTTCTTCGGAACGGCCGGCATGCCCGGCATGACCATGACCTTCAGCCTGTTCGCCGAACCGGGATCCGGCGCGAGCGAGCTCTACCTCGAGGTGGCCGCGGCCGTCACCGTGTTCATCCTCGCCGGCCGTTACATCGAGGCGCGCACCAAGAAGCAGTCCGGCGCCGCGCTGCGCGCACTGCTCGAGCTCGGCGCGAAGGACGCCAACGTGCTGCGGGACGGTGTTGAGGCCCGCGTGCCGGTGAGCACGCTCGTCCCCGGCGACCGTTTTGTCGTGCGTCCGGGGGAGAAGATCGCCACCGACGGGCTCGTGGTCGACGGGGCATCCGCGGTCGACCTCAGCATGCTCACCGGCGAATCGGTGCCGGTCGAGGTCACTGTCGACTCGCGTGTCGTCGGCTCGACCCTCAACGTCGGCGGGCGCCTCGTGGTCGAGGCCACTCGAGTGGGCGCCGACACCGAACTCGCCCGCATGGCGCGTCTGGTCGAAGAAGCGCAGACCGGCAAGGCCGAGGTCCAGCGCCTCGCCGACCGGGTCTCCGGGATCTTCGTCCCGGTCGTCATCGGACTCTCGCTGCTGACCCTGATCGGCTGGCTGCTGGTCGGCGGATCGGTTGAGGCCGCCTTCACCGCAGCCGTCGCGACCCTGATCATCGCCTGCCCGTGCGCGCTCGGCCTTGCAACGCCGACCGCGCTCCTGGTGGGCACCGGCCGCGGCTCGCAGTTGGGCATCCTGATCAGGGGACCCCAGGTGCTCGAGTCGACCAAGAAGGTGGACACCATCGTCCTCGACAAGACCGGCACGGTCACGAGCGGTCGGATGACGCTGCGAGAAGTCCTGCTCGCCGACGGCGAAGACCGTGGTGAGGTGCTTCGGCTGGCTGCCGCAGCCGAACACGGTTCAGAGCATCCGATCGCGCGAGCCATTGTGGCTGCGGCGGAGGGCGAGAAGGCTGTCGCCGAGTCGTTCGAATCCGAGCGCGGCCTCGGCGTCACCGCGACGGTTGACGCGCACGCCGTGGTCGTCGGTCGGGCCAGCTGGCTCCGCGAAGACTGGGCACTGGTGATCCCGGATGCGCTGGCCGCGGCGATCGAGACGGCGGAGAGCGCCGGGAGCACGGCCGTCGTGATCGCCTGGGACGGCGCCGTCCGCGGTGCCCTTGTCGTGGGCGACACCGTGAAGGAGACGAGCAGGCAGGCCATCGACACCTTCCGCGGTCTCGGACTCACCCCGGTGCTCTTGACCGGTGATAATGCCGGCGCGGCCCGCGCCGTCGCATCCGAGGTCGGAATCGCCGACGTGCGGGCGGGCGTCACTCCCGCCGGCAAGCTGGACGCCATCCGGTCGCTGCAGGCGGACGGCAAGGTCGTCGCAATGGTCGGCGACGGTGTCAACGACGCCGCGGCGCTCGCCGCAGCTGACCTGGGCATCGCGATGGGTGCGGGCACGGATGCCGCGATCGCCGCCAGCGACCTGACGGTGATGAGCGGCGACCTGCTGGTCGTCGCGGACGCCATCAGGCTGTCGCGGCGCACCCTGGGCACAATCAAGGGCAACCTGTTCTGGGCGTTCGCCTACAACACGGCCGCCATCCCGGTGGCGATCCTGGGCTTGCTCAATCCGTTGCTCGCGGGGCTTGCGATGGCGCTGTCGTCGGTGTTCGTGGTCACCAACAGCTTGCGCTTGCGTCGGTTCCGCTAGTCGCGGCCGCGCAGGCGGTCGAGGGCGCGCCGGTCCCGCTTGGTCGGCCGGCCCGTCCCCGCGTCGCGCTGTGGCACGAACGGTCGCTCCTCGCGCGGCGGTGGTGGCGGAGTGAGGTCGACGATGCACTCCGCGGCGACAGCTGCAGAAACGCGCTTCACGATGATCCGCTGCACCTTCACGATGCGCTCGAAACCGACACCACGCACGCGCACTTCGTCGCCGACGCGCACCGGCTGCGCCGCCTTGGCACGCTCACCGTTGATACGAACGTGCCCGGCCCGGCAGGCGGCGGTCGCCGCCGACCGAGTCTTCGCCAGACGCACCGCCCAGACCCAGGCATCCACGCGTGCTGAATCCGACATGGAAAGAGCCTATGTGCCGCGCGACTACGACCTGGGGGTACCCAGGCTGTCACCCCAGTGCTACCGAATCGATGCCAAAAGTTGATTGTGGGCTGCCCCGCCACCCAATAGCGTTCCGGAGGCGCTGTATCGGATTGCAGCCGGAGTGGGGTGTGCTGTGGGGGGAAGAAGGCCTTTCGTCAGGCTAGTGGCGGTCGCGATTGCTGCGACCCTGGCGTTGACCGGCTGTGTCTTCGGGAGCGGGGATCGGGATGAGGCGGCTGCCGAGCTCGGTCTCTATCGCGGCCCGATTCCCGACCCGCTCGCGTTGCCGACCGCGCCACAGTTGCCCGAGATTCCGGCCGTCCCCACGGACCCGAGCGATAACGCAGCGTGGGACGCCTTCAACGTGGAGATGATCGCCTACCAGACGGCCTTCGCCGTGACACAGGATGCGATCATGGCGCACGGGACCGCCGTGCAGGATGCGGCGAACCTGACAAAGGCCGGAGGAGCGCAGGCGGTCGCGGCCTGGCAGTCGCTGCTCGTGCTTGCGGGTGTCGCCGTGGCGGGACCGGACGGGCATCCGCTCGAATTGGACGGGCAGACCGGATTCGGTTGGCCCATGTCCGACGGGGAACTGCGCATCCAGTCCTATCTCGGAGCCGTCCAGGGCGGGATGCGACTGGGCGACCTTGCCTACGCGCTCGAGGGCGCGCCCCAGTTCGAGGGTGTCGACACCACGACATGGCTCTACGAATCCTTGAAGGCCGCCGCAGGCAATGCGAACGACCACTTCGGTTCAGTCATGGCGGCGTTGAGTTCCGACCACGGCTACCTCCACGAGCCGGTGACCTTCACGGAGCGGGCCGCCGCGGAGGTCGAACTCACCTGGGGACAGGTCGGCTTGCTGCTGAGGAGACTCGGCGCCGAGTTCGCTGTGTCAGGAGCGCAAACCGCCGCGGCCGATGACGGGGCCAGCTCGACGCTTCCAGGGTTGACCATCGAGCCGGCTTCCTTCGTCCAGGCAGCGGCCGCTGCCCCGTGCGACCTGCAAGGGGATCCGTGGGCGGAAGGCATGATCCCCCAAGTCTTCAAGGGGAGTGCGTTCGGCGTCGATAAGACGCTGGAGGCACAATGGCACCAGCCTGAAGGCGGCGGCCCGCACGCCGGAGAGAGGGCGAAGACCAAGCTCGGCATCGCGCGCTTGCTGTTGGCGCTCGCATCCCTGATTGCCAGGGCCACCGCGCTCGAGGCCAGCTTCTCGCTCGCGGGCGCCCCGCTGGTTCGCACGAAAACCACCCAACCCGGCGAACTCCGCGAACTCACCATTTCCTACGCCTACGATCCCGAGAAGTGGGAGGATCTGCGTCGCTGCATCAACCTCTTCATGGGGCCTCTGGGGCTTGAGCTTCCGCACATCGAGTCTGGTGCGGCGGCGGGCATCGAAGTCGACCTGTCAAGCGAGGACCCCAGCATTCTCCGGATCGGTGACGGTCGCGGCGGCTCCAAGGTGGTCACCAACGGTGCCACGGGTGACGACGGCAAGGTGGCGTTCACACTGTCCGGAGCGCCACAGGAGGACTTGATTCCTGAAGCCGCGGAAGCGGTCGACATTGAGGTCGGACTGCGTGCTGTCTCCAATCTTGGCCAGAACGACCTCGGCAAGGATCTCCAGTCGCTGCCGTGGGACGCCCTCGATGCAGCGGGGAGCGGTGGGCTCACTGCGATCCCGCAGATCCTGAGCCGGATGAAGCTGCTGACGCATTACGGCGTCGCGGACGTGCGTGACTGGGCGCTGGCGGCCGAGTTCGAAGTAACGGCGGTCGGGACCATGGCGACGCGGTCCGCCCACAACAGCTATGGCGCCGGCGGCGGGTGCGCAGCGAGTTGGGCGAACAATTCGTCGACTCAGGCAACGATGTCGTTCGCCTCCGCTGCCGTTTCCGTGACCGCGACACTGTTCAGCAACCCACAGGGCAATCTCGGCGACCAGGCTGTCGTGTTCTACGAGACGGATGGTCCGGGCTTCTTCCCTGTCGGTGGACCGCCGGATGGCGTCCGGTTCTTCACGCTTCCGATCGACTACCGCACCGACAAATCGCACTCCGAGCCGGGTGTCGGCACTATGCCGGATCCCTACGAGGTTCCGCCCAGCAACAACTGCGGGGATGGTGGCGGTGGCGGTGGCCAGCCGACGCCACCAGACTGCGGTGTGCGCGAGTACGCGGGCACACTTGCGGTCACGGTGCCGACGCCGCGCACACTCTACGTGAGCAACGCGGGCTTCATGCACAGTGGGGACCTGTGGCAGGAGTGCGGCAGCTCCGTGCTCCCGAGCGATCCGCCCGGCGTGCCGTCGCTCGAACAGTGCCCGAATCCGAAGCGATCGGGCGGCAAGACGCCCTCGATTAACGACATCTTCGACACAGAGAAGCGGAAGATCGAAGTCAACGGGTCGCTCACCTGCGCTCGAGAGGGCAATGGAACGCTCTCCGAGGTCGAGTTTGAGTGGACGCTCGTGTTCTGCCGCGTCGTCGAGGACGAGGCCTCCTGTCGCGACTGAGATAGACGGAATTCGGGGCGAGTTGCCAGTACTCGCTCCGACATCGTTCGGGATGCTCACCTACCGTCGGAACCCAACCGACAAGTGAGGTGAAGACGTATGGGCACCATCGAAAGCGAGATCGACGTCGACGTTCCAATTAGCGTCGCCTACAACCAGTGGACCCAGTTCGAGGAGTTCCCGCGGTTCATGGACGGCGTCGAATCGATACGCCAGATCGACGAGACGCACACGCACTGGAAGGTCAAGGTCGCTGGTGTCGAGCGCGAGTTCGACGCGACCATCACCGAGCAGATCCCCGACACCCGCATCGCCTGGAAGAGCGTCGACGAACCGCGTCACGCCGGCGTTGTGGACTTCCACCGACTGAATGATGCCGAGACGCACGTGAGCGTCAAGATGGACTGGGAGCCGGAGGGCTTCGTGGAGAAGGTCGGGCAAATCCTGCAGATGGACGACATTCAGGTCGGTCGTGACCTGAAGAAGTTCAAGGAACTGATCGAGTCGCAGGGGTTCGAAACCGGCGCGTGGCGTGGCGAGGTCGACCGCGACCCCGACGCGACCGGGCGCTAGAGGCATCCGAACCGCCCAGATGCGGTGACCGGCTGAGCGCCGGTGACAGACTGGGCGCATGAGCGAGACGTTCGACGTCACCGTCGTCGGCAGCGGCCCGAACGGGCTGGCTGCGGCGGTGACGTCGGCGCGCGCGGGCCTGCGGGTTCGCCTGCTGGAGGCGGCAGCGACCATCGGCGGCGGCGTGCGCACTGCGGAGTTGACGCTGCCCGGCTTTCGGCACGATGTCTGTTCTGCGGTGCACCCGGCGGCGCTCGCGTCGCCGTTCTTCCGCGAGTTCGGGTTGCCGGATCGCGTGAACTGGGTCATCCCGGATGTGTCGTATGCGCATCCGTTGGACGGCGGCCGCGCAGCGCTGGCCTGGCGTGACTTGGATCGCACAGCCGACCAGCTCGGTCGCGATGGCGGGGCGTGGAAGCGGATGTTCGAACCGCTGCTGCGACGGCTGGACGGCGTGGTGGACTTCACCGGGTCGCAGTTGCTGCGCTGGCCGGACGATCCGATCGCGGCCTTTCAATACGGTGCGCGCAGCCTCGGGCTGGGAAGCCGGCTCCTGTGGAACACGAGGTTGAAGACCGAGGAGGCCCGCGCGCTGTTCTCGGGGGTCGCAGCACATGCGGCGGGCCAGACTCCGTCGCTGTCGTCATCCGGCGCCGGACTGTTGCTGGCAACCCACGCGCACGCCGGCGGTTGGGGCTTTCCGATCGGCGGATCACAGGCGATCGCCGATGTGCTGCTGCAGGACTTCCTCACGCATGGCGGGGTGGTCGAGACCGGGCAGACCATCAGGACGCTTCGCGAATTGCCGGCGTCGAAGGTCACGCTGCTCGACACGTCGGTGAAGCTGCTGCTCACGGGGAATCTGCCGGCAGGGTACGCGCGAGCGTTGCGGCGCTACCGCTACGGGTCGGGCGTCGCGAAGGTCGACTTCGCGCTCGCCGGGCCGGTGCCCTGGGCGAATCCGGATGTCGCGCATGCGCCGACCGTGCACCTCGGCGGCACGCGAGACGAGATCGCGGCAGCCGAGAATCTGGTGCACCGCGGCGGTGTGCCCGAACGGCCGTACGTGCTCGTCACCCAGCCGAGCGTGCTCGACCCGACCCGTGCGCCGAAGGGCCGGCACGTGCTGTGGGCGTACACGCACGTTCCGGCAGGCTCCAGCCTGGACGCCACCGAACTGATCACCGCACAGGTGGAGCGCTATGCGCCGGGCTTCCGTGACCTGGTGCTGGCGACCGCGAGCAGCAGCGCCAGGCAGCAGGCCGCGTACAACCGCAGCAACGTCGGCGGCGATATCTACGGCGGTGCGGTGAGCCTGTGGCAGCTGGTGAAGCGCCCGGTGGTGTCCACGAAACCCTGGCGCACCCCGCTGAAGGGCATCTACCTGTGCTCCGCAGCCACCCCGCCCGGGCCGGCGGTGCACGGCATGAACGGCTGGTTCGCCGCGCGGCTCGCGCTGAAGGAGCACTTCGGTATCGAAGTGTGAGCCGCCCGGCGTACCCTGTGCGCGTGGACTGGTTCTGGGCTCCGGACTACGAACTCGCACGCCAGATCCTGCAACGCGGGGTGGCCGCCATCTACCTCATCGCGTTCCTGTCCAGCGCGAACCAGTTCCGCGTGCTGCTCGGCGAGCACGGCCTGCTGCCGGTCCCCGAACTGCTGAAGCACAAGCGGTTCGTGCGCGGCCCGACGCTGTTCCGCTGGCGCTACTCGGACCGCCTGCTGGTCACGGTGTGCGTGCTCGGGATGCTGCTCGCCGCATCCGTCGTCGTGGGCCTCCCGCAATTCGGACCACCGTGGCTCCCGATGCTCGTGTTCCTGGGGCTGTGGCTGCTCTACATGTCGATCGTCAACGTCGGGCAGACCTTCTACGGCTTCGGCTGGGAGATGCTGCTGCTCGAGGCGGGCTTTCTGGCGGCGTTCCTCGGTTCCGACCAGGTGCCGCCCCCGCTGCCGATCATCCTGCTGACCGCGTGGCTGATCTTCCGGCTCGAATTCGGCGCAGGAATGATCAAGCTGCGCGGCGACCGTGCCTGGCGGGACCTCACCGCGCTGTACTACCACCACGAGACCCAGCCGATGCCGAACCCGTTCAGCAGGCAGGCGCACCTGCTGCCGAAGCCGGTGCACCGGATGGAAGTGCTCGGCAACCACTTCGCCCAGCTGGTCGTGCCGTTCCTGCTCTTTCTGCCGCAGCCGGTGGCGAGCATCGGCGCAGCCATCGTCATTCTCACCCAGGGCTGGCTCGTCATCACCGGCAACTTCGCCTGGCTCAACTGGATCACCATCGTGCTCGCCTTCGGGCTGATCAGCGACTCTGTCTGGCACGCCCTGATCCCGGGCATCCCGCTCGACTGGCAGGCGGGCGAGGTCGGCCCCACCTGGTGGCTGGTCGTCGTCGCCCTGGTCACCGTGCTGCTGCTCGTGCTCAGCTTCTGGCCCATTCGCAACCTGCTGTCGCGGAACCAGCTGATGAACGCGAGCTTCAACCGGCTCCAGCTGGTGAACGCCTACGGCGCGTTTGGCAGCGTCACCAAGCGTCGCATCGAGGTCATCGTCGAGGGCACTCTCGTCGAACAGCCTGACGAGGCCGACTGGCGCGAGTACGAGTTCAAGGGCAAGCCGGGCGACACCGCGCGGCTGTCCAGGCAGTTCGCGCCGTACCACCTGCGGCTCGACTGGCTGATGTGGTTCCTCCCGCTCGGCAGCGTGCACACCGAGTGGTTCTACGCGTTCCTCGGCAAACTGCTGGAAGCAGACCGGCCCACGCTCCGGATGCTTCGCCACGACCCGTTCGACGGCACCCCACCGCGCTGGGTGAGAGTGCTCACCTACCACTACCGGTTCTCGACCCGCCAGGAGTTCCGCCGCACGCGGCTGCGCTGGATCCGCGAGCAGCGCCGGGAAGTCATCCCTCCCGTCTCCCTGGACCACGAGCTTCCTTAGACCACGAGCAACCTGAACGCGTCACTTCCCCCAGCAACGCGTGTTACTTTCTGCCCATGACGCGCATCGCGGCGGTCTCACCGGTCCTGCCGGAGTATGCGTACCCGCAGGAGCAGATCACGCGCGAACTGACCGCGCTCATCCCGTCTCCACGCCGCTCGACCATGGAACGGATGCATGCCGCAAGCGGAATAGGAACCCGGCACACCGCCTTGCCCCTCGAGAGCTACCGTGATTTGGGCTCGTTCAGCGAGACCAACGACCTCTACATCGAGGTCGCGACAGACCTCGCGGAGCGCGCGGTGCGGGACGCCCTCGCGCAGGCGGCACTCGCGCCGACCGATGTCGACTTCATCCTGTTCACCACCGTCACCGGTCTCGCCGCACCGTCGATCGACGCGTTGTTGGTGCCGCGACTCGGATTCCGGCCGGACGTCAAGCGGCTCCCGTCGTTCGGGCTCGGCTGCGTCGCCGGGGCGTCCGGGCTGGCGCGCGTGCATGACTACCTGATTGGGCATCCGGCCGACGTCGCACTGCTGATCAGCGTGGAACTATGCTCGCTGACCCTTCAGCGCTCGGACGAATCGATGGCCAACTTCGTTGCCACCGGGCTGTTCGGCGACGGTGCCGCCGCGGTTGTCCTGACCGGCGACGAGCTCGCAATCGGGTCTCCAGCGGCAGCGCGGATTGTCGCAACGCGCAGCGATTTCTACCCCGACTCGCTGGACGTCATCGGCTGGAACATCCGAAACAGCGGGTTCGAGATCGTGCTCACCGCCGGCGTCGCCGACGTCATCGCGACGCACTTCCGCGCCGGGGTCGACACATTCCTTTCCGAGCATAAACTGACGGTTTCGGACATCGGCTGCTGGATCGCCCACCCGGGCGGACCGCGCGTGCTCGAAGCCTTCGCGAGCGCGCTCGAGTTGCCGCGCGACCGTCTCGCGCTCAGCTGGGACTCGCTCGAGCGCGTAGGCAACCTGTCATCCTCCTCCGTGCTGCACGTGCTTGCCGACGCCGGCGCACAGCCTGCCGGGACGAAGGGCCTGTTGTTCGCGCTCGGCCCAGGGGTGGGTGCCGAGCTCGTGCTGCTGGAGTGGCCGTGATTTGGTACATCGCACTGGTTGTCGCGACCGGTGTCGAGCGGCTCGTCGAACTGGTCATCTCGAAGCGCAATGCCGAACGAGCGTTCGCGGCCGGCGGTATCGAGTACGGGCAGAAGCACTTTCCCTGGATGGTGGCGCTGCACACCGGGCTGCTCGCCGCATGCATCGCCGAAGCCGTGCTGCTCGACCGCCCGTTCATCCCCGCACTCGGCTGGCCGATGCTCGTGCTCGTCGTCCTCAGCCAGGCGCTGCGCTACTGGTGCATTGCTGCGCTCGGACGGCAGTGGAACACGCGTGTAATCGTCGTTCCCGGCCTGCACCTGGTCGCGACCGGTCCCTACAAGTGGCTCAGGCATCCGAACTATCTCGCGGTCGTCGTGGAGGGCTTCGCGCTGCCGCTCGTGCACACCGCGTGGCTGACTGCTCTCACCTTCACGGTGCTCAACGCTGTGCTGCTGCTGGGCTTCCGCATCCCCACCGAAGAGCGCGCGTTGGGTGCGCTGGCGAGATGACCCAGCTGCTCGTCGCCGGTGGAGGCCCGATCGGGTTGGCCGCCGCGATCGAGGCGCGCCTCGCCGGGCTCGACGTCGCGGTCATCGAACAGCGTCACGGCACGATCGACAAGGCCTGCGGGGAGGGGCTGATGCCGGGTGCGCTGCGTGCCCTGAACCGGCTGGGCGTCGACCCGGTGGGACGAGACATCCGCGGGATCAGCTACCGGCGTGACGGTCACCGTGCCGACCACCCGTTCGCGCACGGCACCGCACGCGGTGTCCGCCGCCCGGTGCTGCATGACGCGCTCAGCCGACGCGCCGACGAGCTGGGGGTGGAACGGATCGAGGGCAAGGTCGGATTGCTCAGCCAGGATGACGAATCCGTCACGGTGGTGCTGCGAGACGAGGCGGTACGCGCGAACTGGCTCATCGGGTGCGACGGACTGCACTCGACCGTGCGGGACCTGGTCGGGCTTGCGAGCCCTCCGCGCGGTCGCCGCCGGTTCGGTCTCCGGCGGCACTTCGCGATCGAACCGTGGAGCGACTTCGTCGAAGTGCACTGGACCAAGGATGCCGAGGTCTACGTCACCCCGGTGGGAGACCACAACGTCGGGATCGCCGTGCTCGGCGCGCCCGGCACCGACTACGACCGCACGGTCAGCACCGCTCTCGCAGACCGCATCGACGGCGCCCCGCACTCGAGCGACCTGCGCGGCGCCGGCCCGCTCCGCCAGCGGACACGCGCACGCACGGCCGGCCGCGTGCTGCTCGCCGGCGACGCATCCGGCTACGTCGATGCGCTGACCGGCGAAGGCATCCGGGTCGGGCTGGCACAGGTGGCAGCAGCGGTGCGCTGCATCGTCGCCGGTGACCCGCAGGCGTACGAACGAGAGTGGCGCACCGCGACGCGCGATTTCCGGATGCTCACCTCGGGTCTCGTCGCGCTCGGCGCCTCACCGGCGCGGCGCGCTATCGTCCCGCTGGCCGACTCCCTGCCCAGGACCTACGGAGCGATCGTCGAGCGCCTGGCGCGTTGAGGGTCACGCGCTCTCGGCAGCCGGACGCTCATGCCCAGCTCTCGCGCCGAACACCGCCTCGATGCCCGCGACGAACTCGTGACCGCGGCCGTCCTCCGCCAGCTCCCGGGCGCGCACCGACGGCCCGTGCAGCAGCACGCCGGCGAAGTGGCGGAGCGCTCGCTCGATCTCGGGGTTGGCGCTGTGCTGCTCGAGCTCGGTGGAGAGCAGGTCGAGCACGTGCTCACGCATGGCCACGACGGCCGGCGCGACGGTGCTGTCTGCGGTGAACTGCGCCGCGGCCGTGGTGACCAGCTCCCGGGCATCCGCCGTCGCGGTCAGCGCCTCGAGCGGCGCGTGCAGGCTGATGGTCTCGAGGTCGAGCAGCTCGACGTGCGGCACTGCGGTGATCCCGGAGCTGATGTTGCGCGGCATCCCGAGGTCGACGAACAAGCGGCGATTTCCCTCGCTCACGTGCTGCTCGGTGATCACCGGATGCTCGTAGGACGTGCAGGTGATGACGAGCTGTGCGTCGGCGATGGCCGCTTCCAGGTCGGTGACCGGGTCGAGCGAGTACTTGGACGCGAACGTCGCCGCGCGCCCGCTCGGGGAGAACACCGACAGGTCGGATGCGCCTCGCTCGCGCAGGGCGGCGACGGTGGTCGCGGCGTATCGTCCGGTGCCGACGATCAGGATGCGCAAGCTCCGCCAGTCGGCGAACCGGCTGGAGGCGAGCTCGAGCGCAAGCCGCACGAGCGAGCGCCCGGAACTGCCGAGCGCCGTGCGGGTCTTCACCCCGCGGCTGGTCTTCGCCGCGGCCTGGAACAGCTTCTCGAGCCGAGACGACGTCGTCCCGGCCTCTCGCGCCGCCGTCAGCGCCCGGCTGACCTGGCCGGAGATCTCGTCCTCGCCGACGACGACCGACTCGAGGCCGGCCGCGACCGAGAACAGGTGCCGTGCCGCGCCCTCGCCGGCGGCCGTGGTGGCGTGCTTCGCGAGCTCATCCGCGTCCACACCTGTGGCGTCGGCAACCGCGGCAATCGCATCCGGATGCTCGGAGTCGACGTAGACCTCGAACCGGTTGCAGGTGGAGAGCACCACGGCACCGTCGATCTCGGCGAGCCCGCCGAGCGTGCCCAGTGCGCTGTCGGCCTTGGTCGTCAACGACTCGAGAAAATCGAAATCGGACGTGCGGTGGCTGACGGAGACGCAATGGATCACGGTGAGCCAGTGTAAGCGCAGCTACCCGAGCCTATGCTGTTCGCGTGCTTCTGACTGAGACCCATCCCCTTATCGATGGTAGGACGACCACCTCACCGCTCATCCGTGCCTACCGGGGGGATCGCCCCGAGATTCCGCCGATTTGGTTCATGCGGCAGGCCGGTCGATCCCTGCCCGAGTACCGGGCGCTGCGTGAGACGGGGTCGATGCTCGATGCGTGCCTGAACCCGGAGCTCGCGAGCGAGATCACCCTGCAGCCGGTGCGTCGGCACGGCGTCGACGCTGCCATCTTCTTCAGCGACATCGTGGTGCCGGTCAAGCTCGGCGGGGTGGATGTCGAGATCGTGCCTGGGCGTGGTCCGGTGCTCGAGCGTCCGATCCGCACCGCCTCGGATGTCGCCGCGCTCCGCCCGCTCGACCCTGAAGTGTTCGCGCCCATCCGGGAAGCGGTCGCGCTCACGGTCGCCGAGTTGGGAAGCACGCCGCTCATCGGCTTCGCGGGCGCCCCATTTACGCTCGCCGCGTACCTGGTCGAGGGCGGCCCGTCGAAGGACCACCTGCGCGCGCGAACCCTCATGCACTCCGACCCGCACACCTGGGCGGCGCTGATGAATTGGGCCGCTGACGCTTCGGGCGCGTTCCTGCGCGCTCAGGTCGAGGCCGGGGCTTCCGCCGTGCAGCTGTTCGATTCGTGGGTGGGGTCGCTGAGCGTCGTCGACTATGTGCGGCGGGTGGCACCGCACTCGGCCCGCGCACTTGATCACCTGCGCGGCACCGACGTGCCCAAGGTGCACTTCGGCGTCGGCTCCGGCGAGCTGCTCGGCGCGATGCGTGCGGTCGGTGCGGATGTGATCGGCGTCGACTGGAGGCTCCCGCTCGACGAGGCGAACCGTCGCCTGGGCGGGGAGACACCGCTGCAGGGCAACATCGATCCTGCCCTCCTGGCTGCACCCTGGCCGGCGCTCGAGAACCATGTCCGCGCGGTCGTCGACGCCGGCCGGGCGGCTCCGGCGCATGTGGTCAACCTGGGCCACGGCGTCCCGCCGGAGACCGACCCCGACGTGCTCAGCCGCATCGTCGAGCTCGTGCACTCGCTCCGCTGATGCCGCTCGGTTCGACCGCGCTGCCCTTCATCGTCATCGGTGGCGGGGTCGCCGGCCTGGTGGTGGCGCGCGACCTCGCCATCGCGGGGGAGCGGGTCGTGCTCGTCGAGGCGACCGACCGGCTGGGTGGACAGGTGCGGCGGCATCGACTCGCTGGGCTGGACCTCGACGCGGGCGCCGAGGCTTACGCAGCGCGCAACCCGTCGGTCCCCGAGTTGGCGAGAGAGCTCGGTCTCGCCGGTGAGCTGGTGAGCCCGAACCCGGCCGGCTCGTGGCTGTTCACCGCCGAATCGGACGCCTATCCCCTGCCCGCAACGAGCCTTCTCGGCATCCCGGCGGTGATCGACGAGCAGCTCGAACGCGTGCTCGGCGCACAGGCGACCGCTCGCGTAGCCGCCGACGCCGAGCTCCCGGCCGAGCTCGGTGCGGACGCGGTGACCCTGGGCGAGCTCGTGCGGGTCCGGATGGGCGAGGCGGTGGTCGACCGCCTGGTGGCGCCGGTCACCACGGGCGTGCACAGCGCGCATCCGGATGCCTTGCCGCTCGACCGGGTCGCACCCGGGCTGCTGGCGGCACTCGCTCGCGAGGGTTCGCTCGCCGCGGCGGTGCGCACGCTCCGGGACCAGGCGCCGGCCGGCTCGGCCGTCGGCGGGATCCGGGGCGGGATGGCCCGGCTGGTCGACGAACTGGAACGCGAGCTGGCGCGGTTGAGCGTCGACGTGCGAGTCGGTGCACCAGCAGAGGACGTGACGCCGACGAGCATCAGGGTCGGCGCAGAGCGGCTGCTCGGCACGGTCGTCGTCGCTGCACCCGGGGTGCTCGCTCCGGCCAGCATCCGGCCGGCCACCGTTGTGACGCTGATCGTCGAGCGGCCCGAGCTGGCCGCGGCACCGCGCGGCTCCGGCGTGCTCGTGGCGCCGGGTGCGCCGGTGACCGCGCGAGCGCTCACCCACCAGAGCGCAAAATGGGACTGGCTCGCGCACGCCGCGGCCGGCCTCGACGTGCTCCGGCTCTCCTACGAGCATCCGGTGCCGACCGACACCGCACGCGGCGACGCGACGACCCTGCTCGGAGTGACGATCCGACCCCGCGACATCGTGGAGTCGGCGGTCGTCGAATGGCAGCGCTCAGCGATCGAAGCCAGCGCCGCGCATCCGCAGGTCGGCGAGGCCGCCTCAGGCACCGGCCTGGCCTCGGTTGTGCAGCACGCGCGCGCGACCGCTAGGCGGCTGCTGGCTGTGGGCGGCACTCGGGAAGACGACGTACGGTTGAAGCGCGAAAAAGGGAGCACCACGAATGACGATTGACACACCGGAACTCGGCTACACGTTCTGGGCGGTTCTGCGCCGCAACCCCGAGGTCGCCGCGACGGGAGACGTCGACGGCCTCGCCGAGCGGGTCGCCGCGGTAGAAGCATCCGGTGTGACATTGCGCGGGATCTATGACGTCTCCGGCATCCGCGCCGACGGCGATCTGATGGTGTGGATGCACGGCGCCCCTCCCGAGAAGCTGCAGTGGGCGCTGCGCGAGCTGCGGCGCTCGTCGCTGCTGCAGCCGCTGCTTCCGACTTGGAACGTGCTTGGCGTGCACCGCGACGCGGAGTTCAGCGCCAACCACCTGCCCGCCTACCTGCGCGACACCCAGCCCAAACAGTGGCTGACGGTGTACCCGTTCGTGCGCTCCTACGAGTGGTACCTGCTGCCGGAGGAGGAGCGCAAGCAGATGCTCGGCGATCACGGTCGCATGGGCCGCGAGTTCCCGCAGGTGCAGTCGAACACCGTCGCGAGCTTCGCGCTGGGCGACTACGAGTGGCTGCTCGGCTTGGAAGCCGACGAGCTGGTCGACCTGGTCGACCTCATGCGCCACCTGCGGCACACCGAAGCTCGGATGCATGTGCGCGAAGAGGTGCCGTTCTACACCGGCCGCCGAATCACCCTCGATGAAGTCGCCGAGGTGCTTGCGTGACCGAAGCGGTTCGCTACGACGCCATCCTCCTGGCCGGCTTCGGCGGCCCGGAGGGCCAAGACGACGTGATCCCGTTCCTGCGCAACGTCACGCGGGGTCGCGGCATCCCCGAGGAGCGCCTCGAAGAGGTCGCCACCCACTACCGCCACTTCGGCGGGGTCAGCCCGATCAACGAGCACAACCGCCAGCTGAAGGCGGCACTCGAGGCCGAACTGGCCGAACGAGGCATCGACCTGCCGGTGCTGTGGGGCAACCGCAACTGGGCGCCCTACCTGGCCGAAGCGGTGACGGATGCGCATGAGCGCGGGTACACCCGCCTGCTCGGCGTCGCGACCAGCGCGTACAGCTCGTACTCCAGTTGCCGGCAGTACCGCGAGGACTTCGCCCGGGCGCTCGACGACACCGGACTCACCGGCGTCATCCAGATCGACAAGGTGCGCCAGTTCTTCGACCACCCTGGTTTCGTGCAAGGCTTCATCGACGGAGTCCGCGATGCGCTCGCCGAACTGGACGGCGTCCCGGACGAACGCATCCGGGTGCTGTTCTCCACCCACAGCATCCCCACCGACGACGCCGTTCGGAGCGGTCCGCGCGACCGCGACTTCGGCCCCGGTGGTGCGTACCAGGCGCAGCACGAGGCTGTCGCCCACGTGGTGATGGCCGCGCAGGATTCAGCGCCGCAGTGGCAGCTGGTGTTCCAGTCGCGCTCGGGGCCGCCCAGTATGCCGTGGCTGGAGCCGGACATCATCGACGTCATCGACGCACTCGATGCCGACCAGGTCGACGCGGTCGTCATTGTGCCGCTGGGGTTCGTCAGCGACCACATGGAGGTCATGTGGGACCTCGACACCGAGGCGCTGCAGGCGGCACACGAGCGCGGCTTCACGGCCGTACGCACCCCGACACCCGGCGTGAATCCCGACTTCGTCAAGGGGCTCATCGACCTCGCCCTCGAACGCATCAACGGGACGCCGGACGACGAGCGGCCAGCGCTCACCCCGCTCGGCCCGTGGTTCGACGTCTGCCGGCCGGCCTGCTGCGAGAACGTGCGGGCCGGGTTCAAGCCGGCGGTAGCGGGAGTGGCGCCATGACACTTCGGATCGGAACCCGAGCGAGTGCGCTGGCGATGGCGCAGACCGGCCAGATCGCCGCGCAACTGGAACGGAAGACCGGCGCCGAGATCGAACTCGTGCCGATCACCTCAGAGGGTGACCGCACCACGGCGTCACTCGCCTCGCTCGGCGGAACCGGCGTCTTCGCGGCCGCGTTGCGCGAAGCGCTGCTCGCGGGCGAATGCGATGTCGTGGTCCACTCGCTCAAGGACCTGCCGACTGGCGCGCTCGCCGGCCTGAGCATCGGTGCGACCCCGAAACGCGTCGACGCCCGCGATGCGCTGTGCGCGCGCGACTCACTGACCCTCGAGACGCTGCCATCCGGCGCCAGACTCGGCACCGGGTCGCCGCGCCGACGCGCGCAGGCTCTCGCGAAGCGCCCCGACCTGGAGGTCGTCGACATCCGCGGCAACGTCGACACCCGGCTGGGCAAGGTGAGCTCGGGTGAGCTCGACGCTGTCGTGCTCGCCGCTGCCGGACTCGAGCGGCTGGGCAGGCTCGACGAGGTCACACAGCTGCTCGAACTCTCCACCTGGCCGACGGCGCCGGGGCAGGGAGCGCTCGCTCTCGAGGTTCGCACGGGTGACGAAAACCTGGTCTCGACGCTGAACCACGCGCCGACCCGCATCATGGTGGAGACCGAACGGGCTGTCCTGGCGCGGCTCGAGGCCGGATGTGCCGCCCCGGTGGGCGTCACCGCGGCGATCGACGCCGGGCTGCTCTTCGTCTCCGCACGGGTGTACGCACTGGACGGCACGGCGCAGCTCACGAGCTCGCACGCGCTGTACCCGGCCGACGCGAAGAACCCGGCTGACGAACTCGCCGACCGCGTCGTCGACGAGCTCCTCGCGGCCGGCGCAGCAGACCTCGCACCCCTCGGCGGCAGCCGGTGAGCGGAGCCCTCGACGGTGCTCTCGTGCTCGTCCCGCGGGGCGGCGCGTGGGGCGAATCCGTCGCGGCACGATTGCGCGAGCACGGCGCAAGCCCGGTGATCGCGCCGCTCATCGAGTTCGCTCCCGCGCCTGATCCGGATGCGCTCGACGCGGCACTCTCGGAACTCGAGAACGAGGAATTCGACTGGGTGGTGTTCACGAGCGCGACGACGATCGAGGCCATCGGCGGCACCCGCATCCCGGAGGCGACCAACGTGGCCGCGGTCGGCGACGCCACGGCACACACCCTCACGACTGCTGGCGTGCGTGTCGACTTCCAGCCGGAAGCCGACGCATCCGCACGCGCGATGGTCGCCGAGTGGCCGGTCGACGGCGTGCGGGTGCTCATCCCGCACTCGGAGCTTGCGGCTCCGACGCTGGCCGACGGGTTGCGCGCGCGAGGAAATGACGTCGTAGCGGTGACCGCGTACCGCAACCTTCCGGTCCCCGTCGCAGCCCAGGTGGCTGAGGCCGTCAGGGGCGGCGACTTCCGTGCACTGTTCGTGACCTCGGGCAGCGTCGCGCGCCAGGTCGCCGAGCAGCTCGCGCCTGTGCCATCAGGGACCATCGTCGTCTGCATCGGCCCGCGCACCGCCGAGGAGGCGACCGCAGCGGGACTACGAGTCGACCTCGTCGCCGACCGCCGCAGCATCGACTCGATGATCGACTCCCTCATCCGATCCAGCCAGGAGACCCCATGAGCCTGCCCGACCGCCCGCGCAGACTGCGCATGACCCCCGCGATGCGCCGGCTGGTCGCAGAGACCCGGCTGCACCGGGCCGAGCTGATCCTGCCCATGTTCGTGCGGGAGGGGCTGGCCGAGCCGGCGCCGGTCGGCTCGATGCCCGGGGTGATGCAGCACAGCATGGACTCCTTCCGCGCCGCGCTGAACGAGGCCGCTGCGGCAGGCATCGGCGGCGTGATGCTGTTCGGCGTCCCGGAGAAGAAGGATGCGATCGGCTCCGGAGCAACGGACGAGGACGGCATCCTGAACCAGGCGACGCGGGTCGCGGTCTCCGAGGTGGGGGATGCGCTGGTCGTGCAGACCGACCTGTGCCTGGACGAGTTCACCGACCACGGCCACTGCGGCGTGCTGGATGCGACCGGCAGGGTCGACAACGATGCGAGCCTGGAGCGCTACCGCGACATGGCGCTCGCGCAAGCCGCGGCAGGGTCGGCGCTGCTCGGCCTGTCCGGCATGATGGACGGCCAGGTCGCCGCGGTGCGCGACGCACTGGACACCACCGGTTTCACCGACACCGCGCTGCTCGGCTATGCCGCCAAGTACGCGTCAGCCTTCTACGGGCCGTTCCGCGAAGCGGTCGACTCGTCGCTGACGGGCGACCGCAAGTCGTACCAGCAGGACCCGGCCAACCGCCGCGAGGGCTTGCGCGAGGCGAGCATCGACCTCGACGAGGGCGCCGACGTGATCATGGTCAAGCCCGCGATGGCCTACCTCGACGTGCTCGCCGATGTCGCCGCGATCAGCACGGTGCCGGTGTGGGCGTACCAGGTCAGCGGCGAGTACGCGATGATCGAGGCCGCCGCCGCGAACGGCTGGATCGATCGTGAGCGGGCGATCATGGAAAGCCTCATCGGCATCCGGCGGGCGGGAGCGGATGCGGTACTGACCTACTGGGCGATCGAGGCGGCAGGAGCGATCTCACGATGACGACCAACGAGCAGGAATTCGAGCACGCGCGCGCGGTCATCCCCGGCGGCACCAACTCGCCCGTGCGCGCGTACGGCTCGGTCGGCGGCACGCCCCGGTTCTTCCAGAGCGCGCGCGGCCCCTACGTCACGGACGTGGAGGGCAACGAGTACGTCGACCTGGTCGCTTCCTGGGGTCCGGCCCTGCTCGGGCACGCGCATCCGACGGTCGTGCAAGCGGTGCAGGATGCCGCGGCCCGCGGACTCTCCTTCGGGGCCCCGACCGCGGCCGAGACCGAACTGGTCGAACTCGTACGCGATCGCGTGCCCGCGGTCGAGAAGCTGCGCCTGGTGTCGACCGGCACCGAGGCGACGATGACGGCCATTCGGCTCGCGCGCGGGTTCACCGGTCGTGACCTGCTGGTGAAGTTCGCCGGTCACTACCACGGCCACTCCGATTCGCTCCTGGCCGAGGCCGGATCCGGGCTCGCGACGCTCTCGCTGCCTGGCTCGGCGGGCGTGCCGGCCGCTGTCGCGGCCGAGACGCTGGTGCTCCCCTACAACGACCTTGACGCGGTGCGCGCTGCGTTCGAGACGCACGAGGGCCGCATCGCCGCGGTCATCACCGAAGCGGCCGCCGCGAATATGGGGGTCGTCCCGCCGGATGCCGGGTTCAACCGGGCGCTGTCAGAACTGACGCGAGAGCACGGTGCGCTGCTCATCCTCGACGAGGTGCTCACCGGCTTCCGCACCGGCCCGAGCGGCTGGTGGGGGATCGAGCGCGACGGTGACGCGCCGTTCACGCCCGACCTGTTCACGTTCGGCAAGGTCATCGGCGGCGGGATGCCGCTCGCGGCGATCGGCGGTCGTGCTGACGTGATGGACCGGCTCGCGCCGGAGGGCCCGGTGTACCAGGCCGGCACGCTCAGCGGGAACCCGGTCGCGGTCGCCGCGGGCATTGCGACGCTCAGGGCAGCCGACGACTCGGTGTACGACCGGCTGGGCACGGTGGCCGACACGATCGCCGACGCCGTTTCTGCCGCGTTCTCAGCTGAGGGGGTCGGGCACTCGGTGCAGCGCGCCGGCACGCTGTTCTCGTTCGCGTTCAGCGCCGAGCCGCCGCGCGACTACGACGCGGTGCGGCGCCAGCAGGCGTTCCGCTACCCGCCGTTCTTCCACGCCATGCTCGACGCCGGCGTCAGCCTGCCGCCGTCGGTCTTCGAGGCGTGGTTCGTCACTGCAGCGCACGACGACGCGGCGTTGGACCGCGTGCTGACCGCGCTTCCGGCTGCCTCGCGCGCCGCGGCATCCGCTCGACCCTGAGCCGGCCCGGAGGTTGGCGCTCGAGGGTAAGTTAGCCTAACCTAACTACGGTCCCTTTTCCCCAACCGTCGGAGTCCTTCTTGAATCGCGCCCGCACCACGTCCCTGGTCGCCCTTGCCGCATCCGCTGCTGTCGTCCTCGCCGGATGCACCGCTACCGCCCCAGAGGCACCGGATGCCTCCACCGAGCCGGTGAGCGACGGAGAGTTCACGCTTTACTCCGGTCGTGACGAGGCACTCATCCAGCCGCTCATCGACCTGTTCGAGGAGCAGAGCGGCATCAGCGTGGACGTGCGCTACGGCAACACCGCCGAGCTGGGCGCGTTGCTGCTCGAGGAGGGCGACCGCACCCCTGCCCAGGTCTTCCTGTCGCAGGATGCCGGCGCCCTCGGTGCCCTCGCGAACGCCGACCTCTTCGCCGAGCTGCCCGCGGACATCACCGAGCGCGTGCCGCAGGGCTTCACCTCGACCGACGGCAGCTGGGTCGGCGTCACCGGCCGCGCGCGGGTCATCGTGTACGACAGCGAGAAGCTCACCGAGGACGAGGTGCCGTCGAGCGTGGACGCGTTCGCCGAGCCGGAGTGGAAGGGTCGCTTCGGTATCGCCCCGACGAACGCGAGCTTCCAGGCGTTCGTGACTGCCTACCGCGTGCTGAAGGGCGAGGAGGCCGCCGACAAGTGGGTAGCCGCCATCGCCGAGAACCAGCCGCAGATCTTCGAGAACAACCGCGCGGTGCTCGCTGCCGTCGACGACGGCGTGATCGAGGCCGGTCTGATCAACCACTACTACTGGTTCCAACAGGCGGCAGAGGCAGGGGCGGACAACATGCGCGCCCAGCTGTCCTACCCGGAGGCCGGCGACCCGGGCTCGATCGTGAACGTGACCGGCGCCGGGCTGCTCGCCTCCGGTGCTGACGACGCGGACGCGCTCGAGTTCATCGACTTCCTGGTCTCATCGGAGGCGCAGCAGCACTTCGTCGACGAGACGTACGAGTACCCGCTGATCGAGGGCGTCGAGGCGCCCGAGGGACTGCCAGCGCTCGACAGTCTCCTCAACCCCGAGCTCGACCTCGCCGACCTGGAGAGCCTCGAGGTCACGCAAGACCTCCTCGCCAAGTACGGCCTGATCTGACGCCAATGAGCGTCATCGGAGTCAGGCGCGCCCGCCGTTCGCGGTCGCGGCTGGCTTCGGCACCGCTCGCTCTCGTGCTGCTCGCGGCGGTGTGCGCGCTTGCCGCGGCCATCCCGCTGGTCTACCTGGTGGTGCGCACCGCCGACGCCGGCCTGGCCGTGCTCGTCGACACCCTGCTCCGGGAGCGCGTGCTGCGCCTGGCCGCCAACTCCGTGCTGCTCGCCATCGCGGTAACCGCCAGCTGCCTGGTGCTGGGCATCGCCGTAGCCTGGGTGCTCAGCCGTGTCCGGATGCCGGCGGGCAGGCTCGGCCTGCTGCTGACCGCGCTGCCGCTCGCGGTTCCCTCCTACCTTGCCGCCTACGGCTGGCTGGTCGTGTTCCCGACCCTGAACGGGTTCTTCCCGAGTTGGTTCGTGATGACCGCCGTCTGCACGCCGTATGTCGCATTGCCCGTCGCGGCCGCACTGCGTGGCGCATCCGGCGACCTGGAGGCGGTCGCGCGAACCCTCGGCCGGAACCCGTTCCAGGGTTTCGTTGCGGCCACACTGCCTAGGGTGCGGCCGGCCGCCACCGCCGGGGCGCTGCTGGTGTGCCTGTACACGCTGTCCGACTTCGGCGCCGTATCCATGCTGCGGTTCCAGACGTTGACTTGGGGTATCAACTCCGCGTATGGCGCCAGCTTCGACCGCAACCAGGCCGCCATCCTCGCGCTGTTGCTGGTCGTGCTCGCGCTCATCGTCGTCGCGGGCGAGCGGCGCACACGCGGTCACGTCGTCGCGCCCGCAGCGCGCCCGGTGCCGTTGATCGCACCGCGTCGAGGGTTGCTGCCGGTGTTCGCAGCAATCGTCCTCGCGGCACCGGTCGTCGGAGTGGTGGTGCCCGTCGCCGGTTTGCTGAGTCGGCTGCTCGAGGCCGAGACCATCCGCACGATCGATGTCGGCAGACTGGCCGAGGCGATCGGCACGACCCTGCTGCTGGCCCTGGCCGGTGCTGTTGTCGCGGTCGCGCTGGCGCTGCCGATCGCAGCGCTCGCCGCCCGCTTCCGCGGCCGGCTGGTCAACGCGATCGAGTCGGTCGGCTACCTCGGCCATGCCCTGCCTGGGATCGTCGTCGGCCTCTCGCTCGTCTTCTTCTCGCTCGCGGTGGTGCCAGCGCTCTACCAGACGGTCGTCGTGCTGGTCTTCGCCTACGCGGTGCTGTTCATGCCGAAGGCGATCGGCTCGGCGCGGAGCGGGATCGAGGCGGTGCCGAACGGCCTCATCGCGGTGTCCCGCTCGCTTGGCCTGACCGCGTCGCAGACCTGGTGGCGGGTGACCGCGCGCATGGCCGCGCCCTCCATCGGGGTCGGCGCGCTGCTCGTGGCGATCGCGGTCATGAAAGAATTGCCCGCGACGCTCTTGTTGCGGCCGACCGGAATCTCGACACTCTCGGTGGAGCTCTGGAACCGCACTGAGATCTTCGAGTTCGGGGCAGCTGCACCGTACGCTGCCGCGCTCGTGCTGCTCGCGGCGGTTCCCGCGTTCGTGCTGTCCGGTGTGCGCGGTGTCGCTAAGGAGGAGGAGCTGTGAGCTGGGTCTCGGTCGACGCTCTTCGCGTCGGCTACGGCTCGCAAGTGGTGCTCGATGGTGTCGACCTGACCGTCGAGAAGGGAAGCGTCGTCGCGGTGCTCGGCCCAAGCGGATGCGGCAAGACAACACTGCTGCGCTCAATCGCCGGCCTGCTTCCCGTGACAAGCGGCAGCATCCGGGTCGGGGACCGCGAACTCTCCTCTGCCAGCGTGCGTGTGCCCCCGGAGAAGCGCGGCATCGGCTGGGTCCCCCAGGATGCATCGCTGTTCCCGCACTTGAGCGTTGGCGAGAACATCGGCTTCGGCATCCCGCGCGGCAAGCAGCGAGCAGCGCGCATCGCCGAACTGGCGACCCTGGTCGGGCTCGGCGACTACATCGACCGGTCGCCCGCCCAGCTCTCCGGCGGTCAGGCGCAGCGCGTGTCGCTTGCCAGGGCCCTCGCGCCGCGCCCTGACGTCGTGCTGCTCGACGAGCCGTTCGCCGCGCTCGACCCGATGCTGCGCACCGCGCTGCGTGCCGAGGTCGCCGAACTGCTGCGCGGGCAGGGCTCCACAGCCGTGCTCGTCACCCACGATCAGGAGGAAGCGCTGTCGCTCGCCGACAAGGTCGCGGTCATGATGGGCGGCCGCATCCTGCAGTGGGGCAGCCCGGTCGACGTGTACGAGCAGCCGACCACGCCGTGGGTCGCTAGGTTCGTCGGAGACACCGTCGAATTCGCCGGGGTCTGGCGCGACGGGTTCGCCGAATGCGCGCTCGGCACGATCGAGGCACTCGCGATGGACGGCCTCGCCGCGGGCGAGAGCATCCGTGTCGTGCTGCGCCCGGAGTGGGTGACGCTGGCCCCGGATGGCGCGGACGCGCACGTGGTCGCCGTGTCCTACGCGGGGCACGATGCGCTTGTCACCCTCGAACTGGCATCCGGAGACCGCATGCGCTCCCGCATCGCCGCGCCCGACCTGCCGGCGCCAGGCGACCGGGTCGGCGTGAAGCTGCGCCGCCGCGCGCTGGCTTACCGCTGAGGCTGGCCTACCGCTAGGCCGCGACCGACTCCCGCTCGCTCGAGCGCGCTCGGATGATGAACCCGAAGCCCGCCGCGACGAAGAACATCAGCACGCCATAGACGGCCGCCGGCAGCGACAGCTCTTCGCTGCCGAGGACCGTCTGGGCGATCACAATCGACAACGTCGCATTGTGGATGCCGATCTCGAAGCCGCTCGCGATGGCCTCAGAGCGCCGCACGCCCAGCCATCGCGGCACGAAGTAGCCGACCGTGAGGCTGATGACGCAGAACAGCACCGTGATCATCGCGAGCGAGCCGATGTGCGTGGCAAGCAATTCGAGGTTCGAGTACACCGCGCCCGCGATGACGACGACCAGGATGACCACGGATGCGATGCGCACCGGCTTGTTCATCGCATCCGCGAACTTCGGTCGCCACCAGCGCACGAGCATGCCGAGCGCGACCGGAAGCAGCACGATGGCGAACACCTCGAGCGCTTTCGAGAACTGCAGGCCGAGCTGGTCGCCGCCGGGCATGAAGAATGCGATCGCGAGATTGGTGATGATGGGCAGCGTCACGACAGCGATGACCGAGTTGACCGCGGTCAAGCTGATGTTCAGCGCGACGTCGCCGCCGAACAGGTGGCTGTACAGGTTCGCGGTGGTGCCGCCAGGGCTTGCCGCGAGCAGCAGCATGCCGACAGCGAGGACCGGTGGCAGCTGGAACGCGAGCACAAGGCCGAAGCAGATGGCTGGCAGCAGCAGGAGCTGGCAGACCAGCGCGATGATGACGGCTTTCGGATGCTTGCCGACCCTGGCGAAGTCACCGAGGGTGAGGGTGAGGCCGAGCCCGAACATGATGATGCCGAGCGCAACGGGCAGTCCTATGGTGGTCAACGTTGATCCCATGGGCACACCCTATTGGGCGGCATGCGCGAAAGGCGAGAGTCAGTCGTTCGCGGCGGCGATGAGGCGATCGAGGACGATCTTGGCCTGCTCCAGCTGCTCGACGGGCAGGCCGAGCCGTTCCACGATCCTGCCCGGCACTTCGAGCGCTCTGTCGCGCAGCGCAAGGCCATCCGGGGTCAGCGTGACCTCGAGTGCCCGCTCGTCGTGGGCGCTGCGCTGGCGGTGCACGAGCCCGGCCTGCTCGAGGCGTTTGAGCAGCGGCGAGAGGGTTGCCGATTCGAGCGACAGCGCGTCGGCGAGTTCGCTGACCGAGCGCGGGCTCTTCTCCCACAGGGCGAGCATGACGAGGTACTGCGGATGCGTGAGGCCGAGCGGTTCGAGCACCGGGCGGTAGAGACCGATTACGCTGCGCGACGCCACCGCGAGCGCGAAGCACACCTGCCGCTCGAGCGAGAGCGGGTTGGAGTCGAGCGTTGTCGCCTCTGTCACGGAAACTCCTAAATGGCTAGTACACTAATGAATCGTACGCTAAGGATCAGGTGATGGAAGAGCGCAGGTCGTTCCGGTGGGCTAAGCGCCTCAACAGGACCTTTTTTCCGGTATTCGGGCCCGCCCAGCTCAGCCCGTATGGCGAGCCCGACAAGGTGCCGGTCGCGGACCGCAACTGTCCGATGTGCGGCCATGTCATGTCCGCGCACGTGATCGAGCCCGGCGACGTCTACCGGTCGACGAAGCTGCACTGCCCTAGCTAGCCGCGGCTTGCGCGGGTGCATTTGCCACGCGCGGGTCGAATTCGACCAGCGCAAGGAAGGTCGACCCGCGCGAGCGAATTCCTACGGCAGCAGCAGCCAGGTTTCCAGGGAGGCTGGGCACCCCTCGGGGTAGCTGACTGTCAGTCCTTCCCAGAGCTCGCGGGAGGGGCGAACAAACCCGCCATTGGCGAACTCAATGTGGTCGCCGACCGAGAAGGTGAGTGGCCCACCCGTTTCGCCTTCCGGCACGGTGATCTTTCCGTCTGCGTCGATGGAACTGCCGCTCGGAACGGCGAGAATCGTCACTCGATCCTCAAGGTCGAGGTCGACACCGACGCATCCTTCCCCCACGTCGACCACGCGACCGAGCCCGAGGATGTCGTGGCCGCTTTGCTCTGCCTTCTCGTAGGCCGCCACGTGCCAACCGCCGGCGCTCAACACGTCCACCGGCCCAGCCGTCGCGCATCCGGTCACAGCGAGCAACGCCATCGAGGTCACGACAATGGACAGCGCGCGCATGAACCAGAAGCTACCCCATCAGGAGCGGCAGCAGCTCCGCAGGCGTGTCGACCGCTGTCAGCGCACCCTCTTCCTCGTGCGAGTTGCCGTAACCCCAGCGCACGAAGATCGTTGGCAGGCCGTGCGCGGCGGCACCCTCGACGTCGTAATCACGGTCTCCGACCATGACCGGGTTGCTCAGGTCGGCCTCGATCATCCGGAACCTGGTCAGCGCCTCGGCGATGACGTCCTTCTTCGCGCTGCGGATCTCGTCGATCGACGAGCCGGAGATCACTCGAAAATACTGGGTGAGGTTGGCGTGGTCGAGGATCACGGATGCCGGGAACTCCGGCTTTGAGGTCGCGAGTGCGATCGGGACTCCACGCTCGTGCAGTGTGCGCAGGATCTCCGGCATCCCCGTGAAGATCGGGCTCGTCTGGGCGCCGCGCTCGAGGTAATGGTCGCGGTAAATGGCGAGCGCCTGCGCCGACTCGACGTCGCTCATGCCCGCGCGGTCGCGGAAGGAGTCGAGGATCGGCGGGCCGACCCACTCCAGCAGCTCCTGCTGCGACGGCACCGGGCGCCCGAGCTTCTCGAACATGAAGCCGAGCGAGGCGGTGATTCCCGGCGCGGAATCCGCGATCGTCCCATCGAGGTCGAACAGCACGCAACTCCAGTGATTGTCCATAGCCATCCGAGCCTACTTCCCGCCCGGAGTGAGCGGTTCAGAACAGTCGCGAATGGGAGGTGTCGAGGCCGCGCATCGCGTCGTAGTCGAGCACGAGGCAGCGGATGCCGCGGTCCTCGGCCAGGGTGCGCGCCTGCGGCTTGATCTCCTGGGCGGCGAAGACGCCGGCGACCGGCGACAGCAGCGGGTCGCGGTTCATGAGCTCGAGGTAGCGGGTCAGCTGCTCGACACCGTCGATGTCCCCGCGACGCTTGATCTCGACCGCGACCGACTTGCCCGTCGCATCCGTCGCCAGGATGTCGACAGGGCCGATAGCGGTCATGTACTCGCGACGGACCAGGCGGTGGCCGTCTCCGAGCAGGTCGATCTGCTCGGCCAGCAGCCGCTGCAGGTCGGCCTCGACGCCGTCCTTCTGCAGGCCGGGGTCGATGCCCAGGTCGTGAGATGAGTCGTGCAGTATCTCGTGGATCGAGATCACGAGCATGTCGGAGGTCTTCGCGTTGCGGACCTTCCACACCTCGCGGATGCCGGCCTCCTCATGCTCCGGCTCGGGGTCGAGCACCGAGAAGGTGCACGGCGGGCTCATCCAGTTGAGCGGCTTGTACGACAGCGAGTCGGAGTGAACCAGTACGCTGCCGTCGCTCTTCAGCATGAGCAGGCGGGTCGCGAGCGGGAGGTGTGCGCTGAGACGGCCGGCATAGTCAACTGAGCAACGGGCAACGACGAGACGCACGCGTTAGAGCGTAGCCGACAAGAAAACCCTGCCCGTTCCAAGGTGTGCGGCGTAGTTTCCCTCGAAACCATCAACGAGGAGGAACCATGTCATCCGTCGCACGCGTCACCACCATCACCGCACGCTCCGACTCCAGCTTCGAGGACGCCGTACGCATTGGCGTCGATCGCTCCCACAAGACCCTGCGCAACGTCTCGGGCGCCTGGGTGAAGGAGCAGAAGGTCGAGTGCAACGACGGGCAGATCGTCGCCTGGAGCGTCGTGCTCGAAGTCACCTTCGTGCTCGACGACTAGGAAACCCGTCAGCGGCCGGCGCCGGTGACGATCCAGCGCTCGCCGCGGGAGCGCAGGCCGAGCGTCAGCGCGCGAGCGCCCATGTACCCGAAGCCGAGCGCAGCCCACAGCCAGGGCAGCGTCGCATCCGCCAGCGCGACCCACACCAGCAGCGGCGCGAACATCGCGACGTTCACCAGACCGGTGATGGCCAGGTAGCGCGCGTCGCCGGCGCCGATCAGCACGCCGTCGAGCACGAAGACGTAGCCGGCGAGCGGGATGCCCGCGGCCATCACGAACATGGTGACCATCAGCAGCTGGTGCACCTCACTGTCGCTGGTGAACACCGGTCCGATGATCGGGGCGAGCGCCGCGACGATCAGCCCGAGCGCGGCGCCGTTGACGAAGCCGTGCCAGATCAGGCGCCTGGTGATCGCCTTCACACGCGGCACATCGGATGCGCCGAGGCCGTGCCCGATGAGCGCCTGGCCGGCGATCGCAAGCGCGTCGAGGATGAACGCCAGCGTCGCGAATATCGTCATCGCGATCTGCATGGTCGCGAGCTCGGTCACTCCGAGGCCGGTTGCGACGAACACGGTGGCGAGCATCGCCGCGCGCAGCGCCGCGGTGCGCACGAACAGCCACACCCCGGCACCGGCAGCGCTGCCGATGCCGTCGAGGCCAGGCCGGAGCAGCGCGCCCGACGCGCGCGCCGCGCGGACCGCCATCACGATGTACACCAGCGCCATCGCCCACTGCGCGACGACCGTGCCCGCGGCAGAGCCGGCGACGCCCCAGCCGAAGCCGTAGATGAACAGCGCGTTGAGCACCGCATTGACCGCGAAGCCGGCCGTCGCGACGATGAGCGGCGTCTTGGTGTCCTGCAGTCCGCGCAGCAGTCCGTTGGCGGCGATCACGAGCAGCATGCCCGGGATGCCCCACAACGAGACAGAGAAGTAGGTCTCGGCCGCCACCGACACCTCTTCGCTCGCCCCGAACAGCCGCACCAGCCATCCGGCTGTCGGCAGGCCCACCACGACCAGGGCGACGCCGATGCCGAGGGCGAGCCACATGCCGTCGATGCCGGCGCGGATCGCACCGGCCCGGTCGCCGGAGCCCAGCCGCCGGGCGACCGCCGGCGTCGTCGCGTACGCGAGGAAGATCAGCAGGCCGACCATGGTCTGCAGCACGGCGCTGCCGATCGACAGCCCGGCGAGGGGAACCTCGCCGAGGTGGCCGACCAGGGCGGTGTCGGTGAGCAGGAAGAGCGGTTCGGCCACGAGCGCGCCGAGGGCGGGTACAGCCAACCGCATGATCTCGCGATCGAGGAGGCGGTTTGTGGTGCTGATGGGTCGAGTCTATGGACTCCGCCGACCCTCCACGAAGTCAGGCCGAGCATCCGGAGCCTCACCTGGGGCCTCGACGACTACGTCGCGGCGCTCGCCGAGGCCGCCACCGTCGCACGCCGGCTGACCATTCCGGCAGCGTCCGCTCGCCAATAGGCTGTGAGGATGACCGACGCAGCCCTCACCTCCGGAATCGCACACGACGAACTCGACCCCCAGGTGCGGCCGCAAGACGACCTGTACCGCCACGTGAACGGCAAGTGGATCGAGCGCACCGAGATCCCGTCTGACAAGGCGCGCTACGGCTCCTTCTACCTGCTCGCCGAGGGCGCGGAGCAGGCGGTGCGCGAGATCATCCTGGAAGCGCAGAGTGCCGAGCCCGGCACTGAGGAGCGCAAATTCGGCGACCTGTTCGCGAGCTTCATGAACGAGGGTCGCATCGAGGAGCTCGGCGCCGCCCCGCTTGGCTCGCTGCTCGAGCAAGTGGACGCGGTCGACTCGCTCGAGACTCTGCTGGCGACACTCGGCGTGCTGGAGCGTCAGGGCATGAGCGGCTTCGTGCAGCTCTTCGTCGACAACGACCCCGGCAACCCGGAGCGCTACCTGGTGTTCGTGGAACAGTCGGGGCTCGGGCTGCCCGACGAGTCCTACTACCGCGAAGAGAAGTTCGCGGATGTTCGCCACAAGTACCTCGAGTTCGTCGAGACCATGCTGCGCTTGGCGGGGGTGCAGGATGCGGCTTCGGCGGCGAAGCGCGTCTTCGCCCTGGAAACCGACCTCGCGGTGCACCACTGGGACAACGTGACATCGCGGGACAGCGAGCGGACCTACAACCTGCGCAGCTGGCAAGACCTCGAGGGTCCGAACCTGGACGGCTGGCTCACCGCGCTCGACGCCCCGGAGGGTTCCTTCGACGAGGTCGTCGTGCGCCAGCCGAGCTTCCTGACCGGATTCGGCCGGCTCCTCACCGATGACCGCTTGCAGGCGTGGTCCGACTGGTTGCGCTGGCAGGTCATCCGCTCGAACGCCCCGTACCTGTCCAGCGACTTCGTGCAGGCCAACTTCGATTTCTACGGCAAGACCCTTACCGGAACGCCGGAACTGCGGGACCGCTGGAAGCGCGGCGTCTCGCTCGTCGAAGGCATCATGGGCGAAGCGGTCGGCAGGATCTACGTCGAGCGGCACTTCCCGCCGTCGGCCAAGCACGCCATGGATGAACTTGTCGCGAACCTCATCGAGGCGTACCGCCAGTCGATCCGCGGCCTGTCCTGGATGACCGAGGCAACGCGCATCCGGGCGCTGGAGAAGCTGGAGAAGTTCACGCCGAAGATCGGCTACCCGGTGAAGTGGCGCGACTACTCGAGCCTGCCCATCGATGCCAACGACCTCATCGGGAACGTCCGCGCGGGCAGCGAGTTCGAGTTCCAGCGCGAGCTCGGCAAGATCGGCAAGCCGCTCGACCGTGACGAGTGGTTCATGACCCCGCAGACGGTCAACGCCTACTACAACCCGGGCTTCAACGAGATCGTGTTCCCCGCATCCATCCTGCAGTTCCCGTTCTTCGACGAGACCCGGGATGCGGCGGCGAACTACGGCGGCATCGGCGCGGTGATCGGGCACGAGATCGGGCACGGCTTCGACGACCAGGGCTCCAAGTACGACGGCGACGGACGCCTCACCGACTGGTGGACCGAGGAGGACCGCGCCGCGTTCGAGAAGCTTGCCAGCGCGCTCATCGAGCAGTACAACGACCTCGCCCCGGCGCAGGTGCCGGAGCACAAGGTCAACGGCGCGCTCACCATCGGCGAGAACATCGGTGACCTCGGCGGCCTCGGCATCGCCTGGAAGGCCTACCTCCTATCGCTCGGCGGTGGGGAGCCGCCGGTGATCGACGGGCTCACCGGCGCCGAGCGCTTCTTTCTGTCCTGGGCGCAGATCTGGCAGCTCAAGGCCCGGGACGAGGAGGTCATCCGGCTGCTGGCCATCGACCCGCACTCGCCCAACGAGTTCCGCTGCAACCAGATCATCCGCAACGTCGACGCCTTCTATGAGACATTCTCTGTCACCGAGAGCGATAGGCTGTGGCTCGACCCGAGCGAACGCGTGAGTATTTGGTAGCCACCCGAGATCAGTTGCGCCGCGACAGGATCCGCACGCCGCGGACGCCTCGCCATCGCGGGGCTGGAGGAACGGAAAACTTCTCCAGCAGCTTCACGGCGCTCGGAAATCTGGCCTACGACGGCGCCAAGACCTCGGCGTGCGTCATCGACCTCCGCTCGGGCACGAAACTGTTCTCCGTCGACGACCGGATCGTCCTGCCGACAGCCAGCATCGGCAAGGTGCTCCTGCTCATCGAGGTGTCGGCCCGGCTGACCGCGCGCGATTTCTCCGGCTACGGCATCCTCGACAAGACCCCGCTCGACTCCATCGGCGACTCGGGGGTGTGGCAGCACCTGCAGGCGCCGTCGCTGCCGGTCGCCGACCTCGGAACGCTCATCGGGGCGACAAGCGACAACCTGGCCACCAATGTGCTGCTGCGTCAGGTGGGCCTTGACGCCGTGCGCGCCCGCGCCGAGTCGCTGGGCCTCGCCCGCACGGCGCTGCTGGACATCGTGCGCGACACCCGGGGTCCGGATGACGCGCCGCAGCTCTCCGTGGGGTCGACCGCCGAGCTCGCCTGGCTCTTCGCCGCGCTCGCGCGGGGCCAGATCGTCGACCAGCAGACCAGCCAGCGGGTGATGGGCTGGCTGTCGCTCAACACCGACCTGTCCCTCGTCGCCAGCGCCTTCGGCCTCGACCCGCTGGCGCATCGGGGCGGCACCCACGGCATCCAGCTCGTCAACAAGACCGGCACGGATGTCGGCGTGCGCAGCGACGTCGGCGTGCTGTACGGACCCAGGACGGCCGTCTCCTACGCGGTGACGGTGCAGTTCAAGGACACGTCGCTCGAGGCGCGCCTGCGCACCATCGAGGCCATGCGCGCTGTGGGGACCGACCTGCTCGAGTACGCGTCGGCCAACGTCACACGCAGCCTCTCCAGCTGAGGTGACGATCGGATCGCCGGATCGTCTGAAGTGATTCTGAGAACTCGCCATGTCTGAACGTCTGCTGGTAGCGAGTTGTACGGCCGCCAGTACGCTGGAACCTGCACGCCAACCTGAATGGAGCTAAACATGCGCAGCAAGATCGCACTGCTTGTCGGACTCGGCGTTGGCTACGTGCTCGGCGCCAAGGCCGGACGCGAACGCTACGAGCAGATCAAGGACAAGGCCGAGTCTCTCTGGAATGATCCCCGAGTCCAGAAGCAGGTCAGCAATGTCAGCGATTTCGCCAAGGAGAAGGCGCCAGAGGTCGTCGACTTCGTGAGCGACAACGTGAAGAAGGTTGCACACCGCAAGGGCTCAGAGAGCAAGTCGGGCACCGGAACGACGGGCACGACGGGCACGACGAGCACGACGGGTACGACCGGCACGACGGGTACGACCGGAACGATGGGAACGGGCACCGGCGCGCCCAGTACGCCTGGCACTTCGAAGAGCAAGTAGCGCATGTCGCACACGCTCCCCGAGCCGCCGCGCCGCTCCCTGTTCTCGCTGATCGGGAGCCTCCCGGGGCTTGTCAGCGAACTCATCAAGGCAGAGATCGAACAGGCTAAGGCCGAACTCTCGATCAAGCTGAAGCAGCTCGGCGTCGGCGCGGGTTTCCTCGCGGTCGCCGCCGCCTTCGGGTTCTTCGCCCTCGGCGTGCTTGTTGCCGCCGCCATCCTGGGCCTCGCTGTAGTGCTGCCAGGGTGGGCCGCCGCCCTCATCGTCGCCGGGGTGCTGCTGATCATCATGGCGATCCTCGGGCTGGTGGGCGTGCGGAAGCTGCAACAGGGCAGCCCGCCGACACCGACAGAGACGATGCAAAGCGTGCGACGAGACGTCGACGCCATCAAGGGAGAGTAGGAGCACGCACACATGAGCATGACACCGGCGCACAATCGAGTGACCACAACCCGAGCTGAGCTGACCGAGACGCTCGACGCGATCGAGGACAAGCTGAACATCCCGAAGCAGGCGCGAATGGCGACGGAGCGCGCGAGGGCGTCCTACGAGCGCAACCCGGTGCCGTGGATCATCGGCGCGTCGGCAGCACTCATGGTGGTCGCCGGTCTCGTCGCGTGGGCGATCTTCAGCGACGACTGACACGGCCGAATTTGCTCTAGGGGCGGACCGGGGCAATATGGGAGTGTACGACCGCCCCAAGACCCGAGAGCTGAATGAGCCCCCATCGCAGTAAGAAGCCGCTGAATTCGTGGCGCGTTCTCGTGCCGCGCGGCGGCGAGTGGGGCAACACCCTCGCGGCGAATCTGCGATCGCACGGGGCCAGCCCACTGATCGCGCCGATGGTCAACTTCGCCAGCGCGGAAGACACCGACGCGCTGAATGACGCGATCGCACGCCTGCAGGCGGGAGCCTTCGATTGGCTGATCGTCTCCAGCCCGACGACCGTCGACGTGCTGCACAGTCAGGGCGTCAGCATTCCCGCGAACACCCGGGTGGCCGCGATGGGCGAGACCACCGCATTCGCGTTGCGCCAGGCGGCGTTCCGGGTCGATTTCGTGCCGGAGTATGACCGCTCACCGCGCGGCTTCGTGAAGGAATGGCCCGAGATGGGGTCGGATGCGACGGCGCTCGTCTTCCGATCGGACATCGAGGAGCCGTCGCTCGAGAAGGCGGTCGGCCAGTTGGGGCTGCGCTCCGAGCTGGTGATCGCCTACCGCACCATCGGTGTGCAGGTCGAACCGGATGTCGCGGCGGAGGTCGCGAACGGGGGAGTCAGCGCCATCCTGATCACCTCTGGCAGCGTTGCGCGGCAGGTGAAGGCGCAGCTTGCGCCACTCCCGGAGGGCACGATCGTTGCCGCGATCGGCCCGCGCACGGCGTGGGACTCCCGCACGCTCGGCATCGAGGTGGACCTCATCGCAGAGACCCGCACGCCGGAGGGACTCATCGAGGCGCTGATCGAGCGCGCTCGCGGCCTCGCCTAAGCCAACTCAGCCGAAGAGCGCCATGACCTTCTCGAAACGGTCCTGCGGCACGGTCTTCAACTCGCCAAGAGCCTCCTCGAACGGCACGTCGACGATGTCGATGCCGCGGAGGGCGACCATCCGCCCCCACTTCTTGGCCAGCACCGCGTCGAGGGCAGCCTGACCGAACCTCGTCGCGAGCACGCGATCGTAAGCGCTGGGCGTTCCGCCACGCTGGATGTGGCCGAGCGTCGTCGCGCGCGTCTCGATTCCGGTGCGCTCTTCGATCATCGGCGCAAGCATTTCGCCGATTCCGCCCAGGCGGGGCCGTCCGAACGCGTCAAGTCCGCGTTCCGAGTGCACGTCCGTCATGGTGTCGAGCGCGAAACCCTCGGCGACGGCGACCAAGGGTGCCCTGCCGCGGTCGTGGGCCTTGGTGACCCACTCGCAGATCTGCTCGATCGAGGTCGCCTGCTCGGGGATCAGGATGACGTGCGCGCCGGCCGCGATGCCGGAGTGCAGCGCGATCCAGCCGACGTGCCGTCCCATCACCTCGGCCACCATGCAGCGGCCGTGCGCTTCCCCTGTCGTGCGCAGGCGATCCATCGAGTCGGTTGCGATCTGCACGGCGGTGTCGAAGCCGAATGTGTAGTCGGTGCCACCAAGGTCGTTGTCCACCGTCTTGGGCACACCCACGATCGGCAGACCTTCATCCGACAGCCGCTTGGCGGCCGCCAGGGTGCCTTCTCCGCCGATGACGATGAGCGCGTCGACGCCGGCCTCGGCCATGACCTCGCGGACACGGTCGCCGCCGCCGTACTCGAACGGGTTGGTGCGCGACGTGCCGATGATGGTACCGCCCATTTTGCTGATGCCCATGATCTGGTGGCGGGTCAGCGGGTCATAGTTCTCCTCGACGACGCCCTTCCAGCCATCCCGGAAGCCCACGAAGTCGAGGCCGTGGAGTTGGATGCCCTTGAACACGATTCCGCGGATGACCGCGTTCAGTCCGGGCGCGTCGCCGCCGCTGGTCAGGATGCCGATTGCCATAGAACCATTGTGGTCTACGGTTTTTCGTGAGTCTCGGTGACACCGGTCTCGAACAGGCCCTCATCGGACCCGGCGGTGTCGATCTCGATCTCGCCGCTATCCGGCGGGAGCCCTTCGGTGTCTTCCACCTGGGCGAGGAGCTCGTCGGCGACTTCCTTGGAGTGATCAGGATGCTCGGGGTCCCACGCCGCCGGACCACCCTGATTTGCGAACGGATCAAAACCAGCCATGGCCTTGCTCCTTCCGTTCGCGATCAGGCCATGTTAACCACCTCGCCTGAGGGTGTAAAGCGCGGGATCAGCCGAGCGTCTCGAGCACCGCCATCGCGGCGTTGTGCCCGCCGATGCCGCTGACGGCCCCGCCGCGTTGAGCGCCCGAGCCGCACAGCAGGATGCGTTCGTGGTCCGTCGCCACGCCCCACCGCTGGCCGGGGCTGCCCAGTTCGGCGTCGTCTTCCGCGAACGGCCAGGCGAGCGGGCCGTGGAAGATGTTGCCGCCGGGCATCCCGAGGGCCGCCTCCAGGTCGAGAGTGGTCTTGGTCTCCACGCACGGCCAGCCGTCGGAGTTGGTGAGGAGCACCGACTCGATCGGCTCGGCGAGGACAGAGTCCAGGGACTTCAGCACCGCGTCCTGCAGCTTCACCCGCAACTCGTCGTTGTTCTCAGGGGTCAACAGTCGATCCGGCGTGTGGAGCGCGAACACCGTGAGCGTCTGCGCCCCGCTGGCCTGCAGTTCCGGCGAGAGGATGCTGGGGTCGGTGAGCGAGTGGCAGTAGATCTCGGCGGGCATCGGATCAGGGACGCTGCCCGTGTTGGCGGTGTCGAAGGCGGTCTGCAGCTGGCTGTACAGCTCATTGATGTGGAAGGTGCCGCCGAACGCCGCGCGCGGGTCGATGCTCTCGTCTCGCAGCCGCGGGAGGCGCGACAGCATGAGGTTGACCTTGACCTGCGCGCCCTCGGGGCGATCAACGCTGTTCTCGCCAAGCATCCGGGACAGCACGTACGGTGCGACGTTTGCGAGCACGCGGTCGCCGTGCAGCACGTGCTCGTCGTCGTCGGACCGGTAGCGCACCTCGCCATCCGGCGTGATGGAGATGACCTCGGCGCCGGTGATGATCGTGGCGCCGGCAAGCCGCGCGGCGCGCGCGAGTTCGCCGGTGACCGAGCCCATGCCGCCGACCGGCACATCCCAGTCGCCGGTCTCGTTGCCGATCACGTGGTACAGGAAGCAACGGTTGGCGGCGAGCGTGTCGTCATGCGCCGGCGCGAACGTGCCGATGAGCGCGTCGGTGAGGGCGACGCCGCGCACCAGGTCGCTGTCGAACGACTGCTCGACGACCTCACCGATCGGACGCTCGATGAACGATGACCAGATGCCGTCGTCTCCGACCGCGGCTCGCGCTTCCGAGCGGGTCAACAACGGGTCGCACACCGTCGGGAAGAGCGCACGGGCCAGGCGTCCGGTGCCGCCGTAGAAGTCGTGCCAGCGTTCGATGTCGGATGCCGCCCCGATCGCTGCGAATGAGTCGGCGGTCGCCGTTCTGTCTTCGTTGTCGACGAGCAGCCCGATGTTCTCGCCGGGCACGGGAGTGTACGAGGAGTAGCGTCGCCGCGCGAGCCGGATGTCGAGCCCGAGTTCACGGATGATCCGCTGCGGCAGCAGGCTGACGAGGTACGAGTAGCGGGACAGTCGCGCGTCTACGCCCTCGAACGCGAGCGCCGACACGGCGGCACCACCAGGCTGGCTGAGTCGTTCGAGCACCGTGACGTCGAGTCCGGCCTGGGCGAGGTATGCCGCCGCGGTGAGGCCGTTGTGGCCGCCGCCGACGATGATGATGCGCTGCATGGCTCACGAGCCTAGACGAGACCGCTCCGGTGGATACGGCCGCCCCTAGACAGTCGGCAAGCGTCGCGCGCGGGTCGAACTTCCACGCGCTGGTCAAATTCGACCCGCGGTTGGAAGTTTGACCCGCGCAGGGTAATTGGGCTCGATCGGCAGAGGCAAGGGTGATGTCCGAAAACCGCTAGACACACTGGCCGCGAGCCGCTGTACTGAGTCTCATGAACCCAATCGGCGCGACGGACGACCCGCTGTTCGCGGAACGCTACCGGGCGATCGATGCCCGCGACATCCGGTTCGACGGACAGTTCTTCACCGCTGTGTCTTCGACGGGCATCTACTGCCGGCCGTCGTGCCCTGCGCGCACGCCGAAGCCGCACAACGTCACCTTCTACCTGACGTCCGCGGCGGCGCACGAGGCCGGGTTCCGCGCCTGCAAGCGCTGCCTGCCGGAAGCCACCCCCGGCACGCCGGAGTGGGACATCCGCCGCGACCTGGCCGGCAGGGCCATGCGCCTGATCGCGGACGGTGTCGTCGACAGAGAAGGCGTCGACGGCTTGGCCGCACGGTTGGGCTACACCAGTCGCCACCTCCATCGACTGCTTGTGGCTGAGCTTGGTGCCGGTCCCCTCGCGCTCGCACGAGCGCGGCGGGCGCAGTCGGCCCGAACACTGCTCGTCGGCACAGACCTGCCGGTCGCGCAGGTCGCATTCGCTGCCGGCTTCGGCTCCGTTCGGCAGTTCAACGACACCATCCAGGTGGTCTTTGCCTTCCGGCCCGGCGAGCTGCGGCTCAAGGCTCGAGCGCACCACGCGAGCACTCCGGATGCCGACCAGCCCGTCGATGCGGACGGGACCGTCGCGCCGGTGCGACTTGATGTCGACCTCCCCGTCCGTCAGCCGTTCGACGCCGCGGGGGTATTCCGGTTCCTCGCCGAGCGCGCAGTGGATCAGGTGGAGGTGGCCGACCTCTCCAAGGCAGGCGAGCGCGTGCGCTACGCCCGGACGCTCACGCTTCCCCAAGGCCCGGCCGCCGTCGACATCGTCGCGACCCGCATCGGTCACACCGGATGGCGGGTTCGGGTCGGTCTCGAGCTTGCATCCCTCGCTGACGTCGCCCCCGCCGTGGCTCGAGTCCGCCGCTTGCTGGACCTCGACGCCGACCCGGTCGCCATCGACGCCTCCCTGGGTGCCGACCCTGCGCTCGCTTCGCTTGTCGCCCGTACACCGGGGATCCGCGTGCCGGGTGCTGTTGACCCGCACGAGCTTGTCGTGCGGGCGCTCATCGGACAGCAGATCTCCGTGGGCGCGGCACGCACCCACCTGGGCCGTCTCGCGGCGCACGCCGGCTCGCCGTACGAGTCAGCCATCGCCGGCCTGAGCCGGCTGTTCCCCACCCCGTCGCAGATCGCTGCGGCCGTGCCGCTCCCGGTTGCGGGCGAGAGCCTCGACCCTGATCGGCCTCTGCGCCTGCCCGGCCAGGCCATCCGCGCGGTCGTCGCCACGGCTCAGGCGCTGGCCAGTGGCGAGCTGGACGTCCACGTCGCCGCAGACGCAGACACCCTCCGCAGCCAGCTTGTCGCCCGGCCGCGGATCGGAGCGTGGACCGCGGCCTACATCGCGATGCGCGTGCTCGGCGACCCCGACGCCTGGCTCATCGGCGATGTCGCGCTGGTGGCAGGGGCGAAAGCGATCGGCCTGCTCGACGGAACCGCTCCGACGGCCGCCAGCCACCGGGCACTGGCCCACCGCGCCGAGGCCTGGGCGCCGTGGCGCTCGTACGCTGCGATGCACTTGTGGCGTGCCGCAACCGACGCAGCCGCGGCGAGAAGGAGCGGGCGATGAGGGCACTGACCACCACCGTGAGGACGCCAGATGGCAGCTTCAGCCTGCTGCTGGCCGACGGGAGCATCCTCGCATCCGGCTGGACCGACGATGTCGCCGCTCTCGCCGCACTTGTGCACCCCACCCTCCGACCGGATGAGATCGTGGAGGTGGGTCCGGCCACACGCGAGCCGCACGTCACTCGCGCGGTCGAAGCGCTCACCGGCTACTACGACGGCGACCTCGCTGCGCCCGGCACCGTCCCGGTTCGCCAACACTCCGGCGGTTTCCGGATGCGCGCCTGGGACGCACTGCGGCAGGTCGCCCCTGGTGAGCGCATCACCTACACCGAGTACGCCCAGCGAGCCGGTCAGCCGGCGGCGGTGCGTGCGGCCGCGGCGGCATGCGCCATGAACGCCGCCGCCCTGTTCGTCCCCTGCCACCGGATCCTGCGCTCCGATGGCGGGCTCGGCAGCTTTCGTTACGGGTGGCCGTCAAGCAACGCCTGCTGGAACGGGAGACCGACTCGGAACCGGCGCCGACGCTCTTCTAGCCCCACGACCCGGAGCCTCTCAGCTTCTCGGAAGTAGTCTCATTCTCATGCTTTCGAGCGACCACGACGACTCGCTGGCCGGTGAAGCCATCGCGACAGCGCGCCGTTGGCTCACCACGGCAGCAGAGGCACCGGA
Source organism: Cryobacterium sp. BB736 (assembly GCF_014980265.1). Lineage (NCBI taxonomy): Bacteria > Bacillati > Actinomycetota > Actinomycetes > Micrococcales > Microbacteriaceae > Cryobacterium > Cryobacterium sp. BB736. The sequence goes on from NZ_JABXWQ010000001.1 coordinate 953,236, forward strand.
TGCCGCGGCGCGACTCTCCGCACTGCTGGCCGACAATGCGGGCTCGCCCTTCGTCGCCGCCCTCATTGATGGCGTCCTGAGGCCGGATTCCCAGCGCGTTGCCGCGCACACGCTCGGCCACTTGTCACACCGCATCCCTTCGCGGCTTCCGATGGCGCTGCGCCTCGGTTTCGTTGAGGTCTGCGGGTTCGCCCCGTTAAGCCCGCGCGCGTTCGTCCCGCTCGCCAAGTCTCTGGTCATGCGCGTCGTGGGCCACCTCGTGCTGCCCGTCGAGGCCGAACGCAAGCCGGACTGGCTGGACGCGGTTCGCGGCACCGGCGGCATCCGGCCGGTCATCGCGCCAATCCACAGCGACGCGCTCGGCGCTCGGCACGCCGATCGGCAGCTGGCCGAAGTGGGGTCGTTCGTCGACGAGGGCGGGACCGTCTCCTTCCGCCTCGCGGCGGTGCTGCGCTGGTCCGACTGGGACTTCGACCTCGACCGCGCGGTCGACCGCCTGGCGCCGCTGTTCGAACGAGCGGCCGGGCGCGGCACCCGGCTGATCCTCGAGGTGGACCGGTTCCGCGAGCTCGAGCCAACGCTCACGCTGTTCCGCACCCTGCTGGACCGCCCCGCGCTGCAGAGCCTGGACGCGGGAATCACCCTGCCGACGTCGCTGCCCGACTCCTCTCCCGCGCTGCAGCGGCTCACCCAGTGGGCGGCGGCCCGGCGGGCGCGCGGCGGCTCCACGATCACGGTGCGGCTGAGCATCGGAGACCGTGTCGAGGACGAACTGGACGAAGCAATCGTGCACGGCTGGCCCGTTGCGACGTTCGCCAGCCGGGCGGACGCCGAGGCGCACCTGCTGCGCATGCTCGACTGGTCGTGCACCCCGGAGCGCACCGACGCGGTCCGGCTGGTCGTCGCCAGCGACAACCTGTTCGGGCACGCGTTCGCCTGGCGCCTGGCCAGGACGCGAGGCGTGCTGCGCCGGGTCGAGCACGAATTCCGGCTCGGTGTGATGCCCGAACTGGCGGACGCGGTGAAGCGGGACGTCGGAGGCATCCGGCTGTACACGCCCACCGTCCCAGAGGAGAACCCGGGTGTTGCGGCAGGCTACCTGCTGCGGCGCATCCGGGACTTCACCGACCCCGACGCATTCCTGTCCGCCTCGCGTGATGCGGCGCGCCGGGAGCGGCTGTTCGACCGCGAAGTGGACCGCTTCACCGCGGCGTGCGCCTCGATCGGCGATCCAGTCGCCGAGACCTACCGCACTCAGTCCCGGCCGTGGACGACCGACACCGACCCGACCATTCCGGAATCCCGGGACTGGGCACGTGCGGTACTCGAGGAGCCCGTCCCTGCCCCGCCGGTTACGGTCGTCAACGATCCGGATGCCGCGATCGAGGCCGCGCTGCGCGCCGCGGGCGAGTGGGCGGAACGCCGCGGCTCCACCCGGGCCGCGGTGCTCGCGAGCGTCGCCGAAGTCATCTCGGAGGCGCGCGGCGAGCTCATCGCGGTGGCCGTCAGGCACAGCGGCCTGACCTTCGCGGATGCCGACCACGAGGTCTCCCAGGCCGTCGACCTCGCGAACAGGCTCGCGACGCTCGCCGGCGCTCTCACCGACTTCGACAATGCGACGCTCGTGCCGTCCAAGGTCATCGTCGCGGTGACGCCACGACACTCGCCAATCAGCGAACCGGCGAGCCAGCTGCTCTCCGCTCTCGCCGCCGGCGCGGCCGTCATTGTGAAACCCGCACCGGAGACGAGCGCGAGCGTCGCGGCGCTGACCCGGATCATCCTCGACGGCGGCGTCCCGGCAGCGCTCATCACGCTCACCCCGCCGGGGGAGGACGACGACACCCGTCGACTGGTCACCCACCACGCGGTCGACCGCGTGCTGCACCACGGCAGCAGGCACATCGCCAAGCTGTTCCGGTCCTGGCGGCCGGAGCTCCCGCTGGTCGCCGTCACCGGCGGGCGCAATTCGATCATCGTCACCGGCAGCGCCGACATCGAGGCGGCGGTCGCGGATGTCGTCGCGAGCGCATTCCATCACGCCGGACAGTCGCAGGAGGCGGTGGGAACCGTCATCCTCGCCGGTGACGGGCTGGACCGGTTCCGTGACGCGCTGACGGATGCCGTCGCGTCACTGAGCGTCGGCGCGCCGAATGAACTCGCCACCGAGGTCGGTCCGCTGTCGCGGCCGGCACGCGCATCCGTCTACGACCAACTCACGGCGCTCGCCGACGGGGAAAACTGGCTGGTGCGCCCCCGGCAACTCGATGCCGACGGGCTCCGCTGGTCGCCCGGCCTGCGCGACGGCGTGCAGCCCGGCACGGAGTTCCACACGCACGAGCATCGCGCGCCGGTACTCGGGATCGTGTCCGTCGACAATCTCGATGACGCCATCACGGCGCAGAACCTGCCCGGCTTCGGTCTGGTCTTCGGCCTTCAGTCCGGCGACCCGGTCGAGGTGGCCGAGTGGCTGGACCGGGCGGAAGCCGGGGTCCTCGCCGTGAACCGGCCGACGGTGCGCACCGTGCCATCGAAGCAGCCGGCGGCCGGATGGAACCGGTCGGCGATCGGCCCGGTGTGCGCCGAAGGCGGACCCAACCACCTGATTCCGCTCAGCGGATGGCAGGCGGTACCGCAGGAGCCGGGCAGCAGCGTCATCCTGTCCGGCATCAGCGACGACGTGCAGGCACTCATCACGGCGAGCCAGCCGGCGATGACCTTCGACGAGTTCGACTGGGTGCGCGCGGCCGCCCGCAGTGACGAGACGGCGTGGGCGGAGGAGTTCGCGCCGGTCCGCGAGTACTCGGATGCGGTGGACCGGTTCGCGTTCCGTTATCGACCGGTCCCGGTGACCGTCCGCCTGGCCGAGGGCGCGCCCATCGCGCTGCTGGTGCGGGCGCTCGCCGCCGCCACCCGCGCGCACGCCCCGGTCATCGTCAGTTCGCCCGTGCCGCTGCCGAACACACTCATCGCGCACTTCGGGACGGCCGCCTCCATGGTCGTCGAGGCGGTGGTCGAATCGGATGCCCGCTGGCATGCTCGCGTGCAGTCCGGCGGCATCGCGACCGGCCGCATCCGACTCGTCGGCGGCGACGGCCAGGTGCTGCAGCGCGTGCTCGACGGCGCCATCGAGGTGAGTGTGCATGCCCAGCCGGTCACCCCATCCGGGCGCATTGAACTGCTGAGCTTCGTCCGCGAGCAATCGGTGCGGATCGCCAGCCGGCGCTTCGGCTCCGCCTCCGACGTGGCCGCAGTTGCGCTCGGTTCTGCGGAGGCAGCGCCTACCCTGTAGTCGTGCCAACATCCGACCCGAGCCCGCGGGCCACCCACGAATTCTCGACCGCCGGTGTCGGTCCCTGGGTCGGCGAGTGGCCGGTCGACGAGCGCTACGATCCGGAGCTGCTCCAGGGTGGCGATACCCGCAACGTCATCGACCGGTACCGGTATTGGCGGATGGAGGCGATCATCGCCGACCTCGACGAGCGTCGGCATCCGTTCCATGTCGCGATCGAGAACTGGCAGCACGACCTCAACATCGGCTCGATCGTGAGGACCGCGAACGCGTTTGCCGCCGACACCGTGCACATCATCGGCCGCCGACGCTGGAACAAGCGCGGTGCGATGGTGACCGACCGCTACCAGCACGTGATGCACCACCCGGACCTGGCCGCGTTCGGCCAGTGGGCGCGGACGGCTGGCATCCCGATCGTCGCGATCGACAACGTGCCCGGCAGCGTGCCGATCGAGACCTACCGGATCCCGGAACGCTGCGTGCTGCTGTTCGGGCAGGAGGGTCCGGGGCTTTCGGCCGAGGCGCTGAAGGTTGCGCACGTGACGCTGGAAATCACCCAGTTCGGCTCGACCCGGTCGATCAACGCGTCGGCCGCCGCCGCGATCGCCATGCATAGCTGGGTCATGCAGCACGTCCCGTTCGGCTGACGACCCGCGGCATCCTGAGCAATAGCCGAACACCATGAACTGAGCACTCGTCGCCGGATTAGTGTGTTCGCACCATGGCGTTACTGTTCGGCGCGCCGCGACTTCCCAGCCGCTTCGTGACGCGAGACCGGATCAACGGGCTGCTCGCGGGGAGCGCCGCACTGATCGTCGTCAGAGCGCCGGCGGGCAGCGGCAAGACGGTCGCGGTCGCCGACTGGCTGCGAACGGTGGAGGACGTCGACCGGCTCTGGCTGGAGGCAACCGATCAGCACACCTTCTGGATGTCGTTCGCGGAGCAGCTCGAGGCATCCGGCGTCCTGAACGCGAAGGCACCGGGCACCCAGGAGCGAGCCAGGCGCCTGGTCGGGCGCGCACTGGCGCACCTGAAGTCGGAGCTGCTGGTTGTCATCGACCGGGCGGAGCGCATCGACGCGACGGATGCTGTGCCATACCTGCTCCGCGCCCTGGCCGGCAGCCGCCGACTGCGCGTGGTCGCGCTTACGAGGCGCCGGGCCAGCAGCGAGGTCCACGCGCTCCAGGCCGCGGTCGACCATGAGGTGATCACCGGAGAGGACCTGGCGTTCACCCGATCGGAGACAGAGGCGCTCGCCGCCGCGCACGGTGTGGTCGCGTCGCCCGAAAGCGTGGCGACGCTGCATCGTGTGGCCGGCGGGGCGGTCGGGCTGATCGTGCGGCTGCTGCCGGAGCTCGCATCCGGTGAGCCGGAGATCGCCGACCGCCTCGAGCGTGCGGCTGGGGAGGTGCTCCTGCAGGACGTCCCGGATGCGTTGAGCCACCCGCTCGCCAGCGCGAACATCGCCGACGTGCTGAGCGTCGAGCTGGTCCGGCAGCTCACGGGCCGCTCCGACGCCCGCGAACTGCTCATCGAGGCGGAGGAGCGTGGACTCGGGGCGTGGCGCGGCGAGGACGGGCCGACGGATGCGTTCACGCTCGTCCCGCCGGTCAGCCGCGAGCTGTGGCGGCGACGGCCGGACACGCATCCGGAGCGGGGCGCGCAGGTCGCGGACGCGGTCGCCTGGCTCGCCGCCAACGGGCAGGGGGCCGCCGCGGTGCGGACGGCACTCCGAAACGGCGACCTCGCGCTCGCGAACGAGGTGTTGTGGCCGGACTGGCCGTGGCTCGTCGACACGCCGCCGGATCACGCGCAGCTCGTCGCGCTCACCAGAAGGTTCCCGCCGGGCGAGCTGCGCCGGTACCCGCTGCTCGGGATGCTGACCGCCCTCGGCCTGGCGGCGGGCCATGGCGGTCGGGTGCGAGCCGCCGAGCTGTTCGCACTGGCCGACTTGACCTCGCGCGTCGGGCGACGGCAGCACCAGGCCGCCGAAGACTTCGCCATCCGAGCGCTGGAGAGCGCAGCGGCCCGTCTTGCCCATCGGACGTCGTTGTCGGTCACTCTCGCCGAGCGAGCACTCGAGGCCAGCCGTGCCGTCCCGCCGGTGGAACGCCCCGCGAGCTCGGCCGCCTACCCGTTCCTGCTCGCCCAGGTCGGCACGTCGCTCCTGAAGGCCGGACGCCCAGGCGACGCGCTCGTGGTGTTCCAGGAGGCGAACCGTCACGACGGCCCGATCGGAGCACGGTTCCACTCCGGCGCACTCGAGGCGGGGACGCTGGCGATCGTCGGCGAGATGCCGCAGGTCGATCCCGCGCTCGACCGCCTTCGCGCGCTCGGCGCGCCGGAGCTCTTCGCCGACCTCGAGTTCGCGACCTTCGCCCAGCTGGCTCGCGGCTACCAAGCGCTCGAAGAGCTGGATGCGGATGCCGGCGGCCTGGCGCTCGACCCCCTCGAGCAGCACCTGGCCGACTCGGAACACTGGGCGGAGGTGATGACTCTCCGGGCTCTCCTTGCGTTCGCGGCGCACCAGACCCGGGCGGCCGAAGGCGTGCTCGAGCGCGCCGCCAGCGTCCGGCATCCAGCGGTCTCGGCGCACGACTCTGGCGCTGTGGCGGCTGCGCGGGGGTTGTTGGCTCTTGCGAACGGCCACTCCACCGTCGCCGAGAAGACCCTGGCGGCCGCCCCGGATACCGCCGCCGTGTGGCTGGCGCGCATCCGGCTGGAGCTGACGCGGGGCGATCCGGGGGAGGCGAACCGAATCACCGGTCGGGTTCACCCGGCGGACCTTGGGGCGCGGCAGCGTGCGTGGGCGCTCGTGCTCGGCGCGGAGGTCGCGAGGCGAGTGGGCCAGTTTTCCCTCGCGAGCTCCCGGTTCGAGCATGCGGTGCTGCTGGCTGCGGATCGCCGGTTGCGCTCGCCGTTCCTGCTGATGCCGCGCGCAGAGCTGCTCGCGCTGTGCGAGCTGGTGCCGCCCGCGAGCGTCCGCGGGGGTGCCGAATTGTTGGCGCCGGTCGTCAGCGGCCGGCGGACACTGGCTGGCCGGTAGACTGAATAGTCGTTCCCCCTAGTCGAGTGAAGGGATCCTCGCATGCCCGCAATCGTCCTGATCGGAGCTCAGTGGGGTGATGAGGGCAAAGGAAAGGCGACCGACCTGCTCGGCAGCCGCATCGACTACGTCGTCAAGTTCAACGGAGGCAACAACGCCGGCCACACCGTAGTGATCGGCGACCAGAAGTACGCCCTGCACCTGCTGCCATCGGGCATCCTGACCGACGGCGTTGTGCCGGTGATCTCGAATGGCGTCGTGATCGACCTTGCGGTGCTGTTCGATGAGCTCGACACCCTAAGTTCGCGGGGTGTCGACGTCTCGCGGCTGCGGGTGAGCGCCAACGCGCACGTCATCACCAGCTACCACCGCACCCTCGACAAGGTCACCGAGCGCTTCCTCGGCAAGCGCCAGATCGGCACCACCGGGCGCGGCATCGGCCCGACCTACGCTGACAAGATCAACCGGCTCGGCATCCGGATCCAGGACCTCTTCGACGAGAACATCCTGCGCCAGAAGGTCGAGGGTGCGCTGTTCCAGAAGAACCAGCTGCTGACCAAGGTGTACAACCGCCGCGCCGTTGGGATCGACGAGATCGTCGACGACCTGTTGAGCTACGTCGATCGGCTGCGGCCGATGGTCGGCGACACCGCGCTCGAGCTGAACCGGGCGCTCGACGACGGCAAGACGGTGCTGTTCGAGGGTGGTCAGGCGACCATGCTCGACGTGGACCACGGCACCTACCCGTTCGTCACATCGTCGAACGCGACGTCGGGTGGTGCTGCGACCGGATCCGGCATCGCGCCGAACCGGATGGAGCGGGTCATCGGAGTGGTGAAGGCGTACACGACGCGCGTTGGCGCGGGACCGTTCCCCACCGAGCTGTTCGACGAGTGGGGCGACTTCCTGGTCGACAACGGGGCAGAGTTCGGCACGACCACCGGCCGCCGCCGCCGCGCGGGCTGGTTCGACGCGCCGATCGCGCGCTACTCGCAGCGCATCAACGGGGTTACCGACTTCGTGCTGACCAAGCTGGACGTGCTCACCGGGCTGGAGAAGATCCCGGTGTGCGTCGCGTACGAGGTCGACGGCGTGCGCGTGGACGAGATGCCGGTCTCGCAGAGCGACTTCCACCACGCCAAGCCGATCTACGAGGACCTGCCCGGCTGGAGCGAGGACATCACCGGTATCCGGGACTTCGACGACCTGCCGAAGAACGCGCAGGACTACGTGCTGCGGATCGAGGAGCTGAGCGGCGAGCGTATCTCTGCGATCGGGGTCGGCCCCGGCCGCGAGGCGATCGTAGTGCGGCACGACCTGCTCGGCTGAGCGCCGCTCGCTGCGCCCCACCTCCGTTGAGTCGGGAGTAGTTGCCCTTTTGGGCACCCGCACCCGGATGTCGGTCGTGGGTACTACAGTTCCGGAAGTGAAACAGAAGCTCTCCGACTCCGTCGTGCTCATCCAGTTCCTCGCGGCGGCGCTCGTCTGGGGCTCAAGCTTCCTGTTCATGAAGGTCGCCCTCGACGGCGTGAGCTTCGGCCAGATCGCATGGTCACGCGAGATCCTCGGCGCGCTCACGCTCGGCCTGATCATGCTCATCGGCCGGCACACTCTGCCGCGCGATCCGGTGATCTACCTCCACTTCGTCGTCATCGCGACGACCAACTGCGTCATCCCGCACCTGCTGTTCGCGTGGGCTGAGCAGCACATCTCATCCGGACTCGCCGCCATCTACAACTCGCTCACCCCGATCGCCACGGCGGTCCTCGCCGCGCTGGTCTTCAAGGTGGAGAAGCTCGGGCGGGCGCAGATCGCGGGCGTGCTGCTGGGCATCGTCGGTGTTGTCGTGATCATCGCACCATGGACCTTCACCGACATCAGCGCCGACTTCTGGGGGCAGTTGGCGTGCATCGGCGCCGCCGTCTCATATGGGGTCGCTATCGGCTACCTGCGCAAGTTCATCACCCACCGGCCGATCTCCGGCACGACGGTCGCGTTCATGAACATCGGCACGGCCGCCGTCATCATGCTGCTGCTCACCCCGTTCCTCGCCCTCGGCCCGGTCGAGCTGAGCTTCCCCGTCGTCGGGAGCCTGATCGCGCTGGGCGCGCTCGGCACCGGCCTCGCCTACATCTGGAACCTGTCGGTGCTGCGCGCGTGGGGCCCGACGCCGTCATCGACGGTCACCTACCTCATCCCAGTCGTGGCGGTGGTGCTCGGGGTGCTCGTGCTGCAGGAGACCCTGCACTGGCACGAACCGGTCGGCGCGGTGCTGGTGCTCATCGGCATCCTGGTCACCCAGAACCGGATAGTGTTCCGTGGGCGTACACGGATCGACCGGCACTAACCTGAAATGTATGGCTGACGAGAACCCCGCGGAAGAACTGGCTGCCCTCAGGCAGAGCATCGACAACATCGACGCGGCGCTCGTGCACCTGCTCGCCGAGCGGTTCAAGGCCACCCAGCAGGTCGGCCGACTGAAGGCGACCCACGGGCTGCCGCCGTCCGACCCCGAGCGGGAGCGCGTGCAGATCGCACGCTTGCGCAGCCTCGCCGTCGACGCGCGCCTGGACCCCGCATTCGCCGAGAAGTGGTTCAACTTCGTGGTGGCGGAGGTCATCCACCACCACGAGCAACTCGCGAGCGGCTCCGAGTAGCGGTTAACCCGTTTCAAGGAGATTCGGGTGCAGATGGCTCCGGATGCTTGCAGACAGCAGGCAAGAGGGGCGGATCTCCTTGAGACGGGTTAAGGAACGGGGTTAGAGGGCCAGCGACCGGTGGGTGGCGCGCAGGTCCTCGACCGGCACCGTGAACAGGTCCTGCAGCTCGAGCGTGCCGGATGTCGCATCCGTCACTCCGATGCGCGCGACGGTGTAGCCGCGTCCTTCGCACAGCCCGCGGAATCGCACGTCGTCCTCGCGCGGCACGCTCACCAGCACCCGACCGGTCGACTCGCTGAACAGCGCGGTCGCGACGTCGATGCCGTCGCGGTCGAGCAGTTCGTCGAGCACCACACGCGCGCCGACACCGAAGCGCAGCACGCACTCGGCGATGGCCTGCGCCAGTCCGCCGTCGGACAGGTCGTGGGCCGCCGAGATGAGCGACTCCTGGGCACCGGCGGCGAGCAGTCCCGCAAGACGCTGCTCGGCCTCCAGGTCGACCTTCGGCGGACGACCGCCGAGGTGGTCGTGAATGGTGCCGGCCCACGCTGAGCCGTCCAGCTCGAGCGATGTGGTGCCGAGCAGGTAGATGTTCTCGCCGTCGTCCTGCCAGCCCGACGGGACGCGCCTCGCGACGTCATCGATGACGCCGAGCACCGCGACGACCGGGGTCGGGTGGATCGGCGAGTCGCCGGTCTGGTTGTAGAACGACACGTTGCCGCCGGTGACCGGGATCTCGAGCTCCAGGCAGCCGTCGGCCAGCCCCTCCACCGCGCGGGAGAACTGCCACATCACCTCGGGGTTCTCCGGGCTGCCGAAGTTCAGACAGTCGGAGACCGCTGCCGGCACCGCGCCGGTGACCGCAACGTTCCGGTACGCCTCGGCGAGGGCCAGGCGGGCGCCCTCGTAGGGGTCGAGCTGCGCGTACCGGCCGTTCGCATCCGCCGCGATCGCGAAGCCGAGACCGCTCGACTCGTCGACGCGGACCATGCCGCCGTCATCCGGCACCGCGAGGGCGGTGTTGCCGCCGACGTACCGGTCGTACTGGTCGGTGATCCAGTGCTTCGAAGCCAGGTTGGGGCTGCCGAGGAGGGTCAAGAACTGTTCACGCAACTGGTCAGGGTCGCTGGTCCGGGGGAGCGCGGATGCGCTGTCCGCCTGGAGCGCGTCGATCCAGCTCGGGTAGGCGACCGGGCGCTCGTAGACCGGGGAGTCGACGGCGACGGTGCGCGGGTCGACGTTGACGATCTCCTCGCCGTGCCAGTCGATGACGAGCCGGCCGGTGTCGGTGACCTCGCCGAGCACGCTGGTCTCGACATCCCACTTCGCGGTGACCGCGAGGAACTGCTCGAGCTTGTCGGGCTGCACGATCGCCATCATGCGCTCCTGGCTCTCCGACATGAGGATCTCCTCAGGCGTGAGCGTGGGGTCGCGCAGCAGCACCCGGTCGAGCTCGATGTACATGCCACCGTCGCCGTTGGCCGCGAGCTCGGAGGTCGCGCAGCTGATGCCGGCGGCGCCGAGGTCCTGGATGCCCTGGACCAGGTCGCCCGCGAACAGCTCGAGGCAGCACTCGATGAGCACCTTCTCGGCAAAGGGGTCACCCACCTGCACGGCCGGACGTTTCGTCGGCCCGCCCTCGCTGAAGGTGTCGGATGCCAGGATCGACGCGCCGCCGATGCCATCACCGCCGGTGCGTGCGCCGAACAGCACGACCTTGTTGCCCGCGCCGCGCGCGTTCGCGAGGTGCAGGTCCTCGTGCCGGAGCACGCCGACCGCGAGCGCGTTGACGAGGGGGTTGTCCTGGTAGACCGAGTCGAAGTAGGTCTCGCCGCCGATGTTGGGCAGGCCGAGGGAGTTGCCGTACGAGCTGATGCCACGCACGACGCCATGCACGACACGCGCGGTGTCGGGGTGGTCGATCGCACCGAACCGCAACTGGTCCATGACAGCGACCGGCCGGGCTCCCATCGAGATGATGTCGCGCACGATGCCGCCGACACCGGTCGCGGCGCCCTGGAACGGTTCGATGAACGACGGGTGGTTGTGGCTCTCCACCTTGAAGGTGACGGCCCAGCCTTCGCCGATGTCGATCACTCCGGCGTTCTCACCCATCCCGACGAGCAGGTTCTGCTTCATCTTCGGCGTGACCTTCTGGCCGAACTGGCGCAGGTAGATCTTGGAGCTCTTGTACGAGCAGTGCTCGCTCCACATCACCGAGTACATGGCCAGCTCACCGCTCGTCGGGCGGCGGCCGAGCAGGTCGCGGATGCGCTGGTACTCGTCGGGCTTGAGCCCGAGAGCGTCGTACGGTTGGTCGTGTTCGGGGGTGGAAATCGCGTTGGCGACTGTATCGGTCACACAGGCTCCAGGTTCGTAGGCGGGGTGAGCCCCGTCGGCTCAGGCGGAGAGCAGGGAGCGCTCGATGACGCTCGCGAAGAAGGTGAGGCCGTCGGTGCCGTTGCGCATGGCGAGCGCGGTGTCAGGGCCGAAGCCCTCCTCTACCGCGTGCTCCGGATGCGGCATCAAACCGACGACATTGCCGCGTTCATTGCTGACGCCCGCGATGTCGTTCATGGATCCGTTCGGGTTCACCTCGAGGTAGCGGAACACGACACGGCCTTCGCCCTCAAGCTCGTCCAGGGTCCCGCGCGAGGCGATGAAGCCACCCTCGCCGTTCTTCAGCGGGATGGTGATCTCGTCACCGGCGGCAAAGCCGTTGGTCCAGTCGGTCGACGCGTTCTCGACGCGCAGCTTCTGGTCGCGGCAGACGAAGTTGCCGCCCTCGTTGCGCACCAGTCCACCCGGAAGCAGCTTGGCCTCGGTGAGCATCTGGAAGCCGTTGCAGATGCCCAGCACCGGCATGCCCTTGTTCGCCGCGTCGATCACTTCGCTCATGATCGGCGAGAAGCTCGCGATCGCGCCGCAGCGCAGGTAGTCCCCGTAGCTGAAGCCGCCGGGCAGCACGAGTGCGTCGACGCCGTGCAGGTCGTGCTCCCCGTGCCAGAGGGCGACCGGTTCCGCGCCTGCGATTCGGATGGCGCGCTGGGCGTCACGGTCGTCGAGCGAGCCGGGGAACGTGATGACACCGATGCGCATCAGTGGGTCTCCCCCGCGACGCCGGCGGAACTGCTGGTGATCTCCACGTCGTGGAAGCGCACGCCCACGACATCCTCGATCACCGAGTTCGACAGCATGGTCTCCGCGAGCTCCCGTGCCTCGTCGAGGGCGGCCTCGTCGGCCGGTCCGTCGATGGTGAGCTCGAAACGCTTGCCGATGCGCACGCCGGTGAAGCGGCTCTTGCCGAGTCGCGCGAGGGCGCCGGCCACGGCTTTGCCTTGTGGGTCGAGCAGTTCAGCCTTGGGCATGACGTCGACGACGATGATGGGCACGAATGACTCCTGGGCCTTGGTGTTCCACCATTCTACCCGCGCCCCCATCCGCGGGCTCTCAGTAAGCGAGCCGGTCAGTTAGCGGCGCGGCAGGTGCACGCCCGCGATCATGCAGCGCACGGAACCGCCCGCGAGTTCGGCGGTCGGCACGGGCACGGCGACGATATCGCTGCTCGCTTCGATGATGCCGAGCTGCTCGGGCGTGAGGCTGTCGCGCGCGCGCGTCGACAGCGCGAGCACTCGGCCAGCGCTCCCGGTCAGCTCGATCGCATTGCCCGCGAACTCGTGCAGTTGGGTGCGTGTGAGCTCGATGACGGGGTGTCCGGATGCGGCGAGCCGGTCGAGCAGCTCGCCCCGGCGCCCGGCATCCGGAATCACGTCCGGCACGACCAGCGCGTACTCGGTGGCGATCGTCATCATCACGTTGGTGTGGTAAATGGGCGTGCCGGTGGCGTCCACGGCGTCGAAGATGAACGGCTCGTAGCCGAAGTCGGCGCAGAACCGCAGCACGGCGCTGTCGTCAGCGCGCGGGGACCGCGCGACGTACGCGACCCGCTCTGCGTGGTCGAGCACGAGCGAGCCGGTGCCCTCGAGGAACACGTTCTCGCGCTCAAGTTCGCTGTAGTCGACGAGGCCGGTGACCCGGTACTGCTCCTGCAGTTCCTGGATGATGTCGGCACGGCGCTCGCCGCGGCGCTGCGGCGACCGCATCGGATACACGGCGATCCGGCCGTCTTCGTGAGTCGACAACCAGTTGTTCGGGAAGATTGCATCCGGCCGGTCCTCGCGCACGTCGTCGAAGAGATGCACGGTCACGCCCCGCGCGCGCAGTGCATCGGCGAGGGCGGTCGTCTCCGCGTACGCGCTTTCCGCGATCGCGGCCGGATCGTGCGCGTGGTCGGACTGGAACGCGTTGTCGAGCGCGGTGTCCTGGTTGACGAAGAAGTGGTGCGGGCGCACCATGACCACCGCAGCCGGGGCGGATGCGCCGGGCTCCGTCATGCCTGCTGCAGGCGCCTCGCCGAGACCTCGCCGAAGAGGTTCTTCGGGTCGGCCGGCTCGGCGACCAGGTCGATCTCGGTGAAGTAGTCGGTGCCCGCCAGCTGGTCGGACAGGAAGCGCAGCGCGGAGAAGTCCTCGATCGCGAAGCCGACCGAGTCGAACACCGTCACCTGTGCCGGGGCGACGCGACCCGGCTGGACCCCGGTCAGCACCTCCCACAGTTCGGTGACCCGGAAGTCGGCCGCGTGGTGCTGGATCTCGCCCTCGATGCGGCTCTGCTCGGTGTACTCGACGAAGACCTCGGCGCGATCCAGGATGGCCGGGTCGAGTTCGGTCTTGCCTGGGCAGTCGCCGCCGATCGCATTGATATGCATGCCCGGCGTCACGAGGTCGTCGGTGAGGATGATCGCGTTGCGCTTGTCCGCGGTGCACGTTGTCACGATGTCGGCACCGCTCACGGCCTCGGCCACGCTGGACGCGACGGTCACGGTGAAGCCGAGCCCGTCGATGTTCTCCACGAACTTCGCCGTCGCTTGGCGGTCGGTGTCGAAGACGCGCAGCTCCCGGATGCCCAGCGCGTCGCGGAAGGCGATCGCCTGGAACTCGGCCTGGGCGCCGGTTCCGATCATCGCCATGACCCGCGACTCGGGGCGTGCCAGCACCTTGGCGGCCATCGCCGAGGTGGCGGCGGTGCGGATCGCGGTGAGGATGGTCATCTCGGACAGGAGCACCGGATAGCCGGTGTGGACATCCGCGAGCAGGCCGAAGGCCGTGACGGTCTGCAGGCCCGCTCGCGGATTGCCCGGGTGGCCATTTACGTATTTGAAGGCGTAGGTCTCGCCGTCGCTGGTGGGCATGAGCTCGATGACGCCCACCGGCGAATGGGAGGCGACTCGCGGTGCGAGCTCGAAGCTGGGCCAGCGCCGGAAGTCGTGCTCGAGGTACTCGGTCAGGCCGGAGATCGCGGCCTCGACACCGGTCTCCGCAAGCCAGCGCGCCATGTTCTCGACGCCCACGAAGCGGACCATTTCGTACCTCCAGTTAGTTCGACTCAACAATATTGTTGGCGATCTGCAACAGCAATGAGCAAGCAGCCAGCAAACCGCACACTGAAGAATCACTCTGGTAAGCGTGAATAGGCATCCTGTAACCTCGGGTGCATGGCACAACTCGACGATCTCGACCGGCAGCTGATTTCCGCGCTCCGCGCCGACGGTCGGGAACCGGTGACGACCCTCGCCAAGCGGCTGGGAGTCAGCCGGGCGACGGTGACCAGCCGCATCGACCGGCTCGTCGATTCCGGTGTCGTCCTCGGCTTCACGGTGCGGGTTCGCGAGGAGGCGGAGGTCGACCAGCTCCGCGCCATCTCGCTCATCTCGGTCGAGGGCCGGTCGACGAACGCGGTCATCCATGAGCTGCGCGGCCTGCCTGAAGTGCACGCACTGTACTCCACAAACGGAGGCTGGGACCTGGTCGCGGAGCTGCGCGTCAGCAGCCTGCAGGACTTCGATCACCTGCTCGGCGACATCCGTTCTGTTGAAGGGGTGCTCAACAGCGAGACGAGCATCCTGCTCAGTTCGATGCTGCGCTGAGCCGTTCGATCGAGCGGTTTGGCGATCGCAGGATCACAACGTAGATTCGCGGAAGCGATGGACAGTTCACTCCGTCCGTGGCCGGCCCTGTGGGCGCTGGTCATCGGATTCTTCATGATTCTGGTCGACACCACGATCGTGTCGGTCGCGAACCCGAGCATCATGACGAGCCTCGGCACCGACATCAACTCGGTGATCTGGGTGACGAGCGCGTACCTCCTCGCGTACGCGGTGCCGCTGCTCATCACCGGCAGGCTCGGCGACCGATTCGGCCCGAAGCGTCTCTACCTGGCCGGGCTGGTGGTGTTCACGCTGGCCTCGGTGTGGTGCGGGCTGTCCGGTTCGATCGGGATGCTCATCGCCGCGCGTGTGTTCCAGGGCCTGGGGGCGGCGCTGATGACGCCGCAGACCATGGCGATCATCACCCGGATCTTCCCGCCCGATCGGCGCGGGGTCGCGATGGGCCTGTGGGGCGCTGTCGCTGGCATCGCCACGCTCGTCGGACCGATGCTCGGCGGCATCCTGGTCGACAGCCTCGGCTGGGAGTGGATCTTCTTCATCAACGTGCCGGTCGGCATCGTGGCGTTCCTGCTCGCGATCCGGTTCGTCCCGCGATTGCCCACCCACCAGCACCGGTTCGACATCATCGGCGTCGTGCTCAGCGCGCTCGGGATGTTCCTGCTGGTCTTCGGGCTGCAGGAGGGTGCGACCTACGACTGGGGCACGATCGTCGGCCCGATCACGGTGTGGGGTCTGATCGTCTCGGGAATCGTCGTGCTCGCGATCTTCGTGGTGTGGCAAGCGGTCAACAAGGGCGAGCCGCTGCTGCCGCTCAGCCTGTTCCGCGACCGCAACTTCTCGCTGGCGAGCGTCGCCATCTCGGTGACAGGGCTCTCGGTGACGACCATGTCGCTGCCGCTGATCTTCTACTTCCAGCTCGTGCTCGGCTACACCCCGACCCAGTCCGCGCTCATGATCGTGCCGATGGCGGTGATCTCCGGCGCGCTCGCTCCCATCGGCGGACGCCTCGCCGACCGGGTGAACCCCCGCAACCTGGCGTTCTTCGGCGCGACCTTGATGGGGCTGGCGCTGGTCGCCTATTCACTGCTGATGCGCCCGGATGCCGAAGTGCTGCCCCTGCTGCTGCCCAGCGCGCTGCTCGGCGTCGCGAACGCGTTCATCTGGTCGCCGCTGTCGACGACCGCCACCCGCAACCTCCCGCAGCACCGCGCTGGCGCAGGATCCGGGGTCTATAACACCATGCGCCAGGTCGGAGCGGTGCTCGGCAGCGCGTCGATCGCAGCCATCATCAGCTATCGGTTGTCGGTAGAGCTGCCCGGCGCATCCGTCGACCTGGCGGCCGGCGAAGCGTTACCGGCCGCCCTCCACGCCGGATTCAGCGCGGCCATGTCGCAGGCGATTCTCCTGCCAGCGTTCGCGTCGTTCGTCGGCGCGATCGTCGTGTTGTTCTTCGCGAAACCCGTGCAGACCATCGCTTGGGACGAGGGGTTGAACGTCCGGCGCTGAGCGTCAGGCGTCGGCCGTGACGCGCACCAGGTTCGCCCACGGGTCGTCGAAGCGCACCTCGTTGCCGTCGTCCTTGAACTGCACGCCGCGCGCGCCGAGACGGTCGCTGAGGGCGCCGAGGTCATCCTTCGTGGGGACCGAGATGGACACCTCGCCGAGGCCGAGCGCGGGGGTGCGTGTGCCAGCACCAGAGGAGTGCCAGGTGTTCATGCCGAGGTGGTGGTGATAGCCGCCCGCGCTGACGAACAGGGCCTGCGTGCCGTACTCGATGGTGATTTCGAAGCCGACCGTGTCGACATAGAACTGCTTGGCTGTGGGGATGTCGCCGACCTTCAGGTGCACGTGGCCGACGTACGCGTCACCCTCGCTGGTCGCCTGAGCGATGCCCTGCTCGGTGAGGTTCTCCTGCAGGAAGCGGTTCGGGTCGAGGAAGACGGTCCCCATGTGGATGGAGCCGTTGTTCCACTGCCAGGTCGACGGGTCGGTGTCCCAGTACAGCTCGACGCCGTTGCCCTCGGGGTCGTCGAAGTAGAAGGCGTTGCTCACGAAGTGGTCGGATGACCCGGTGAAGGTCTGCGGGTACCTGCGGGCCACCGAGTACACGGATGCCGCGAGGTCGCTCTTGTTGTCGAACACGAAGGCCGTGTGGAAGAGGCCGGCAGCGGTCTCGGACGCGTGCTTGAGCTCGGGCGCGTACTGCAGCACGAGCGACGGCCGGCCGGGCCGACCGAGCACGGCGCTGTCGCCGTCCTGAGCCAGGAGGTCGAGGCCGACACCGAGTTGGTAGTAGGCGATCATGCGGTCGAGGTTCGCAACCTTGAGGGTCACCGCACCCATAGCGGTGCCCGCGGAGAGGATGTCCGGTGCTGTTGTAGTCATGGGCTCACTTCCTTGAACGTTCAACTATCGTACGGGACAACGCACGCGATGGCCAGAGCATTCCCGGGTCTCGACAGGCTCGACCGCCGGGAACGGATAACGCGCCCGTTGCGGACATCCGCGCCCGGCGCACCTGGCGCGTGTGTCCGGACACCCGCGGTCCGCCGAAACAGCGCGCTGATGACTCCTCCGCCACACACCCGCAGAGCGGCCTGTTACGCGGTCAAGCGCGTGATCAGCTCGCGGTACCGGTCCGCGGTCAGCCGCACGACGTCATCCGGCAGCCGCGGCGGCTCACCGTGCTGATCCCAGTTCGCCTTGAGCCAATCCCGCACGACCTGCTTGTCGAAGCTCACGCCGCGCTCGCCGCGCTGCCAGGCCGCAAGGTCCCAGTACCGGCTGCTGTCGGAGGTCAGCACCTCATCGGCGAGCGTCACCGTGCCGTTGTCGTCGCCGAACTCGAACTTGGTGTCGGCGAGAATCAGCCCGCGATCCGCGGCGATCCCGGAGCTGAAAGCAAACGTCGAAAGGGACAGGTCGCGCAGCCGGGAGGCCACCTTCTCGCCGACCAGCTCGACAGTGCGCTCGTAGGTGATGTTCTCGTCATGCAGGCCGAGTGGAGCCTTCCAGGCCGGGGTGTAGATCGGCTCCGGCAGGCGATCACCGTCGTTCAACCCCGCCGGCAATGGGACACCGCACACGCTCTGGCTGCGTGAGTACTCTACCCAGCCGCTGCCGGACAGGTACCCGCGCACTACACACTCGATCGGGTACATCTCGAGACGCTTCACGACCATGGCGCGACCCGCCACGGCATCCGGAACCTGCCCGCCCGCGCTGACGGCGGTCGAAGAGATGACGTGGTTCGGCAGGTCGAGCCGTTCGAACCACCACAGGCTGAGCGTCGTCAGCAAGGAGCCCTTGTCGGGAATGCCCGGCTCGAGCACGTGATCGAACGCGCTCACACGGTCACTGGCAACCATCAGCAGGCCGGATGCGTCGGGCGACTCGTACAAGTCGCGCACCTTGCCCGAGTAGGCGAGCGTCCAGCCGTCCAGTTCCTGAGCCACCACCTCATTATTCACGCAGGCGGTGAGACATGACGCCGCAAACCGGGCATCCGGCGTACTGAAATGATGGAGGGGTGACAGGAGTTGAGGGGCCGCTGGCCGGTGTGCGGGTGGCCGACTTCTCGCGCGTGCTGGCCGGGCCGTACGCGACCATGATGCTCGCCGACCTGGGGGCGGACGTCATCAAGATCGAATCGCCGGCGGGCGATGACACCCGCCACTGGGTGCCGCCGGTCGACGGGTCGGGCACCGGCACCTATTTCGCGAGCGTGAACCGCAACAAGCGGTCGGTCGTCTGCGACCTGCGCAGCGACGACGGGCGGCAGCGCGCGCTCGAGCTCGCGGTGGGCGCCGACATCGTGGTGGAGAACTTCCGGCCGGGCACCATGGAGTCGTTCGGCCTCGGCTACGACACCCTGCGCGCCCAAAACCCGCGACTTGTCTACGCGTCGATCACCGGCTTCGGTGCCGGTGCCGGCGCTGAGCTGCCCGGCTACGACCTGCTGGTGCAGGCGGTCGGCGGCCTAATGAGCATCACCGGAGAAGCGGATGGCGAGCCGACCAAGGCCGGAGTCGCACTCGTCGACGTGCTCACCGGGCTGAACGCGAGTGCCGGGATACTCGCGGCGCTGCGTCACGCAGAGCGCACCGGCGGGGGCCAGCGGGTCGAGGTGAACCTGCTGTCATCGCTGCTGGCCGGGCTCGTGAACCAGGCGAGCAGCACCATCGCGACCGGCGTCTCGCCGCAGCGGATGGGCAACGCCCACCCGAGCATCGCACCGTACGAGACGCTGCACACCGCAGACGTCCCCATTGCGGTCGCCGTCGGCAACGACCGGCAATTCCGTGACCTCGTCACCGTGCTGGGCAGCCCGGCGCTCGCCGACGACCCGCGGTTCGCCGACAACGCGTCACGCGTCGCCAATCGCGGCCCGCTGCGCGAACAGCTCGAGCGTGGGCTGGCCGGCCGGCCCGCAGACGACTGGGTGTCACTGCTCACCGCCGCCCGCGTCCCGGCCGGTCGCGTCAACACCATCGCGGAGGCGTTCGCGCTCGCCGGCGAGCTGGGCCTCGGCAACGTGATCGAGCTGACCGACGAAACCACCGGCGCCACCGTTCGACAGGTCGCCAACCCTCTGACGTTCTCCGTCACGCCGACGGGCTACCACCGTCCGCCGCCGACTCTTGGCGGGCATCCGGATGCCGACTGGCGCGCCGACCTCCCGAAATGACAACAATGATTGGGGCCGATATGGCTGACCTGACCACCGACCACCTCCTCGGTCTCGAGCTCATGCTGAACGAGGAGGAGCTGGCCTGGCAGCAGAGGGCGCGCACGTTCGCGCGCGAGCGCATCGAGCCGGTTATCGATGCCGACTTCGAGGATCGCCTCTTCCGCAAGGAATTGGTGGCGGAGCTCGGTGCGGCTGGCTTCCTGGGGATGCACCTGACCGGTTACGGCGCGGCTGGCGCCAGCGCCGTCAGCTACGGCCTGGTCTGCCTGGAGCTCGAGGCGGCGGACAGCGCTTGGCGCACCCTCGTCTCGGTGCAGGGATCGCTCGCGATGTCGGCGATCTCGAAGTTCGGCTCCGACGAGCAGAAGCAGCAGTGGCTGCCGGGCATGGCCGCGGGCACCCTGATCGGATGCTTCGCGCTGACCGAACCGGCATCCGGCAGCGATCCAGCGTCGATGCAGACCCATGCGCGGCGCGACGGCGACGACTGGGTGCTCACCGGCGCCAAGCGCTGGATCGGACTCGCGAGCGAAGCTGATGTCGCGATCGTCTGGGCGGCGACCGACGACGGCGTGCGCGGCTTCGTCGTGCCGACCGACACCCCCGGCTTCCGGGCGGAGCCGATCGGCGGCAAGCTCTCGATGCGCGCCTCGGTGCAGTGCGACGTGTTCTTCGATGAGGTGCGGCTGCCGTCGACGGCGATGCTGCCGGATGCGCGTGGCCTGTCCGGTCCGTTCGGATGCCTGAACGAGGCGCGGTACGGCATCGCGTGGGGAGTCATGGGGGCAGCGCGCAGCTGCCTGGAGGCGGCGATCGACCGCTCGACGGTGCGTGAGGCGTTCGGAAAGCCGATCGGTGGGACCCAGTTGGTGCAGAAGAAGCTCGCCGACATGTTCCTCGAGTACGAGAAGGGTCTGCTGCTCGCGCTGCAGCTCGGCCGCCGCAAGGATGCGGGCACCCTCTCGATCGAGCAGATCAGCGTTGGCAAGCTCAACAACGTTCGCGAGGCCCAGAAGATTGCGCGCACGGCCCGCTCCATCCTCGGCGGGGACGGCATCACCGACGAGTTCCCGGTCATGCGCCACATGGCGAACCTCGAGGCGGTCGCGACCTACGAGGGCACCGACGAGATCCACACGCTCGTGATCGGCCGAGCCCTCACCGGCATCGCGTCCTACCGCTAGTTCCGGAGGGGTCGGTAACGGCCCTTCCCGGGCGCCAGGAGGGCCTCTTTTCGACCCCTCGCGCCGCGAGTTGCCCACTTTCGCCCCATTTCCGGCCCGAAAGTGGGGCCGAAGTGGGCAACTGGGCGCCAGCTGCTATTCGTCGGCGACGCGGGATGCGATGTCGGTGCGGTACTGGCCGCCCTCCAGTTCGATCGCGTCGAGTGCCAGATACGCGCGCGAGCGAGCCTCGGTGAAGTCGCTGCCGAGGGCGACAACGTTCAACACGCGCCCGCCGATGGCGATGAGCGTGTCATCAACGAGGGAGGTCGCGGCGTGCAGCACGTGCACGCCGTGGATCGCCTCTGCCGTCTCGATGCCGGTGATCGCGCGTCCGGTCGGGGCGCCCTCCGGATACCCCTCGCTGGCGAGCACAACGCTCACCGCGACGTCGTCCGAGAACTCGGGCAGCGGCATAGAACCCAGCCTTCCGGTCGCTGCCGCGAACAACAGTTCGCTGAGCGGCGTGACCAGGCGGGGCAGCACCACCTGGGTCTCCGGATCGCCGAAGCGCGCATTGAACTCGATTACGCGCACGCCCGCATCGGTCACGATGAGGCCGCAGTAGAGCAGTCCGATGAACGGTGTCTGCTCCTCGGCGAGCTGACGCACCGTCGGCAGCGCGACCGTCTCCACGATCTCGTCGACGAAACCATCCGGCAGCCACGGCAACGGCGAGTACGCGCCCATGCCGCCGGTGTTCGGCCCGCGGTCGTCGTCGAGCAGGCGCTTGTAGTCCTGCGCGGGTGCGAGCGGCAGCACGTTGTGTCCGTCGGACAGCACGAACAGCGAGACCTCCTGGCCGGCGAGGAACTCTTCCACCAGCACTGGTCCGTGCCCGAGCCAGTACTCGGCATGTGCGACAGCGGCCTCGCGGTCCTCGGTGACCAGCACACCCTTGCCCGCCGCGAGCCCGTCGGCCTTCACGACGTAGGGTGCGCCGAACTCGTCGAGCGCGGCAACCGCCTCCTCGAGGGTTCCGGATCTCGCCGCACGTCCGGTCGGCACCCCCGCGGCATCCATGATGCGCTTGGCGAACGCCTTGCTGCCCTCCAGCTCGGCCGCCGCCTTGCCCGGCCCGAACACGGCGATGCCGCGCTGACGGATGGCGTCGGCAACGCCAGCGACCAGCGGAGCCTCCGGACCGATCACCACTAACTCGATGTCATTGTCGAAGGCGAAGTCGGCGACGACCGCCGCATTCGTCGTGTCGAGCGCGATCACGGGCACCACCGCGGCGATGCCGGCGTTGCCGGGGGCCGCGATGAGCTCGTGGTCCGCTTCCTCGCTGACGAGGGAGGTGATGATGGCATGCTCGCGCGCGCCGGAGCCGATGACGAGGATTCGCACCCTGACAGGTTACCCGGCACGCTCTGGCGACTGTCGGGGCGCGCGTCTAGCGTTGAGGGATGACGAAAGGCAGAATCGTCGCGATCGTCGGCGAGGCGTCGATCCGCAAGGTACGCGAAGAAGGCGCGGGCGGCGACCGCGACGCGACGGCGATGGCGGTGCGCTACCTGCTGCAGCTGCTCGCCGACCGCGCACCGGGGAACTCGGTTGAAGTGCGCGTGCCACCGTACGGCGCAATCCAGTGCATCGAGGGCCCCGGCCACACGCGCGGCACCCCGCCGAACGTCGTCGAGACCGACCCGTCCACCTGGATCGCGCTCGCGACCGGTTCGCTGGCGTGGGACTCCGCGCTCGCGGAGGGCGCGGTATCGGCATCCGGTTCCCGCGCATCCACCGTCGCCGAGCAGCTGCCGCTGGACTGGGACACCAACCCGGTCACCTGAGGGGTCGTAAGCGGCCCCTCCCCGGCACAGGCAAGGCCCTTTCCTGACCCCTCGCGGGGATACGCACGACCGACCATGGGGGAGAATGGGGACGTGAGCGACGACAAGCATGAGCAGGAGACGCCGACGCCGGTGACCATCCGCCGGGCGCCCAAGGTCCCCGTGTTCCTCGTCGCCGGCGGCGCCCTCGGCCTCATCGTGACCCTGCTCCTGGTGTCGCTGTTCCCCGCGGACAAGGAGATCGGCTACACCGCGACCGTCGGATTCTTCAGCCTCTACGGCATTCCGATCGGCGTCGCTGTCGGTGCGATTGTCGCGCTCATCCTCGATCGGCGCGCCTCCAAGCGCGCGGGCACGGCCACGGCACGACACCTCGAGGTTCGTCCGGAAGCCGTCGCCGACGAACCGCAGGCCGCCCCGGCCAACGAAAACCCAAGTCCGGAGGCGGACGGGAGCGGCACAAGCTCCGCCCGATAAACTTGTGCTGCGCACGCACTCAAGCACCAAACGAAAGTGGGACCCGCATTGGCCGGTGGCGATGGCCGACTGAGTCACGACCTTCTCCCCGGGGAGAAGGGCCCACAGGATGCCTGCGGTGTCTTCGGAGTGTGGGCGCCCGGTGAGGAAGTCGCCAAGCTCAGCTACTTCGGCCTCTACGCGCTGCAGCATCGCGGCCAGGAGTCGGCCGGCATCGCCTCGAGCGATGGCACCAAAATCCTCGTCTACAAGGACATGGGCCTGGTCTCTCAGGTGTTCAACGAGAGCTCGCTCAACACGCTGACCGGGCATCTCGCGATCGGCCACACCCGCTACTCAACGACCGGATCCTCGAGCTGGCGAAACGCCCAGCCGACCCTCGGCCGCACCGTCAGCGGAACCGTCGCGCTCGGCCACAACGGCAATCTCACCAACACCGCCGAGCTGTTGCAGCTCGTGCACGAGCGGCATCCGGAGATCGACGGAGAACTGGCGCGCGGCAACACCACCGACACCGCGGTGGTCACGGCGCTGCTCGCCGGCGACCTCGACCACACGCTCGAGGCCACCGCGCTCGAGGTGCTGCCGCGACTGCGCGGCGCGTACTGCCTGGTTTTCATGGACGAGACCACCCTGTACGCCGCACGCGACCCTCAGGGCGTCCGCCCGCTCGTGCTCGGCCGGCTCGAACGCGGCTGGGTGGTCGCAAGCGAGACCGCGGCGCTCGACATCGTCGGCGCGAGCTTCGTTCGCGAGGTCGAACCGGGTGAGCTGATCGTGATCGACGAGAACGGGCTGCGCTCGAAACGGTTCGCCGAGACCCAGCGCGCCGGATGCGTGTTCGAGTACGTCTACCTGGCCCGTCCAGACACCACCATCGCCGGGCGCGGTGTCTACGAGTCCCGCGTCGAGATGGGCCGTCAGCTCGCGCGCGAGCACCCGGTGGAAGCGGACCTCGTCATCCCCACCCCGGAATCCGGCACGCCGGCCGCGATCGGGTACGCGGAAGGCTCAGGCATCCCCTACGGGCAGGGTCTTGTGAAGAACGCGTACGTCGGACGCACTTTCATCCAGCCATCCCAGACCATCAGACAGCGCGGCATCAAGCTCAAGCTGAACCCTCTCAAGGAAGTCATCAAGGGCAAGCGCCTGATCGTCGTGGACGACTCGATCGTGCGCGGGAACACTCAGCGTGCGCTCGTGGCGATGCTGCGCGAGGCCGGCGCGGCGGAGGTGCATGTGCGCATCTCGAGTCCGCCGATCACCTGGCCGTGCTTCTACGGCATCGACTTCGCGACCAGGGCCGAACTGCTCGCGACCGGGCTCGGCGTGGACGAGGTGCGGCAGGCCATCGGCGCCGACAGCCTTGGCTACCTGTCGGAGGACGGGATGATCGGAGCGACCCAGCAGCCGCGTGAGAGCCTCTGCACCGCGTGCTTCACCGGCAAGTATCCGATCCCGATCCCGGACTCCAACCTGCTTGGAAAGAACATGCTCGACCACTCCAACGGACTCGACCCCAGTCCCGACGCCGACCTCTCCGGACTGGTCTACGGCGACCCCGGCCGTCAGGAGGGCCCGTGAGCGACGCCTACGCCGAGGCCGGCGTCGACACGCATGCTGGCGACCTCGCGGTCGAATTGATGAAGGCATCCATCGCCCGCACCCACGGGCCGCAGGTGCTCGGCGGTGTCGGCGGGTTCGCCGGGCTGTTCGACGTCTCCGCGCTGCGCTCGTTCCGGCATCCGCTGCTCGCCACTTCGACCGACGGTGTCGGTACCAAGGTCGCGATCGCCCAGGCCCTCGACAAGCACGACACCATCGGCCAGGACTTGGTAGGCATGGTCGTCGATGACATCATCGTGGTCGGCGCGAAGCCGCTGTTCATGACCGACTACATCGCGTGCGGCAAGGTCGTCCCCACCCGGATCGCGCAGATCGTCGCCGGGATCGCGGATGCCTGCGCCGCCACCGGCACCGCGCTGGTCGGCGGGGAGACCGCGGAGCACCCTGGCCTGCTCGGCCCCGACGACTACGACGTCGCCGGCGCGGCTGTCGGCGCGGTGGAAGCGGATGCCGTGCTCGGCGCGGAACGGGTGCGCGACGGCGACGTCGTGATCGCGCTCGAGTCCTCCGGGCTGCATTCGAACGGCTACTCGCTCGTGCGGCACATCCTGAAGCAGCGCGGTATCGGCTACTCGGACACGTCCGACGACCTCGGCGGTGTCGTCGGCGAGGTGCTCCTCGAGCCCACGCGCCTGTACACCGGAGCGCTCTCTCGGCTGCTGGATGGCACCGCAGGCGGGTCGGTGCACGCGCTCAGTCACGTCACGGGCGGCGGCATCGCCGCCAACCTCGCGCGCGTGCTGCCGGTCGGTTCCTGGGTGGAGGTCGACCGCTCGACCTGGACGCCGCATCCGGTGTTCCAGGTGCTGTCGGATTGGGCAGGTTCCACGCTTGCGAGCGCCGAGGGAACCTGGAACCTCGGCATCGGAATGTTCGCGATCGCGAGCCCGGATGCCGTCGATCAGGTCATCGCCGAACTCGACGGCCAGGGCATCCCCGGCTGGGTGGTCGGCGAAGTGTCGACGAGTGCGCGCGACCTCACGGGCTTCGAGCAGGGCGCCAAGGGTGTCGACGGGGGAGCCGTGCGGCTGGTCGGCAGCTACAGCTGAGAACGTGATCAGGGGTTAGGCGTCAGGCGCCCTTGTTCTGCTCCGACGTGTACTCGTCTTCGGTGGCGTAATCGGCCCACTTGTCGGCCTCGCCGCTCTGCCCTGCGAGTTCGCGCTCGAGCGCGTCGTAGTTCGTCTCGGGGCTGAAGTACTTCAGCTCACGCGCCACTTTGGTGTGCTTGGCCTTCTGGCGACCACGTCCCATTGGGTGACCCCCTCATGATTACAGGCTGAGCACGCTGAAGCTCAGAAAGTCTCTCCAAAACTAACTTCCAACTTTAGCATGCGGCCATTAGGGAAATCCCCGTCGGTCACGGACGGGTAACGTAATGTTATGCCCCCAATTCCGGCCAGGACATCCGTTGTCGTGATCGGTGCTGGGCAGGCAGGACTGTCCGTCTCCTACTACCTGAAACGGCTCGGTCTTGGGCCCGGCGTGGAGTTCGTCGTGCTCGATCGCGGGCCGGGAACCGGCGGGGCATGGCAGCACCGCTGGGAGGCGTTGCGCATCGGCTCGGCGCACCGCATCAACGACCTGCCCGGCATGGATGCGCTCGGCCTGTCCTTCGAGACGGCCGACCGCCAGCAGCCGGCGAAGTCGGTCGTCGCCGACTACTACCGGCAGTACGAGGACTATTACGAGCTCGCCGTGGTGCGCCCGGCATCCGTCAACGCGGTCTTCAATCGCGGCACCGAGCTGGTCGTCGCGTACGACGCCGGCGGGCAGCTCGGCGAGGTGGTGACGGATGTCGTGGTCAACGCGACCGGGACGTGGGGGTCGCCCTTCATCCCGTGGTACCCGGGGCTCGACAAGTTCGAGGGTCGCCTGGTGCACACGACCGACTACGAGTCCGCCGAGAACTTCCGGGGTCAGAGCGTCGCGGTCGTCGGTGGCGGCACCTCGGCGATCGGCTTCCTGATCGAACTGGAGAACGTGGCCGGTGAGCTGACCTGGGTGACCCGCCGACCGGTGGAGTTCCTCGACGAGGTGGAGCTCAGTCTCGAAGCCGGGGCATCGGCGGTTGCGCAACAGGACGAGGCGGCCCGGTCCGGGCGCGCGCTGCCCAGCATCGTGAGTGGCACCGGTGTTCCGCGGACCAGACGCATCCAGTCGGCGATCACCCGCGGTCTGCTCAAGGAGCGGCCGATGTTCACCGCGATCGAACCGGAGGGCGTGCGGTTCGAGGACGGCAGCTTCCAGAAGGTGGATGCGATCCTGTGGGCGACCGGGTTCCGTCCCGAGCTGCGGCACCTGTCGCCGCTGAAGCTGCGCGAGAAGGCCGGTGGGGTCACCGTTGGCGGGGGATCCTCCTGGAAGGATCCGCGGATCTTCTTCGCCGGCTACGGCCCCCAGGCGAGCACGATCGGGGCCAACCGGGCCGGACGGCAGATCGCCCGCCAGGTCGTGGCGCTGCTGTCCAACCTCTGACCTGCCTCCCGTTGTGCAGGACATTCCCTGTTGTGCAGGAGATTCTGCTCCGGATGGGCCCGGATGCCTATGCAGAGGCGCCGGCAGGTCGGAAAGTCCTGCATAACAGGGGGTTGTGAGCCGGGGCCGGCCCGGGTCAGGCCGTCATGAACTCCCGCAGCCCGTCGAGCAGGCGCTCGATGTCCGACTCGTCCGTGTACGGTGCAAGTCCGGCGCGCAGACCCCCGGCGTCGCCCAGACCCAACCGCCGCGACGCCTCCAGCGCGTAGAAGTTCGACGCGGGAGCATCCACGCCGCGCTGGGCGAGGAAGCGGTAGGCGTCCGCGGCATCCCGTCCGTCGAACGTCATCAGCAGGGTCGGCGTGCGGTCGGCTGCGCGGGAGTGCACCGTGACGCCTGGCAGTTCCGCGATGCCGCGCTCGAGAGTGCCGAGCAGCTCCTGCTCGTGTGCGTCCAGGCGGTGGAATGAGTCGACCAGGCGGTCCCGCCGGGCTCCCGGCCGCGGTCCGGCCACGCCGAGGTCGGCGAGGTAGTCGACCGCCGCCGCGACGGCAGCCAACAGCTCGTACGGGAGCGTGCCGAATTCGAACCGCGCAGGCACCTCGTTGGTGGCCGGCAGCAGCTTGTCCGGCATGAGCGTGTCGAGCAGCTCGGGGGATGCGGTGAGCGCACCGAGGTGCGGTCCGAGGAACTTGTACGGTGAGCACGCGTAAAAGTCGGCGCCGAGCGCTGCCATGTCGACCGACTCGTGCGCCGTGTAGTGAACGCCGTCGACGTAGACGAGAGCGCCGACAGCATGGGCAGCGCGGGCGATGGCGGCGACCGGCGGCTTGGTGCCGATGAGGTTGGATGCCGCGGTGACCGCCACCAGCCGGGTGCGGTCGGAGAGCACCGTGCCGATGTCGTCGAGCTCCGAGGTGGCGGGGTCGAAGTCGAGCCAGCGCACGGTCGCACCGACCTGCTCGGCCGCCTGCACCCACGGGCGCACGTTCGAGTCGTGGTCGAGGCGCGTGACGATGACCTCGTCGCCCGCTGACCAGGTGCGGGACAGCATCCGGGAGAAGTCGTACGCCAGCTGGGTTGCGCTGCGTCCGAAGACGACGCCGCCAGGGTCGCCGCCGACGAGGTCCGCGATCGCCTGCCGGCCGGATGCGACCGCCGCTGCGGCGTTGCGTTCGCCCTGCGTTGTGTCCCCTTCGTTGGAGAGCGGAGCGCCGAGGGTTGCCGCCATCGCGTCGATCACCTGCCTGGGGGTCTGGGTGCCGCCGGGGCCGTCGAAGTGGGCCGAACCGGATGCGAGAGCGGGGAAGTCGGAGCGCACGGAGGCGACGTCGTACTGGGTCACACGATCAACCTAGCGATCTCGCTGTCAGCGCCGCCGCCGCGTCGCCGGGGGGAGCGGTTTCCGGATGACCGAGCGCAACCGTCACATCGTGCACGAGCACGAGCACGAGCACGAGCTTGTGCCGCAGCCGCGATCGCGTAATCCAGCGCCTTCAGGATGGTGCTCCGGCCGCGCCGGGAGTCAATGGCCAATCCGACCCGGTCTCAGCGCACGACCAGATACCCGAGTGCGGCCGCGCCGATCCCAAGCACGACGTTGGCAGCGACGCTGAGGACCGCGGGTCGTACGCGGCCAGCGAGCAGCAGTTGCACGGTCTCGACACTGAACGTGCTGTAGGTTGTCAGCGCCGCGCAGAAACCGGTGAGCAGGATCTGCTCGGCATCCGGATGCAGGCCGAGCACGACGCCGGCTACGGCTGAGCCGACGACGTTGACGGCGAGAACCGCCCAGGGGAAGCTATTCGCTTGCGACCTCCTCGCCATGAGCGCCGAGACGAGATACCGGAGCACCGCGCCGACGCCGCCGGCCAGCAGCACCAGGGCGATCATTCGTCGCGCCAGTCGATCGGGGTCGGCCGCCCACCGATGCGCAGGCCGAGCCAGGCAGCGGCGAGGCCCAGCAGCAGGTTGGCGGCGAGATAAAGAACGGCGGTCGCCGGATCCCCGGCGTCGGCGAAGCGGATGCCGGCCAGCGCGACGGTGGAGTACGTCGTGAACGAGCCGAGCACGCCGACCCCGAGCCCGGCGCGCAGCCAGTGCGGCGCTCGCCGCCAGAGGGACGACACCAGCACCCCGAGCGCGAAGGACCCGACCCCGTTGACCACAAGCGTCGCGATCCCCGTGCCAGGGATGAGCCAGTCTGCCGCCATCCGCGCCCCAGTGCCGACGACCCCGCCGAGGAACACGGCGAGCAGGGTCAGGGGCACGCGCCAATGCTATGCGCGCCGCGGTTGATGTCTCAGCCGACGACGATGCGGGCGATCTCCTCCGCGTAGCCCTGCAGGGCGTCGCGCTGGTCAGCCGGTGCCTCGATCTTGACTCCGACCATCGCCAGGTCGGAGCACACGAACAGCTCGCCCTCGGCATCATCGTCGTCATCGTGCACCCACCACGCCTCGTTCCCGAGGCCCTCCACCGGGGTCACTTCGCCGCCGATGCCGAGCGGCTCGACGCACTGCACCGTGTCGTCGTCGAAGTGCTCCGCATACGAGAGGTCGAGGTCGATCTCCCAGTCGTCGTCCTCCCAATCGCATCCGGTGGTGGAGTAGGTGAGGTCGTTGACCGTGACGGTGCCGGAGTCCGGTTCGCCCTCGCCCAGATCGTGGCCGACGATCGACTCGATGTCAGCCCCGGTGATGCCGCCGCACTCGTCGTCGACGGGGCGGGTGCCCTGATCGTCGTCCGCGGGAACGGATGCCGCGGGCGGGAGGTCGGGACCATCACCGGTTTCAGTGCAGGCGGCGAGCCCCACGGTGAGCAAGGCGGCAGCGGTGACGAGACCTAGAGTGCGCATCATGTCCTCGGTTTCCTCAGGTCCGCTCGACGGTAGCCGTTCGCAGGCCCGTCGGACAAGGGCCTGGAGCCTAGACTTTGGGCGTGGCAGAGAAGAAGCGACGACGCGTCTGGGTGTGGGTCGTCGCCGGTATCGCCGCCCTGATCCTGGTGCTCGCCGCGGTCGTTGTCGTGCCGATTGTCACCCATCAGCCGCAAGGTTCGAGCGGTCAGGTTACCCCGCAGGACGGCGAATGGCCGACCGCGGTAGAAGCGACGGGGGATGACGGCCGCAAGCGAACGCTGAGCGTCGAAGCGGAAAGCGGCGAGGTCGACACGGCCGCCATTGCGCCTGGGGACCGCCTCGTCGTCACCGGCAGCGGATTCGACGCGCGCCAGGGCATCTACGTCGCGATCTGCAAGATCCCAGAACCGGATGAGAAGCCAGGACCGTGCCTCGGCGGCATCCCGGATCAGGAGCAGCAGGACGTCGCAGAGGGCACCGTGCAGTGGGCGCCCTCGAACTGGATCAACGACGACTGGGCGTGGAAGCTGTTCGGTGCCCGCAGCTACGACAACGCGGCCGATGGTGCCTTCACCGCCTACCTCGAGGTCGGCGACCCCGTCGGCGAGGGTGTCGACTGCCGCGAGGATGCGTGTGGCATCTTCACGCGCAATGACCACACCGCGCTGAACGACCGGGTGCAGGACCTCTACCTGCCGGTGGGGTTCCGATAGCCCCTTCGCTGGTCGAGCCTGCCGAGACCCTCGCGCGGGTCTTCCATCCGTGCGCGGGTGTTGCAACACCCGCGCACGGCGGAAACACCCGCGCACGGCGAACTAGAACAGGTCCGCGCGGATCTGATCCAGCCGCGCTTTGAGGTCGCGCACCAGGTCGTCGCCGAGCTCCCCGCGCACCGCACGCTGCCGCAGGTCCGTGCGCACGTTGTGCCGGAACTCGTTCAACGCGAGCTCCGCATCCCGCAGCGCGCCGCGCGCGCCCAGCTGGGTCTCCTTGATGCGCGCATCCGTCGTCTTCCCGGATGCGCGTGCCTCGGTGCGCGCTTCCCGAGCGGCCGCGGCGAGGTCCGCGCGCAGGCTCTTCATCGCCTCGTTCACGCTGGAGCGCACCTCATCGGCGAGCCGGCGAACGGAGTCGGTGACCTCGCTCTCGATGTCGTCGAGCTCGTGCCGTCGTGACTCGAGCTCGGCGCGCCCCGCATCCGTGATCGAATAGTCGGTCTTCCGGCCATCCGGAACCTTGGAGACGAGGCCCTCCTCCTCGAGCTTGGCCAGCCGCGGGTAGATCGTGCCGGCGCTCGGCGTGTAGGTGCCGCCGAAGCGGTCCTCGATCGCCTGGATGATCTCGTAGCCGTGCATCGGACCAGATTCGAGCAGGCTCAGGATGTACAGGCGCAGAGCGCCGTGGGCAAAGACTGGGGGAGTCATCACTGGCCTCCGGCTTCGTTCGAGTGGATGACCGCGACATCGCCGCTGACCGTCGATGCGCTGAACTCGAGCCAGCGACCGTCGAGCGTGCCGTACTTGCCGGTGTAGGTGCCGCGGATGCCGGCGATCTCCGAGTCGTCGAGCTGCAGTTTCCCGGAAATGGTGTTGATCTTGTACTGCGCGGGCACACCCGCCTCCAGGCGGAGGGTGACGTTGCCCGACACGCTCTTCGCGCGCACGGAGTCCGGGACGCCGCTGACATCGAGGAAGACGTCCCCTGACACGCCGTTCGACGAGAGCTTCATGATCTCGCCACTTGCCGTCAGGTCGCCGCTGACCGACTTTGCGCTGATGTTGCCGTAGTGGCCGCGCACCGAGATCTCGCCGCTGACGGAGTTCAGTTCCAGGTCGCCGTAGACGTTGTCGACGACTACCTCGCCGCTCACGGTGCTGATGCGCGCGTCCTCGGTGAGGCCGCTGATGAGCGCTCCCGCCGACACGACGCCGAAGTTCAGGGCGATGTCGCGCGGGACCATGATGCTCACATGCACGCTTGAGTTGCCGCGGAACGCCTTGAACACACTGACGAAGTCGTCCCAGTTGCGCTGCGCGTGGTCCACTTCGAGGGTATCGCCGACAATCTCGACGCGCAGTGGTTTGCCGTGCACCGAGTGCACTTCGACGCGAGCGCTCGGCTCGTCGTGGCCGACGATGTCGATCTGGCCGCCGATGAGGCCCACCTTCAGCTTGCGGACGCTCTCGAAGTCGATGACCTTCTCGCCTTCGATCAGCCACTTCTCTGTTGCCATCGTTGTCGCCTTCCTTCGCATCCGATTGCCGGAGCCTCGAGTTATATCGCGTTGTGTGGAAGTCACGCTATATCGCGTCTCGTACGCTGTCAAGCTATATCGCGTTTGAAGTTCCTGAACCCCTTGACCTTGACGCAGCGTCAACGTTTAGCGTGAAGACATGGACGTGAAGGTACTCGACTGGTCCATCCAGGACATCGCCCGGCTGGCCGGCACCACCAGTCGGACGCTGCGGCACTACGACGACATCGGCCTGCTGCGACCGACCCGGATCGGCGGGAACGGCTACCGCTACTACGACGCGGATGCGCTCACGAGACTGCAGCGCATCCTGCTCCTCCGTGAACTCGGGCTGGGTCTGCCAGAAATCGCCCGCGTGCTGGATGGGCGCAGCGACAACGTGGAGGCCCTCGTCACCCACCTCGAGTGGTTGCGCAGGGAGCAAGAACGGCTCAACCGCCAGATCGGCGCGGTTGAGACGACCATCGAGAAACTGAAAGGAGGTGGACAACTGATGGCAGAGGAGATGTTCGACGGCTTCGACCACACCCAGTACAAGGACGAGGTCGTCCGGAAGTGGGGCAAGGATGCCTACGCGAAGAGCGACGCATGGTGGCGCTCGCAGACCGATCACGAGAAGCGTGACTGGAAACGGCGCGCCGAGGAGCTCGGCGCGGCATGGATCGCGACCTGGAAGTCCGGCGTGACGCCGGACAGCGACGAGGCCCAGGCGGTCGCGCAGCGGCACTTCGACTGGTTGCGCGGCATCCCGGGAACCCCGGGCGGCGGCGGTGCCGGACCGACGAAGGAGTACTTCGCCGGGCTCGGCGAGATGTACGTGGCTGATGAGCGCTTCGGGGCGAACTACGGCGGCCCGGAGGGTGCAGCGTTCGTGCGCGACACCATGCGCGTCTACGCCGACCGCAACCTGTAACCCCTACTGCACGGCGCCGGTTGCTGTGTCGGCGGATGCGCGTGGCGTAGCCGCCGGCACGAGCAGCAGCGGCATGAAG
The DNA here is from genome assembly GCF_014980265.1 of Cryobacterium sp. BB736. NCBI lineage: Bacteria > Bacillati > Actinomycetota > Actinomycetes > Micrococcales > Microbacteriaceae > Cryobacterium > Cryobacterium sp. BB736. The sequence goes on from NZ_JABXWQ010000001.1 coordinate 986,631, forward strand.
AAGCCCGCGAGCGGCCCGATCAGCAGCGCGAACGCCAGCGTGCCGACGCCGACGTTGCCGCCAAGGAGCCAGCCGACGATCAGCACCACCACTTCGATGCCGGTGCGCACGACCCAGATCGGCCATCCGGTCACTCGGTGCAGACCCGTCATGAGGCCATCGCGCGGGCCGGGGCCGAAGCGCGCTCCTATATACATGCCGGTGGCCAGGCCTATGGTCACGAGACCCGCCGCCAGCATCACGATGCTCCAGAACAGGTCCGGTGCCGGCGCGAACCAGGCGAGCCCGACATCCGCCCACACGCCGACGAGCACCGCATTGGCGATCGTGCCGATGCCCGGCTTCTGCCGCAGCGGGATCCACAGCAGCAGCACCACGACGCTCGTCGCGATGACGATCACGCCGAACGGGATCCCGGTGTGCAACTGGATGCCCTGGGTGAGCACATCCCACGGTGCGATGCCGATCTGCGCGCGCACCATGAGCGCGATGCCGATCCCGTAAAGGAACAGCCCCACGGCGAGTTGCGCGATGCGGCGGGTCATGGTGAGGCCGGGGGACATGGGGTAATCCAACTCCTGCGAATGGGGGATCGCCAAAACGGCGACGTAACTTCGAGTTCAACCGCGGATGGAATACTGGAATTCCCTTGCTTCGCTCTTTGGAGTCCCGTGCATCTACTCGCCGTGTTCAGCCTGCGCAACCGTGCGCTCATCGCACTCGTGACTGTTGTTGCGGCAGTCTTCGGCGGCCTCGCAATGACTTCGCTCAAGCAAGAGTTGATCCCCTCGGTTTCGCTGCCGCGGATGGTCATCATCACGACCTATCCGGGAGCGGCGCCCGAAGTGGTCAACGAGGATGTCAGCTCGCCGATCGAGGCTGCCATCCAGGGCGTCGAGGGGCTTGAGGGCACCATCGCGACCTCGACAACGAACGCGTCGACCGTCACCGCGTCATTCGCTTACGGAACCGACATCCCGTCCGCGGAGCAGAAGGTGCAGTTGGCGATCAACCGCATCAAGTCGACCCTGCCCGAGGACGTCGACCCGCGCATCGTCACCGGCAGCCTCGATGACTTCCCGGTCATCCAGCTCGCCGTGACGAGCGACCTCGACGAGGCAGAACTCGCGAGCCTCATCGAGACCTCGACCCTCGCCGAGCTGCAGAAGATCGACGGCGTGCGCGAGGCAAGCCTGCTCGGCGCGCGCGGTCAGCGCGTCGTCATCGAACCGGATGCTGCAGCGCTCGCCGCAGCGGGACTGAGCCCGCAAGCCATCCGCGACGCACTCGACGCCAACGGCGTGCTGCTGCCGGCCGGTTCCATCACTGAGGGCGACAGCACCCTCACGGTGCAGGCAGGCGCGCGCATCCAAACGGCCGCGGACCTCTCCTCCCTCCCCATCGTCGGTGCGCCGACCACGCTCACCATCGCCGACGTCTCGACGGTCAGCGTGGTCGACAACCCGGTCACTGGCATCTCGCGCGTGAACGGCGAACCCGCGGTGACCATCGGCGTCACCAAGACACCGGACGGCAACACCGTTGCGGTGTCGCACGCGGTGAACGACCAGCTAGATCAGCTCGCCGCCGACCTCGGCTCCGGCACGACCTTCACGGTCGTGTTCGACCAGGCGCCGTACATCGAGGACTCGATCGAGTCGCTCGCCACCGAGGGAGTGCTCGGGCTCATCTTCGCGGTCATCGTCATCCTGGTCTTCCTCCTGTCGATCCGTTCGACGCTAGTGACCGCGATCTCAATCCCCGTTTCGGTGCTGATCGCCTTCATCGGCATGCAGGCATCCGGCTACACGCTCAACATCATCACGCTGGGCGCGCTGACCATCGCGATCGGTCGTGTGGTCGACGACTCGATCGTGGTGATCGAGAACATCAAGCGGCACCTTGGACTGGGCGAGCCCAAGCTGCAGGCCATCCTCACCGCGGTGAAGGAGGTCGCCGCCGCCATCACCGCGTCGACCGTGACCACCGTCGCGGTGTTCCTGCCGCTGGCGCTGGTCGGCGACATCACCGGCGAACTGTTCCGCCCGTTCGCGTTCACCGTCACGCTCGCGCTGGGTGCGTCGCTGTTCGTTGCCCTGACGATCGTGCCGGTGCTCGCCTACTGGTTCCTGCCGCGGAAGCCGCGCGCCGAGGTGAAGCTGTCGGATGAGGACGAGCTGGCCCGGCCCACCCTGCTGCAGCGGATGTACCTGCCGGTCATCCGGTGGACACTCCGGATGCCCGCCGTCACGCTCATCGGCGCCCTGGTCGTGCTCGCCGGCACCATCGCACTGATTCCGACCATGAAGACCAACTTCATCGGCAACAGCGGGCAGAACACCATCACCGTGCTGCAGTCGCTGCCCCGCGGAACGAGCCTCGAGGCTCAGGATGCTGCGGCTGGCGAGGTCGAGGACACGCTGCTGGCGATCGAAGGGGTCGACACCGTGCAGCTCTCGATCTCCGGTGGCGGCTCCCTCGCAGCGGCATTCGGTGGCGGCAACGACATCACCTTCTCCATCACCACCGACCCGGACGCCGACCAGGACGCGCTGCGCGAGACCGTGCGCGATGAATTGGAGAGCCTCCGCGATGTCGGGGACGTGACCCTCGGGTCGGAAGGGTCGGCTTTCGCGTCATCCGACATCGACATCGACATCACCGCCAACAACCAGACCGACCTGCGCAGCGCGGCCGACGATGTGCTCGCTGCCGTCGAGGGCCTCGACGTCACTGCCGAGGCGTTCAGCAACCTCTCCGAGACGCAGCCCTACATCGCCGTGGTGGTCGACCGCGCCAAGGCCGCGTCGGTCGGTCTCACCGAGTTCGCGGTCGGCGCGATGGTCTCCGGTGCGATGCAGCCGGTGCCCGCAGGCAGCGCGGTCATCGACGAGAAGACGATGTCGATCTACATCACGACCGGCAACGCGCCGGCGACGCTGGATCAGCTGCGGGCGTTCGCGGTCCCGACCGCTGCCGGTCCGCTGCCGCTGTCCGAACTGGCCAGCGTCGAGCAGGCGGACGGCCCAGCGTCGATCACCACCATCCGGGGCCTTCGCGCAGCGACCGTCACCGTGACTCCGGGGCTGGACGATGTCGGCACTGCGTCATCCGTCATCCAGGAGGCAGTGGACGGCCTCGACCTGCCCGCGGGAACGAGCGTCGAACTCGGCGGCGTCACCGCGCAGCAGACGGATGCCTTCCAACAGCTGGGCATCGCGCTGCTGGTGGCGATCCTGATCGTCTACGTCGTCATGGTGGCGATGTTCAAGAGCCTGCGGCAGCCGCTGCTGCTGCTCATCTCGGTGCCGTTCGCGGCGACCGGCGGTGTGCTGTTGCAGGTCGCCTCCGGCGTGCCGCTCGGTGTGCCGTCCCTCATCGGTGTGCTCATGCTCATCGGCATCGTGGTGACGAACGCGATCGTGCTCGTCGACCTGGTCAACCAGTACCGGGAGCGGGGCATGCGCGTCGGCGACGCGATCGTGCACGGCGCGGCTCGACGCCTGCGGCCGATTCTGATGACGGCGCTGGCCACGATCTTCGCGCTGCTGCCGATGGCGATCGGGCTCACCGGCGAGGGCGGTTTCATCTCGCAGCCGCTCGCGATCGTGGTGATCGGCGGTCTCGTGTCGTCGACGCTGCTCACCCTCGTGGTGCTGCCGGTGCTGTACTACCTCGTCGAGGGGGCAAAGGAGCGCCGGCTGGAGCGCCGCCAGGCGAAGGTGGCCGCAGCCTAGACACAGCGCATTTTCAGACGCGGCGCGTACGTTCCCGCGGTGCCCTTTCGTCGACCCGAGGCATCCGCGCCCACGACCTCACGCGAGCCCGAAGCGCGCCGACCGCGCGTCCCCCGCCTGCCCCGCCACGCGTCGGCGGTGCTCGCGATAGGCTCAGCGGCCATCGCGCTGTCTTTGGTCGCGCTGTACGCGGCGACGCCATCCGACAACCACGCCGTCTATGGCGCCGCGACTGCGGAGGAACTGCAACCACCGCAGACGTTGACGGTTCCTGATGACCTGGTCCCGGTGAGCGTCGTCCGTGATGGCTATTCGGTGACGCCCGGGCACGCCACCTACGTCGCCGGTGGCACCAACCACGACTGGGCGAAGTTGGTGCTGAACATCGGCGGGTGGCCGGTGACCGAGAACAACGTCACTGTCATCACCCGCTGGATGCGGCAGGAGAACTACATCGACAGCTGGTGGAACCGCAACAATCCGTTGAATAACGGATGGGGCTCAGGGGGCGGCTCCGGGCTCGGCAGCTACCCGAATCTGCAGGTCACCGCCGAGAACGCGGTCGAGGCCCTCAACTCGCTGCCCGGCTACCGGCCCATCGTCGAGGCGTTCGCGGCATCCGCACCCACCGACGTGACCGAACGGGCCATCTGGGCCTCACCGTGGGCGAGTGGCCACTACAACAATGGGGCGCACTGGCATTACACGCCCGTGCCGGTGATCAAGGCGCCGCCGGGCGCCTGGTAATCAGCGCGACTGCCAGAGCGCCTCGCCGTTCTCCCGCACTTCGACGTCGAAGACCAGCGTCTCGCCGAGGTGCTCGGCCGTGCACTGGAACGTTGAGCCGGGTTCGGTCGGCGGCAGCTCCGGGCAGACGACGTCACCGTCGATGCCGTGGCTGACCATCTCGGTGAGGATGGAGACTTTCAGATTGTTGGAGAGTTCCCGCGCAGCCTGCTCGCTCGCGCGAGCATTGACGTTGGCGAACAAGGCCACCAGCAACACGACCGAGAGGATTCCAAGCACCGTCCCGACAGCCCCGAGCACGATCGCCCAGATCGATCGACCTCTGCCGACCGGAGGTCTCGCCGAGCCGGAACGGCGCAGCCCGACGAAGCCGAGGATGAGCGCCGCGAGGCTCAGCAGCCCCGCCGGGTTGATGACGACACCCACGAGGGCAAGGATGAAGCCGACATCCGCCGGCGTGTTCTTCACCGCGACCGGGACGATGGGCGTGCGCACGGCGGGACCGCGCTGCCAGCGCTGCGGCTCGGGCTCGATCGTCGGCTTGGCCTCGGGAATGGTGAATGACACCGGCTCCTCCGGCGGCACATAGCTGTCGTCCGCCCACAGGGGCCGCGGCGCGCTCACTGGCGGCGCCTGCAGCTGATCGGTCCAGCCGCTCCCATCCCACCAGCGCTTGCGGTCGCCGCCCTCAGGGTCCGGGTACCAGCCGGCGGGCGGTAGTGCGGTCGTCGACTCGGTCATGCCCATCCTTCGGGTGCTGGTTCGCCTCGCCGACTCTATTGGCGTGGTCGCCCCGGATGCTCACCCCAATAGTGGGTTAGCTAGGCGGCGCCTCGGCTCGCGGGGGATGCGGACGCCGGATGCCCTCGAGCGCCAACAGAACGAGCGCAACCCCGATGGCGATGTAGGTGGGCCATTCGGCCGGTGCGAACGGTTCGCGCAGCACGAGTGCCGCCGCCAGGGCGATGAGCACCGGCTCGAGGTAGCTGAGCAGGCCGAACACGACCATCGGCAGCAGCTGGCTCGCCGCGATGTAGAACAGCAGTGCGAGAGACGCGAAGATGCCGAACAGGGTCGCCTCGAGCAGCGATTGCGGATCGCGCAGCGTCGAGGCGGTCGGGTCGTCGAAGGCGAGCAGGATCGTCGACGCGGGCAGGATCAGCACCATCTCGGCGGTGAGCCCGGCGCTTCCGGTGATGCCGGCGAGCCGGCGCACCGCGAAGTAGATCGGGTAGGTGCCGGCGACGAGCAGAGTCTCCCAGGACAGCCCGCCGACCAGCCACAGCTGGTAGGTCACCGCCGCACCGGCGACGATGACCGCGGCAGTGCGCCACGGGCCGAGCCGCTCCCGGAAGACGATGCGCCCGACCAGCGCGAGCACGATCGGCAGGATGAAGTACCCGAGCGCCACCGGAAGCCCGCGACCTTGGCCGGGTGCCCAGGTGAACAGCCACTGCTGGGCGCCCAGGATCGCGGCCGTCACCAGCAGGGCCAGCCCGATGACCGGACGATCCCGGATGCGGCGGAGCAGCACCGCGACTCCGCGCCAGCGCCGCGCGAAGGTCAGGAAGCCGACGAGCAGCAGCGCGCTGAAGGCGATTCGCCAGCCGAAGAGTTCGTTGCCGGTGAAGTCGAGGAACGCCGACGTCACGAACACGACGACGAACATCAGTGAGGACGCGATGGACGCGACCACTCCGAGACGCCGCCGCGAGCCACTCGCGAGCACGCGCATCCTCTCCCCGAGCCCAAGAGATTCAGTGAGCCCAGCACCCCAAACTTTACCTAAGCCGCGAGGCGCCTTCGGTTCACCGCCAGAGAGACTTCACTATCTTTCCCGGCGACGGGCGTGTAGCGTAGATAAGTCGGCTTTGAGGCAGCGCGAGGGTTCGCGTACGAAGTAACTGTCAGTCTCGAGGGCCGGTTTCGCGCATTGATCTGTGCGTGAACAATCACCGATGTGAAACGGCCCCGGCCAAAGGCTGCCCGGGTATCTCTTCATTCATCTGAATCACCCGGAAAGAACTATGCCTGGATATAAGAAGTCCACCGCGCCCGCGCGCGGAACTGCCGCCCGCAAGGCCGGCAGCAAGAGCCCGAAGCACCGCGGCTACCGCCCGGAGGCGGAAGCGCCTCGCGGCGGCAAGCCCGCAAAGGGTGCGACGGCGGCGAAGAAGTCCCGCTGGACGCCGGAGCAGCGCGCCGATCGCGGGCACGCACCCGCGCGGCCTCGCGGTGAGCGCACAGAGCAGCGTGCCGAGCGCACGGATCGCCGTCCCGACTGGACGCCCCGCTCGGAGCAGCGCGGCGACCGTCGCCCGGACTGGACGCCGCGCAGCGAGCAGCGCTCCGAGCGCGGTGATCGCCGTCCCGATTGGACGCCCCGCGGTGAGCAGCGCACTGAGCGCAGTGACCGTCGCCCGGACTGGACGCCCCGCGGTGAACGTCCCGCTCGTGAGCAGGGCGGCCGAGTCCGCGATGACCGGCCCCGCTACGAGCGGAGCGATCGTCCGCAGAGCGGCCGTCGCTTCGAGGATGACCGCCCGCGTCGTGACGAGCGTCCGCGTTACGAGGACCGCCCGAACCGCGACGAGCGTCCGCGCTACGAAGACCGTCCCGGCCGGGATGAGCGTCCCCGTTATGAGGACCGCCCGCGTCGTGACGAGCGTCCCCGCTATGAGGACCGCCCGCGTCGTGACGAGCGCCCGCGTTACGAGGACCGGCCGCGCCGCGACTCCAACTTCTACCCGGACAAGACCGCCGAGCGCTTCACCGCGCACGAGGATGTCGTGCTTGAGAAGCTTGAAGCCGACGCGATCCAGGCAACCGACGTCGAGGGTGTGACCTTCGCAGCGCTCGGCCTCGGCGGCAACATCACCCGTGCGCTCGACGAGCTCGGCGCCACTTCACCGTTCCCGATCCAGGCTGCGACGATTCCGTTCGTGCTCCAGGGTCGCGACGTGCTCGGCCGCGGCAAGACCGGCTCGGGCAAGACCATCGCGTTCGGCGCCCCGCTGGTCGAGCGGCTGATGGAGAATGGCGGCGGCAAGAAGCGCCAGCAGGGCCGCAAGCCCCGCGCGCTCATCCTCGCCCCGACCCGCGAGCTCGCGCTGCAGATCGACCGCACCGTGCAGCCGATCGCCCGCAGCGTCGGCCTGTTCACCACCCAGATCTATGGCGGCGTGCCGCAGCATCGCCAGGTCACTGCGCTGCAGCGCGGCGTCGACATCATCATCGGCACGCCCGGCCGCATCGAGGACCTCATCGACCAGGGTCGTCTCGACCTCAGCGAGATCACCATCACGGTGCTCGACGAGGCCGACCACATGTGCGACCTCGGCTTCCTCGAGCCCGTGCAGCGCATCATCCGGCAGACCGCCGACGGTGGCCAGAAGCTGCTGTACTCAGCGACCCTCGACACCGGTGTTGCCGCGCTCGTTGACGAGTTCCTCGTCGACCCGAGCGTGCACGAGGTCGCTGGTGAGGACCAGGCGTCCTCGACCATCGACCACCGGGTGCTCCTGATCGACCAGCGCGAGAAGCGCGACATCATCGAGCAGCTCGCATCCGGTGCAGGCAAGACGCTCATCTTCGCGCGCACTCGTGCGTTTGCCGAGCAGCTCGCCGACGACCTCGACGACGCGGGCATCCCCGCGGTCAGCCTGCACGGCGACTTGAACCAGGCGCGCCGCACGCGCAACCTGGAGAAGCTCACCAACGGGCGCGTCAAGGTGCTCGTGGCGACGGATGTCGCGGCGCGAGGAATCCACGTCGACGACATTTCGCTGGTGATCCAGGCCGACCCGCCGGACGAGTACAAGAGCTACCTGCACCGTGCCGGCCGCACGGGCCGCGCGGGCAAGCCGGGCACAGTCGTGACGCTCGTGAACGCGCGTCGCCGTCGCAAGATGGACGACCTGCTGAAGCGTGCGGAGATCTCGCCCAGCTTCGACCACGTCGCCCCCGGCGATGTGCTGCTCGGAGACCTCGCCGCGCTGTAACCACCTCGGTGGTCGAGCTCGTCGAGACCCCGAGTTGCGCGCGCGGGTGGAACTTCCACGCGCGGGTCAAATTCGACCCGCGCGTGGGCGATTCACCCGCGCGATGCGCGATGGACAACTCAGCTACCTCGAACTGGCGCCGCTGACCGATGCGCCAGTGTCGGACTTCCCGGAGCCGAAAAACATTTCGCTGGGCGCCTAGAGCCAACGCCCTGTCGCGCAAGAGCTGGTGTGTTCTCCTCGATTTCCCCGCGCGACCTACCCGCTCGGTAGGGTCGGCGTATGACGCCCGCCCGCCTCATGCTCCTCGACACCGCGTCGCTGTACTTCCGCGCGTTCTACGGCGTGCCCGACACCGTCAAGGCGCCGGACGGCACGCCGGTCAACGCCGTGCGCGGCCTGCTCGACATGATCGCCAACCTCGTCACCGAATACCGGCCCGCCGAGCTGGTCGCCTGCTGGGACGACGACTGGCGTCCGCATTGGCGCGTCGACCTGATCCCCAGCTACAAGGCGCAACGCGTTGCGCAGCTGATACCGGATGGCGTCGACGTCGAGGAGACGCCGGAGGCGCTGGTCGCGCAGATCCCCAACATCCGGCGTGTGCTCGACGCGTTCGGCATCACCGTGATCGGCGCCGCGCAGCACGAGGCGGATGACATCATCGGCAGTCTCGCGACCCAGGCATCCGGTCCGGTCGACATCGTCACGGGCGACCGCGACCTGTTCCAGCTCGTCGACGACGCACGCGACATCCGAGTCATCTACACCGCAGCGGGCATGAGTCGGCTCGAGGTGGTCACCGACGATGTCATCCGGGCGAAGTACGGGATCGGCGCAGCCCAGTACGCCGACTTCGCGACGATGCGCGGCGATTCCTCCGACGGACTGCCGGGCGTCCGCGGAGTCGGCGAGAAGACCGCCGCCGGCCTGCTGCAGCGCTTCGGCGACCTGCAGGGGATCATCGCCGCTGCCGACGACCGGGCCGCCGAGATGGCTGCCGGAGTCAGGGCGAAGTTGACGGATGCCGCCGACTACCTGGCCGTCGCCCCGAAGGTCGTCGAGGTGGTGCGCGACCTTGAGCTCGGCCCCATCGACGCCGGCATCCGACCGTTCGACGACGCCCGCCGGGCGCGCATCGAGGAACTGGCGACAGAACTCGGTCTCGGCAGCTCCGCGAAGCGCGCCGCGGACGCGCTCGAGGCTGCCGCCAACCCGAGCTGACGGCCGCCAGATCCGCCCACGTTCCCGCCCTCCGCGCCGGTTCCGGACAACCGCGCCAGGTGCACCGGTCGCGGATGTCCGCAACGGGCGCGGGATGGCGCAGCCTCCCCCAGCCGCGCGACCAAACGGTGACCAAACCATGAATTTTTGCGAGAGATCTTCCCCTCGAACGGGGGACAGGGTAACTTCTGCTCAATGACCCCTATCCGGGGGCCTCTGTTTGCGTCGCGCGAGCGGCGCATTGCTTACGGGGAGACACCTTGCAGGAATCAGCCGACTCCACCCTCAACACGAAAAGGAGGGGACGGGGCCGGTTGGGTCTCGTCGCCTCGGTTGGAACGATCGCCCTCGCCTTCACCGGGCTCACAGCGACTGCGGCGAACGCCGCAGAAGTAACCCACACGATCGCCCAAGTGCAGGGCGCAGCGGCCACAACGCCCCTGACCGGCCAGACCGTCACGGTCGAGGGCATCGTCACCGCCGACTACCGCGGCGTCAGCAACTTCCGCGGCATCGTCATCCAGACGGAGGGCTCCGGCGGTGCGACAGACGCGACGCCCGGCGCATCCGACGGCATCTTCGTCTACCTGAACAACGCGAACCCGGCGGTCGCCATCGGCGACAAGGTGCGCGTCACAGGTACCGCGGGCGAGAACTTCGACCAAACCCAGATCAGCGCGACCACGGCCGCGCAGACCGAGCTCGTCGAGGCCAGCGTCGGTGTTCCCGAGGCCACGCCGCTTCCCGCAACGCTCGTCGGCGCCGACCGTGAGGTACTGGAGAGCCAGCTCGTCACCCCGACCGGCGATTACTACCTGGGCTCGAGCCACAACCTGTTCAGCTTCGGCGAGCTGTGGCTGAGCGCTCAAGCGCCGGCAGTGAAGAGCACCGAGACCACGGATGCCGGTGCCGACGCCAACGCGATCGCGGCCGCCAACGCGGCGAAGCGCCTGCTGCTCGACGATGGCTACAGCATCCGGGTGGACAACAGCAACCACGTCGGCGATCAGCCATACCTCACCGAAGACGTCGTCGTCCGCAACGGCGACAAGGCGGTCTTCCCGGCGACGCCGTACGTGCTGGCGTGGGGCTTCAACGAGTGGCGACTGCAGCCGACCGTGCCGATCACCGACGCGAACGGGGCCCCGTTCAAGCCGACCTTCGAGCCGACCAACCCGCGCCCGGCATCCGCCCCGCAGGTGGGCGGTGACTTCTCGATCGCCAGCTTCAACGTGTTCAACTACTTCACGACGCTGACCAGCCAGAACTCGCAGGCGCGCGGCGCCGACACCGCAGCCGACTTCGCGATCCAGCAGGCCAAGATCGTCACGGCGATCAACGAGCTGGGAGCGGATGTCGTCGCGCTGCAGGAGATCGAGAACTCGGTCAAGCTGGGCGAGCCGGTCGATGAGGCGCTGCAGGCGCTCGTCGCCGCGCTCAACGCGGCTGCCGGTGCCGGCACGTGGGACTACGTCCCCACCCCGGCCGGGCTGAACGACGCGGCGATCACCGACTTCATCACCAACGCGATCATCTTCAAGCCCGCGGCGGTGACCACGGTCGGCGACAGCTTCACTCAGGTCGACGAGACCGTGTGGGACATCGCGCGTGAGCCCATCGGGCAGACCTTCGAGGCGAACGAGACCGGCAAGGTCTTCACGGTCATCGCCAACCACTTCAAGTCGAAGAGCGGCACCGGTGCAGATCCGGCCGACGGTCAGGGACACTTCAACGCCGAGCGGGTCGAGCAGGCGAACAGCCTCCTCGCGCTCGTGGAGCAAGTGAGCACCGACCCTGCCAAGAGCGAGGACGTCTTCCTGATCGGTGACTTCAACGCCTACCCGGAGGAGGACCCGGTCCAGGTCTTCACCGACGCCGGCTGGGTCGACCTGCTCACCGAGCTGACCGACGGCCAGTACACCTACACCTTCAACGGCGAGTGGGGTTCACTCGACCACATCATCGCGAGCCCCTCGGCCGCGGCATCCGTCACCGGAGCCGGTTCGTGGGCGATCAACGCGCCCGAGTGGGGCGACCGGGGCTACGAATTCGATGCCACAGACCCCGACAGCGTGTTCCGCTCGAGCGACCACGACCCGATCAAGGTCGGCGTCTCGGCCGAAATCGCACCGGTGGAGATCGAGATCCTGACGATCAACGACTTCCATGGGCGCATCGAAGCCGCCTCGGACGCCGCGGGTGCCGCGCAGTTGGGCGGCATGGTCGACTACTGGGAGGCCCAAAACCCGAACACCACGTTCGTGGCCGCGGGTGACCTGATCGGCGCATCGACGTTCACGTCGTTCATCCAGCAGGACCAGCCGACCATCGACGCGCTCAACGCGATCGGGCTCGACACCAGCTCGTTCGGCAACCACGAGTTCGACCAGGGCCGTGACGATGTCGACAACCGCATCCTGCAGGAAGCCGACTGGCCGTACCTCGCAGCGAACCTGTACGACCGCGCGACCGGCGAGCCGGCCTACCAGGAGTACTTCCTGCAGGAGTTCGACGGCGTGACCGTCGGCTTCATCGGGGCGGTCACCGAGGAGCTGTCCAGTCTGGTCAGCCCCGCGGGAATCGCAACGCTCGAGGTGCGCGACATCGTGGTGGAGGTGAACCGCGTGGCTGGCGAACTCTCCGACGGTGACCTGGCCAATGGCGAGGCCGACGTGCTGGTGCTGCTCGTCCACGAGGGCGCGGCGACACCGGATGTGGCGTCATCGACAGATGACTCTGCATTCGGCCAGATCGTGATGGGCGTCGACCCGACGGTTGATGCGATCGTCTCCGGCCACACCCACCTGGCCTACGACCACGAGATCGAGATCCCCGGCATGGACCTTCCGCGCCTCGTGGTCTCCGCCGGTCAGTACGGCCAGAACTACGCGCACCTCGACCTGAGCGTCGATGCCGAGACGCAGGAGATCATCAGCTTCACCGCCGAGATCCTGCCGATCACGGGATTCACCCCGGATGCCGAGGTTGCCGCAATCGTCGCCGAGGCGACCAAGGCAGCGGATGTCCTCGGCTCCGTGAAGGTGGGTGAGATCACCGAGTCCTTCTACCGCGGCATGCAGAACCTGGTTCCGCCCACTCCGGCCAACCCGACTGGAATTGTGGAGAACCGCGGTGCGGAGTCGTCGCTGGGCAACTTCGTCGCCGACGTGCAGTTGTGGGCGACCGCCGCACTCGGCACCGAAATCGCGTTCATGAACCCCGGTGGCCTGCGTGCCGACCTGGTGTACGCGTCCACGGGGCCGAACGACCCGGATGGCAACGTCACCTACCGTGAAGCCGCCCAGGTGCAGCCGTTCGCGAACACTCTCGTGACGATGACCCTGACCGGCGAGCAGATCCGGCAGATCCTGGAGCAGCAGTGGCAGCCAGCAGGCACGTCGCGTCCATTCCTGAAGCTCGGCGTTTCTGAAGGGTTCGAGTACGTCTACGACCCGTCAGCGGCCGTCGGCGAACGGATCACCGCGATGTACCTGAACGGTGAGCTGATCGACCCGGCCGGCCAGTACCGGGTCGTCGCGAACTCGTTCCTCGCATCCGGTGGCGACAACTTCGTCACCTTCCGCGATGGTACGCAGCGTGCCGACAGCGGGCGGGTCGACCTGCAGGCGATGGTCGACTACTTCGTGGCCAACCCGGTCGCATCGCCCGACTACGCCGAGCGCTCGGTCGGCGTGAACCCGTCCGACGCGGATGCCGACGGCTACAGCGCCGGCGACCAGGTCACCCTCGACCTGTCGTCGCTGGTGTTCACGCGCGGTGGGCCGACCACGGGCACCGTCGAGGTGCTCGCCGGCGACACCGTGCTCGGCTCGGCCACGATCGACGGCACCATCGTCGACACGACCGATGAGCAGGGTCGGGCGACGGTGACGATCACGATCCCGGATGACGCGGCGGAGGGAACCCTGCTGCTCACCATCCGGGTAGTCGAGAACGGCACCGAGATCGCCTACCCGCTGGCAATCACCTCGAACCTTGAGGCGATTGCCAACGTCAAGGAGCCGAAGATCACCGGCGCGGCTAAGGTCGGCCACACGGTCAAGATGAATGCGGGCAACTGGAGCGTCAAGAAGCCCGAGTTCAGCTACCAGTGGCTGCGCGACGGCGAGCCGATCGATGGCGCGACGGGTGCCAGCTACCGGATCACCGATGCTGACCTGGGTACCCAGTTGAGCGTCGTGGTGACGGCCAGCGCCGATGGCTACGCTGACGGGTCAGCGACGAGCGACGCCCAGCGGGTGCAGCCGGCGCGCGGCGGTCTGCCCGGCCTGCTCGACTGGCTGACCAACCAGCTCGACTGGCTAACCCCGTAACACGATTGTCGGCCGGGTAGCCCCCCGGGTTGCCCGGCCGGCGTTCAGTCGGCGAGCGAGAGTGCTGTGCCGTCGAGGATGTCGTGCTCGCTTGTGACCACGGTGTCGATTCCGGATGCGTCGCGCACGCGTCCGACGATGACCGACCAGACCAGGGCGCCGGATGCGATCACATCGACACGACCCGGGTGCATATAGGGGAGCGCTGCTCGCTGCTCACGCGGCATCGACGCGAGGTCGGCGCAGGCCTCGAGCACCCTCTCGACCGACAGCCGAGTCCCGTTGATGACCTCCGGCTGATACCTCGGCAGCTGGAGGGCGTGCGCAGTGACCGTCGTCACCGTGCCGGCAACCCCGACGAGTTCGCTCGCGCGGCTGAGGTCGACGACCGCTGCTGCCTCGTCGAGCGCCGCGTTCACGTCTGCCCGTACGGCCGCACGCTGCGCCTGGGTGGGCGGGTCGAAGTGCAGGTGTCGCTCAGTGAGTCGCACGCAGCCGACGTCCATCGAGAAGGACGACATCGGCGTCCCATCGCCGAGCACGAGCTCGGTCGAGCCACCGCCAAGATCGACGACTAGGCGCTCGGTCTCAGCATCGGAACCAAGAACGCTCACGGCGCCGCGGAACGACAGCGCCGCCTCCTCCCCGCCGCTGATCACCTCGGGCGTGACGCCCAGGATGTCGCGCACGCCGTTCAGGAACTCGTCCCGGTTGGCGGCGTCGCGCGTTGCGGAGGTGGCGACGAACCGCATCCTCTCGACACCGTGTTCACGGCACAGGTCGGCGTAGCGCTGGGTGGTCTCTAGCGTGCGGGCCAGTGCGTCGTCGGCGAAGCGCCCGGTGCGGTCCACTCCCTGACCGAGACGCACCAATTCGAGGGTGCGCACGACGTCGGTCAGGGCACCGTCCTGTGCGTCCGCGATCAGCAGGCGCAGCGAGTTGGTTCCGCAATCGAACGCGGCGACGCGCATCTTCGCTCCTTTCGGCAAGGAGCCAGCCTACGCCTGCGAAATGTCTGTCAGGTTCCGCGCGGACCTTGAACCACCACCGAACAGTTGTAGGTTGGCGACGAGCAGACCAACTCGAAGGACTGAACATGCCTGTCACCGATGTCAAGCAAGACCTGGACGCCCGTACCCTCACCATCACCGCCGAGTTCGCCGCACCAGTCGAGCGGGTCTGGCAGGTCTACGCAGATCCGCGCCAGCTCGAGAAGGTCTGGGGACCGCCGACTTTCCCGGCGACGGTCGTCGAACACGATCTGACTCCCGGCGGTCGCGTCACCTACTTCATGACCGGGCCGGAGGGGGAGAAGTTCGGCGGGTACTGGAAGGTCACAGCGGTG
This sequence comes from Cryobacterium sp. BB736, assembly GCF_014980265.1. NCBI lineage: Bacteria > Bacillati > Actinomycetota > Actinomycetes > Micrococcales > Microbacteriaceae > Cryobacterium > Cryobacterium sp. BB736. The sequence continues at coordinate 1,002,019 of NZ_JABXWQ010000001.1, forward strand.
GACGAGCCGCGTTCCTTCGCGTTCGAGGACGGCTTCGCCGACGAGGACCTCAACCCCGATCCCGAGCAGCCGGTCGCGACGAGCGTCTACACATTCACCGAGCGCGACGGTCGAACGCACGCCACCTATGTGTCTACCTACGAAACGGTGGAGGGACTGCAGACCGTGCTCGACATGGGAGTGGTCGAGGGTTCAACCGACGCCATCAACCAAATCGACGAGTTCGTGGCCTGATCGGCACCCGCTGATTGAGGGACTCGCGAAGCGAATCGTCTCGAAACCAGCCGGTTGTGGTGGTTTCGAGACGATCGGCTGCGCCGATCCCTCAACCACCGGAGCCGAACAGCTGGCGTTCGATCCGATCGACGGTCCACGGGACCGCGTCCGGCTCGACCTGTGCGGCGATGAGCGCCCCGACCAGCTCGATGAACCAGCCGGACGCATCCGAATTGTTGAGCATGACGACGATGGTCGTGTCGGTCTCCGGGTTGTGCAGCATCTGCGTCACAAAGCCGGGCATGTCCCCGCCGTGCCCGCGGTACGGGCCGTATTCCTGCACGCCGAGTCCATATGCGGTCTCATAGGACTTGCCCACTCCCGTCGCACGCGTGTCCCATTGCGCTGCGAATGACTCGTCGCTGAGCAGTTCGCCGGTGGCGACCGCTTCGACCCAGGTGCCGAGATCCTCGATCGTCGACACGACCCCGCCGGACTCGTAGGCGATGCTCGCGGAGAGCTCGGTCACGTCGTCGGCGCTGTTCGGTATCGGCTTGAGGGAGTCGTCGAACGCCGCCATGTAGCCGTGCGAGAAAGGCTCCGGCAGCCGAGTTTCGGATGCGGCAGGGTAGCTCGTGCCGGTAAGGCCGAGCGGTCGGTTGATGCCCTCTTCGTACAACTCTGCCCACGGAGTGTCCGTGATCGCCTCAATCGCGAGACCAAGCAGCACGTACCCGCCGTTGGTATAGGAGAAGCGCTGGCCGGGCTCGCCGACGCGCGGTGCCGACAGTGTCGCCTCGATGAGTTCCGAGCGCTCCAGCGGAGCGCTCATGTCGCCCAAGATGGTCGAGAAAAGCGCCTCACGGTAGTCGCCGACCCCGGAGGTGTGCTGGCACAGGTTGCGGAAGGTGATGCCGCTCAGGTCGTACCGTTCATCGAACGAGCGCAACTCCTCGCTGCGATCGACGTACTCGATGAGCTCGTCGTCGAGCTCGATAACCCCTGCATCCACCTGCTGCAGCATGACGGTGCAGGTCATCGACTTCGTGTTCGAGGCGATCCTGAAATGCATGTCGGTGGTGAGTTCTGTCCCGTCGAGGTCGGCGTCGCCCGCTGCGAGGGTGAACTCTTCATCACCATGACGCACGAGCACCAGCCCACCGGGTGCCCCGGATTCCTCGACGACCCGCAGCAGGGTGTCGAGCACTGTGGCTTCGAGCGGCGAAGTCGCCGGTGCGGCATGGGCCACACAGCCGGTGGCCGCAAGGGATGCGGCCAAGGCGGCGGCGGCGAGCGGGAAACGTCTCATGGTGGCTCCTCATAGGTTCGCCCCCACGGTATGCGGCCGGCCCGTCCCGCCGTCACGGGCACCGGTCACTCGTGCAGGGCGCCTGTCCCGACCGGGGCAGGACAGAGAGCAGTCTCACAATCATGGCGGTCGTCACGAAAGCGCAATATGCTGTGCGGCATGACGGATGCGCGAGGCGGCGAACGTGAGATCGAGCAGGAGATCGTCACCGATTTCCGCGATCGGATGAGCTACGGCTCCTACCTGCAGCTCGATCGGCTGCTGTCGGCGCAGGTGCCGGTGAGCAGCCCGGAGCACCACGACGAGCTGCTGTTCATCATCCAGCACCAGACGACGGAGCTCTGGCTGAAGCTCGTGCTGCACGAGCTGATCACCGCCCGCGACTCCATCGCCCGCGACGACCTGCAACCGGCGCTGAAGAACGTCGCGCGCGTCAAGCACATCCAACGCACCCTCACCGAGCAGTGGTCGGTGCTGGCCACCCTCACACCGACCGAGTACGCGCAGTTCCGCGGAGTGCTCGGCAACGCATCCGGATTCCAGTCTTACCAGTACCGTGCGGTCGAGTTTCTGCTCGGCAACAAGAACGCAGGCATGCTGCGCGTCTTCGAGTCGCACCCGGAGGCGCACGCGCTGCTGTCCGAACTGCTGGCGAGCCCCAGCGTCTACGACGAGTTCCTGCGCTACCTCGCGCGTCGAGGCTTCGAGGTGCCGAGCAGCGTGCTCGAGCGTGATGTCACGCAGGGGTACTCATTCACGCCGGAGTTGGTCGCCACCTTCCGCACCATCTATGAGAACCCGGATGAGCACTGGCTCGAGTACGAGACCTGCGAAGAGTTCGTCGATCTGGAGGACAACTTCCAGCAGTGGCGGTTCCGGCACCTGAAGACCGTGCTGAGGATCATCGGCACCAAGCGCGGCACCGGCGGATCAAGCGGTGTCGGCTTCCTGGAGAAGGCACTCGACCTGACGTTCTTCCCCGAGCTGTTTGCGGTTCGGACGGAGATCGGGGCAACCGGTGGTTGAGGGATCAGCCGAAGGCCGATCGTCTCGAAACCACATCGCGGAGGCTGGTTTCGAGACGATCGCTTCGCAATCCCGGGGCCAGCGGCAGCGGGTTGTATTCCGGGTCGACGAATGCTGGGCGGGCGAGTGGCTCGGACCGACCGTGCTCGAGGTTGATGACCGCGGCATCCGCCGCTCGGCAGCCACGCCGACCGCTCACCTGCCGGGCACCGTGCTCCCCGGCCTGCGCGACGCGCACGTGCACCTCGGTCTCATCGACCCGACCGCCCTCCTCGCAGCCGGGATCGGCGCGGTCGACGATTGCGGTTGGGATCCGGATGCCGCGCGCACCTGGGCAGCGGACCAACACCTCCCCGAGGTCCGGTTCGCGGGCGCATTCCTCACCGCGCCCGGCGGCTACCCATCCGACCGTGACTGGGCGCCAACGGCATCCGTGCTCGAGGTGGCAGGCACCGACGACGCCGGCGCTGCGGTGCAGCGGCAGCTCGACGCCGGCGCGAGCTTCATCAAGGTCACGCTCAACGCGGCGGCCGGTCCGGTGCTGGATGACGCCAAGCTCTGCGCGATCGTCGGAGAAGCCCACTCCCGCGGCCTCGGCGTGACCGCGCATGTCGAGGGGGCTGGGCAGGCCGAGCGGGCCTTCAGGGCGGGCGTCGACCGATTCGCGCACGCGCCGTTCACCGAGCGCCTGAGTGACGACCTGCTGTCGGCGATGGCCGACAACGTGAGCTGGGTGAGCACACTCGACATCCACGGCTGGGGCGAGCCGACCACCGCCTTCGACATCGCGAGCGACAACGTCCGCCACTTCCGGGACCTCGGCGGCCGGGTCGTCTACGGCACGGATCTCGGCAACGGACCGCTGCCGGTCGGCATCAACCACCGCGAGCTGAGCGCGCTGACCGAAGCCGGGTTCGGCGGCGACCAACTCGTGGCCGCCATCGCGCCCGCGCGCTTCGGCCGCATCCTGTCCCACCTCGCCGACGACCGGCATGCGGACACCGCGGCCTGGCTCGCCGGCGCATCCGCCATCACCCCCGACCAACTCCTGGAGCGACTCGCGCAATGACCACCGCAGCACAACTCGACAGCACCGACCCGCTCGCCGGCTACCGCGAGAGGTTCGTCACCGACGGCGAGGTGATCGCCTATCTGGACGGCAACTCGCTCGGGCGGCCGACCCGGGCAAGCGTGCAGCGACTCACCGAGTTCGCCGAGAAGCACTGGGGCGGACGGCTGATCCGCGGCTGGGATGAGCAGTGGTACGACCTGCCGCTGACCATCGGCGACCGCATCGGCAAGGTCGTGCTCGGCGCGGCGCCCGGTCAGGTGTTCGTCGGCGACTCCACCACGGTGATCCTCTACAAGCTCATCCGCGCCGCGCTGGCCGCGCGACCAGGCCGTGACGAGATCGTCGTCGATACCGACAACTTCCCGACCGACCGCTTCGTGGCTTCCGGAATCGCCGCCGAGTGCGGTGCGACGCTGCGTTGGGTGTCGTCGGCGCCGGATGGCGGGGTGACGCCCGACCAGGTCGCCGCGCTCGTCGGCGACCGCACCGCCCTCGTCGTCCTCTCCCACATCGCCTACCGCTCTGGCTATCTCGCCGATGCCCGGGAGATCACCCGCATCGCCCACGACGCCGGCGCGCTCGTGCTGTGGGACCTGTGCCACTCGGTCGGAGTCGTGCCCACCGAGCTCGACGCATGGGGAGTGGACCTCGCCGCAGGATGCACCTACAAGTACCTGAACGGCGGACCCGGCTCGCCCGCGTTCGGCTACGTGCGCGCCGAGCACCAGGACAGCATGCGGCAGCCGATCCAGGGTTGGATGGGCAGCGCCAACCCGTTCGAGATGGGACCGGATTACGCGCCGCACGCGGGCATCCGGCGCTTCATCAGCGGCACACCGTCGGTGGTCGGCATGCTTGCGATGCAGGACATGCTCGACCTCATCGACGCCGCCGGCATGGATGCCATCCGGGCGAAGTCCGTGTCGCTCACGGAGTTCGCGATCGACCTTGCCGACGAGCTGCTGGTCCCGCGCGGTGCCGCGCTGTCGTCGCCGCGCGACCCGGAGCGTCGGGGCAGCCACGTGACCGTCGACCACCCGGCGTTCAGCGACGTCGTCGGGCGGCTGTGGGAGCGCGGCGTGATCCCGGACTTCCGTCGTCCGCACGGGTTGCGGCTGGGCCTCTCGCCGCTGACGACGAGTTTCGCCGAGGTGCAGGTAGGTGTGGAAGCCATCGCCGAGGAGCTCGACGCGGCGTGATTCTGGACGACTTCGATTCGCGCGCCGGCAGTGCGACGTCGCTGCTGCGCACCATCGTCGGCGCGTTCCTGCGCGAGTTGGGCGGCAGCATCCGGGCGTCCGACCTGGTGCGCTTGCTTGACGCCGCCGGTGTCGCCGGCCCTGCCGCGCGCACCGCGATCTCGAGGGTCAAGGAGAAGGGTCTGCTGCTGGCCGATGGCGGCGCGGCGCCCGGCTACCGGTTGAATCCGGATGCCGTCCCGATGCTCGAACGCGGCGACCGCCGCATCTTCAACTACCGCCAGCAGGGCGAACGCGACCCCTGGTGCCTGGTGTCCTACAGCGTGCCCGAGTCGCGTCGGGCCGCCCGGCATCAACTGCGGCGACGTCTCGGCTGGATCGGCTGCGGCACCGTCGCCGACGGGTTGTGGATCGCGCCGGGATTCCTTGCCGACGAGGTGCGTTTGATCCTCACAGATCTCGACCTGCAGGACGCGGCCACCCTGTTCACGGCCGAGCGACCGGACGGGCTCGGACGTCACGCGCTTGGGTGGTGGGATCTCGACCGCCTCGCCGGGTTACACCGCGTCTTCCTCGACGCGACAGCTCACGACGGCTCGGCCGCCGACGAACGCGAGGCATTCGCGCGCTGGACGCACGCGCTCGACCGCTGGCGCATCATCCCGTACCTCGACCCTGGGCTGCCGGCGAGCGTGCTGCCAGTCGATTGGCCCGGGCATCAGTCGGTCGAGCGGTTCCGCGAACTCTCAGCCGCGCTCGCACCGAAGGCGCACGCGTTCGCCCGCCGCCCCGCATCGAGTCGGGAGTAGTTGCCCAAATGGCTCACACCAAAAGGGCAACTACTCCCGACTCAATGGGGTTTGGGGTGCTCGAGCGGGTGGGGTCAGTCGAGTTCCTGACCGCTGCGGTCCTTGGCGAACAGCACGGCCACGATCGAGATGATCGCGCACACACCGATAAGGATGCCGATGCCGCCGTAGTTGTTCGCGCCGGCCACGATCGCGGTCGCGATGAGCGGCACCGGCCCGCCCGCGATCGCGGCGCCGACCTGGTAGCCGAGGGAGGCGCCGGTGTAGCGCACGTCGGCCGGGAACGCCTCGGCGAAGAAGGTGCCGAGGATGGAGCCGTAGCTCGCCCAAATGATTGAGAAGCCGATCACGAGCGCAGCCAACAGAGCGCCGAAGCTCATCTGGTTCATCATCCACAGGAACGGGACGGTGTACAGCGCTACCGCGATAGCGCCGCCGATGAAGACCTTCTTGCGCCCGATCTTGTCGGAGATCGCGCCCCAGCCGAGCATCGCCGGGATGGCGAGCACCGCGGCGATGAGCACCGCGTTGAGCGCCTCGGTCTGCGTGTAGCCGAGGGTGACCGCGTAGCCGACCGAGAACGTTGCGAACAGGAAGAACGTTGCCGTCTCGATGAACTTCGCGAGGATCACCATGATGACCTGGCGCCAGTTGCGCTTCAAAGTCAGCAGCAGCGGGACCTTAGCAGTGGCGTTCGCGGCAACGACCTTCTTGAACGACGGTGTCTCGTCGACCGTGTGACGAATCCACAGCCCGACGGCGACCAGGACGATCGAGATGATGAACGGGATGCGCCACCCGATGGACATGAATGCGTCCTCGGGGAAGATCGCAAGGCTCGCGGTCGCCGCGAGGTTTCCGAGCGCGAGACCCAGCAGTGCACCGGTCTGCGGAACGGCGCCCCACAGGCCGCGCCGCTTCCGGGGGGAATACTCGACGGCCATCAGCAGCCCGCCGCCCCATTCGCCGCCGAGCGCGAGACCCTGCACGAGACGCAGGAAGGTCAGCAGGATGGGCGCCCAGACACCGATCGTGTCGTAGGTCGGCAGCAGACCGATGAGCACGGTCGCAACACCCATCATCGTGAGGGTGATGACCAGGGTCTTCTTGCGCCCGATCCGGTCGCCAAGGTGGCTGAAGACGATGCCGCCGATCGGCCGGATGAGGAACGACAGCGCGAACGCGGCGAGCGCGAGCATGGTGCTCAGCGTCGCGTCGTCGGTGCGGAAGAACAGCGGCCCGAAGACGAGTGTCGACATGGTTCCGTAGAGGAAGAAGTCGTACCACTCGACCGCGCTTCCGACGGCGCTTCCCGCGAGGGCGCGGCGGCGCTCGGAGGGGCTTACCAGCGTGGACTTGTCCACCGCCTTGTGGTCCTGTTCTTCGATGGTCGTCATTCTGATGCCTTTCTTTGGTGACTGCCTCAGCGCAGCTGCGTTGGGAAGTGGGGTGACGCCGCCGACGCCAGGAAGGCGACGTCGGTTGCGATGAGCAGGAAGTCGACACCGAGCTCGTGGTAGCGGCGGGCGTCGTCGACGGATGCGCAGTGGATACCCACCGTGCGACCGGCTGCCAGGGCGGCGCTCATGACGCGCTCGACAGCGGCGCTGTGTTCCGGGCCGCCGGCGTCGACGCCGAGGCTCGAGGCGAGGTCGGCAGGGCCGACCATGATGACGTCGATGCCGTCGACCGCGACGATCTCATCAACCGCCTGCAGTCCGGCGCGCGTCTCCACCATCGCAACGACGAGCAGCGCATCGTTCGCCGTCGACCGGTGGGTCGCGAGGTCAAGCGCGTAGGCGGTGGCCCGTCCGGCGCCGAGCCCACGCTCGCCCACCGGAGGGAAGCGGGTGTAGCGCACGATCTGGGCGGCATCCGCTGCACTCTCCACGCGCGGGACGATGACTCCGGATGCCCCGGTGTCGAGTGCTCGGGACAGGCCGACGTCCGCGCGGGGGAGGCGCAGCACGACGTGGGCGCCAGCGGCCTGACCTGCCCGCACCAGGTGCTCGAGGTCGGCCAGGTCGAGGGCGGCATGCTCGGCATCCGGGACGATGACCTGCACACCGACCCGAGCGAGAACCTCGGTGACGCTCGGGTGACCGATCACCTGGAAGGTGCCGAGCACCGGTCCCGCCTGCAGGAGGGCGCGGAGCGATGCTGTGGCCATCGACGGTGCCGCGGGCTGTGAGCCGTAGGCCGTCATGGTCAGGCGGCGTCCTTGCCTGCGAGGTCGAGAGCGACGTCGACAATGAGGTCCTCCTGGCCGCCGACCAGGCGGCGGCGTCCGACCTCCAGCAGGATCTGGTGGGCTGGCACCCCGTACTTGGCTGCCGCGCGCTCGGCGTGCAGCAGGAAGGACGAGTACACGCCTGCGTAGCCGAGGGTCAGGGTCTCCCGATCCACCTGCACGGGGCGCTCCTGCAGCGGCCGAACGATGTCGTCGGCCGCATCCATCAGAGCGAACAGGTCGGTGCCGTGGTTCCAGCCCATGTTGTCGGCGACGGCGATGAAGACCTCGAGCGGGGCGTTGCCCGCTCCGGCTCCCATCCCGGTGAGGCTCGCGTCGACGCGGTTCGCGCCGGCCTTCACCGCGGCGACGGAGTTGGCGACGCCCAGCGACAGGTTGTGGTGCGCGTGGATGCCGATCTCGGTCTCCGGCTCCAGCACGTCCCGCAACGCGGTCACCCGGTCGGTGACATCGTCCATGGTCTGCGCCCCGGAGGAGTCGACGACGTAGACGCACTGCGCGCCGTAGCCCTCCATGAGCTTCGCCTGCACGGCGAGCTTCGCCGGCGTCGTCATGGCGCTCATCATCAGGAAGCCGGTGGTGTTGAGCCCGAGCTCGCGCGCCGTCGCGATGTGCTGCGCGGAGACATCCGCCTCGGTGGAGTGGGTTGCCACCCGCACATAGCTGACACCCGCGGATGCCGCGCGCTTCAGGTCATCGATGGTGCCGACGCCCGGCAGCAGCAGGGTGGCAATAGAGATGTTGTCCGCCACCTCGGCCGCTGCCTCGATCAGCTCGGTGTCGGAGTGGCGCGCGAAGCCGTAGTTCACGCTCGAGCCGTTCAGGCCGTCGCCGTGTGCGACCTCGACGCTGTCGACGCCGGCGGCATCCAGGGCGGAGACGATGGCCCGCACGTCGTTGACGCGGTACTGGTGGCGCACGGCGTGGCTTCCGTCACGCAGGGTGACGTCGGAGATGTACAGCTTGTCGGTCGTCGGGTCGAACATGCTCAGACCTCCTGCAATTCGAGTGAGCGGGTCGCAATCGTCTCGGCGGTGCGCAGGGCGGCCGAGGTCATGATGTCGAGGTTTCCGGCATACGGCGGAAGGTAGTGGGCGGCTCCCTCGACCTCGAGGAATACGGTCGTCTTAAGGCCGGTGAAGACACCGACGCCCGGCACGTTCTCCGGCGTTGTGATGTCGTCGAACTGCACGCGCTGCTTGAGCCGGTAGCCAGGCACGTACTCCTGAACCTGCGCGACGATCTCGGCGACGGATGTTTCAATCGCCTCCCGGTCGCCGCCGTCGGTGAGCGCGAAGACGGTGTCGCGCATCATGACGGGCGGATCCGCCGGGTTGAGGATGATGATCGCCTTGCTCGACTCCGCCCCGCCGACGCTGCGCAGCGCGGCGGCCGTGGTCTCGGTGAACTCGTCGATGTTGGCGCGGGTGCCCGGTCCGGCCGACTTGCTCGAGATGGACGCGACGATTTCGGCGTAGCGCACCGGCGCGATCCGGGAGATCGCGGCGACCACGGGGATCGTGGCCTGGCCGCCGCACGTGACCATGTTGACGTTCTGCGCTTCGATGTTCTCGCTGAGGTTGACCACAGGGACGCAGTACGGCCCGATGGCCGCGGGCGTCAGGTCGATCAGGCGGATGCCGGGCTTCGCGGCGGTGAGTCGCTCGGCGTTGTACTTGTGTGCACCCGCCGAGGTCGCGTCGAAGACGATGTCGATGTCGGCGAAGACCTCGTGCTCGATCAGACCGTCGACTCCAGTGGGGATCGAGGTGACGCTGAGCCGTGCGGCGCGCGCGAGTCCGTCCGATGCTGGGTCGATGCCGACCATCGCCGTGATCTTCAGGATCCCTGACCCTCGAAGGATCTTGATCATGAGGTCGGTGCCGATGTTTCCTGAACCGATGATTGCCGCATTCACACTGCGTGCCATTAGAGCGTCTCCTCACTCCGGTGTGTCGAGGCGCCGGACATTGTTCGAACCTTCGCACCGCGTTCGATATATAGAACGCGCCTGTTTTCGAGTTGTCAAATTGAAACCATTTGCGTAGGGCGAAAAAGGAGGCTATTTATAGGGCATGCCCAGACTCACGCCCGCGGTGATGCGGACGCTCGACATCCTGGAACTATTCCTCGAAGCCGCAGCCCCATTGACCGCACCCGAAGTCGCACGGCGCACCGGCATCCCGCGCACAACGGTTCACGAGCTGCTCACGACGCTCGTCGCCCGTGAGTACCTCGTGCGCGACGAGCCGGGAACCAGTTACCGGCTGGGTGTGCGCTTCCTGCATCTGGGCAATGCGTACGCGTCCCGCTTCGACCTGCTCTCCGCTGCCAACAGCGTCGCCCGCGAGTTCGCCGAGCAGTCCGGCGAGACCGTCAATGTCGCGGTTCGCGAGGGCGCCAATGTCTTCTACCTGGCGAAGGTGGAGGGGCGCGACAATCTGCGGTTGCCTTCGAGCATCGGACAACGCGTGCCGGCGAACGTGACCGCCCTCGGCAAGGCGCTGCTCTCCGAGCTGGCCGATGACACGCTCGACGCCCTGTTCCCCGACGCACAGCGGCTGCCTGCCCTCACCGAGCGCAGCATCACGACGCTGACCGCCCTGAAGTCGGAGCTGCGAGCGGTCCGCGAGCGCGGCGTCGCCTTCGAGGACCGCGAGTCCGCGCCCGACACGCGCTGTGCAGCCGCGCCGGTCAGGGACTCGGCCGGGGAGATCATCGCCGCGATCAGCGTGTCGGTGCCGGTCGCCCGCTGGGACCAGCAGCCGGAGAGGCACTGGGCTCAGGTGGTCCAGCGCGGTGCCATCCAGCTGTCCGAGCAGCTGGGGTACGTCGTCCGGCCCAGCGCCTAGGCGAGCGCGAGCAGCGCCGCGGCGGCCAGCGCGAGCACCAGCCCGGCGACTTGACCTGCGGTCACCCTCTCCCGAAGCACGATCGCGGCCAGGATGATCGTGCCCGCCGGGTACAGCGCGACCAGCACCGACATGACGCTGAGGTCGCCGGTGCGCAGGCCGAGCAGCATAAGAGCGTTCGCCACCGCGTCGATCAGGCCGGCCCCTGCAGCGATCCACACCCCGCCCCGCCAGCCGCGCTTCAGCATTCCGGTCGGCTCGCTGACGGAGTTGCGACTTCGCACGGCAACCACGGCCAGCACGCCGACGACAGCGAACATGATGGACGCGTTGACCGCCCGGTTCGCGACGAGAGGAACCAGACCAGAGTCATCCGGGGTCAGGTCGATGACGACCAGAAAGACTCCGATCATCAGGCCGGAGCCGAGGGCCATCAGCAGCCCCTTGAGGTTGGGGCGCGCCGCGTTTTCCTCCCGGACGAACCCGACAAGCACCACCGCGACCAGCGCCAGGCCGATGCCGACGTAGCCGAAGAACGGGAGCTGCTCGCCCCGAAGCAGGCCGACGGTGAGCGGAACGAACGCGGACACCAGAGCCGTCAGCGGGGACAGGATGCTCATCGGCCCGATCGCCAGGCAACCGTAGAGGAGCACGATCGCGAGGGCGCCGGCGACGCCGGAGAGCCCACCGAGGAGCACCGCCGACCAGGACCATTCGCCAGGGATGATCAGCAGCCCGACGAGCAGCACCACAAATCCGGCGACGGCCGAAACCGCGGTGACCCGGATGGGGCTGATGCGTTTGGACGCCAGCCCGCCGAAGAAGTCGGCGGCGCCGAAGATGAGGGCGCTGGAGAGACCGAAGACAGCGGTGAGCATTGGATCCTTACGGGAGACGTAGGGCATAAAACTATCGCGTGCCGGAGCGACCCACGCTGTCGTGCGACATCCTACGAAGGCATCAGCATGCTTTTGTAGCTTCCCCCAATCGACGGTGAGTGGCCGGGCTCTGTCAGTTGTAGCCCGAACACTGAACATTTTCGCTGGCGAGCCGGCCGGTCCTAGCGTGACCTCTAGAGACTTGGCTCGCCTCACTGGCGTGCTCAGAACAGGGGTACATCAATGGTTGACACGGTCACGCGTCCCGCAACGCGCACTCCCGCCGGCACCGAGATCGAGGTCGAGGTCGACGGTCACCTCGATCGGGCAGCCGGCACCGAGGCATCCGTCGACGTCGCGAAGTTGAACACGGTGCTGCTCGGCAAGTGGGCAGACGTCCGCAGGCAGGCGCGCGAGGCGATGAAGAACCCGGAGCTGCACCGCATCAACGGGCTCAGCGTCGACGAGCACCGCGAGCGGGTGTTCCAGCAGTTGCGGATCCTGGTCGAGACCGGGCAGGCCAAGCGGGCCTTCCCGAAGTCGGTCGGAGGGCTGGAGGACCACGGCGGCAACCTGGCGGCGTTCGAGGAGACCATCACCGCCGACCCGTCGCTGTCGATCAAGGGCGGCGTGCAATGGGGCCTGTTCGGTGCGGCGATCATGCACCTGGGCACCGAGCAGCACCACGCGAAGTGGCTTCCGGACGTCATCTCGCTGGCCATCCCCGGAGCGTTCGCCATGACCGAGATCGGGCACGGGTCGGATGTCGCGAGCCTGGCCACCACCGCCACCTACGACAAGGAAGCGCGCGAGTTCGTCATCCACACGCCGTTCCGCGCAGCGACGAAGGAATTCCTGGGCAACGCCGCGGTGCACGCGCGCGCTGCCGTGGTCTTTGCGCAGCTGATCACGGAGGGGGTCAGCCGCGGCGTGCACGCCTTCTACGTCCCGGTGCGCGATGAGGCGGGCAACATGCTGCCCGGCGTCACGAGCGAGGACGACGGTGTCAAGGGCGGCCTCAACGGCGTCGACAACGGGCGGTTGGCGTTCGACAACGTGCGCGTCCCGCGCACCCACCTGCTCAACCGGTACGGCGACGTCGCCGAGGACGGCAGCTACAGCTCGCCGATCGAGAGTCCGGGCCGGCGGTTCTTCACCATGCTTGGCACGCTCGTGCAGGGCCGCGTGTCGCTCGCCGGCTCGGCAACGATCGCCGCGCAGCTCGGCCTGACCATCGCGATCACCTACGGCAACCAGCGCCGCCAGTTCAACGCGGGCAGCGACACCGACGAGGAGGTGCTGCTCGACTATCAGCGGCACCAGCGTCGCCTTATCCCGAAGCTGGCCACCGCGTACGCGAACACCTTCGCGCACGAGGAACTGCTTGTGAAGTTCCATGAGGTGTTCAGCGGCTCCGACAGCGACGACGACCGTCAGGATCTGGAGACGCTCGCCGCCGCGATCAAGCCGCTCGCCACCTGGCAGGCGCTGGAGGCGCTTCAGGAGTCACGCGAGGCGTGCGGTGGTGCCGGCTTCATGGCCGAGAACCGCATCGTCGGGCTGCGCAGCGACCTTGACATCTGGGTCACCTTCGAGGGCGACAACAACGTGCTGCTGCAGCTCGTCGCCAAACGGCTGCTCACCGACTTCAGCTCGAAGTTCCGCAAGGCGGGCACCGGTGCGCTCGCCCGCTACGTCGTCGGCCAGGCAGCCGACCGCGCCTACCACGGCAGCGGACTCCGCCGGCTGACCCAGAACATCCGCGACCTCGGCTCGACCGCGCGCAGCGTGCAGGAGCTGCGCGAGACCGAGACCCAGCGGCAGCTGCTCACCGACCGGGTCGAGACCATGGTGGAGGAGCTCGCCGGCCGGCTGCGCGGCGCCTCGAAGCTGTCGAAGGTCGAGGCCGCTGACCTGTTCAACTCGCAGCAGAACGAACTGATCGAGGCGGCGCGTGCGCACGCCGAGCTGCTGCAGTGGGAGGCGTTCACGCTCGGCCTGGAGCAGGTCGAGGACGCAGGCACCAAGCAGGTGCTGTCCTGGCTGCACGACGTGTTCGGTTTGGGCTTGATCGAGCAGCACCTCGACTGGTACCTGATCAATGGGCGGCTGTCCCCGCAGCGGGCGCTCGCGATCACCGCCTATATGAACCGCCTGATCGCGCGGCTGCGTCCGCACGCGCAGGACCTGGTGGACGCGTTCGGATTCGAGCCGGAGCACCTTCGTGCGCCCATCGCATCCGGAGCCGAGGCCAGGCGTCAGGAGGAAGCGCGGGAGTACTACCGCGCCCGGCGGGAGGCAGGCACCGCACCCGTCGAGGAGAAGACGCTCCGGGCGGCCAAGAAGTCCGCCTGACCGCTCCTCCACAACGCGGGGAGAGGCGCATCGGGTTGCCCGTCTAGGGTGGGCGCATGACCACCGCTCCGTTTGGCTCCTGGACCTCTCCGATCACCGCCGCGAGCCTGGTAGCGAGCGGCCATCCGGTGTCCGGCGGGCGCTACGTGGGCGACGACATCTGGTGGCTGGAGGCTCGACCGACGGAGAGCGGCCGGCTGGCGGTGCGCAGGCGCGACGCATCCGGCGATGTCGTCGACGTGCTGCCCGCACCCTGGAACGCCCGCACGCGCGTGCACGAGTACGGGGGCGGCGCGTGGGCGGTGACGGATGCCGGTGCGCTGGTGTTCGCGGAATTCTCGGACCAGCGCCTCTACCGTCTCGACCCGCAGACCGCAGAGCCGGTGCCCCTCACCCCAGCCGGTCAGGGCATGCGCTTCGCCGAGTTGAGCATTCGCGGCGACGAGGTCATTGCGGTGCGGGAGACCCACGCGGACGGCGACCTCGAGCGGGACATCGTCGCGGTGGCGCTGGACGGCAGCGGCATCCGCTCGCTCGTCGGCGGTTCGCGCTTCCTCGCCTACCCGCGTATCTCGCCCGACGGCAAGTGGATCGCGTGGATCGCCTGGGACCACCCGAACATGCCGTGGGAGAGGACCGAGCTGCGGGTCGGGCCGATCGTCGACGGCGTGGTGACGGGGTGGAAGGCGCTCATGGGTGCCGGCGGCGACGAGTCGGTGCTGCAGCCGGAGTGGGCCGACTCGGCAACCGTCCACGCGATCAGCGACCGCAGCGGGTGGTGGAACCTGTACCGCATCACGCGCGACGGTGCCATCGAACGGCTGGACGCCAGCGACGCCGACACCGGTGGCGCGCTGTGGGCGCTCGGCACCAGGTGGCACCTGGCGCTCGGCGACGGCCGGCTCCTCTACACCCGCACGGTCGGCACCGACAGCGTGCGCGTGCTCGAACCGCGCTCCGGCGACACGCGCGACCTCGTGCTGCCGCTCACGACGATCGGCCTGTGTGACGTCAACGGCGACCGCGTCCTGCTCACCGGCGGCAGCGCGACCATCGCCGGCGGGCTCCGCGAGCTGAATGTCAGCACCGGCGAGCTCACCAACATCCGGTTCAGCACCGACGAGCTGCCGGATGCCGCCTACCTGCCTGAGGCGGAGGCGATGACCTTCACCGGTGAGCGAGAGGTGCACGCGATCGTGTACCGACCGCGGAATCCGGACTTCCAGGCGCCGCCGGGTGAGCTGCCGCCGTTTGTGGCTGTCGTGCACGGCGGTCCGACCGGGCACAGCGCCCCGCAGCTCAGCCTCACCTACGCGTTCTTCGCCTCGCGCGGCATCGGCGTGATCGACATCAACTACGGCGGCTCGACCGGATACGGCCGCGAGTACCGGGAACGCCTGAACGGGCAGTGGGGTGTCGTCGACGTCGAGGACACCATCGTCGCCATCACCGGACTGGCGGATGCCGGTATCGCCGACCCGAATCGACTCGCTATCCGGGGTGGCTCGGCGGGCGGCTGGACCGTGCTCGCCGCGCTCGTCCAGTCGGACGTGTTCGCGTGTGGAGTCTCCTATTACGGTGTCGCCGACCTGACGGCGCTCGCAGAAGACACCCACGATTTCGAGGCGCGTTACCTCGACGGTCTCGTCGGAGGGTTGCCGGAGGCCGCCGACGTGTACCGCGCCCGCGCTCCGATCAATCATGTCGACCAGCTGGACTGCCCGGTGTTGTTGCTGCAGGGACTCGACGACCCGGTCGTGCCGCCGAGCCAGTCCGAGGCGTTCCGGGATGCGCTGGTGGGCAAGGGCATCCCGCACGCCTACGTCGGCTACGAGGGGGAATCGCACGGATTCCGCAAGGCGGAGACGATCATCCACTCCACGCAGGCCGAGTTGTCGTTCTACGGACAGGTGATGGGCTTCGAGACGCCGGATGTGCCGCAGCTCGAGCTGTGGCGGCCGTAAGACCGCCCCGTCCACCACCCGCATTGGGGCAATGGCACACGCATTCTGGCGGATGAGATTGCCCGATATACCACTAGTGTGAACTCCGGCGCCCGTACCCGACGAGCGTCATGCCCGGAGGTCCCGCGTGTCCCGAAGCCTTGCCCTACTTCTTTCCGTTTTCATCGCGGTGCCGCTGGCGCTCGGCTCGCCACTGGCGGCGACCGCCGAGGTGCCGGATGCCGGTTCCCCAGTCGCTGATGCGAGTGCAGAGATCCCGGATGCCGACCAAGTCGCAGATGCACCCGAGATCGTGGAGCCACCGACGGGGGATCAGGAGTCCCCCCTCGACGTTCCGGATGCCCGAGCCGAGGGTTCTGATTCGCCTACCCCGGCGCCATCCGCAGCGGTCATGGCAGCAGCCACCCAGTCGTCAACGTTCACCGCAGATGTAGCGGGAAGCTTCACACCCGTTTTCTCTGGCGTTGCGTCGTATGTCGCAGTCGCTGCAGGCTCGTCGCTGCCGCCCGGACTGTCGCTCGATAACAACACCGGCGTTATCTCGGGAACCCCATCGCGCGCTGGTGCTGGCATCACCTCGGTAGTGCTGAACGTGGACGACGCGGACGGCCGCACGTCCACGAACATCGTTGTCGACATCGAGGTTCTCGCCGCGCCCTTCTTCCGCTTCCCCGAGCCGCTGACTCTTCGAGAAGGCGTCCGCTCCGACTTTCTGGTCGTCGTTGAGGCTGGCTGGCCATATGTTGCCGTAATCAGTCTCGATGTCCTTGTGCCCGGCGTGAGCATCGCGTTCGTCAACGGGACGCCAACAGCCATCGAGGTCGGGTTCAGCGGAACGCCAGAGGCGGGTGCAGCAGGCGATTACGTGATGTCCTGGTCAGCCAGCAACAACGCCGACCTCCACGCAAATGCGCAAATGGTCGTGAACGTTCTGCCCCCATTTGTCGCCCCGCAACTGACCGGCGACAGCGCCATCGACCTCCTCGAGGGAGAGCCCGCTGCATACGTGCCCTCCCTGACCCAGGGCGACCCGAACGATGCAACAGTGTCGATCGCCTCCGGCACCCTTCCGGCGGGCCTCTCGCTCGACCCCGCAACCGGGGCAATCTCCGGAACGCCCGAGATGGGTTCCGCCGGAACCTATGACGTCACGCTCGTCGCGCGTGGTTCTGACGGGCCACCGTCGCTGCCGCTCCCCGTGCGGATCACCGTCACCGCGCAAGCCCCGTTCGTGCTGGAGTCGTCCTCCGGCACCCTGACCGGCGGCGAGTTCGTCGTGTCCGGCGGCGGCCTCATACCGGGCAGCACCGTCGCCATCGAACTGCACTCGACACCCGTGCTGCTCGGCACCGTGACAGCGGATGCCTCGGGCACGTTCTCGCTGCGAGTGCCGGCCCTTCCGGCGGGCATCGCCTTTGGAGCTCACCGGATAGTTGCAACTGCAACGTCCCCCGGAGGCGTCGTGCGCGTCGCCGAACTCGCTGTCACAGTGCCCCGCCCCGTGACCGCGGTGCAGCCGACCGCTCTTCCCGCCACCGGCGCCGATTCGGCCGGGCCGCTCGCCGCCGCGACCCTCTTGCTTGTGACAGGTGGAGTGATGATGATGCACCGTCGCCGTTCCGCCGCCTAGGCGGCGGTGTGGCGGCCGCAAGAACGCCCGGTCCACCACCCACATTGGGGAATTTCGCACGGCCATGTCGGCTGATTAGCCTGTGAGCAACCCGCTTACCCTTCCCATCCGCCTGCCCGAAAGGCGCTCCTCCGTGCAGCCACGCCTGCGTCGCTTTGCCCCAACCGCCGCGCTTCTTGCGACGGCATCACTCGCCCACATCGCGACGCTCGCCCGCGCGTCCGAGGTCGCTCGCGATCCCCATCCCTCGACGATGCTGCCGCTTGTTATCGGTGCGGGCGCTACGGCGGGCGCATCGATAACAAACCGGGGCAGCGTCGGTCGGCCGAGACACGAGGAAGCCGTCTTGCACCCCCGACTGGGGATATAGACGGCGCAGCCAGTCGCACTAGGGTTGGCGCCAGTCGCGGGGAACGAATCGGTGGCCCCATCCCCCTTGGAGGTCGCAGATGTTCCCGCTGACTCAAACCCGTGGCCATCGCCGCTCGCTCATCGCAAATAGCTGACTCTCATCTCCCCCAGCGGGCAACCGCACCGGGAGTCGACGACTTCGCGTGCTGCGCGGCGATGGCCACGGGCCCTGAACGGATGCGCATCAGCGGTCCGGTCTAGCCTTGAAGCATGACCCCGGCGCTCTCTGTCCTCGAGAAGACGTTCGGCTATGACGCCTTCCGGGGGCAGCAGGCGGACATCATCAGCCACGTCGTCGGCGGCGGCGACGCGGTCGTGCTCATGCCCACCGGCGGCGGCAAGTCGCTGTGCTATCAGATCCCGTCGCTCGTGCGTGATGGCACCGGTGTGGTCATCTCGCCGCTGATCGCGCTCATGCAGGACCAGGTCGACGCGCTCGAGGCGGTCGGAGTGCGTGCGGCGTTCCTCAACTCGACGCAGGGTCCGGATGAGCGCGCCCGCGTCGAGGCGGCTTTCGTCGCGGGTGAGCTCGACTTGCTCTACCTCGCCCCTGAGCGCCTCACCATGGGCCCCACCCAGAACCTGCTCGACCGCGGCCGCATCGCGCTGTTCGCGATCGACGAGGCGCACTGTGTCTCGCAGTGGGGCCACGACTTCCGTCCCGACTACCTCTCCCTGTCGATGCTGCACGAGCGCTGGCCGTCGGTGCCGCGCATCGCACTCACCGCGACCGCGACGCGCGCGACGCACGAGGACATCACCAAGCGTCTGCAGCTGCAGTCTGCCCGGCACTTCGTCGCGAGCTTCGACCGCCCCAACATCCAGTACCGGATCGTGCAGAAGGAGCAGCCGCAGAAGCAGCTGCTCGAGTTCCTCCGCACAGAGCACGACGGCGACGCGGGCATCGTCTACTGCCTGTCGCGGGCATCCGTCGAGAAGACAGCGCAGTTCCTCACTGAACAGGGCATCCCCGCGCTGCCGTACCACGCGGGCCTCGACTCGCGCATCCGGTCGGCGAATCAGGCCCGCTTCCTGCGTGAGGACGGCATCGTGATGGTCGCCACCATCGCTTTCGGGATGGGCATCGACAAGCCCGACGTGCGCTTCGTCGCCCACCTCGACCTGCCGAAGAGCGTCGAGGGTTACTACCAGGAGACCGGCCGCGCCGGCCGTGACGGCCTGCCCTCCACCGCTTGGCTCACCTACGGACTGCAGGATGTCATGCAGCAGCGGCGCATGATCGACACGTCAGAGGGCGACGCGGCGCACAAGCGGCGGATGTCACAGCACCTCGACGCGATGCTCGCCCTGTGCGAGACCGTCGAGTGCCGGCGGGTGCAACTGCTCGCCTACTTCGGGCAGGAGTCGACCCGGTGCGGCAACTGCGACACCTGCATCGAGCCGCCAGAGTCCTGGGACGGCACCGTCCCGGCCCAGAAGCTCCTGTCGACGGTGGTGCGCCTGCAGCGCGAGCGCAACCAGCGGTTCGGCGCCGGGCACATCATCGACATCCTGCTCGGCAAGCAGACCCCCAGGGTCGACGCTCAGGGCCACGACTCGCTCAGCACCTTCGGGATCGGCGGCGAGCTGAGCGAACAGGAGTGGCGCGGCGTCGTCCGGCAGCTGCTGGCGCAGGGGCTGCTCGCGGTTCAGGGCAGCGACAATTACCCGACGCTCGGGATCACGGATTCCAGTGGTGCGGTGCTCTCCGGCTCGCGTCCCGTTCGGTTGCGTCGCGAACTGCCGCGAGCGAAGACCCGCAGCAGTCGACGAGTTGCCCCCGGCGCCGCCCTGCCCGAGGGTGCCCAGCCGCTGTTCGAGTTGTTGCGCGGCTGGCGGGCCGAGCAGGCCAAGGAACAGGGCGTCCCCGCCTACGTCATCTTCCACGATGCGACGCTGCGTGAAATTGCGACAGTGCGCCCGGCATCCCTCAGCCAACTCGGCACCATCACCGGCGTCGGCGCCGCCAAGCTCGAGCGGTACGGCGAGCAGCTGCTCCAGGTGCTCGCCGACTAGGCCTGCACTCGGGGCTAGAGAACGGCGGCGGTCGGGCCTACTGTTTGTCCATGGCACGCAGGCGCAGGCTGGTGATCGTGATCGGTGCCGTGCTTGCCATGCTCGTTGTCGGCGCGGTCGTCGCCTTCACCATCGCGGGCGGGGGACCGGCCGGCAACTCGGATGCGGCCGATGAGACACCGACGTCGATCCCAGGTCAAGAGGTGGACAACACCAACCCACCCGGCGACGCTCCGACCAGCCTGCCTCTTCCGCCCACCGACGATGACCCCCTCGTCACCCGCCCGCTCCCGAAATCCGGGGCGGCCGAGGGTGAACTCGTCCCCGGCTTCCCCTCCGACTTGCTACCCACTCCCGCCGGCGCGACGGTGATCAGCAGCTCCGTCGCCACCGAGGGTGATCACATGCAGGCCGGCGTGGCCGCGACCTCCACGCTGACCCCCGGCGAGGTGGTCGCGTTCTATCGGGCCGCCTACGCATCGCTCGGCCTCACCGATCGCCCGACGAACGCCATTCCCGGGTCCAGCGCGTACGCGTTCTCCCGCGGCGACAACACGATCACGCTCACCGTCACGCCCGCGGAATCCGGCAGCGCCTTCTCCCTGTTCGGCGCGTTCCGCGCAGGCTGACCCGTTCCACCCATTTGCCACCCGTTCGGGGGTCAGTGACTCGCGAATCGACGCGCTACCCTCCTACATACGTAACGCAAACGAGGGGCATCGCCGACAGTGACGTTGGCATAAGCCATCGTCGTGGAGCGCTCATCAGGGAGACGACGCTCCGCTCATCCGAGTACCTGTAGACCCGAAATGCAGGCTATGTTCAGTGACCCGATTTACTCCGGTCTACCCGACTGGACGCCCACCGCGGAGCGCGCCAGCGCGCTGATTCCGCTGGCCACTACCGGCCTGGCGGCCGCCTACCTGGCTGCAACCGCAGAATTCGCTCAGACCCTGCGGCTGCGACTCCCGGACGGACCGGTACAGCGCGAGGGGACCAACCTCCGCTACGCGGCGATCGCGGCGCTTGGCCTTTCCCGCGCCGGGGCCGCGCGCAGCGACCTCGTGCTCCGCGGCAAGCCCCTCGACAGCTTCACCCGCACCATCGTCGACCGCGCCGGGAACGGCGCCGAGTCCGGCGCGGTCGCACTGGCGGCGTGGGCGGTGGCGGAGGTGCTCGGCGAGCCGAGCCGCTCCCTCCTCGACCGGATGCGTGAGCTGCTGACGGCCGACCGGCCCATCCCCGTTGTTGACACAGCCTGGATGCTCACCGCCGCCGTCGCCTCGGACGACTCGGAACTCGCCGCGCTTGCGCGCGACGCGCTGCTGGGGGCACAGGGCGGCGACGGCATCTTCCCGCACGCCATCCCGGCGGCCTCACTGGGCCGATGGCGTGCCCATGTCGGCTGCTTCGCCGACCAGATCTATCCCATTCAGGCGTTGGCCCGCTTCGCGGCGCAATTCAACGACGCCGAGGCGCTGGCGGCGGCGAACCGCACCGCCGCCAGGATCTGCGAGGTGCAGGGATCCGCCGGTCAGTGGTGGTGGCATTACGACGCGCGCGATGGATCCGTCGTGGAGCAGTATCCGGTGTACAGCGTCCACCAGCACGGGATGGCGCCGATGGCGCTGTTCGATCTCGCCGCGGCTGGGGGAGTCGACCACCTGGACGCGATCGACCTTGGCTTCCGCTGGCTGACCACTCGCCCGGAGACGACCGAGCCGCTGATCTCCGGACGCCATTCGCTCATCTGGCGGAAGGTCGGCCGGAGGGAACCACCGAAGTTCGTCCGCAAGGCGTCGGCCGTCACCACCTCTGTGCGCCCCGGGTGGCGACTTCCGGCCAGAGACACGCTGTTCCCACCGGGACCCATCGATCACGAGTGCCGACCGTACGAACTGGGTTGGCTGCTCTACGCGTGGGCGTCGCAGCCAATCGCGAAGGAGACACCATGACCGACGCCAGCTACCAGCTCGGCATCCGCCAGCCGCTCTATGGGTTGCTGGTGAATGCCATGACCATGGAGCAGGTGCTTGAGGAGGCCGCCCAGCACGCCGCGGACCGGAGCCGATTCCTGATCGGCGTGGTCAACGCAGCCAAGATCGTCAAGCTGCGCAAGGACGCGCTGCTGCGTGAATCGCTGCTGGTTCCGGACGTCGTCCTGGCCGACGGTCAGGCCGTGGTGTGGGCAAGTCGACTGCTGGGCCACCCGCTGCCGGAGCGGGTCGCGGGCATCGACCTGTTCGAGCGGTTGCTGGCTCTCGCCGACGATGAACGTCGCTCGGTGTACTTCCTCGGCGCGCGGCAGGAAGTACTGGAGGCCATGGTCGAACGCGTGCGATCCAGGTACCCGAAGCTGGTCATCGCCGGCTACCGAGACGGCTACTTCCCAAGCGATGAATCCGCTGCTGTCGCCGCCGCGATCGAAGCTACAGGAGCCGACATGCTGTTCCTCGGCATGACGACGCCGAAGAAGGAGATCTTCCTCGCCGAGCATGGCGAATCGCTCGGCGTGCCGATCCAGCACGGCGTTGGGGGCTCCTTCGACATCCTCGCCGGGATCACCAAACGGGCCCCGGAGCGCTGGCAGCGGATGGGCCTCGAGTGGGCCTACCGCCTGCTACAGGAACCGCGCCGATTGTTCGCGCGCTACGCATCCACCAACGCCGCCTTCATCGCGCTGACGGTGCGGGAACGCTTCCGCCCCACCGCGCCCTACCGGCTCACCGGCGCGTCAGCGGAACAGGAGGACTGAGATGGACGAGCCGTTCTCCGGTCGCGTCGCGATTCTCGGGCTGGGCTACATCGGCCTGCCGACCGCGGTCGCCCTTGCCACCCGCGGCATCGAGGTCATCGGCGTCGACATCAACGAGGAGACGGTCAAGGCGGTGTCCGAAGGGCACGTGCCCTTCGTCGAGCCGGATCTGGCGATCGGCGTGAGTGGCGCCGTGAGCGTCGGACGTCTCACCGCCACCACGACCGTGCCGGAGGCGGATGCCTTCATCATCGCGGTGCCGACCCCGTTCCTGGGCGACAAGACCGCCGACCTGTCGGCCATTCAGGCGGCGGCCACCCAGGTCGCGCCGAAGCTGAAGCCAGGCGATCTGGTCGTGCTCGAGTCCACCTCGCCGCCCGGCACGACCGAACAGGTCAGCCGGTGGATCGGCGAACTGCGGCCCGACCTGAAGATGCCGCACGACACCGAGGGAGTGCCGGACATCTGTGTCGCCCACTGCCCGGAGCGGGTCCTTCCCGGTCGCATCATGATCGAGATCGTCACCAACGACCGAGTCATCGGCGGCGTCACCCGGCGCTGCGCGGAACGCGCGGCCAGTCTCTACCGGGTGTTCACGCACGGCGACATCCTGACGACGGATGCCGCGAGTGCCGAAATGGCGAAGCTGGTGGAGAACTCCTATCGTGACGTCAACATCGCGTTCGCCAACGAGCTCTCCCTGATCAGCGATCGGCTGAAGCTCGACGTCTGGGAGATCATCCGGCTCGCCAACCACCACCCGCGCGTCAACATCCTCACGCCCGGCCCGGGTGTCGGTGGGCACTGCATCGCCGTCGATCCGTGGTTCATCGTCGGTGTCGCGCCCGATCTTGCGAGGCTCGTGCGGGTCGCGCGTGAGGTGAACGACTCCAAGCCGCACCATGTTGCGCGGCAGGTGCTCGAACGCGCCTCCAGGTTCCGGGACCCGACGATCGCGTGCCTCGGCCTCACGTTCAAGGCCAATGTCGACGACATGCGGGAGAGTCCGGCCGTCGACGTCGTGACCGCGATCGCCGACGCGGACCCGGATGTCGACATCCGGGTCGTCGAACCGTTCAGCAACTCCCTGCCACCCGCGCTCGAAGGACGCGCCCGGGTGCGCATGCAGCCGACGGGCGAGGCTATCGATGACGCCGACATTGTCGTGCTCCTGGTCGATCACGACCAGTTCAAGGCGATCCCGCGGTCGCGGCTCGAGGGACGCGTGGTGTTCGACACCCGCGGGGCATGGCGCTGAGGGATGCCATGCGCAAGGTCCTCGTGGTTTACGGAACGCGTCCTGAGGCGATCAAGCTCGCGCCGGTAGTGCACGCGCTCGCCGCGTCCGACCACCTGAGCCCGGTGGTCGCGGTCACCGGCCAGCACCGCTCGATGCTCGACCAGGTGAACTCCCTGTTCGGGATCGAACCGCACTACGACCTCGACCTCATCCGGGATCGCCCGAATCTGGCTGGCATCACCTCCGGCGTGCTGACCGGCCTGGAACCGATCATCGCCAAGGAGCACCCGGACCTGGTGATCGTGCAGGGGGACACCACGACGGTGTTCGCCGCCGCGCTCGCGGCCTTCTACGCCCAGGTTCCGGTCGCACACGTCGAGGCCGGGCTGCGCACCGGGGAACGCTACAACCCCTATCCGGAGGAGATCAACAGGCACCTCACCACCTCTCTGGCGTCCCTGCACTTCGCTCCAACCCGCACCTCGCGCGCGAACCTGCTGGCAGAGGGCGTGCGGGACTTCGACATCCACGTCACCGGCAACACGGTGATCGACGCACTGCTGGATATCGCTGCGCGCGGCCTGCCGAGCACGGATGCGTCCCTTGCGCGTCTGAATGGGGCCAGCCGGGTCATCTCGGTGACCAGCCATCGTCGCGAGAACTGGGGCGAGCCGATGGCGCGCACCGGGCGGGCGCTCGCCAGGCTGGCACGGCAGTACCCGGACACCCTGGTGGTGCTGCCAGCGCACATGAACCCGATCGTGCGCGAGTCGTTGCTGCCGCCGCTGAAGGGTCTCGACAACGTGCTGGTGACCGAGCCGCTGGACTACGTGGACATGGTGAACACTCTCGCCGCGTCGCACATCGTCATCACCGACAGCGGCGGCATCCAGGAGGAGGCGCCCAGCCTGGGCAAGCCCGTGCTCGTCCTCCGCGACACGACGGAGAGACCCGAAGCCGTCGATGCCGGCACGGTGCGGCTGATCGGAACCGATGAGGACCGCATCGTCAGCGAGGTCGGCCGACTGATGAGTGACCCGGATGCCCACCTCCAGATGGCGCGCGCCGTCAACCCGTACGGCGATGGGCACGCATCCGCCCGCATTGTCGCCGCGATCGAGCACTTCTTCGGGCAGGGCGCCCGCCCGGAGCCGTTTGTGGCGGCGCCGGCCGCCCGCGGACCAGCGCACGCGCGTGTGGCAACAGCCGAGTACGAGGCGATAGAGACCCGGGTGTTCTGAATGAGTCGACACGCTGGAGGGCAGGATGCTGCTGCCACGCGCAAGACGGTGAAGCTCGCGGCGACAGTCGGCGCCGCGAGCGCGGTGGTGGCCGGCCTGGTGGCGTTGCCGATGCTGACCGGAGGGCGCACCGGCGGGGACCGCGCGCCCAATCCCAACCCCACCCCTGAACCATCCGCATCACGTGAGGTGACCATGCCAGCCAGCCCGTTCGCAGGCGCGGCGAACACCGGCCCGCTGGCCGCCGGCTTCAATCCGACCCAGCCCTACACCGGCCCGATGACCATCACCCAATCGGGCACCGTCATCCGGGACAAGGTGATTCCGGCCGGCCTGCGCGTGGAAGCGGACAATGTCACCATCCAGGGCAACCTCATCACCGGGCCGACGGATCCGGACTGGGACCAGGCGGCACTGCACGTCGAGGGTCGAAACGTGGAGATCATCGACAATGAGATCCGCGGCGAATCGGCAACCGACTGGCGGATGACGCCGGTGAACGGGGTGAAGCTCGTCGGCGACGGCGTCGACTTCAGTCGCAACAACGTGCACCAGATCGCAGGAGACGGCGTAAGCCTTTATGGGGCAGGAGCGAATGTCGTAGGGAACTGGGTGCACGACTTCGTGCTGCGCGACGGTGGAGTGCACTATGACGGCCTGCACTACCCGCTGGACTCCCTGGCAGGGGCAGGACTGATCAAGGACAACACCGTCGAGCTGTGGATCACCGACTCCGCCGACAGCGGCATGACGGCGGCGATCGCGATTCCCGACTCATCGCCGGGCCTGGTGGTCGAGCACAACCTCATCGCGGGAGGCAATTACGCCCTGATGGGCGGGGGAGCCGGCGCCGTGTTTCAAGGCAACGCGTTCTGGACCAAGTTCTCCTCCAAAGTCGGCTACTTCGGTGCCGTGGCGTATGTGGGTGATCACGGAACTGTGGAGTGGACGGGAAACGCCTACAGCGACGATGGCGCCACAACTAAGGGCTCGGTGCGCCCGTGACTGTCGAGCCGGCTCACAAGCCGCTGGAGACGATTGTGTCCGTGGCGAAGTCCCGTGACGAGGTGGAAGCGCTTCGCCCGCTGTGGGAGAGCCTGCCCATTCGGAATCTTGACGCAGACATTGACTACTTCCTCACCGTCGTGTCGCATCACCCGTGGGTGATCAGCCCCTATGTCGTGCGCGTACAACCGCCCGCTCGCGACCCGATGCTGGTCGTTGCGCGCCTCGAGCGTCACGAGTTCCCGGTAGCCGTCGGGTATCGAACCCTGGTGCGGCCACGCCTGCGCACTGCTGTCATCTCGTTCGACGGATTCCTCGGGGCCGCGACGCCCGAGGATTTGGCCCTATGCGTCGACGCCCTCCAGCAGTCCCTTCGGCGACGCGATGCGGACGCGATCATGTTCCAGAAACTGGAAAGCGGCACGGACGCGCAGCGAGCGGTGCTCGATCGAGCGGGGGCCATCACCCGGGTGCGTGGAATCCAGCCGATGACGCGTTGGCTTGTCGACGTGCCGGACACAATGGATGCTTTCATGTCGCGACGTTCGTCCTCATCACGGCAGCGGATCCGCACCGACAACCGCCGCCTGCTCAGGAAATACGCAGAGGTTCGCGTCGAGCGTCTTCATGAGCGCGACGTTGAATTCATGCTCGAGGAGTTGGAGAGGGTCTCGAGCAAGGCCTACCAACGCGCTCTGGGTGTTGGCGGGACCAACACCGCGCTCGGCCGGGAGCTGATCGCGACCTGCCACCGGAAGGGCTGGCTGCGCGCGTGGATGCTCTACCTGGATGGCGCGCCAGTCGCTTTCTGGCTGGGCAGCCTGCAGGGCGGAATCTTCTCAATCGACTCGCCGGCGTTCGACCCGGACTACACCAAGGACAGCGTCGGGATGTACGCCATGTACGCGATGGTCGAGGACCTGTGCGCTGACCCGCTGGTCACGGTGCTCGATTTCGGGCACGGCGATGCTGAGTACAAGCGCCGCTGGGCGAACCGCACAACCACCCTGCGTGACGAAACGTTCGTCGCAGCCAGGCCGCTGCCCGTGCTCACCGCGCTCCTGCTCAGCGGGCTTTACTCGGCTCGCGCGTTTGCCTACCGCACAGCGCGGGACACCCGGTTCGGCGCGGGATTGCGGCGTGCATGGCGTTCGCGACTGACGACGAAGAGCTCGGGAACCTGAGCATGCCGACCGAATCGCGTCGCCGGGTGAACGTGTTGTTCCGGTCCGAGATCGACATTGACGACTGGCGCGCCGCGAACGCACGGGGTGAGCGGCCGGATGCCACCCCGTACGGCCTCCACCGAATCGCCGAACACGGTTTCGATGTGGCATGGGACCCGGCGTTTCCGGTCTCCACGCTGCACAAGCTCGCCGTGCTCGCACCCCAGCCGGCTCGCTCGGGCGGTGACGCGCTGTCGCTTGCCTGGGATGAGCACACTGCGCTCCGGATGCAGGCTGCCAACCGGCCGGGACCGCAAGCGTGTGGCGTGATCTGGGCGACCGACGGTCTGGGGGATCCGAGCATCCGTGGACGCCTGCAGCTTGCTGTCATGCGCCGGGTGCTGCGCCGGATGACGTTGCTGTGGTGCCTGAGCCGGGCCCAGCTGGCACCGCTGGCCGATTGGCTCGAGGTTGACCCGGCCGGCATCCGGTTCATCCGGTTCGGGATTGACACCGATTTCTTCACCCCGGGGTCGCCGCCGGCGACGCCGATGATCCTCAGCCTCGGCAATGACCAGGATCGCGACCCGCAAACGCTGTTGCGGGCATTCTCGCTCGTTCGCGCGCGCTTGCCCGACGTTCAGCTTCGACTGCAGTCCAAGGCAGATTTCGCTCTTCCCGAGGGTGCGACGCGCGTGCCTCACCTGCCGCATGCGGCGCTACGCGATGAGTATGCCCGCGCCAGTGTTGTCGCGGTTGCCACCAGGCCGAACCTGCACGTCTCTGGGATGACCACCGTGCTCGAGGGCATGGCCTCGGCACGTCCGGTCGTCCTCAGCGACACGCCAGGCGCCGCCGACTACGTCGCTGATGACCACTGGGGATATCGCGCGGCGCCCGGCGACCCCCAGAGCCTTGCGGAGGCGATGATCAAGGCACTCGATCCCGAGACCGGCGCCCGCCTTGGCGCGGCGGGACGGCGCGCGGCCGAGGAAGGCTTTTCGTCGCGGCACATGGTCGCGGCTTTGGCAGCGGCGCTGCACGAGACCATCGATCGATCCCCGTCAGTCGCCCGGCTGCGCCACGACACCGCGCCTACCGAGTAGTGCCCACAACGCCGCGCGGTGCACCCGACTGCGGCAGCGCAACAACTCTCCCGCTGTCACAGCGAGCCAGAACATCGCACTTCGCAGCGCACCGTGCCTGGAGCGGTACAGCTTCACGCGGTTGCGCGTCAGCAGGGCGAAGAGCGCGGGCGCTTCGTGCGACTCGCCTTCCAGGTGAACGACCTGCGCCGCCGGTGTGTATCGGATGACGAAGCCGGCGTCCCGGGCGCGCAGCGCGTAGTCGGTCTCCTCCGAGTACAGGAAGTAGGTCTCGTCCCATTCGCCCACCGCTGATGCGCACTCGCGTGAGATGAGCATCGCGGCCCCTGTGGCCCAGTCCACGGTCCGCTCAATTCGGTAGGCGTCCTCGTGTCGCTCCACCTCGCCAAGGTGATGGAACCTGCCTGCTCGGTTACCGCCGAGCAGTGCCTCCCCCCACGCGCGCAGCACTGTGGGGTCGCGGCGAATCGAGTACCGCACCCCACCGGTGCGGTCGACGAGGCGGGGGACGACGATGCCGGATCCGCCGGAGGCGAGCGTGTCGGCCATGATCTGCACCGCATCAGGGTCGAGCCGGAGGTCGGGGTTGAGAACAAGGTAGGCGTCGCAATCTTCCGCCCGCCTGATGCCCGCGTTCACGCCCGCGGCATAGCCGGCGTTCCGTCCAGTCGAGACCAGCACCGCGCTCGGCATCACCCGATGCACCACCTCGAGTGTTGCATCCGCCGATTCGTTGTCGACCACGATGACCTGGAGCTCACCGTTGAAGCGAGACGCCTGAACGGAGGTGAGGAACTCGGCGATGACCGACGCGCTGTTCCAGGTGACAGTGATCACCGCGATTCGCTGTGCGGTGTGCGTCAACGCCGCCCCCTCGCCCCAGGTGAGCAAACGTCCTGGTTCGAGCAGGAGCCTATCGCTATGCTTCGAGCATGTCACCGGGAGGACGGTACGCAACTGTCGTCATCCCCGCGCACAATGAGGAGCGCGGCCTGCGGCGCCTGCTGCCGTCGCTGACGAGCGGGGCGGTTCACACACCGCGAGTTCTGGTGATCTGCAACGGTTGCACGGATGGCAGCGCGACAGAGGCCACTCGTCATGGCCCGGCCGTCGAGCTGGTGGAACTCGTCGAGGCGTCGAAGGCCGCAGCCCTCAAGGCCGGAGGTGAGCGGGTAACCGACTTCCCCGTGGCGTTCGTCGATGCCGACGTTGACATCGATGCTGCGAGTGTTGCCGCGCTTGCCGCGGCCCTGGACGAGCCTGGGGTGCTCGCGGTCGGCCCGGCGCGCCTGCTCGACCGTGTTGGTGTCTCGCTCCCCGCACGCTGGTACTACGACGTGTGGGAGCGCCTGCCTGCGGTGCGATCCGGACTGTTCGGGCGTGGTGTGATCATGCTGTCCGAGGAGGGCTACCGGCGTGTGGCCGCCCTTCCGGAATTCATCTCGGATGATCTCGCGTATTCGGAAGCGTTCCACCCTTCCGAACGCCAGATTGTCGATGCCGCAGTGGTCAGGATCTGGCCGGCGCGTACGTGGCGGGCCCTCTTGCTGCGCCGGGTGCGCGTTGTCCAGGGCAACAGGCAGCTGAGCGATGCGGGTGCGCGCTCTGATGCTGCAGTGACGAGCCCTCGTGACCTGATGGCCATTGCGGGACGCGAGCCGCGGCTCCTGCTGCCGGTGGCGCTTTTCGCGGTAACCGCGCTGATCGCACGGCAGCGAGCGCGGCGCCACAAGGTCGAATGGACGCGGGACGAGACGAGTCGCGCCGGATGACCAGGGAACCCAGGGAGATGGGCGGCCAAGCCGAGTCGCCCGAGCTGGTTGTCATCGCGTCGGGCACATCGTGGGACGACAATTGGCTCTCGGAGAAACACCTCGCCCTTCACCTCTCCAAGCATGTGCCGGTCCTGTTCGTCGACCCGGCAGTGTCCATCCTCACGCCTCTGAAGAAGCCCGCTTTGCGAGCGTCGACCCGCGGCCCTCGGCTTCGTCGCATCGGCGAAGGGCTGTACCGACTCACTCCGCTGACGGTCCCCGGGATCGGTCGCCCTGGACTGCGCGAAGTCGGCGAGTGGGTGACCCGACGCGCGATCGCCCGAGCAGTCAAGCGACTGGGCGGTGCCCGAGCGCTCATCGTCGGGTCGCTGGACCGCGTGTTCGACTCGGGTGCCGCTGGCCTCAAGGTGCTCTACGGCACTGACGACTGGACCACCGGCGGCGGCCTGATGAACATCTCAACGACCTGGTTGCGTCGCCGGGAGCAGGAACAGCTTGACGCCGCCGACGTTGTGGTGGCGGTCTCGGACCAGCTCGCCGAGCGCTGGGCGGCACCCGGTCGTCGGATTGTCGTCATCCCGAATGGCTGCGACACCGAGATGTTCGCGAATGTCGACTCCGCCCCCCTCCCAGACGAGGTGACCTTGCCGGATCCGATCGCGGGGTTCATCGGCCACCTGTCGGAGCGCATCGATCTTGACATGCTCGAGAAGGTCGCGGATGCCGGTGTGTCCCTCCTTCTTGTCGGCCCGCGCCAGCTGACGTTCGATGTCGCCCGGGTGTCCGACCTCCTGTCACGGCCGAACGTGCAGTGGATCGGCGCTCAGCCGTTCGAGAGGCTGCCGTCGTTCATGCGCCGCATCTCTGTCGGACTCACTCCCTACACGGATAGCGAGTTCAACCGCAGCAGCGATCCACTCAAGACGCTCGAGTATCTCGCCGCGGGTCGGCCAGCCGTGGTCAGCGACCTGCCGAGCGTACGTCGCATCCCGAGCGGTCTGGTCACGGTCGCAACGGATGCCGCAGACTTCGCCGCCAAGACACTGGAGGTTATCGGGTCGCGGCCAGATCCGGTTGTCGTGCTCGATAGGCAGCGCTTCGCGCGCGAGCAGAGCTGGGCCGCGCGAGCGGAGGCATTCCTTGCCTTGATCGGCTCGGATTGAGGGTCAGCGGGAGCGGCCAGGCTTACGTCGGGGCCGCCCCAGCGTCCCGAGCACTGCAAGGGTGGCAAGAAGTCCGGCGAGCGCGGTCAGACCAACCCCTCGCACCGTGTTTCCGCCGACTTCGCTGAGCTGTGGTTCCGAAGGGACCAATTGAGTGCGCACCCGAGAAGCAACGTCCAGCTGCTGCTCGTCTTGGAACTCGTCAATCGTGTCCTGCACGGTGTCGAGGGCGTGTTCCATCTGCGCACGCGCCCCATCCGGAGTATTTGCGACGGCCTGCACTTCGAGCACGGGGTCTTCGAAGCGGTACTCCCACTGGCTGCCTACGCTGGGTTGTCGAACCAGGTAGCCCTCACGGTACCCCTCGCCGACGATGGTCACCCTGTCGCTGACGTCACTGGCGTCGCCGCCGGAGCCCTGAACCGACGCGGCGACGGCTCCCGCGAGATCGATCAGGGACCGAGGAGCATCCGAGTACGCGTTCTGCACAGCGGATTCGGGGGGCAACAGGACGACGCTCGCTTGCGCGAAATAGACCGGCGGCGCCTGCATTACCCAGACGATTGCAACGCCGGTCAAGGCCAGGCCGGCAAGCGTGACGTACCACCTGCGAACCGCAATAGTGAGCAGATCCCATAACGTCATCAGCCGGCACCTCTCGTGACCGCGCTCTTTGTAGACCGTAGCGTAGAGTATGGCCAGTCCTCACGCCAAGTGACCGAGGGGCACAACGTGGACCTAGTGGAAATCTTCCGCGCAGTTGGACGACGTTGGTATGTGCTTTTCGCGGGCCTGGTTCTGACGGCTGGCGCCTGCGTTCTCATTTTCCGCGTCGTCCCTGTCACCTACGACATCACCTCTTCCGTGTTGCTGCTGCCGCCGTCGGTGCAGGAGGACGCGCAGGGCGAGCGGCAGATCGTCAACCCGTTCCTGAACCTCGGCGGCCTCGATGTTGCGGCCGGGGTGCTGGTGAAGGCGCTGACCGATTCGGCATCGGAGGAGCAGATAGTCCCGGAGGATTCGACGACCGAATACACGGTGGAGAAGGATGCCGGCGTTTCGGGTTCAGTCCTTCAGATCACGGTCAGCGCCGAATCGCCAGAGGTGGCCGTGGAGACGCTGAATCAGGTTCTCGACCTGGCTGAGGTCAGACTCGAGGAGTTGCAGGATCAGATCAACGCCGCGGAGAGATCCCAGGTCCGCCTCATGGTCGTTACTGACAACTCTGTGGCCGAGCCCAACTACTCGACGCTGATTCGCACGCTTATTGTCGTTGCGGGTGGCGGTCTGGCGGTCACGCTGCTCCTGGCGGTCGCTATCGACACGGCCGTTCGACGGAGACGGACGCGTGCTGAGGTGCCGGCGACACAGCCTGTGACCGTTTCACCCGCGGCGGCAGCGACAAAAGACGCGTCACCGCGGCCGCCGATGCCTGGGCGCCCGTCACCTCCGTTGGTTGATCAGTTCCTGGATGGCCGCGCTGGCAACGGTGGCCCCAGCAGCAAGCAGACCCGACCCGAGCGAAAGCCTGGGTAGCCGTGACCGGAGTGCTGCCGCGGAGGACCGGTGAGTCGCGGTGGGCGGCATGGCAGCGTCGGTGGTCATCCCAGAAGGTGTTCGCCCCGCATGGTCGAGGCGTGGACGCTGCCGGCGTTCTCTCGATCTATGTCGCGGTGCTCATGTTCATCCCGGCGAATCTCACCATCCCCGCTCTTGGCTCAGTGGGCACGCCCGCCCTGATCCTGGGCCTGGGCGCGTTGTTCTTGTGGATTGGCACACAACTGAGTCGATCGACTTCCACCCTCTCGTTCGGCCAACCTGTGCGGCGGGCAATGACGTTCTTCGCTATTGCGGTGCTGCTGAGCTACGCCGCGGCCATGTCGCGTCCGCTAGAGCTGACTGAGTTGGCAGCATCCGACCGCGGCCTGTTCCTACTGGGCTCGATCCTCGGTGTCGTGCTCCTCACGGCTGACGGGGTGACCGGGATTGACCGCCTCGAGCGCCCGATGCGGGTTCTCGTGTTCGCGGCGGCAGTCGTGGCCACGCTGGGCATTGCGCAGTTCGTGACGGGACTGCCGATCATCAACGTCATTGAGATTCCGGGCCTCGCCCCGAATTCCGACCTGACCAGCATCTATAACCGTGACGGTTTCGTCCGGGCAGCGGGAACATCGACGCACCCCATCGAGTTCGGCGTGGTCCTCGCCATGAGCCTCCCGATCGCGTTGCACTTCGCATTCAACGACACGCACAAGCACGCTCTTGTGCGCTGGTACCCGATTCTCGTCATAGCCCTCGCCATTCCCATCACAATCTCGCGGTCGGCAATCGTCGCGGTCGCCATCGTGCTGCTCTTCCTGATGCCGACCTGGCCGCGCGCAAGGCAGTGGACCGCGGGGGTGCTGATCGTGGGGCTGATGGCGGCCGTCTACGTCGCGATCCCGGGAATGCTCGGCACGATCATCCGGCTGTTCTCCGGAATCGGTGAGGACGGCAGCGCCCTCTCGCGCACGGACAGTTACGCCATCGCGTTCGACTTCTTCCTACGCAATCCCGTGTTCGGTCGCGGATTCTCGACCTTCCTGCCGCAGTACCGGATCCTCGACAACCAGTACCTGGGGTTGCTCATCGAAATCGGGATAGTGGGGACCATCGCCCTCGTCGTGCTGTTCTTCGTTGCCATCGCGACAGCGCTCTCGCGCCGTCACCGCACGACGGACGAACGCGCGCGAAGCCTCGCCCTGTCGCTCGCGGCGATGGCTGCGGCGGGTGCCTGCAGCTTCGCCACCTTTGATGCCCTCGGTTTCCCACAGGTCGCCGGACTCATGTTCCTGTCCATCGGACTCATCGGCGGGCTTTCGAACACGATTGCGCGAAGGGCGCACGTGCTCACTCCGCAGGATCGCGTCCGCTTCCGGGAGTGACATCGGCCAGCATCAGCTCTCGGACAACGCGCGTGAATCGCGGTGCGACGGCCAGTGCGTAGACGGCGAGTCCGATCAGCCCGCCCGTTGCCAGCAGCCAAAAGCCCTCCGGCAACCACTGTTTGACGAGCAAGCCCGACAGAGCGACTGCGACGCAGCCGACAGCTGGCAACGCCAGGTCGCGCACCAGCGGCCAGATTCTGACGTCTTCACGATGCAACAGGAGTGCGGCGCCCGGAAGAACCACCACGATTACGACGAGCGCGTGAGCGAGGGCCACCCCCTGAATGCCCAGCCACTGCGCCCCGACAATGAGCACCGGAATCAGCACGATCAGCCAGATGGCGTGCAACCAGGCATTTCCGACCGACTTCCCGACGGCGGCCAGGTAGTCGTACGCCAGCTCGACGATGAGCCGGCCCAGGCTCAGGACCACCAGCGCGGGCACCGCGACCGCCGACGGCTCCCACCGGTCGCCGTAAAGGAATGTCACCAGTTCCGTCGCGTACACGGCCAGCAGCACGCACATCAGGCCGGCAAGCCCGAGCACCAGGTACTGCGCGCTGCGGTAACCGGCCGGGCCGTCGCCGCTCTGATGCAGTCGTGCGAACGCCGGTGTTGTCACACGTCGGACCACCGACGACACCAGCATCATCGGCCACGCGCTGAGGTTGAATGCCAGCAGGTAGAACCCGAGCTGCTCGGTACCGAGTAGGCGACCGACAACGATGAAGTCGACGTTGACGAGCGCCAAGAGCAGCAGGCTCGCACCGGCGAGCGGAAGCCCGAACCGGAGCACCTCGCCGGCAGCCTGCCGGTTGAAGCCTGGCCACACCTTCTGGGGTGCGAACAGAATCGAG
Source organism: Cryobacterium sp. BB736 (assembly GCF_014980265.1). Taxonomy (NCBI): domain Bacteria; kingdom Bacillati; phylum Actinomycetota; class Actinomycetes; order Micrococcales; family Microbacteriaceae; genus Cryobacterium; species Cryobacterium sp. BB736. The sequence goes on from NZ_JABXWQ010000001.1 coordinate 1,037,242, forward strand.
AGGATGCCTGTCACCAGGTTTCCGATGACTGCGCCCCAGGCAAGGCTCCACGCGCCGTAGCCAGCGATCGCGAGCACAATAGTGATCGGAGTGCTGATCACGAAGGCCGCCGCGTCGATTTGCATCCGTCGTGCCTGCATGAACGCTCGCGTGAGCAGTGCGACGGGCACCGATGTCGCGCCGTCGATGAGCACCGCAACGCTCATTAGCTGCACAACTCCTGCGGCCTCCGGCACCCCCATCGCGGCCGCGAACGGTCCCGCGGCGATCAGGCTCAGTGCGAACAGTGCGGCACTGGACACGATCGACAGGGTCGCAACGGTGGGTGCGATCCGTTCGATTGGCCCCTCGTGGCGCACGAGTGCGACGCTGACTCCAAGTTCATTGGCGCTCAGCAGCAGATTCAGGGCGACGAGCGCGACCGCGTACACCCCGAAGTCCTCCGGGGCGACAATGCGCGCGATGACGATCCCGGCCAGGAACGAGCCCAGCCGCGCCACGAGCGTGTTGACGAAACTCCAGAGGAGCCCGCTGCGAATCTGTGTCTTCAGCGCCGGGGCGCTGGATTCCGGCGTCGGCACGGGGTCACCGAATGGAGCAGACACGTCACACCAGCGAACGCAGGGCCTCGGCCACCTTGACCTGCTGCTGCTCGGTGAGCTGCGGGAACATCGGCAGCGACAGCAGCTCGCCGGCGGCGCGCTCGGCGACGGGGAAGTCACCTGGCGCGTAGCCGAGCGACCGGAAGGCGCCGGTCAGGTGAACGGGTGTCGGGTAGTGCAGGCTGGCGCCGATGCCCGCATCCCGCAGGCCAGCGAGAATCCGGTCCCGGTCCTGGACGCGGATGGCGTAGATGTGCCAAACGGGGAGGTTGCCCTCGAGCACGGTGGGTGTCCGAACACCGGGCAGGTCGGACAGCAGTTCGTCGTAGCGCTTAGCCGCTTCACGCCGTGCTTCGTTCCAGCCCTCCAGGCGGGCGAGCTTCGCGCGCAGCACGATCGCCTGGATCGCATCCAGCCGGGAGTTGAATCCGACCTCGTCATGCACGTACTTGACGCTGCTGCCGTGGTCGGCGATGCGGCGGACGCGACGGGCGAGTCCGTCATCGTCGGTGAGCACAGCGCCGGCATCCCCCGCTGCGCCCAGGTTCTTGCCCGGATAGAAGCTGGTCGCCGCGATGGTGCCCAGCGAGCCCGCCGCGCGGCCGTGCCGCCGGGCACCCTGCGACTGGGCGGCGTCCTCGATGATGGTCGGCGCCGTGTCAGAGAATTGTTCGACGGGTGCAGTCTGGCCGTAGAGATGCACCGGAATGATCGCGGCCGTTCGCGGCGTCACCGCCCCGGCCGCTGCGCCCGGGTCGAGCAGCAGGGTGTCATCGTCGACATCGGCGAGCCGGACGGTCGCGCCGGCGCGCGCGACGGCCTCGGCCGTCGCAATGAAGGTGTTGGCCGGCACGACGACCTCGTGGTCCTTGCCGATGTCGAGCGCGCGCAGAGCCAACTCGATGGCATCGGTGCCGTTGCCCACGCCAACGCAATTGCGGACCTCGCAGTAGACGGCGTACTCCGCTTCGAAGGCGGCGACCTGCGGGCCACCGATGAACTCGGCCCGGGAGATGGCGTCGAGGAGCGGCTCGCGGATGTCGTCGATGACCTCGGCGTGCTGCAGCTGCAGATCCAGGAACGGTACGGCGGTGGCGGCGGTGACGGTACTCACGATGCGCGGCTTCCCCTCAGAGTTGGTTGCATTCGGCTGATGGTGTTGAAATCGTCTGACGGCACCCCGCCGAGGCGGCGCCGCACCTTGCGGGCGAGGTCGTAGCCGAGGACCGAAAGGTACGCCGGAACCAGCGTCACCTTCCTGCCCAAGCGGGTCTGCTCGCCCTCGATCGCCGAGCGATACAGCTCCAGAACTCGATCGGTCGCGGCCTCGAGCCCGTAGTTCGAGACAACGAGGTCTCGCGAGAACTCGCCAAGGTCGGCACGACGCCCTGGGTTCGCAAGCAGCTCGCGGAGGGCTCGCTCGAGGGTCACCGCTCCGTCGCCGCCATTGCCGATGCCGTACCAGCCGTCCCGCTCGAACTGGGAGGCGCTCGCCGGCTCGAGAAGTTTCCAGAAGCCGCGCTCCCCCTGCACGATGAGCGGCTTGCCGAACGCCATCGACCGCAGGGCGGAGCCACCCATGCCGAGCGCGATGTCGGCCGCGTCGTAGAGGCCACTCGGATCGGCGAGGTTGCCGGTCAGTTGCACGGCCGTCGTCCCGGCTACCGCATTCACGCGTGCGGCGGCGGCCTCCAGCTCATCGCGCGCCGGTCCGTCCCCGGCGATCACCAGCCGGATGGGGAACTCCGCGACCAGCTCCCCGACCGCGCGGATCGCCGCATGCACGCCCTCGAGCTTCAGCTCGGGCACCAGCCGGCAGACCATGGAGACCACGAGGGTGTCCGGCTCGATACCCAACTGCTCCTTGGAACGCTGCGGGTCTCGCGGGCGGTCCCGCTCTGTATCGACCGGCGGGACAAGCAGGCTCACGTTCGGTCCGCGGTGGCGCTCGGCGGCCAGGATGCTTCGAGTGCCGACCGTCACCGGCAGCGAAGCCGGGATGAACGGCGCGACCGCCATCGACATGACCGTGCCGACCACCGGAACGCTGCGAAAGGCGAGCGGGCCGAACGCCGCCTCGACGGCCGGGGGCCATTCGAACGCGTGGACGACATCCGCCCTGAACGTGCTCACCAGGCGGGTCAGCCGCCGCATGACGGCGAAGGACGGGCGGATGCGGGCCAGCGGCGCGGGTTCATAGCGCACCCCGCTCGCGGTGAGGGTGTCGACGAGTCGGCCGGGCGGGCCGAAGACGAGCACGTCATGTCCGCGATTCTGCAGAGCCGCGGCGATATCGATCGCGTTGCCCTGGCTTCCGCCCTGCTCCATCGAGTGCGGGTAGACGATGATCCTCACCGCGCGACTTCCTCGCTGGGGGCTTCCTCGCCGTAACCCTCCTTGCTCGAGCCCCTGAGGAGGGTCGCGGGAACGCCGACCCAGGTCTCGTGGGCGGGAAGGGAGCGGGTCAGCACCGCACCCATCCCCAGCACGGAATAGGCGCCGACGCGGGTCTCCTCGCGAACCGAGGCGTTCATGCCGACGTAAGCGCCTTCGCCGATCCACGCGTGACCGCCGAGTGAGACACCGGCGCAGAGGGTGGCGAATGATTCGATGATGCCGTCGTGGGTCAGCGTGACGTTCGGCATCACGACAACGTGCCGGCCGATAGAGACGTTGGTCGTCAGCTCGACGCCGCCGAGAATGATCGACCCGACGCCGACCACACACGTCGGCGGCACATGCACTCGCGGGTCGACGACGGTGATGTAGTCGCCATCCGTGCGCCCCTGTTCTTCGAGCCGCGCGGCCATGCTGGCCCGCGCGGCACCCTTCCCAGCGCAGAGCAGCAGCCGCGCGCTCGGGTACCGGCTGGCGTCCACGATGGACCCAAGCACGACGAGCCCGTCAAAGTGCAGCCCGGTGCGCGTCGCATCATCGTCGAGACATCCGATCACGGTGTGCTCGCCGACCCGACGCAGGATCTCCAGCGCCTCGCGCGCCAGCCCGCTCGCCGCGACCAGGATGACGTCAGCCACTGTGCACCGCCGTAACGGGGGCCATCACCGCGTCGATCACGATGTCCTGCTCGCTTTCGGTGAGTTGGTGATAGAGCGGGAGAATGAGCGTCCTGTCGGTCAGACGCTCTGTCGCCGGCAGCGGAACGCGCACCGAAGCGCTGTGGGCGTACGGCGGTTGGCGGTGTGCCGCCATGATGCCTCGCCGAGCGGAGACTTCGGCGTCGGCGAGATTCTCGAGCAACCGCTCGCGATCGAGCGGGTACTCGTCGCCGATCTCGATCCACAGCGACTGGAAATTGCCGGCGCCATGCGCAGGGTCCTCGACTACTCGGATGCCGGGAACCTCACCGAGCGCCTCCCGATACCGGGCCGCGAGCTCGCGGCGCCGGAACACGAGCTCCTGCAGCTTGCCGAGCTGCACGATGCCGACGGCGGCCTGCAGGTCCGTCATCCGATAGTTGAAGCCGATCTCGTCGTAAACCTCAACGGGGGACACCAGCGCCGTGTGTCGCTCGGCGGCCGAGACGCTCATCGAGTGCTCACGAAGGCGGCGAGCACGCTCCGCCAAGTCCGCCCGCGATGTCGTGAGCATTCCACCCTCACCGGTGGTCAGGACCTTACGGGGATGGAATGACCAGGCCGTGAGTTCCGCTCCCGCGCCGACAGGGCGACCACGGTAACGCGATCCAGCCCCGCACGCGGCATCCTCAATGACGGTGATGCCGCGGGGGTCGCAGATGGCCCGAATCGGGTCGAGGTCCACCGGGACACCACCTTGATCCACAGCGATCACAGCGCGTGTGCGTTCGGTGATCAGCGGTGCGATGGTGTCGGCCGTGACGTTGCCTGTGGCCGGCTCGACGTCTGCGAAGACGGCCAGCGCTCCCACGTAGCTTGGTGCGTTGGCAGTCGCAATGAACGAAAACGACGGCACGACGACTTCGTCGCCGGCAGTCACACCGGCCACGACGAGTGCGAGGTGCAGTGCCGTCGTGCAGTTCGAGGTGGCGACCGCGTGCGGAGCCTGCATCGCCTCCGCGAAGAGGTGCTCGAAGCGGGCGACCTGCGGGCCCTGAGCCACCCAGCCACTCTCGATGACAGCCGCGACAGCCTCAATCTCCTCGTGCCCCAGCCAAGGCTTCATCACATTGATTCGGCTCATGGGACCGACACCTCGTTCCTGACCCAGTTGACCTCGGCGACCTGGGCGATCATCTCTTCCACCGGGCGGGTGCGGAACCAGTCGACGAGTTCCCGTACGCCATCGCCGAACGCCACCGAGGCCTCGAAGCCGACGAGGTGTCGCACGTGCCCAGCGTCTCCGATGAGGCGCCGCACGTCGCCCGGACGCGGGTCGCGATAGTGGGGGACAAGGTCGGGGCGCCCCGCCGCTTGGGCGACCGTGTGGCACAGCTCGGTGATGCTGATTTCTCGCCCCGAGCCCAGATTGATCGTCTGCCCTGTCGTGGAACTCGACTCACCGATCATCGCGAGCGCCCGAGCGGTATCGGAGACGTGCATGAAGTCGCGAGTCTGCTCCCCATCACCGAAGATGATCGGATTCTGGCCGGCCAGCACGCGCACGATGGTGCGCGGCAACACCTCCCCGCTGTCGCCTTCGAAATGACTGCGGGGACCGTAGGTGTTGAACGGCCGCACGACAACGGTGTCCATCCCGTAGGTTCGGAAGAAGGCGCGGGTGTTTGCCTCACCGGCGAGCTTGCCTGCGCCGTACACGGTCTCCGGCCATGTTGGGTGCCGTTCGTTCATGGGCGCGTACTGGGCGGTACCGAATACTTCGCTGGTGCTTGCGTAGACGAAGCGTCGCACGCCGGCTCGTTGGGCGTGAAGCAGCATCTGCAACGTCCCGGTGGCGTTGACATCGTGGTTCTCAACGGGATCGATCAGGCTGTGACGAACACCGAGACACGCGAGGTGGAAAACGATGTCAACCTCGGCGAGGCTACGGGCGCGGGCCGAATCATCACGGATGTCGCCGACGACCAGAGCGAATCGGGTATCCGCCTCCAGGTGTGCGAGGTTGGATCGCTTGCCGTTCTCGAGGTTGTCGAGAACGGTGACATGCTCGGCTCCACGGGCGAGCACGGTGTCCACCAGGTGGCTGCCTATGAACCCTGCCCCCCCGGTGACGAGCACGCGGGATCCGGCGAGTGCGGTCATGCGATGGCCTCCAGTTCGGGCGTGGTGAGAGTCAACGGAACAGCTGCCCCGGCGGCGCGGAGACTGACGGCGGCTGCATCGAGTACCGACAGCACGCGCATGCCGGAGTATCCGTCCGTCAGTGGTGGCCTGCCCTCTCGGATCGCGCCGGCGAACTCCGCGGCCATCAGGGAGAGCGCCTCCCCCTCCGGCAGCGCTGGCGACCAGGTGTCGCCGAGGCGGTACGACACCGTTGCCGCGGTGCGCTCCGCTGTGCCGGCTGATTGACGCTCGATGTCCACTCCGCGGTCGTAGATGCTCAGTCGCTGCTGAGGGTTGAGGTCGTCCCAGACCAGCGTGCGCTTGGTGCCGCCGATGACCATGTTGCGGATCTTGGTCGGGCTCAGCCAGTTAACGTGCACGTGCGCGATAGCGCCCTTGCCGAACGGAATGGTGAGGTAGCCGACGCAGGCCTTGCCTGCCCCGAGCGGGTCGGCGCCCTGCGCCGAAACGGAGTGCGGCCGCAGCCCGCCGGGGATGATGAAGTCGAGGATGGACAGGTCGTGCGGTGCGAGGTCCCAGAACACGTCGACGTCCGGCTGGATCAGGCCCAGGTTGATGCGCACCGAGTCGATGAACAGGATGTCGCCGAGCGCGCCGTCCGCCACGAGTTCGCGGATCTTCTGCACCGCCGGCGTGTAGCAATAGGTGTGGTCGGCCATCAGCACGAGTCCCCGCTCGGTGGCTTCCTTCACCATCAGGCCGCCCCGCTCGCGGTCGTCGGCGAGCGGCTTCTCGACAAGGACGTGCTTGCTCGCACCGAGGGCGGCGACGACCAAGGCATGGTGGGTGCGAGCGGGAGTGGCGATGGCAACCGCGTCGATCGAGGCATCCGCCCAGAGGTCCGCTACGTCCGTGAGCACCGGCACGCCACCTACCTGGTCGGCCACTCGCTGCGCGCGTGCGGCGTCGATGTCGCAGATCGCCGCAAGCTCCCACTGGTCGCTCGCCCGGAAGTTCCGGGCGAGGTTCGGTCCCCAGTAGCCCGCGCCGATCACGGCAATGCGGAGCTGCGCAGTCATAGCTTTCCTCGGATTCTCGTTGGTGTTCATGGGGTGGTGAAGATCAGGTCGACCCAGAAGTTGTGGTCGGTCACCTGGGACGGGTAGTCGGTGCCGTAGACGAACGTGCCGCCATCCGCCGGAGTGGACAACGGTCCGCTCGTGGTCGGGAAGCGGAGGCCCTTCAGGTCGACCGCGTAGCGACCGGTGGTGCTGTGCACGGTGACGCGGTACTCGACGCCCGGCTCGAGCCTCACCGGCGTCGTGAGCTGCGCCACCTGCCATCCGCTCGGCGTCTCGTCGGTGAACTCGAGCTGCGCCAGCCGCTCGCCGTTCGCGTTCCACAGCGAGCCGGTGTGAACACCGGTGTTGCCCTCACCCTTGTAGAACCGGATGTCGGTGACCTCACCGGCCTCGCTCGTGAAGAACCTGGTGCCGAACTGGATGGCGAGCGGGTCGTTCCACTCAGGGTTCTGCGGCACGGCGTCGCTGGCGAAGAGCGAGTAGACGTCCACTGTCGGAGGGGCGGCGGCGGTCGTGAACGACCAGGTCCCGCCGGCAAGCGCCGTCCCGGCCGCGGCGACGGATACCTGGTAGGAGGTCGACCAGGCCAACGGCTCGGTCGGCGTGAAGGTAAGCGTCAAGGTCGCCGCATCCCAGTTCGTCGTCCCGGGCACGGCACCGGCCGGGCCGGTCAGCGACAAGACGGGCGCTTCGGCCGGCGCGGCGGACACGGTCGCAGTCACGGCAACTGTCGGTGCGATGTCGACCGCGTTCGCGCCCGGGTTGGTCGAGGTCACGGTGACCGGGTCGGCGGGCGGGTCGACCGGCGGCTCTGCGGCGGTGGTGAATGACCACGTTCCGCCGCCGAGCGCGGTACCGGCCGCGGTCACCGTGGCTTGGTAGTTCGTAGAGAAGGCAAGCGCCTCGGTCGGCGTGAAGGTGATTGTCCTGGTGGTCGCTTCCCACGTGGTGGTCCCGGCGACAGCGCCAGCCGGTCCGGTCACCGACAGCTCTGGCGCCTGGGCGGGAGCCGCCGAAAGCACCGCACTGATCGAGGCGGACGGGGTCACGCCCGTCGCGTCGGCACCGGGGCTCGTCGAGGTGACCGTCACCGGGTCAGCTGGCGGGTCCACCGGCGGATCGGTGGGGACCTGGTCGGCGGTCGTGAACACGACATCCACGAAGTAGCTCGACGCGTTCCAGCTCCCGGTGGGGAAGCCGCCGGCAGAGCCGTAGAGGAATCGGCCGTTGCCGAGCGTCTCGGCGACGATGGGCCCGTTGCTGCGAGGAGTGCCGAAGTAGCCCTGCGCGTTGGCGTAACCGCCGTTTGGCGCCAGGTACGACACGACGTAGCGGTCGCCAGGCGTCAGCGTGACCGGCGAGCCGAGCGTCGCCCGCTGCCACCCGGTCGCGGTCTCGTTGGTGAACGTGACCTGAGCGAGGCGGACCCCGGAATCGCTCCACAGTGATCCGACGTGGGTGCCCGTGTTGCCTTCGCCCTTGTAGAAGCGGATCGCGGTCACCGCCCCGGGCTGGGACACCGAGAACACCATTCCCAGTTCGACGGATGTGGTGTCGTTCGCCGAGGGGGTCGCTGGGACCTCGTCACCGTGCAGGGTGAAGTTGCCGCTGGGCAGCGGTCCTCGTTCGGTCGTGAACGACCAGCTGCCGTTCTCGACCAGCGCTCCCGCGATGGTGACCTCGGCCGCGAAGCTGGTGTTCCAGGCGAGCGGGGCCTCGGGTGTGAACGTGACCGTCTTCGTCGTCGCGTCGTACGCGGATGCCCCAGCGACAGGGCCGTCCGCTCCGGTCAGCCCCAGCGTCGGGGTCGCCGAGTCGCTGTGAGCGGAGAGTTCCGCGCTCACGGTGGTGGCCGGCGAGACCTCCGTCGCATTCGCCGCCGGGTTGGTCGTCAGCACAGTGGGCGGTGCGACCGGGGTCGCGTTTCCGGTGTCGAACACGATGTCGACGAAGTAGTTTGTGGCGTTCCAGCTCTGGTCAGGGAAGCCGCCCGGCGAGCCATAGCGGTAACGACCGTTCAGGCTGGTGTCCGCGGTCAGCGGACCGTTGCTGCGCAACGCCTGGAAGTAGCCGTTCGTGTAGGAGTAGTGCCCGTTCGGTGCGAAGTATGACACGACGTAGCGTTCACCCGGCACCAGCGGGACCGGTGAGGACAGCACCGCGGTCTGCCATCCGCTCGCCGTCTCGTTTCCGAAGGTCACGGTTGCGAGCCGCTGGCCCGCGGCGTTCCACAGCGATCCGCGGTGGACACCGGTGTTGCCGGGTCCCTTGTAGAAGCGGATGCCGGTGGCGACGCCCGGCTGGGACACCGCGAAGCCCATGCCGAGCTCGACGGGGTCGTCGTCGGGCGACGCGATCACCGCCGGAGTCTCGCCGCCGATCAGGCTGTACTGGCCCTCGAACGGCACGGCCGCCGTGGTCGTGAACGACCAGTGACCGCCGGACAGCACGACCCCGCCCACACTCACCGTCACGGTGTAGGTGCTCTCGGTGCCGAGCGGCGCGGCCGGCGTGAAGGTGACGGTGCGGGCGTCCGGGTTCCACGACGTATTGCCGGCGATGGCTCCGGCCGAACCCGACACCGCGACCACGGGCGTCTCGGAGGGACTGCCGGACAGGGTCGCCGTCACCGTCGTGGAGGTCGGTACATCACTCTGCCCGGCGCCCGGGCTGCTCGACAGCAGCGACAGCGGCAGCGGCGCGTTCGCGTCGGTGACGAACACGACGTCGACGAAGTAGTTCGTCGAGGAGCTGGTACCGGGGAATCCGGCCTGGTAGGTGAACATGCCGGCCTCCGTCCCTACGCGCAAAGGCCCGCGGGTGAAGCCGTCGCCGGAGAAGTCGAACAGCGTGCCGGAGTACGCACCGACCTCGGTGCGGTAGGCGGCAACGTATTCAGTGCCCGCCTGAACCGGGACGCTCTGGCCGAGGAACAGGGTTTGCCAACCGGATGCCGACTCGTTCACGAACGTCGCACTCGCAAGTGGGGTGCCGGATGCGGTCCACAGCGAACCGACGTGGGTTCCTGTGTTGCCGGTCCCCTTGTAGTACTTGATGCCGGCGATCGCCCCTGACACTGTCGGCGTGAAGCGAACGCCGAGCGTCACCGCGTTGCTGTCGGCGATCTCGAGGATGTCGGGGATCGTCCCGTCAGCGAACAGGCTGCACGGGCACTCGACGCTCTCCTCACCCGCTGTGGTGAAGGACCAGGTGCCGCCCGAAGTCAGTTGCGCACCGGTCGTGCCGGTTGCGGTGAGCGAAGCGGTGTAGGTGGTGCGTTCGCTGAGCGGTGCGGACGGGACGAAGGTCACCGTGCGGGTGGTTGCGTCATAGCTGGTCGCGCCGGCGACCGAGGCGCCCGTCGAAGCGGTGAGCGTGACGCCGACCGACCCCGGCTGCACGGCGGTGGTGAACCGCGCGCTCACCTGCGTGTCGATCGGGACCGCCTGGTCCCCGGCCTGCGGCCAGTGGCTCGTCGCAACCAGGGGGACGCCGGCGGTGGTCTGGAACAAGGCATCAACCCAGTAGTTGCCTGACTGGTGGGTTTCGGTGGGGAAGCTGCCCGCGTCGTTGTACAGGCCGGCGACCGCTCCGAAGCCGCTGTCGACCGTGAGCGGCGGTGTCGGCGGAGTCCAGGCGGCGAAGTAGTTAGTGCCGAGCGCATAGTGGCCCCGCGGTGCGGTGTACGACACGATGTACGACTGCCCGGCGCTGACCGGCACGGAGGTGCTGAAGACCGCGGCCTGCCACCCAGCAGCGCTCTCGCCCTGGAAGGTGACGCTTGCCAGTCGGTTGCCGCTGGCGTCCCACAGCGAGCCGACGTGGGTTCCGGTGTTGGCGGTGCTCTTGTAGAACCGCACGCCCGTGACGAATCCGTTCACCTCGGGCGTGAACCGCAACCCGAGTTCCATGGCGTCGCCATCGCCAGAGTCGACCAGGGTGGGAAGCTGCTCGCCGAAGACGCTGTACGGGCCGCTCACATTGAGGGTGAGCGAGCTGGGGGTGGCCGGGTAGTTCGCGCTGTCGTCGATCGCGCGGACCAGCACGGTCTGCGCGCCCGCCCCGCGCTGGTGGTAGCTGTAGCTCCACGTTGTCCTGCCGGTCGCGGCATGCCAGGTCGCGCCACCGTCGGTGGAGACCTCGACTCCGGCGACCACGCCGCCGACATCGGATGCCGTGCCGGTGAGCGTGACGAGGCTGCCGTTGCTCACGTTCGTCCCGGCGGCGGGCGAGGTGATCGCGGCCGTCGGCGGAGTGCTGTCGGATGACGCAGTCGCGGCGACGAGACCGGTCATCAAGGTTGCCGGCTGAGCCCCCATGTCGGCGAGCAGGTTGACCTGCGCCTGCTGCATCCGCTGATCGGGCACCGCGCCGTCCCCGTCATGCCCGTCGGCGAGACCCCAGGACCATTGGATGCTGCCGGCGGAGAACACCAGGGCGCCGCTGCCAGCGCGATACATGGTGACGTGGTGGGTTGTCGTCCCGGGCACGACGGTGTTGCCGAAGTCGGTGAGGTACTGCGGCACCGGCCCGACGGTGGTCGACAGGTGGATGAGCCCGTCCGGCCGGAATCCGTTGTCGAGGTCCTCGTTGGACTCGTAGCCGACGGTGTGCGGGGCCAGCCGGGCCACGGTGCCGGGTGCGAGCGTCGCGACGGACGTGTTCCGCCAGAGCCGGGACTTGCCCTCCTCCGCTGAGACGGTCACCCGCTGGTCGACGTCGTTGACGACGTACGCGGTGCCGGTGAGGGCGTTCTCCGGCAGACCCGCGCCGGCATCGGGGGGCGCAAACCGAGGATCGCGCCAGGTACCCGTCCACTCGGCCGATGGGTCGATCTTCGCCGCGGCCTTGGTCTCCTTGTAACAGACCAGGGTGCGGTACGCGGTGGTGTCGGCTGACGCCGCCGGCTCGTACCGGATGCGCCAGTAACCCTCGTTGCCGCTGAGGAATTGCAGGTTCACTCCGGCGTCCCGCGCCGCTTCGATGTTCGCGCGCTGCGCGCCGGACCAGTACTCGTCGTGGCCGACCGAGAGGAACACGTCGTGATTGAGCAGCTGCGAGCCGCGACGGTCGGTGTCGACGTCGCTCGTGTAGCTGACGTCGTAGCCGTTGCGCTCGAGGAAGCGCACCATCGCGTATTCGCTCGCGAAGTAGAAGTCGCGCGCTGTGGTGCCGTCCCGGGTCGCGAACGGCCGGTTGTAGCTGATCTTGTAGGCACGGCCGTTCTCGCCACCCGCATACAGGCTGGCTCCGCCGTGCCGGTTGTAGGCCTGCCATGTGGTGTCCGACGTCTGGAACAGGATGTCGGACTGGCTCGCGTCGTCACGGACGATGAAGATGATGTGGCTCTTGCCGCCTGTGTCGGAGCGCTTCAGCAGCGCCACGTACACGCCGGAGACCGCGTCGGCCGGGACGGTCCAGGATGCCGAGACCCCCCAGTTGCCGCAGTCGTACAGCGCCGTCTCGACGTCGGTGATGCACGCCGGCTGATTCTGCGGCAGCGACGCTGAGGGGGAGGCGCTGCCGATCAGGCGGGCGCCGAGACCCTGGTACCAGCCGGTGCGGAAGATGTCGATCGTGTAGGCGGAAGCATCCGTGTCGATCTTGAAGTCGATTGTGCCGCCGACGTTGACGCTGATGTCCGTCCCGAAGCCCTGGATGGTGTCGTCGCCGTCACCGCTGATGTCCCAGACTGCGGGGTCGGTTCCCGGCTTGCTGTTCTCGCAGCTGACCTTGTTGCCGCCGGGGCCGCACGGTTCGGCGGCGGAAGCGGAGGGCGCAGGGGCGACAGTGATGAGCGTGGCCGCCACCAGGGCGGCCGCGCCGACCATGCTGAGTGCGCTGCGGAAGCGTTGCCGTGCGGGACGCTGCTCATGCCTGATCACCATGGTCTGCCCGCCCCTAGTACGCACCGACGGGATGGATGAGTACTCGCAAGGTGCGCCACATGATGACCAGATCGCCGATCAACGACCAGTTCTCGACGTAATACAGGTCGAGCCGCACGCTCTCTTCCCAGTTGAGGTCGGAGCGGCCGTTAACCTGCCACATGCCGGTCAGCCCCGGCCGAATGAACAAGCGGCGGTGCACAGAGCCTTCATAGGAGAGCACCTCCCGCGGCAGGGGCGGGCGCGGCCCGACGAGGCTCATGTCTCCGGCGAGCACATTCAGGAGCTGCGGGAACTCGTCGAGTGAGTGCTTTCGCAGCACCCTGCCGACGGCTGTGACCCGCGGGTCGTCCTTCATCTTGAACAGCAGCCCAGCGCCCTCGTTCTGCGCGAGCAGGCTGTCAAGCCGCTCGGATGCACTGTCGTGCATCGAACGGAACTTGAGCATCTGGAACGTCTTGCCGTTGCGGCCGACGCGCTCCTGTCGGAACAGCACACGGCCTTCGCTGTCCAGCTTGATGGCGATCGCGATGGCGGCGAACAGCGGCAGGAGCGCCACCAGCGCGATCGATGACACGGTGATGTCGAATGCGCGCTTGAGCAGGTGCTTGCCGCCGTCGAACTGCGGGATCTCGACGTGGATGAGCGGCAGCCCCTCGACCGGCCGGAAGTGGATGCGCGGCCCAGCAACGTCGGTGAGCCGCGCGGCCAAGATGAGCTCGGCGGCGGTGCCTTCGAGCTTCCAAGCGAGGGAACGGATGAAGTCACCGCCGCGAGCGGCATTGCCGGCAACGATAACCGCGTCGACTTGAAGCCGGCCTGCGATGTCGGTGACCGCGTCGAGCCCGTAGTAGCGGGGGAACGGCAAGAACTGATCCTGCTGCTTCTTGGGCTTCTGGCCGTCGATGACCACACCGACTACCGAGTATGCGCCGCGGCAATTCGCCTCGATGCGGCCGACGACGTAGTCGACGTCGCTCCGTCCGCCGACGACGATCACCCGGTACAGGAAGTGGCCGAACCGGCGCTGGTGCCAGAGCCAATGACGCCACACCCACCGGCTTGCAGTGAGCGCAACCGCGCCAACCGGCAGCACCAGGGCGAAGTATCGGTTGGGCGCCGGCAATTGGAGCATTGTCGACGCGATCGCAAGAACGCCGAGGGTGGTGACGCAGGCGGTCACCACCCTCTTGTATTCGGCGGAACCGACACTTACCGCGCGCAGATCGCGCGTCCGGAAGGTTGACATGAATGTCATCCACACCGCGCTGATGACGCCGGCGATCATGACCGTCTCGGTTCGGAACTCGGTAAGCAGAGCTCCGACGACGGTGGCGACAATAATCAGGGTGTCGCTCAGCAGCAGCCTGTCTCGATAGACGCGGCCCCACGATTGCGCGGAGGTTTGGGGCCCATGCTCGCCTCCGACAAGGCGAAGCTGCGGGCGTGCCTGCTTTGCTGATCGTGACGCATGGGTCCGGGGCGTCACAGCCTCGCGCATGCGGTCGGGGACGTGTCGGGGTGCACGCTCGCTCATCTGAGCCTACGATTCGGGTTCGTATTCGGGTGTGGCTACTCGGGGATGGTGCGGGGTCGCTCGTCCGGGGTAAGCGGATGAACGATCGCGTCCAGGCGGGTGACTGGAGCGACGATGTTGCGTACTTAACGGCCCGAAAGTTTCGGGAGACTGCTGATCCTGCCCCACGAATGGGGGTGTAGCGAGAAAGCTACCTTCGCCGCTCGCGACCGCCCACCCCCAGTATGGGGCACATCTCGGCGTGTCGGTTTGTAAAGTCGGGTCTCAACCCACTAAAGGATGATTCTCACCTAACGCTCAGATTCCGTGCCGGGGTGCCCCCTACGGTGAACCAATGACCTTCAACCCCGATGCCAAGATCGACAGCGGCAAGGTGAGTCACCGCGGACGCAACACCGGATTGGCAGTGGGTGGCGGTGGGATCGGTGTCATCGCGATCTTCCTGATCTCCCAGTTGTTCGGCGTCGACCTGAGCGGGCTCACCGGGGCGGGAACAGGCGGTGGACAGGCGAGCGACGAGCCGGTCACCGGTTGCGAGACCGGAGCGGACGCGAACGAGAACATCGACTGCCGGATGGCCGGCGCCGCCAGCTCGCTGGACGTCTACTGGGCCGACCAGTTTCAGACCGAAGGACTCCAATACGCCACGCCCGGTTTCTTCTTGTTCGAGGATGCGACGAACACGGCGTGCGGTGGTGCGACAAGCGCCGTCGGGCCGTTCTACTGCCCGCCAGACCAGGCGATCTACCTCGACACCGGGTTCTTCGACGAGCTGCGCGGCCGGTTCGGCGCGTCCGGCGGCCCCCTGGCGGAGATGTATGTCGTCGCACACGAGTGGGGCCACCACGTGCAGAACCTGGTCGGCACGATGGACCAGCTGAACCGGCAGGAGACGGGACCGCAGTCGGATGCCGTGCGGCTCGAGTTGCAGGCCGACTGCTACGCGGGCGCGTGGGCAGGAGCGGCGTCGACGGTGCCGGATGAGACTGGCACGCCGTTCCTGCAGCCGATCACCCGGCAGCAGATCGCCGACGCGCTCAACGCGGCCGCGGCGATCGGCGACGACCGCATCCAGGAGCAGGCGACCGGGCAGGTCAATCCGGAGGGCTGGACCCACGGCTCGAGTGAGCAGCGGCAGACCTGGTTCGAGCGCGGCTTCGAATCCGGGCTCGGAAGCTGCAACACCTTCGAGGGGACGATCTAGCCGTTCTTGGCTGCCGCCTTGGCCGTCCGCTTGGTCTCGCGCACCTTGGTGAGGGATTCGGCGTCGACGATGTCTGCGACCGACTTGTGCGAGCCTGACTCGCCATACGCGCCGCTCGCCTCGCGCCATCCGGGAGCCTCAAGACCGCACTGCTTGCCCAGCAGCGCCAGGAAGATCCGGGCTTTCTGGTCGCCGAAACCGGGCAGCTTCTTCAGGCGCTTCAGGATTTCGGCGCCATCCGGGTCGCCCTGGGTCCAGATCGCTGCAGCTTCGCCACCCCAGTCGTCGACGACCACTTGGGCGAGGGACTGCACGCGCTCGGCCATCGAACCCGGGAACCGGTGCACCGCGGGGGTCTGCTTGAACGCTTCGGTGAATGCATCCGGGTCATAACCGGCGACCGTTCCTGGGTCGATCGCGCCGATGCGCTGCCTGATCTTCTCCGGCCCGGCGAAGGCGGTCTCCATCGCAACCTGTTGGTCGAGCAGCATCCCCACCAACAGTGCGAACGGGTCCTCGGTGAGCAGCTTGTCGGCGGCGGGATCGCCGGTGATGTTCAGGGCCATGCGGTCATTGTCCCACGCCGGTACGAGCCGTCGGTGGTACCAAAGTACGACCCGGATGCGGAAATCGGGGACCGCAGGCCGATGCCTCGAACCCGGGGTGATTCGTACCGTAGCGGTCATGATCGAATCACATTCACTCAGCAAGCGTTACGGCGCCAAGACCGCCGTCGACGACGTCAGCTTCACTGTGCAGCCGGGCATCGTAACCGGATTCCTCGGGCCGAACGGCGCCGGGAAGTCGACCACCATGCGCATGATCGTCGGACTCGACCGACCGAGCGCCGGCACCGTCACCGTCAACGGCAAGCGCTACGCGGAGCACCGCTCCCCGCTGCGCGAGGTCGGCGTGCTGCTCGACGCCAAGGCGGTGCACAGCGGCCGCTCGGCGTACAACCACCTGCTCGCGATGGCCGCGACCCACGGCATCCCGAAGACCCGTGTCAAGGAAGTTATCGGCATGACCGGCCTGGACGCCGTTGCCGGGAAGCGGGTTGGCGGGTTTTCCCTTGGAATGGGTCAGCGCCTCGGAATCGCCGCGGCGATGCTCGGCGACCCGCACACCCTCATCCTCGACGAGCCGGTCAACGGCCTCGACCCCGAGGGCGTCCTGTGGGTGCGTTCGTTCCTGCGCCACCTGGCCGCCGAGGGCCGCACGGTGCTGCTGTCCAGCCACCTGATGAGCGAGATGGCGCTCACCGCCGACCACCTCATCGTGCTTGGCCGCGGTCGAGTGGTCGCGGATGCGTCGGTGTCGGACGTCGTCGCGGGCGCGAGCAAGCAGACGGTGCGGGTGCGCAGCCCGCACGCCGACCGTCTTGCTGCCGCCCTGTCCGGGGACGACACCACCGTGCGTCGCGTCGACGCCGGCTTCCTCGAGGTCGTCGGCGCATCCGCCGGTCAGATCGGCGACCTCGCCGCCGAGCTGGGTGTGGCCGTGCACGAACTGACCCCGGTCACGGCGTCGCTTGAGGACGCCTACCTGCAACTCACCGAAACCCATGTCGAGTACCGCACGGCGGCCGACGTTCACGAACTGGAGCTCTCCCGATGACAACGCTCGCCCCGTCCCGCCCGTCCTTCGCAGCCTCGAGGCTCAGCTTCGCCGGTCTGCTCCGCTCCGAGTGGATCAAGTTCCGCTCGCTTCGGTCCACCTTCTGGTCGCTCGTCATGATCGTCGGCTTCGCGGCCCTGATCTCGTTCCTCATCGTCAGCGAGGCGATGCCGGTCAGTGACGTCGCGCTTCCGCTGGCCATGCAGCAGGATGCCCTGGCTCAGGGCATCACGCAGGGCGTGACGTTCAGTCAGCTGATCGCCGGTGTGCTCGGCGTGCTGATCGTCACCGGCGAGTACTCGACCGGGATGATCCGCTCCACCATGGCCGCCGCCCCGAGGCGCTTGGGCGCCTACGCCGCCAAGATCCTGGTCGTCGCCGTCTCGATCTTCGTGGTCGGCGTCATCGCGAGCCTGGTCTCCTACCTCGCGGTGCTCCCGCTGCTCGCTGACCGCGGCATCCACGTCACGCCGCTTGACGCGGTCGTGATACTCGGTGTGCTGCGCGCATCCGCCTACCTCGCCCTGGTCAGCGTGTTCGCTGTCGGAGTCGGGATGCTGTTGCGCAGCACCGCCGGCGGGCTGGCGACCGTGTCCGGCCTGCTGCTCGTGCTGCCGATCGTGCTGATGATGATCCCCGCAGAGTGGGCGGTCAACGTCGAGGCGAACATGCTCACGTCGCTCGGTGCGGACGTGCTCGGCCTATCATCGACTGTCGAAGCCGGTGAGGTTCTCGAGCTGTTCGCGAAGATCGCAGCCTGGCCCGCAGCCGCCGTCGCACTCGGCGGAGTGGTGCTCGCGCGGAGGGATGTCTGACAATGACGACCGAGAGCTCCCCGACGCCCGCAATCGGCGACGGGGAGCTCCGTCTTCCCCCGCCGCCTGGGGCGATTCGCCGATTCTGGGCGGCGCATCCGCGCACCGTGGATGTGCTCGTCATGCTCGTGTACGCCGTGCCTGCTGCGGCGGACCTCATCCTCGGCGCCCTCGCCAATCTCATGGGCGCCGCGCCGGACACCCCAACGCTGGTCGCGCGCGTCATCACCGATATCGCGGTCGCGACGGCGCTGATGTTCCGGCGGAGCCACCCGCTGACTGTCACCGCGGTGGCATTCGTCGCCAGCGTTGTGATGCTGCCGCTTGGGTCGGATGCCGATTGGTCGCTCGTCGGCTTGATGATGGGGCTGTACGCCACCGCCGTTTACAGGGGCGCCCGCGAGGCGTGGATCGCTTTCGGTGTAGCCGGCGGCACCTGGGCGCTGCTGAAGCTGCTGGCCGACCCGCCGACAGCGATTTTCGACGCGATCTCCGGGCTGGCGTTCGTGCTGCTTGCGACCCTCATCGGCACAAACGTCGGCAACCGGCGTCGCTACGTCGCTGCCCTCGTCGATCGGGCAGCCCAGCTCGCTCGGGAGCGCGACCAGCAGACGCTGCTGGCAGCCGCATCCGAACGATCGCGGATCGCTCGTGAGTTGCACGACATCGTCGCGCACAGCCTGTCGGTCATGGTGCGGCTGTCGGATGGCGCGCAGGCCGTCGCCGAGACCGACCCGTCTGCAGCAAAGGTGGCGATGGAGCACGTTGGGACCGTCGGCAGGCGCTCCCTTGCGGAGATGCGCAGGCTGCTCGGCGTGCTCCGCGAGGACGGGACGGCCGTCGAAGCTGCTCCTCAACCGAAACTGACCGACCTGGCCGAACTCATCGACGGGTACCGGGCGGCCGGGCTGCCGGTGGTCCTGCAGCTGTCGGGCACGCCTCCGACGGCCGATGGTGTGCAGGTGGCGATCTTCCGTACCGTGCAGGAGTGCCTGACCAACGCGCTGCGCTACGCCCGCTCGCCCAGCCGAGTGCTGGTCGACATCCGGTACAGCACGGCGGAGGGCGTGGTGATCGAGGTGACCGATGACGGCGCATCCGGCCCTGCGCAGGAATCGGTCGGCACGGAACGCGGCCTGATCGGGATCGCGGAGCGCGCGGCGCTCTACGGTGGCAGTGTCGACAGTGGAGAGAAGCCGGATGGTGGGTGGCGCGTGCGCGTCACGCTGCCGCAGGCGCGGGAGGACGAGCAGTGACGATCCGGGTGATGCTGGTCGACGACCAGGATCTGCTGCGCATGGGGCTCGCGATGGTGTTGCAGAACGAGGAGGACATCACCGTCGCGGGGGAGGCGGCCGACGGGTTCACCGCGGTCGAGCGTGCGCTCGAGCTGCGCCCGGACGTCATCCTGATGGACGTGCGGATGCCCGGCCTCGACGGCATCGAGGCCACCCGGCGGATCATCGCCGAAATGCCCGATGCGCGGGTCATCGTGCTCACGACCTTCGACCTGGACGAGTACGCGTTCGGCGGGCTGAATGCCGGTGCGAGCGGATTCCTGCTGAAGGATGCGCCCGCTGCGGAACTGGTCGCGGCGATCCGCGCTGTGTACAGCGGTGAGGCGATCGTGTCACCGCGCATCACACGCCGGATGCTGGACCTTTACTCGGGAAAGCTTCCCGAGACGGGCGGGCAGGCATCCGGAAAACTGGATCTGCTGACGGATCGTGAACGGGAGGTGCTCATCGCCATCGGTCGTGGGCTGTCGAACCCTGAGATCGCGAGCGAGCTGTTCCTCAGCGAGTCGACGGTGAAGACTCACGTCGGGCGCATTCTGCAGAAGCTGGAGTTGCGCGACCGGGTTCAGGCGGTCATCCTCGCGTTCCGCGAGGGACTGGTCTGAGTTAGGCGGTTTCTTCGGCCTGCTCGCCCTGTGTGGCCTGCTCGGCGATCTGCGCGTGCACCTTGTCCATGTCGAGCTCGCGAACCGCGGTGAGCACCTGGTCGAGCGCCGGTGCGGGGAGTGCGCCCGGCTGGGCGAAGACGAGCACGCCGTCACGGAATGCCATGAGGGTGGGGATCGCGGTGATGCCAGCGGCGCCGGCGAGGGCCTGCTCGGCCTCGGTGTCGACCTTGGCGAACGTCACGTCGGAGTTGGCGTCGCTCGCGGCCTCGTAGATCGGGCTGAACTGCTTGCACGGTCCGCACCAGTCGGCCCAGAAGTCCACAAGCGTGATTCCGGGTGCGGTGACGGTCTTCTCGAAGTCCTGTGCGGTCAGGTCGATGGTCGGCATGTGGCCTGCTTTCTTTTTCGGACAATCCAGCCTAGGCAAGTTCTCCTGTGTAATCACGGGTCGATGCCTGCGCCTCGCTGATCGAGCTTGCCGAGATCCCCCAGCCAGCCGACATTCGCGCCCGCATTAGTGTTCTTGGGTGACGAACACCACTCTCGGCCCTGAAACCGTCCTGCGCCGCGCAGTGATCGGGGACTGCCCGCAGCTCCTTCGCCTCATTCACGAGCTTGCGATCTATGAGAAGGAGCCGGATGCCGTGCGCACCACGGTCGAGGACCTCGAGCGCCACCTCTTCGGCGAGTCCCCGGCGGTGTTCGCGCACGTTGTCGAGGAGCGCGGTGAGCTCGTCGGGTGTGCGATCTGGTTCCTGACATTCTCGACGTGGGAGGGGACTCACGGCATCCACCTCGAGGACCTGTTCGTGCAGCCGACGCACCGCGGTTCTGGCTTCGGCAAGGCGCTGCTCGCGGCGCTCGCGCGCGAGTGTGCTGAGCGCGGTTACAAGCGGTTGGAGTGGGCTGTGCTGGACTGGAACCAGCCATCGATCGAGTTCTACAAGGCCCTCGGCGCCATGCCGATGGATGAGTGGACAACCTTTCGCCTCGACGGCGCCGCGCTGCGCAATCTCGGCGCCACAACAGTCTGACGGGTCAGATATCGCCCTTGCGGATGCCCCGCAGGGACCGTTAGCGACCCTCGGCAAGGGCGCTCCCGGCTGCCTCAGATCCCCCTCCTGTTAGGTTGGGATGGTGCCGGTGTGAATAACGCGGCATTCCTCTCCAGCAATAGTGCCGCGAACTTTTTCTGCGACTGGCTGGAGAAGATTTCGACCCCGCCACCGGACCGGCGATCGATCGCCGAGGTCATGGACGGATGATTTCAGGCTGCAAAGCCGGAGAGGTACGTATTGCGTAAGCGCGTCGCAATCATCGGAGCTGGACCCAGTGGAATGGCCCAACTTCGGGCATTCGAATCGGCACGGAAGGCCGGCCATGAGATCCCCGACATCGTCTGCTTTGAGAAGCAGGATGATTGGGGCGGTCAGTGGAATTACACCTGGCGAACGGGCATGGACCAGTACGGCGAACCGGTTCACTCGAGCATGTACCGCAACCTGTGGTCGAACGGGCCGAAGGAAGCGCTGGAGTTCGCAGAGTACACATTCGATGACCACTTCGGCCGCCCGATCTCGTCGTATCCTCCTCGCGCCGTGCTCTGGGACTACATCGATGGCCGCGCCCGCAAGAGCGACGTGAAGAAGTTAGTGCGCTTCGCCACCGCAGCGCGCTGGGTCGAGTTCCACGAGGACACCCAGACCTTCACCGTGACCGTCGAGGACCTTGCGAACAAGACCACCTACTCCGAGGAGTTCGACTACGTCGTTGTTGGCTCGGGCCACTTCAGTGTTCCCAATGTGCCGACCTTCCCCGGAATCGAGACCTTCCCCGGCAGCCTGCGCCACGCGCACGACTTCAGGGGTGCAGAACCGCTTGCCGGCAGGGACGTTCTCCTTATCGGCGCCAGCTACTCGGCCGAGGACATCGGCGTGCAGGCGCACAAGATGGGCGCCCGCTCAATCACCATCAGCTACCGCACGCGACCGATGGGATTGGACTGGCCCGAGAACATGTCCGAGGTGCCGCTAGTGGACCACTTCGACGGTTCGGTCGCGCACTTCATCGACGGAACCAGCAAACGTTTCGACGCGGTGGTGCTCTGCACTGGTTACCTCCACCATTACCCGTTCCTCCCATCCGATCTGGCGCTGGACTCCCGCAACACCCTGTACCCCGACACGCTGTATCGCGGCGTTGTCCGCGAGGGCAACGACAGGCTGTTCTACCTGGGCGCCCAGGACCAGTGGTTCACCTTCAACATGTTCGATGCGCAGGCGTGGTACGTCCGCGACCTGATCCTCGGAGCAGCAGTGGTTCCGGATGCTGCTGAGCAGCGCCGCAGCATGGACGAGTGGCTGGCGCGGCTGGCGTCGCTCGACGGTGCCGCGGACGAGGTGCGGTTCCAGGCTGACTACATCAAGGACTTGATCTCCGCAACGGACTACCCGATGTTCGACCTCGAGGAAGTCGGGCGGATCTTCCTGGCCTGGAAACAGGACAAGAAACGCAACGTGCTCACCTACCGTGACGCGGTGTATCGGTCGGTAATGACCGGCACTATGGCAGCCGTGCACCACACGCCGTGGCTCGAGGAACTCGACGACAGTGCCGGGCGCTACCTCTCGCGGCCGGTGCGTGCTGCCGAAAAGGTGAAAGTCGCAGCCTGACCGTCGCCCAGCGGCCATGAACGCAAGAACCCCCGAGCGATCGGGGGTTCTTGCGTGAGCACGACGATGTCAAGCAGCTGGAGGGCGGTGCTGGACTGGCCGCCTAGTCTTCTTCGTCGAAGTCCTCGAAGTCCGGCCACGCCGCGATGTCGATGCCATGGTTCTCGGGCGACGCGATCGTCCACCAGTGGGGAGAGTTCGAGTTGACCAGCCGACCGCCGGCTGCGAGCGCCGCGGCGACCCTTGCCTCTGCCTGGTCGGCGGGCAGTGACAAGTCGATGTGGGTGCGTCCGCGACCCGGCTTCGGCGGATCCAGTTCGTGCACCCACACGTGCGGGCCGCGGCGTTGCGGATCGATCGCATCCTCGTCGCCGAGCAGGTCGTAGCCCATGATCGTCGCCCAGAACGGGCGCACGTCGGCGTCGCGGTCCTGCGCGACGGCGATTCCGGTCACCTGCAGCTTCGACGGATCGGAGCGGTAGCCCGCCTCTCGGGCCGCTTCCTGGATGCGTCGGGCCAATTCCGCGTCGAGCGGACCGAGCCCGCCATCACGCCGGGTGGACGTGCGGATCGTCACCCCGTGCGGCCGCACGTCGAGGTCGGGGAAGTGTCCCACATCGTCGGCGATTCGCCCGACCGCGCCCGCCAGTTCTACCGCGTGTGAGAGGGAATCGCACACGTAGTGCACATAGGCGCCCCAGAACAGCACGCGCCAGTCCTCGACGCCCGGCTGCTTGTGAAACGTCTTCGCGCTCATCCGCGGTGCCGCATCCGTTGCCTCGCTCATCGTTCCTCCAGCTCCGTGGCTCGTCGAGACTCTTGCGAGAACGATAGAACGCTCCGCCGACAGCCGCCGGAACGCAGCGGCCCAATCGGCGGCGACCCAGTGCGTCAGCTGATGGGCGCGTCTTCGTCGTCGCGTGCCGTCCGCAGTGGTGAGGCGATTGCGACTATGAAGGCGGCCGCGAAGAGGCAAACGATGATCATGAGCGCAGGTCGCTCCCCGAGCAGTGTCGCGGCGGTTCCTCCCGCCAGCGCGCCAAGAGCGCCCATCGTGCGGTTGGCGGATCGCATGGTGCCATTCACCCGGCCGAGCAGCGCGTCGGGTGTCAGCCCTTGGCGGAAGCTCATCTCATTCGCATTCTCCAACCCGCCGGCGAACCCCTGAAGCGCAAACGCCGAAAAGACGAGAGCAAGGGCGACAGCATCCGCCTGCGGTGCTTCCCCGGCCGGCGCGAGTAAGACCAGGATCCAGGCCACGGGATAGATGGCTCGGCCGGCGGTGATCGTGGCGCCCGATCCGAACCGTGCACCGGCGCGTGGCGCGAGAGTTGCGCCGATCAGGGTTGCGATGCCTCCCACCGCGAACATCAGACCGTAGACGAATGCGTCGAAATCCAGAGTGCGCAGGGTGAACACGGCCAGCACCGTGAGCGCAGCGGCATTCGCGAAGAACCATAGATGGGTTGACCAAGCGAGCGGCCCGAGAACGCGATGTCGATATGTCCAGCGCAGCCCTTCGGCCACCTCGCGTCGCACGGAGCGCCGACCTGATTCTCGCTTCACAGTCTCCATCACGCGGATGCCAGCGATCAGCACGGCCTCGACGACGTACGTCACGGCATCCACGGCGATCGCGAGCGGCGCGCCGATGACACTGACCAAGAAGCCGCCGAAAGTAGGACCGACAGTCTGCGCGCTCGCCTCTGCCTGATCAAGTCGCGCGTTCGATGCTCGCAGCGCGCGCCGTTCCACGATCTGCGGCAACAGCGACTGCGCGGCGGCGAATCCGAACACGGAGAAAGCACCGAACAGGAGAAGCAGCACAACGAGCACCCAAAGGTGCAACATCCCGACGAACCAGAACGCGGGGATGAGCGCGAGGCAGATGGCGCGACCCAAGCTCGCCAACACAAGCACGCGCTGTCGTCGCCAACGGTCGACATACACGCCCGCGAGAAGCCCGAGCAGCGCATAAGGAATGAACTGCGCCGAGTTCACGATCCCGACCTCGAGCGCGCTGGCCCCGAGCACATCGACCACCAGCACGGGCATCGCCACCGCTGTCAGTGCCGTACCAAACGCACCGACCGCTACCGCCGAGAAGTAGCGTGCGAACGCGCGATTGCGAAACGAACCGGTTCGCGTGTCAGCTGTCACCTGGCGCACCCACCCCCGCTTCAAGAACAGAACGACGCGCGGCCGATCCGTACGATGAAGAACCATCCTCGCATCAAGGCCGAAAGACCGTCGGCGTCCCGCTACCGGCGGGACACGTCGGGAAGTCGCGCCCCTGCGACAACCCCGACCAGCCCAAGCGACGCGAGAAACACGAGAGCCCACACGACGCCGACAACCGCCAACAGCGAGCTGATGCCGCCCACGATCAGCAAGATCACCCCGAGCGCAGAGTTCGACACGGCGACGTAGGCGGTGCGCTGGTCGCCCTCGGCCATGTCGACAATGTAGGTCTTGCGTCCGACCCGCACGCCCGTGTGCACTAGAGTGAGCGCGAAATACGCGGCGATGAAGAACAGGTTGATCCAGCCCGCGCCACCGACTCCGGGCAGCGTCACGATCAGCACGGTCGCGAGAACGAGCGCCGACGCCACACCCGCCCCGGCGCTCATGAGGCGCTTGCTCGATCTGTCGGCGAGTCGCCCGAAGATCCGCCCGCCGATGAGCGCCGAGAGGCCAGAGGCGATGATGAAACCGCCCAGCCCGCCGAGACTGTCGGCGCCGACCTCGATTGACAGCGCCACCACGAACGGCGGGCTCAACGCCGAGACGAGCAACAGGCTTCGCACAGTCACGAACTGCCGGAACGGCTTGTCGTCTCGCAGCAGGGTCAGCATCTGCACGAACCAGTTGGCGTCGCGCGGCCCGCGTTCGCTTCCGGATGCACCCTCGATGGCAGTCGGTTCGCCCGCGGGTTCGCGTATCCCGACGTAGGTGACTGCCACGAGCACCCACAGCGCAGCACCCGCTGCGAGCAACCACGCGAGCTGCGAAGCCGCAAGACTCTCGCCGCCGAACACCCGGAGCGCGAGCCCGAGTGTGAGCGCGACGAGGCCGGCAGCCGTGGTCGCGAGACCGTTGATCTGCCCTCGTTCGCCCTTAGGAATAGTGCGACCCTGCACGTCCTTCGACGCGATGGAGCACAGGCACCGGCCGAGCGAGAACACCGTGAGCGCACCAACGATGGCGAGACCTGCCGCGAGACCCTGGCCGAGCGCGGCGGTCCCGGCCATCACTGCGACTGCCGCGGCCTGCACGAGCGCGCCGGCGATGAAGATCCATTTGCGATGCCGGATGCGCAGGATCAGCGGTGTGAGAAACGCTTGCGGGAGCATCGATCCCGATTCGCGGATCGGGACCAGTAGGCCAATGAGGGCCGTCGGCGCTCCGAGTGCCACGAGCAGCCAGGGCAGCACCGTGGATGCGTTGACGGTCTGATCTCCAGACGACTGCAGCGCGTTGGCGAGCACCAGCCGCAGCCCGTTTGGTGCGATGTCCGTTCGCACCTCGGTTGGCATCGCCTCCTCAGCCTGCGGATTCCGCCTGATGAGCATTGAGTAGAGCTTCTGGGCCGCACTCACGGGTGCAAGGCTAACGACGCGTGCCACGAGCTACATGCATGAGTTTCCGCTGGAGATCATCGCTGCACATCGGAGGGCCGGGGGGACAATGGGCGCATGAAGTACTTCTCAGACCCTGTCCTCGACTCGATGGCGGCGCGACGCTCGGTGTCGAAGGTCGGGCCCGAGACCCCCAGCGACGACGAACTGGCCGACTTGCTCGCGGCGGTGACACCGGTCGCCGACCACAAAGCGTTGCGCCCGTGGCGGCTCATCATCCTGCGTGGTGATGACCGGATGCGCCTCGCTGAGGCCCTCGACGCCGCGGCCGGCGAGGTGCGTGGGCCGGGGGAGTACAACACGAAGCCGTTCCGAGCCGAGCTCTTGATCGCCGTGGTGGCGAGCCCGAAGCCTCACCCGAAAGTGCCGGAGTGGGAACAGCGAGCAACCGCGGCCGGTGCCGGTCACCTGCTCGAGCTTGCGCTGTGGCAAGCCGGCTGGGGTGTCATGTGGCGCACCGGGCTGCTCGCGAACACGCCGCAGGTGCGCGCCGCGCACGGCCTGACCGAGCAGGAGCATCTCATGGGATGGCTGTACGTCGGCAGCGTTGACGAGGGCTTCCGCGCCCGGATGCGCGAGTCGAACCGCCCCCCGTTGAATCCACAGCAGTTCCTGGGGCACATGCCGCGCTAGCCCCGCTGATACGAAGCGGATGTCACACATCGCGAGCTGGAGCGTCTTTCTTAGTAGAGGTCAGCAGACGGCTGGCTTCACAGTGAAAGGACACACAACAATGGCTACCCCCGTTGCCGCACTCAACCAGCTCAATCTCGCGTTCGCAGATCGGTTCAACGCTCGCGACCTTGATGGCCTGATGGCGCTCAATGTCGACAATGTCGTGTTCGTTCCGGCCCCCGGGCAAGCGGTGCAGGGCGAGGCTGCCGTGCGTGGCGCGCTCGAGCAATTCCTGGGCTTGAACCTGCCGATCACCATGACCGTTCGCCACGTCTTCCAGAACGGCAACACCGGTCTCGCGGTCGCTGACTGGACGATCAACGGCACTGGTCCAGATGGCTCCGAGATGGCGCTCGCTGGTACGACCGCCGACGTGGCCGTCTATGACGAGCAGCACGGATGGCGTTACGTCATCGACAACCCGTTTGGCACCGCCTAGCCCACATGCGGATGGCCGGCCGCCGCGATCCTGCGGGGGGCCGGCCTAACGCTTGTTGTTCACGGTGATTCGGACATGCCTGAGGCTCGGCAGGCGGCAAGCGCCTTCCGAGCCCGGGCGATCCGCTGGCGCGCGGTCGCCGGGGTAATCCGAAGCCGTTCGGCGATCTCCGGGGCGGAGAGATCATCGGCCACGCTCATGAGCAGCGGTTCCCGCAAGGTCGCGGGAAGATTGTGGATTGCCTGAAGCGCCCCGTCGAGAATTACGCGCATCTCGACCTCCTGCGTCACGCTCCGCGTGTCGGATACATCTTCATCCAGTTCATCGATAGGACGACGTGACTGCTGTCGTGAAAGATCAGTTACCGCGTTCCTGGCAATGGTGTCCAACCACGAGCACATCTGCCCCGGCTCCGGGGTTTGCAGGTGCTCAACAGACCTCCATGCTCGGAGCAGCACCGTCTGCGCGACATCGTCCGCATCATTGGGGGAGACACCAAGCGAGATGCTGCGCCGGCGCAGTCGTCCCGGGTCATCCGTAATCATCGTGACGAGCGAGGACCGACGGTGGTCTTCCTGCGTGCCGAGATCGTCAGTCATCATGCTTTCAACACTGCCAGACTTCCCCGAGGCCTTCGGGCCGGGTCCTAGGAGTGCGCGGTTGCGAGGGCCCGCTCGAGATCCGAGATCAGGTCGTCGGTGTGCTCGATGCCGACGGACAGCCTGAGCAGGTCATCCGGTGCCGGCGACCCGGCACCTTCAGCGCTCGCGCGGTGCTCGATGAGGCTTTCGACGCCACCGAGCGACGTCGCTCGCTTCCAGAGGCGCGTGTTCGCCGCAACCGCGATGGCCGCGCGCTCGCCGCCCACAGCGCGGATCGACAGCATTCCGCCGAAACCATCGTGCATCTGCCGTTTCGCGATGTCGTGACCGTGGCTCGACGGAAGACCCGGATAGAGCACCTGGGCCACGTGCGGATGTCCTTCGAAGTGTTCCGCGATGCGCAGGGCTGACGCGCTCGCAGCGCGCACGCGGAGAAACAGCGTCCGCATGCCGCGCAGAAGCAGCCACGACTCGAACGAGCCGAGGGTTCCGCCGATCTGGGCGCGCACGCTGCGCACGCGTTGCCAGTGCTCGTTGTCGGCGCGGGTGGTGACCGTTCCCGCGGTCAGGTCGGAGTGCCCGTTCAGGTACTTGGTTGCCGAGTGCATCACCAGGTCCGCGCCCAGTTCGAGCGGCCGGGTGTGCACGGGCGTTGCCGGAGTCGAGTCGACGGCGAGCAGGGCGCCGGCCGCGTGGGCAAGTTCGGCGGTGGCTGCGATGTCGGTGACCGTCCAGAGCGGATTCGCCGGGGTCTCCGCCCACACCAACCTGGTGACGCCGGGCCGGATGGCGGCCTGGACGGCCGACGCATCCGTCATGTCGATGAGCTCCACGTCCAGCCCCCACGAGGTGGCGAAACCGGTCAACCAATTGCGCAGGCTCCAGTACATGACTTTCGGGGCCAGAACGTGATCGCCCGGGTGGAGCGCCTGGAAAACGGATGTCGCCGCGGCCATCCCGCTCGCGAACAGCATGGTCTCGTGTCCGCCCTCCAACGTGGTGACCAGCGCCTCCGCCTGGTCGAACGACGGGTTGTTGTCGCGCATGTAGATACGACCGGACCGGTACTGATTGTCGGCATCGCGCAGATACGTGCTGGACACGTGGATCGGCGGTGAGATCGCCCGAGTCTGCTCGTCCACCCAGCCCAGCGCCTGCGCGGTGAGGCTCTCCGGGGAAAATGCTTCGTCGTCCATGAAACGATGCTACGGCGCGCTTGTCTAAGTGCCGTGCTACCTAAAAGGACACACATGTTCACCGACCTCAGTGCGTTCCCGCTCACCCCACTTCACGACGACAGCATCGATGAACATGCCTATGCCGGACTCATTGAGCGGCTCGCGGCGGCCGGTGTCGACTCAATCACCGCGCTCGGCTCTACGGGCTCCTACGCCTACCTGAACCACGACGAGCGCCGACGGGTGGCCCGGATTGCGCTCCGACACGCTGGAGGAGTTCCGGTGTTCGTGGGTGTCGGGGCGTTGCGCACTTCGCAGGTGCTGGAACTGGCCCGGGACGCCGAACAGGCGGGCGCTGCGGGGTTCTTGGTAGCCCCTATGTCCTACCAGCCGCTCACCGACGACGACGTGTTCGGGCTCTACGAGGAACTGGCGGAGGCGACCACGCTGCCAGTGATTGTCTACGACAACCCGGGAACCACCCACTTCGAGTTCAGCGACGCCCTCTACTCACGCGTAGCGCAGCTGCCCAACATCGCGTCAATCAAGATTCCGGGGCTCCCCGCCGACACGGATGCTGCGCGAGAGCGCGTAGAGAAAATCCGGTCTGCCTTGCCCGATCGGGTTACCGTCGGCATCTCCGGCGACGCGTCCGCGGCAACCGGCTTGAACGCCGGGTGCGACGCATGGTACTCAGTCATCGCGGGCACCGTGCCGGAGCCTGCCCTAACTATCACGCGTGCCGCGCGCAGCGGTGACTCGGCGACAGCTATCGCCGAGTCAGAACGGCTGCAACCGCTGTGGAATCTGTTCGCTGAGCTCGGGGGCAGCTTCAGGGTGACCGCCGCGATCGCCGAGTTGGCCGGACTGGTGAAGCCCAACAGCATTCCCCGGCCACTGCGCGGACTTCAAGGCGATGCACGCGAGCGAGTGGCGGGGGTGATTCGGGAACTCGACCTCATCGCCCTGTCCTGATGACCAGCCGAGGTAGGGCAGAGGCTTCACGGCCCAGTGCGAAGGAATGCCTCGCCCTAGTGGGCGGGGCATTCCTGTCTCCTGCTAAACCTTCTCGAGAGTGCGGTCCTTAGTCGCCTCTTCGGTCGCGCGGTCGCGCCGACCAACAGTCCAGAATGTCAGCCGCTCTGACCGGACCGGTTCCTCCGGGCGCCGTTCAGGCACCGTCTTCCGGGGATCTTCCTGAGCAACATTGGCCCGTTCGCTCTTCTCGAAGTCCTCATTCCATGAGTAGCACATCACCAGCCTCCTTACGGTGGATGTCCCTTAATCGTCCTCCCATTGCGCCGGTTGATCGACAATTGTCAGCCCATTTTCGAGAACCGGGCGCACGGCCAGGTTGATGAAAAGTTGTCCTCCCTGGTCTCGGCCATGAGAACCTGTCTTCTTGCGGTGCAAGCCGGACGTTGAGCGGGCGCCAAGTCTTCGACTATCTCGGGATCCTGAAAGCCACCCGCCGGCCCCGATCACCCGCTATGGATGATGATGCCGAAACGCAGCGGCAGTACCGTGGCTGCCATGATGAAACGGGCTACTGCCCCTATCGTGGCCGCGGGCTTACTCCTGATGGCAACGATCACTGCGGGATGCGCCCAGGACGAACCACCCGCCCAGGATGAACCAGCCGCGATTTGCTCGGCGGTCGACTCGCTAAAGGCGTCGGTCGAGGACGTGACGAACGTGGACCTCGACCAGGGCGCTATGGCGGACTTGCGAGACAACCTCAATCAGGTGCAGTCCGATCTGGGCAAAGTCAAGGACGACGCCAAGGACGAGTACGCCACCGAGATCGACGCTGTCGAGCAGGCCGCCGCCTCCGTCGGCTCCAGCGTCGAAGCGGCCACTACCTCGCCCTCGGCGCAGGCGATCACCGACGTCGGAACAGCCGTCCAGGCGCTGGGTGCGTCTCTGAGGGCGCTGGACGACGCCGTCGAGAGCACCTGCTGAGCAGTGCCCAAGCCGTGTCCCCACCAACGACTACGGCATCCCCTAAATACTTGAACCGTGGCTTGGGGCCTTCAAGCAAAGAAATGCCGATTGGGAGTCGTTGCGCAGTCATGCTCCTCGCCGCTCCCACCACGCCTGCTGATTGAGCAGCAGGATTACGACGGCAAGTGTCAGGCCAGCGGCTTAGTGCAGTGACCGTAAGGCCGAGGTTCAAGATGGTGGCTCCGACCGGCGTCGATCCGGTGACCTTTCGATTTTCAGTCGAACGCTCTACCAACTGAGCTACAGAGCCATAAGGCACAGCCACTGGCGAGAGTGACCGTGCCTTGCGACCCTGACCGGACTTGAACCGGCGACCTCCGCCGTGACAGGGCGGCGCGCTAACCAACTGCGCTACAGGGCCAAGCTATTAAGTTCTTTGCGGTTTGGTGACCCCAACGGGATTCGAACCCGTGCTGCCGCCGTGAAAGGGCGGTGTCCTAGGCCACTAAACGATGGGGCCGCGAAGCGTGAACCTCTTAGCTACCGACAGCCAAGCATACGGGTGAGTCCGCGACTTCGCAAACGCACGAGGATCACTCCCGATCTGCACCACACCGGGCGAAATGTCCGGCATCCGGATGCTACCGGCTAGGTTCAACCACGGGTCGAAAGTTGTAGAGGGTGGGCGAAAAACCCGAACTTTGCTACTGTGACGGATGTTAACAGTGTTACTGGCGTGACTTTCGGGGGAACGCCGTGCCAGGAGAGTCGGAGCGAATGAGCCTTCAGGGTACCGCGCGGGGGGTCCGGGAATCCGGATGGCGTCGCAGCCGTCTCGTCGCCGCGCTTGCAATCACCGGCATGCTCCTCACCGGTACTATCGCCACCGGATCAGCTGAGCCGGCCTACGCCGCAGGATACCCCAGCTGGGAAGACGTCAAGAAGGCCAAGGCGAACGTCGCAGCCAAGGCGGCCGAGAAGCAGCGCATCGAGACGCTCATCGCCCAGCTGCAGGCCGACGTTGAGCGCACTCAGCAGGAGGCCATCGAGAAGGGCAAGAAGTTCTACGAAGCTGAGCTGGCCCACGACACGGCCGCATTCAAGGCCGAGCAGCTTCAAAAGCAGGCCGACGATGCCAAGGTCCGCGCCGAGGAGTCCATGCGGCAGGCGGGCCAGATGGCAGCACGCCAGTCGCGCACCGGGGGCGGAGACCTCTCCTCCCGGCTGTTCTTCAACGGCGACGACGCACGCGACCTGCTGTCGCAACTCGGAATGGCGGCGAAGATCGCCGAACAGTCCAACGGGCTGTACGCGAAGGCGCAGCAGGACCAGAACAACGCGCAGGCGCTCACCGACCAGGCGAACGTCGCCAAGGACGCACTGAAGGTGCTGGCCGAAGCCGCTGAGCAGGCGTTCGCCGAGGCGCAGGAGGCAGCGATAGCCGCTGAGGCGGCCCTGGCCGCCCAGGAAGCGCACGTTCAGACGCTGCAGGCACAGCTCGCTGCGCTCGAGGACACCGCCAACCGCACGGTCGAGCAGTACCAAGAGGGCGAGGCCATCCGCAAGGCGGAGGAGGAGCGTCGCCGCAGGGCAGCGGAGGAAGCCGCAGCTGGCAGCGGCGGTCAGGTCGGCTCAGGCGGCTGGGCCCGCCCATCCGGAGGCGGGATCTCGAGCCACTACGGCATGCGCACCAATCCCGTCACCGGCGTTTACACACTGCATGCGGGCACCGACCTCGGCGCCGGCTGTGCCACGGGCATCTTCGCCGCCAGCGGGGGCACCGTCACGTACGCCGGTTGGAACTACGGGTACGGCTACTTCGTTCGTGTTGACCACGGCGGAGGCGTGACGACGTCGTACGCGCACATCATGGAGGGCGGAATTGGGGTCAGCCATGGTCAGCGAGTTTCGGCCGGGCAGTTCATCGCCAGGGTCGGCAGCACCGGCAACTCCACCGGCTGCCACCTGCACTTCGAGACGCGCGTGAGCGGGAACCCGTACAACCCGGTCTATTTCATGGCCGACCGAGGCGTGACCCTCTAGCTTCCGAACTCTCGAACTCGTAAGTCAGCGCGCCGGAGTCGCCCTCGGGCGCGTCGTACGCGCCGGAGTCAGTGCCCTTCGGATGCGAGCTTCTCGATGCCCGCCTGAATGATCGACTCGGCTTCCGCGGCGTCGCCCCAGCCCTCGGTCTTGACCCACTTGCCCGGCTCGAGGTCCTTGTAGTGCTCGAAGAAGTGCTCGATCTCCTTGCGCGTGAACTCCGGGATGTCGTTCACGTCCTGGATGTGGTTCCAGCGCGGGTCGCCATCCGGAACCGCGATGACCTTCGCGTCGGAGCCACCGTCATCCGTCATGTTGAAGACGCCCACCGGCCGGGCCTTCAGGCCGACGCCGGGGAAGAGCGGATACTCGGTCAGCACGAGCACGTCGACCGGGTCGCCGTCGAGACCGAGAGTGTTCTCGAAGTAGCCGTAATCGGTCGGGTAGACGAAGCTCGTGTACAGCACGCGGTCGAGGAAGACTCGTCCGGTTTCGTGGTCGACCTCGTACTTGTTACGGCTGCCCCGCGGGATCTCGATGACAGCGTCGTAACCAGGCATGCGGGGTTCCTCTCGAAGACGGTGAGTTGCAGGGAATAACGTTACTGGATGAACTTCCGCCCTCGCCTCACGCCCGAGGTCGCCGACGTGCGCCGCGCGGTGCGGGTGTCGCTCGCGCGGCTGGCCCCGATCGGCTCCGCTGAGCAGGGGGCTGACGTGCTGGTCGGGCTGAGCGGTGGGGCCGACTCGCTCGCACTCGCGGCCGCGACGGCGTTCGAGGCGCCGAGGGCGGGCCTGCGCGCCGGCGCGATCATCGTCGACCACGGCCTGCAGGCCGGGTCAGCGGATGTCGCGGCCAGGGCCGCGCGACAGGCGGCCGACCTCGGGCTCGCTCCGGTGATCGTCCGCGCCGTGCACGTCGGGACGGCGGGCGGGCCGGAAGCCGCAGCACGCACCGCCCGCTACGCGGCGTTCGCCGAGGCTGTCGCCGAGACAGGCGCGCGTGCGGTGCTGCTCGGTCACACGCTCGATGACCAGGCCGAGACTGTTCTGCTCGGGCTGGCCCGCGGCAGCGGGGCCACGAGCCTGCAGGGGATGGCCGACGACAGTCACGGCCAGGTGAGGGTGTTGCGGCCGTTGCTGGGCATCCGCCGCGCCCAGACCGTTCAATTCTGCGTCGACGCCGGCCTCGACCCGTGGGACGATCCACAGAACAGCGATCCCTCTTTCTTGCGCGTACGTGCGCGCGACCTCGTCATGCCGGTGCTCGAGGCAGAGCTGGGACCGGGAGTCGCCGAGGCGCTCGCCCGCACGGCGGAGCAGTTGCGGGAGGATGCCGAGGCGCTCGACTCCTTCGCCGAGGAGCAGGTCGAGGATCTCGCCGAGCACGCCGAGGCCGGCCTGTCGCTGTCGGTTGCGGGCCTGGCGGCTAATCCTGCAGCGCTGCGGCAGCGCATCATCCGGCACGCGGTGCTCGCCGAGTTCGGGGTTGCGCTTTCCCGAACGCAGACCATCGCGGTTGCCCGGCTGGTCACCGACTGGCATGGTCAGGGGGACGTGCACCTCCCGGGCGTTAGAGTGAATCGTCAGGGCGGCCGTCTCGTCTTCACCGCGAGCCACTGACCGCCGATCGGTCACCGAGCAAAGGGAACACGCGCCGAGATGGAACTGAGCGACGTCGAGGGCGACCTCACCGAGATCCTCCTCACCCAGGACGAGCTGCACGCCAAGATCGCCGAACTCGCACGCCGGATCGAGGCCGACTATGCCGACGAGCCGCCACTGCTCGTGGGGGTGCTGAAAGGCGCCGTCATGGTCATGGCCGACCTGGCCCGTGAACTCAAGCTGCCCGTCGCGATGGACTGGATGGCGGTGTCGTCCTACGGCTCCGGCACACAGTCATCCGGTGTCGTCCGCATCCTGAAGGACCTCGACACCGACATCATCGACAAGCGCGTGCTGATCGTCGAGGACATCATCGACTCCGGCCTGACGCTGTCCTGGCTGCTTGCGAACCTGCAGAGCCGTGGTGCGAAGTCGGTGGAGGTGCTCGCCCTGCTCCGCAAGCCGGAAGCCGCCAAGGTGCCCGTCGACGTGCGCTATGTGGGCTTCGACATCCCGAACGAGTTCGTCGTCGGCTACGGCCTCGACTACGCGGAGCGTTACCGCAACCTGCGCGGTGTCGGCGTGCTCGCCCCCCGCGTCTACCAGTAGGCCCCTCCAGTCGAATACGCGGCTCGGGCCAGAGGGTCAGAGCCCCTGTTGTGCAGGAGATTCCTTGTTCTGCAGGACATTCGGCCCAACCGAGCGATGTTAGGCATCCAGGCCCGAGATCCGGGAAATGTCCTGCACAACAGGGGGCGGATGGCCGCCGGCGAGACCGGATCCGGGTCAGCCGGTGCTCGAGCGTGTCGAGACCCTGGCCCTTCGACGGAGTGCGCCTAGCACTGGACATCTAGGATGTAGCCGTAGTCGTATCCTTGGGCCAGTCTTGCCCCAACTACGACTGAAGTGTCCTCCGATGAGTCCAGCTTCACGTCTCGTTCGAATGTGTGCTCGATCTCGGACGTGGGAGAGGTGGAGAAACCGAGAGTCACGGTCGCGAGGCAGTCTGCTGGTGACACGATTCGCCACGCCCAGCATCCGTCCTCGTCCGAACAACGCGACAAGGCCGGGTCGTCGTCAGCTACGTAATACCAGTCGAACTCGGCGGCGTTCAGCCGTGGTTGGGACTCATCGGAGTCGGCGTTCGTTCCGATAGAGACCGCTGTTGCCACGACCGCCGCAGTCAGCCCGATTCCCACGACAGCAACAGACAACCACAATAGAAGTTTGGCGCGAGGCTTCTTGGCGTTGGATGCCGGAGCCTGCAGCGGCAGCCACTGCCCGGAACTGTGGGCGACGGAGTGACTACTCGATGCTTCGCTCCACGACATCGCTTCGCGCATTGAGACGAAGTCGTCAAGGCTCATCGGCGGTACCTGAACCGAGGAGACGTGCTGCTGGTAGGCGATGCGGTCGAGCTCTTCCTTGTTGCTCGCGGACACCGTCCGCACCTGGTCCATGACTCGAGTGTCGGTTCGGCCCAAACCAATCCCGGCGCGAATCATCTGGATCGCGCCCCACAGCACCGCGCCCCAGAAGACAAAGAAGGGGCCACCGGTCGACGCGCCGACCAACGTGATGACGATCCCGCCGACGAACAGAGCAGCGCCGATCCAGAACGACTTCCAAGCGGCTGCCCGAACAGCTTCGGCAAGCGGCGACCACGCAGTTTCATTCTTGGTCCAGAACGCCCAGCCGGGTGGGGCTGCGATGAGTCCCTGTCGGGGAATCCAGCCAACCGGTGGTTCCCATCCCAGGTGACCAACGAGCCATTCTTCCGACGGGGTCGGCCAGCCGAGTGGCGGGTTGAAGCGAAGCGGCAACGCATTCTCGGAATTCATGGTTCGCCCCACATCCGGAGATCGTGAACCTGACGATAGTGCAGAAGTGAACATCTTTCGCCCCTTTGCGAGGGAGAGTCCGCGCCTTTCATCGGATGGGGGTCTCGACTGGCTTGACCACCGAGATGCGGAGCACCGCAGCCGTTACGCCTCCAGCAAACACGCGGATGCCGCTCAGCGGCCCTCCGCTACCCTCATATGAAGAAAGGTGCCGGGTGACGTGCCCGGATCACTCATGGATTTCAAGCGCTTCTTTCGCGGCCCCTTCGTCTACATCCTGGTAGCGATCGTGGCCGTCTCCTTCGGCTTCATGCTCCTTGGCGGCTCCGGCTTCAAGGAGATCACGACCCAGCAGGGCCTTGAACTGCTCTCGAGCGACAAGGTCGAGAGCGCGAAGATCGTCGACGCCGAACAGCGCGTCGACCTGGTGCTCAAGGAAGCCGGCGACCAGGGCGAGCAGGTGCAGTTCTACTACGCGGCACCGCGTGGCGCCGAGGTCGTCGATGCCGTCAGCACCTCGAGCCTGAAGAGCTTCGACGACGAAGTCGACAAGGGCAGCTGGTGGATGTCGCTGCTCGGGCTCATCCTGCCGTTCCTCATCATCGGCCTGATCTTCTGGTTCCTGATCTCCAGCATGCAGGGCGGCGGCAGCCGGGTCATGCAGTTCGGCAAGTCGAAGGCGAAGCTGGTCTCGAAGGAGAGCCCCAAGGTCACGTTCGCGGATGTCGCTGGCGCCGAAGAGGCTGTCGAAGAGCTTCACGAGATCAAAGACTTTTTGAAGGATCCGTCGAGGTTCCAGGCCGTGGGCGCGCGCATCCCGAAGGGTGTGCTGCTGTACGGCCCTCCGGGAACCGGCAAGACGCTGCTCGCGCGCGCCGTCGCCGGTGAGGCGGGCGTGCCGTTCTACTCGATCTCCGGTTCCGACTTCGTCGAGATGTTCGTCGGTGTCGGCGCGAGCCGAGTGCGCGACCTGTTCCAGCAGGCGAAGGAGAACGCCCCGGCCATCATCTTCGTCGACGAGATCGACGCCGTCGGCCGTCACCGCGGCGCCGGCATGGGCGGCGGGCACGACGAACGCGAGCAGACCCTCAACCAGCTGCTCGTCGAGATGGACGGCTTCGACGTCAAGACCAACGTCATCATGATCGCGGCGACGAACCGTCCCGACATCCTCGACCCTGCGCTGTTGCGCCCCGGGCGCTTCGACCGGCAGATCGGCGTCGACGCACCCGACCTGCAGGGTCGCAAGCAGATCCTCCAGGTGCACGCGCAGGGCAAGCCGATGGCCGCCGGCGTCGACCTGGAGGTGCTCGCACGCAAGACGCCCGGCTTCACGGGCGCCGACCTCGCGAACGTCCTCAACGAGGCCGCGCTTCTCACCGCACGCTCTAACGCTCAGCTCATCGACAACCGCGCCCTCGACGAGGCGGTCGACCGGGTCATGGCAGGCCCACAGCGCCGCACACGTGTGATGAAGGACAAGGAGAAGCTCATCACCGCGTACCACGAGGGCGGCCACGCGCTCGCTGCCGCGGCGATGCGCCACACCGACCCCGTGACGAAGGTCACCATCCTGCCGCGCGGTCGCGCCCTGGGCTACACCATGGTGCTCCCGCTCGAGGACAAGTACTCGGTCACCCGCAACGAACTGCTCGACCAGCTGACCTACGCGATGGGTGGCCGCGTCGCCGAGGAGATCGTTTTCCACGACCCGACTACCGGCGCCTCCAACGACATCGAGAAGGCCACCTCGATCGCCCGCAAGATGGTGACCGAGTACGGCATGAGCTCAAACGTCGGAGCCGTCAAGCTGGGCCAGTCCAGCGGCGAGGTCTTCCTCGGCCGCGACATGGGCCACCAGCGCGACTACTCGGAGACCATCGCCGAACGCGTCGACGCCGAAGTGCGTGCGCTCATCGAGCAGGCACACGACGAGGCATGGCAGGTGCTCAACGAGAACCGCGACGTGCTCGACCGGCTCGCGACCGAACTGCTCGAGAAAGAGACACTCGACCACCTGCAGCTCGCCGAGATCTTCGCCGACGTGACATTGCTGCCCGAGCGCCCGCAGTGGCTCTCGAGCACCGACCGTCCGGTGTCGAGCCGCCCGCCGGTGATGGTGCCGAAGGCCCCGATCGACGCGGAGGCCGTTGATGGTGGTGTCGAGTCCGAGCCGAGCAAGCCGAAGCAGAAGACCCGGCGCACCCAGCCCGGCATCGCGACCGCGTAGTCAAGCGGTGACCGTGGTGGGCGGCGAGACGGTGGGTGGCGCGTTCGACGCATCGCGCATCGAGGCCGCGGTATCCGAACTCCTGGCGGCGATCGGCGAGGACGTCAACCGTCCGGGTCTGCAGCAGACCCCGGCGCGGGTCGCCGAGGCGTGGAGTGACTTCTTCTCCGGCGTCGGCGCCGACCCGCTGGTGCACCTGTCTGCGACCTCCGACCTGGTCGACGCCGGTGCGCTCTCCGGGGAGCTCGTGCTGTTGCGGGGCATCAAGTTCCGGTCCATGTGCGAACACCACCTGCTGCCGTTCCTCGGCACCGCGCATGTCGGCTATGTGCCGCGCGATCGGGTGGTCGGCCTCGGCAAGCTGCCCCGCGTTGTTGACACGCTCGCCTCGCGCCCGCAGTTGCAGGAGCGGTTGACCGAGCAGATCGCAGATGCCCTCGACAGCGGCCTCGACCCGCTCGGCGTCATCGTGGTCCTGGAGGCGAGCCACGGATGCGTTACAGCCCGCGGGGTGCAGCAAACCGAGAGCACCACGGTCACCCTGGCGACCCGCGGCTCGCTCAGCGAGCCGGCGGCGCGTGCCGAGGCCATTGCGCTTATTGGCAGTGACCACGGGTAGGAATGTCACGGAACACACGGACGAGAGGGGATGCTTCAGTGAAGGCGAAGAGGGCGAGGGCCAGCGAGGCTAGGCGTCCAGCGATCATGGGCATCCTCAACATCACCCCCGATTCCTTCAGCGACGGCGGCCGGTACAGCAGACTCGACGACGCCATCACCCACGCGACCGCGATGGTGGAGGCCGGCGCGAACATCATCGACGTCGGTGGCGAGTCGACACGGCCGGGCTCGGAGCGCCTCACCGTCGACGAGGAGCTGCGCCGGATCATGCCGGTGATCAAGGAACTGGTCGCGCGTGACATCGCGGTGAGCGTCGACACGATGAACTCCGCGACTGCGGCCGCCGCCGCCGACGCGGGCGTCGCGATGATCAACGATGTCTCCGGTGGCCTCGCCGACCGGGAGATGGGCCGGATCGTCGCGCAGACCGGACTGGACTACATCATTTCGCACTGGCGCGGACCCAGCGATACGAAGGCCGTGTACCGCGACGTCGTGCGGGACGTGCGCGAAGAGCTCAAGCACCGCGTCGCGGAGATGATCGTGTGGGGCGTCAAGCCGCGACGCATCATCCTCGACCCTGGCCTCGGCTTCGCCAAGGACGCCGAGCACAACTGGCAGCTCCTCGGTCGCCTCTCCGAACTGACGAGTGTCGGTCAGCGCGTGCTGGTCGGCGCCTCCCGCAAACGCTTCCTGGCGCCGTTGGTCCCGGATGACGCACCGACGGCCGAGCGGGACGCGCCCACCGCGGTGATCAGCGCCCTCGCAGCCGAATCCGGCGCGTGGGGTGTGCGCGTGCACGACGTCGCCGCCACCCGTGCGGCGCTCGACGTGTGGTCAGCCTGGAACGATGGCCGCCGGACCGGCGCCGCACCGAAGGCCGGCGCATGAGCGCCGACAGGCTGTCGATCACCGGGTTGCGTGCCACCGGCAACCACGGGGTATACGAACACGAGCGGCGCGACGGGCAGGAGTTCGTCATCGACGTCACCGTGTGGGCCGACCTGAGCGCGGCATCGCGCAGCGACGACCTCGACGAGACCCTGCACTACGGGGTGCTGGCCGAACGGGTCGTTGCCGCGGTTGAGCGTGACCCGGTCGACCTGATCGAGACACTCGCGGCGAGGATCGTCGACGTCGTATTCGAGTTCCCGACCGCGCAGACTGTCGAGGTGACTGTGCACAAGCCGCAGGCGCCCATCTCGGTGCCATTCGAGGATGTCGCGGTGACGCTCACGCGGAGCCGGTGATGCGCAAACGAGTCGAGCTTCCGGCTGTCGTCGCCCTCGGCAGCAACCTGGGCGATCGCGAGCAGACGTTGCGTGACGCCGTGCGCGAGTTAGCGGCAGTCTCCGGCGTGGTCGTTCTTGCGGCATCCGGGATCGTCGAGACTCCCGCGCTCAAGCCCGACGGCATCGACGAGTCCGCCCCCAGCTACCTCAACGCGGTGGTCCTGGTGCGCTCCGCGCTCTCGCCGGAGCGGCTGCTCGAGCAGTTGCAGCGCATCGAGCACGAGCTCGGACGGGTGCGCGCCGAACGGTGGGGGGACCGCACCATCGACCTCGATCTCATCGACTTCGCCGGCCTGAGCCGCGACACTGCCGAGCTCAGCCTCCCGCATCCACGCGCGTGGCAGCGTGCGTTCGTGCTCGCGCCGTGGTCGCAGGTGCAACCGGATGCCGTGCTGCACGGGCATGGACGGGTGGCCGACCTGCTGAGGGCGGCAACTGATCCGGTCACCGAGTATCCGGCCCGTCCGCTCGCCGAGGAGGTGTCGGCGTGAAGCGCACCGGGGCACTCACGATCGTGCTGTTGATCGTGCTCGGCGCGATCGTCGGCGCCTTCGTCGAGACGGCGCTGGCGACGACCGGGCGACCAATCCTGATCCCGCCGATCACGCTCGCTGTCGCGCTGGCCCTGATCGGGGTGCTCATCGTCGTACTGGCGCTGCCGATTCGGCGCACGGTGCGCAAGAAGACCGCGACCCCGATCGACCCGTTCTACGCGACGCGCATCCTCATGCTGGCGAAGGCGTCCGCCCTGTCTGGAGCGCTCATCGCGGGCTTTGCCGGTGGCGCGATCGCGTACCTCCTGACCCGCTCGGTGATCGGGGTAGGCTCGGTGGCGGCCGTGTCAGCGACGATCGTCGGAGCCGGGCTCCTGCTGGCTGGGGGACTGGTCGCCGAAGAACTGTGCCGGGTGCCCCCCGGCAGCGACGACGACGATGACGAGGACACCGGCGCACCACCAGTCACGGTTTCGCACTAGCCCGGAGGGCGCATCGCACATGACGCAGCACCTGGAACTCGCGGACGTCGAATGGCGCAGGGTGTCGCCCAAGCTGATCGTTGCGCAGCTGATCGGCGACGGCATCGGCGCTGTAGTGATGCTCGGGTTGACCGGCCTGCTGCACGTGTTTTTTCCTGAATGGCGCATCCTCGGCATTCCGGTCGCCTGGACGGTGACGATCATCGTCGCGCTCGCGACGCTCATCCCGCTCGCTCTCACCCCGCGGCGGGTGCGCGCCATCGGCTATCAACTGCGGGACGACGACCTGCTGTTCCGCCGCGGCATCCTGTTCCAGCGCTTTGTCGCCGTTCCGTACGGGCGGATGCAGCTGGTCGACATCAACCGCGGCCCGCTGTCCCGCGCGCTCGGGTTGAGCGAGCTGAAGTTCGTGACCGCCGCTGCGGCGACCGGTGTCACCATTCCCGGCCTGCCGGAAGCGGAGGCCGACCGACTTCGTGACGAGCTCGTCGAGCTCGCCGAATCCCGCAGGGCGGGGCTGTGACGGACCACCAGGAACGGCCGGGCGAGCCGCTGGATGCCGCGCCGCCGTCGCCGGAGCTGCTTCCCGCGCCAGCGACCGACCTGACCGACGGCAACTGGCATCGGCTGCATCCGGCTTCACCGTTGCTCCGGGGCGGCATAGCGCTGCTCGCCATCCTCGGCGTTGTCCTCGCGAACCTCCGTGAGCGCCTCATCGAGATCTTCTTCCCGACGGGATTCGAGTCCGACGACCCGTTCGACCTGCTGCTGGAGACCGGGGCCCTGCCGTGGCTCCTCGCCGGGGTGGCCGCGGTGCTCCTGGTGCTGATCCTCGGCTTCTACATCTCGTGGCGGATGCACAGCTTCCGAGTGACAGAGGAAGTCGTCGAGGTGCGCAGCGGCATCGTGTTCCGCACCAATCGCAAGGCACGGCTGGATCGCATCCAGGGGATCAACATCAGCCGACCGTTCATCGCGCGGCTGTTCGGCGCCGCGAAGCTTGAGATCAACCAGGCCGGCAACGACGCGAACGTCGAACTGACCTACCTCGGCAGCGCGCATGCCGACGACCTGCGACGTGACATCCTGCTGCTTGCGTCCGGAACCCGCCGCGCCGAGCGCGCCGCGGAGACGCCCGCGGCTGGCGGCACCATCGAGCAGCGGGTCAGCGAGTTCCTCGCCCCGGAGCTGGACCCAAACGCAGCCCCGCCGGAGTCGGTCGTGAAGCTCAACCCCGGCCGGCTCCTCGGCTCGATCGTGCTCAGCGAGGGCACCATCTTCCTGCTGCTGCTGATCATCGGCGCAATCGTTGGGGTCTTCACCACCGGGGAGATTTACCCGCTG
Source organism: Cryobacterium sp. BB736 (assembly GCF_014980265.1). Taxonomy (NCBI): domain Bacteria; kingdom Bacillati; phylum Actinomycetota; class Actinomycetes; order Micrococcales; family Microbacteriaceae; genus Cryobacterium; species Cryobacterium sp. BB736. The sequence goes on from NZ_JABXWQ010000001.1 coordinate 1,080,172, forward strand.
TTCGCCATCGTGCCGGCGATCCTCGGTCTGGGTGGTTATCTGGTGTCCAAATTCCTGCGCTCGCTGCGCTACTCGATCGCGGCCACCCCGGATGGCGTGCGAGTCGGCTTCGGACTGCTGTCGACAACGAATTCGACGCTCCCGCCGGGGCGCATTCACTCGGTGCAGCTGAGCCAGTCGTTGCTGTGGCGGCCGTTCGGCTGGTGGCAGCTGAAGGTCAACCGCGCATCGCGTTCGAGTGCGCGGGGCGCCGCCGGAGAGCAGAACACGACCATCCTGCCGGTCGGCGACGCGGGTGACGTTGCTCGTGTGCTCGACCTGTTGCTTCCGGATGTCGCGGATCGAGAGGTTATCGCTCTAGCACTGTCGTCAAAGGGTGCGGTCGACGGCTTCACCATTTCGCCGGCACGGGCCAGGGTGGTGCGCTGGTTCAGCCGCCTCCGCAACGGATTTGCCAAGGTTCCGGGGGGCATTGTGCTGCGTCGCGGGGCCATCTGGCGGGATGTCATCGTGGTTCCGGACCCGCGTTTGCAGTCGGTCGCCCTGGAGCAAGGCCCGCTTGCCCGCTCGCTGAGAATCGCCGCCGTTCGGCTGCACACTGTCGACGGACCGATCTTCGCGCGCATCGGTGCGATCGACCAGGACGACGCGGTCCGCTTCTTCGGCGATGTCGCCACCGTGGTCGTCGACGCGGGCAGGGCCGACCGATCGCACCGCTGGCGGGAGCATCCGGCATGACCGCAGCGGCCAGGCTCGGGATCGGCATCATCGGAGCCGGTCGGGTCGGCCCGGTGCTCGGCGCGGCGTTGGCCGGCGCCGGTCATGCGATCGTCGGCATCTCCACGGTTTCGGAGGCCAGTCGGGAGCGCGCGGAAGCGCTGCTGCCTGGCGTGCCGATCCTTGAGATCCCGGATGTCATTGAGCGCGCCGAACTCGTGATCCTCGCAATCCCGGCCTCGGAGCTGGATTCACTCGTCTCGGGCCTCGCGGCTGCCGGGGTGTGGCATCCGGGCCAGCTGGTGCTGCACACCGCGCCCGGACTGGGCGTCTCGGTGCTCGCGCCTGCGGTTGCGGCGGGGGCAATCCCGATCGCGCTGCATCCGGCGATCGCGTTCACCGGCACAAGCATGGACCTGGTGCGGTTGCGTGAGGCGTACTGCGCGGTCACCGCTCCCGGCCCGGTGCAGCCGATCGGGCAGGCGCTCGCGGTCGAGCTCGGCGCGGAGCCGGTGCTCATCGACGAGGCCGACCGGGCGGCATACGGCGAGGCGATCTCGACGGCGACCGAGTTCTCCGCGTCGATCGTCGGCCAGGCGGTCGACCTGCTCGCGGGGATCGGCGTAGAGTCGCCCGGCGCTGTGCTCTCACCGCTCGTGCGCGCCGCCGTGGACAACGCGCTCGCCCGGGCGATCAGCACACCACCCCTGCCGCCGGAGGATGACTAGGTGACCGAACTGATCAGGACCATCGCCGACCTGCGGGCCCGGCTCGCGGGGGAGACGAGCGTCGGCTTCGTCCCGACCATGGGCGCCCTGCACGACGGCCACCTGGCGCTAGTGCGGCGCGCGGCGGAGCTTGAGCGCACCGTCGTGGTGTCGATCTTCGTCAACCCGCTGCAGTTCGGCGAGGGCGAGGACTACGAGCGCTACCCGCGCGACCTGGACGGTGACCTCGCGAAGCTCCCGGATGACGTAATCGTGTTCGCGCCGGACGTCACCGAGCTCTACCCGGATGGCCGCGCCGAGACGCGCGTAACGGCGGGGAACGTCGGGACGCTGTTCGAGGGCGCGAGCCGCCCCGGACACTTCGACGGAATGCTGACGGTCGTCGCCAAGCTGCTGGGCATCGTCCAGCCGCAGACCGTGGTGTTCGGCCGCAAGGACGCCCAGCAGGTCTTTCTGGTGAGCCGGATGGTGCGCGACCTGAACCTGCCGGTCATGGTTGAGGCGATCGAGACGGTCCGCGAGCCGGACGGGCTCGCGATCTCCAGCCGGAACCGCTACCTGAGCGACGAGGAGCACCAGAACGCGCTTGCGCTGTCGCGCGCGTTGGCCGCGGCCGCGGCATCCGGTTCCCGCGATACCGGGTTCGAGGTGCTGCGGGCCCAGCGCGGCCTGGACGTGGACTACTTCGAGTTCGTCGACCCCGAGACGTTCCTTGCTGTCGGGGACGGCTACCGGGGAGAGGCGCTCGCGATCGTGGCGGCGCGGGTTGGCTCGACGCGACTGATCGACAACCGGCCGGTCACTCTCGCTGGTTGAGGGATCGGCGAAGCCGATCGTCTCGAAACCCCGCCCAGCAGCACCCGGATAAACTCGACACATGACCGAGACTGCCCTGCCCGAGCCCGAACTGACCGAACAAGAGGTCAACGAGCAGATGCAGGTCCGGCTCGCCAAGCGCGACCGGCTGATCGAATCCGGTGCCGAGGCGTACCCGGTCGCGGTCCCGGTGACCGACAGCATCCGATCGGTGCGTGAGCGTTTCGGCGACCTGGAACCGGATGCGTCCACCGGCGTCACCGTTGGCGTCGCCGGGCGCATCGTGCACCTCCGCAACACCGGCAAGCTGTGCTTCGCCGCGCTGCAGGCCGGCGACGGATCCCGGATCCAGGCGATGGTGTCGCTCGCGGAAGTCGGCGAGGAATCACTCGAACGGTGGAAGGAACTCGTCGACCTCGGCGACCATCTGTTCGTCTCGGGCGAGGTCATCTCGTCCCGCCGCGGCGAGCTGTCGATCATGGCCAAGGAATGGTCGATCGCATCGAAAGCGATCCGTCCGCTGCCGAACCTGCACTCCGAGCTGGGCGACGAGACGCGGGTCCGCCAGCGTTACCTCGACCTGATCGCTCGAGAGCAGGCGCGCATCACCGTGCAGGCCAGAGCGCAGGCGGTCGCGTCGCTGCGGTCGACCTTCGCTGAGCACGGGTATCTCGAGGTCGAGACGCCGATGCTGCAGACCATCCACGGCGGCGCATCCGCTCGCCCGTTCGTCACCCACTCCAACGCGTTCGACACCGAGCTGTTCCTGCGCATCGCGCCGGAGCTCTTCCTCAAGCGTGCCGTCGTCGGCGGGCTGGAGCGGGTGTTCGAGATCAACCGCAACTTCCGCAACGAGGGCGCCGACTCCACCCACAGCCCCGAGTTCGCGATGCTCGAGGCCTATCAGGCGTACGGCGACTACAACCAGATGGCCGAACTGACGCAGGAGCTGGTGCAGAACGCCGCGCTCGCGGCATCCGGATCGCACGTGGTGACCTGGGCGGACGGGCGCAAGTACGACCTCGGCGGCGAGTGGGGGTGGCTGCCGATGTACGAGTCGCTCAGCGAGGCATCCGGCGTGCACATCACCCCGGACACGCCGTACGAGAGCCTGCGCGAACTGACCGACAAGTTCGGCATCGAGGTTCAGCACCCGACCCACGGCAAGCTCGTCGAGGAGCTGTGGGAGCACTTCGTGAAACCGTCGCTCGAACGTCCGACGTTCGTCGCCGATTTCCCTGTCGACACGTCGCCGCTCGTGCGCGCGCACCGGTCGAAGCCGGGTGTCGTGGAGAAGTGGGACCTGTACATCGACGGGTTCGAACTCGCGACCGGATACTCCGAGCTGGTCGACCCGGTCGTGCAGCGCGAGCGTTTCGTCGCGCAGGCGGCGCTCGCCGCGAAGGGTGATGCGGATGCGATGCGGCTGGACGAGGAGTTCCTACGCGCACTCGAGCACGGGATGCCGCCCACCGGCGGCATGGGCATGGGCATCGACCGCATGCTCATGGCGTTGACCGGGCTGGGCATTCGCGAAACGATCCTGTTCCCGCTGGTCAAGTAGGGGCAGGACTCAGCGCTGCCTCCCAGTGCGCATCCCGCTCGCTAGGGTGAGTGACGGGAGATGAGCAGCATGGACAGCGACGCCCGGTACCGCAGGGGTCATCGTCGCGGTACGGCCGGCGAGCTCGTCATGGCCTATGTGACCGAGCAGTTTGCGGAACTCCGAACTGCTGACGCCGGGGTGCGCCGTGACGCCGATGGCGCGCTGCACGACATGCGCGTGGCCTCAAGGCGGCTTGGCTCGGCGTTGAAGATCTTCCGACCAGTCCTTGACGGTAAACGCACGGACGCACTCCGCGGCGAGCTGAGGTGGATCGGACATTCGCTGGGCGGCGCCCGCGACAGCGAGGTCTTGCACGCACGGTTGCGCGAGGCGCTGTCCGAAGATGGCCGGGACACAGCGCGCGACGCCGCTGCCGAACGCGTCAACACGCAGTTCGGCGTACGCTCCGAACGCGCGAAGCGCGTGCTGCGTGGCGATCTCGACAGCCAGCGCTACTTCATGCTGCTCGACGCGCTCGACGAGTTGGTCCACAGCCCGCCGCTGACCGAGGCGGCAGCAAGCCGGGCGGACCGCATCTTGCCGCAGCGCGTCGGCAAGGCATACCGCCAGATGCGCCGTCTCCACGACCGTGCGGGGGCGGCGGGCACGGGCGAGGAGCGCGAGGCTCTCCTGCATGAGGTCCGTAAGGCTGCCAAGCGGGCGCGCTACGCCAGTGAGGCACTCGTCCCGGCCGTTGGCAAGGACGCCAAGAGGTTCGCAGCCGCCATGGAGGGGGTGCAGGAGGTGATCGGCGAATACCGGGATAGCGTGATCGCCGGCGAGACCCTGATCGGCCTGGCGGTTCAGGCTCAGGAAGCAGGCGAAGACACATTCGAGATCGGTCGCCTGGCCGGTCTCGAAGAAGCCCGCTCCGCCGCAGCGGCCGCCGCGTACGACACGGCGTGGCGCGCGGCGTCGAAGAAGAAGCTGCGCCGCTGGATGCGCGGCTGATGAGTGTCTTGGGGTGGTGATTTCGAGACGATCGCTTCGCGATCCCTCAATCAGCGGGGCGGTCTCGACAACCTCGACCACCGAAAGCAGCCCACCCAGCGAAGACGCGTATCCTTGTAGCCGTGATCGAAGACTTCTGGCTGAACGCGCTCTACTCCCTCGCGCCTACCGCGCTCGTCGGGTTGCTGTTCTGGTTCATCCTGCGCTCGATCATCCGCGCCGACCGCAACGAACGCGCCGTGTACGCCGACATCGAAGCCGAAGAGCGCGCCAAGCTCGACCAGAGGTCGCCGGAGCGCAACTAGCCTCTCGGCTTCAGCCGCACCGTCGGCAGGGTCGGCGCAGGCAGCGGGCCGCCCTCGTACCCGGCGACTTCGCCGAACCAGCCGTCCGGAATCCGCTCCTCGATCACCTCGATCTGCCAGCGGCGCCGATACTCGACCACCTCGTCGTGGCTGCGGCCGATGAAGTTCCACCACATGACGATCTGCTCCCCGAATGGCACGCCGCCGATGAGCACGATCCTGGCGCCGTCCGAACCGCTCCGGATGCTGATCGTCTCTGACCCCGCCGCGCGGTAGCCGATCTCCGAACGGGTAACGGTGACGCCGTCAACCTCCGCGCTGCCAGAGTCGACCAGCACACCGTGCTCGAACGTGGAGTCCACCGGCACCGTGATGCGGGTGTTCGGCGGGACGATGACTTCGGCCCCGACGAGTGGGGTGAAGGCCGTCGCCGGCGAAGTGACCCCGAGCAGCTTGCCCAGGAACACCCGGATGGTCGCACCCTGGAAGTCGAATGCCGCTGGCACGAAGCGTTCGAAGAACGGGGCGCCGTGCCGGGACCGGTCCGGCATGACCGTCCACAGTTGCACCCCGTGCAGCACGCTGGTTTCCGAGGTGGAGACCTCCGAGTGCTGCACGCCGCGTCCGGCGGTCATCAGATTCAGCTCGCCCGGGCGCACCATCGCGTGCGCGCCGGTGGAGTCGCGGTGCTCGATCTCACCGGTGAAGAGCCAGGTGACGGTCTGCAATCCGGTGTGAGGATGCGGCGGGACGGTCATCCCACCGGTGACGGCGACGTCGTCGGGCCCGTAGTGGTCGACGAAGCACCACGCGCCGATCAGCGACCGGCCGCGTTGGGGGAGCGAGCGGCGGACCGTCATCGCCCGGGGGCCGCCGAGCGGCACATCACGCCAGCCGAGCACCTGAACGGCGCTGCTCAACCCGGGTTCGTCCTCGATCGTCAGCTCATGCGGGTCGAGGTCGAGGTTGCTCATACGGCATGTTAACGCGGTCCGCCTGCGAGTCGCCGGGATGCGCCTACCCCGCTTTATGGTGCCGGTGTTGAGGGCTCGGGTGGGGTCGTCCCGGGTGGTGGCGTGCTCGGCGAGGGCGCAGCCGGTGTGGATGGTGCGGGCGGCTCGGTCGGTTCGGGCTCATCCGGGGCCGGTGGTGGCGGCGGAGCCTGAGTCGGCTCCGGGACGGGCTCGCCAGGCGGCTGGGTGGGCTCGATCGGCCCGAAGGTCACCGAGGGAACGCTGACGGATGGCGCGGGCGTCTCGGTCGGGGAGGTTGCCGGCTCTTCACCGCGCTGGAAGCCGACCGCGAACAGCGAGGCGATGCCAGCCACCAGCAGCAATGCAATGCCGCCGAGGATCCACGGGAGGACCGATCGACGCCCACCGGACGGCTCGGTTGGACCGCCCGGCCCGCCTCCCTCAGACGGAAGACCCGCCCCCATCGAAGCGCCGCCACCGGCCGCCGCACCCGCTACCGGAACGTGAGACGCGAAGACATCCTCGCCAGCAGGGGGCGCCGCACCCTCCTCCCGCACTGGCGGAAGCGGTTGTGTCGGTTCGTCGCTCAGGTCGCCTTGGTTGAGCGGAGCACCCGCGGCAGCATCCGGTTGCTGAGCAGCATCCGGGGCGGCATTTTCGATCGATTCCCCCGCGGGAAGACGGTCGGTGGGCGCATCGTTCGGGTCTGGGGCGCCAGGGTGCGGTGTATCGCCATTCGATTGCATGTGACCTCCGGCCCCCGAAGCTAGCGGTCGTGCCTTACCTCTCCCTGAGGGTTTCCCACAAACCTTCCGGTCAGTCGGCGAGGGTGAGCAGGTCGCCGACCTCGCAGTCGAGGGCGTCGCAGATCGCGCGGAGCGTGGAGAAGCGGATGGCGCGGGCCCGGTCGTTCTTCAGCACCGACAGGTTCACGATGCTGACGCCGACGAGCTCGCTCAGGCGCGTGAGGGTCATGCCGCGTTCCTCCAGCAGCTCGTCGAGCCGGCAGCGGATCCCCGTCAGCTCGACCTCGCCCATCAGACAAGTCCTTCCGTGTCGCGCTGCAGCCGTTCGCCGTAGCGGAACGCGATCGCAACCAGGGCTATCGCAAAGCCGACAGTGATCACGGTGGGATCTGCGACGAGGTCCCGCGAGAAGGCCAGCGACGACCTCTCGTGGAGCACCAACAGCCGAGCCCACCACTCGACGAACTGAGCCGCAATTCCGAGCGCGAGAATGGCCAACGCCGCGAACACGGCGTTTCGTGACGTGGCGCGTGTGAATGGCTTTCCCGCGAGCAGAGCACGACCCAACCCAAAAGCGCCCAGAGCGAGGACAACCAGTGTCAAGACGCCGAGCACATCTGCAGCCATCTTGACCACCATGGTTCCTGCAGAAAGGTCCGGAACAGTCACCATTGTGGCCGTCCACTGGCCGATTATGGCGTCGTTCCTCTCCCCGCTCTCGCTGAAGGAGACGAATCCGCCAACGCCCCCCTCCTCGATCGGCGCCGGATGCATCGTCATGTAGACCGTGTGGCTGGTGAGCTGCTTGACGATCTCGAGCGTGCCGATTGTGGCTGTCCATAAGGCGAAGAACAGGGCGCCGGCTGCCAGCAGGAGAACGAGCACTCGGGGCGCGAGAGGAAGGCGCTCGACTTCCGGCGCTTCCCGCGTCCCCGCCATCAGACGAGTCCCTCGGTGTCGCGCTGCAGCCGCTCGCCGAACTCGAAGACGACCACAACGAGCGCGAGGACAAGACCGATGATCGCGGCGGTGAAGTCGAATTCTGCGACCATCGGGAAGCCTGGCGCATCAAGCGCAGCCGCGACTTCCATATTGGCGAAGCCGAGAAGTCCGGCGCTTCCGAGCCCGCCGACAACGAGTGCCAGCGAGACACCCATCAGCACGCGGCGCAGGCTCGGCACAAACGGACGGCCACGCAGCAGCGCGACACTCAGGGCGATCAGCCCGGCGACGATGGCCAGCTGCGTGATGGTGTCGAGCACCATGCTCGAGGTGAGCAGCGTCCGGATGACCGGGCTCGCCCCGCTGATCTCGATGTCGGCGGACCGGAAGGCCCCCTCGAGTAGTTGCAGCGACGCATCCGGCCCCTGCGTGACCGCGATGGGCGCATCAACCGGCTGTGGGAGGCGGATGCTCTCCGCCGCCAGCATGTTGATAGTGCCCAGTACCGCGATCACCAAAACGGCGATTCCGTACAGTCCTGCGACGACGGCCGTGCCAACGAGCGCGATCGCGTTGGCAACCCCCAGTTGCTTCATTCCCCCACCTAACGATTATCGATAACAACGATAATCGTTAAGGTAGCAGATCTCCGATCCAGCCGCGACGGGTTTCCTCGGGCTCCGGTTCCGGCGTTGGCGTCGCGGTCGGCTCCTCGGTGGGAGTTGGCGTCGGCGTGGGTGTAGGCGCTGGCGAGGTGGGCGCCGGTGCCGGCTGCTTGGGAGCCGGCGCGGGAGCCGGCCCAGGGTCTGGGGCGGGGGCTGGCGCCGGCGCGGGAGCCTCCGTGGTCGGCTGATCCCGCTCGGGAGTCGGCTCGACATTCGCCTCGACGTCGGACTCCGCCTCGGTCTCCTCTGGCGCCTGGGTCGGTTCCTCGGTTGGGGTGCGCGAAGTCGACGGGCGGTCGCGATCGGCAGTGCGCTCAGCCTCTGCCTCCGCGGACATTGGCTGCGCCACCGACAGCACGATGAGGCCGCCGACCATCACGGTGAGCACGGCAGTCACACCGGCGCCCCACTGCATGAAGCGGGTGCGGCGCCGCTCGTCGCCTGACGAATCGGACGCGCTCTGGCGGTTCAGTGCCTCACGCACCTCGCGCCGGGTCGGGAACGGATTCTCCGGCTCGCCATCGGCGGCCCGTGCCGCGCGGCGGGAGCCGGGCACGGCGCCAGCCGCGCCGGCGGGCAGGATCGTTGTCAGCTCGGATGTCGCATCCGATGCCGACTTGGGACTCCCAAACCAGTCGAGGCTCCCGGATTGGAGGCTCGCTGAGTCGAGCGGGACCGTGATCGGGTTCGTCGGCGGGTTGTCGGTATTCGGGTCGAAGTTCGGGGTGAGGTGGTTCGGGTGCATGTCGGGAGGCACCCTAGTCGACGCACCTTGAGCCCACCTGAACCGGTCTGCAGCCTCCACGAGGGCGCTCGCCAAGGCATCCGGATGCGCCCGAAGCCGACCATAGGAAGCGCGTCACGCCCATGGCGAACAGAGGCAGTTTTGCCAGCATCGCGTCGTTAGTCTCTTTGTATCGGCGCCATACCTGCAGGCGCCCAGGGAGATTCAAGAATGTTCGAGAGATTCACCGACAGAGCACGTCGAGTCGTCGTCCTGGCCCAAGAAGAGGCCAAGATGCTCAACCACAATTACATCGGCACCGAGCACATTCTGCTCGGACTGATCCACGAGGGTGAGGGCGTCGCCGCCAAGGCGCTCGAGTCGCTGAGCATTTCGCTGGATGCCGTGCGCGAACAGGTGCAGGACATCATCGGCCAGGGTCAGCAGCAGCCGACCGGGCACATCCCCTTCACGCCGCGTGCGAAGAAGGTTCTGGAGCTGTCACTGCGCGAGGCGCTGCAGCTCGGCCACAACTACATCGGCACCGAGCACATTCTGCTCGGACTCATCCGGGAAGGTGAGGGTGTCGCCGCCCAGGTTCTTGTGAAGCTCGGCGCCGACCTCAACCGGGTTCGCCAGCAGGTGATCCAGCTCCTTTCCGGCTACCAGGGCAAGGAGCAGGTACAAGTGGGCGCCAACGAGGGCCAGCCCGGACCGCAGGCTGGAAGTCAGATCCTCGACCAGTTCGGCCGCAACCTCACGCAGGCCGCGCGCGACGGAAAACTCGACCCGGTGATCGGGCGCGAGAAGGAGATGGAGCGGGTCATGCAGATCCTCTCCCGCCGTTCCAAGAACAACCCGGTGCTGATCGGTGAGCCGGGCGTCGGCAAGACAGCCGTCGTCGAGGGTCTCGCCCAGGCGATCGTGCGCGGCGACGTGCCCGAGACGCTAAAGGACAAGCAGCTGTACACGCTTGACCTCGGCAGCCTCATCGCCGGCAGCCGCTACCGCGGTGACTTCGAGGAGCGCCTCAAGAAGGTGACCAAGGAGATCCGCACGCGCGGCGACATCATCACCTTCATCGACGAGATTCACACCCTGGTCGGCGCAGGTGCGGCCGAGGGTGCGATCGACGCTGCGAGCATCCTGAAGCCGCTGCTCGCCCGTGGTGAGCTCCAGACCATCGGCGCGACCACGCTCGACGAATACCGCAAGCACTTCGAGAAGGATGCAGCGCTCGAGCGTCGCTTCCAGCCGGTGCAGGTGCAGGAGCCGTCGCTGCCGCACACAATCAACATCCTCAAGGGGCTGCGCGACAAGTACGAGTCGTTCCACAAGGTGTCGATCACGGATGGCGCGCTCGTGTCGGCGGCGAACCTCGCCGACCGCTACGTGCAAGACCGCTTCCTGCCCGACAAGGCGATCGACCTGATCGACGAGGCCGGCGCGCGCTTGCGTCTGTCGATCCTGTCCGCGCCGCCGGAGCTGCGCGAGTTCGATGACCGCATCGCCGAGGTGCGCGGCCGCAAGGAAGGCGCCATCGAGGCGCAGGACTTCGAGAAGGCCGCGTCGCTTCGTGACGAGGAGAAGAACCTCCTCGGCGAGCGTCTGCGCCTGGAGAAGCAGTGGAAGAGCGGCGAAGCCGGCCACACCGGCATCGTCGACGAAGGCGTCATCGCCGAGGTTCTCGCTGCCGCGACCGGCATCCCGGTGTTCAAGCTCACCGAGGAAGAGACCGCCCGCCTCATGTTCATGGAGGACTCGCTGCACCAGCGCGTCATCGGCCAGGAAGAGGCCGTCGCTGTACTGGCCAAGACCATCCGCCGCACCCGCGCCGGACTCAAGGACCCGAAGCGGCCATCCGGTTCGTTCATCTTCGCCGGCCCGACGGGTGTCGGAAAGACCGAGCTGGCCAAGGCGCTCGCCGAGTTCCTGTTCGACGACGAGGGTGCGCTGATCTCGCTCGACATGAGTGAGTACGGCGAGAAGCACACCGTGTCGCGGCTGTTCGGTGCCCCTCCAGGGTTCGTCGGCTTCGAAGAGGGCGGCCAGCTCACCGAGAAGGTGCGCCGCAAGCCGTTCTCCGTGGTGCTGTTCGATGAGATCGAGAAGGCGCACCCGGACATCTTCAACTCGCTGCTCCAGATTCTGGAAGAGGGCCGGTTGACGGATGGCCAGGGCCGCGTTGTCGACTTCAAGAACACCGTGATCATCATGACCACGAACCTCGGCACCAAGGACATCACCGGTGGCCCGGTGGGCTTCCAGGTCGAGGGCGACACCGCGACGTCGTACGACCGGATGCGCGCGAAGGTCGTCGAGGAGCTGAAGAAGCACTTCAAGCCTGAGTTCCTGAACCGCGTCGACGAGACGATCGTGTTCCCGCAGCTCACGAAGGAAGAGCTCGTGAAGATCGTGGACCTGTTCACGAAGCGCCTCGCCGAGCGGATGCTCGACCGCGACCTCACGGTGGATGTCACCGTGTCCGCCAAGGAGCACCTCATCGAGATCGGCTTCGACCCGGCACTCGGTGCACGACCGCTGCGTCGTGCAATGCAGCGCGAAGTCGAGGACCGGCTCAGCGAGCGCATCCTGAAGGGCGAGCTGAACGCGGGCGACCACGTGCACATCGACTTCGTCGACGGCGAGTTCGTGTTTACGACCAGCCCTCAGCCGGGCCGCGAGCCCGCACTGACAGCGACGCCCGCGAACGAGGCGCTGCCGCCGGCATCCGACGCATCCGCCTGATCGGCTAGACAACACCCAGTTGCCCACTTCCGCCCCAAATCTCGAGGATTTCGGGGCCGAAGTGGGCAACTCGGTTAACGCGCCCGGGAAGCGCTCGGGCCAGAGGGGCGCGCCGTCACACAGGCGAGCAGCGGCATATGATCGAGCGATGAGTTTTTCGGTCAGGCCCGCGCGCACCAGTGATGTGCGCGACATCCGGCAACTCGTCGAGCCGCTGGTGCAGCGACGGATTCTGCTCGGCAAAGACCCCGTGGTGTTCTTCGAAAGCATTCAGGAGTTCGTGGTCGCCGAAGCCGAAAACGGCGAGATCATCGGATGCGGCGCGCTGCACGTGATGTGGGAGGACCTCGGTGAGGTGCGCACCTTGGCGGTCGCCCAGCCCTGGCTGCGGCACGGGGTTGGGCACGCCATCCTTGACCGGCTCGAGGCCGATGCTCGCGAACTGGGACTCAGCCGGCTGTTCTGCCTGACGTTCGAGGTGGACTTCTTCACCCGGCACGGCTTCGAGCCGATGGGCGAGGAGGAGATCGACCGCGAGGTGTACTTCGAGCTGTTGCGCTCGCAGGATGAGGGTGTCGCCGAGTTCCTCGACCTCGCTCGGGTGAAGCCGAATACGCTCGGAAACACCCGCATGATCAAGCGGTTCTAGGCGAAGCGAGTTCGCGGCCACGCCGGGGCGTCGCTCCGTGCGAGCGGCGTGTCGCGTCTACCCTTGGGGCATGTCGACGTTCCGCAATCCCGTCGGCCCCCAGCCGCCTTCGGTGTACTGGCGCCGCCGCATCGTGGTCGGGTTGGGCGTGCTTGCGGTCATCGTCATCATCGCCATGATCATCTTCAGCCCTCGCGGTCAGGCGGACGAGAACAAGTCGCCGACCGACGAGCCGAATACCACCGAGACAGCTGCTGCCCCCGAGCAGGAGGAGGGCGCGCCGTGCGAGCCCTCGGTGATCAAGGTCGTGCCGGTCACCGACAAGGAAACGTATGGCGCGGGTCAACTGCCCCAGGTCGGCTTCACGATCACTAACACCAGCTCGGTCGCGTGCATGATGCCCGTCGGTGCGGATGTGCAGGAGTTCGTGATCACGAGCGGCGCGGAGCAGTACTGGACGTCGAAGGACTGCCAGGCACCGGCCGATCCGGCCACCACGGTGCTCAAGCCGAACACCCCGCTGTCGAGCCAGCTGATTCCGTGGGACCGCACCCGCTCGTCGGCCGGAACCTGCGAGGGTGAGCGCCCCGGCGTTCCCGCGGGCGGCGCGAGCTACCACCTGAAGGTCACCGTCGGTGGCGTGACCAGCGAGGGCACCAAGCAGATCATCCTGAACTGACGCTCGCGCCGGGTGCCGAACCTGCCGGTGGTCGAGCTTGTGATCAGAACCGAGCGGGTTCGCCCTCGAACACGCGTGCAATCGCGGTCGTCAGCAACTCGGAGCTTGAGTCGATGACCGTGCTGAATCCAAGTCTGCGGATCTCCGCGGTGCGTTGCTTGGCGTTGGAGACGGCACGGATCTCGCCAGCCAGGCTGATCTCCCCGACCGCAGCCAAGGTCGACGGCAGCGGCTCGTCCCGAGCGGCGCTGCACAGCGCGAGCGCAATGGCGAGGTCGGCGCCCGGCTCGGTGACCCGGATGCCGCCGACCGTCGAGACGTAGACATCCTTCTCGGCTACTCGCTCACCCACTCGCTGGCCGAGCACCGCGAGCAGCATGGCCACGCGTGACGAGTCGACACCGTTGACGACGCGGCGCGGCTGCGGCGCCGTCGTGGGCACGATGAGCGCCTGGATCTCCACCGGGAGCGGGCGCCGCCCCTCCATCGCGACAGTCACGCAGGTGCCGCTCACCGGCTGCCGGGTGTGGCTGAGGAACAGCCCGCTGGGGTCGGCGACCTCAGCGATACCGTCGCCGGTCATCTCGAAGCAGCCGACCTCATCCGTAGGGCCGAACCGGTTCTTGTGCGCCCGGATGAAGCGCAACGACGTGTGCCTGTCGCCCTCGAACTGGCACACCACGTCGACCAAGTGTTCGAGCAGGCGCGGGCCGGCGATCGAGCCGTCTTTGGTGACGTGGCCGACCAGTAGCACCGGCAGGTTGCGTTCCTTGGATACGCGGATGAGCGTCGCGGCGACTTCCCGCACCTGCGACGGCCCGCCCGCGAGCCCTTCGCTCAGCGAGCTCGACACCGTCTGCACCGAGTCGACGATGAGCAGTTGCGGCTTGACCTGGTCGATCTGGCCGAGCACCGTCGCGAGGTCGGTTTCTGCGGCGAGGTACAGGTTGTCGCGCAGCGCCCCGGTGCGGCCGGCGCGCAGCCGCACCTGACTGGCCGACTCCTCGGCGGTGACATAGAGCACGCGCTGACCGGATGCTGCCGCTCGCGAGGCGACGGCCAGGAGCAGCGTCGACTTGCCCACCCCTGGCTCGCCGCTGAGCAACACGGTTGCCCCGGGCACGATGCCGCCGCCGAGCACCCGGTCGAACTCGGCAATGCCGGTGGGCCAGTGCGCAACCTCGGCGGCATCGACCGCGGTGATCGGCTTGGCCACCCGATCGTCGCCGATGCGCACCGCGTTCACCGTGCGCAGGATGCCGGTGGCTGCACCGGTCTCCACGACCGTGCCCCACGATTGGCACTCGCCGCAACGGCCCACCCACTTGACGGTCGTCCAACCACATTCGGAACAGCGGTAGTCGGTGGTGGGGCGAGCCATGGCAAGAAGCCTAGGCGGTGGCACCGTCACTGACTGCCTCGGCGACCGGTGTCGCCTCGCCCGTTGTGGATTGCCGATGCTTTGGCCCGAGGAGTGAGGAGAGGCGCTTGTCGACCAACGGCAGGAAAGCATCCGCCCACACTCTGTGCCCGCGGTCGTTTGGGTGGAAGTAGTCCGGCGACGCGTGGTAGAACGCGGTGCGGGCGACGCCCTGCCTGCGGGTGCTCTCGTAGACGGGCGCGACCCTGAATCCGAGTTCGTCCGCCAGTTCATGCACGATGTCGTTGGCCATGCGGGCGTTCTTGTTCGGCTGGCCGAAGAAGAAGCAGGGCACCTCTCCGATGATCGCGTGCTTGGGCACAGAGTCCAGCACAGTGCGCAGCTCCCGCTCGAACCGCTTGGGGTCGAAGTCGGCCATGTCGTTGGCGCCGACCGCGACGGTCATGATGTCTGGCGTCAGCTTGACGATCTGCGGCAACTGCACCGCGAGGGCTTCGCGCAGGCGCGCTCCGGAGACGCTCAGGTTGACCGCGCGCACCGACTTCCCGGACTCGTTGCGGATGTGTTTCGCGATCGCCCCCACGTAGCCGCGGTGCGGCTTGCTCGCGCCGACGCCCTGCGCCGCCGAGTCGCCGATGGCGACGTACAGCAGGTCGCCCTCCTGCTTGCCGCGCTCGCGCCACCACTTCGCATTCAGATGCAGCGTGGTCGCGATGCGGTGTGCGCCCCTGCTCTTCCGGGTGCGGATATAGGTCCACCATGCGGCCAAGCCGATCCCAAGCGCGAGGGTCGCGACGAGTGCTCGTTTCACGAGTCAGAATCCTAGGAACGGTGCTTCCGGATGCGCTGTGTGCTGCCCGGTCGCTGCGTGCAAACGTGCAGGGTGTTTCGACCCGGGCGGACTTAGGCTGTCGCCATGTTCACGGATGTGAACGTTCTCGTCATCGGGGCAGGGCAGGCCGGACTTGCGGCCAGCCATGAACTGACGGATGCGTCGATTGAACATGTGCTTCTGGAGCGCGACCGGGTCGGCTCAGCCTGGGCGCACCGCTGGGACTCGTTCTGTCTGGTGACCCCTAATCACACGACTCTGCTGCCCGGCGGCGCGTACCAGGGAGACGAACCGGACGGTTTCTTCAGCCGCGAGCAGATCGTCGCGTTCTTGGGCGACTATGCTGCCTCGTTTGGGGCCCCTGTCGAGGAAGGTGTGGAGGTCGAATCTCTGACCGCATCCGACGGCGGCTTCACTGCGACCACCAGCAGTGGAGTGCTGCGCGCTCGACGCGTCGTGGTCTGCACCGGTGCGTACCAGCGTGAGTTGCTGCCCCCGTTCACCTCGGAGTTGCAGCGGACTTTGCCGGTCGTCGGATCGACCCGGTACCGGTCGCCGGAGGCTGTGCCGGGAAACCGGGTGCTCGTCGTCGGCGGAGGACAGACCGCCTGCCAGATCGCTGACGAGTTGCAACGGGCGGGACGCGAGGTGACGCTTGCTGCGGGCAGGGCTCCTGCGATGCCGCGGCGGATCGGGGAGCGGGACATCTTCGACTGGCTCTGGGATGCGGGGTTCTTCGAGCAGACGCTTGCGGACATGCCGGGTCCGATGGTGCGCTTCGCGGCGAACCCGACCGTCACGGGAGCGCACGGCGGACGCGACCTCAGCCTGCGCACCCTGCAGGCGGACGGAGTGCAACTCATGGGACGTCTACAGGGTGTCGAGGACGGTCAGCTGGTTGTCGCCGATGACCTCTCGGAAACCGTGGCTGGAGCAGACGACATGTTCCGGCAGATCAGCGGGCTTGCGACGCGTGTGGCCGAGGAACGGGGATGGTCGGCGCCAGACCTGCCGACCTTGTCGTCCGAGCCGCTGACCGCGGCTCCGGCACCGAGCTTGAGTGAGCTGGATGCTGTGATCGTCGCGTGTGGGTTCCGTCCGGACTACGGCTGGATCGACGTGTCGCACCTGGTGGACGTCATGGGTTTCCCGATGCACCGGGACGGGGTGAGTGTGCGAGTGGACGGCCTGTACTTCCTCGGGATGCCGTGGATGAGAACACGCAAGTCGCCGCTGCTGATGGGTGTCGGAGTGGACGCAGAGCACCTGGTCCGCCAGCTCGCGGCCTAGTAGAGGCATCCGCCCGGCTGGTCAGAACCACGTGTTTCAGCGCCGCGAGAGCGTGTACTAAACTCTTCCCCGGTACCGTGTCCGAGCGGCCGAAGGTGCAACTCTCGAAAAGTTGTGTGGGTTTACGCCCACCGTGGGTTCAAATCCCACCGGTACCGCCACTTGAGAGCCCCCTGCATCCCTTGTGCATGAGAGAAGCAGGGGGTTTTGTGACGCAGCACGCACATTCGTGCACAACACTTTCGGCCCCAACCAGCCCGAGTGACAAGTCGAGTGGTGCCATCCGGCCGTCCCCGCGGTAGAAATAAGCCATGGTGAACGGAACTGGCACGAAAGATGATCCCTGGCAACTGACCACGGCACCCGGCACATCGCAATACTCGATGTACCGCGACGAGCAGTCCGACCCGCCGGCGCTGGTCTGCCAGGTAGGCTCGACCACCCTGAAGTATCACCTCAGCGCGATCGACGATCTCGCTGCCTGGCTGCGCGAACAGAGCGACTGGGTGCCGCTGGGCGCCGCCGACGAGCAGAAGACCGCCGCAGCCGGCAGCGTCGAGGCGTGGGGACGCTCTGAGAACAACCCGGTCGGCGGCTGGTACGGCTTGCGCAAGGGCTACCGTGGCCGATTCGGGATGTACCTTCCGCCGCTGCTCGAAGCCCTCGGCCTCGTCGAACTCACCCACGACGCGCGCAACAACAGCGTGCGGGCGCTGCCGCAAGGCTGAGCTGTTCGCTTGCTCTTGGCACAAACCGTTGCCGGCAGGCGCTACGGGAGGGGTCGGTACCCGCGCACCCAATCGACCGCGAACTCCTTCGGGTAGGCGCCACCGGGTTGGAACTCGTACACGTTGAGCATGAGCTGCATCGGGTAATCGGGTGACTGGTCGACGGATGCGACGTGCTCGTCGTCGATGAAGAAGATGACGCCGTCGGGCATCCACTCGAGCGAGTAGGTGTGGAAGTCGCGTAGGTCCTTTTCGATGCGAACCTTGCGGAAGTCATCCTTCAGCTCCGGGTCGGCGAACGGATGCACGCCCATCCCGACGATGCCGGCATTCCGGGTGAGCTCAGACCCGAAGATCTCGAACAGGCACAGTTCGCCGGAACGCTCCGGCCGGTCCTCGAAACCGATCATCCAGAGGGCGACCATGCAGTTCGGGTCGTCGATGGCACTCACGCGCGCCTCGATGAGCCCGAAGTGCGGCGTGTACCGGCGTTGCTCTGGCTGCTCCTCACGCACCGTGAGTCCAGGCCTGAACTGGTGTTGCCCGATGGGAGAGCCGACCGGCCCGGAGAACACGCCGGTCTGCAGATTCGACACCCGGAGGTTCCCGTCGAGGTCGGGCGCCCACGGCGGCTGGTCTTCCTCGATCGCGAGATTCAGAACGCCATCCGCGATCCGATAGCTCGCCCTGGATGCCTCGCGGCCGCTCCAGTGTGGCAGGTAGTGCGGGATCCACTTCGTGCGGTCGAGCTCTAGGTGGTCGAAGCCATCCTCGAACTCGAGGACGTACCGGCTGCGGTCAAGGCCCACGGCCCAAGCGTAGGGCAGAGTCAGTCGAAGAGGTCTTCCAGCCAGTTGCGCTTGCGCCGGCGACCCTGGTCCGGGCCACCGAAACCGGGCACGCCCGGGCGTCCGTATCCGCCGCGGTAGTCGTCGGCATCGTCGCGGAAGGGGTCACGATCGCCGCCCCGTGGGTCGCCTGCCGCAGGCGGTGCCATCGTCACCGAGCGTTCGATGATCTTGTCGAGTTCACCACGATCGAGCCACACGCCACGGCAGGTGGGGCAGTAGTCGATCTCGATGCCGGAGCGCTCCGACATGACGAGGGGAGTGGTGTCGATGGGGCAGTTCACGGGTCTCCTTCGGTTCTGGTGCTGACGCGCCACAGCACGATAGCAATCACACGATCCCGAAAAGCTGGATGCCCTCCCATTCACGCGAGGGGTCGCAAACCGGCGTTCCGCGTCAGGATGAAGGGCGGCTTCTGACCCCTTAGGGCGAGCCTTAGACCTGCTCGCTGTGCTCCACGATGAAGTCGCCTCCGGGGAACACCACACTCTCATGACCGTCATCGAACCTCACCACGTACGGTCCGGCGCCGTCCTCACCACGCACTTCCGCAATGGTGCCGTGTCGATCCGGCGCCTCGACGGTCCTGCCGCGGATGACGACCCTGTTCCCCACTTCCGCTCGCATCGCACACCTCCTGAGTCCACGGTAGGCATTCCCGACGCGCGCGCAATCGGCTCGAACTCAGGTCTGGTCGTGGGGGCACCAGTAGGCGACGCGCAGCTGCAGCTCGTCGTCGCCGAGTTCGCCGCTCCGGATACTCGTGCCGCAGCGTAGGCACGGCTGACCCCCTCGGCCGTACACCCACAGCGGCTGGCGGAAGTTCCCGGTCGTCACCCGATTCGGCCGGTCCTTGTTGGCCACCAGCATCCGGTGCGCCGTGTCGACCAGCCTCGGCAGGTTGTGCACTTCGCCGACCGCCCGCGTCGGCAGCACACCCCGCACGAAGCACAGTTCGACGCGGTACACGTTGCCGAGGCCGGCCATCACCCGCTGGTCCAGCACGGCAAGTCCGATCGGTCGCTCAGGAGAGGCGCGCAGACGGCGGAGCGCCTCGTCGGAATCCCAGTCCGGGCTGAGCAGGTCGGGGCCGAGGTAGCCGACCACCCGCTCCTCGTCGCGCGTCGGCAGCACCTCCAGCACGCCGAGGTCGAACCCCACCGCGACCCAATCGGCCGTCTCGAGCACCGCACGGGCCTGATAGGCCGGCCTCTTCCAGGAGGTGCCGTGCCGGTAGACGTGCCACGACCCCTCCATCTTCAGGTGGGAGTGGATGCTGAACTCGCCGACCCTCATCAGCAGGTGCTTGCCGCGGCTGACGACGTCGTGCACGCGCTCGCCGCTGAGGTCGACGGTCGCGAACGTCGGAACCCGGATGTCGCAGCGCGTCAGCACCGCGTCGGCTAGCACCTCGTTCAGCGTGCGCGCCTCCTGGTAGACGGTGTCACCCTCCGGCATGGCTAGCCGATCAGCCTGAGCCCCTGCGGCGTCACCCCGAACCCCGCATCGGCAAGCGCGTGGCCAAGGGGGGTGCCGATCACGAACTCGCCGTCGACCTTGTCCACCCGCAGTCGCCGCAGTGAGCGGTGCACCGTGGCGGCGAGCGAGCTGGCGGCGGCGGCGAGCGCTTCCTCGTCGTCGTCGAAGGTGAGCACCGACTTGCCGCCGCGCTCGACATAGACGGTGAGTCGCCCGTCGACGAGCACGACCAGGGCGCCAGCCTTCCGGCCCGGCCGGTGTCCACGCTCCCCGGCCGGCCACTTCAGCGCGGCACCGTACGGATTCGCCGGGTCGGTGGCGGCGAGCGTCACCGCGTTGTAGGGCCGCGCGGCATCCGGATCGGCCGAGAAGGAGCGCAGCCGATCCACGATCGCGCCGGTCGCGAACTGGGCGGCACCGAGTCCCTCGACGAAGTAGCCGCGGCGCACCCGGCCGGTGTCCTCGAGCGAGCTCAGCACCTTGTACATCGTCGCGAACCCGCCGCGGACGCCCTCATTGGCGACGGCGCCGCGGGTGACGACCCCGTGCCGCTCCAGCAGCTGCTCCGCGGCGGCGTGGGCGCGCACCGTGACATCCGGTTCCGGCAGCGGAAGCAGCGACCAGCGTCCGGCGACCGTCGGCGGACCCGCTTGCTTCGGTGGTGCCAGGTGCCGGATGCCGCGCCGACTGACCGTGCGCGCTCGGGTCGGCCCGCCCAGGTAGGCGCGCACCGGGGTGAGCGTGTCGTTGGTGACCAGGCCCGCCCAGGCCAGCTCCCACAGCGCCTCGACCAGCTCCTTGTCGTCCATGCTGCTCACCGCGGTCGACAGTTGGCGGAAGAAGAACCCGCCCCCGCCGGCGAGCGTGTCGAGCAGTGCGCCCTGCAGCTCGGTGGTCTCGAGGCCCTCCGGCTCCGGCAGGGTCAACGCCAGGGTGTCGGCGAGGTGCAGCGCCATCCAGCCGTCGCTGCCGGGGAGGGTGCCGCGTCCGGACCAGATGACCTCACCGGATGCGGTGAGCTCGTCAAGCATGGCGGGCGAGTAGTCCCTCACCCGGCTGGGCAGAATCAGGCTCTCCCACGCTGACGCAGGCAGGGCGACGCCGGCGAGCTGCTCGATCACCTGCACGACGCCGTCGATGCCGCGCACCTGGTCGGTGACGTGCTGCCAGGCCGGAACGAAGCGGGCGAGGGTGTCCGGGGTGACCGGTTCGACTTCGTGTCGCAGCGCGGCCAGCGAGCGGGCGCGCAGGCGACGCAGCACGTCGGTATCGCACCACTCCGCGCCGGTGCTGTCGGGCCGGAACTCGCCCTCGGCCACCCTCCGCTGTGACTCCAGCCGGCGTAGCACCTCGGTGGCGACGGCGATGCCGATGCCGAAGCGCTGCGCGACATCGACCGCGGTGAACGGACCGTGGGTGCGCGCGTGCCTGGCGACCAGGTCGCCGAGCGGGTCGGGGACCGGGTCGAGGAAGGCCACCGGAACGCCGAGCGGCACCGGGATGCCGAGGCCGTCACGCAGCCGCGCGGTGTCCTCGACGATGTGCCAGCGCTCGCCGCCCGCGATCGTCGCGGCGAGCACCCGACGGTCGGCTTGAAGCTCTTCAAGCAGCCCGCGAACCAGCCCTTGTGGGTCGGTTGCCACCCCGCCACCGGTTCGGCGCGCGTACTCCTCCACATCGAAGCGGTCGCCGACCTCATCCACCGACAGTGGGCCGAGCATCCGGAGCAGGTCGACGATGCCCTCGGCGTCGCGCGCCCGCCGGTCCGGTGCGAGCCGTTGCAGTTCGAACTCGGTCTGGGCGATGACCTCGGCGTCGAGCAGCTCGCGCAGCTCGGCGCGGCCGAGCAGTTCTGTGAGGAGTTGCGGGTCGAGGCTGAGGGCTGCCGCTCGGCGCTCCGCGAGTGGCGAGTCGCCCTCGTACATGAACGCCGCGACGTAGCCGAACAGCAGCGACCGCGCGAACGGGCTCGCCTGCTCGGTCTCGGTCTCGACAATCCGGATGCGACGGGCTGCGAGGTCGGCGAGCACGCCGGTGAGACCGGGCAGGTCGTAGACATCCTGCAGCACCTCACGCACCGTTTCGAGCACGATCGGGAAGCTCGGGTAGCGGCTGGCCACGGACAACAGCTGGCTGGACCGCTGCCGCTGCTGCCAGAGCGGGGACCGGCGGGACGGATTGTAGTTGGGGAGGAGCAGGGCGCGGGCCGCGTTCTCCCGGAACCGGGACGCGAACAGCGCGGAACCACCCACCTCCTCGGTCACCAGGTCGCCGATCTCCTCAGGCTCGAAGAAGAACAGGTCGGCGCCGGGCGGGTCGGCATCCGTATCCGGGATTCGCAGGATCACGCCGTCGTCGCTGGCGACGGCGGCACCGTCGATGCCGAACCGTTCACGCAGCCGCGCACCCACTGCGAGTGCCCACGGGGAATGCACCGGCAGCCCGAGCGGCGAGTGCAGCACCACCCGCCAGTCGCCCAGTTCGTCCCTGAATCGTTCGACGACGAAGGTCTTGTCGGTGGGAACGTGCCCGGTGGCTTCCTTCTGCTCGGCGACAAAGGCGACCAGGTTGGCGACCGCGTAGTCGTCCAGCCCGGCCGCGGTCGCCTGGGCGCGGGCGTCGGCCTCGGACGCGGTCGACAGTTCGTGCGTGAAGGCACCGATCGCGCGGCCCAGCTCCGCCGGGCGGCCCAGGCTGTCACCCTTCCAGAACGGGACCCGCCCCGGCCGGCCGTAGGCGGGGGACACAAGCACGCGATCGTGCGTGATCTGCTCGATCTGCCAGCTGGTGGCTCCGAGCGAGAACACGTCGCCGACGCGGGATTCGTAGACCATCTCCTCGTCCAGCTCACCGACCCGGCCGCCGCCGCCGACCATGAAGACGCCGAACATGCCGCGGTCGGGGATGGTGCCGCCGGAGATCACCGCGAGCCGCTGCGCGCCGGGTCGGCCCTTGATCGTGCCGTCGACCCGGTTCCAGATGATGCGCGGGCGCAGTTCGGCGAACTCGTCGGACGGGTACAGGCCGCTCAGCAAGTCGAGGGTCGCCTCGAACAGGCTGCGCGGGAGGGTCGCGAACGGTGCGCTGCGGCGGACGGTGTCGAACCAGTCGTCGACACTCAGCTCCTCCAGCGCAACGGCCGCGACGGTCTGCTGGGCGAGGATGTCGAGCGGGTTCTGCGGCACGACCAGTTCCTCGATGAGGCCCGCCGACATCCGCCCGCTCGTCACTGCGGAATGCAGCAGGTCGGCGCGGTGCTTCGGGTACAGCACACCCTTGGAGATCTCGCCGACCTGGTGCCCGGCGCGACCGACACGCTGCAGCCCGCTGGCGACGGATGGCGGCGCCTCCACCTGGATGACCAGGTCGACCGCGCCCATGTCGATGCCCAACTCGAGCGAACTGGTGGCGACGACGCAGCGCAGCCGGCCGGACTTCAGGTCGTCTTCGATGAGGGAGCGCTGATCCTTGGAGACCGAACCGTGGTGGGCGCGCGCCAGGATCGGCTCGATCCCGGCGGTGCGCCCGCTCTGCGCGATCAGGTCGGCTGGGACCTCCTCTGGCGGGAACTCGATGCCCAGCCGCTCGGCGTAGAGCTCGTTGAGGCGCGCGGTGAGCCGCTCGGCGAGGCGGCGGGAGTTGGAGAACACGATCGTCGACCGGTGCTCCAGGATCTGGTCGACGATGCGCTCCTCGACGTGCGGCCAGATCGAGCCCTGCGCGCGAGCGCCGGACGTCGCGCCCTCGGTCACGGCGGTCGTGCCCAGTTCGGTCATGTCCTCGATCGGCACGACGACACGCAGGTCGAACCGCTTCGCCGACTCGGGGGCGACGACCTGCACCGGCGCGCTGCCAGCCAAGAACCGTGCGACCTCCTCCGGCGGGCGCACGGTCGCCGACAGCCCGATCCGCTGGGCGGGCTTCTCGAGCAGCAGGTCGAGTCGTTCGAGCGACACCGCGAGGTGCGAGCCCCGCTTCGTCGCCGCTACCGCGTGCACCTCGTCGACGATGACCGTCTCCACGTTGCGCAGGGTCTCGCGCGCTTGCGATGTGAGCATCAGGTACAGCGACTCGGGCGTGGTGATCAGGATGTCGGGCGGATTCCGCAGCATCCGGGCTCGCTCGCCGGCTGGCGTGTCGCCCGAGCGGACCGCCACCGAGACATCCGGGGGCACGGCGCCCAATAGTTTGGCGGCCTGGGTGATGCCGACGAGCGGCGCCCGCAGGTTGCGTTCGACGTCGACCGCCAGCGCCTTGAGCGGCGAGACGTAGAGGACGCGGGTCGTGCGCGGCTCGATCGGGTCGTGCGCAAGCCGGTCGATCGACCACAGGAACGCCGCCAGCGTCTTGCCGGAGCCGGTCGGGGCGATGACGAGCGCGTTGGAGCCCTGCGAGATGGCGTCCCACGCGCCGCTTTGAGCCGGCGTCGGCTCGGGGAACGCCTGGCCGAACCACGCCTGCGTCGCCGGGGAGAAACGCTCGAGCGGGTTCATCATTCGCCCATTCTGCCGCCATCCACTGTCAGGACTCGGTGCTCGCGGCCGAAGTGGCCGGCTTGTCCCGTCGCGCGGGTGTTTAATGCTCGCGCTGGTGTTGCAACACCCGCGCGAGAAGAAAGCACCCGCGCGAGCGCTGCTGCGGCCGGGATGCGCAGCTCACAGACCGTTGGCGAGAAACTCCTCCACCAGTTTCTTGGGTGCACGCGCCAGCCACGACTCGACAATCACCTCGCGCAATCGGTCTTCCCCGATGGCATCCAGCCGAACCAGCACGATCGGCCAGCCGTCGAGATGTGGAGTCGCGAAGAACAGCGGCATGCCCTCGTCGAGCAGAGCCTGCTTCTCGCCCTCGTCGGACACGTACACGCCAAGGTTGGGTCCCTCCGGCGCCTCATCGCCCAGCGCCGCCAGATCGCTCTTACGCAGGGGGCGCTCCCAGGCGAACGATTTCTTTCCCACTTGCCAGGCAAGCCCGTCGTGCGACGGTTTTTCGGCGGCACCCGGCAGACCCAAAGCGATTCGCCTCACGTCAGCCACGGTCGCCATGCCGCCACGGTACGCCTGACCGACGGCGTACGGAATTGCATCTGACCAATCTGCTGCGCGCGGGTGTTGCGTGCTCGCGCTGGTGTTGCAACACCCGCACGAGAAAGAAGCACCCGCGCGAGCGGTCAGCCGCCCGGCGAGCTCAGGAGCGGCTAGATGCTCTGCCAGCTCGGCTTGTTGGCCCACGCATAGCGGTAGTACTCGGTGTGCGCGAGCCGGCTGGCGGCATCCTCGTCGACGATGACCGTCGCGCGTTGGTGCAGCTGGATGACGGATGCGGGCAGCGCGGCGCTGACCGGTCCCTCGACCGCGCCCGCGATCGCGCCGGCCTTGCCCTCGCCGAACGCCATCAGCACGAGGTGGCGGGAGCGCAGGATGGTGCCCAGCCCCTGCGTGATCGCCTGCGTGGGAACCTCGTCCAGCGACCCGAAGAACCGGGCGTTGTCCCGTCGGGTCTGCATCGTCAGCGTCTTGACCCGGGTGAGCGACGACAGCGACGAGCCGGGCTCGTTGAAGCCGATGTGCCCGACCGTTCCGATGCCGAGCAACTGCAGGTCGATGCCACCGGCATCCGTGATCGCCTGCTCGAAGTCATCGCCCGCGGTCTGGATCGTCTCCGGGTCTCCGGATGGCACGTGCACGAGTGATGGGGTAAGGCTGAGCGGCACGGTGACCTCGGTCCTGATCACCGACTTGTAGCTCTGCGGGTGACCCTCTGGCAGCCCGACATACTCGTCGAGCGCGAAGCCGCGCACCCGGCTGAGGTCGAGGCCATCGGCCGCGGCGCGAGAGGCGAGCGTGCGATAGGCCGGCAGCGGGGTCGAGCCGGTGGCGAGACCGAGCACTGCATCGCTCTTGCGCCCCAGCAGGTCGAGGATGGCGCCGGCGACCAGGTTGCCCGCCGTTTCCTGGTCGGGGACGATGATCACTTCTGGCATCGGGTCAGTCCTCACGCCCGTTTGAACCGCGGCGTGCCTTTGCCTTCTCGGCAACAATCGCGGCGCGTTCGGCGAGGCGGCGCTGGAGGGTCGCCTGCGCATCCTCGATGAACTGCTCGTCGAGCGGCGGGCTGGTGTGCTCGGTTGTGCCGTGGTGCGTGGCGATGAAGGCGTCGAGTTCGGGGCCGGACTCCCACGACGTGATCAGGCAGTAGCGCGGGGCGCTGCCCCGATGCCACACCGCGTGCCAGAAGCGCTGCGTGTCGACGATGACCTGGCTTCCGGCTGACAGCGGGATGCGAACCTCGGTCGACGGGTCCCAGCGGTCCTCGCGCAGGATCAGGTAGGAGTCGGGGTCGTCGGAAAGGTTGAAGAATCCGCGGACGATCCAGCCGGTCTCATCCGGATTGAGCCGGTTGTTGTCGTCCTGGTGCAGGTTGTATAGGGCGTCGACGTACTCGTTCGGTTGCAGCTCGATCACGCGGCAGCGGCCGACGTTGGCGCCCGGCTCCTGCGCTCGGCGCGTGAGATTCGGGGCTTTCTGCACCTGCGACTCGATCCAGACGCCATCCTTGTCGGTGCGCGGCGGCTCGTGGTGCCAGAACCCGTTGACCTCGATCTCGCCCTTGGCGCTGGCCAGCGGCGCGAAGCGAGTGTCGCCGGATGACTTCCAGTCGACATACTCGAGGTCGAGCCATTCCTTCGGGTCGGCTTCCTGGTCGTACCTGTCGAGAACGACAAAGCCGCGCTCGCCGAGCGCGGCCGAGGTGATGTAGCTCATGTGGCGCGGGGTGCCCTTTCGAGATGTGAGGGCGAGCGCGTTTTAACTCGCCCAACAAGGCGAGCGTAACACTGTCGATTCGGGCGTTCCCGGCGGCATCCGCCCCTCCGGCAGAGGTTTGTGCCATGGGCAAGCGAACGTTCCGTTGCATTTGGCACAAAGCTCTGCGCCCGCGTGCGGGCGCCGCCACTGGCTAGACTTTCGCCCAGAAGAGCGGGGGCGGCATGAGCGATCGCGACACCAGTGCAGGGCCGAGGTTCGATCCGCGGTTCCCGCCGGCGTTTCAGCCGGGCTACGACGAGCGGGTGCACCGCGAGGAGCCGCCCCGCGTCCCGCTGCGCGAGGCGCCACGCACCGATCTGGATGACTTGATCGCGGCGGCCGCGGCCGACGCGCACGAGGAGCGGATCGCATCCGACCCGGCATTCGACCATGGCGACGAGACTCCGGATGCTGCCGAGCCGGCTCCCGCAGGACCGTGGTGGAAGCGGATCAACCCGTACCTGGTGGCACTCGGGTTGATCGGCGTCGCGCTGCTGGTCGCCGCGTGGAACCTCGCCGCGTACTCAGCTCGGGGAGCCTTCTTCGGGCAGCCCAGTTCCCAGTTCGACCCCGTGCAGATGTTCTTCCTGCAGTCGGCGATCTTCACCGTTCCGTTGTTCGGGACTCTGGGGCTGGCGACCCTGATCTCAATTGTCGTGATCCTCGCGACGCGGTGGCGCCGCTAGCTGCTAGTACTGGTCGCGGAGGAAGGCAACGATGTCGCCGAGTTCCTCCTGCGAAACGCCGTGCCCCATGCCCGGGTAGACCTTCTGGGTCAGCGTTGAATGCTCGGGAAGCCAGCTCTTGGTGAACTCGAGGCGATCCTCGGTGAAGATCGGGTCGGCCGTGCCGCGACCCCAGAAGACCGGCGGCTTCACCTCGGCCAGTCGTTGGTCGCCGTCGCGTTCCTCTGCGATGGCGAAGCCGCTCAAGGCGACGGCGAACGCGAACCGCTCGGGCCGGGAGCGCAGCAACTCGAGTGACATCGCGGCGCCCTGCGAGAAGCCGAGCAGGCCCACCGTGGTCGACTGTGTGCCGTCGAGCCAGTCGAGGATCGCTTGGGTCGAAGCTGCGGCGGACTGCCAGCGCGCAGCATCCGGTGCCTGCTCCGGCATCGGGAACCAGCCGTGCCCCGGCCCGTACGGCAGGGGAGCGCGCAGCGACGCGATGACCGGTTCGAGCGGGAGGTAGCTCGCCATGGAGAACAGGTCGCCCTCGTGCGACCCGACCCCGTGCAGCAGTACGAGCAACGGGCGGCTCGCACGCTCACTCTCCGGGGCTGACCACAGCACGGCATCCGAATCGATCGTCACGCTCATGCCCCAATCCTTGCCCATCGAGTCGGGAGAAGAGTGCGCTTTGCGCGTCGGATTGCGGGCAAACCTCCCGACTTGATCGGCTCGTGGGTGAAAATGGGGCATGGCCTCAGTGGGAACCCCCGACCCGAACTCCGCCTGGCTCTCCGACGACGAGCTGGAATCCGTCCGCCGCCGGCTGCCGCTGATCTACGTCGAGGCGGTGCCGGTCCGAGTGGATGGCCTCGGCCAGGTCATCGAGGTCGGCGTGCTGTTGCGCGCGTCGGCGGGCGAGATGAGCCGGACCATCGTGTCCGGTCGCGTGATGTACGGGGAGACCCTCCGGGAGGCGCTGTTCCGCCACCTGGAGAAGGACCTCGGGCCGATGGCGTTCCCGCAGCTGCCGGCGAGCCCAATCCCGTTCCAGGTCGCCGAATACTTCCCGTTGCCGGGCATCAGCGCGTTCACCGACTCGAGGCAGCACGCGGTCTCGCTTGCCTACGTGGTTCCGGTGACCGGGACCACCGAGCCACGGCAGGACGCGCTCGAGCTGACCTGGCTGACCCCGGAAGCGGCCTGCAGTGACGAGATCAGCCGGGAGATGGAGGGCGGCAGGGGAGCCCTGCTGAAGGCTGCGCTGGCGTCGGTGGGTCGGTTGGGGTAGTCGGCGCGCCGTCCCTATCGCTCAAAGCTGTCGAGACCGCGCCCGTTCCGGCGATCCGCTCGGGTTCCGGTCATCCGCGCCCGGTGTGCGGGGTGCGGATGTCCGGAGGCGGAGCGTAACGGTGGTCGAGCTCATCGAGACCCGCTATGCGGTCGCGCCCCGCACCATCCGGATCTCGTGGATCGACCCGTCGCCAACTGGGAGCTCGTCGGTCGTGCCATCGCGCACGAAGCCGTTTCGCTCATAGAAGGCGATCGCGCGCGGGTTGTCCTCGGCAACCCAGACCAGGGCGGGTTCGGTCCCGATCGCCGCGTCGAGCAGCCCCTGCCCCGCGCCGCTCCCGTGGTGTGCCGCCAGCAGGTAGATCACGTACAACTGCAGCGGCACCGGTGGGTCTTCGTCGAGGGGCGTTCCGGCGCCGGCCAGTCCGACAACCACCCCGTCAACTTCGGCAACGACGGGCCCGCCGACGCCGCCCCGTCGCTCAATCGCCCGCCGCCACATGTCGGCTCGTTCGGCCGGGTCGAGTGACGCGAGCGTTTCCGCTGGCAGCAGGTGCGCGTAGGTCTCGTGCCAGGACTGCACGATCACGACGCCCATCCGGTCGGCGTCCTCGACGCGGGCGGGGCGAATGGTGAACGACATGCGGCGACCCTAATGCCGTGCAATCACCGCCCACAACGCCGAATTGCCCACTTTCGCCCTTGTTTCGGTCGGAAACTGGGGCGAAAGTGGGCAACTGGGTGCAGCGATAGCGGGTGAGGGGTCAGAAACGGGCCTTCCGGAGCCTGCGAAGGGCGTTATTGGACCCCTCACGGGGCGCGGATGTCCGGATGCGGCGCGTCAGCCCTGCGCGCGGCGACCGGTGCGGCGCTCGCCACCGGATGCCACAGGCGTGGACGTGCTGTACGTGCGCGCCGACGAGCGGGTGCGCGGGGCGTGAGCGTTGGAGCGCTCGCCCTGAGCCGACTGCCCAGTGCGCTTGCGCTGTCCCGAGCGAGCCTGATCCGGGCTGCGCAGGCCGCGCGACTGTTCGCCACGCGAAACCGGACCACCCTGACCAACCTGGCCGCCGCGGGTCGCGCGCTTCCGGCGCGCGTTGGCGCCCTGCGACGTGCCGCCGCCGCGCTGCTGCTGCACCACGCGCGGCGCGGGCTTCACGAACGCGGCGACCTCGCCGACGAGCGCGGTCACGGCGCCCGAATCGGCGGTCACCTGCTGCGGTCGCGCGGTGATCGCAGCCTTGCGCAGCAGCGACGCGACATCCGACCGCTGGGCCGGCAGCACGATGGTGACAACGTCACCGTCGCTCCCGGCACGCGCGGTGCGGCCGCTGCGGTGCAGGTACGCCTTGTGCTCTGCCGGCGGGTCGACGTGCACCACGAGCTCGACGTCATCGACGTGCACTCCGCGCGCCGCGACATCCGTCGCCACGAGAACCTTCGCCTCACCGGAGGCGAACGCGGCCAGGTTGCGGTCACGCTGCGGCTGCGAGAGGTTGCCGTGCAGGTCGACCGACGGGATCCCCGACTCGGTCAGCTGCTTGGCCAGCTTCTTGGCGTGGTGCTTGGTGCGCATGAACAGGATGCGACGTCCGGTGCCGGACGCGAGCGTGTTGATCAGGTGCTTCTTCGCGTCGACGTCGGTGACCTCGAACACGTGGTGGGTCATCGCGTCGACGTGGCTCGTCGCTTCGTCGACCGAGTGCAGGATCTCGTCGTGCAGGTAACGCTTGACGAGCTTGTCGACGCCGTTGTCCAGGGTGGCGGAGAACAGCATCCGCTGGCCGCCATCCGGGGTCTTGTTCAGGATGCGCGTGACCACGGGCAGGAAGCCCAGGTCGGCCATGTGGTCGGCCTCGTCGAGCACGGTGATCTCGATGGCGTCGAGGGTGAGGTGACCCTGTTGCATCAGATCCTCGAGGCGCCCAGGGCAGGCGACAACGATGTCGACGCCGGCCTTGAGCGCGGCGACCTGGCGCTGCTGCGAGACGCCGCCGAAGATCGTGGTGAGCTTCAGGTCGTACGAGGCGGCCAGGGGCTCCATCGCCGCGGAGATCTGGGTGGCAAGCTCACGGGTCGGTGCGAGCACGAGGGCATGCGGACGACCGGACTGCCGGCGCCCGCCGTTCGACAGGCGCGCGACGAGCGGGATGGAGAACGCGAGCGTCTTGCCGCTGCCGGTCTTGCCGCGTCCAAGCACGTCGCGGCCGCGGAGCGTGTCGGGCAGGGTGTCCTGCTGGATCGGGAAGGGGCTCGTGATGCCGCTCTTTTCGAGAGCGGCGACGAGCGGTGCGGGCACGCCGAGCGCGCCGAAGCTGGTTTCAGACATAGAGGTGTTTCAGTGCTTTCGCATTGGGCGTCAGGGCGTGCGGTCGCACGCGAATAATGGGCCTGACGGAAGATGGCGAAGATGGCGGATGCCACATTCAATTCGCCGCATGAAATCAATCGCGCCCAACAGGGCGGAGAAGCGTTCTACGACGCAGGGAGCACCATTCGGCGCTCGCAAGATGACACCAGCGTAGCAGGGGCCGGGGTCAGCCCCTGCGATAGAGCTCGGAAGCGATCGACAGGTCCTCCCAGGACATGCCGGTGCTCTTGAAGATCCGCGGGCGCGACCAGTCAACCGGCACCGCCCCGGTGACCAGGTCGCGCATGCCAGTCAAGGCATCCGGGCTCAGCCGCCCCTCGGCCACCGGGATCATGACGTCGCCGGCCTCGCGCAGCGCAACCGGCACCGATTCGACCACCACCTGTGACCGCGCGACGAGGGCGCTGTCGACTTCACGCGCGTCGGCCGCGTGCGCGCCGACGGCCAGAACGCACGCGGTATCGGGCACCAGCGCGCTGTCGAACAGCGGCTCTGTCGCGGTGGTCGCGCACACGATCACGTCGGCGTCGCGGATCGCCTCTACGGTGCCCACGTCGGCGACGATCCCGGATGCGCGCACCGCCGCGGCCGCGCTCGCCGCCCGCTCCTGGTTGCGCGCCACGATGGTCACGTGCTCCAGCCGCCGGATGCTGCGCATCGCCTCGACGTGCCCGAGCGCCTGCGGACCTGATCCGAACACGACCAGCCGTGGCACGTCATCCGGAACCAGCAGGTCGGCCGCCGCGGCAGACACCGCCGGGGTGCGCAAGGTGGTCAGCGCAGCGCCGTCAAGCAGGGCCACTGGGCTGAGGGTTGCCGCATCCGTGAGCACGTAGACGCCCTGGATGAGAGGCAGCCCGCGAGCCGGGTTCTCGGCCGCCACGGTGAGCACCTTCACCCCGGCGAACTCCGACGACTCGCTCGGCATGAGCAGGAATTTCCCCTGGGCCAGGTCGACGGAACCGCGCTCGAAGTCGGCATCCGGGTCGAGTCCGCTGCGCAGGTCGCGCTGGAGGGTGCGCACCGCGTCGAGGTAGTTCATGCGCTCGAAGATGTCGTCTGCCGTGAGGAAGGGGAGGGTGGTCATGTTGCGTGATGCTACCCGGCCGCCAGGAGCGCGCCGCCCGGTCGATTAGCATTTCGTAGGTGTCATCGCCGCTTTCGCAGAGCCAGTACCAGGTGCGATTCGACTGGGGGATCGAGGGCGCCCGCACCGTGGCGGCGGATGTCGATGTGATCGTGGTCGTCGATGTGCTGTCGTTCACAACCATGGTGGGGATCGCGCTCGAGTACGGCATCGAGGTGCTGCCGTTCGATGGCACGGATGCGGCACGCTACGCGAGCGAGCACGCCGCGGTCGTCGCGGGGAAACGCGGTTCGCCGCTGAGCCTCTCGCCGGCGAGCGTCGGACCAGAGCACGCCGGCACACGGGTTGTCGTGCAGTCTCCGAATGGCTCACGGATCAGCGCGGCGCTGCGCGGTGATGTCCCGGTCGTCGCCGGATCGCTGCGCAACCGGAGTGCAGTCGCGGAATGGGTGCTCGCGAGGCAGGCCGAGAAGGCGAATCGGTTATCGGTGGCGGTGATCGCATCTGGTGAGGCGCGCGGCGATGGCACCTCGCGCTTCGCGGTCGAGGACATGTTCGGCGCCGGCGCGATCATCGACGCGCTCGCCGAGGTTGGCATCGACTTCTGCTCGCCGGAGGCAGCTGCCGCGTCTGCCGCATTCACCGGATTGCGCAACGCGATCGGCCATCTGGTGAGCGCATCTGCCAGCGGCAAAGAACTCGAGGAGTGGGGCTTCCCGCAGGATGTCGAACTGGCGAGCCAGGTCGACTCGTCCACGGTCGTGCCCGTGCTGCGCGGTGACGCGTTCAGCATCACTCGGTGATCGAGCCCGCCGAGATCCGTTGACAGGACGCGGCGACCACACCAGCGAGCGCCGGCGAAATGTGCGAGTGCACGCGGTCTATCGCACGCGCTCGCACATTCGAGCGGCGCTGGCCGGGGTCAGCTCGCGGATGCCGCCCGGCGGCGTGTCGCGGCCGAGACGGTCCGCTTCGTCCAGCTGATCAGGTTCGAGCGGTCGAACCGGCGCGAGCACTTGCCGCACGACATCGCCCGGGTCGGCTTCCGGTAGCGGAAGAACTGGTGACCGGCGGGACACGCCCCGACCCACGGAGCGAGCTCATCGGCGACTTCGCCGTGATGCAACCGGCCGCCCTCGTACCCGATCTCGCGCGCGAGCTTCTTCCAGCGCGGCCCGTGCCCCGAGCCTTGCCCGGCCATCGCATGCGCGACCTCGTGCAGCAGCACCTGATGAATCTCGTCATCCTCGTAGCGCGCGGCCAGGTAGCGCGAGACGGTGATGCGTTTACGGGTGTAGTTGCACAGGCCGGCCCGGGTCTTCGCGGTGTCGAAGCCGAAACTCCACTCGGTGGGGTCGAGATGCAGCGCTATCAGGGCCTCCGCCCACCGCCGCACTCGAACCAGATCCGCCACGAATCGAGGCTAACCGCTGCCCGCAACGCTCCCCGACCCGACGCTCCCGACGGGGCAGTCCTCCGCGGCAAGCCGACTTGTGAACGAGCAGACGACGCGGGTCAGAGCCGCGACTCGACGACCTGCGCGGCGAAAAGCGAGCTCTGCACCTGATCATCCGGTGCGCCGATCCGCTCCCGCATCGCGGCCGCGGTGCGGAAATCCTGCAGCGCACCGGCGAAGTCCCCGTGGTCGAACAGCACCTTCCCGCGGTGCTGCAGCGCGAACGCTTCCGTCGCCGCCCAGTCGTGAGTGCGCGCCTCATCGATGCACGCGGTGAGCTCGCGCCGGGCGTCGTCGAGCTTGCCCTGTTCCTGCTGCACCTGCGCTCGCCGGATGCGAGCCCGGCAGATGGACTCCCGATCCCCGGTCATGCGCGCGTTCCGCAGGGCCGCGTTGGCGGCATCCCACGCGTCGTCGATGCGCCCGACCATCCGCAGCAGGGCGACCTTCTCGTTGATGGACTCGGTGTCGCGGCGGTTCTCGAGCTCCGCGAGCCGATCACCGGCCGCCTGGAGGTCGACCTGTTCACGAAGTGTTGTCGGGTCGTAACCGAGAATGATGTCCACTGGCCCTCCCGAGGTGTCGAACCAACGCTAACCCTCGCGAAGCGGCTCCAGCCGTACCTGCATCAGCTTGTCGTCACCTTCGCGCGGGTTTCCACGACCGTCGGTGTTGTTGGTGAGCACCCAGAGGCTCCCATCCGGACCCGGGACCGCGTCGCGCAGCCTGCCGAATTCACCCTCGAACCACGCCACCGCATCCACCCCGCTTGCGGCGAACGGGTAGATCGCCCACAGTCGCTCGCCGCGCAGTGCGGCCATGAACAGCGTCTGGTCGATGTAGGCGAGACCGCTCGGGCTGGCATCGGATGTCGGCCACTGGTAGACCGGGTCGATCAGGCCGGCGACCTGGCCGACGCCCTCGACGATCGGCCAGCCGTAGTTGCCGCCAGCGGTGATGCGGTTCAGCTCGTCCCAGGTGTTCTGCCCGAATTCGGATGCCCATAGCTGGCCGTCCTCGTCCCACGCGAGCCCCTGCGGGTTGCGGTGCCCGAACGAGTACACCGGCGAGCCGCTGGTCGGGTTGTCGACCGGCACCGAGCCATCCGGTTCGAGTCGGAGGATTTTGCCGTTCAGCGTGTTCGGGTCCTGCGCGAGGGAGGCGTCGCCTGCGTCCCCGGCGGTCACGAACAGGTTGCCGTCCGGTCCGAACGCGATGCGCCCGCCATTGTGGTTGCTCGCCTTCCGGATGCCCGTGATGATCGGTTCGGCGTCGCCCAGAGAGTACGCGCCGGGTCGACCGTTCAGCAGCATCCGGATCACCCGATTGTCGGATTCACCGGTGAAGTAGGCGTACAGCCAGATGGTGTCACCGAGT
This sequence comes from Cryobacterium sp. BB736, assembly GCF_014980265.1. Classification (NCBI taxonomy): domain Bacteria; kingdom Bacillati; phylum Actinomycetota; class Actinomycetes; order Micrococcales; family Microbacteriaceae; genus Cryobacterium; species Cryobacterium sp. BB736. The sequence continues at coordinate 1,115,038 of NZ_JABXWQ010000001.1, forward strand.
TCGAGGGTGGCGATGCCGAGCAGACCGCCCTCACCGGCGGGCACGACCCCGTCGATGGTGCCCACCTCGCGAACCTCGCCGTCGGTGAGCTCCTTGATGAGGGCGGTGTCGCGTTCGCTGATCAGTGCAGAGCCGTTGGTGAGACGGGCAACCGACCACGGCGAGGTCAGGCCGGTGGCGAGCACCTCGGGTGTGCCGGCCGGTTGAACCGGGGTGGTCTGCGGCGAACTGGCCGGTGGCGTGAATGTGCTTCCGCTGGGTGTCGGCCCGGGTGACGACGTGCAACCGACCAGCAGGCCGAGCGCTACCGCTGCCACCAGCATCCGGCTACTCACCATGCCCCAATCCTCCCCGCGCGCCTACTGAAAATGCAGGAGATCCGGCCCGATTCGTGCCGTTCCGTTACCGATCCGGCAAGTCGGCGGCCGAATCTCCTGCATTTTCCGGCGCGATCAGCGCTCGCGGAAAATGCTCGAGTTGGGAGCGGGGGATGGCATCGCGGTGGCGTCGGTGATGATCGGCGCTCCGGCGATCCAGTCGACAAGCTCCTTGCCGGTGATGACCTTCGCCGGATGCGGCCCGCCGGCCAGCAGGCGCGGCATCCACTCCATCGGCAATTCGCGCGCCGAACCTGCCAGTACCACGTTGCCGAACCGCCGCCCCTTGAGGATGCTCGGCTCGGCGAGCGCTGCGACGTTGCCGACCACCTCGCGCAGCGTCGCGGTCTGACCTCGGGCGAAGGCGAGGCCGGGGCCATCCGCGACGTTCACCAGGATCACGCCGGCGGGGGCCAGCAGCGCCGCCGCGCTCCGATAGAACTCGACACTCGTCACGTGCGCGGGCGTGCGCGAACCGCTGAAGACATCGACGATCAGCAGGTCGACGGCCCCGGTCAGCCCGGGCGGCAGCCGCTCCAGCACGTCGCGCGCGTCACCGTAACGCACCCGGATCGACGCCTGACGCGACCACGGCAGGTGCTCGCGCACCAGGTCCACCAGGTCGCTCTCCAGCTCGATCACCTGCTGCCGCGACCCGGGCCGGGTGGCCTCGATGTACCGCGGCAGGGTGAGAGCGCCCGCGCCCAGGTGCACCGCAGTGATCGGGCCATCCGGCAACTGGTCGATCACGTGTCCCATCCGCTGGACATACTCGAAGAACAGCTGCGACGGGTCGTCGAGGTTGACGTGCGACTGCGGCGTCCCGTCGACGACGAGAGTGAAGGATCCGGGCACCCACCGGTCCGGTTCGATGACCGCGCGGTGGCCGCTGAGCTTCAACACTCGGGAGGGGAACTGCTGCATCCTTAAGATCATTCCGCACCCGGCTGGGTTCACCGCTCACTCGGATGGTCCCGGATGCTGCAGCGTCACTCCTCGGTGCGGAATCCGGATGCCTTGTGCGTACCGTCGCAGAACGGCTTGATCGAGGAGAGTCCGCACCGGCACATCGCGACAGTCTTCCGGCGCGCGTCGATGGGCTCGCCGTCCGCGCCCAGGATTTCGAAGTCACCGCGCAGCAGGAGTGGCCCATCCGGGCACAGTTCGATCGATCCCTGTCGCTCAAGCACGGCTTCGCACCCTCGGTCGTCCTGCCAAGCCGCGCGCGCTGGCGGCGCGTTTGATCCTGGTGCCCGAATAGCGCACCCCGCCCGTGGCGCGTTGCGCCAGCGCGACCCATGACGTGACAGCTCGCTCGGCAACCCAGAGCGGCGCCCACAATGCCGAGGTCGCCGGGAATACGGTTTTCCCCGCGCGGCGGCGGCGGCCGACCTCGGCGACCGCCACCGCGGTGAGCGCGCCGACCAGCAATGGCAATGGCCTGCCCCTGGTGGCGATGGCTGCGGGCAGCAGCGCCAACTCGACGGCGAGGCGAGCGGGTTGCGCGAGCGAGTCATAGGCCTGCCGCACGCGCTGATCAGCGAACTGCTCGGGCGTCGGCGGCAGCCGGCGCACATAGAGGTCGAGCGCGTTGGTCTCCCGCCCGCCGGCCGAGGTGATGGTGCGGATGAGCTCGAGGTTCTCGAACAGCACATCGCCGTCGTAGCCGCCCGTGTTCATCAGGGCGCTGCGTCGGAAGCCGAGGGTGCCCGGGTAGTCGGCGCCGAAGGCGCGATTGATCAGCATCCGGGCGGTGTCCCAGCGGGCCTGCCAGGGAAGCGGATCGTAGTAGTTCTGCGGCCGCACCAGGTCGGCGCGCTCGAGCTGCTCGACAAGGGCGCGGAACGTCACCGGCCCGTACCGCACGTCGTCGTCCGCGACCACGACGAGTTCGTGCCGCGCGTGCCGCACTCCGGTCATGACGCCGGCGACCTTCCCGTTGCCGCCTGGCCAGAACTCCGGCCGCATGTGACGAACGTCGCTGGGCAGTACCTGCGCGTGCTCCTCGAACAACTCGGCCGGCGAGCCGTCGACGACGGTCACGTCGGCGCCGTTCTTCAGGTGGTGGAGGTAGCGCACCAGCTCGGGCAGTCTCGAATCGTCCTGCCATTTGAGCGGAAGCACGTACTCGACCGGGAATCTCGGCATCAGGCGGTCACCTGCTGGCGAAGGGACGATTGGCCGGTTGTCCACGCGGCGAGGATGCGCTCGCCGACGATGCCGTCGATGGTCAGGCAAGCGGATGCGCCAAAAAGCACGTCATCGAGCAGTTCCGGTTCCGCCTCGATCAGGCCGCCGGCGAGGTTGCGCGCCGCGATCTGCTCGTGGACGGCATCCGCTTCGACGTGTTCGTCGAAGTACCAGGTGACGTCCTCGCCGAACCCGTTGCGTCGGAAGCCGTTGCCATAGAGCTTGTTCGGGATCGACGAGGTCATCTCGAATGCGGCAAGATGACCGACGATGGCGCCGCGCAGGCGCCGGTGCAGCCCGAACAGCGACATCATGTTGGCAGATGCGAGGGTGATTGCCGGTACCTGATCGACGTAGGCGCCGTAGCTGTCGTCGAGTCCGAGACCGCGCATGGTCTGGGCGAAGATAGCCGCGTGCATCCGTGCGGGGTCGCCGCCGCCGTACTCGTCGGCTTCGATCTCGACCAGGGCGGCCTTGGCCACGCCCTCGAGCCGCGGGATGGCCCACGCGTGCGGGTCGGCTTCCTTCAGTTGGTAGATCGAGCGTTGGACGAGGAATTCGCGCAGCTGCGACTCGTCGGCCTGGCGTGCAACGAAGCGGGAGAGGCTCGGACCGCCGGTGTCCGCGGTCAGCTCGAACAGCGCGTCGGCCACCGCGCGTCTGGTTGACTCCGGTCGAGATGGGCGCGGTACGACCTCCCGCAGCCTGGCCTCGAAGGCGGCCTCGATGAGCGCGCGGATAGCAAGGAGCTCCGGATGCCACTCCCACGCGTCCGCGACTCCGTCAATGCCCCGGTAGTGGAGCTCGTACAGCACGAACAGCGCCACCTGCAGATCGTCGTCGGTGAGCACGTCCTCCGCGCCTGCCACCGCCTGGGCGATCGCACCGCTCGAACCTCGTGCGTGCCGCTCCGACCGCGACAGGAGTGTGAACAGTGCATCGCTTGCAACGCCTCGCGCCTCGGGTAACCGCATCGTTCCTCCCGCCTCGGGACTGCGAGCGTAGCCACTCAATGGCGGCGATCACTGGGCGTGTTCTGGATGGTTGCTGGACAGCGCCCGTAAGCCGTGGTTGCGCGGCAGCATGGATCGCCGGAGTCCAAGCAGGTGGGCGAGGCACACGAGGCCACCGGCGTCACCGGCTGACGGCTACCCCTGTTATGCAGGACATTCGGTCTCGTTCAGGCCCGGATCCCAATAAAGCCGCCCCCAGAAGGCACTATCTCCTGCACAACAAGGGATGTCCTGCACAACAGGACGGGGATGGACGGTCGGCCGGGTTACGTATACCTGAAAACGCGATCTCGGTCAAGAATTCGGCTGGACACGGCGTGCCGCCTCGCCTATGATGGTTCTTTGCGCTCCCAGATAATCTGTGCCTTCATATTGCGGTCGGCTGCGCGTGCCCGGATGACTCATCCATCGGCATAACCCTATGAGGTTCTGGCGAGCGATCACCCCACACAACACCACCTACAGTAAAGGGCCTTTAGAGCTGGCCCACCGGAGGTTATTTCCTTGGCTGCTGCGCGCAACGCATCCACCAGCAAGACTCTCAAGAACGGCCGCTCAGCTTCGCGGCTTTCGTTCGCCAAAATCACTGACACGCTAACAGTTCCCGATCTGCTCGCACTGCAGACCGAGAGCTTCGATTGGCTCGTCGGAAACGACAACTGGATTCAGCGCGCCGCTGCCGCCAAGGCCGCCGGTCGCCAGGACCTCCCGTCGCTCACCGGCCTCGAGGAGATCTTCGAGGAGATCTCCCCGATCGAGGACATCGGCGAGACGATGCAGCTGTCGTTCACCAACCCCTTCCTGGAGGAGAAGAAGTACTCGATCGACGAGTGCAAGGAGAAGGGCAAGACCTACGCTGCCCCGCTCTACGTCGAAGCCGAGTTCATGAACCACCTCACCGGTGAGATCAAGACCCAGACGGTCTTCATGGGTGACTTCCCGCTCATGACCCCCAAGGGCACGTTCATCATCAACGGCACCGAGCGTGTCGTCGTCTCCCAGCTCGTCCGTTCGCCCGGTGTCTACTTCGACCGCACCCCGGAGAAGACCAGCGACAAGGACATCTACTCGGCCCGCATCATCCCGAGCCGGGGCGCATGGCTCGAGTTCGAGATCGACAAGCGCGACCAGGTCGGCGTTCGCATCGACCGCAAGCGCAAGCAGTCCGTCACGGTGTTCCTCAAGGCGCTCGGCATGACGAGCGAGGAGATCCTCGACGAGTTCAAGGGCTACGCGTCCATCGAGGCGACCCTGGAGAAGGACACCGTCCTCACCAAGGAAGAGGCGCTCAAGGACATCTACCGCAAGCTCCGCCCGGGCGAGCAGGTGGCTGCCGAGGCCGCGCGTGCGCTCCTCGACAACTTCTACTTCAACCCGAAGCGCTACGACCTCGCCAAGGTCGGCCGGTACAAGATCAACCGCAAGCTCGGAATCGACGCACCGCTGTCCGACTCCGTGCTCACGCAGGCCGACATCATCGCGACGATCAAGTACCTCGTCGCGCTGCACGAGGAGCAGACGACCATCCAGGGCGTCCGTGACGGCAAGAAGGTCGACATCCGCCTCGACGTGGACGACATCGACCACTTCGGCAACCGTCGCATCCGCGCGGTGGGCGAGCTCATCCAGAACCAGGTCCGCACCGGTCTGTCCCGCATGGAGCGCGTCGTCCGCGAGCGCATGACCACGCAGGACATCGAGGCCATCACGCCGCAGACGCTCATCAACGTGCGTCCGGTCGTCGCCGCGATCAAGGAGTTCTTCGGAACGAGCCAGCTGTCGCAGTTCATGGACCAGAACAACCCGCTCGCGGGTCTGACCCACAAGCGTCGCCTGTCGGCGCTCGGCCCCGGTGGTCTGTCGCGTGAGCGTGCAGGCGTCGAGGTCCGTGACGTGCACCCGTCGCACTACGGACGCATGTGCCCGATCGAGACCCCTGAAGGCCCGAACATCGGCCTCATCGGCTCGCTCGCGACCTTCGCGCGGATCAACTCGTTCGGCTTCATCGAGACCCCGTACCGCCGTGTCGTCAAGGGCAAGGTCACCGAGAACATCGACTACCTCACCGCAAGCGAGGAAGACGAGTTCGTCGTCGCACAGGCCAACGCGCCGCTGACCGCCGACTCCCGCTTCGCTGAGGAGCGCGTGCTCGCGCGGTCCAAGGGCGGCGAGGTCGACCTGTTCACGCACGACGAGATCGGCTACATGGATGTCTCGCCGCGCCAGATGGTGTCGGTCGCGACGTCGCTCATCCCGTTCCTCGAGCACGACGACGCGAACCGCGCCCTCATGGGTGCGAACATGCAGCGTCAGGCCGTCCCGCTGCTGCGCAGCGAGAGCCCGCTGGTCGGGACCGGTATGGAGGGCTACGCAGCCATCGACGCCGGTGACGTCGTCACCGCTACCAAGGCCGGTGTCGTCTCCGAGGTGTCGGCGGATGTCGTCACCATTCAGCTCGACGAGGGCGGCACGCAGGACTACTACCTGCGCAAGTTCGACCGCTCCAACCAGGGCACGAGCTACAACCACCGCGTCATCGTCGGCGCGGGTGACCGCGTCGAGGCCGGCGAGGTCATCGCGGATGGCCCCGCCACCGAGAACGGTGAGCTCGCGCTGGGCAAGAACCTGCTTGTCGCGTTCATGCCGTGGGAAGGCCACAACTTCGAAGACGCGATCATCCTCAGCCAGAACCTGGTCAAGGACGACGTGCTCTCCTCGATCCACATCGAGGAGTACGAGGTCGACGCTCGCGACACCAAGCTGGGCAAGGAGGAGATCACCCGTGACCTCCCCAACGTCAGCCCCGAGCTGCTCGCCGACCTGGACGAGCGCGGCATCATCCGCATCGGCGCCGAGGTCCGCCCCGGTGACATCCTCGTCGGCAAGGTGACCCCGAAGGGTGAGACCGAGCTGTCGGCCGAGGAGCGCCTGCTGCGCGCGATCTTCAACGAGAAGAGCCGCGAGGTCCGTGACACGAGCCTCAAGGTGCCCCACGGTGAAGAGGGAACCGTCATCGGCGTGAAGGTGTTCGACGCGCAGGACGGCGACGACGAGCTCGGCTCGGGCGTCAACCAGCGCGTTGTCGTGTTCATCGCCCAGAAGCGCAAGATCACCGAGGGTGACAAGCTCGCTGGCCGTCACGGCAACAAGGGCGTCATCGCGAAGATCCTGCCGGTCGAGGACATGCCGTTCCTCGCCGACGGAACTCCGGTCGACATCATCCTGAACCCGCTCGGCGTGCCCGGTCGCATGAACTTCGGCCAGGTGCTGGAGATCCACCTCGGCTGGGCTGCGAAGCAGGGCTGGGACGTGGACCGCAAGCAGAAGTGGGCCGGCGGCCTGCCCGAGGCTGCGCACACCGCCGAGCCCGGCACCCGCGTCGCCACCCCGGTGTTCGACGGTGCGTCGGAGGAGGAGATCGCTGGTCTGCTCGACTCGACCCGCCCGAACCGTGACGGCGAGCGTCTGATCGGCTCCACCGGCAAGACCGTGCTCTTCGACGGTCGCAGCGGCGAGCCGTTCCCGGACCCGATCTCGGTCGGCTACATGTACATCCTGAAGCTGCACCACCTGGTCGACGACAAGATCCACGCGCGTTCGACCGGACCGTACTCGATGATCACCCAGCAGCCGCTCGGTGGTAAGGCGCAGTTCGGTGGCCAGCGCTTCGGTGAGATGGAGGTGTGGGCGCTCGAGGCATACGGTGCCGCGTACGCCCTGCAGGAGCTGCTCACGATCAAGTCCGACGACATCCTCGGCCGCGTCAAGGTCTACGAGGCGATCGTCAAGGGCGAGAACATCCAGGAGCCCGGCATTCCGGAGTCGTTCAAGGTGCTCATCAAGGAAATGCAGTCGCTGTGCCTGAACGTCGAGGTGCTCTCGGCGGATGGCCAGGCGGTCAGCCTCAAGGACACGGATGACGAGGTCTTCCGTGCCGCTGAAGAGCTCGGCATCAACATTTCCGCGCGGTTCGAGAACTCGTCCATCGACGAGATCTGACCTGCAGCCAACGACGAATTTCCAAGATTTCTACAACAGGAGACAAATTGCTCGACGTTACAACGTTTGATGAGCTGCGCATCGGCCTCGCAACGGCTGATGACATCCGTCGCTGGTCGCACGGTGAGGTCAAGAAGCCCGAGACAATCAACTACCGCACGCTGAAGCCCGAGAAAGACGGCCTCTTCGGAGAGCAGATCTTCGGCCCCAGCCGTGACTGGGAGTGTGCCTGCGGCAAGTACAAGCGCGTGCGCTTCAAGGGCATCGTCTGTGAGCGCTGCGGTGTCGAGGTCACCAAGTCCTCGGTCCGTCGCGAGCGCATGGGCCACATCGAGCTCGCCGCGCCGGTCACCCACATCTGGTACTTCAAGGGTGTCCCCAGCCGTCTCGGCTACCTGCTCGACATGGCGCCGAAGGACCTCGAGAAGGTCATCTACTTCGCCGCGTACATGATCATCTCGGTCGACGAGGATGCTCGTCACGCCGACATGCCTGGCCTTGAGAACGAGCTTCGCCTCGAGATCAAGGAGCTGGAGAACCAGCGCGACGCCCGCGTCGCCGAGCGCCTGCAGAAGCTCGAAGAGGACCTCGCGGCCCTCGAGGCTGAGGGTGCGAAGGCCGACCAGAAGCGTCGCACCAAGGACGGCGGCGAGAAGGAGATGTCGCAGATCCGCAAGTCGTACGACGAGCAGATCAGCCACCTCGAGCGCGTGTGGGACGACTTCCGCAATCTCAAGGTCGGCGACCTCAAGCCCGAGGACGCCGTGTTCCACGAGCTGCAGGATCGCTTCGGCATCTACTTCGAGGGCTACATGGGCGCCGAGGCGATCAAGCGTCGCCTCGAGAGCTTCGACCTCCAGGCATCCTCTGACGAGCTGCACGACCAGATCGCCAACGGCAAGGGTCAGAAGAAGATCCGCGCGATCAAGCGACTCCGTGTCGTGAACTCGTTCCTGCAGACCGGCAACTCGCCGGCGGCGATGGTTCTCGACGTGGTCCCGGTGATCCCGCCGGAGCTGCGCCCGATGGTTCAGCTGGACGGTGGCCGCTTCGCGACCTCCGACCTGAACGACCTGTACCGTCGCGTGATCAACCGCAACAACCGTCTGCGTCGTCTGCTCGACCTCGGGGCTCCCGAGATCATCGTGAATAACGAGAAGCGGATGCTGCAGGAGGCCGTCGACGCGCTGTTCGACAACGGCCGCCGCGGTCGTCCCGTCACCGGTACCGGCAACCGCGCCCTGAAGTCCCTCAGCGACATGCTGAAGGGAAAGCAGGGTCGTTTCCGGCAGAACCTGCTGGGCAAGCGCGTCGACTACTCCGGCCGTTCGGTCATCGTGGTCGGCCCGCAGCTCAAGCTGCACCAATGCGGCCTGCCGAAGCAGATGGCGCTCGAGCTGTTCAAGCCGTTCGTCATCAAGCGCCTCATCGACCTCAGCCACGCTCAGAACATCAAGAGCGCCAAGCGCATGGTCGAGCGCAGCCGTCCGCAGGTCTGGGACGTGCTCGAGGAGATCATCCGCGAGCGCCCGGTGCTGCTGAACCGTGCACCAACACTGCACCGCCTCGGCATCCAGGCGTTCGAGCCGCAGCTCGTCGAAGGTAAGGCGATCCAGCTGCACCCGCTCGTGTGTGCCGCGTTCAACGCCGACTTCGACGGCGACCAGATGGCAGTCCACCTGCCGCTGTCGGTCGAGGCTCAGGCCGAGGCGCGCGTGCTCATGCTCGCGTCGAACAACATCCTGAAGCCGTCGGATGGCCGCCCGGTGACGCTGCCCACGCAGGACATGATCATCGGCCTGCACCACCTGACCACGGTCAAGGAGGGCGCGACCGGTGAGGGCCGTGCGTTCTCATCCGTCGCCGAGGCGATCCTCGCGAAGGACCAGGCAACGCTCGACCTGAACGCCAAGGTGCGCATCCGGCTCGAGAACATCGTGCCGGGTGACGTCGAGGCGCCGGAAGGCTGGGAAGCCGGTCAGCCGCTCATGCTGGAGACGACCCTCGGTCGCGCGCTCTTCAACGAAACGCTGCCGGAGGACTACCCGTGGGTTGAGGCTGTTGCCGACAAGGGCAAGCTGTCCGCGATCGTCAACGACCTCGCCGAGCGCTACCCGAAGGTGGAGGTCGCAGCGACGCTCGACCGCATCAAGGACGCCGGCTTCTACTGGGCGACCCGCTCCGGTGTGACCGTTGCTCTCTCCGACGTGCTGACCCCGCCGAACAAGCGCGAGATCATCGGCAACTACGAGAAGCAGGCCGCCAAGGTGCAGTCGCAGTTCGAGAAGGGCCTCACGACCGACGCCGAGCGTCGTCAGGAGCTCATCGAGATCTGGAACAAGGCCACCACCGAGGTTGCCCGCGCGATGGAGGACAACCTCCCCGCCGACAACAACATCAACCGCATGGTCACCTCTGGTGCTCGTGGTAACTGGATGCAGGTTCGTCAGATCGCCGGTATGCGTGGTCTGGTGTCGAACCCGAAGGGTGAGATCATCCCGCGTCCGATCATCTCGAGCTACCGCGAGGGCCTCTCGGTCGCGGAGTACTTCATCGCGACGCACGGTGCCCGTAAGGGTCTTGCTGACACGGCGCTCCGCACCGCGGACTCCGGCTACCTGACCCGTCGTCTCGTGGACGTCTCGCAGGATGTCATCATCCGCGAGGACGACTGCGGCACCTCGAAGGGCCTCGAGCTGGCCGTCGCCGCGCCGAACTCGGAGGGCGTGCTCGTTCGCGACCCGAACATCGAGAACTCGCTCTACGGCCGCAGCCTGTCTTCGGATGCTGTGGACGACAAGGGCCAGGTCGTCGCCCCCGCTGGCGAGGACATCGGCGATGTGATGATCGACAAGCTCATCACGGCGGGCATCACGCGCGTCAAGGTGCGCTCGGTGCTGACCTGTGAGTCGGCCGTCGGTGTCTGCGCGGCCTGCTACGGCCGTTCGCTCGCCACCGGCAAGCTCGTCGACATCGGTGAGGCCGTCGGCATCATCGCGGCGCAGTCGATCGGTGAGCCGGGAACGCAGCTGACGATGCGTACCTTCCACACCGGTGGTGTGGCATCCGCCGATGACATCACCCAGGGTCTGCCCCGTGTGACCGAGCTGTTCGAGGCGCGTACCCCGAAGGGTGCGAGCCCGATCGCGGAGGCCGCAGGCAAGATCACCATCGAGGACACCGACCGCAACCGCAAGCTGATCCTCACCCCCGACAACGGCGAGGAGCCGATCACCTACACGGTGCTCAAGCGCTCGACGCTGCTAATCGAGGACGGTCAGCATGTCGAATTGGGTCAGCAGCTGCACGTCGGCGCCGTCGACCCGAAGGAAGTCCTTCGCGTTCGCGGTGTCCGCGCGGTGCAGGAGCACCTGGTTGACGGTGTGCAGGGCGTGTACCGCTCGCAGGGTGTGCCGATCCACGACAAGCACATCGAGGTCATCGTCCGGCAGATGCTCCGCAAGGTGACCGTGGTCGACCACGGTGACACCGAGCTGCTGCCCGGTGAGCTCGTCGACCGCTCGCGGTACAACACGCTCAACCGTGCCGCGATCGTCGAGGGCAAGAAGCCGGCGACCGCCCGCGAGGAGGTCATGGGTATCACCAAGGCGTCGCTCGCGACCGAGTCGTGGCTGTCGGCCGCGTCGTTCCAGGAGACCACCCGGGTGCTCACCCAGGCGGCGATGGAAGGCAAGTCCGACCCGCTGATGGGCCTGAAGGAGAACGTGATCATCGGAAAGCTCATCCCGGCCGGTACCGGCCTGGCGAGCTACCGCAACGTCACGGTCGAGGCGACGGAAGAGGCGAAGGCCGAGCGCTACCCGAACCGCATCTTCGCGGACGAGGGTTCGTTCACCGAGTCCGACCTGTCATTCGTCGACTTCGACACCTTCAGCTCGGATGACATGAGCTCGGGCGGCAACTACAGCTAGTCCCGTTCAATCACACGAAAGGGCCCGTCACTGCAGGTGGCGGGCCCTTTTGTGCGCTCGTTTCGTCACATCCGTCACTCCTGCCACACGCCCCCCATCTGCGGGTATAGCGAAACACCCTCGATTGCCGGTAGTTTTGGCATTCGATGTAGTATCGCCGTCGGTCATACCCGACTGGTCAATGGCGGATAGTACGCAGGGGGCTTGGGGGAGTACCAGTGGCATCTCTAACGGAGATTCTCATTTTGCGTGGCGTCATGCCCATCGAGAGCCTCGACTCGGTTCCGAATGGCTGGGGCGAGGAAGAGCAGTCCGTCCGGATGCTCGTCGAGAAGGGCGTGCTCACCGAGGCGCAGGTCGCGTCGGCGCGTGCCGCCCAGGCCGGCCTTCCGTTCGTCGAGCTCATCGAGTACCCCGTCGACCGCACCGCGGTCTCGATGGTCCCCGCGGCGCTGTGCCGCAGGCACGAGGTCATCCCGATCGCGCTGGCCGAGGACATCCTGACGCTCGCCATGGTCGACCCGGGCAACGTCTTCGCGGTCGACGATGTGCGCACGGCGACTCGGATGCGCGTGAGCGTGGTGGTTGCCGAGAAGAGCGATCTGCTCGCGGCGATCGACCGCTACCACCGTGCCGATGGGGAACTCGACGAACTCCGCTCCGCTCTGGAGGAGGAGAACGAGACCGCAGGGACGGACGTCGCGCTCGCGGGCCCGCAGGAGCCGTCGCAGGATGACGCGCCGATCGTTCGCTTCGTCAACCTGCTGATCAGCCAGGCCATCCAGGACCGCGCATCCGATATCCACATCGAGCCGGCCGAGCGGGAGCTGATCGTCCGCTACCGCATCGACGGCGTTATGCACGAGATGCAGCGCGCACCGCGCACGATCACCAACGGCGTCATTTCCCGCCTGAAGATCATGAGCGACATCGACATCGCCGAGCGTCGCAAGCCGCAGGACGGCCGCATGTCGGTCAGCCACGGCGGCCGCAAGATCGACCTTCGTGTCGCGACGCTGCCCACGGTGTGGGGCGAGAAGGTCGTCATGCGTATCCTCGACACCTCCGGTGCGCAGCGGTCGCTGGCCGACCTGACGATGCTCGATCGCAACATGAGCGCCTACCAGTCGTCGTTCACCAAGCCGTACGGCATGATCCTGGTCACCGGTCCGACGGGTTCCGGTAAGTCGACGACGCTGTACACCACGCTGCACGCGGTCGCGAAGCCGGAGATCAACGTCATCACGGTTGAGGACCCGGTCGAGTACCGGATGCCGGGCATTAACCAGGTGCAGGTGAACGTGAAGGCGGGCCTCACGTTCGCGAGTGCGCTTCGGTCGATCCTGCGTTCCGACCCGGATGTCGTGCTGATCGGTGAGATCCGTGACCAGGAGACGGCTCAGATCGCGATCGAAGCCGCGCTCACCGGCCACCTCGTGCTCTCGACGCTGCACACCAACGACGCCCCAAGCGCGGTGACGCGTCTGACCGAGATGGACATCGAGCCGTTCCTGGTCGGTTCCGCGCTGGATGCTGTCGTCGCGCAACGTCTGGCCCGTCGCCTGTGCGACCGTTGCCGAGTGCCGTACCAGCCTGACCCGGTCGAACTGTCGGCCATGCGCTTCGTGATGGACCCGACCCAGCAGATCCCGACGCTGTTCCACCCGGGCGGATGCCAGTACTGCTCCGGCACCGGCTACCGCGGCCGTGTTGCGATTCACGAGGTCATGCTCGTCACCGAGGAGATCGAACGGCACGCCGTCGACCGGTCGTCCGCTGCCGAGATCGCCCGCACCGCACGTGAGCAGGGGATGCTGACGCTGCGGGAGGACGGTTGGGAAAAGGCGAAGCTGGGCCTGACGTCCGTCGAAGAAATCTTGAGGGTGGTCGCCTGATCGGGCGAACACACACGTAGTAACAGGGGGAACCACCATGGACAAGCCGGTACACGAGATTCCGATCGTGGACGAACCGAGCGACTTGCGTCGCCGCGGAAACGCCATGGGTGGTGGAATCGCGTCGCCCTACGAGACCGCTCCTCCGCCCATGCTTGGGCCGGATGGCACGCCCATTCCGCCTGCGCCGCCTGCTGGCGCTATGCCGCCTCCTCCGTCGACTGCCGCTCCTTTGCCTCCGATGGCGCCGCCGGTGATCCCGCCGGGCAGCACCCCTGCGGTCGGGTACATGCCGCCGCCTCCGCCGCCGGTTTCCACCTCGCCGCTCGCGGCACCGACCTTCTCGACGACGGCTCCTCCGCAGCCGGCACCCCCGCAGCCGGCCGCGACCTACACTCCGCCTGCGTTCCCGCCGCCCGCACCGGCCGCGCCCACGCAACCCTCACCGGCGTACAGCGCGCCATCCGTGCCCGTGCCCGTTGCCGAGCCATCAGCCGCTCCGGCGAGCCCGAGCCCGGTGTACGACCTTCCTGACTATGGTTCGGGAATGGGGGAACCGAGCATGGCCGATACGAAGGTCCATGACCTCGCGGCCAACACCGCTGACACGAGGGTCCATGACCTCGCGGCTGACGCCGGCGACTCGACCGACGACTTCCTCCAGAAGGAAGCCGACTTCACGCCGCTCGACCCGTCGATCCCCTCGCCCGACCAGGCCGACCCGGACCTGATCGCAGCGCTTCGGCTGGTGCTCTCGAGCGGTGCATCCGACCTCCACGTGAGCTCGAACGCGCCGCCGATGATCCGCATCGATGGTGCGCTGCGTCCGGTCGAGGGTGCAGAAGTGTGGAGCGCCGAGCGTGTCTCGCGCGCCCTGCGCAGCATCGTCTCGCCACACCAGAGCAAGGCGTTCGACGAGAACCTCGAACTCGACTTCGCGTATACGGTGTCGGAGCAGGCTCGTTTCCGTGTGAACTTCTACCAGCAGCGCGCCGCGATCGGCGGGGCGTTCCGTATCATTCCGACCGAGATCAAGCGTCTCGAACAGCTGGGCGTTCCGGACACCGTCGCGCGTTTCGCCGAGCTGCCGCGTGGCTTGGTGCTTGTCACCGGACCGACCGGTTCCGGCAAGTCGACGACGCTCGCCGCGCTCATCGACCTGGTGAACCGCACCCGCACCGACCACATCGTGACGGTCGAGGACCCGATCGAGTTCATGCACCAGAACAAGAAGGCGCTGGTCAACCAGCGTGAGGTCGGCAGCGACACCCACAGCTTCGCCAACGCGCTGAAGCACGTGTTGCGTCAGGACCCGGATGTGATCCTGATCGGTGAGCTTCGTGACCTGGAGACCATCTCGGTCGCCCTGACGGCGGCGGAAACCGGTCACCTGGTCTTCGCGACGCTGCACACCCAGGATGCGCCGCAGACCATCGACCGTGTCATCGACGTCTTCCCGCCGCACCAGCAGGGACAGGTGCGTGCACAGCTGGCGGCGACCATCCAGGGTGTCGTCTGCCAGACCCTCGTGAAGTCGGCCAACGGCAAGGGTCGTGTGGTGGCGACCGAGGTCATGGTGGCTACCCCCGCGGTTGCGAACCTTATCCGCGAGGGCAAGACATACCAGATCCACTCGACTATGCAGGCCGGCCGTGAGCTCGGCATGTTCACGATGGATCAGCACCTGGCCGACCTCGCGAACGAGGGCAAGATCACCATCAAGGCCGCCTACGACAAGTGCCACGACCCTGAGACACTCAAGCGGCTCATCCGTCGCGATGACGCCGGCCCCGGCCAGTTCGGGTTCGGCGACAGCTTCGCGGGCGGTGGGCTGTAGTGGCCGCGGTAGTAACCACCTACCTATACAAGGGACGCGACGCAGCAGGCAAGCCGGTCAAGGGCAAGCTCGACGGAACGAGTGAGGCCGCGGTCAACTCGCGCCTGCGCGGCATGGGCATCACGCCGACCGAGGTCAAGGAAGGCGGCACGGGTCTCAACCAGGAGATCTCTTTCGGCTCGCTTTTCGAGAAGAAGGTTGATCTCAAGGACCTCGCGGTCATGTCGCGTCAGATGGCGACGATGATCTCGGCTGGACTGTCGCTCATGCGGACACTCACGATCCTCACCGAGCAAAGTGAGAACCCGAAACTTGCCGCAACCTTGGACAGGATTCGCATCGACGTAGAGGCGGGTGCGTCGTTGTCCGAGGCGATGGCCCGCCACTCGATAGTGTTCCCACCGCTCATGATCAACATGGTGCGCGCCGGTGAGACAGGCGGCTTCCTAGAGGGATCGCTGCTCTCACTCGCGGAAAACTACGAGTCGGAAGTGAAACTTCGGGGCACCATCAAGTCCGCCATGACGTATCCCGTCGTGGTGTTGATCATGGCTCTTCTCGCCGTCGTCGCGATGCTCATCTTCATCGTTCCTGTCTTCGAGGCGATGTTCGAGGGCCTCGGGGGAACGCTTCCCCTCCCGACGATGTTCCTCGTGTGGATGTCGGACATCATGGTCTGGCTCGGGCCAGTGCTGCTCGTTGCCATTGTCGTGTTCTCGGTTTGGTGGGGCAAGAACAAGAACACGGAGAGGGTACGGAAGGTGGTCGACCCCTGGAAGCTCAAGCTTCCGGTGTTCGGCCCGCTGATGACAAAGATCGCCATCGCACGATTCACCCGAAACTTCTCCACCATGATGAAGTCCGGTGTGCCGATCATGCAGTCGCTCACCATCGTCGGTGCAACTTCCGGCAACTGGGTCATCGAGGAGTCCCTCAAGCAGGTCCGAGACTCCGTGCGTCAGGGAAAGACCATCGCAGCACCGCTGGCCGAACAGCCGGTATTCCCGTCCATGGTCGTGCAGATGATGGCTGTTGGTGAGGATTCCGGCTCACTCGAGACGATGCTTGCCAAGATCTCTGACTTCTACGACCAGGAGGTCGAGTCGACGACAGAACAGCTAACCGCCCTGATCGAGCCGCTCATGATCGCGTTCATGGGCGTAGTGCTGGGTGGAATGATTGTTGCCCTGTACCTGCCGGTCTTCAACATCTTCGAACTTGTATGACGGAAGCTCTGTCCCGCTAATTGGGGGTAGGTCGCGCACCGTAAACCCCATTCGCGGGCTAGTAAAGGGTTCACAGCATCTGTCAAGGTTTACGTGGGGGCTAATCCTTTGGGGGCCACCTGTCCACAGAAGTCACTGAACAGGATTGGAAAATCATGCTGACTGCAATCAATCGCTCGCTTGAGAAGAAGCGCGAACGACTCGAGAACAACGAAAAGGGCTTCACCCTGATCGAGCTCCTCGTGGTCGTCATCATCATCGGCGTCCTCGCCGCGATCGCCATCCCGGTGTTCCTCGGCCAGCAGGAAGGCGCGCGCGACAGCGCCGTCGTCTCCGCTCTGAACAACGCCAAGACCGAGCTCGTCGCTGAGATGGTGAAGCAGGATGGCTGGCCTACCGCCGCGGGTGCAACCGCAACGGACATTGTCAACAAGTTCAGCAGCGACGGCGTCAAGCTGACCCTGAACCCAGGCAGTGGTGCGAACGGCTTCTGCATCACCGGCAAGCACGACTCCAACGGCACGACCTTCGCTGTCGATGACAAGGGTGGCGTGAAGGGCAAGACCGGCACTACGGCAGGCTGCTCTGCTGGTCAGGTCGCTGGCTAGGTAGCAAGCAAGTGTGAATTCCACTGGGGCGTGCCCGCGGGTGCGCCCCAGTGGACGCATTATCCGCATTCGTTCGGAAGGGGGATCCGAGTGAACAGTAACGAGACGCACGATCCCACTTCGTCGGAAGCTGGTTTCGGCCTCATCGAGATCATGGTCTCGATGTTTCTTCTCGCGTTGCTGGCGGTGTTCTTTCTGCCGACGCTGATCAAATCCATGCAGATCACTGTCACGAACACGACGACCGCAACCGCAAGCCAGCTTGTCGCAGCGCAGCTCGACCAGGTGCGAGCTCTGACGCCGGACTGCGACACAGTGGCGGCGTTCGACGACGTGACACCACCCGCGACGACCGACGCCAGAGGCACGATCTATCAACCGCACGTGACCGTAGGCGCCTGCCCGGCCACCTTCCCCGGCGTCGTGCAGGTCGATGTGTGGGTAACCGAGCAGGGCAAGCCCCTTGACCGTCTCGCCGAAGCGGTCACACTCGTGTACGTCGGCACTCAGGCGGTCGTGACCCCATGAGAGACGAACGCGGCATAACTCTGGTCGAGCTGATCATCTACGCCATGTTGAGCGTCCTAATCCTCTCCATCGTCGGCGGGATGCTCGTGAATTCCTTGACCGCGGAGCGCATCGTCCGCGATTCGTCCCAGGCCAGCAATACCGGGCAGCTTGTCGCGCAGTCGGTCACACGGGGTGTCCGGATGGCGAGCAAACTCGAGGTCTCGACGCCGACGCCCGACAGCGTGGTGATGCGAGCGTTGATAGTCGATGACGCTCTGGCATCGCCCGCGACGGCTCATTGCGAGGCGTGGTACTTCGGCAACGGCGAGCTTCGTACAACCAGATCCCCGAGCGCCATCCCGATTCCAGGAAGCCATGCGGACGCCGAGGGCTGGACGCTGCTAGCAACGGGCGTCGCCGAGGTCGGCGCGAGGCCAGCCTTCAGCGTCACTGGACTTTCCGCGAACCTAGCGCTCGAACTTGATACCGGCGACAGTTCGCCGCTACTGATTGAGACCAGTGCAGTAAGTCGACAGCAGGCACCGCCAACGGAGGTTGCAACACTATGTTTCTGAACTCGCTCCTCAAGCGCAGCACGGATGAACGCGGCGCAGCCATGGTTGCCGTGCTTGGCATGACGGCGGTTACGGCGATCATCGGAATAACGGTGACCGGCTCGACAATCAACGCCCTGGCCACGACGAGCTCGGCGCGAGCCAGTGTGCAGTCTCTCGCGGCCGCCGAGTCCGGGCTCGACGTCGCCATCGCCGGCATGCAAGCGACCAACGGATGTTCGCTTGCCGGTGGTACCTGGGCCGCTGCGGCCACGCCGAGCTACTCCGCGCTGGTCGCCCACACCCGTGATGGCGGTGGCTCGTGGACCGACGGATGCCCAACCGACGACGCGACGCACATCCGCATCACGTCCACCGGCTTCGCTCAAGATCCAGGTGTAGCCGGGAGCACGAGCGGTGACAGTGTCAGCGTCGAGGCGATCTACAAGTGGGAACCCATCATCGCCTACGTTCCGATTGCTGGCGCAGCCGTGTACGCGCACGACATCAAGGGTGTGTTCAAGAAGTTCCAGCTGGACACAGTCGACGCCAGTGTCGCCACGTCCGTGATGATCAAGCACGGCGACCTCACCTGCACCAACGGCGCACGTATTGGTGGCGACCTCATCATGGGTGACGGTAACGCCCACTTGGACATGTGCGACGTCAGAGGATCAATGCACGTCAACGGCAACGTGTCGATCAACAAGAGCACAATCGGCGGCTCGATTCGCGCGACCGGTTCGCTGAACATCACCAACAGTTCTTACAACGCCGCGCTCGCAACCTCAGGCGGCAGCGTGCCCGCACCGAACATCCCCGATTGGACGGACATCGGCTGGGACCCCGCCTTCTGGACAGCTCAGGGCTTCAACATTGTTAACTGGACAGGCTCCTGCTCGATCGCGAAGAACAACTCGCCCTGGGAAAGCATCAGCGGATACACCACTCCCACGGTGATCAATTTCCTGGACAAATGTCCGACGACTGCGGTCACGACGGCCAACAGCATGAACTCCGTGCAGCTCAATGCAGACATTGTCTTTGTCGCTCACGAGTTCAAGTTCGACAAGCTCTACTTCACCTCGACAGGTACTCGGAACCTCACTTTCCTGGTGCCCGACTTCGCGCCCGACGGCCTGCCGACCTGCAACCCCCCCGGATCACTCACGGGCAACATCACCCTCACGAACGAGGCTAACTTCTCCACAAACATGGCCGCGATGCTCTATACGCCGTGCAAGGTCTACAGCGAACGCGACGGCTTCCGCGGGCAGATGTACGGGGGCGAAGTAGAGTTCAGGCAACAGGCCTCACTCGTCTATGTGCCGGTTGGGGTGACCGGTATCGACCTGTCGAACGGACTCACTAATCCGGTCCAGACCGGGGCGGAGCTGGGCGACTTCGTCAGCATGAGGGAGATCGGATAGCGTGATCGCCGCGCTGACGGGGTTGCTGGGGGCGGCCGTTGGATCTTTTCTCAACGTCGTCATCTTCCGCGTGCCCCAACGGCGGTCGGTGATCGCGCCCCGAAGCGCGTGTGGCTCGTGCGGATCCGCTATCCGGCCTTGGGATAACGTCCCGATCGTCTCCTGGCTCGTGCTGAGGGGGCGTTGCCGAGATTGTTCAGCAGCCATATCGCTCCGCTATCCGCTTGTGGAACTTGGAACCGCTGTCTTCTTCAGTGGAGTTGCAATCTGGGCGCTGGCGAACTTTGAGCCGGCAACCCTGCACGACTGGCTAGCGACCATTACGGTGCTCGCGGCGTTCCTTTACCTTGCCGCGGTCAGCATCGCACTGACCGCCATCGACCTCGAGACGAGCCTTCTTCCGAACGTGATCGTGCTGCCGTCGTACGTGGTCGCCGCGGTCCTATTGACGGCCGCAGCGCTCATCGTCGGCGACCCGGTCAGGCTGCTCACCGCTGCAGCCGGCGGTGCGATTCTGTTCGTTGCCTACCTCCTCATGGCGTTGCTGTACCCCGGCGGGATGGGGCTGGGCGACGTCAAACTAGCGGGAGTGCTCGGGATCTATCTCGGTTGGCTTGGCTGGGAAGAACTCGCCGTGGGTTCGTTCGCTGCCTTCCTTCTCGGCGGGCTGTTCAGTGTCATACTCGTCGTTGTGCGGAGGGCGGGCCGCCGGACCGCCATACCCTTCGGCCCGTGGATGCTCGTTGGGGCGTGGGTAGGTATTTTCGCGGGAGCGCCGGTGTTCTCTGGCTATCTCGCGCTGTTCGGACTGCAATAAGGGGGATCAATGCCGAAACGAATCGTTGGCCTGGACATAGGCCAGACCATGCTGAGGGCGGTGGAGCTCGAGGACCCGGACAAGGCACGGCCGAAAGTGGTTCGCTACCGCGAGGTGGCGATTCCCGAAGGCGTGGTTGACGCCGGTGAAGTGATCGAGACGAACACCGTGGCGACTCTGCTACGTCGACTCTGGATCGACGCCGGGTTCAAGACCAAAGAGGTGGCTATCGGCATCGGCAATCAAAAGGTGCTTGCTCGCGACCTGACGATTCCCCGCCAGTCTCGCGCTCTCATCCGGGAGTCTCTGCCGATGCACGTGCAGGACCTTCTTCCAGTTGCGGTGGATGACGCGCTGATGGACTTCTACCCGATTTCAGAAGGGCAAGGGGAGCACGGGCCGGTACTGACCGGACTCCTGGTTGCGGCCGTCAAGTCGGGCATCGAAGCGAATATCGCGGCGCTCAAGGAAGCCGGACTTTCGCCCGTTGACGTCGACCTGATCCCGTTCGCGATGCAGCGCGCTGTCGGAACGACAACACCCGAGACCAGCGCACTGATCGACATCGGGGCGGTGACGACCAACATCGTGCTTGTCACGGGTGGCGTTCCTCAATTCGTGCGTATCATCCCGATCGGAGGTGACGCAATCACTCGCGGACTCGCGGCGCAACTCGAAGTCGATGTGACCGAAGCCGAGAGCCTGAAGCGGACCATCGGGATGGATCCTGCCGGCATCACCGCAGAGCAGCAGCAAATCGCCAGAGCGGTATTCGAACTCTCAGGTGAGTTGCTCTACAGCATCCGCAACACCCTGAACTATTTTGCGAACTCTCGACCCAACGTGCAGATCGGCCGAATCACTCTCACAGGAGGCGGAGCGCGCCTCCGCGGGATCATCGCAGTGTTGGCTGAGATGACGCGAACTCCCGTCGACTTTGGCAATCCGTTCCAGAAGGTGGGAACTGCCAGGGGTTATCAGGCACCTGAACCGGCCGTCGCGGCGACGATGGCAGTGTCCGTCGGGCTGGCGTTGGGGAGCGGCTCATGAGCAAGCAGAAGAAGGAACAAGAACTCGTCATAGGCGGAGTCCCACGCGCGGATCTGCTTCCGCGCGAGGTTCGGCAAGCGGTGCGCGACAGACGCCGCAACCGCTATCTGGTGTACGGCGTGATTGCCGCTATCGGCGTTGCCGCGGTCGGTTCGGTGTACGCATTCGGGCAATCCCTCGCGAGCCAAACAGCGCTGGTGATCGAGCAGGCACGAACCGACGAACTAGTCAGCGAACAGGCCAAGTACAGTCTCGCTCGCGAGACTGCGGGCCAGATCGATGACATTGTGAAGGCACAAAGGCAGGGCGCTGCGACAGAGATCGACTGGAAGGCATACTTCGCAGAGATCGAGACGACTCTGCCCGAAGGAGTCACCGTCGTGTCCGTGGTGATCGACTCGATCTCCCCCGTTGAGGAACTGCCGGTGCAGGACATTCCGCTTCAACAAGGCTGGGTCGCATCGGTGACCATCGGTGTCGTCGGCGAAACCGTGCCCGACATCGAGGCCTGGCTCAACCGTCTGGCCGGAGTGACGGCGTATGCCGGGGTTGCACCTCCCGTGGAAGTATCAGAGAACGGTGGTGGCTACGCGGTCAGCGTCAAGCTGCTTGTGAACTCCGACGCCTATGCCCTTCGATTCGAAGACGCGAAAGCTCCGGAAAAGTCAAAGGATGCGGAGGTCGAGGAATGAATCGGTCACGGATTATGACGGTCGCCGCGGTCCTCGTGATCGGTGCGGTGCTCGCATTGGGATGGTTCCTCGGAGTCGACCCGCAATTGGCACAGGCGCGAACCGCTGATGCGGATCGCGCGGGTGTGGAGGAAGTGAACCGCGCCTACGAAGCCAAGCTTGTGGAGCTCAAGGAATTGGACAAGCGCCTTCCCGAACTCGAGACCGAGCTGGCGGCATTGTCACGAAGCATCCCGAGCGACGCCGATATCTCCACGTTGCTTGGCGAGCTCAACGCCATTGCCACGAGCAGTGGGGTGCAGATCACGTCAATTCGAGCGGATATCCCCGCCGCGTTTGCTGGCAAGGGAGACGTGATCCCCGCAACCGATCCGGCTGATCCGGATGCTCCGGTAACTGAGACGACAACCGCCGCAGAAACGACCACGGTAGGCAGTACCGGGATGGTCTCCATTCCCATCTCCGTCTCCGTGCGAGGCGAACGTGACGCGACTCTGCTGTTCACCCAAATGGTGCAATCGGGCAACAGGCTCTACTTGGTGACCGACTTGGATGTTGTCATCGCCGGCGAGCAGACGACGACAACTCTCGAAGGGCTCGTCTACGTGCTGCCCGACCGCAGGGCCGCCTTGGAAATCAATGAATGATCGATTTCCATCGCTCGTTGACCCCTATTGTTGGGGGTAGGACAACGCGTCGAGAGGGGCTGCCGGATGGCTGGCGAGAAAAACGATCCGCTGCACGACAATGACCAGGCGACGGGCGGGGTCGAGGACACCGACACCGCCTACGTCGACGAGGACACCGGAACCGGGTCGCACGTCTACGTGGTCGACGAAGGAGGAGTGGCGTCGGACGACCAAGCTGCCGACGACAGACACTCCGACGATGCCTACGCTGACGATGCCAACGCCGAGGCGGTCCACGCGGACCACCGCGAGCCGGAACAGCTCGTCGAGCCAGCCGACTACCGCGACGACAAGGTCAGCACCAGCGCCGACGCGGTCTACGCCGACGACCTGAGCGCAAGCGACGGCTCAGGCACGAGACAGTACGACACCGACACGGTCGCCTACGAGCCGGCGGCCGCGCCCGTCCCACCGCCGATCACACCACCGGTCGCGCCGGCGGTGCGCACGGTGTACGTGCAGGCTCCGGTTCCGCCGCGCGCCCAGGGCAATCGCGGCTTCGGCGTCCTGATCGCCGCACTCGCCACCATCGCGTTCGCGCTGCTCTACGCGGCCCTATCGGCCCTGACCATCCTCATCGTCAGCGCCGGCGACTTCACCAACCTCTACCGAGACTTCCTGGTGTCGCCGCTGTTCTACATCCCGGTGCTCGTCTTCCTAGTCGCGATGATCCTCTACGCGCTCATCGCGAACCGCGCCGCCTGGTGGAGCTGGGTGATCGGCTCGTTCCTCGTGGCTGCGGTCGTCTACCTGGGCTCCATCGGCATCCGGATGCTGCTGGACGGCGCTCTGACCCAGTCCGCCGGCGAGGCGGCGACGGCATTCGCCAGCTCCGCCTCCAGCGCTTTCCTGATCATCGCGGCGATCCTCGCCCGCGAGGTGGCGATCTGGTCGGGCGCGATCATCAGCTCGCGCGGGCGCAAGGTAAAGGACCGCAACGTGCAAGCGCGCGAAGACTTTGAGCGCGAATCGGCCGAACGGCAGGCCGAGCTTGAACGACTCAACGCGGCCTGATCCGCAGCCGTTCTCGCGGGGGCTGTCCGTCGCGGTCATGACGACCGTGCTGTACGGGGCGGTGCTCGTCGCCGCCTACGGCATCATCAGCGTGCTCACCGACCGCGATGTCGTGTCCGAACCGGATGCCGGTCCGCTCGTCGGGATTGCGATGACCGGCACGGCGCTGGTCATCATGTTCTTCGCGATGCTGGGCGGACTGCGTCCCGACCGGGCCCGCGGCCTCCCCGTCGCGCGGGCCCTGGTAACCGGGCTCGGGGTTTACCTGCTCAGCACGCTCGCGGGCGCCGTGATGTACGCGATCGTGACCGGGAGGCTGCCCGCGTTCATCGTGTTCCTCGGCAATTACCTGCTCAGCCCGTTCGTGATCAGCTCCGGCGTCATCGCGACACTGTTCATCCTGCTGCTGCCCGTGTTCAGGCTGGTGAATTCTCGCGCGCGCTAGCACATGCGGTCATTTGACCGGCGTAGGCCGACCGGGTATTCTTTTCTGGCGTGCGTTTCGTCGTGCGCGAAACTTCTGTGCTGATTCGAGCACACACTGCGAAGCCGGTTTGAGAGTCGCGCCCAGCGTGCGATGCAAACCCCACAGCATTCCCAACCAGCGGTACTAAGAGTTTCTTGCGTGCAGCCGGTGGGTCGGGTCTCCAGCAAAGAGAAGCGAATAACGAAGACCCAAACCAAACGAATATCGCGAGAATCTATACCCAAGGAGTCAGTTAGTGCCAACCATTCAGCAGTTGGTCCGCAAGGGCAGGAACCCCAAGGTCGTCACGACCAAGGCGCCGGCCCTGAAGGCCAACCCCCAGCAGCGCGGCGTGTGCACCCGCGTCTACACGACGACCCCCAAGAAGCCGAACTCGGCGCTGCGCAAGGTCGCCCGTGTCAAGCTGAGCAACGGCACCGAGGTCACCGCGTACATCCCCGGTGAAGGCCACAACCTGCAGGAGCACTCGATGGTGCTCGTGCGCGGCGGTCGTGTGAAGGACCTCCCGGGTGTTCGCTACAAGATCGTTCGCGGCGCACTGGACACCCAGGCCGTCAAGAACCGCAAGCAGGCTCGCAGCCGTTACGGCGCGAAGATGGAGAAGAAGTAATGCCTCGCAAGGGACCGGCCCCCAAGCGCCCCGTGGTCAGCGACCCGGTATACGGCGCCCCCATCGTCAGCCAGCTCGTCAACAAGATCCTGCTCGACGGCAAGAAGGCCCTCGCTGAGCGCATCGTCTACGACGCGCTCGAAGGCGTCTCCACCAAGACCGGTGCGGATGCTGTCGTCACGCTGAAGAAGGCGCTCGACAACGTGCGCCCCACCATCGAGGTCAAGAGCCGCCGTGTCGGTGGCTCCACCTACCAGGTGCCCGTCGAGGTCAAGCCGCACCGCGCGAACACGCTCGCGCTGCGTTGGCTCACCACCTACGCCAAGGCCCGCCGCGAGAAGACCATGACCGAGCGTCTCACCAACGAGATCCTCGACGCCTCGAACGGTCTCGGCGCAGCAGTCAAGCGCCGTGAGGACACTCACAAGATGGCCGAGTCGAACAAGGCATTCGCGCACTACCGCTGGTAACAGCGCGCTGGAGCTGAGCGGGAGGCCATTTCGTGGCCTCCCCGCCGGCCAGCATGGAGCCCGTCTCGGGCTCCGGCAGCGCCCGGCCCCAGCATCCGAAGACCCAACCTCAACAGTAAGGAAACCCCCCTGTGGCACAGGACGTGCTCACCGACCTGAACAAGGTCCGCAACATCGGCATCATGGCGCACATCGACGCCGGTAAGACCACGACGACCGAGCGCATCCTGTTCTACACGGGAGTCAACCGCAAGCTCGGCGAAACCCACGACGGTGGCGCGACCACCGACTGGATGGAGCAGGAGCAAGAGCGCGGCATCACCATCACGTCCGCCGCCGTCACCTGCTTCTGGGACAACACCCAGATCAACATCATCGACACCCCCGGCCACGTCGACTTCACCGTCGAGGTGGAGCGCAGCCTCCGCGTGCTCGATGGCGCGGTCGCGGTGTTCGACGGCAAGGAGGGCGTCGAGCCCCAGTCCGAGACCGTCTGGCGTCAGGCCGACAAGTACGAGGTCCCCCGCATCTGCTTCGTCAACAAGATGGACAAGATCGGCGCCGACTTCTACTTCACCGTCGACACCATCGTGAAGCGCCTCGGCGCAAAGCCGCTCGTGCTGCAGCTGCCGATCGGCGCGGAGAGCGGCTTCGTCGGCGTTGTCGACCTCGTCGAGATGCGTGCGCTCGTGTGGGAGAGCGACTCCAAGGGTGACGTCACCATGGGCGCCAAGTACGAGGTGCAGGAGATCCCGGCCGACCTGAAGGACAAGGCCGAGGAGTACCGTCAGAAGCTGCTCGAGACGGTCGCCGAGACCGACGAGGCACTGCTCGAGAAGTTCTTCTCCGGCGAAGAGTTCAGCGTCAAGGAGATCAAGGCGGCGATCCGCAAGCTGACCATCAACAGCGAGATCTACCCGGTACTGTGTGGCTCGGCGTTCAAGAACCGCGGTGTGCAGCCGATGCTGGACGCGGTCGTCGACTACCTCCCCAACCCGCTGGACGTTCCCGCGATCAAGGGCATGGACCCGCGCGACGAGGACAAGGCCATCGAGCGGCACCCGGTTTCGACCGATCCGTTCGCGGCCCTCGCCTTCAAGATCGCCGTTCACCCGTTCTTCGGTCGCCTCACCTACGTTCGCGTGTACTCCGGTCACGTCGACTCGGGCGCTCAGGTCACCAACTCGACCAAGGGCAAGAAGGAGCGCATCGGGAAGATCTTCCAGATGCACGCCAACAAGGAGAACCCGGTCGACGCGATGAGCGCCGGGCACATCTACGCGGTGATCGGCCTCAAGGACACCACCACCGGTGACACCCTGAGCGACCCGAACAGCCAGGTCGTGCTCGAGTCGATGACCTTCCCTGAGCCCGTCATCGAGGTCGCGATCGAGCCGAAGACCAAGGCCGACCAGGAGAAGCTGGGCACCGCCATCCAGAAGCTGGCGGAAGAGGACCCGACGTTCCGCGTCGAGCAGGACGCCGAGACCGGCCAGACCCTGATCAAGGGCATGGGCGAGCTCCACCTCGACATCCTCGTTGACCGGATGAAGCGTGAATTCCACGTCGAGGCGAACGTCGGCAAGCCGCAGGTCGCCTACCGCGAGACCATCCGTCGCGTCGTCGACAAGCACGACTACACCCACAAGAAGCAGACCGGTGGCTCCGGTCAGTTCGCGAAGGTGCAGATCTCGCTCGAGCCGCTCGAGGTCAGTGGAGACACGATCTACGAGTTCGACAACAAGGTCACCGGTGGTCGCGTGCCGCGGGAATACATCCCGTCGGTGGATGCGGGCATCCGGGATGCCATGCAGGTGGGCGTGCTCGCCGGCTACCCCATGGTCGGTATCAAGGCCACACTGCTGGACGGTGCGGCCCACGACGTCGACTCCTCGGAGATGGCGTTCAAGATCGCCGGATCGATGGCCTTCAAGGAGGCTGCTCGCAAGGCGAACCCCGTTCTGCTCGAGCCGCTCATGGCAGTCGAGGTGCGTACCCCAGAGGAATACATGGGTGACGTCATCGGCGACCTGAACTCGCGTCGTGGCCAAATCCAGTCGATGGAGGATGCGACGGGCGTAAAGGTGGTCACTGCGCTGGTTCCGCTGTCCGAGATGTTCGGCTACGTGGGCGACCTGAGGTCGAAGACCTCCGGCCGTGCGGTGTACTCCATGCAGTTCGACAGCTACTCTGAGGTGCCGCGCGCGGTCGCCGACGAGATCGTCCAGAAGAACAAGGGCGAGTAGCACCTGATTCTTCGCTAAGCTCGGACGGTTAATTACCGCGGGGCGCTATCCCGTAACATAAATACACATCCCAGTAGAGTCGCCGGGCACAAACCCGTGTCCGGAGCTTTTACGCG
This sequence comes from Cryobacterium sp. BB736, assembly GCF_014980265.1. Classification (NCBI taxonomy): domain Bacteria; kingdom Bacillati; phylum Actinomycetota; class Actinomycetes; order Micrococcales; family Microbacteriaceae; genus Cryobacterium; species Cryobacterium sp. BB736. Next base: position 1,142,800 of record NZ_JABXWQ010000001.1, read on the forward strand.
AGAGTCCTGAGGAGGACCACAGTGGCTAAGGCCAAGTTCGAGCGGACTAAGCCGCACGTCAACATCGGAACGATTGGTCACGTTGACCATGGCAAGACGACGCTCACCGCAGCAATCTCGAAGGTGCTCGCGGACAAGTACCCGTCAAATGTCAACGTTCCGCGTGACTTCGCGACGATCGACTCTGCTCCTGAGGAGCGCCAGCGCGGCATCACGATCAACATCTCGCACGTCGAGTACGAGACCCCGAAGCGTCACTACGCACACGTTGACGCCCCTGGTCACGCCGACTACATCAAGAACATGATCACCGGTGCAGCCCAGATGGATGGCGCGATCCTCGTTGTCGCCGCCACCGACGGCCCGATGGCCCAGACTCGCGAGCACGTTCTGCTCGCGAAGCAGGTCGGCGTTCCGTACCTCATGGTCGCACTCAACAAGTCGGACATGGTTGACGACGAGGAGATCCTGGAGCTCGTCGAGCTCGAGGTTCGCGAGCTGCTGTCCAGCCAGGACTTCGACGGTGACAACGCACCGGTCATCCGCGTCTCGGGCCTCAAGGCTCTCGAGGGTGACGAGAAGTGGGTCCAGAGCGTGCTCGACCTGATCCAGGCCGCGGATGACAACATCCCGGACCCGGTTCGTGACCGCGACAAGCCGTTCCTCATGCCGATCGAGGATGTCTTCACGATCACCGGTCGTGGAACCGTCGTCACCGGCCGTGCCGAGCGTGGCACCCTGGCGATCAACTCGGACGTCGAGATCGTCGGCATCCGCCCGACCCAGAAGACGACCGTCACCGGTATCGAGATGTTCCACAAGCAGCTCGACGAGGCCTGGGCCGGCGAGAACTGTGGTCTGCTCCTCCGTGGCACCAAGCGCGAGGACGTCGAGCGCGGCCAGGTCGTCGTGAAGCCGGGTTCGGTCACGCCGCACACCGTCTTCGAGGGCACCGCGTACATCCTGTCCAAGGACGAGGGTGGCCGTCACAACCCGTTCTACGGCAACTACCGTCCGCAGTTCTACTTCCGCACCACGGACGTCACCGGCGTCATCACGCTGCCCGAGGGCACCGAGATGGTCATGCCCGGTGACACCACCGAGATGACGGTCGAGCTCATTCAGCCGATCGCCATGGAAGAGGGCCTCGGCTTCGCGATCCGTGAGGGTGGCCGCACCGTCGGCGCCGGCAAGGTCACGAAGATCGTCAAGTAGTTCTTTCGAACAACGTCGAGAAGGGTCGCACCTGAGGGTGCGGCCCTTCTTGCGTTTCCGGATGCTGGGTGCCGCGCCGTTCCGGACATCCGCTACCCGCGCACCGGGCGCGTCCGTCCGCAGGTGGCGCGTACCGCCGGAATTGCGCGCCGCCCTCCTCTCCTCCACACCCCGCGTCTTCCTCGCCCCAAGCACGGATGCCGGCCGTCTGACGCCGATGCGCCGCACCGCCCCGACACTGGGCGGATGGAACTCGACATTCCGCCGGGACTGATCTTCGTCCGGGACCTGGCCAGCCACGGGATCGACGACCGCGGCCTGCGACGCGCGGCGGAGCGCGGCACCGCGGTGCGCTTGCGCCGTGGCGTGTACTTCAACGGCCCATGGAAGTCGCTGACGGCCGAGGAGCGCTACCGGCTACGCTGCGAGGCGGTCGCACGTGCCACGGAAGAGCTGCCCTTGTTGTCGCACCATTCGGCCGCGGCCATCCTCGGACTCCCGTCGCTCGACTCGTGGATGAGCGATGTGCACATCACGATCGAGCCCGCCGCGGGTGGCCGGTCACGCAACGGCGTCCGTCGGCACGCGGGTGTCGTGCCAGCGGCGTCGCGCATCGAGGTCGACGGGATGCTCGTGACCAACGTGCCGCGCACAGTGATTGATCTCGCTACCACCGCCTCGTTCAGAAGCGCCGTAGCCGCTGCGGATTTCGCGATCCGGGCGCGGGCGCCCCTGACGAGCCGTGACGAGCTGTGGGCGGAGTTCACGGGGATGCTGCCCTTCAGCAACATGCGACGCGCACAACGGGTGCTCGAGTTCGCCACGGAGCTCTCTGACTCGCCGGGGGAGTCGCTGAGTCGCGTCGTCATGCATGAGCTCGGATTTCCGGAGCCGGAGCTTCAAGCGCATTTCACCAACCGCTCCGGCGGCGATATCTACACGGACTTCTACTGGCCCGAGCATTCGGTCGTTGGGGAGTTCGACGGGCGAGCTAAATACGAGCGCGAGCAGTACCTCGGCGGCTTCACGCCCGAGGAGAAGCTGTGGAACGAAAAGCTTCGCGAGGATGATGTGCGCCGCCATGTCCGCCGCTTCGTGCGCTGGGGCTGGAAGGAGGCGATGAACCCGGTGGAGCTGCGCGAGCTGCTGGACGATGCGGGACTACCGCGGCTCCGCATCCGACTCCTGCCCTGACCCCATCGCCTCTCTCGACCGGCAGGGTAGCTTGGCGGGGTGACGAAACCAGGCGGGTGGACAAGCGGCAGCACGTTGAACGTGGCGGTTCTCGGATACGGCGCGATCGGTGCCAGCGTCTCGAACTCGCTTGCGGCGGGTGCTGTGGAGGGAGCTCGGCTGGCGGGCGTGATCACACGGACGAGCGCCGGCACGCACCCTCACCAGAGCCTGTCCTTGGACGACGCGCTGACCGTCAGCGACATCGTCGTCGAGTGCGCGGGCACCGCCGCGGTGACTGAGCACGGTCCGCGCATCATCGCATCCGGTACAGACTTGTTCGTCGCATCGATCGGAGCGCTTGCGGATGCTGACGTCCGCGCCAGGCTGCTACAGGGCCCGGGGGCCCTGTACTTGACCACGGGGGCGATTGGCGGGCTCGACATTCTGAGCGCGGCCGCTTTCGGCGGTGGGTTGGACTCGATCGAACTCACGACCACGAAGAAGGCCCGAACGCTGGTGCAGCCCTGGATGGACGCGGCACAGGCGGAAGCGCTTAGGGGGAGCGATGAACCGACTACGGTCTTCAGCGGAGGGGTCGAGGACGCGATTCGCCTGTTCCCGAAGTCATTGAATGTGGCGGTAGCGCTCGCGGTCGCCACCGGGGAGTGGGAACGGACAAGGGTGACCATGATCGCTGACCCGAATGCGGAGCTGACCACACACGAGATCGCCGCACGGGGGAGCGCCGGCAGTTATCGGTTCGCGGTATCCAACCTGCCGCACGAATCGAACCCGGCGACGAGCAAGGTCGTGCCGGCAGCAATTCTGCGAGGGTTGGCGAAGCTCGCACGCCCCTCAGGCACGTTCTTGTAATGCGGTGTGGAGGAGGGGTCGGCGGCGCGCAGTTGCGGCGGACCGCGGCAGCTCCGGACAGGGGCGACAGGTGCGCCGGGCGCGGATGTCCGGAACGGGCGCGCTGCGGAGCAGGGAGGCGGCCGTCCGGGCGGGGCGCGGATGTCCGGAACGGGCGTGAATGGGCACAGTGGGGGCGGAAGTCCGGACCTGGCATGCAGGCGCGAGGGGTACAGTGAGTGAAGCGGAGTCGGCGACACGCCCGGGTTGCAGCAAATGCCGGGTTGTGGCAAACTCTTCTAGTTCAACATTTCGTTTCACCGCGCAGGTGGGCGAATCACTATCCAGGCAGTGCATAGGACACGTTTCCTAGGCCGCGGGTAGCAGAACAACAAAACCGACACTCGAAGATCCGTGGTGACACGTGTGTCCAGCGAGGGCGACACGCCCGAGCGCGGGGGTCGGTGAAATGACGTTGCGTCCGGTGGAATCGCCGGGCGTGTGACAGAAAAACAGTGGTGCGAAAGCAGAAGTGCTTTCAGCTGCACAGGTTCATCCGGTTCCCGGATGCGCCCGTACAACAGAGAGAGAGTCAGGCTATGGCGGGACAGAAGATCCGCATCCGACTGAAGTCGTATGACCACGAGGTCATCGACAGCTCGGCGCGCAAGATCGTCGACACGGTCACCCGTGCGGGTGCGACGGTTGTCGGCCCAGTGCCGCTTCCGACCGAGAAGAACGTGGTCACTGTGATCCGTTCCCCTCACAAGTACAAGGACAGCCGAGAGCACTTCGAGAAGCGCACCCACAAGCGCCTGATCGACATCATCGACCCGACTCCGAAGGCCGTCGACTCGCTCATGCGTCTCGACCTGCCCGCTGACGTCAACATCGAGATCAAGCTCTGAGCTGGATAGGGACTGTAGAGAACATGGCTACCGCCACTAACAAGACCATCAAGGGTCTGCTCGGCACCAAGCTCGGCATGACCCAGGTGTGGGATTCCAACAACAAGCTCATCCCGGTCACGGTCATCGAGGTCGCCCCGAACGTCGTGACGCAGCTGCGTACCGAGGATATCGACGGCTACGCGGCCGTGCAGATCGCCTACGGCCAGATCGACCCGCGCAAGGTCAACAAGCCCAGCGCAGGCCACTTCGCCAAGGCGGGCGTGACCCCGCGCCGCTACCTCACCGAGATTCGCACCGCTGACGCCGCCGAGTACAGCCTCGGCCAGGAGCTCACGGTCGACACCTTCGAGGCCGGCACCAAGGTCGACGTCGTCGGCACCAGCAAGGGCAAGGGCTTCGCCGGTGCCATGAAGCGCCACAACTTCCAGGGTGTCAGCGCATCGCACGGTGCTCACCGCAACCACCGCAAGCCCGGCTCGATCGGCGCTTCTGCCACTCCGGGCCGCGTGTTCAAGGGCAAGAAGATGGCCGGCCGCATGGGTGGCGAGCGCGTTGCGGTGCAGGGCCTCGCGGTTCACGCCGTCGACGCCGAGAAGAACCTCCTGCTGGTCAAGGGTGCCGTTCCCGGCGCTCGCGGCCGCATCGTATTCGTTCGCACTTCAGTGAAGGGGGCGTAACCATGGCCGCAGCTCACACGCTCGACGTCGTCGACGCCAAGGGCAAGAAGGCCGGCACGGTCGACCTTCCGGCCGAGGTCTTCGACGTCCAGACCAACGTTCCGCTGATCCACCAGGTCGTCGTCGCCCAGCGCGCCGCCGCCCGCCAGGGCACCCACTCCACGCTCCGCCGTGGCGAGGTCTCCGGCTCCGGTGTTAAGCCGTTCAAGCAGAAGGGCACCGGTCGTGCCCGTCAGGGCTCCGTCCGCATGCCGCAGCACCGCGGCGGTGGCATCGTCCACGGACCGAAGCCCCGCGACTACGACCAGCGCACCCCCAAGAAGATGATCGCCGCAGCACTGCTCGGAGCACTCTCCGACCGTGCCCGTGGCGAGCGCATCCACGTCATCGAGTCCCTCGTGGTCGGCGACACCCCGTCGACGAAGGTCGTCTCGGAGCTGCTCGACACCGTCACCTCGAGCCGCAACGTGCTCATCGTGATCGAGCGAGACGACGAGCTCGGCTACAAGAGCGTGCGCAACATGCCCACCGTTCACGTCCTGCCCGTTGACCAGCTCAACGCGTACGACGTGCTCGTGAGCGACGACATCGTCTTCACCAAGGCAGCGTTCGAGTCGTTCGTCGCCGCGAAGACCGCGAACAAGACTGAGGAGGCCAGCGCATGAGCGCCACCTATAAGGACCCGCGCGACGTCATCCTCGCGCCCGTCGTCTCGGAGAAGAGCTACAGCCTGATCGATGCGGGCAAGTACACCTTCGAGGTGGACCCCCGCTCGAACAAGACCGAGATCAAGCTCGCGATCGAGAAGATCTTCGGCGTCAAGGTCGAGTCGATCAACACGCTCAACAAGAAGGGCAAGACGCGCCGCACCCGCTTCGGGATCGGCAAGCGCAAGGACACCAAGCGCGCGATCGTCACCCTCAAGTCCGGTTCAATCGACATCTTCACGGCTGTCGGCTAGGGCTGAAGGAAGAGAAACATGGCTATTCGCAAGTACAAGCCCACGACGCCAGGTCGTCGCGGCTCCTCGGTGGCAGACTTCGCCGAGATCACCCGCTCGACCCCGGAGAAGTCGCTGCTGCGTCCGCTCCCGAAGACGGGTGGCCGCAACAGCTCCGGCCGCATCACCACGCGTCACATCGGTGGCGGCCACAAGCGCCAGTACCGCGTCATCGACTTCAAGCGCAATGACAAGGATGGCGTCAACGCCAAGGTCGCTCACATCGAGTACGACCCGAACCGCACCGCACGCATCGCGCTGCTGCACTTCGTCGACGGCACCAAGCGGTACATCATCGCGCCGGAGAAGCTGAAGCAGGGCGACATCGTCGAGTCGGGTCCGTCGGCTGACATCAAGCCGGGCAACAACCTGCCGCTGAAGAACATCCCGGTCGGTACCGTCGTGCACGCGATCGAGCTCAAGCCGGGCGGTGGCGCCAAGCTCGCCCGTTCTGCCGGCTCGTCGGTTCGCCTCGTCGCCAAGGATGGCCCGTACGCGCAGCTCCGTCTCCCCTCCGGCGAGATCCGCAACGTCGACGCGCGCTGCCGCGCCACCGTCGGCGAGGTCGGCAACGCCGAGCAGTCGAACATCAACTGGGGCAAGGCTGGCCGGATGCGGTGGAAGGGCGTTCGCCCGACCGTCCGCGGTGTCGCAATGAACCCGGTCGACCACCCGCACGGTGGTGGTGAGGGTAAGACCTCCGGTGGTCGCCACCCGGTCACCCCGTGGGGTCAGGCCGAGGGCCGTACCCGCAAGCCAAACCTCGAGAGCGACAAGCTCATCGTCCGTCGTCGCACCGTCGGCAAGAAGCGCAAGTAGGAGTTGTAGAGGATGCCACGCAGTCTCAAGAAGGGCCCCTTCGTTGACGATCACCTGCTTCGCAAGGTCGTTACTCAGAACGAGGCCAAGAGCAAGAACGTAATCAAGACCTGGTCACGCCGCTCCATGATCGTCCCGGCCATGCTTGGCCACACGATCGCGGTGCACGACGGTCGCAAGCACATCCCGGTGTTCGTCACCGAGACCATGGTGGGTCACAAGCTCGGAGAGTTCGCCCCCACCCGCACCTTCCGTGGACACGTGAAGGACGACAAGAAGGGTCGCCGCCGCTAACCGCGGTGGCGCAAGGAGGTAGAGAAATGGTGGAGTCGATCGCACGAGTGCGACACATCCGCGTGACCCCCATGAAGGCTCGCCGCGTCGTCGACATGATCCGCGGTAAGCAGGCAACAGAGGCACTCGCGATTCTGAAGTTCGCACCGCAGGCAGCGAGCGAGCCCGTGTACAAGCTGGTCGCATCCGCGGTCGCCAACGCACGGGTCAAGGCAGACAACGAGAACACGTACCTGAACGAGGACGACCTGTTCATCGCCAGCGCGTACGTTGACGAGGGCACGACGCTCAAGCGGTTCCAGCCGCGTGCACAGGGCCGCGCGTTCAAGATCCTCAAGCGCACCAGCCACATCACCGTTGTGCTGGCGACGCCAAGCGAGGCCGACGTGGCACAGGCTGCCAGGAAGGCAGGAAAGAAGTAATGGGACAGAAAGTCAATCCGTACGGCTTCCGCCTCGGAATCACCACCGACCACGTGTCGCGCTGGTACTCCGACAGCACCAAGCCCGGACAGCGTTACAGCGACTTTGTCGCCGAGGACGTCAGGATCCGTCGCCTGCTGAGCACCTCGCTCGACCGTGCCGGCGTCGCTCGCATCGAGATCGAGCGCACGCGTGACCGCGTCCGCGTCGACATCCACACCGCGCGCCCCGGCATCGTGATCGGCCGCCGTGGAGCCGAGGCCGAGCGCATCCGCACCGACCTCGAGAAGCTCACCGGCAAGCAGATCCAGCTGAACATCCTCGAGGTGAAGAACCCCGAGGCCGAGGCCCAGCTCGTCGCGCAGGGCATCGCCGAGCAGCTCTCCGCACGTGTGGCGTTCCGCCGCGCGATGCGCAAGGGCCTGCAGGGCGCCCAGCGCGCCGGCGCCAAGGGTGTCCGGATTCAGGTCTCCGGCCGCCTCGGTGGCGCTGAGATGAGCCGCTCCGAGTTCTACCGCGAGGGTCGCGTTCCGCTGCACACGCTGCGTGCGAACATCGACTTCGGCTTCTATGAGGCCCGCACCACCTTCGGCCGCATCGGCGTGAAGGTGTGGATCTACAAGGGCGACATCACCAACAAGGAACTCGCGCGCGAGCAGGCGAACCAGAAGTCGTCGCGTCCCGACCGCCGTGACAGCGACCGCCCGCGTCGTGGCGCACGCGCAGAGGCCGCCCCGGCGGCAGTAGGAGCGGAGGGCTAAAGAAATGCTGATCCCACGCAGAGTCAAGCACCGCAAGCAGCACCACCCGGGCCGCAGCGGTCAGGCCACCGGCGGCACGAAGGTCACCTTCGGCGAGTTCGGCATCCAGGCCCTCACCCCCGCATACGTGACCAACCGCCAGATTGAGGCGGCACGTATCGCAATGACCCGTCACATCAAGCGTGGTGGAAAGGTGTGGATCAACATCTACCCGGACCGCCCGATCACCAAGAAGCCGGCCGAAACCCGCATGGGTTCCGGTAAGGGTTCGCCCGAGTGGTGGGTCGCCAACGTCAAGCCGGGTCGCGTGCTCTTCGAGCTCAGCGGCGTCAACGAGACCGTCGCCCGCGAAGCACTCACCCGTGCGATTCACAAGCTGCCCCTCAAGGCACGCATCATCAAGCGCGAGGAGGGCGACGCATAATGGCGATCGGTTCCAAGGAGCTCCGCCCCAGCGAGCTCGACACATTCGAAGACGAGAGACTCGTCGAAGAACTCAAGAAGGCCAAGGAAGAGCTGTTCAACCTGCGCTTCCAGTCGGCCACCGGCCAGCTCGAGAGCCACGGACGCCTGCGCGCCGTGAAGCGCGATATCGCCCGCATCTACACGGTCATCCGTGAGCGTGAGCTCGGCATCCGGGCCACCCCGGCCCCGGTCGAGGTTGCGGCGAAGCCGGCCAAGAAGAGCAAGAAGTCGGACGAGGCGGCCGAGGCCAAGGCTGAGACCGACGCGAACGAGGACGGTAACTAATGGCAGAGAAGAAGGCCCAGGCCGAGGTCGGGACCGAGAAGCTCGAGCGCCCGTACCGCAAGATCCGTCGCGGCTACGTCAGCAGCGACAAGATGGACAAGACGATCGTCGTCGAGGTCGAAGACCGCGTGAAGCACCCGCTGTACGGCAAGGTCCTGCGCCGCACCTCCAAGGTGAAGGTGCACGACGAGACCAACTCAGCCGGCATCGGCGACCTCGTCGTGATCAGCGAGACGCGGCCGTTGAGCGCCACCAAGCGCTGGCGCCTTGTCGAGATTCTTGAGAAGGCCAAGTAAGCGCGAGCTTGCTTCCTAAGGAACTAGAGGAATAGGACAATGCTTCAGCAGGAATCCAGGCTCAAGGTCGCCGACAACACCGGCGCCAAGGAGCTGCTCACGATTCGCGTGCTCGGGGGCTCCGGTCGGCGCTACGCCGGACTCGGCGACACCATCGTCGCCACGGTCAAGGACGCCATCCCCGGCGGCAACGTGAAGAAGGGCGAGATCGTCAAGGCGGTCATCGTCCGCACCAAGAAGGAGACCCGTCGTCCCGACGGCTCCTACATCAAGTTCGACGAGAACGCGGCAGTCATCCTGAAGAACGATGGCGACCCCCGCGGCACTCGTATCTTCGGACCGGTCGGTCGCGAACTCCGCGACAAGAAGTTCATGAAGATCATCTCGCTGGCACCGGAGGTTATTTAGTCATGGCGAAGATCAAGAAGGGCGACCTCGTGCAGGTCATCTCGGGTCGCAGCCAGGACCGTGGCGGCGACCGTGGCAAGCAGGGCCGTGTGCTCGAGGTGCTCGTCGAGAAGAACCGTGTCGTGGTTGAAGGCGTGAACTTCGTCACCAAGCACGTTCGCGTCGGACAGACCCAGCGCGGCACCAAGACCGGTGGCATCGAGACCCACGAGGCGCCCATCCACATCTCCAACGTGGCTGTGGTCGACCCCAAGTCGAAGAAGCCCACCCGCGTCGGCTACCGCGTCGAGAAGAACGCTGAGGGCAGGACCGTCCGCGTTCGTTACGCAAAGAACTCAGGTGAGGACCTGTAATGACTGACACCGCAACTGCTGCTGCGGCGCCGCGCATCGCGCCGCGTCTGAAGCAGAAGTACAAGACTGAGATCATCGAGCAGCTGAAGAAGGACTTCGGCTTCACGAACGTGCACCAGGTCCCCGGCCTTGTGAAGATCGTCGTGAACACCGGTGTCGGTGACGCTGCCCGCGATGGCAAGCTCATCGACGGCGCGGTCCGCGACCTCACGCTCATCACTGGCCAGAAGCCGCAGGTCACCGCCGCCCGCAAGTCGATCGCGCAGTTCAAGCTGCGTGAGGGAATGCCCATCGGCGCCCACGTCACGCTGCGTGGCGACCGCGCCTGGGAGTTCCTGGACCGCCTCCTCACGCTCGCGCTGCCCCGCATCCGGGACTTCCGCGGACTGAGCGACCGGCAGTTCGACGGCAACGGCAACTACACGTTCGGCCTCAACGAGCAGTCCATGTTCCACGAGATCGATCAGGACAAGATCGACCGCGTGCGTGGCTTCGACATCACCGTCGTGACCACCGCCAAGAACGACGACGAGGGTCGCGCGCTGCTCAAGGCGCTCGGCTTCCCGTTCAGAACCGCAGAGAACTCCAACTAAGGCACCACCGATCGACCAGGTCGGCTCCCGTGTAACGGGTGACCGAAACCAGACGAGAACAGGAAAACAAACGCAATGACAATGACAGATCCGGTCGCAGACTTGCTGACCCGGCTGCGCAACGCCAACTCGGCGTACCACGACTCGGTCTCGCTGCCCAGCAGCAAGCTGAAGACCCACATCGCGGACATCCTCAAGAGCGAGGGCTACATCGCCGACTGGCGCGTCGAGGACGCACGGGTCGGTTCGACGCTCACGATCGACCTCAAGTACGGTCCCAACCGTGAGCGCACGATCGCTGGCATCAAGCGCGTCTCGAAGCCCGGTCTGCGCGTTTACGCACGCAGCACCGAGATCCCCCGCGTGTTCGGCGGCCTCGGCGTCGCGATCCTGTCCACCTCGTCGGGCCTCCTCACGGACCGCCAGGCGACCGAGAAGGGTGTGGGTGGGGAAGTCCTCGCCTACGTTTGGTAACGCACAATGTCTCGAATCGGAAGACTTCCCATCGCGATCCCGTCCGGGGTCGACGTCAAGATCGACGGCTCGGCCGTCACGGTCAAGGGCCCGAAGGGTGAGCTGAGCCTCGCCGTCGCCAGCCCGATCTCCGTCAGCATCGAGGACGGCCAGGTCCTCGTGACGCGTCCGGATGACGAGCGCGAGTCGCGCTCGCTGCACGGCCTCACCCGCACGCTCATCGCGAACCAGATCGTCGGTGTCACCGAGGGCTACTCCAAGGCGCTCGAGATCGTCGGCACCGGTTACCGCGTTGCGCAGAAGGGCAACGCGCTCGAGTTCGCACTCGGCTACTCGCACCCGATCACGTTCGAAGCGCCGCAGGGCATCACGTTCGCGGTCGAGGGCAACACCAAGCTGTCGGTGCACGGCATCGACAAGCAGCAGGTGGGCGAGGTCGCGGCCAACATTCGTAAGCTGCGCAAGCCGGAACCCTACAAGGGCAAGGGTGTCCGGTACGCCGGCGAGGTAGTCCGCCGCAAGGCCGGAAAGGCTGGTAAGTAACTATGGCTCTCGGAACAAGAGGGAAGAGCAAGTCTGCCGCCAAGGCGCGCAGGCACACACGCCTCCGCAAGAAGATCGTCGGCAGCGAGCTGCGTCCGCGCCTCGTTGTCACCCGGTCTGCCCGCCACGTCTTCGTGCAGGTCGTCGACGACAGCAAGGGTCACACCCTGGCGTCCGCGTCCACCATGGAGTCGGAGCTGCGCGGCATGGACGGCGACAAGACCGCCAAGGCACGCAAGGTCGGCGAGCTCGTCGCTGAGCGTGCGAAGCAGGCAGGCATCGAAGCAGTGGTGTTCGACCGCGGTGGAAGCCGGTACGCCGGCCGCGTTGCGGCGATCGCCGAGGGAGCTCGAGAGGGTGGTTTGAGCCTGTGAGCACCGAATCGAAGAATGAGAAGGAGCAGGACGTGACTGCAGAGGCGACCGAGGGCGCGACCGCGGCAGAGGCTGCGGTCGAGACCGCCGCCGGCACCGCTAGCGCGACCGAGCCCCGCGAGCGCGAGGGCCGCCGCGGCGGCCGCGAGCGGAACCCCAACCAGCAGCGCGGAAGCCGTGACTCGGACAAGAGCCAGTTCCTGGAGCGTGTCGTCACCATCAACCGCGTTTCGAAGGTCGTCAAGGGCGGTCGTCGCTTCAGCTTCACCGCTCTCGTGGTGGTCGGCGACGGCAACGGACTCGTCGGTGTCGGCTACGGCAAGGCACGCGAGGTTCCCACCGCGATCTCCAAGGGAGTCGAAGAGGCCAAGAAGAACTTCTTCCGCGTTCCGCGCGTCGGCAACAGCATCCCGCACCCGGTGACCGGCGAAGCCGCTGCCGGCGTGGTGCTGCTGCGCCCCGCCGCCGCGGGTACCGGTGTTATCGCCGGTGGCCCGGTGCGTGCGGTGCTCGAGTGCGCCGGAATCCACGATGTGCTGAGCAAGTCGCTCGGCTCGTCCAACACCATCAACATCGTCCACGCGACCGTCGATGCCCTCAAGCAGCTTGAGGAGCCGACCGCGGTAGCCGCTCGTCGCGGCCTGGACGTCGACCGCGTTGTGCCGGAGCAGATTCTGCGCATCCAGGCCGAGGCCGCCAAGGCGAAGGCCACGGCAGAGAAGGCAGGTGTCTGATGGCTCGCCTGAAGGTGACCCAGATCAAGTCCAAGATCAGTGAGAAGCAGAACCAGCGCGACACGCTGCGCAGCCTCGGGCTCAAGCGCATCGGCGACGTGGTGGTTCGTGAAGACAACCCGCAGAACCGCGGATACGTCAACACGGTCGCTCACCTGGTGAAAGTCGAGGAGATTGACTAATGGCTGACGAGAAGAAGCCAGCTGAAGAGAAGCCGAAGGCCACGGCCGCGGCGAAGAAGCCTGCTGCGACCAAGGCTGCTGCCGATAAGAAGCCGGCCGCCAAGGCGAGCACGACCAAGGCTGCCGCCGACAAGCCGGCTGCCAAGGCGAGCACCGCCAAGGCGAGCACCGCGAAGACTGCTGACAAGCCCGCCGCCAAGGCGAGCACCAGCAAGACGGCCGCCGCCAAGTCGGACACCGCCGCCAAGTCGGAGGCGAAGCCTGCTGCGAAGAAGGCAGCGCCGAAGGCCAAGTCCAGCGACGTCGCTCGCCCGCAGGTGCTGAAGATGCACCACCTGCGTCCCGCGCCCGGCGCCAAGACCGAGCGCACGCGCGTCGGTCGCGGTGAAGCCTCCAAGGGCAAGACCGCCGGTCGCGGCACCAAGGGCACGAAGGCTCGTTACCAGGTTCGCGCAGGCCTTGAGGGCGGCAACCTGAACTCGATCATGCGTGCCCCGAAGCTGCGTGGGTTCAAGAACCCGTTCCGCGTCGAGTACCAGGTGGTGAACCTCGAGCGCCTTGCCGAGCTCTACCCCAAGGGTGGCGACGTCACGGTGACCGACCTGGTAGCAAAGGGTGTCGTTCGCAAGAACGAGAAGGTCAAGGTTCTCGGGACCGGTGACATTGACGTTAAGCTGAATGTCGCGGTCGACAAGGTCTCCGTCTCTGCCGAGCAGAAGATCGTCGCCGCGGGCGGCTCCGTCAAGTGAGTCCAAGCGGATGAGAAGTCATCCGCTTGGAGCACAACTAGTTCGTAGCCGTCGGTGTGGCCCGCAAGGGCCACGCCGCCTGCTCAATCACTAACCAGGAGGCCTCGTGTTCAGCGCAATCGCGCGGATCTTCCGCACGCCTGACCTGCGGCGCAAGATCGGCTTCACGCTGGGCATCATTGCCCTGTTCCGGCTCGGATCGTTCATCCCTGCGCCGTTCATCGACTACCAGAACGTGCAGACCTGTCTCGCATCCGTCTCCGGAACGCAGAGCCTTTACGACCTGGTCAACCTGTTCAGCGGTGGCGCACTGCTGCAGCTGTCGGTCTTCGCGCTCGGCATCATGCCGTACATCACCGCGTCGATCATCGTGCAGCTGCTGCGCGTCGTCATCCCTCACTTCGAGGCGTTGCACAAAGAGGGCCAGGCCGGCCAGAGCAAGCTGACGCAGTACACGCGTTACCTCACCATCGGCCTCGGCGTGCTGCAGTCGACCACGCTGATCACCGTCGCTCGCACCGGCGCGCTGTTCCCGACGACTGCGGGCGTGCCGGAGTGCACCCAGCTGATCTCGAACGACGCCTGGTACGCGATCCTGCTCATGGTCATCACCATGACCGCGGGCACCGGCCTCATCATGTGGTTCGGTGAGCTCATCACCGAGCGTGGCGTCGGCAACGGCATGTCGCTGCTGATCTTCATCTCGATCGCCGCAACCTTCCCGGCCGCGCTGTGGGGCATCGCCGTCGCGCGCAACTTCGAGACCTTCCTGCTTGTGCTCGCCATCGGCTTGCTGATCATGCTCGCCGTCGTGTTCGTCGAGCAATCGCAACGACGCATCCCCGTGCAGTACGCGAAGCGGATGGTCGGACGCCGCACCTACGGCGGCAACAACACGTACATCCCGATCAAGGTCAACATGGCCGGTGTCATCCCGGTCATCTTCGCCTCGAGCCTGCTGTACCTTCCCTCGCTCATCGCCCAGTTCAACCTGCCGCGCGACGGCAGCCTGCCTGCGCCGTGGGTGGAGTGGATCAACAACAACCTGAGCTCGGGTGACAACCCGCTCTACATGGCGGTCTACTTCCTGCTCGTCATCGGCTTCACCTACTTCTACGTCGCCATCACCTTCAACCCGGAGGAAGTGGCCGACAACATGAAGAAGTACGGCGGCTTCATCCCCGGCATCCGCGCCGGCCGACCGACCGCCGAGTACCTCGACTACGTGCTCACGCGCATCACCCTTCCCGGATCGCTGTACCTCGGCATCGTCGCGCTCATCCCGCTCATCGCCCTGGCCACCGTCGGCGCCAACCAGAACTTCCCGTTCGGCGGCGCGAGCATCCTGATCATCGTCGGTGTCGGACTCGAGACCGTGAAGCAGATCGACGCGCAGCTGCAGCAGCGGCACTACGAGGGTCTGCTGCGATGACCGGCCGGCACGTGAACGAGACCCGTCCGCGCATGCTGATCGTGGGACCCCCCGGCGCAGGCAAGGGCACGCAGGCTGCGCGGCTGGCCGAGATGCTGGGCATCCCGACCATCTCCACCGGCGACATCTTTCGCGACAACATCAAGAACCAGACCCCGCTCGGGGTGCAGGTCAAGGCCATCGTCGACGCCGGCGACTACGTCCCGGATTCACTCACCAACGCGCTCGTCACTGACCGCCTCAGCGAGGCGGATGCTGCGGGCGGCTTCCTGCTGGACGGCTACCCGCGCACGAGCGACCAGGTGCGTTACCTCGACGACCTGCTGTCCTCCCGTGGTCACGAGCTGAACGGCGTGATCCGTCTCGTCGCCGACGAGGACGAGATCGTCGGCCGGCTGCGTCGCCGGGCGATCGAGCAGGGACGCGTCGATGACTCCGAGGAGGCCATCCGGCACCGCCAGGAGGTCTACGCGCGTGAGACCGAGCCGCTGATCGCCGCCTTCCGCGACCGGGGAATCCTGGTCGAGGTTGACGGGCTCGGCGCCGTCGACGACGTGACCGGGCGCATCATGGATGCGCTCGTCTCCCGCGGCATCGTGCCGGAGGGCGCGAACGGCTGAGAAGTGGCCCGCAATATCTACAAGAGCCCGGCTGAACTTCGGCTCATGGTCGAACCGGGTCTGGTCACGGCCGCATCCCTCGACGCGGTCCGCGCAGCCATCCGGCCCGGGATCACCACAGCGGAGCTCGACGCGATCGCCGAGAAGGTGATTCGGGATGCCGGGGGAGAACCCAACTTCGCGCTGGTACCCGGCTACCATCACACCGTCTGCGCGTCGGTGAATGACGACGTCGTGCATGGCATCCCCGGCTCACGCGTGCTGAAGGCCGGCGACATCGTCTCGATCGACAGCGGAGCCCAGGTGAAGGGCTACAACGGCGACTCCGCGATGACGATAGTTCTCGATGACACGGCGCGGCCGGAGGTCGTTGCTGCGCGCCGCGAACTGTCGGAGGTCACCAGGAAGTCGCTGTGGGTCGGCATCGCCGCGCTCGCGTCGGCTCGCTACCTCGGCGAGGTCGGCGGGGCGATCGAGGACTACGTGCGATCCAAGGGTGACTACGGCATCCTGGAGGACTACGTCGGCCACGGCATCGGACGTTCCATGCACGAAGAGCCGACCGTGTTCAACTACCGCACGCGTGAGCGCGGCGCCAAGGTCAAGCCGGGCCTGTGCGTCGCCATCGAGCCGATGATCACCGCCGACGGCCTCGACACGTTCGTGCGGGAGGACGACTGGACGGTGGCCACCAGCAACGGCGCCGACGCTGCGCACTGGGAGCACTCGGTCGCCGTGCACCAGGACGGGATCTGGGTGCTCACCGCACCCGACGGTGGCGCATCCGAGCTCGCCGCCCACGGCGTCGTGCCGGTTCCCATCCCCTGAACGCGCCGTGCATCATAGCCATGACTTGCAGGTTCGGCGGTATTGCACATAAGATTGCTCTTTGGGTCTGTGGCTGGTACAGCCATGCCTGCAGGACCACAATCCACAATTCCGCACGACCGGCGTTCGGTATTTTTTAGCGACAGTGAGGCTATGGCCAAAAAAGACGGTGTCATCGAGATCGAAGGCTCGGTGGTTGAGGCTCTTCCCAACGCGATGTTCCGCGTTGAGTTGACGAACGGCCACAAGGTGCTTGCTCACATTTCGGGCAAGATGCGTCAGCACTACATCCGCATCCTCCCTGAGGACCGCGTGATCGTCGAGCTGAGCCCCTACGATCTGACCCGCGGCCGTATCGTCTATCGCTATAAGTAACCGCACCGCACGGATAAGTAACGGCCTGCCGTGTGCAGGTACGAGGACAGCGAGAGAAACAATGAAGGTCAACCCCAGCGTCAAGCGCATCTGCGACAAGTGCAAGGTCATTCGCCGGCACGGTCGCGTCATGGTCATCTGCGACAACCCCCGCCACAAGCAGCGTCAGGGTTGATCGACGCGGACGCGCAAGCGTCCGTGGAATCGCCTCACAGCAATAACTGAATACGAAGAAGGCAGCGCCGGAACCTCTCGCTACGAGGGGGGACACCTCGGGTTGGAGGCCCGAGCACAGGCTCTGCTGCAGACCTCCACTCACCAACAGGAGAAGCCACAATGGCTCGTCTAGCAGGCGTCGACATTCCCCGCGATAAGCGCGTGGAAGTCGCATTGACTTACATCTACGGTGTCGGCCGCACCCGGTCTCTGAAGACCCTCGCCGAAACCGGAATCGACGGGAATGTCCGCGTCAAGGACCTCACCGACGATCAGCTCATCGCCCTCCGCGACTACATCGAAGGCAACTTCAAGGTCGAGGGTGATCTCCGCCGTGAGGTCGCAGCGGACATCCGCCGCAAGGTCGAAATCGGCAGCTACGAGGGCATCCGTCACCGCAAGGGACTGCCCGTGCACGGACAGCGCACCAAGACGAACGCTCGCACCCGCAAGGGCCCGAAGCGCACCGTCGCAGGCAAGAAGAAGGCCCGCTAGTAGCGGCCGACACCTCACAGACTTTCGACAGGAGACAGAACTCACATGGCTACACCCAAGTCGGCCGCTCGCAAGCCGCGCCGCAAGGAAAAGAAGAACATCGCTCTGGGCCAGGCCCACATCAAGAGCACGTTCAACAACACGATCGTCTCGATCACCGACCAGAGCGGTGCCGTGATCAGCTGGGCATCGTCCGGCGTCGTCGGCTACAAGGGTTCGCGCAAGTCGACCCCGTTCGCCGCGCAGCTCGCCGCCGAGAACGCTGCCCGTCAGGCGCAGGAGCACGGCATGAAGAAGGTCGACGTTTTCGTCAAGGGACCGGGCTCCGGTCGTGAGACCGCGATCCGCTCGCTGCAGGCAGCAGGTCTCGAGGTGGGTTCGATCAACGACGTGACGCCGCAGGCGCACAACGGATGCCGCCCGCCGAAGCGTCGTCGGGTCTGACGCCGAGCGTTCAGCCTCGCCCGGTCGAATAGCCGCGCCCGGGACACCGGCCTCTCGTGTGCCTGCGGGTTTCGACTCGCTCCACCGCCGGTACGCACCACCGGAACACAAGAACTACCACAACTCAATACACGACGGGCCAGCCACCCGGTCGCTACCCAAGTGTCATATAGCGGACACTTCGCCGAAAGGAATCAATAGTGCTCATTGCACAGCGTCCAACCCTCACCGAAGAGAACATCTCCGAGTTCCGTTCGCGGTTCGTCATCGAGCCGCTGGAGCCGGGCTTCGGTTACACCCTCGGTAACTCGCTTCGCCGCACGCTGCTCTCCTCGATTCCGGGAGCTGCGGTAACGAGCATCCGAATCGACGGTGTGCTGCACGAGTTCAGCACCATCCCCGGTGTGAAGGAAGACGTCACCGAGATCATCCTGAACATCAAGGGCCTCGTCGTATCGAGCGAGCACGACGAGCCGATCACCGCGTACCTGCGCAAGCAAGGTGCCGGCCAGGTCACCGCGGCGGACATCTCCGCTCCGGCCGGTGTTGAGATCCACAACCCGGAGCTCGTGATCGCGACCCTCAATGACAAGGCGCGCTTCGAGCTCGAACTGACCATCGAGCGCGGCCGCGGCTACGTGTCGGCGACCCAGAACCGCAGCGAGTTCAGCGAGGCCGGCCAGATCCCGGTCGACTCGATCTACTCGCCCGTGCTGAAGGTCACCTACCGCGTCGAGGCGACTCGTGCCGGTGAGCGCACCGACTTCGACCGCCTGGTCGTGGACGTCGAGACCAAGAGCGCGATCACCCCGCGTGACGCGATCGCCTCGGCCGGCAAGACCCTGGTCGAGCTGTTCGGACTCGCCCGCGAGCTGAACGCCGAGGCCGAGGGCATCGAGATCGGCCCCGCGCCGGTCGACGCCGTGCTCTCCAGCGAGCTGAGCATGCCGATCGAGGACCTCGACCTGTCTGTGCGCAGCTACAACTGCCTCAAGCGCGAGGGAATCAACTCGGTGAGCGAGCTCGTCGCCCTCTCGGAGACGCAGCTCATGAACATCCGCAACTTCGGCCAAAAGTCGGTGGACGAGGTCAAGGACAAGCTGGTCGAGCTGGGCCTGTCCCTCAAGGACACCGTGCCTGGCTTCGATGGCGCGCACTTCTACAGCGGCAACGACGACGACTACAGCTGAACCGCTGAACGACACATTTCGATCCTGGAGATAACAAACAATGCCTAAGCCATCCAAGGGCCCGCGCCTCGGTGGAGGACCCGCTCACGAACGCCTGCTGCTCGCGAACCTCGCCGCAGCGCTGTTCACGCACAAGAGCATCAAGACGACCGAGACCAAGGCCAAGCGCCTTCGCCCGGTCGCTGAGCGGCTCATCACATTCGCGAAGCGCGGAGACCTGCACGCTCGTCGTCGCGTGCTCTCCGTGATCGGCGACAAGGGCGTCGTGCACGAGCTGTTCACGCAGATCGCCCCGCTCGTCGCCGAGCGCGACGGCGGCTACACCCGCATCACCAAGCTCGGCTACCGCAAGGGCGACAACGCCCCGATGGTGCAGATCGAGCTCGTGCTCGAGCCGGTGAAGCCGAAGTCCAAGCCCGCGAAGGCGACGGCAGCCAAGGACGAGGCTCCGGTCGAGGAAGCCCCGGTCGAGGAGACCCCGGCTGACGAGACCGCAGCCGAGGAGACCGTCGAGGAGGCTCCCGTCGAGGAGGCCGCGGCGGAGGAGACTGCAGAGGCATCGACCGACGAGGCACCCGCCGAGGACGAGCAGAAGTAGCGAATCGTTATCGAGTACGGCTCCACCCATCACGGGTGGGGCCGTACTCTCGTTAACCGTGACCGAAACCATCCCCCTCAACCAGCGAATCCAGGCTCCGGATGCGCCGATTCCGGCATCCGGCAACGGCATCACCTGGCGACCGGCCAGCATCGACGACATCGACGCGATCATGGTGTGCGAGCGTGCGATGAACGCCGTCGACCACCCGCACTACGTCACGAACCGCGAAGAGCTGGAAGAAGACTTCACGAGCTCGTGGGTCGACATGGCCGCAGACTCAGTGCTCGCGCTCGAGGACTCCGGTGAGGTCGTCGCCTGGGGGTTCGTGACGGTCAGCCAGGGCCAGGAGACCGCGGTGCGTGTCATCCTGCTGGGCGGCGTCCGGCCGGATCGGCGCGGTGAGGGCCTGGGTCGTGCGCTCCTCGACTGGCAGGAGGCGCGATCGCGTCAGCTGCTCGCGGCGTCCGACAAGCCCCTCCCCGGTGTGCTTGTGCTCTGGGCCGACGAGCGCGCCGAGTCGACCATCCGACTCAGTCGGCGCTTCGGCTTCGACATCGCCCGCTACTACCTCGAGTTGCGCCGTGATCTCGCGGAGCCGATCGCCGCCGCCCGCCCGCTCGAGGGATACCAGCTGGTGCAGTTCGATGCCTCCCGGTCCGAGGACGCGCGGCTGGCACGCAACGATGCCTTCCGTGACCACTGGGGCAGCCAGCCGGTCGTCGAGGAGGCGTGGGCCAGCTTCCTCGGACGCTCGATCTTCCGCCCCGACCTGTCGTTCCTCGCGGTCTCGCCTGACGGTGAGGTGGCGGGCTTCGTGCTCAGCGAGGTTGACGAGGAGGACTTCGAGCCGCAGGGATTCTCGTCCGCGTACATCGATCTCGTCGGCGTGCGGCGGGACCATCGCGGCAAGGGGATAGCGGCGGCGCTGCTCACGCGGGCGCTCGAGGCGATCAGGGACGCCGGGCTTCAGAAGGCGGTCCTCGACGTCGACTCGGAGTCCCTCACCGGCGCGACCAGGCTCTACGAGAACGTCGGGTTCACGCACGGCAACCGCAGCGTCGACCTGCGCAAGTCCTTCTAGCCACACCTAGAGCGGGGTGGGCGCGAGCCCGAACTCGTTCGGGTCGAGCAGCGGCGGCAGCTCGGCGAGCCGCTGCAGCGCGTCTCGCACAGCCGCCGCGTAGACCTCGCCGCCACGCTGTCCCGGATGCACTTGGTCGCCGGCGAGCAGGTTCAGCTGGCTTGAAATCGCGCCGTGCCAGTTGGCGAGCTCGACGTCGCGGTAGCGCTGCGCGTACAGCGCGAGAGTGCTGTTCACGCCGGGGATCCACCCGCGCGGCGCGTGCGCTGTGACGAGCACGAGCTGATGGTCGGCACCGAGCAGGTCGAGCACGGTGTCCAGTACCTCGTCGTCGACGGGGCCGTTGGTCCCGAGGCCGAGGAGCACCACTGGCCGGAGCTGGCCAGCATCCTTCAGCCCGCTGATGATCGCCGGCGCCGCCGAGAGGTGCCGAGACACCGCGGCATCGATGTGGATGCCGGGGAACGCGTTCTGCAGTTCGGGGGCCGACGCGAGCATGACCGAGTCGCCGATGGCCGTGATCTGCTCTCCGCCGGGCAGCTCAGCGGGCGCGGCGAACACCTGCGGTTCGGTCGGGGCAACTGGCCGCGGCTTCGGCGTGACCGCTTGGATGCCCGCCTCGATGCGCGCTTGAGCGTCGCTTCGGCCGGGGTCGGCGGCAATGGCCGCAACTGATGCCGCGCTGCCGGTGAGGACGAGTGCGCCGGCCGCAACGATGGCGACCGGACGCCATCCGGGGATCCGCACCGCATGCCCCCAGCCGCGCACCACCGCGCGGAACCCGCGCGCTCGGATCGGCTGCTCGATGAAGCGATGCGACAGCGCCGCCGCGGCGACCGTGATCGCCAGCGCGATGCCGCCGAGCGCCCAGCCGCCTGCGCCGAACCGCGGCCAGGACGGGTATGCGGCGAGCAGCAGGATGAACACCGGCCAGTGCCACAGGTACAGGCCGTACGAGCGCTCGCCGATCCACTTGAGCGGCTGCACGTCGAGCCAACGGCCGAGCAGAGAGCCTGGGGTGATGCCGCCCGCGATGGCCACCGCACTCAGCACCGACACCACGACCAAGCCGCCCTGGTAAGCGAACGGGTCGTCGGATGGCATGAGTGCGGCCAGCACAACGAGCGCGCCGATCGCGCCCAGCCCAAGGATCGGCAGCGCGATCCGGACCGGGCGCCGCAGCGCATCCGGTGACGGCAGCGCTTGCCAGGCGAGCGCGAGCATCGCGCCGATGGTGAGCCCGAAGCTGTGCGTGTCGGTGCCGAAGTACACACGCGTCGCGTCATCGCCCGGGGTGAAGAGCGCGCTCATCCCGATGGCGGACGCGACCGTCAGGATCGCGACGGCAGCCAGGCGCACCCAGCGGTTCGGTACCAGCAGGAGGCCCAGCACCATTAGTGGCCAGATCAGGTAGAACTGCTCCTCCACCGCCAGCGACCACAGGTTCCGGAAGAGTTCGGGGGAGGTCTCGTCGAAGTAGCTGCTTCCGCCGGCGATCGCGAGCCAGTTGCTGCTGAATGTCGCGGCGCCGAGCACCTGCCTGCCCAGGTCGACGAGCACGTCGCCACCGATCAGCAGTGCGACGCTGCAGCACGCGAGCACCAGCACCCCGATCGCGGGCAGCAGGCGTCTTGCCCGCCTGACCCAGAACTTGCCGAGCGCGATCCGGCCATTCGCCGCGTGCTCACGCAACAGCAGCGCGGTGATCAGGAACCCGCTGATGACGAAGAAGATGTCCACGCCGAGGTACCCACCGACGCCGTACCCAGGGCTCAGGTGGTACAGGATGACGGCGAGCACGGCGAACGCGCGCAGGCCGTCGAGTCCGGCAAAGCGCGAGGGGGGAGGGGTGGAAGAAGGGCTCGTAGTCATCAGGTTCCTATTCGATGTTCCCTTCTCAAGGCGGGCTGGTCAAACTGGGCGGCGGCGATTCGAGTCACCTGAATAGACTCTGGGCGTGAGCATGCCAGAGCCCGAAACCGCCAGCGGCGATCTGACGCGGGTGCGGCTCGATCTCGCCTATGACGGCACTGATTTCCGGGGCTGGTCTCGCCAGCCGGGCTTGCGCACCGTGCAAGGAGTGCTCGAGGGAGCGCTGGCGACCGTGTTCTCCCGGCACCCACCAGCGCCGCTGCTCACGGTAGCGGGGAGAACGGATGCCGGGGTGCACGCTCTCGGCCAGGTCGCGCACCTGGATCTGACGCCGGACCAGCTCGGCAGCCTCAGTCGTCCGGCGCGCGGGCGCACCGCCGACCGCCGGCAGCACGGCCCCCAGATACTCGCGCGACGATTGAACGGCATCCTGGGTCCGGCCTCTGACGTCGTGCTGCATCGCTCAAGTGTCGCGCCGCCCGGATTCGACGCTCGCTTTTCCGCGGTGTGGCGACGCTACGAATACCGGATCGACGATGCGCATGGCGCGCGCAGCCCGCTTCAGCGCGCGTTCACGCTCTGGCATCCCGCGCCCCTTGACGAGCACCGGATGGACGCTGCCGCACGCTCCCTCACCGGCCTGCACGACTGGGCCGCCTACTGCAAGCCGCGCGAGGCAGCGACGACCATCCGGACGCTGCAGGACTTCCGTTGGCGGCGCGACCCGGACGGCGTGCTCGTCGCCAGCCTCGAGGCAGACGCGTTCTGCCACAGCATGGTGCGCGCGCTGGTCGGCGCGTGCATCGCGGTCGGTGCCGGAACGCTGGATCCCGAACGGCTCGCAGGGATCCGGGACGAGCGGATGCGCACCAGCGAATTCATCGTCGCCGCGGCACGCGGGCTCACCCTGCTTGAGGTCGGCTACCCCGACGACGTCGAACTCGAGGCGCGTGCGGTGCAGACCCGCGCTCGCCGCGAGCCGATCGCGTTTGACCGGCCCGGTTCCGTCGACTATTCTTGACCCTTGGTGTTCGCACGACTGCTGCACCCGAAGTTGAGCCCTCCACCGGAAGTGTTCTGCGCGTCTCTCGCACGGAACAGCCACGGAGTGGGATTCACGAACGACTCCCTTCGATTAGAAAGCGGTATTCGCTGTGACGCGTACCTATTCGCCCAAGCCGGCTGACATCCAGCGCGACTGGCTCGTTGTCGACGCGACCGACGTCGTACTCGGCCGTCTCGCCAGCCACGTCGCAACCCTCCTGCGCGGCAAGCACAAGGCATCCTTCGCTCCTCACATGGACATGGGTGACTTCGTGATCGTCGTGAACGCGGACAAGGTCGCGCTCACCGGCTCCAAGCTCGAGAAGAAGAAGGCCTACCGCCACTCGGGTTACCCCGGCGGCCTCACCGCCACCAGCTACTCGGAGCTGCTCGAGAAGAACCCGGCTCGCGCCGTCGAGAAGGCGGTGCGCGGGATGCTTCCTAAGAACTCGATCGGCCGTGCCCAGTTCGGCAAGCTCAAGGTGTACGCAGGCCCGGAGCACCCGCACGCTGCTCAGCAGCCCAAGCCGTACACCCTCACCCAGGTCGCGCAGTAACGCCGACGAGCAAATAAGGACTTTGACAATGGCGAAGATCGCAGATTCCATCGAGACCACACCGGAAGAGGCTGTCAGCAGCTTCTCCACCGAGACCCCGGCCGAGGCTGCCCCGGCAACCCCGCGCGCGGTGCTGAACGTTTCCGGCGCGGCAGTCGGCCGCCGCAAGCAGGCCATCGCCCGCGTGCGGCTCGTTCCCGGCAGCGGCACGTTCACCGTGAACGGCCGTCCGCTTGAGGACTACTTCCCGAACAAGCTGCACCAGCAGCTCATCAACGACCCGTTCAAGGTGCTCGATCTTCTCGGCAGCTACGACGTGGTCGCGCGCATCACCGGCGGTGGCCCCTCCGGCCAGGCCGGCGCACTGCGCCTCGGCATCGCTCGCGCGCTCAACGAGATCGACCGCGAGAACAACCGCCCAACCCTCAAGAAGGCCGGCTTCCTCAGCCGCGACGCGCGCGTCATCGAGCGCAAGAAGGCCGGTCTGAAGAAGGCGCGCAAGGCTCCTCAGTTCTCGAAGCGCTAGAGCTGCCGGCAGCGCACATGCCACGGCTTTTCGGCACAGACGGGGTCCGGGGTCTCGCCAACGAGACCCTGACCGTCGAGCTTTCGCTCGGCCTCGCGCAGGCTGCTGCGGTCGTGCTCGGCCAGGGACGACACGCTGACGGTCGACGCGCATCCGGGCGCCGCCCGGTTGCGGTGCTCGCGCGCGACCCGCGCGTCTCCGGCGAGTTCATCTCGTCGGCGATCGCCGCTGGTCTGGCGAGCTCCGGCGTCGACGTGCTCGACGCGGGCGTCATCCCGACCCCGGGTGCCGCGTTCCTGGTGGCGGACAGCAACGCCGACTTCGGTGTCATGGTCTCGGCGTCGCACAACCCGGCACCCGACAACGGCATCAAGTTCTTCGCGGCCGGCGGCCGCAAGCTGCCCGACGAGGTCGAGGACCGGATCGAGGCGGCACTCGCCTCATCGCCGCTTGCCCCGCGCGGATCAGAGGTCGGTCGCATCCGTCGCTTCGCCGACGCCGAGGACAGGTACCTCGTGCACCTGCTCGGAACCCTGCCGAACCGGCTGGACGGGATCCACGTCGTGCTGGACTGCGCCAATGGCGCCGCGGCCGGCGTGTCCCCGGATGCCTTCACCAACGCCGGCGCGAAGGTCACCGTGATCGGTGCAGACCCCGACGGCGTCAACATCAACGACGGTGTCGGCTCCACCCACCTCGACCAGTTGGCCAAGGCGGTCGTCGAGCATGGCGCCGACGTCGGCATCGCTCACGACGGTGACGCCGACCGCTGCCTCGCGATCGACCACGCCGGCAATGTCGTCGACGGCGACCAGATCATGGCGATCCTGGCCCTGTCGATGAAGCAGCACGGCCTGCTCGTCGACGACACGCTCGTCGCGACCGTGATGAGCAACCTCGGCCTCCGCATCGCGATGGAGGAGCACGGCGTCCACCTGATCGAGACCAAGGTCGGCGATCGCTACGTGCTCGAGGCCCTCAACGAGAAGCACCTGAGCCTCGGCGGCGAACAGTCCGGCCACGTCATCATGACCAAGTACGCCACGACCGGTGACGGCATCCTGACCGGCCTCCAGTTGCTGGCCGTGATGGCCGCGACCAACAAGCCGCTGGCGGAACTCGCCTCGGTGATGACGGTGTACCCGCAGGTCATGGTCAACGTCAAGGACGTGCGCCACCACGACCTGCACGCGGACGATCACATCGCGTCGGAGGTCCAGAAGGCGCAACAGGCTCTCGGTGACACCGGTCGCATCCTGTTGCGCCCCTCCGGCACCGAGCCGCTCGTTCGTGTCATGGTCGAAGCGGCCGAGCAGGTCATCGCTCAGCGCATCGCCGACGAGATCGCGGCCGTTGTGCGCGAGCGTCTAGCTAACTGACCCCTCCGCGGTCCTGGTCGGCATGCGCCGGCTGAGGAGCACGCCGAGAAGGATCATCGCGATCCCAAGGATGAGGTGCAGCCAGTCGTCTGCATCGTTGAATGGCACGAAATTGGCGGCCGACGCCTCGTCCACGATGAGGCCGTACAGCCACAGCACCAGGTAGATGACACCGCCGATGATCAGGTACCAGCGCGACCACGACCACCGAGCAGCGAGCCAGACACCGAGGATGCCGAACAGCAGGTGCACGAGGTTGTGGAAGATTGACACCTGGAAGATGCCGAGCAGCAGCGCCTCGGATTCGTGGCCGGCGAACATCATGGTGTCGATATTCGTGGTCACGCCGGGAATGAATCCCAAGATTCCTACCAGCAGGAAGACGATCCCAAAGATGAGCGCTGCCTTCTGGAGGGGGGTCTCTGCGTAGCGCTCCGTGTAATTGTTCGCGCCGCGTGCCGACTCTGTAGCCATGTTTCTCTCCGTTTCATCATTGAAATGTGTGACATGAACTTGCTTGTCGGTCCTTCTTGCGCTCACGCTTGCACCGCCGAATTATGGTCATCTGTGTGGTGGCTGAGCACTGACTGTGGGGGCCCAGCGAGACCCGCGCACTCCCAGTGCCGGTGGAGGCGCGATGGCAACACTGGGGCTCATGGCGTTGGACGGTGCGGCGCGACAGAACGGGATACCGGCGTTGCCCACGCCCGATTCGTCGCTCGGTTTCCTGCGCGACGGCTACCTTTTCGGGGCCCGGAGGTTCGAGCGTGTCGGCGGGGACGCATTCCGCACGCGACTCCTCGGACGACCCGTCACCGTCATGCGGGGGGCGGATGCGGCGCGCACTTTCTACGAGGGGGGCCGGTTCGGGCGTGAGCGTGCCATGCCGGCATCCGTGCTCCATCTGCTGCAGGACGAGGAGAGCGTGCAAAGCCTGGATGGCGCCGCGCACCTCGAGCGGAAGAGGATGTTCCTCGAGCAGGTGAACGCGCCGGAGAGCCTCGAGCGCGCACGACGCCTGCTGGTGGAGGAGTGGCGGGGTATCGCCGGCGACCAGGTGGTGCTCTACGAGCGCATCAACACGGTGCTCACCGGGGTGGCGCTGCGCTGGGTGGGAATCAACCCCAGCCGAGTGGGCCTGCCTGCGCTGACGACGCAACTGACCGCGATGATCGAGAACGCCGGCCGGTTCGGCCCGCAGAACTGGGCCGCGCGCGCCATGCGGCGCAGCACCGAGGCGTGGGCGAAGCGTGTCGTCGCTGCCGAACGCACCGCGCTGACCGGTCACGACACCATCCTCGGCAGCATCAGCTCGTACACCGAGGACGGCGAGGTGCTGACGCCGGAGGTCGCCGCCGTCGAACTGCTGAACGTGCTGAGGCCAACGGTCGCGATCGGGCGGTACATCGTGTTCGCGGCGCTCGCCCTGCACCGGCGACCCGGCTGGAGACGCGCGTTCGCAGGCGGTGACCTTGACCGCATCCGTGGTTTCGTCGATGAGGTCAGGCGGTTCTACCCGTTCTTCCCGGTGATCGGCGGCCGTGCGTTGAAGGGGTTCAGCTGGCATGGCCATGACCTCCGGAGGGGCGACTGGGTGCTGCTCGACCTGTACGGCACCAACCACGATGAACTGCTGTGGCCGGATGCCGGCAAGTTCCAGCCGAAACGGTTCGACTCGTTCGACGGCGACCGCAACGCGCTCATCCCACAGGGCGGAGGCGAGCAGGAGACCGGGCATCGCTGCCCAGGGGAACAGGCGACCATCGACCTCATGGAGCAGGCGGTGGTGCTGCTTGCCACCACCCACTACCGGGTGCCGGAGCAGGACCTCAGGGTGAGCCTGCGGCGCTTCCCGGCGCTGCCGGAGAGCGGCTTCATCATGGAAGGAGTGCGGGCGTGACCGCTCGCGGCGTGGCGGACGGCCACCCCCCGTTATGCAGGACTTTCACCTCGTTTTCGGGCCGTTTATTGACCACTGAGCCCGTTCGCCGCCGAATGTCCTGCACAACAAGGAATGGTCCTGCACAACAGGGGCGGCGTGCTGGAGTGGGCGCCGGGCGCCTCTAGATCTTCCGCAGCAGGATCGTGTTGACGGTGTGCTGCGAGTCCTTGCGCAGCACGAGCTTGGCGCGTGAGCGCGTGGGCAGCACGTTCTGCAGCAGGTTCGGCTCGTTGATGCGGTGCCAGATGTCCCTCGCCATCGCGCGCGCTTCCGCCTCACTGAGCCCGGCGAACCGGTGGAAGTACGAGGACGGGTTGGCAAAGGCGCCTTGCTGCAGCTTCATGAAGCGGTCCTCGTACCAGCGCGCGATGTCCGACGTGCGCGCGTCGACGTAGACCGAGAAGTCGAACAGGTCGCTCAGGGCGAGCTCGTGCCCCGCCGCCGGAGGCTGCAGCACGTTCAAGCCTTCGACAATCAGGATGTCCGGACGGCGAACGACCACCTCGGCGTCGCCGACGATGTCGTAGCGCAGATGCGAATAGAAGGGAGCCCGCACCTCGGAGGCACCGGACTTCACCTGGGTCACGAACCGGAGCAGCGCACGTCGGTCGTACGACTCGGGGAAACCCTTCCGCTCCATCAGGCCACGCCGCTCCAGCTCCCGGTTGGGGAACAGGAAACCGTCGGTGGTGACCAGCTCGACGCGGGGCGTCTCATCCCAACGGGCAAGCAGCTCGCGCAGCACCCGCGCGATCGTCGACTTGCCGACTGCAACAGAGCCGGCGACGCCGATCACGAACGGCGTGCTCTGACTGCGCTGCCGCAGGAAGCTGCTCGTCGCGGCGTGCAGCCGCTTCGCGCCGACCGCATACAGGCTGATCAGCCTGCTGAGCGGCAGATAGACATCCGACACCTCCCGCAGGTCGAGCACGTCGCCGAGACCGCGCAACTCGACGAGTTCCTTGGCGGTCAGTGGTTGTTCGGTGGTCGGCGCCAGCTCTGCCCAGGTCGCTCTCGCGATCTCCTGGTACGGGGTCAGGTGGCCGGCCCCGTTGGAGGGCTCAGGCATTGACAAAAAGCCTACTAGTGACACGGGACGCCTTCACGTCCAGACTTGGTGGCATAAAATCGTTCACCATGTGCGGAATCGTGGGTTACGTCGGGAGCGACCAGAGCATCGAGGTGCTGCTCGGCGGACTCAAGCGCCTGGAATACCGGGGCTACGACTCCGCGGGAATCGCTGTCCTCGACGGGACTGGCCGGCTCGAGACGCGCAAGCGCGCCGGCAAGCTGCAGATGCTCGTCGACGAGATCGAGCGCTCGCCGATCCCCAACGGCTCCACCGGAATCGGGCACACCCGCTGGGCGACCCACGGCGGCCCAACCGACGACAACGCGCATCCGCACCTCAGCAACGACGGCAAGCTGGCGCTCATCCACAACGGCATCATCGAAAACTTCGCGCCGCTGCGCGACGAGCTTGTCGCAGCGCATCCGGAGACCGTGTTCACGAGCGAGACCGACAGTGAGGTCGCCGCAAAGCTGGTCGGATACGAGTACGAGAAGACCGGCGACCTGACCGAGGCGCTGCGGCGGGTCGTTGCCCGGCTTGATGGCGCATTCACGCTGCTGGTCATGCACCAGGACCACCCGGGCGTCGTCGTCGGCGCTCGCCGCAACTCGCCGCTCGTGATCGGCCTCGGCGAGGGCGAGAACTTCCTCGGCTCGGACGTCGCGGCGTTCGTCGAGCACACCAGCCGCGCCGTCGCGCTGGGTCAGGACCAGCTCGTGACGATAACACCGAGCACATTCACCGTCGTCGACTTCGACGGGAACCCGGTCGAGACCCAGGAGTTCGAGGTGTCGTGGGATGCGTCGGCGGCCGACAAGGGCGGCTGGTCCAGCTTCATGGCCAAGGAGATCGCCGAGGAGCCAGACGCGATCGCAAACACCCTGCTCGGCCGCGCGGTCGACGGGCTTGTCGAGATCCCGGAGCTCGAGGAATTCGCCAACGAGCTCGGCCAGGTCAACCGCATCGTCATCGTCGGCGCAGGCACCGCCGCGTACGCTGGAATGCTCGGTCAATACGCCATTGAGAAGTGGGCGCGCGTGCCCGTCGACGTGCAACTGGCGCACGAATTCCGCTACCGCGACCCGGTCATCGACGATCGCACCCTTGTCGTGTCGATCAGCCAGTCCGGCGAGACCATGGACACCCTGCTCGCGGTGCAGTTCGCCAAGAGCCAGGGCGCACGCACCCTGTCGATCTGCAACACCCAGGGCGCCTCGATTGCGCGGGAGTCGGATGCCGTGGTCTACACCCACGCCGGCCCTGAGGTCGCCGTCGCGTCGACCAAGGCGTTCGTCGCCCAGGTGACCGCGCTGTACCTCTTCGGGATGCACCTCGCCCGCCTGCGCGGCACCCTCGACGAGCCGGAACTGCGCCGGTTGTTCGACGAGCTGCACGCCATCCCGGAGAAGCTTGGCGTTGTGCTCGAGCAGCACGACAAGATCCGCGAGCTCGCGCACTGGATGAGCGACACGCGATCCGTGCTGTTCCTCGGACGCCACGTCGGCTACCCGATCGCCCTCGAGGGCGCGCTGAAGCTGAAGGAGCTCGCCTACATCCACGCCGAGGGCTTCGCGGCCGGTGAGCTGAAGCACGGCCCGATCGCGCTGATCGAGCCCGGCCAGCCGGTCTTCGTGCTGGTGCCGAGCCCGCGCGCGAAGGACTCTCTGCACGGCAAGGTGATCAGCAACATCCAGGAGATCCGCGCTCGGGGCGCACGCGTGCTGGCCATCGCGGAACAGGGAGATGCCGCAGTGCTGCCGCACGCGGATGTCGTCTTCCACATCCCGCTGGCATCCACGATGTTCGAGCCGCTGCTGTCGGTCGCCCCGTTGCAGATCTTCGCGATGGAACTGTCTGCGGCGAAGGGGCTTGACGTCGACCAGCCCCGGAACCTCGCCAAGTCAGTCACCGTGGAGTAGGCGGTGATCGTCGGCATCGGCGTTGACGTGGTCGATTTGGCCCGTTTCGAGCGCGCCGCCCGGCGAACTCCTGCGCTTCTCCCACGTTTGTTCGCTGACCGCGAACGAACGCAGGGCGGACGTGAGCTATCCCTTCATTCGCTGGCCGCCCGATTCGCCGCCAAGGAAGCGCTCATCAAGGCGATCGGACACTCCGATGGCGTGTCCTGGCACGACATGGCGGTCTCCGCCGATGACCGCGGCAACCCGCACTTCGAGGTCTCAGGGGGCGCGGCCGAGCTTCTGGTCGAGCTGCGAATCGACCGCCTGCACCTCTCGATGTCACATGACGCGGGGATCGCGATAGCGTACGTCATGGCCGAATCCGCGAGAACTTCGAAGTGAGCGGGCTGCACCGCGAAGCAGTAGTCGACCTCGACGCCATCGCAAGCAACGTTGAGACACTGCGCGCCACCATCGGCACCAAGCACCTGATGGCCGTCGTCAAGGCGAACGGCTACGGTCACGGCGCGCTCCCGGTCGCCCGCGCCGCCCTCGACGGCGGCGCCGACTGGCTTGGCCTCGTCGACATCGCCGAGGCGCTCGAGCTGAGGGGTGCCGGCATCTCGGCGCCGCTGCTGGCGTGGTTGCACGGTCACGACGAGGACTTCCGGATGGCGGTCGAGTCAGGGGTGGACGTTGGGATCAGCTCGCTCGAGCAGCTGGAACTGGCGGCATCCGCGGCATCCCGTGACGGTATCGCGCACGTGCACCTGAAGCTCGACACCGGACTGCACCGCAACGGAGTTCCGGCAGAGCAGTGGGAGCCGGTCGTGCAGCGCGCGGCCGAGCTTGAGCGCGCAGGCAGTATCCGCGTACGCGGCCTGTTCAGCCACCTCGCGAACGCGAGCCCGGACGACGATGCCCACCAGGTGGCGGCCTTCGTCCGGGGTCTGGAGGCGGCTGAGGCTGCTGGACTCTCGCCGCAGCTACGGCACCTGGCGTCTACCTCGGCGGCTCTTGCGCTGCCGGGCACGCGCTTCGACATGGTTCGGACCGGCATCGGCATCTACGGGCTGTCACCGTTCGAGGATCGACCGTCCGCCGAGCTCGGACTGGTCCCGGCGCTGGAACTCGCCTCGACGGTCGTCGCAGTGAAGCGGGTCCCGGCCGGCGGCGGCGTCTCCTACGGCTACCGCTTTCGGGCGGAGACCGACACCACTGTCGCGCTCGTCCCCCTCGGCTACGGCGATGGCATTCCGCGGTCGGCCTCCGGTCGCGGGCCGGTCGGCATCAACGGGCAGGTGCACACCATCGCCGGCACGATCGCGATGGACCAGGTGCTCGTCGACATTGGCGACGCGGATGTGCGCGTCGGCGATCGCGCGGTGTTCTTCGGCGACCCGGCGACCGGGGTGCCGTCGGTCGATGACTGGGCGCACGCATCCGACAGCATCAACTACGAGATCGTCACGCGGCTCGGCAATCGGATTACTCGCACCTACCGGGGAGGGAGCGCCGGGTGATCGAACTGCGGATCAGCACTCCGGAGGAGATGGAGGCGCTCGGCGCCCGCATCGCGAGCAGGCTGGAGGCGGGCGACCTGGTCGTGCTCAGCGGCGAGCTGGGCGCCGGCAAGACCACGCTGACCCGCGGGCTCGGTGAAGCGCTCGGCGTGCGCGGCACCGTGACGAGCCCGACCTTCGTGCTCGCGCGCACGCATCCGCGCGGCGACCCTCTCCCCCCGCTCGTGCACGTCGACGCCTACCGACTGGGCAGCGCGGCAGAACTGGACGACCTGGACATCGACTACCCGGGCTCGATTGTCGTGGTCGAGTGGGGCGCGGGGATGCTCGATGGTGTCGCCGAGTCCTGGCTCGAGGTGGACATCGAACGGCCGACCGGCGCAAGTGCGGCCACGGATGACTCGTATGCCGAGCCCCGTTCGGTGGCCATCACCGGGCATGGTCCCCGCTGGGCGGACCTTCGCCTCTAGCCGCACACGCGGGAAGTTAGGCTTGACGGATGCTGCTCGCCATCGACACCTCGGCCGGGAGCAGTGTCGCCATCGTCGACCGGGACGCCGGAGTGCTCGCCCACCGGAGCGTCGAAGACACCCGCAAACACGCGGAAGTCATCGGTGACCTGATCCGCGAATGCCTCGCGGAGTCCGGCATCGCCACGAGCGCTCTTTCCGGAGTCGCGGTCGGCATGGGACCCGGCCCATTCACCGGCCTGCGCGTCGGGATCGCCGCCGCTGAGACCTTCGCATTCGCCGCGGGCAAGCCAGTCGTGCGCGTCGTCAGCCACGACGCCGTCGCCTTCGGCTGGTACGCCGACGGCAACACCGGAGCGCTGCTCGTCACCACGGATGCGCGCCGTCGCGAGGTGTACTGGTCCGAGTTCAGCGGCGCGGACGACGTCGGTCTCCCGGTCCGCGCAGCCGGCCCCGCAATCGCGAAGCCAGATGAGCTGACGACCGGAGCCCACCGTCTGGACACGCACTGGGTGTCCGCGGCATCCGTCGGCCTGCTGGCCGAGCGCATCTACCAGCACGGGCGGGACTTCGCTGCGCCAGAGCCGGTATACCTGCGCTCGCCCGACGTCACCCTCTCCGCCGGCCCGAAGCGGGTGACCACATGACCTGGCAGCTGCGCGCCGCAACCCCCGCCGACCTCGACGGCATCATGCAGCTGGAGGACTCGATCTTCGAAGCCGACGCGTGGTCGAGGGACAGCATGCTGGATGAGCTGGCGAGCGAGCATACCCGCTACCTGGTCGCCCACCGGCCGGAAGCCGACATGCTCGACGCCTACGCCGGCATGCTCATGCCGCGCGGCTCGACCGAGGCGGACATCCAGACCATCGCCGTCGCGCCCGCCGCCCGCCGGTCCGGTCTCGGCCGCACGCTCATGCTCCAGCTCATCCACGACGCGCGGCAGGCCGGCGTGCGCGAGCTCTTCCTCGAGGTGCGCGCCGACAACCCGCCCGCCCAGGCGCTGTACGAGTCGCTGGGCTTCGAGCGGATCGGCGTGCGCACCGGCTACTACCAGCCCGACAATGTCGACGCGATCGTGATGCGGCTGACGATCCCGGATGCGCGGACCGTCCCGACGATCGGCGGCGGAGCGTGAACGCCCCACTCGTGCTCGGCATCGAGACAAGCTGCGACGAGACCGGGGTGGGGATCGTGCGCGGCACCGAGCTGCTCGCCAACGTCATCGCGTCGTCGATGGACGAGCACTCACGCTACGGCGGCGTCGTCCCGGAGATCGCCGCGCGCGCCCACCTCGAGGCCATGATGCCGACGCTGAAGGCAGCGCTCGCCGAAGCCGATGTCACCCTCGACGACCTCGACGCGATCGCCGTCACCAGCGGCCCCGGACTCGCCGGCGCCCTGATGGTGGGCATCGGCGCCGCCAAGGGGCTCGCCCTCGCCACCGGCAAGCCGCTGTACGCCGTGAACCACCTCGTCGGGCATGTCGGAGCGGACGTGCTGAGCGGCGAACCGCTCGAGCAGCCGACCGTCGCGCTGCTGGTCTCCGGCGGCCATACCTCTCTATTACTGGTGCGCGATCTGGTCTCCGATGTCGAACTCCTCGGCGAGACCATCGACGACGCGGCGGGGGAGGCCTTCGACAAGGTCGCCCGGCTGCTGTCGCTGCCGTATCCGGGCGGCCCGCACATCGACCGCGCGGCCGCCGCCGGTGACCCGGGCGCAATCCAATTCCCGCGCGGCCTCAGCCGGCCGAAGGACCTCGAACGGCACCGCTACGACTTCTCGTTCTCCGGGCTGAAGACGGCCGTCGCCCGCTGGGTTGAGCAGCGACGCGACGCCGGGGAGGGCGTGCCGATCCCGGATGTCGCGGCGAGCTTCCGCGAAGCCGTCGCGGACGTGCTCATCACGAAGGCCGTGGCCGCCTGCAACGACCTCGGCGTGCCGAGGCTGCTGCTCGGCGGTGGCGTCGTGGCCAATGCGCGCGTGCGCGAACTGGCCGAGCAGCGATGCGCAGAGCACGGAATCACCCTGCGCATCCCACCGCTGTCGCTGTGCACCGACAACGGCGCGATGATCGCCGAAGTGGGGGCGCAACTCGTGATGGCCGGACATGAGCCATCAAGCCTCGACTTCGGGGCCGACTCGACCCTCCCGGTCACGCAGATTCAGGCTTGAACGCACCGCTCTAGCCTCGCGACACACCGTCGCTACGCGATTGACAGCGTTCGCGCGGGACTGCCACTATGACTTGTGCCATCTCCGGCACCTGCCGAAATCCCGGCACACCCACCAATCACAGGAGCTTCCAGCATGACCGAAACCACGCCTGCGCCGCAGCCGACTCCGTACACCACGGCTGCTCCCGCCGAGCAGAAGACCAACGTCCTCGCGATCGTCTCACTCGTCTCCGCGTTCTTCGTCTCCCTCGTCGCGATCATCACCGGCCACATCGCCCTCAAGCAGATCGCTCAGACCGGTGAGAACGGCAAGGGCCTGGCGATCGCCGGCCTCATCATCGGCTACGTCGGCCTTGTTGTCGGCCTGATCTTCGTCATCCTGTGGTTCGCTGTCTTCGCCACGTTTGCGACCGCCGGCGTCAGCGTCTCGACCTTCTAGTTCACCAGAGCCGGGCCGCAGTCCCCCCGCGGGGACTGCGGCCTTTGCTTTTGCCCTAGTCTGTCGTGCATGACCAACGAGAACGACGCGCCCGCTCAGCCCTCCGCCGTGCAGCCTCCTGAGGCGCCGCCCGTGATCGCTCAGCCAGCGCCGCCGTCGCCATACGCTCAGGCGCAGGTCACTCAGCAGCCCGTGAACAACCCGTACGCGCAGAACCCGTATGCCACACAGCCGTACAACGCGAATTACGGCGCTCCGCAGGACGCCAAGGGGCTCAGCATCGCGTCCATGGTCATCGGCATCGTGAGCCTTGTGCTGATGTTCTTCTACATCGGCTGGCTCACCGGCATCGCGGCGGTGATCTTCGGACACATCGCGATGAAGAAAGAGCCCGCGGGCAAGGGCATGGCGCTGGCCGGCCTGATCACCGGCTACGTGGCCATCGGGTTGAGCCTGATCTTCCTCATCTTCGCCGTGCTGTTCTTCGGCTTCTTCATGTTTGCGCTCACCGGCGCCGCGACGTCCGTCTAGTCGCGCTCGGCGAGCACAGCGCGGTGTCGCCCGGCGATCCGGGTGATTATGAGCGTCGCCGAATGCTCGCCCTTCGGCGCGAGCTTCTTGCGCAGCTCGGCCGGGTCGATATCGGCTCCGCGTTTCTTGATCTCGAGCGTCCCGATCCGGCGGGCTGCCAGCTCGCGCTTCAGGGTCTTGACGTCGAACGGGAACTCCTCGACAACGCGGAAGCGTGAGGCGAACGGCGAATCGACTGCCGCATCCGACGTAAGCCAGGCGATCCGCTCGCTCACCATCCGAGCGCCGATCCTTCTGGCCAGGTCGCCGATCAGGCGTGCCCGGATGACTGCGCCATCCGGCTCGTACAGGTACTCGCCCAGCTGGCCGAGTTCAGCGTCCGCGCTGTCCTCGGCTGCGGTCAGCTCGGCCGCGCCATGCGGACCGATCACCAGGGCGCTGCGCCGGATGCCTGACCTCGCCACCGCGCCAAACCACAGCCCGAGCTCGACCACCTCCCCGGCGTCCGAGATCCATTGCGCCTCTGCGTCCACTGGAATCAGGTCACGATCGATCGCGGGGGAAAGCTTGATGCCCGTCGGCTTCTGCCGGGCAACCTCGAAGGCGAAGTCGAGGGAGGGAGTCCAATCGGCCGGGTCGACCAGCCGCCGCGCCCCGGAACGACGGGCAGGGTCGAGGTAGAGGGCGTCGAACTCGGCGATGCCGATGTCCTCGGCGTCGGTGTTGATCACCGTCGAATCCGGCCAGGGCGCGAGGTTGTACGCGGCAATGGCAGCCGTCACCTCGTCCCGCTCGATTGCGGTGACCTTGAGGTCGATGCCCGCCATCGCCATGGCGTCGACGCCGATGCCGCAGCCGAGGTCGGCCACATGCGGCAGCCCGGCCGCGCGGAAGCGCTGCGCGTGCAACGCGGCGATCGGCAGCCTGGTCGCCTGCTCCAGCCCGGGCTCGGTGAACAGCATCCGGTCGGCGAACGGACCGAGCTTGTGCCTGGCCCGTCGTCGCAGCTTCGACTGGGTCAGGACCGCGGCGACCAGCTCGGGTGAGCGTCCCTCCTTGCGGAGGCGGTCGACCGTGCGCACGACGTCGTCGGTGCTCTCGTATTCGGGAAGCGAATCCAGCAGCCGCAAGCCCTCGGCCGACAGCAGCACGATGAGCTCGCTCTTGTCCATCCGGCTATTCTTCCAGCGGCAGGTCACGTTCTGTCGTTGGCACTCGGATTGACCGAGTGCCAGTCCGCGCCGTACAGTAGTTTTTGGCACACTCGCAGTGAGAGTGCTAACCCACGAATTTCGCACGTTCTGAGAAAGAAGAGGTCAACCGTGTCGGTGTCCATCAAGCCGCTCGAAGATCGAATCGTCATCAAGCAGGTCGAGGCCGAGCAGACCACTGCATCCGGTCTGGTCATCCCTGACACCGCGAAGGAGAAGCCCCAGGAGGGCGAAGTCGTCGCGGTGGGCCCCGGCCGCATCGATGACAACGGCAACCGCGTTCCGCTCGACGTCGCAGTCGGCGACCGAGTGATCTACTCCCGCTACGGCGGTACAGAGGTCAAGTACGGCGGCGAGGACCTGCTCGTGCTGTCCGCGCGCGACGTTCTCGCGGTCGTGGAGCGCTGACACCAGCCTTTCGATAAGGGGCTCGTCCTTCGGGACGGGCCCCTTTCGCGTTTAGGACCCGCATGGGCGGTAGCCTCGGGGAATGCAACAGACGGCGACTTCCGGGCGCGCGGGAGCGCTGTATGCGGTGGGCGCCTACGGGCTCTGGGGTGTCCTCCCCATCTACTTCGTGCTGCTGCTGCCAACAGGCCCGATCGAGGTCGTCGGCTGGCGGATCATCTTCTCGCTGGTGTTCTGCGCCGTGCTGCTCACGGTCACCCGAGCGTGGCGTGCGCTCATTGCGATCGTGAGGCAGCCACGACTGTTCTTCACCCTCGGCCTCGCCGGACTGCTGATCGTCATCAACTGGCAGGTGTACGTCTACGCCACCCTGAACGGCCAGGTCATCGAGACGTCGCTCGGCTACTTCATCAACCCCATCGTCACCGTCCTCCTCGGGGTGCTGCTGCTTCGCGAGCGGCTCCGCGCCGCACAGTGGGTCGCCGTCGGCATCAGCGGGATTGCGGTGCTGGTGATCGCGATCGGGTACGGCGTCTTCCCGTGGGTCTCGCTGGCCCTCGCGTTCTCGTTCGGGCTTTACGGCTTCGTGAAGAAGCGCGTCGGCCCGCGCGTGGATGCGGTGAGCGGCCTCACGCTCGAGACAGCGTGGCTCATCCCTGTCGCCATCGGTCAATTGTGGTTCGTCTCCGCGACATCCGGCCTCGTCTTCGGCAACGCGGGCGCCGCCAACGTCGTGCTGCTGCTCGCATCCGGTGTCATCACGGCGGTTCCGCTGCTTCTGTTCGCGGCAGCGGCCAGGCGCCTTCCCTTGGTCTACATGGGCCTGTTCCAGTACCTCGCCCCGGTGCTGCAGTTCATCGTGGGCGCGTTCATCCTGCACGAAGCCATGCCCCTTGAGCGGTGGATCGGCTTCGCCCTCGTCTGGGTCGCACTCATCGTGCTGACCACCGACATGCTCGCGAGCGGTAGGGCACGCCG
The DNA here is from genome assembly GCF_014980265.1 of Cryobacterium sp. BB736. NCBI lineage: Bacteria > Bacillati > Actinomycetota > Actinomycetes > Micrococcales > Microbacteriaceae > Cryobacterium > Cryobacterium sp. BB736. The sequence goes on from NZ_JABXWQ010000001.1 coordinate 1,181,698, forward strand.
CGCCTCACCGCTGCCCGGTTGATGCTTCGGTAGTGTCCTCTCGAAACCCCACAACGAGAGGACCGGTATTGTCGCGCGCAATCGCCCTGGTGACCGTCGCGGTGCTGAGCATCGGCCTGGTCGCCTGCACCTCCGAACCGGCGCCAGTCCCAGAGCCGACAGCGACCCCCACGCCCGTGCCACCCTCCGGTGACGGGGTCCTGCGCTTCGGCACCCTGTTCCCAGTGACCGGCGAGTTCGCGTTCATGGGCTCCGCCCAACTGGCGGGGGTCGAGCTGGCGGTGCGCGAGCTGAACGAGTTCGGCGGGGTGAACGGCAAGCCGGTCGAGGTGTTCCACCGGGACTCTGCGGATGCCTCGAGCGAGACGGCCGAGGCGTCCTTCGGCGAGTTGGCGGGCAAGGGCGTTGACGTCGTGATCGGCCCGTCCGTGTCGGTACTCGCCGAGCGGGTGCTGCCGCTCGCCGTCGAGGCCGGCATCCCGCTGATCTCCCCGGCCGCGACCGACCCGCGGCTCAGCGCGCACGCCGAGACCGGGATGTTCTTCCGCACCATCCCGTCAGCTGCCCTGCAGGGCGCGGCGATCGCCGGCCTGATCGGCGGCACCGTCGCCGTCATCTACTTCGACGACGAACCGAGCCTCGCGGTGCGCAATTCGCTCGTGAACGCCAGGCCTGCGGACACGGTCGTCGCGGACGTGAAGATGACCGCATCCGCGTCGCCGGCGAAGATCGTCTCCGAAGTGAAGGCTGCGAAGCCGGATGTGGTGGTGCTGGCCAGCCCGTTCAGCCAGGCCGAGCAGAACCAGGCCGTGATCGCGGCGCTGACGGCCGCGCGACTCGGCGGCGAGAGGCTGTGGTTGACGAGCCAGAGCCTCGCCGACTACTCCCAAACGCTGCCAGCGGGAGTCCTCGCGTCGGTGGGCAGCCTGCGCGAGGGTGCGGAACCGGATGACGCCTTCGTCGCCCGCGTTCGGGCATCCGACCCGCGCGTCACGGACTTCCGCTACGCCGCGGAGGCCTACGACGCGACGATCCTCGCGGCGCTCGCTGCGGTGCTGGCGGATGACGATGGTGGACCGAGCATCGCGGCATCGCTGCGGGATGCCTCAGCGGGCGGCATCACCTGCACAAGCTACGGCGAATGCCTCGACGTGCTGACCACCGAGGATGACATCGACTACGACGGCGTCTCCGGACCGCTCGAGCTCGACGCATCCGGAGATCCGATGATGGCTCACTACAGCCTGTTTCGGTACGGCCCCGACAACAAATACGCCCGCTACGACGGCGTGTTTGCGGGCTGACTACAACGATCAAGCCCCCATCGGGGGGCAGAATGAGCGCATTTGATCGCGTAACGGTAACGATTGTGCGCTGTTATGGCGCTGTAACCCGGATGTGTTGTGCCCACGCCGGAATGACAATACCTTTACGTCAACGGCAGTGGCTGCTGCCGTGTTAGCACACTCGAAACGCAAGGAGCAACATGAGCGTATTTGCGAAGGCCAAGGCCTCCCGCTCAAAGTCCCTGAAGTCCGTTCTCGGTGGGATCGCAATGGTCGGAGTCGGAGCATTGGTGCTCGCAGGCTGCACGCCGACTGAGAACCCCGACGGCCCGTCGGGCCCGACCGAGCAGCTCACCCTGAAGATCGGCACACTTCTGCCGCAGACGGGATCACTCTCCTTCCTCGGCCCGCCCGAGGAAGCTGGTGTCGCGCTGGCCGCCAAGGAGATCAACGAGGCGAACCTTGGCATCACGGTGGAGATCACCTACGGTGACTCGGGCGACCCGGACAACAAGGCATACGCAACGGCCGTCCCAACCCTGCTGAGCGCGGGCGTGTCTGCGATCATCGGTGCTGCGGCATCCGGTGTCTCGAAGCTCGTGATCGACCAGATCACCGGTGCCGGCGTGATTCAGATCTCACCCGCGAACACGTCCCCGGACTTCACGACGTGGGATGACGACGGCCTCTACTGGCGCACTGCGCCGTCCGACCTGCTGCAGGGTGAGGTTCTCGGCAACCTTGTCGCAGAGGAGGGTGCAAGCAGCCTCGGGATGATCGTCATCAACGACGCCTACGGAACCGGACTGGAGAAGGTCACGGCCGAGACGTTCGAGAACGCGGGCGGCACGGTTGTGGCCACCGAGTACTTCAACGACGGTGACACCAACTTCAGCGCGCAGATCTCGACCGTGCTGGCCCAGGACCCCGACGCGATCGCCCTGATCACGTTCGACCAGGCCTACACGATCCTGCCGGCGCTGAAGGACCAGGGCTACGACATGTCGAAGGTCTACCTCGTTGACGGCAACACCAAGCAGTTCGGCGCCGACCTGCCCGCCGGCACCGTCGAGGGCGCCACGGGCATGGCCCCCGGACCGTCGCTTGCCGACGACTTCCAGGACCGCCTGAACGACGCCTGGCAGACCGAGCTCGATGGCGCTGAGCCGCTGTCGGACTTCCTGTACGCGGCTGAGTCGTACGACGCTGTCATGCTCCTCGCGCTGGCTGCGCTGGCCGCCGGTTCGACCGACGGTGCCGACATCGCTGCCAAGCTGCAGGAGGTCTCCGGTGGTGGAGACGACCCGGGTGAGAAGGCTACCGACTTCGCGTCGGCAGCTCAGATCATCCTCGACGGCGGCAAGGTCGACTACGACGGCTACTCGGGCGGTATCAAGTTCGACGACGCCGGAGACCCGACCGACGCCACGATCGGTATCTTCAAGTACGGGGCCGACAACATGCACACCCGCACCAACTAGTTGATGCGCAAAGAAGGGCCCCGCCACAAGGCGGGGCCCTTCTCCTGTTGTCAGGCAGCCGCAGCGGCTAGTAGGCAGCCGCAGCAGACGCCACGCTGCGCGCCTGGCGCTCCAGCAACGGTGAGGGGCCCCGCCATCCGGCGGGGCCCCTCACCGTTCACGTGCTCCGCTTAGGCGACTTCCTCGCCCAGGGTGCCGAGGTACAGGCTGATGACCTTGGGGTCGTGCAGCAGTTCCCGACCGCTGCCCGTGTAGGCGTCCCGGCCTTGATCGAGCACGTACGCACGGTCTGCGATCTGCAGGCACCGGCGCGCGTTCTGCTCGACCATGATGGTCGTCACGCCGGCCTTGTTGATCTCCGAGACCCGGATGAATGCCTCATCCTGGCGCACAGGCGAGAGGCCCGCGGAGGGCTCGTCGAGCAGCAGGACCTCGGGGTCCATCATGAGCGCGCGCGACATGGCCACCATCTGGCGTTCACCGCCGGAGAGGGAGCCTGCACGTTGCTTGAGTCGGGACTTCAGCTCGGTGAACAGGGACGTAACGAACTCGAGGCGCTCGTTGTAGATCTTCGGGTTCTGGAAGAGCCCCATCTGCAGGTTCTCTTCGATCGTGAGTGTCGGGAAGACGTTGTTGTTCTGGGGCACCATCCCGACACCCCTCGCGACAAGCTTGTCCGCGGGCAGGTCGGTGATGTCCTCCCCGTTCAGGGTCATCGAGCCGCCGCGGACGTGCACCTGACCGAAGATGGCCTTGAGCAGCGTTGACTTGCCGGCGCCGTTGGGTCCGATGATGCCGATGAGCTCGCCCTTGTGCGCGGTGAGCGAGCACCCGGTGAGGATGTTCACGCCGGGCAGGTAGCCCGCGACGAGGTCCGTTACCTCGACAACCAGTTCGCTGTTGGTCACGGCTGCACCTTCTCTTCCTGGATGTCGTCACCCGGTCGGGTGGTCGACCCGGCCTCCGTCTGGAGCGCCTCCTCGACGATGTCGTCGACAAGGTGGTCTTCATGGATGACGTCGATTCGGCCGGTGACAACGCCCAGATCGGTGTCGAGGTGACTGCCCAGGTAAGCGTCGATGACGGCGAGGTCCTTCATCACTTCATCCGGTGGTCCCTCGGCGACGATGCGGCCCTCAGCCATGACGACCACCCAGTCGGCGATGTGACGGACCATGGCCATGTCGTGTTCGACGAAGAGGACGGTCATGCCCGAGTCCTTGAGACCAAGGATGTGGTCGAGGAGTGACTGGGTGAGCGCCGGGTTGACGCCTGCCATCGGCTCGTCGAGCATCACCAGAGTCGGGTCGCTCATGAGAGCGCGCGCCATCTCGAGGAGCTTCCGCTGGCCGCCGGACAGGCTCGCGGCGTAGTCGTCCTTCTTAGTGTCGAGCTTGAAGCGCTCGAGGAGGGCCAGCGCCTTCTCCTCGATCTCCTCCTCCTGCTTCCTCCACAGCGCCGGGATGAGCCCGTTCCAGAACTTCTCGCCCGCTTGGTTCTTCGCGCCCAGCTTCATGTTCTCGAGCACCGTCAGGAGCGCGAGGGACTTGGTCAGCTGGAAGGTGCGGACCTGGCCAAGTTGCGACACCTTGAACGCTGGAATCCCGGCGAGGTTCTTGCCGTCGAACTCCCACGTGCCCGTGTCCGGCTTGTCGAAGCCGGTCAGCAGGTTGAACAGGGTTGTCTTGCCGGCACCGTTCGGCCCGATGAGCGCGGTGATAGCGCCGCGCGGGATCTCGAGGTGCTCGACGTCGACCGCCTTGAGGCCACCGAACGAGCGCGTGATGTTGTCGGCGACGATGATCGGGTCGACCTTCGGCACGCCGGGGCGGATCTCGCCGACGTGCAGTCCGGTCGACTTGATACGTGGTTGGTTAGCGGGCATTGAAGGTCATCTCCTTCTTGTTGCCGAGAATGCCTTGCGGACGGAATGCGACGATGAGAATCAGCGCGACTCCGACCAGGATGTAACGCAAGTTCCCCGCCTGAGATGGGTTGTTGAGGCCGGGGATCATGCCCGTGGATGCCAACGCGGGGAGCACGTTCGCGAGGAACGCCATGATCAGCCAGTAGAGCAGCGAGCCGAGCACCGGACCGAAGATCGTTGCCGCGCCACCAAGGAGCAGGATCGTCCACAGGAAGAACGTCAACGACGGCAGGTAGTACGCCGGGACCACCGCCGACGGCAGTGCGACGACGAATCCGCCCAGCGCGCCGAGGACACCACCGAGCACGAGGACCTGCATCTTGTACGCGAACACGTTCTTGCCGAGTGCGCGCACCGCATCCTCGTCCTCTCGGATGCCGCGAACTACGCGACCCCACGGGCTGCGCATGACCAGCCAGACGACGAGAAGTGCGATGCCGAGCAGGATCAGGCCGAACACGCGCACCCAGAGGTCCGTCGCCGACCAGGTCCACGGCCCGAAGCCGTACGTGCCGGGCGGGAACGGGTTGGCGGAGCGGAAGCTCTCGTGGTACCCGCCTAGGCCGTCGGCGGAGTTTGTGTAGTCATCGAAAATCGTCGACTGGAACAGCAGCCGCACGACTTCCGCCGCAGCGATCGTCGCGATTGCGAGGTAGTCGGCGCGGAGGCGCAACGTCGGCAAGCCGAGGATGAGCGCGAACACGACCGCGGCTGCCACGCCGACCAGCAGTCCGCCCCACCAGGGGAAGCCAAACGTGAGCACCGAGATCGCGTAGCCGTACGCGCCGAGCGCCATGAAGCCGGCCTGGCCGAAGTTCAGCAGGCCGCCGTAGCCGAAGTGCACCGCGAGGCCGAGGGTGGCGATCGCGTACGCGATCGTCTCCGGCATGAATACCCACGCGAGCGTGTTGTTGAGAATCAATCCCCAGTCCATGGTGCTAGCCGATCCTCTCTCGACGACCCAGGATGCCCTGAGGTCGGAACAACAGCACGACGATCAGGACCGTCAGCGCGCTCACATATTTGATGTCGGATGGCAGCCACAGGGTTGACACTTCGACCATGAGGCCGACGATGATCGATCCCAGGAGTGCGCCGAACGCGGTCCCGAGACCGCCGAGCACGACTGCGGCGAAGATCAGCAACAGGATCTGCCAGCCCATGTCCCACCTGATCCCAGGGCGGAAGTATGCCCACAGCACGCCGGAGAGGCCAGCAAGCGCGGACCCGAGGATCCAGATGATCCGCACCACGCGATCGACGTTGATGCCGGAGGCGGCGGCCAGCGACGCGTTGTCGGAGATGGCCCGAGTCGCCTTGCCGGTGCGGGTGTTGATCAGCCAGTATGCGACGCCGATCAGCACAGCGAGCGAGACGCCCATGCTGATCATGTCCGTGATCGAAAGCTTGATCGGCCCCAGGAGCTGGATCTTGGTCGAGCCCGGGTTCGGCAGCTGGAAGACGCCCCCGCCATAGAAGAAGAGATAGACGTAGCGAAGCCCCAGGGAGAGACCAATGCTGATGATCATCAGCTGCACGACGCTCAATCCGCGTTTTCGCATCGGTTTCCAGAGCCCGATGTCCTGCGCGAGCCCGAACAGTCCGGCGAGGATCACGGCGATGGGGATCGCTATCCACATCGGGAACGCGAGGTGCACGCCGAAGGTCAAAGCCATCAACGCCCCGAAGGTGACCATTTCGGCGTGCGCGAAGTTCGAGATGCCGGTTGTGCCGAAGATCAGAGATAGGCCGATCGACGCGAGCGCGAGCATGAGGCCGAAGTTGAGGCCGTTCATGATGCGGCCGGCGAGCTGTTCGCTGAACGGCGTGACCTGCCGCACACCCTCGCCGAGGAAGAAGTTCACTGTCGCGTTGTTCGTCAGGCCGAACTCGGCTTCCTTCGTGGCGCTTCCCTCAGCGACGATGACGCCTTTGGGGAGGGTCTCTTCGTCCAGGGTGATCGTGTACGTCTCGTCCTTATCGGGAACGCCTACACGCCAGCGCCCGTCCTCCCCGGTGACCACCTCGGCGTCGTACCCGCCGCCCTCCACTGTGATCCGGACGTCGGCAAGTGGCTTGTCCTCGAACTTCACGTTGCCGCTGAAGATGAAGTCGTATTCGTCGGTTCCGACCTCATCGGCGAGAGCCGGGGACGCGACGAACGTTGACAGGGTAATCGCCGCGAAGACGGCAGCAAACAGCAGACTTAAGCGTCTGACTGGTCGTTGGCGTACTCGGGCTCGGGGTCGACCAGGAACGTGCACAAGACCTCCAAGACGTCGCCAGCGAGCAGGCCGAGTCGGCATGGTTCTGGCTTCGTCATCGTTGACGATACGTGCCGATTATGGCGTAACTGTCACGCCCGTGCCACACCGCTGGGCCAATGTGCTACCGCGGGAACAGAATCGACAGTCGAACCGTTAACATTGACTACCGGTATTCACTGTGGCATCCGGTCCTTCCCTCCCGTCCCACTCCAGGAGAATCATGGATCAGCCAGACCCCTTCGGCTTCATCGGGCTCACCTACGACGACGTCATGCTGCTGCCAGGGCACACCGACGTCATCCCGAGCGAAGCGGACACGTCCAGTCGGCTCACCCGGCGCATCCGGGTCAGCACACCACTGATCTCGGCCGCCATGGACACCGTGACCGAGGGGCGCATGGCCATCTCGATGGCCAGGCAGGGTGGCTTGGGCGTGCTGCATCGCAACCTGTCGATCGAGGACCAGGCCGGGTTCGTCGACAAGGTGAAGCGCAGCGAGTCGGGCATGATCACCAATCCGGTCACGACGACGCCGGATGCGACGGTCGCCGAGGTTGACGCGGTGTGCGGCCAGTTCCGCGTATCGGGTCTGCCGGTGATTGAGGGTGACGGCACGCTCGTTGGAATCATCACCAACCGTGACATGCGTTTTGTCTCCCAGTTCGAGAAGTCGACGACCCTCGTGCGGGACGTCATGACGAAGATGCCGCTTATCACCGCACCCGCCGGCATCGACCCCGACGGGGCGATCGCCATCTTCGCCGAGCACAAGATCGAGAAGCTGCCGCTCGTCGACGAGCGAGGACGCCTGACTGGTCTCATCACGGTGAAGGACTTCGACAAGACCGAGCAGTACCCGAACGCCACCAAGGACGATGAGGGCCGGCTGCGCGTTGGCGCCGCGATCGGCTTCTTCGGCGACGCGTGGGAGCGCGCCGGTGCGCTCGCCGACGCCGGTGTCGACGTCATCGTCGTGGACACCGCCAACGGCGACTCCGCCGGTGAGATCAGCATCATCCGTCGACTCAAGGCCGACCCCGCGTTCGCGAACATCGACATCATCGGCGGCAACGTCGCGACGCGTTCCGGTGCGCAGGCGCTGATCGATGCAGGCGCGGATGCGATCAAGGTCGGCGTCGGGCCGGGTTCCATCTGCACGACGCGCGTGGTCGCGGGTGTCGGCGTGCCGCAGGTGACCGCGGTGTACGAGGCATCGCTGGCCGCCCGTGAGGCGGGCGTCCCAGTGATCGCCGACGGCGGTTTGCAGTACTCGGGCGACATCGCCAAGGCGCTCGTTGCCGGCGCGGAGACCGTGATGCTCGGGTCGCTGCTGGCCGGGACCGACGAGAGCCCCGGCGAGCTCATCTACGTCAACGGCAAGCAGTTCAAGACCTACCGCGGTATGGGGTCCCTCGGTGCGATGCAGACGCGCGGCACGAAGACCTCCTACTCGCGCGACCGGTACTTCCAGGCCGATGTGCCGAGCGACGAGCAGCTGATCGCGGAGGGCATCGAGGGCAAGGTTGCGTATCGCGGCCCGGTCTCATCGGTCGTCTACCAGCTGGTCGGTGGCCTGCGCCAGTCGATGTTCTACGTCGGCGCGCGCACCATGGACGAGCTGCGCGCGAAGGGCAAGTTCGTGCGGATCACAGCGGCCGGGCTGAAGGAATCGCACCCGCACGACATCCAGATGGTCGCGGAGGCGCCCAACTACCGTCGCTGAGCCTCGTCGGCGGTGCGCGCCTAGACTGAGGGCGTGACTGAAGTGGAGATCGGCCGCGCCAAGCGCGCTCGCCGCGCATACTCGTTCGACGACATCGCGGTGGTGCCCAACCGGCGCACGCGCGACCCTCAGGATGTCTCGGTGTCGTGGACGATTGACGCGTACAAGTTCGAGATCCCCTTCTTGGCCGCGCCCATGGACTCGGTCGTCTCCCCGGAGATCGCCATCCGGATCGGCCAGCTCGGCGGCCTCGGCGTGCTCGACCTCGAGGGCCTGTGGACCCGGTACGAGGACCCGCAGCCATACCTGGACGAGATTCGCGGGTTGCCTGATGCCGAAGCCACCAGCCGCATGCAGAGGATCTACGCCGAGCCGGTGAAGCCGGAACTCGTCACCAGCAGGCTGGCCGAGATCCGCGAGGCCGGAGTCACCGTCGCCGGCGCGCTCTCCCCGCAGCGCACCCAGCAGCTGTACAAGACGGTCATCGAGGCGGGTGTCGATCTGTTCGTGATCCGCGGCACGACCGTCAGCGCCGAGCATGTCTCCCAGAACCAGGAGCCGCTCAACCTCAAGAAGTTCATCTACGAACTCGACGTCCCGGTGATCGTGGGCGGCGCATCCGGATACACGCCCGCGCTGCACCTCATGCGCACCGGAGCCGCAGGCATTCTCGTCGGCTTCGGGGGTGGCGCAGCGTCAACGACGCGCGCCGCGCTCGGCATCCACGCGCCCATGGCGAGCGCCATCGCGGATGCCGCCGGTGCCCGACGCGACTACCTTGACGAGTCGGGCGGCCGCTACGTGCACATCATCGCCGACGGCGGACTCGGCACCTCGGGCGACATCGTCAAGGCGGTGGCGATGGGTGCGGATGCCGTGATGCTCGGCAGCACGCTGGCACGCGCCACCGACGTGCCCGGCGGCGGCTTCCACTGGGGAGCCGAGGCCCACCACGCCGAGCTGCCCCGCGGCAACCGGGTGCGTGTTGGCCAGGTGGCGCCGCTCGAGCAGATCCTGTTCGGGCCGTCAACGGTCGCAGACGGCACGGTGAACCTGGTCGGCGCGCTTCGCCGGTCGATGGCGACGACTGGGTACTCGGACCTCAAGGAATTCCAGCGCGTCGACGTGGTCGTCTCGCCTTACCACGACTGACATGGTGACCGACCGCTCCCGACTCGGTGCCCCGGAGCGCGCTGCCGCCATCGCCAGGATGCGGGACGGCGAACTGGACGTCCTGGTCGTCGGTGGTGGGGTGGTCGGCGCCGGTGCAGCCCTGGATGCCGCGACGCGCGGCCTGCGAGTGGGGCTGGTCGAGGCCCGGGACTGGGCCTCTGGCACGTCGAGTCGTTCCTCGAAGCTGGTGCACGGCGGCATCCGGTATCTGGAGCAACTCGACTTCTCGCTCGTGCGGGAGGCGCTCGTCGAGCGCGGCCTGCTGCTGGAGAAGCTCGCGCCCCACCTGGTGCGGCCGGTGCGGTTCCTGTACCCGCTGACAGTGCCGCTTGTGGAACGCGGCTACATCGGGGCCGGCATGGCGCTGTATGACGTGATGAGCTACACCGGTGGCCGCTCGCCGGGGGTGCCCCACCACCGGCACCTGAGTCGGCGGCAGGTGCAGCTGGCGATGCCTGGGCTGCGCACCGACGACATCCGCGGCGGGATCAGCTATTTCGACGCGCAGGTGGATGACGCGCGGTTCGTGGTGACGCTCGTGCGCACCGCGGCGCAGTACGGTGCGCAGGTTGCGAACCGGCTGAGAGTGGAGGGCTTCCTCAAGGAAGGTGACCGCATCGTCGGCGCTCGAGTGCGCGACTACCACGCTGGCGGGCAGTTCGAGATCCGGGCGAAGCGAGTCGTCAACGCGACCGGGGTGTGGACCGACGACACCGAGGCGCTGACCGGAGATCGGAGCCGGATGCGCGTGCGCGCGTCCAAGGGCGTGCACTTGGTGGTGCCGAAGGATCGATTCCACTCCACCATGGGTGTGCTGCTGCGCACCGAGAAGAGCGTGCTGTTCGTCATCCCGTGGGGCCGGCACTGGATCATCGGCACGACCGACACCGACTGGAACCTGGACAAGGCGCATCCGGCCGCCACCGCCGCGGACATCGACTACCTGCTCCAGCGTGTCAACCGGGTGCTTGCCGAGCCGCTCAGCCGGGAGGATGTCGTCGGCGTCTATGCCGGGTTGCGGCCGCTGCTGGCGGGGGAGAGCGACGACACCTCTAAGCTGTCTCGCGAGCACGTCGTGGAGAGCACGGTGCCGGGAATGGTGTTCGTCGCCGGGGGCAAGTTCACCACCTACCGAGTGATGGCGATGGATGCGATCGATGCGACCGGCGTGACGGCTGTGCCGAGCGTGACGGCGGACATTCCGCTGGCCGGCGCCGAAGGGTTCGCCGCCGCCTGGAATGTGCGGGCTGCGCTGGCCGCCGAATTCGGCATCCGGGAGCGGAGGGTCCGGCACCTGCTGCACCGCTACGGGGCGCTCGCCTCTGAGGTGCTCGAGTTGATTCGCGGCGACGCATCGCTGGGGGAGTTGCTGCCGGGCACGCGCGACTACCTGCGCGCGGAAGTCGTCTATTCGGCGAGGAGCGAGGGGGCACTGCACCTGGACGACGTGCTGACCCGGCGCACCCGCATCTCGATCGAGGCGGCGGATCGCGGAGTAGCCGCTGCGCCGGTGGTCGCGCGGCTCATGGGCGGCGTGCTCGGCTGGGATGAGCAGCGCATCGAGCGCGAGGTCGAGTTGTACCTCGAGCGCGTGTTCGCCGAGCGGGGGAGTCAGGAGCAGCCGGATGACGCATCCGCCGACCGGGTGCGGTTGAGCGCGCGCGACAGCATGGGCCTGCTGTGAGTGCCCTAGGCGGAGTCGGCAGCGGTGACGATCGGGTTCCCGGCGGTGATCCACGCCTGGATGCCGCCGGCGATGTTGACCGCGTCGTGGCCGTTCTGGCGTAGGTAGTCGGCCACCCTCCCGCTGCGCGCGCCGGAGCGGCACAGCACGTACACCGTGCCATCCGGAACCTCGTCGAGGCGATTCAGGAAGTCGGACATCGGGATCAGCGGCACTCCGTCGATGTGACCCTCGTCGTACTCGCTCTGCTCGCGTACGTCGATGATGCTGGGCGACTCGAGGCGCGTGAGCTCGTCGATGGTGATTTCGTGTTGCACGCGTTCAGCCTAAACGGCGCTCTCGATCACCACCCCTGTTCGGGGGTTGCCCGTCCGGCTGATATACCGATAGTGTCTCGGGAAATTGCTCTTCCGCACTCTCGGATGCAGCAGGTCCAGTACTACCCGAAAGGCTTCCACATGAAGCGTCCGTCCTTTGCCCTGCCCGCTGCCGCAGCTGCGACAGCCCTGATCATGACGGCGGCGATGGCGCTTCCGGCGTCCGCTGCGTCATCAACCGACTACGTGGTCGCTGGCGACATCGCGCCCGGTCCCGAGACCGATGCGACCTACCTCGGCTGGCACGAGGGCGGATCCGGTACGGATGTCCGTCATGACGTCCGCTGGGACGGTCTGCACATCGCGACCAGCGGCACACCCTCGCAGATCATCAACGGGCTGGTGGCCGGAGGAACGCTCGGCCTACCGACCGACGGAGCTGAGCTTCTCGGACTCATCACAAGCTCCTCGGTCACCGTCTCGCAGGGCAGTGTCACCCTTCAGGTGGCGTTCACCGCCGACGACTCCATCACCGGTTACTGGGGAACCCTCCGACCGGCCGCTGCCTACGGAGTTGGAACCAGCACGCCCAGCGCAACTGACAGCTGGGTCTCCAGCAAGACCATCACCGGGACGTCGATCGTCCAGGATGTCCCACAGTCGCTCCAGGACATCGTGACCGAACTGGCGGCCGCAGGCGACCAGCTCCGCTACTCCGCATTCGGCGTATGGGCGGGCACCCATTCGGTGGTCGAGCAGATCACTTGGGCTGACGTCGAGTACCGCTTCACCGCGCAGCCGCTCGCCGCTCCGGCGGCGACCGACCGGTGGGTGCTCGAGTCCGAGATTCGCCCGAACGCAACGCCGTACGCCGGCTGGCATGAGGGGTACCCCAATGCCACCCCGGCATATGACGTGATCAGCACCGGGCTCAGCTTCGGCAACGGCGCGAACTCGCAGATCATCAACGGTCTCGCGACGCCGCTGACGACGCTCGAGCTCGAGCGCCTCATCACCACCGCGAGCGTGACCGTCGTCTCGGGCGAGGCGTTCTTCCAGGTGCCGCTGTTCGTCGGCCCGACCGACGAGTTCACCACGCTGCGGCCCGCGAACGCGGCAACCCCCAGCGCCAACAGCACGTTCTCGCTGTTCAGCCAGTGGGTCCTCAGCCGTCCGGTTGCCGGGCTCCCGGCCAACACCCCGATGCGCCTCGGTGACATCATCGACGCGCTCGAGGCGGCGGGAGAGGTCGACGTGCTCGCGTTCGGTGTGCTCGCCCAGGCCACCGCACCGGCCGTGGTCGCGAACCTCGAGTGGGACGGCGTGCGCTACAACTTCACCGCACAGCCGGCCGCTGCCACACCCCCGGCGCTGGCTGCCACGGGAACAGACGGCATCGTTCCGTTGAGCATCGCCGGCCTGCTCCTCCTCGCGGGCGTTGCGCTGGTGACTGTGCGCATCCGCCGCTCCAAGGCGTAGCAGTCTGAACCGCTGATCGCCCGGTCGCTGATTCGTTCAGCGGCCGGGCGATAGGCTTTTGGGGGAGCATTGGTGGAACAGCGGATGGGTGACGAGTGAGCATGTGGGTCGTCGCTCGCCGTCCCAAATGGATCGCCGCGCTTCTGTTGGCTCTCGGAGTCGCCGCCGCATTCGCGGCACTCGGCCAGTGGCAGCTCGAGCGCAGCATCGACACCGGCACCGTGATCGAGCGGGACACCGAGACCGTGATGCCGCTGACGAGCGTCGCCCAGCCGCAGGCATCCGTCTCCGGGGCGGCGGACGGGCAACTCGTCGCTGTCGCCGGGCGGTTCCTTGACGACGAGTACCTCACGATCGCCGGCCGCATGAACGGCGGCGAGAGCGGCTATTGGGTCGTCGGACACCTGCAGACGCCGGATGCGGCCGGCTTGGCAGTCGCGCTCGGCTGGACCGCCGACCGTGACACCGCCGAGGAGGTCGCCGCGGGCCTCGGCGCCGAGGAAGTGCAGCTCACCGGTCGCTACGTTGCTGGTGAGGGCCCGCAGGAGTCCGACTTCGAAAGCGGCGAGCTCGCCACCGTGTCGCCTGGCGCGCTGATCAACCTATGGCCGACGATCGATTCCGGCGGCGTGTACGGCGGCTACGTTGTCGCCGACGACCCGGTCGGCGGGCTCGAGGCGATCGACTCGCCGGCACCGTCGACCGAGGTGCAGGTCAACTGGCTCAACGTCTTCTACGCGGCCGAATGGGTCATCTTCGCCGGGTTCGCGGTGTTCCTGTGGTGGCGGGTTGTCAGGGACGAATGGGAACGCGAAGAGGCCGCGCTGGCCGCCGACGAGCGCCCAGAACGGGCCGAATAGACTAGGTTCATGCCGCTTGCCCCACGCGTTTCTGATGCCCCGCGCATCCGTCGCACCCTCTCTGTCTTCAAAGTCTCCGCCGCCATCACGGGCGTCTTCCTGCTGCTGCTCGTGCTCATGATGGTGTTCCGCTACGGGTTCGGCGCAGACATCGAGATGAACGGGCCGGACGGGTTCCTTGCCCTCACGCCGCAGGACGCGATCACCGGCATCAACCTGTCCACGGTCATCCTGATCGTGCACGGTTGGCTGTACGTGCTGTACCTCGGTTGCGACTTTATGCTGTGGCGGCTGCTGCGCTGGCCGTTCAAGAGCTTCCTCTTCATCGCGCTCGGCGGCATCGTCCCCGGACTCTCCTTCTTCTTCGAGGTGTCGGTGCCCAAGCGAGTGAACGCCGAACTGGCCGAACTTGAGAAGGAGCTCGTGTGAGTACCCCGGAGCGCGACACCGAGCAGCGACCCGTTCTCGTCGTCGACTTCGGCGCGCAGTACGCCCAACTCATTGCCCGCCGCGTGCGGGAGGCGAGCGTGTACTCGCAGATCGTTCCGCACACCATCACCGCCGCGGAGGTCAAGGAGCTCGACCCGGCCGGCATCGTCCTGAGCGGTGGGCCGTCGAGTGTGTACGAGCCCGGGTCCCCGAGCCTCGACCCGGGCATCCTCGAGCTCGGCGTGCCGGTGCTGGGCATCTGCTACGGCTTCCAGGTCATGGCCAAGCAACTCGGCGGCGAGGTCGCCAACACCGGGTTGCGCGAGTACGGCGCGACGCAGGTGTCCGTCGTCGACCGCGGCACGCTGCTGGATGGTCAACCGGATGCGCAGACAACCTGGATGAGCCACGGTGACTCGGTGGCGAAGGCGCCGGAGGGATTCCGCGTGCTCGCCTCGACCCAGTCAACCCCGGTGGCAGCCTTCGAGAACCCGGAGCGGGGTCTCTACGGTGTGCAGTGGCATCCGGAGGTGAAGCACTCCGAGTTCGGGCAGAACGTGCTCGAGAACTTCCTCCACCGCGCGGCAGGCATCGCCGCCGACTGGAACGCCGGCAACGTCATCGCGGAGCAGGTCCAGCGCATCCGCGAGCAGATCGGTGATGCGCGCGTCATCTGCGGACTGTCCGGCGGGGTCGACTCGGCCGTCGCCGCAGCGCTCGTGCACGAGGCGGTCGGCGACCAGCTCACCTGCATCTTCGTCGACCACGGACTGCTGCGCCAGGATGAGCGCCGTCAGGTCGAGGAGGACTACGTCGCCTCCACCGGCGTGCGGCTCGTCACGGTCGACGCTGAGGAGCAGTTCCTCGACGCGCTCACTGGCGTCACCGACCCGGAGACGAAGCGCAAGATCATCGGGCGCGAGTTCATCCGCTCGTTCGAGAACGCCGCGGAAGCGCTCGTGCTCGAGGCGCAGGCCGGCGGTGAGCCGATCCGCTTCCTCGTGCAGGGAACCCTGTACCCGGATGTCGTCGAGAGCGGTGGCGGCAGCGGTACCGCCAACATCAAGAGTCACCACAACGTCGGCGGCCTGCCGGAGGATCTGCAGTTCGAGCTCGTAGAACCGCTGCGCGCCCTGTTCAAGGACGAGGTGCGAGCCATCGGCCGCGAGCTTGGCCTGCCGGAAGCGATCGTGAACCGGCAGCCGTTCCCCGGACCCGGCCTCGGCATCCGGATCGTCGGCGAAGTTACCCACGAACGGCTCGAACTGCTGCGGAAAGCGGATGCCATCGCGCGCGGCGAGCTGACCGCCGCCGGACTCGACGACGAGATCTGGCAGTGCCCGGTCGTGCTGCTCGCGGACGTGCGCTCGGTCGGCGTGCAGGGCGACGGTCGCACCTACGGGCACCCAATCGTGCTGCGCCCGGTGTCGAGCGAGGATGCGATGACCGCCGACTGGACGCGCCTGCCGTACGACGTGCTCGCGCGCATCTCCAGCCGGATCACCAACGAGGTGCCCGGAGTGAACCGGGTGGTGCTCGACGTCACGTCGAAGCCGCCGGGCACCATCGAGTGGGAGTAGTTGGGCTCTGGGCCGCTTGCGCGGGTCGAACTCCCGCGCGCTGGTCGAATTGGACGCGCGCGCGGAAGGTTGACCCGCGCGCGCGATCTCTGCGCCTGCGCGACTAAACGGCTAGTGGCACCGCGTGGATCTCGTCAGCCGGGTGTCCGGTGCGCTCGTGAATGCGCCGAACCGCGTCGGCTGATGGGGATTCGGACAGGCAATAGACCAGTCCATCCTCCGGATTCGCCCACGCCTGCTTGAAGATCACACCCTCTTCGCCCTGGATGGCGAGGTCGGCTTCGTGCGCGGCCTTCAACTCATCCGCCGTGATGCCGACCATGTTGCGGTGTACGTCCATGAACTCTGGCATGGCGCTACCTCATCTCTTTCGAGCGGTATTTCTGCGCACAGTACGCTCGGGCAGGTGCGCCGTCAACAGGTTGTCGACACAGTCGCCATTCACGTTGCGGGAGAACAGGAACGAGCGCCGCTTAACGACGCGAGCGCCGCTGAAATATCAGCGGCGCTCGCGCAATCCGGCGGCGGAAACTATTCGCGGAAGATCGCGATGAGGCGCAGGATCTCCAGGTACAGCCAGACGACCGTGACCATGATGCCGAACGCTGCGGTCCAGCCGTAGATGCGCGGCGCGCCACGCTCGACACCGGTCTTGATGTCCTCGAAGTCCATGACGAGCGAGTACGCGGCGAGCAGGATGACCAGCACACCGAGGATCAGGCCGATCGGAATGCCGAAGATCTCCTGGCTGCGCAGCCCGAACATGCCGCTGGTCACGCCGGTCCACATGAGCACGATGTTGACGACGGAGAAGGCCAGGTAGCCGAGCATCGCGATCATGAAGATCTTGGTGGCCTTCTTGGTCGCACGCACCTTGCCGCTCGCGAACAGCGCGAGGGTGATGCCGACGACCGCGAGGGTTCCGAACACGGCCTGCGGCACGATGCCGTCGAACAGGCTCGAGAACATCACCGAGATGCCACCGACGAACACGCCCTCAACCGCGGCGTAGCTCAGCACGAGGGCGGGGGATGGCTTCTTCTTGAAGATGTTGACCAGCGCAAGTACGAAGCCGACCAGCGCCGCGGGCAGCGCGAGAACGGGTACGAACCAGCCGACTGCTGCACCGGCGACCAGGATGGCGAAGCTCACAACCGTCTTGACGATCGTGTCCTCGTAGGTCATCCGGTCGGTGTCGACCGGGGTCGCCGCCGGGCGGCCGTACATTTCGTCGAGCTGTTCTGCCGAGAAGTCCGGTGCTGCCGGTCGCGCGAGGGCCTTTGCCGCATTCGCGGTGAATGCCGGAGAGTTGCTGAATGCAGGGTTGGACATTATTCCTCTTGCCGTGAAGTGGATGTGGTCAAAGACCAATCTACCGTGCCCGCATCCGGTTTCTACCGTTGATCACTGTCAGAGAACGGCCAAGCCAGGCGGATGCCGCCACAACGGCGCCCGCGATCGCGACCACGAGCGCGTTGTTTCCGTACTGCGGGAACGCGCCGGCGAGAACGGCGGCCGCGCCGATCAGCAGCAGCAGGCTGAGGTAGCTCGGCCACGGGCGCTGCCGCACAAGGAACCATGCGGCCAGTGGGATCGCGAGGAAATACGCGGAGCTGGCCCCGTTCAGCACCAGAACCGTCGCCAGACCGCTGGGCACGATCACGAGCGCGCGGCGCCAACCGGCCCCGGGAAGGATGCCCCAGCCGGCGGCGTGCAGTGCGAAGCCGATGCCGAGGAACGGGAGCGAATACGCGGAGGTCGCCTGCACGAGCAGCCCGCCCGCAAAGAGCATCAGCAGCGCACCGACGTACCGCGCGCGGTAGCTGCCCCAGCGCAGCGGGAGGGTCGCGGTCGGCTCTCGGCTCCCGGCATCCGGTGGCGCCGACGGCCTGATCGCGCCGGGAATGGCCGCCTTCGTCGGAGCGCCGCAGTGCACGCAGTACTTCCAGCTGTCGTCCAGTTCCCGCCCGCAGCTGTTGCACCTCCCCATACGTTGCAGGGTACCAATTGCCCCGATCGCGTACCGTTGCCCTGTGCGAAGCGACCGGCTGCCCCTCGTCATCGCCCATCGCGGCGCGAGCGGCTACCGACCCGAGCACACGCGGGACGCGTACCTGCTTGCCATTGAGATGGGGGCGGATGCGGTGGAGCCGGACATCGTGGCGACGCGCGACGGCGTGCTCGTCATCCGGCATGAGAACGAGATCTCCGGGACGACGGATGTCGCCGCGCACCCCGAGTTCGCTGACCGCAGGACCACCAAGGTCATCGACGGGCAGCGGGTGACCGGCTGGTTCACCGAGGACTTCACTTGGGCGGAGCTCGCCACGCTGCGCTCACTCGAGCGGCTGCCGCGCATCCGGAAAGCGAATGCCGCCTTCGACGGTCAGCAGGGCGTGCTGCGCCTGAGCGACCTGCTTGCGGTGCTCGATGAGGCGCAACGGCCGGTCGGGTTGGTTGCCGAGGTCAAGCACGCGACCCACTTTGATTCGGTCGGCTTGCCGCTCGATGAGCTTCTGACCGCCGAGCTCGGCGGGTGGGCCCGCGACGACCGGCTGATCGTCGAGTCGTTCGAGACGACAGTGCTCGGGAAGCTGCGTGGGCGCGGTGTGAGCGCGCCGGTCGTCTTCCTGGTCGAGGCGACCGGATCGCCCGCGGACGAGGTCGCCCTGCTCGGAAACGCCGCACCGACCTACGCCGATCACCTCACCGACGCCGGCCTCGACGGGTTGGCCGGCAAGGTTGACGGAATCAGCGTCGCCAAGAGCATCCTGTTGGAGTCGGCTGAACTGGTCGAGCGTGCCCACGCGCGATCCTTGCGCGTCTTCACCTGGACGCTGCGCGCCGAGAATCGCTTCCTCGACCCACGCTTCCGGCTGGGCGGCTCCGGCTTTGGCGACTGGATGTCCGAGTTCCAGCTGATCATGCACAGCGGCGTCGACGGCGTGTTCGCCGACCAGCCTGACCTGGCGATCACCGCGCGCAGCAGCCTCGTCGACTAGCGGCCCGACAGATAGGGGACTCATGTCCCGACCCCGCGGGACAGCGCGCTCTGGAGCAAGGGACTGCGCCTTCGCGAGTGTTGTCGAGCGATCGGATGATCGCCGCGGTATTTGCCGTGCTCTCGACAAGGACAAACGTGCATCCCACATCACACCCCCACCCGAAACTCAGGCGTACGCTCCACCTCGGTGGCGCAGTCGCCCTCGCGCTCTCGCTGAGCGTCCCGCTCGCTGTCGGCTCGACCGCGCTCGAACTTGCCCCTGCCGCGTACGCCGCGGTCGAGACTCTCGACTTCCAGGCCTCTGCATCCGTCGGCCAGCCCACCCTTCGCGTGCAAGCCGACGTCATTGTGAACGGCACAGTTCGCGGAGACCTTTACCCGCACGCCGAGATATTCGGACCCGACGGTGCCTACTCACAGGGCCAGCTCGTCTTGGCTGGGCCGGGCAGCACCATCAAGGTGGCCGAGTTCGCGGACCTGCCGGACGGCCTCTACAGGATCCGGCTGACCGTCGACATTGATGGGGAACCGTATTACGACGAGTTCTACGCAAGCATCGCAGCCCGCGAAAGCGACGCACCCGTCGTCTCTGCAGCGCTCACCCCCGGACCGAACGCTTCGGGCTGGAGCAACACGAGCACGACGCTGAACATCGACGCCGTCGACAGTGCAGCCGGTGTGCGCTACATCTACTACAGCATCGACAAGGGGCCCAGCATCCGGTCGGGAGTCAGCGTCGGCAACAGGCACAACGCCCGCGCCGCGCACGTGTTCAGCTCGAACGGCACCCGGCTCGTCGACTTCTGGGCGGAGGACTGGCAGGGCAACTTCAGCGAGCCGCAGAGCACGACCGTGCGGATCGACACGACGGGGCCGACCATCGACATCGCATCGCCCGCCGAAGACTTCACCGTCTTCGTCGGCGATGAGCTGAACGCCAACTTCTCGTGCGAGGACGCCGCATCCGGTGTCGCCTCGTGCGAAGGGTCGGTCCCGTTGGGTGAGAGCCTGCCGACCGACGTGGCCGGCGACTTCGACTTCACCGTCACGGCCACCGACCTTGCCGGCAACACGTCCACGCGGATCGTGACCTACACCGTCCGTGACATCGACGGCCCGCAGGTCACGATGGAGCCGGTCGGTGTGAACTCGAGCGGCTGGCTGAACCGCGGCAGCTCGGTGCGCGTGTCTGCCGACGATGCGAGCCGTGTCGTCCACATGTACTGGGGTTACCTGACGCCGAGCGAGGAACTCGTCAGCGGCGAGACCTTCGGCGACGAGGCGATGATCCAGTTCACCGAGAGCGGCGAGTACTCCGTCTGGGCAGGCGCCACTGACGAGCACGAAAACGGTGAGGAGCCGGTGAACGCGCGGTTCAACGTCGACGTGGACGACCCGGTGATCTCGGTCTCGGTGCCGCAGCCGGTCGGCCTGCTGCCGGGCGAGTACATGCAGGGACAGCGTCTCGTCGCTGACTTCGAGTGCACCGATGCGCTCTCCGGTATCGCCGACTGCGAAGCGTCAGTTCCCAATGGCGAGCAGCTGCCGACCGATGAGGTCGGTGAGTTCGAGTTCACCGTGACCGCGACGGATGTTGCCGGCAACGAGGTCACGCGCGTCGTGTCCTACCGCGTCGTCGCGTCCACGGCACCGTCCATCCCGACGGTGCTCGCTCAGACCGGTGCGAACGCGCTGCCTGGCCTGCTCGCCGCCGGCGCGACCCTCCTGATCGGCGGCGTGCTGATGGGCATCCGCCGACTCGCCCGGCGCTAGCGTCCAGTTGCCCACTTCGGCCCCTGTTTGTGCACGATTCAGGGGCCGAAGTGGGCAACTTGCGTTCTGGTGCAAGGAGCCGGCGGTCCCGACAGGCTCGAGTACCGAGAGACGCGCGCGGCCGGAGCGAGTCAGTCGCCCAGCCTAGAATTGGGTGGCAATGACCAACCTGCGCGAACTAGCCGACCACATCTCGCCCTTGCTGGAGGGACTCAACCCGCAGCAGCGCGAGGCCGTCGAGCATCGCGGACCGGCGCTGCTGATCCTCGCCGGGGCAGGCTCCGGCAAGACCAGCGTGCTCACCCGCCGCATCGCCCACCTCATCGCGTCACGGGATGCCTGGCCGAGCCAGATCCTCGCCATCACGTTCACGAACAAGGCGGCCGGCGAGATGCGCGAGCGCGTGCAATCGCTCGTCGGCGGAGCCGCCGACGGGATGTGGATTTCCACCTTCCACTCGGCGTGCGTGCGCATCCTGCGTCGTGAGGCGGAGAGCTTCGGCTACACCAAGAGCTTCACCATCTACGACTCGGCCGACTCACGCGCCCTGATCAAGCGCATCATCAAGGACCTCGACGCCGACACCTTCGGCTTCACCGTCAGCCAGGTCGCCGGGCGCATCTCCAAGCTCAAGAACGAACTGCAGGACATCGAGAGCTACGCGCGCGGCGCCAATTTCAGCGACCCGGCCGAGGCCGTCTTCGTGGAGATGTTCCGCCGCTACACCGCGGAACTCACGCGCGCCAACGCGTTCGACTTCGACGACCTCATTGCGCAGACGGTGTACCTGTTCCGCGCCTTCCCGCGGGTGGCCGCGCTCTACCAGCGGCGGTTCCGACATATTCTCGTTGACGAATACCAGGACACTAACCACGCCCAGTACTCGCTCATCCGGGAGCTGACTCGCCCGCCCGCCCCGGAGGATCTGGCTGGCGCCGTCGGTTTCGACGGTATGCCGCTTCAGGAATATGACCGGCCGCTGCCGCCGGCATCACTTACCGTCGTCGGTGACTCCGACCAGTCGATCTACGCGTTCCGCGGGGCAGACATCCGGAACATCGTCGAATTCGAACGCGACTTCCCGCAGACGAAGGTGATCCTGCTCGAGCAGAACTACCGGTCGACGCAGAACATCCTCAGTGCGGCCAACTCGGTGATCGCGAACAATTTCGATCGCAAGGACAAGAAGCTGTTCACCACCATCGGCGACGGCGAGAAGCTGATCGGATTCACCGGCTACAGCCAGCACGACGAAGCGCAGTTCATCGCCGACGAGATCACGACGTTGCGAGAAGCGGGAACCGACTACAAGGACATCGCCGTCTTCTACCGCACCAACGCGCAGACCCGTGCGCTGGAGGAGATCTTCATCCGCTCGGCGATCCCGTACCGGGTGCTGGGTGGCACCAAGTTCTATGAGCGCGCCGAGATCAAGGATGTGCTCGGCTACCTGATCGCGGTCGCCAACCCGGCCGACCCCATCGCGCTGCGGCGCATCCTGAACACTCCGAAGCGGGGAATCGGTCCGGCGACCGAGGCGGCGCTGCAGAGCCACGCTGATAAGACGGGGATCACGCTGCGCGAGGCGTTGCGGTTTGCCGGCGACCTGGGCCTCGGGCCGAAGGTGACCTCAGCGATCATGGGTCTGTCCGCGATCCTTGACGAGGCGACCCACCTGGCCGACCCTGAGGGGTCACGGTCACGCCCGGCGCCCGTGCCGGATGTGCTGGCGCTGCTGCTCGAGCGGACCGGGTACCTCGATGTGTTGCACAACAGCCGCGACCCGCAGGATGAGGCCCGCGCGGAGAACGTCGAAGAGTTGATGTCCGTCACGCGGGAGTTCCAGCGGAACAACCCGGATGGCACGCTCATCGACTTCCTCACCGAGGTCTCGCTCGTCGCCGCCGCGGACGAATTGGACGACTCCAGCGGCACCGTCTCGCTCATGACGCTGCACACCGCCAAGGGGCTGGAGTATGAGGTGGTATTCCTCGCCGGCGTCGAGGAGGGTCTGCTGCCGCACCAGATGTCGGCGGGTGAACCGGGCGGCCCTGCCGAGGAGCGCCGCTTGTTCTACGTCGGACTCACGCGTGCCAGGCGGCTGCTGTACCTGACATTGGCGATGACTAGGGCTCAATTCGGCGACGTCGCTGTGGCGATGCCGTCGCGGTATCTCCAGGAGATCCCGCCGGAGCTCATCGATTGGCGACAGTCGCCGGGGATGGCGACCTCACGCGGCGGAACGCAGCCGCGAGCGCTCAACGCGCGGCGTGGAGCGTTCGGGGCCGAGGGCATCGGCGGCTACGCGCTCGAATCATCCGGGCCCGGCGCAACGGCACGGGCACGGATGGCAGCGCGCGCCGAGAAGCCGAAGACGGAGTGGGCGAATCGGGTCACGGGCACGGTGCGCGACAACGGCGACCTGACCCTCGCGGTCGGTGATCGCATCCGGCACACCGACTTCGGCGACGGCAAGGTGACGGCTGTCACCGGCAACGGACCGAAGTCGGTCGCCGAGGTGCAGTTCGACACCGCGGGCCGCAAGCGCCTGCTGATCAAGATCGCGCCGATCGAGAAGCTCTGACGCGCTGTGCCCGAGGGGTCGGTAGCCGGCCTTCCTGGTGATTGAAAAAGCCCTTTTGTGACCCCCGGGCAGTTCGGCCTCAGAGCACGGTCGCGCCGAAGCGACCACGGCGCATCTATGGAAACATCGTCCGTTCTTAACCGGGCCTCCATGACCGGCTCGGGGAAACCGTGCATTTCCACGGGGTAGGCTCTTCGATGGCCCGATTGTCTCGACGTCAAACAATGTGCGCGCTGGCAGTGGCCGATTCTGCTCCTCGACTTCACGCATTGGACTAAGACTGTGGATCTTTTCGAGTACCAGGCCCGTGACCTCTTTGAGGCCTACGGCGTGCCTGTGCTGGCTGGCCTTGTGGCCGACACCCCTGAAGAAGCGAAGGCGGCGGCCGAGAAACTCGGTGGCACCGTTGTCGTGAAGGCCCAGGTGAAGACAGGCGGCCGCGGCAAGGCGGGCGGCGTGAAGGTCGTCCACAACCCGGATGAGGCGTTCGCGGCGGCGCAGCAGATCCTCGGCCTCGACATCAAGGGCCACATCGTCAAGCGCGTGATGATCGCCGCCGGTGCGGCTATCGACCGCGAGTTCTACTTCTCGGTGCTGCTCGACCGGGCCAACCGCTCCTACCTCTCTCTCACGAGCGTCGAGGGCGGCATGGAGATCGAGCAGCTCGCGGTCGAGAAGCCCGAGGCGCTCGCACGCATCGAGGTCAACCCGCTCGAGGGCATCAGCGAGGCCAAGGCGAAGGAGATCGCATCGGCCGCCGGCTTCCCCGACGAGCTGACTGACAAGGTCGCCGACGTTTTCGTGAAGCTGTTCGAGGTGTACAAGAACGAAGACGCGACCCTCGTCGAGGTCAACCCGCTGGTGCTCACCAAGGACGGCGAGATCATCGCCCTCGACGGCAAGGTGACCCTGGACGACAACGCGTCGTTCCGCCACCCCAAGCACGAGCTGCTCGAGGACAAGTCATCGGCCGACCCGCTCGAGGCGAAGGCCAAGGAGAACGACCTCAACTACGTGAAGCTCGACGGTGAGGTCGGTGTCATCGGAAACGGTGCCGGGCTCGTCATGTCGACCCTCGATGTCGTCGCCTACGCGGGGGAGAAGCACGGCGGCGTGAAGCCGGCCAACTTCCTCGACATCGGCGGTGGCGCATCCGCTGAGGTGATGGCAGCCGGCCTCGACGTCATCCTCGGCGACCCGCAGGTAAAGAGCGTTTTCGTCAACGTCTTCGGCGGCATCACCGCATGCGACGCCGTCGCCAAGGGCATCGTCGGCGCACTCGCCGAGCTCGGCGCATCCGCGAACAAGCCGCTCGTTGTCCGCCTCGACGGCAACAAGGTCGAAGAAGGCCGCGCCATCCTGCGGGATGCGAACCACCCGCTGGTCACCCTCGCCGCGAACATGGACGAAGGCGCCGACAAGGCCGCCGAGCTGGCCAACGCCTGAACACGAGACTGAAGAGCTAGGAAAAATAGAGAATGTCGATCTTTCTGAACAAGGACTCCAAGGTCATCGTGCAGGGCATCACCGGCAGCGAGGGCACCAAGCACACCGCGCTCATGCTGAAGGCCGGCACCAAGGTGGTCGGCGGCGTGAACGCGCGCAAGGCCGGCACGACCGTGTTGCACGGCGATGTCGAGCTGCCGGTGTTCGGCACCGTTGCTGAGGCGATCGAGAAGACGGGCGCGGATGTCTCCATCGCCTTCGTCCCGCCGGCGTTCACCAAGGACGCGATGATCGAGGCCATCGACGCCGAGATCCCGCTGCTCGTGGTGATCACCGAGGGCGTTCCGGTGGGCGACACCGCTGAGGCGTGGGCGTACGCGACCAGCAAGGGCAACACGACCCGGATCATCGGGCCGAACTGCCCGGGCATCATCACCCCGGACGAGGCTCTCGTCGGGATCACTCCGGCGAACATCACCGGCAAGGGACCGATCGGACTCGTCTCGAAGTCGGGAACGCTGACCTACCAGATGATGTACGAGCTGCGCGACCTGGGCTTCTCCACCGCCATCGGCATCGGCGGCGACCCGGTCATCGGAACGACCCACATCGACGCGCTCGCCGCGTTCGAGGCCGACCCGGAGACCAAGGCGATCGTGATGATCGGTGAGATCGGCGGCGACGCCGAGGAGCGCGCAGCCGACTTCATCAAGGCGAACGTCACCAAGCCGGTCGTCGGCTACGTCGCGGGCTTCACCGCTCCGGAGGGCAAGACCATGGGCCACGCCGGCGCGATTGTGTCCGGCTCCGCCGGTACCGCGCAGGCCAAGAAGGAAGCACTCGAGGCCGCGGGCGTGAAGGTCGGCAAGACCCCGTCCGAGACCGCGACGCTCATGCGCGAGGTGCTCGCCTCCCTGTAGGGGTTGGTTTCATGAAGGGCCCGTCTTCGGACGGGCCCTTCGTCATTCGGCTACTGAAAATGCAGGAGATCCGGGGCGAAACACGCCCGCGAGGTAACGCACGACGGCGCGTCGCGGCGGATCTCCTGCATTTTCAGTGGGGAACGGCGGGGGCGTCGGGGCGGATGCGGGGGCGCCGGTAGCCTCGACACGACATGAACCGCCCGCTCACCGCCCTGTTCGCCGCACTCGAGGCGCTGCTCGTCGCCGGCATCGGCATCGGCCTGCCGCTCGTGCCGCTGACCCTGCTCTGGGCGTACCAGTACGGGCTCCAGGTCGATTGGGTCGTCTTTTGGCGGGGCTCGGTGGACGCGTGGCTGCTCGGGCACGGCGCGGATGTGCGCTTCATGCTCGACCCGCTCGTTGCGGCATCCGTCGGATTCGAGGGGGCCGGTGAGTCGTTCCCGATCACCATTGCCGCGCTCGGCTTCGGGCTGCTGACGATGCTGCTCGCGCAGCGTGCCGGTCGCCGGATCGCCGAGACCCCGCACCGGCTGGTCGGCATCGGCACCGCACTCATCGTCTTCTTCGGCATCTCGCTCGGCGTCACGCTCAGCGCACTGCACCCGCTCGCGCGACCCTCGATCTGGCAGGGCGCGCTGCTGCCGACGCTGGTGTTCGCGCTCGGACTCTGCATCGGCTCGGAGATCGCTCGTGCGCGGCTGCGCGGCCAGCGCACCCAGGAGAAGGAGAGCATCGTCACGCGCCTGATCGACCGCGTGCCGGCCGACATCCGGCTCGTCGCGGGCCAGATCCTGCGCGGAGGCACCGTAGCGGTCGCCCTGGTGACGGCCGCGGCCGCCGTCGCGACGACCGTGCTAATCGCCACCAGTTATGGCAGCATCATCGCGCTCTACGAGGGCATCCACGCCGGGGTGCTGGGGGGCGTCACCCTCACTCTCGGCCAACTGGCTTTCATCCCCAACCTGGTCGTCTGGGCGGCAAGTTGGCTCGTCGGTCCCGGGTTCGCCGTCGGCACCGGCTCGTCGGTGAGCCCGCTCGGCACGAGCCTCGGGCCGGTTCCGGCCGTCCCGGTGTTCGGCGCCTTCCCGGCGGGTGATCTGGCGTTCGGATTCCTCGGCCTCCTCGTTCCGGTGCTCGCCGGCCTGCTCGCCGGGCTCATGGTCCGCTCCCGGCTCGGTGACCGCTCGACGCTCGAACTGGTCGGCATCGGCGCCGGCATCGGCGTGCTCGGTGGCGCCCTCCTCGCCGCGCTCGCCGCCGCATCCGCCGGGGCACTCGGGCCCGGTCGGCTGGTTGACGTCGGCCCCAACCCGTGGCTCGTCGCTGCGTTCGCAGCGCTCGAGTTCGGGATTCCGGCGATCCTCGGCCTGGTCTCCGCCCGAGCTCGCGAGTTCGTCACGACGGCGCGAGAGGCCAGCGCAGAGCAATAGGCTCAATGAGTGCTGAAAGTGGTCGTGCTGATCTCCGGCGCGGGATCCAACCTGCGCGCGCTGATCGACGCGACAACAACACCCGGATTTCCGGCGCGCATCGTCGCGGTGGGCGCCGACCGGCCGGCGAGCGGCCTGACGCACGCAGCTGAGGCCGGCATCGCCACGTTCCAGGTGCCTTGGTCAGAGCACCCGGACCGCGAGTCCTGGGGCCAGGCGCTGGCCGCCCAACTCCGCACGATTGACGCCGACCTAATCGTGCTCAGCGGGCTCATGCGCCTTCTGCCCGCGACCGTGGTCGACGAGTTCAGCCCGCGCATCCTGAACACGCATCCGGCTTTCCTGCCCGAGTTTCCGGGCGCGCACGCGGTTCGGGATGCGATCGCGGCCGGCGTGCGCGAGACCGGGGCATCCATCATCGTCGTCGACAGCGGCGTCGACAGCGGGCCCATCCTCGCCCGGCGGCGCATCCCGGTGCTCGCCGACGACAGCGAGGACACCCTCCACGAACGCATCAAGATCGTCGAACGGGAGCTCCTCGTGAGCACCGTCCGCGACATCGCAACCGGCACCATCACCCTCGAGGAGTACGCATGAACACCACCGAGCACGACCGGGACGTCGTCCCGATCAAGCGCGCGCTCATTTCGGTGAGCGACAAGTCGGGCCTGCTCGAGCTCGCTTCAGCGCTCGCCGCGGCCGGGGTCGAGCTCGTGTCCACCGGGTCGACCGCGAAGATGATCGCGGATGCCGGGCATGCGGTCATCGAGGTCAGCCAGGTCACCGGCTTCCCCGAGTCCCTCGACGGTCGCGTGAAGACCCTGCATCCGTCGATCCACGCCGGCATCCTCGCCGACCTGCGCCTGGACGCCCACCAGCAGGAGCTCGACGGCCTCGACATCGCCCCGTTCGAGCTCGTCGTCGTCAACCTGTACCCGTTCGTCGAGACGGTCGCCAGCGGTGCCGCTCCGGATGCGGTGATCGAGCAGATCGACATCGGCGGTCCGGCGATGGTGCGGTCAGCGGCGAAGAACCACGCCAACGTCGCGGTCGTCGTCTCGCCGGCGAACTACCCGTCGATCATCAAATCGGTGATGGTGGGCGGCACAACGCTCGCGCAGCGCCAGCGTCTCGCCGGTGAGGCGTTCGCGCACACCGCCGCCTACGACACCGCAGTTGCGCGCTGGTTCGCCGACACCCTCGGGGTGCGGGCGACGAACCCTCACCAGGACGATCTCGAGCTGCACTACGTGCAGCCGCGCGCGCTGCGGTATGGGGAGAACGCGCACCAGCCAGCGACGCTCTACGTGTCACCGGATGGCCGCGGCATCGCGCAGGCTCAGCAGCTGCACGGCAAAGAGATGTCGTACAACAACTACGTCGACGCCGACGCCGCGCTGCGTGCCGCGTTCGACTTCGACGAGCCGGCCGTGGCCATCATCAAGCACGCCAACCCGTGCGGGATCGCGATCGCCGACACGATTGCGGCGGCGCACGAGCGGGCGCACGCGTGCGACCCGGTCTCCGCGTTCGGCGGTGTGATCGCCGCCAACGGTGCCGTGGACGCCGCGGCCGCGGAGTCGATCCGCGACATCTTCACCGAGGTGATCGTCGCGCCTGACTTCACCCCAGAAGCCATCGAGCTGCTGACCGCGAAGAAGAACCTGCGCCTGCTCAAGCTCCCGGTCGGCTACCGTCGCGACGAGCTCGAGCTCCGCCAGCTCTCCGGCGGACTGCTCACCCAGACCCCTGACACCCGGTTCGCGCCCATCTCGGAGTGGACCCTGGTCTCCGGCGACGCGGTCGACGACGCCACCGCGGCCGATCTGGAGTTCGCCTGGCGGGCGGTGCGCGCGGTGAAGTCGAACGCGATCCTGCTGGCTCGCGGCGGCGCATCCGTCGGCGTCGGCATGGGCCAGGTCAACCGGGTGGACTCGTGCCGGCTCGCCGTCGACCGGGCGGGGGACCGGGCATCAGGCAGCGTTGCCGCGTCGGATGCGTTCTTCCCCTTCGCGGACGGGTTGCAGATCCTGCTGGACGCGGGCGTGACAGCGGTCGTCCAGCCGGGCGGCTCGATCCGCGACGAGGAGGTCATCGAGGCGGCGCGAGCCGCGGGCGTGACCATGTACTTCACCGGCGAACGCCACTTCGCGCACTAGATGCGCCAGACAAGGAGCACCATGGATTCACCTGCAACGCCCGCACTCGTGCGTCGAATCGCCGCGGGAGTCGCCGCTGGATTCACCTCGGCCGCGGTCACCCATTTCATCTGCTTGTTCGTGTTCTTCCTGGCGTCCGCCGCGAACCCGGAGGCGTTCCGGCAGCTGAACGACTACTTCCTGCCTTCCAGCCTGCTGCTCTTCGTGTTACTGTCGCTGATCGCCGTGTTCGACGGATTGCGGCGCTGGTACATCGCGATTCCGGCGGCGCTCGTCGCTGCCGTGCTCGCGGCGTTCGCCGGCACAACCATCGCACTCGGCGCGACCGGTGTGGTGCTTGACGCGGTCGCCCTCGAGTTCGTGGCGCGGTCCCTCGCCGGCCCCAACCTGGCGTTCATCATCTTCGCGACTCTGGTGACCGCGACGCTGGGTCGCCGCGTGTGGTCGCTGATCGCGGGCGGCAAGCTGGATTCGCCGCGCATCCGGGACCGCCGCGTCGCCCTTGTCAGGCTGCCCGCGGGCAACCTGGCCGACGGCATCGTGACGCACCAGGCGCGGGTCGGTATCGACACCGACCTCGCCGACCGGCAGTGGGACGAGTACGTCAGTGCGCTCGACGAGAACGGCTGGGACACCGTCGAGGTGCCGGTGGCGCCGGATGCCGCCGACTCGGTGTTCATTGAGGACACCGTTGTCATGTTCGGCGACCTCGCGGTCGTCACCAGCCCGGGCGCGGAGTCGCGGCGGGGCGAGACCGCGGCGGTCGAGGAGACCGTGCGCGAGCTGGGGTTGCGCGTCGAACGGATCGAGCTGCCCGGCACCCTCGAGGGCGGCGATGTCCTCAAGGTCGGCAAGACCGTGTACGTCGGGCGAAGCGGGCGAACCAACGCCGAAGGCATCCGGCAGCTGCGCGCCCTGGTGAGCCGCCTCGGCTACACGGTGGTCGCCGTGCCGGTGTCGAAGGTGCTGCACCTGAAGACCGCGGTCACCGCCCTGCCGGATGGGACAGTCATCGGCTACGCGCCGAACGTGGATGACCCGAACGCGTTCGGACGGTTCCTCGCGGTGCCGGAGGAGACGGGATCGGCCGTGATCGTGCTGAATGAGAGCACCGTGCTCATGGCGGCGTCGGCGCCCCATAGTGCTGCGCTGATCCGCGACCTGGGGTACAACGTCGTGGCGGTCGACATCTCCGAGTTCGAGAAGCTCGAGGGCTGCGTCACCTGCCTGAGCGTGCGGGTGCGCTGACCGGTTCGGTGGTCGAGCTTGTCGAGACCAGCGGGTCGTCCTTCCACGCGCGGGTCGAATTGGACCCGCGCGTGGAAAGTGGACCCGCGCACGCTTGTTTGGGGCAGGTCAGCCCGCCGGCACCTCGGCCGCGTGACGACCGCGCCGGCGGCCGGCATCCGTCAGTCGACCGTCGTGCAGCTCGACCACGGTATCCGCGCGCTGCACGAGCAGCGGGTCGTGCGTCGACACGATCGCGGCGAGCCCCTGCTTGTGCACGAGCTCGCTGATCAGGTCCATGATCGTTGCGGCGGTGCGGCTGTCGAGCTGCCCGGTCGGCTCATCCGCCAGCAGGATGCGCGGCCGCGACACGATCGCGCGCGCGATACCGACCCGCTGCTGCTGCCCCCCGGAGAGCTCGTACGGCCGTTGCGCCGCCTGCCCGCTTAAGCCGACCAGCTCCAGCGCTTCCGCCACCCGCTCGTCGCGCTCACTCGCATCCACCCGGGCGATCCGTAGCGGCACCTCGACGTTCTCGGCCGCCGACAGCACCGGAATCAGCCCGAACGACTGGAACACGTACCCGAGCTTCTCCCGCCGCACCGCGATGCGGGCATCCTCTGGCATCGCGGTCAGCTCGTCGTCGCCGACCCACACGCTCCCGGCGGTCGGCGCGTCGAGGCCACCGAGCAGGTTCAGCAGGGTCGTCTTGCCCGCTCCGGATGGCCCGCGCACGACCAACAGTTCACCCCCGTGCAGTCTCAGGTCGATGTCGGCGCACGCATGCACGTCGCCCGCCTCGGTCGAGAAGGTGCGGGTCAGACGCTCCGCGCGCAGCGCGATCTGCACGGTCATGACTGCTCCTCCTCGTCGACTTCGGATGCCTCGTCCGGCTTGGTCTGCCCCGGCCAGACACCGACGTGGTCCGGCTCGAGCGCGAGTCGCACGCGGTCCCGCAGGTCGAGTGCGGCCATGAACTCGTCCGGAAGCTGAAGCCGCCCGACCCTGTCGAGCACGGCGAACTCCTCCGCGACCGCGTGCTCGCGGCCCTCTTCATCGAGCCGCGTGCTGCGCAGCACCTCGGTCGAGGTGCGCCCGTCGCGGATCTGCACGGTTCGGGCGACGTGCTCGGAGACGGTGGGGTCATGCGTCACGATGAGCGTCGTCACCCCGAGCTCACGGTTCACACCGCGCATCGCCTCGAGCACGGCGGCCGACGTGGCGTCGTCGAGCTCGCCGGTGGGCTCGTCGGCTAGCAGCACGCGCGGCTCTGCGACTATCGCCACCGCGATCGCCACCCGCTGCTGCTCGCCGCCCGACATCTCGCTCGGCTTGCGGTCGGCGACGTGCGAGACCTCGAGCAGGTCGAGCACCTCCGCGATGCGGCGCGCGCGCTCGTCGCCGCGGAGCTTGCCGGAGATGGCCAGTGTCGCGGCGACGTTCTCGGCGGCCGTCAGGTACGGGAGCAGGTTCCGCGAGGTCTGCTGCCAGACGAATCCGACGCTCGAGCGGCGGAAGGCGACCCGCTCGGCTCTGCCCATCGCGAGCAGGTCGTGGCCGGCGACCCGCGCTACGCCGGCCGTCGGCAGGTCCAGCCCGGACAGGATCGACAGCAGCGTCGACTTGCCGGACCCGGATGCGCCGATCACGGCAACCAGTTCGCCCGGCTCGATCCGCAGGTTGAGTCCCTGCAGGGCCTGCACCTCGATGCCTTTCGCGGTGAAGATTCGCACGAGGTCGGAGCAGAGGATGTCCGGTTCGCCTGCGACGCGCGGTCGCGTGCTTTGGCGGTTCGGGGCGGTCACTGTCATGGGTTCATCCTTCCTCGACAGTACGCAGAACGGTGGCGGCGCGGGCACGCCGGGTGACCATGAGCGACACAGCGGTCAGGGCGGCGGTCGCCAACAGGAAGCCCAGGAGGGCGCCCACGAGCACGAGGGGGTCGACCGCGTAAGCGGGCTGCAGCGTTCCTCCGGTGAAGCCGCGCAGGTCGACACCGGCGAGGACAACGAACGGCAGACCGACACCGAGCAGCGACCCGACGACGAGCGCGGTCACCGCGATCGGTCCGAGTTCCCAGCCGATGAGCCCGCGGCCCACCCTTCTGCTGGCGCCGAGTGTCGACAGCAGCGCGAGCAGCCGCTCCCGCGACGCCGTGCCGAGCACGAGTGTCATCACAACCGCGATGGTGCTGAGCAGCGCGGTGATGGCGATGGCGAGCAGCAGCGCCGCTTGCAGCCCGGATACCGCGGGCGAGCGGTCGAACGCCGCGCTGACGGATGCGGGCGAGTCGATGCGAACTGCGTCACCAAGCAGCGCCCGGATGCTCGAAACGACCTGCTCAGTGCTCGCCGAATCGCTGAGGCCGATCAGGAAAGTCTGGTTGCTGGAGGTCCCGTCGAACATGAGGTCGAACGCGGCGCGATCAATGACAATCCAATTCGCCCGGGCGCCGATCGGTGTTATTCCGCCGACGGAGTCCGCAACCTCGACCGGGACACTGTTCAGCCTCAATTCCGTTCTGCCGTCGATGTCATCTGCCACCGAAGACGACACCAGGATCGGCACAGGCTGCCCCTCCTGAACGGCAAGGTCGACACCAGGCGGCAGCAGCCCCGGTTGGTCGCCCTGTGCCTGCCTGACGGCTCCACCGTCGATGACGAACACCGTCGCGTTTCCGCGCTCGCCGGCGACGTCGAGCGTTGCGGGTTCAGCGCCGGAGATACCCGCGACGACGTCGACACCGTCGACCTGTGTGAGCTGCTCGTGCTGGTCGATCGTGAAGCTCGACCCGCTGACCTGCAGGTCTCCACCGACCTGCATGCGTGCGGCGGTGTCGACACCCGTGCGCAGGGTGGAGAGCAAGATCACCGAGGAGATCGCGACTGACACGCCGACGACGAGGGCGAGCACCGGAACCAGACCGGCCGACGGGTCACGCAGCGCGCGAGCGGTGCCGAGGAAGCTCCCCAGAGGGTTGCCGCGTCTTGCCCGTTCGTGCAGGGCGGTAAGCGGCAGCGGGTAGAGACGCAGCGCCAGCACACAGCCGAGCAGCGACAACAGCAGGGGAGTCGCGGCCAGTAGCGGGTCGATCCCCACCGTCGACGCCGAGGTGGTCAGGCCGCGCTGCAGCAGCACGATCACTGCGGCTACGGCGAGCAGCGCGAGGACCAGTTCGGCGATCTTCCGGAAGCGTCCGCTGCCGGCGGTATCGACGTCCGTTCGATGGATGGATTCGATGACGCTTCCGCTCAGGGCGACCAGCACTACAGCGGGCGCGATGGCGACGATGAGAGGCAGCACGAGTTGCAACGGGCTGAACGCACCGCCGACGAGCAACACCCCGAGTGCGACTCCGATGATGCCGGCGGGCACGCCGACGACCAGGCCCTCGATTGCGCTGAGCCTGCGCAGCTGCCTCCCGGATGCGCCGCGCGCCGACAGCAGCCGCAACGCCGACCCGCGACCGGTGGCGATCATCCGGCATCCGAGGAACAGCACAGCGGCTCCGACGCCGAGCGGACCCGCCGCGGTCATGGCGAGCACCGCGTTGGTCGCGGCGTTGCGCTCCAATGCGAGTTCGAGTGGTGGGATCACGTCGGCGGTGAAAAACACGGATCGGATGCCGTAATCGAGTCGGCCGGTCGAGATGGTGTGCCCGACACTCGTGTACTTGCGGACCTCCGCGAGGATGGCGTTCGCGTTGTCGACTGTGATGGCGTCAGTAGCCAGCGGGAACCACACCTTGGTGCCGGCGCCCTGCCCGTGCACCCCGAGACCATAGATCGTGCCTGGGTGCACGAAGCCGGTTCCGGTCACGGTGGGGGGCAGGTTGCCATCGTCGAAGACGAATGGATCGAGGATCGAGGTCGCGTGATCCCAGAACTCGTCATCGGGGTCGATCGCGGTGAAGGTCCCGCTGAGCACGACGTGCCGCTCCGCCGGCACGGGCACATTTGACATGTACATGATCGTGCGCGCCTCGCCGACGGCCCACCCCATGCGCGCGGCGGCTTCCGCCGACAGCGCGACCTCCATTGGAGGGATCTCGAATTGTGCAGGATCGAAGTTGGCCCAGTCATCGCCGGTCAATGGCATCGGCAACGGCGGAATCGGCCGCGGGGTCGTGCCTTCGATGAACTGCACACGCGACTCGTAGAGCGGGTCGGCAGCGAACCCGATCTCAAGCTCACGGGGAGCTTCAACGAGCGGAACGGCACCCGATCGCAAGATGTACTTGCCGGTTCCGAGCGCCGATCGCAACGAGTCGCCGGCCTCGTGCCGCACCCGCTCGAGCGCTTCGGCGAACCCACCCAAGGCGGCCTCGACATCCGGTGCATACCCCGTCTCGCC
The DNA here is from genome assembly GCF_014980265.1 of Cryobacterium sp. BB736. Lineage (NCBI taxonomy): Bacteria > Bacillati > Actinomycetota > Actinomycetes > Micrococcales > Microbacteriaceae > Cryobacterium > Cryobacterium sp. BB736. Next base: position 1,216,803 of record NZ_JABXWQ010000001.1, read on the forward strand.
GCTTTCCGATGGACCGTTGGCAGGCCACTGGGGATCTTCGTCCACCAGATCGCGCTCTGGGGCGCTCAGGCGCCCGAGTTCGTAGCCGAGCGCCGCATCGTTGAGCACGGCGACCGCACGCGGCCCTGCCGTCGCGAGCGCGGCGAGCAGCAGCACGAGCACCGCGACGGTGATGCCGGCGGCCGGGCGTGCGCTCAGGTGCCGCCACAGGAGAGACCCGGTTCCGGTTCGCGAACCGCTCATCGAACCTCCTCGCGACTCTCGGTGTCCTCCGCCTGGCGCCGGACGCCACGCGCGTAGACAGCGACGACCGCGGCGAACGCGACGAGCAGCAGTCCGACCGCTGCCAGCCACGGAACGGCATCGAATGCGCTCACCGTGCCGAGAACGCTGGACACGCCCGGAACGGCGGCTCGCGACAGTTCACCGGCCAGCAGCGCCGAGACGCCCACGCCGACCACGGTGCCGATCAAGACCGAGAGGAGAAGCGCTCCGACAAGTTCCAGCGAGCGCGTTCTGGCCTGCTCGCGAGACGAGAGCCCGAGCGCGCGCAGCACGATGACTTCGCCTGACCGCGCTCGCCGGAGGGCAAGCGCGATCGCCGACACTGCGAGCACGGTCAGCGCGAGCACGCCGGCCACGCCGATCCACCACGCTGTCACAGATGAGGCTGCCACGGTGGCGCCCCCGCCTGGTGTCGCGGTCGTCACGTCGCCGGTGATCGAACGCTCGAGCGCCGCCAGGTCGGTGCCGGCATCCGGGGTCACCCACAGCTCGTTCGGGGCCAGCGCGGTCTCGCTGGTTCGCAGCTGGCTGTCGCCGAGCGCAGGCAGCGGCACGAGCAGCGCGAGAGCGCCGGATGCGCCAGGCAGCAGCGGAGCCGTTCCGGCGATCTCTGCGGTGCCGGTGCGCCCGGTGCCGGTGAAGCGGAAGTCCACCGTGTCGCCCACTTCGAGGCCGAGACGGTCAGCCAGCGCCTGAGAGACCACGGCCGGGACGATCTCGGTGCCCTCGCTGGAGTGCACACGCGCGAGGCGATCGTCGGATGAGACGCTGAGATCCTTCTCGCCGTCGAACGCGACATCGACTGCTCCGCCTGGCGTCGTGGCCCGTACGCCGACGAGCTCAAGCTCGACCGCCACGCGCTGAGTGATGCCGAGCCCCGCGTCGACCGCGAGCACGTGCGCACGGGCGAGGCCATCCGGCAGCGTGCCCTCCGCGACCAGCTGGCCCGGCTCGACGGACGCGACCGGAGTCAGCCGCACACGAGTCGTCGCTCCGGAGTCGTCCATCAGCCAGACGGCGAGGCTGACGCTTGACAGCACCTGCTCCGCGGCGCCGGTGGCATCGACCGTCACCTCGAGGCCGGTTGCATTGGTGAGCTCGACGCCCGGCATCGCCGAATCGAGTGCCCGGCCGATCGCATCCGGATCAACCGCGCCCCGCACCGTCAGCATCACCGACGGCAGGTCAGCGGGCGCCAGAGCGAGGAGAGTCGCCGAGTCCTTGCCGAGCTGGATGCCAGTGTTGACGGCCGGCGCGACAGACGCGACACCGTCGACAGCGCGGAGTTCGGCGGCATCCGACGGAGTGACCTTGCCCGCCGCGACCCGCATGGCGGCGCCGGCCTCCAGCTCGGCCGATGACACGGTGAGTGCGCGCCAGCTGGCGGAGTAGAACGCGGCGAGAGTCGTCGTGCCGACTGCGAGCGTGACCAGCAGCACCGCGACCGAGTACACCGACAGCCGCCGCGCCACCTGCCGAGCGGGCAACACCGGCGTCAGCGCTCGACCCACCGCGGCCAGGCGCTCGCCGAGCGCGACAGTCGGCGCGAACACCGCGAGGCCCACGACCGCGCCCGCGGCCAGCGCGAGTGCAGGCGCCAGCATGGCGATCGGGTCGACGCGCGTGGTGCCGTCAGCGGCGGTGATCAGCGGAGACCCGTACAGCCGCAGTTGCCAGACGCTGAGGGCGGCGGTGACCATGACGATGATGATGGCGCCGATCGTCGCGGCTTTCGTGGCGCGTCCGGATGCTGCGGCAGCAGACAGCCCCGCCCGTGCGGCGCGCCAAGCGGTGACACAGAACACGACGACGGATGCCGCGGCGACGGCGACCGCGGTCGGCCAGTTGCCGAGGACGGTAGTGGCAGCCCCGGGCCCGGACACCGCCGCCGTGATGGCGAGCGCGATCCCCAGACCGAGCGCGCTTCCGACGATCCCGATGGCACCCGCCTCGAGTGCGGTCAGCAGCGTGAACTGGGAGAGTGCAGTTCCGCGGGCGCGGAGCAGGGTGGTTTCCACCGACCGGGCGATGGTCAGCAGGCGGGCGAGCTGCACGAGGGCGATCCAGCCCAGCGTGAGCACCAGGATGACCGGGATCGGTGCGACGGCGTTCACCGCGGCGATACCTTGGTCGAGGTCGGCGAGGGTCGGGGCGAGCGCGCCCGAGTACAGAACGCCGCCGGTGTCGATCCCGTCGGTGTCGTCGATCGCGGCGTCGAGGCCCGCGATCGCTGACTGCAGCCGGGCGAGGTCCTCCGGGTTCAGCTGCGACGCATCCGGGGTGATGGTCCACTGCGCGAGCGGACGCGCCGGGACACCCGCGAGGCTCTCCGCGGTCAGCAGAAGCGGGCCGAATGCGCCGTTGATCTCGCCGCCCGCGGCGGTCGGGTCGCCGAACCAGTGGACATCCCCCGGATCGATCGGACGCCAGGTGCCGACAAATTTCACCGTTACCGATTCGTCCTTGGTTGCGAAGTGCACGGTGTCGCCGACCGCCAGTCCAGCGGCATCCGCCGCATCGGCGTGGAGTGCGGCCGGGATCGCGTCGCCAGCGGCATCCGAGGGCCACTCGCCACTGACCAGCTCGGCGAGCGGCTCGGCGCCCGGGTCCGCAAGGAAGATGAAGGAGCGCCCCTCGGAGTCCTCAATCGGGTCGGTGCGCAGCGTTCGCCACGAGTCGACGCCCGCGCCGAACTGGTCGGCGATGAGCTGGTCGGCCGCGGAGGCCTGAGCCGAGGCATCCGAGTCGACACGTGTCTCGAAGCGGATGGCGGACTCGAGAGGAGAAGCGGATGCCACCCCGTCCCGCACGCTGAAGGCCGCCGCCGAGTCGAGCCAGCCGTTCAGGCCGGTGAGCGTCGCCACGACCAGGGCGACGGCGGCGAGGGCGCTCGCGATCAGCCCCGACTGCGCGAGGGAGCGGCGCAAAGCGAGTCGTGCTGGGCTCACGGCCGTCCTCTCTCAGCTCTTAGCCGTCGGGTCCAGCCGCCGGCGGTGGCAATTCGGTCAGAATACTGGGTTCCCGCTTGGTCGAGTGTCCCGTTTTTGTCCCGATTGCTCGACCGCTGCGCGGGTGCATTAGCCACGCGCGGGTCGAATTCGACCAGCGCGTGGGAGTTCGACCCGCACGAGACCGTTGCGCGAGCATCCTTCGAGGCAATAGTCTGGAAGGCTCCGCCGGCGGACAGGGAGCGAGCGGCGCGCTCCTTCCGCTGGCACGTGTCGTTCGACCATGGCGGTCGTGAGCGCTCATGAGGCGCGCCATCAATCTGCAAGGAAACTTTCGTGTCTACAGACGCATCGGGCAAGAAGAGGCTCGGAACCGTACGTTCGATCATGCGGGTGTACCCGTACGCGAAGCCGGCGATGCCGCGCATCTACCTCGGCATGGTCGCGGCCATGATCGCTGCCTTGGTCGCGCTCGCGATCCCGCAGGTGCTGCAGGCCCTGGTCGATGGGCCGCTGCAGGACGGCGAATCCGACGAGATCTGGCTCCCCGTCATCATCGTTCTCGCGCTCGGCGTGATTGAGGCGGTCATGATCTGGTTCCGCCGCTGGTTCGTGCTGCAGCCCGGCACGCGTATCGAGGCGCGGATGCGCAACTCGCTGTACACGCAGCTCCAGGACCTGCCTGTCGCCTTCCACGACCGCTGGCCCAGCGGCCAGCTGCTGTCGCGCGCCATGAGCGACCTCAACCTGATCCGCCGCTGGTTCTCGTTCGGGCTCGTGTTGCTGGTGGTCAACATCCTGACGATCCTCGTCGGCATTGTCGTGCTCGTCACGATCAACTGGATGCTCGGCCTCCTGTTCTTCGTCCTGTCGATCCCGCTCTGGATCTACGGCTTCGTGTTCGAGAACAAGTACTCGTCGATCGCCAGGCAGAGCCAGGACCAAGGCGGCGACCTGGCGACCACTGTCGAGGAGTCGGTGCACGGCATCCGGGTGCTCAAGGCGTTCGGTCGCGGCAAGCACGCGCTGCAGAAGTTCGCCAAGCAGGCAGAACACCTGCGCGAGACCGAGCTCAAGAAGGCCAAGGCGATCGCCGGCATCTGGCTGTGGCTGCTGCTCGTGCCGGACGTCACCTTCGCCATCTGCCTGCTCGCGGGGGTCTGGTTCGCCGCGAATGGCGAGATCTCGGTCGGTGAGCTGGTCGCGTTCTTCGCCACCGCGACGGTGCTGCGCTGGCCCGTGGAGTCGATCGGCTTCCTGCTGTCGATGACGTTCGACACGCGCACAGCATCCGACCGGTTCTTCGAGGTCATGTACTCCCAGAACACCATCACCGACCCGGAGAACCCGAAGACGATCGAGAACCCCGAGGGCCGGCTGGTGTTCGAGGACGTGCACTTCCGCTATCAGGACACGCCGGAGCACACCGGCGACCTGCTCGACGGCATCGACCTCGAGCTGGAGCCGGGCGAGACCATGGCGCTCGTCGGACTGACCGGCAGCGGCAAGAGCACGCTCACCGCACTCACCACGCGGCTCTACGACGTCACCGGCGGCCGCATCCTGCTGGACGGGGTCGACATCCGGGATCTCACTCGCACCGAACTGCGCAGCCACATCGCGATGGCATTCGAGGACGCGACGCTGTTCTCCGCGTCGGTGCGCGAGAACGTGCTGCTCGGACGGCCAGAGGCCACCGAGGACGACCTCGCCGAGGCCCTCCAGATCGCGCAGGCCGACTTCGTCTACGAGCTTCCGGATGGGCTGGACACCAAGGTCGGCGAGGAGGGCATGAGCCTGTCCGGCGGGCAGCGGCAGCGGCTCGCGCTTGCCCGCGCGGTGGCCGCGAAGCCATCTGTGCTCGTGCTCGACGACCCGCTGTCGGCGCTCGATGTCGACACAGAGGCGCTCGTCGAGGCTGCGCTGCGGCAGGTGTTGGCGTCCACAACGGCGCTGATCGTCGCGCACCGCCCGTCGACGGTCATGCTGGCCGATCGTGTCGCGCTGCTCGAGGACGGCCGCGTGACGGCGGTGGGCACCCACGGGCACCTGCTCGCCACCAGCGAGCACTACCGGTTCGTGATCTCCAGCCTCGAAGTCGAGGAGGCCGCTGAGGCGGCCCGCCAGGAGCCGGCACCGCAAACGATGTCGGTGCCCATCATCAACCCCGGCAGCGCAGGCCGGACCGGATCGGAGGTCGGACCGTGAGTGTCGTCGGCGTCGCGGGGGAAGACCGCAAGGACTACACGAAGGCAGAGCACCGGCAGATCCGGGCGCGTTCCTTCGCGCTGCTGAAGTCGCTGCTGCAGCCGATGTGGGGCAAGGTCGCGCTCACGGGGATCGTCATCATCGTCAGCACGGGCGCTCAGGTGCTCGGTCCGATCCTCATCGGTCTCGGCATCAACGAGGGCCTGCCGGCGCTGCTCGACCAGGACTGGCTGCCGCTGGCCGGCATCATCATCGTGTACCTGCTTTCCGGGCTCACCGGCGCGCTGCTCATCGCCTGGTACACCGTGTTGGTCGCGCGCATCAGCCAGGAGATCCTGCTCGAGCTGCGCAAGCGCGTGTTCCTGCACACCCAGCGGCTGAGCCTCGAGTTCCACGAGAACTACACGTCCGGCCGCATCATCGCGCGCCAGACAAGCGACCTGGACTCGCTGCGCGAACTGCTCGACTCTGGGGTGGGCCAGCTCATTCAGGGCGGCCTGTACATGCTGTTCATCGTCATCGCGATGTTCGTGGCCGACCCGGTCTCGGGGCTCGTCCTGCTCGCATCGCTGGTGCCGCTCGGCATCCTGTCGCGCTGGTTCCAGGTGCGCTCCTCGAAGGTGTTCCGTGAGACCCGCACCACCTCGGCGCGCGTCATCGTGCACTTCGTCGAGTCGATGACGGGCATCCGCGCTGTGAAGGCGTTCCGCAAGGAGAAGCGCAACGAGAAGGAGTTCGCCGGGCTCGTCGAGGACTACCGGGACGCGAACGTGCGCGCGATCAACCTGTTCGGCACGTACGACCCGGCACTGGTGCTGATCGGCAACGTTACGCTCGCGGCGGTGCTGCTGGTCGGCGGCCTGCGTGTTGCGGAGGGCGACCTGGCAATCGGCTGGCTGCTCACGGCCCTCCTGTTCACGCGCTCCTTCTTCGCGCCGGCGGAAGAGCTCGCGATGTTCTACAACTCCTACCAGTCGGCGTCGGCGGCGCTGGAGAAGATCTCCGGCGTGCTCGAGGAGAAGCCGAGCGTTCCGGATCCCACCGGCCCGATCGACCTCTGGGAGGCGAAGGGTCGGGTGGCTTTCGAAGGCGTGGAGTTCGCCTACAAGACGGACCGCGTTGTGCTGCCGACCTTCGACCTCGAGATCCCCGCGGGGCAGACCATCGCCCTCGTCGGCTCGACCGGAGCGGGCAAGTCGACCCTCGCGAAGCTCATCTCGAGGTTCTACGACCCGACCGCGGGAGCAGTGTCGCTGGACGGCGTTGACCTTCGCCAGCTGCATCCGAAGGACCTGCGGCGCGCGATCGTAATGGTGACGCAGGAGGCATACCTGTTCTCCGGCACCGTGGCGGACAACATCGCGCTCGGCAAGCCGGAGGCGACGCGCGAGGAGATCGTCGCGGCGGCCAAGGCGGTGGGCGCGCACACGTTCATCGCGGGACTGCCGGATGGCTACGACACCGACGTGAACAAGCGCGGCGGGCGCGTATCTGCCGGCCAGCGCCAGCTGATCTCGTTCGCCCGGGCATTCATCGCCGACCCGGTGGTGCTGATCCTGGACGAGGCGACCGCGTCGCTCGACATCCCGAGCGAGCGACTCGTGCAGGAGGGCCTGCAGACCCTGCTCGCGGACCGCACCGCGGTGATCATCGCGCACCGGCTGTCGACCGTCGCGATCGCCGACCGGGTGCTCGTGATGGAGCACGGCCGCATCGTCGAGGACGGGGCGCCGGCCGAGCTGATCGCCGGCACCGGGAAGTTCTCGAAGATGCACGCGGCCTGGCGCGACTCCCTCGTCTGACCGTCGCTGTCCTGGCCCGACCTCTCGCCGAGTTGCCCACTTCGGCCCTATTTCGGCCGAAAAGTGGGGCCGAAGTGGGCAACTCGGTGCACGCGCAAGGCGGGGCTCGGTAGCTCGACCACCGAGACGGGTTAAGTCAGGGGTTGCGGCCCGCGGTGGACATCCAGGTGGAGACGTCGATGGCCAGCGCCGACAGCGGCGCGACACTGACGTTCACGGTGCCATCCGGGTGCACCATCGCCTCGAGTCCGGTGATCGCGTCGACGTAGCGCCCGGGAACGAGCGAGGTGGGCAGTTCCGCCTCGTACGGCTCGGTGTTCGAGTTCAGCACAACGAAGCCGAGCTCGCCGCGGTAGAACGCCCACACGCCGTCCTCCTTCACGACGTCCTGCACGGCGGCGTCGCCCACCGCGCTGCGCCAGGCCAGCATCCGCTCGATCGGCGCCCAACGCTGCAGGCACTCCCACTGTCCACTGTCGCAGTCGACATCCTGGACGCGACCGTCGGCATCCTGCGGCGGACCCTGATTGCGGTCCTCGAACGGATACCCGGAGTACAGCACGGGCGTGCCATACGGCTGGGCGAGCATCGCGATGTTCGCCAGCAGGTAGGCGTCCCCGTCGCGGTACGAGAGCGTCTCGCCGTTGCGTTCGGTGTCGTGGTTGGTGACGAAGACGATGGCGTCCTCTGACGCGAGCTGTGCGTACTGCGGCCCGACCCTGTCCGCGGTTTCGATGAACGCCGAATCGAGCATCGACTTCAGGTCGCGGGCGAACGTGAACTCGAACACCTGACCGTTCCCGACATACTGCTCTGGCGTGATCGGCTCAAGAGAAGCCCGAATGACCTCCTGCATGATCCGGGTTCCGTCAGGCAGCGCGTCGACGACCGCCTTGACGTCTTCCGCGGGCATGTGCTTGGCCGCGTCGATGCGGAAGCCGGCGACACCGAGGTCGAGCAGGTCGAGCAGGTAGGCCGTCAGCGTCTCGCGCACGTGGTCGGTCTCGGTCGCGAGGTCGGCGAGGTTCAGCAGTTCGCAGTTCTGCACCTGATCGGCGTCGTTGTAGTCCAGGATGTCCCCGGATGCGGTGTTGGTGCAGTGGTGGAAGTCGGCTTCGCCGTAGATGCCGGGGTAGTCGTAGTGTTCGAACGCGCTGCCCGCCCATCCGGTGCCCGGCGCATCCTGCCCGGTCATGTGGTTGATCACCGCGTCGGCGATGATCTCGACGCCGGCATCCGCACACGTCTCGGTCATCGCCGCGAACTCCTCGCGCGTGCCGAGCCGCGACTCGACCTGGTAGCTCACCGGCTGGTAGCTGGTCCACCATTCCGGGCCCGTGATGTGCTCTTGTGGGGGACTGGTCAGCACCCAGGAGATGCCGGCCGGGCCGAGCACGTCGGTGCATTCGGTGGCGATCGAGTTCCAGTTCCATTGGAACAGCTGGATGCCGACATCTCGCGTGCCCGCGGGGCTTGGCACCGTCGGGTCTCCCGGCGTGCAGGCCACAAGCGACAGTGTCACCACCGCCGCCAGTGCAGCGGCGACCAGCCTGGTGCTCCTTCGTCGCATCCGGACACCCTTCGTGTTGTGCCGGACCGACCGGCCAGAAAACGCTTGCACGACTGTATCGCAGCGACCGGGCCGGGCAGCGTCGACGCTGACTCGCACCGTGCTCAGCCCGGGTAGCGCGCCTGTCGGAGGTTGATCCGGTAGTCGCCGTCATCCCGCCAGAGCAGCGGAGTGTGCTCATCCCGGTAGTGCTCGAGCGCGCGCTGCTCATGGCACAGCGGTGGCTCGCCGCTTGACCGGATGACGCGCCACCACGGCAGGTCGTGTCCATAGCGCGCCATCACCTGGCCGACGGCGCGCGCCGCGCGGCTCCCGACTGCGGCGGCCACATCGCCGTAGCTCATCACCATGCCGGCCGGGATGGAGTCGACGACGCCGATCACGCGGGAGACGAAGTCTGCACCTGGGCCCGCTGCCGAGTCGCGCTGCTCGGTCACAACTTCAGGGCGCCGAACTTCTCGCCGTACTGCGTCTCGCCGATGACCTCGAAGCCGATGTTCGTGAAGAACGCCTCCGGGCCCTCCTCGCCGGGCTCCCACAGTGCGGTGAGCCGGTCGAACCCGCGCTGGCGGGCCTCGTCGGCCAGTGCGAGCACCGCGAAGGTGCCGATGCCGTGCCCCTGCTGCTCGGCCGCGACGTGCACGCGCCAGACGGCGCTACGGAATTCCTCCTGCGCGGCATCCGGGTCGAAATTGCCCCGGATGAAGCCGACGACGGTGTCCCCGTCGAGCACGACGCGCGGCCAGGTGGTGGTCGGATCGATGTAGTTGTCGGCGATCGCGTAGGTGGGCGGGACGACAAACGCCTCTTGTCCCGGTCGCAAAGTCAGGTTGTTCGCGGCCACAATGTTCGTCGCTGACAGTTCTTCCAGTCGGAATTCGCCCATAGGCAAGAGGCTAGCGTTTCGCACTGACCAGACCAAAGGAATATCTCGATGTCGAGATATATGGGCCGGGGGGCTAAACTTGTCGGCGGTGTGCGCAGCGAATACGCCGCACGCCCAGGACGTCTTACGAAGGGCAACACTCAAGTGAAGATCACGGTTACTGGCACGGTCGTCGAGCTCGACGGCGACGAGATGACGCGCATCATCTGGCAGAAGATCAAGGACACCCTGATCCACCCCTATCTCGACTTGAACATCGAGTACTACGACCTCGGCATCGAGAAGCGCGACGAGACCAACGACCAGATCACCATCGATGCGGCCCACGCCATCCAGAAGCACGGCGTCGGCGTGAAGTGCGCCACCATCACGCCCGACGAGGCTCGCGTCGAAGAGTTCGGCCTGAAGCAGATGTGGAAGAGCCCGAACGGCACCATCCGCAACATCCTCGGCGGCGTGATCTTCCGCGAGCCGATCATCATCTCCAACATTCCGCGGCTCGTCCCCGGATGGAACAAGCCGATCATCATCGGCCGTCACGCCTTCGGCGACCAGTACCGCGCCACCGACTTCCGGTTCGCCGGCGAGGGCACCCTCACCGTCGAGTTCACCCCGAAGGACGGATCGGAGCCGCAGAAGTTCGAGGTCTTCCAGGCGCCCGGCGACGGCATCGCGCAGGTGCAGTACAACCTCGACGCCAGCATCCGTGACTTCGCGCGCGCTTCGCTGAACTACGGTCTAGCCCGCAACTACCCGGTATACCTGTCGACGAAGAACACCATCCTGAAGGCCTACGACGGCCGGTTCAAGGACATCTTCCAGGAAATCTTCGACAACGAGTTCAAGGACCAGTTCGACGCCGCTGGCCTCACCTACGAGCACCGCCTGATCGACGACATGGTCGCAGCCTCGCTCAAGTGGGAGGGCGGCTACGTCTGGGCGTGCAAGAACTACGACGGCGACGTGCAGTCGGACACCGTCGCTCAGGGCTTCGGCTCGCTCGGCCTGATGACCTCGGTGCTGACCACGCCGGATGGCAAGATCGTCGAAGCGGAGGCCGCCCACGGCACCGTCACCCGTCACTACCGCCAGCACCAGGCCGGCAAGCCGACCTCCACCAACCCGATCGCCTCGATCTTCGCCTGGACGCGCGGACTCGCGCACCGCGGCAAGCTCGACGACAACCAGGCGCTCATCGACTTCGCCAGCACACTCGAGGACGTCGTCATCACGACGGTCGAGTCGGGCAAGATGACCAAGGACCTCGCGATGCTGGTCGGCCCGGAGCAGGAGTACCAGACCACCGAGGAGTTCCTCGCGACCCTGGACGCGAACCTGAAGGCGCGGATGGCTGCGTAGCCTGCTGTCTTGAACGCAAGAGGACCGGCGCCGAAAGGCGCCGGTCCTCTGCTTTGCCGCTAAGCGTCAGGATGTCGACACGTTCGGGCTGATCTGCTGCTGCGTGCCCTCGCGCTCACCGCGCTGGACCTCGATCTTGCGAGGCTTGGCCTTCTCGTGGATCGGGATGACGACACTCAGCACACCATTGTTGTAGCTGGCGCTGATGCTCTCGGTGTCGATCCCATCACCCAGGTTGAGCTGGCGCAGGAACGAGCCCGAAACGCGCTCCTTGGCGATCCACTTCACGTCACCGCTGCGCCCGGTCTTCTCCGCCCGGATGGTCAGCAGCTGACCATCGACGTCGATGTCGATCGAGCCCGGGTCCACGCCCGGCAGGTCGACGGCGAGGATGTAGTGGTCGCCCTCGCGGTGCAGATCGATGGGCATCATCCGCGGGCCCTGACGCGGGTCCATCAGCTCGGTTGCCATTCGATCCAGTTCGCGGAACGGGTCGAAGTAGAGTGCCATTTCTTCATCAACTCCCTGTATGCGTTTCGGATATGACATTCCAATGTTGAGTCGATACCGCTCAACTTGGCATCCATGTTAGCACTCGGCATAGGAGAGTGCCAGATTTCTCACCCGCATTCCAGCAAGCACGGGGCCTCGAGGGTGCGCCGACACCGCTGCCGAAAAGAAAAATGTCGAGGATCCCCCCAAAGGGGGTAGACAGCCTCTAGTGTGTGACTCACTCGCAGTGCCCCCGACTGCGGCGCAACACCGTCCTTGTTCAGCTACACCGACCCTGTTCACCGCAGAAGGGATACATCTGTGACCATTCGCAGCGCAATCGCCGCGTGCGCGTCGGCCGCCCTGATCGCATCCGGCATCGTTGCCGGAACCGCGTTCACGGCCGCCGCCGCCCCGACCGAGATAGGGGGCCACGGTCAGCTATCGTTCGAGCCGGGCCGCTACATCGTCACGCTCGTCGAACCATCCGCCGCCACCTACGAGGGCGGTGTCGATGGGTTCGCACCGACTCAGCCGAAGAAGGGCGAGCAGCTCAAGCCGGGCCGTGGGGCGGTCCAGAAGTACACCGCACACCTGAAGAAGAAACAGAAAGAGGTAGCGGACGCCGTCGGAGCCGACGTCGACTACTCGTACACCCTCTCCCTCAACGGATTCGCGGCCGACCTGACCGCGGCGCAGGCAGCGAAGCTGGCCGCTGACAAGAACGTCGCGTCGCTCGCCCTCGATGAGCTCCAGCACATCACCGCGGTGCCGTCGACCGAGTTCCTCGGACTCGAGGGCCCCGGCGGCGTCTGGGAGTCCGTCGGTGGCGTCGACAACGCGGGTGCCGGCGTGGTCGTCGGCGTGCTCGACACCGGCATCGCGCCGGAGAACCCCGCCTTCGCGGGCGACACGCTCGGCACCGCCCCGGGATCCGACCCGTACCTCGATGGCAGTTCCATCGTCTTCGCGAAGAGCGACGGCGGCACCTTCATCGGCGAGTGCGTCGCGGGCGTGCAGTTCGGGGCCGACGACTGCTCCACCAAGCTGGTCGGCGCACGGTACTTCGTCGCCGGCTTCGGCGCGGGCAACATCGGGAACACCTCGCTCGGCGAGTACCTCTCCCCCCGCGACGGCGACAGCCACGGCTCGCACACCGCGAGCACCGCGGCGGGCAACGCGAACACCGCGGTCTCCGTCGCCGGCACCGACTACGGCACCTTCACCGGCGTCGCGCCGGCCGCGAAAATCGCAGCCTACAAGGTGTGCTGGACCGGCCAGGACCCGGCAAGCACCAACGATGACGGATGCGCCACCTCCGACCTGCTGGCCGGTATCGACCAGGCGGTCGCCGACGGCGTCGACGTGATCAACTTCTCCATCGGCGGCGGCGCTGCCGACAGCACCGTCTCGCTCACCGACCAGGCCTTCCTCGGAGCGGCGGCTGCCGGCGTCTTCGTGGCCGCCTCGGCCGGCAACTCCGGGCCGGGGGCATCCACCCTCGACCACGGCTCGCCATGGATCACCACGGTCGCCGCGACGACCATCCCGAGCTACCAGGCGACCGTCACCCTCGGCGACGGCAGCGCGATGGCCGGAGCCTCGATCACCGTCAGCGAGCCGGTGGCCGGGGACCTCGTGCTCGCGGCATCCGTCGCGCTGCCCGGTGCGGTGAAGCCGAACCTGTGCCTCGCGGGCACGCTCGACCCGGTGCTCGCCGACGGCAAGATCGTGGTCTGTGAGCGCGGCGAGAACGCCCGCGTCGACAAGTCGGCCGAAGTGGCCAGAGCCGGCGGTATCGGCATGGTGCAGGTGAATGTCGTCCCGGGTTCGATCGACCTCGACCAGCACTCGGTTCCGTCGGTGCACCTCGACGCGCAGTTCCACGACGCGGTCATGGCGTACGCGGCGACCGCGGGTGCGACCGCGACGCTCACGCCCGAGAACACTACCGGGATCGAGCCGCCGACGCCCGTCGTCGCAGGCTTCTCCTCGCGCGGTCCGGTGCTGGCTGACGGCAGCGACATCCTGAAACCGGATATTGCGGCACCCGGTGTCGCGATCGTCGCCTCGGCAGCGAACGCCGAGGGTGGCGAGCCGACTTTCACATTCATGTCGGGCACGTCGATGGCGGCCCCGCACGTGGCTGGACTCGCGGCGCTGTATCTCGGCAAGTCGCCGAACGCGACGCCCGCTGAGATCAAGTCCGCGATGATGACCACCGCGTACAACACGGTCGACGCCGGCGGCAACGCCGCCACCGACCCGTTCGCGCAGGGCGCCGGTCACGCCGACCCGACGAAGTACTTCGAGCCGGGTCTGCTCTACCTGAACGGCACGTCCGACTGGCTGGCATACATCCAGGGCATCGGCTACGACATCGGTGTCGACGCGATCGACCCGAGCAACCTCAACATCGCCTCGATCGCGATCGGGTCGCTCACCGCCGCCGAGACGATCACCCGCACGGTGACGGCCACCCAGGCCGGAACGTTCGAGGCATCCGTCTCGGTCCCAGGCATCAACGCGGTTGTCTCGCCGTCGACGCTCACCTTCGGGGCAGCGGGTGAGACTGCGAGCTACACCGTGACATTCGACCGAACGGATGCTCCGCTCGACACGTTCGCGACCGGCGCGCTTGCCTGGACGAGCGGCGACACCGTCGTCCGCTCGCCCATCGCGGTGCGACCGGTGACGATTGTGGCGCCGAGCGAGGTCACCGGTACCGGTGTCCGCGGTTCGCTCGACGTGTCGGTGACTCCGGGCGGAACCGGCGACATCGCGCTCGGCACCACCGGTCTCACCCTCGGAGAGCTGCAGGTGTTGAAGGGCAAGAAGACCGGACACTCCGGTGTCGGTGCGACCGGTGACTTCTTCGAGTACTACGTGGATGTCGCGGCAGGCACGCAGTTCGCGCGCTTCGACCTCGACTCGCTCGACGACACGGCCGACCTCGACCTCATCGTCTACCAGCTCGACGCATCCGGAACCCCGATCGCCGGCTGGCAGTCGGCGACTGGCTCGGCGGATGAGCGAGTCGACCTGGCTAGCCCGGATGCCGGTACGTACTACGTGCTCGTCGATCTCTACTCGGCCGCGGCGAACACCGCATTCGACCTGAGGACGTTCGAGGTCGCGCCGGGCGGGGCACCGCTCGCTCTTGCCCCGTCGGTGCTCGCCGGTGAGCAGGGTGTGCCGGTCACCTACACGGCCTCGTGGAGCGGGCTGAAGGAGCGCTCGAGCTACCTCGGGCTGATCAGCTACGGCGACACTGGCGCATTCACGGCGATCACCGTGACGACCGGTGACGCCATGGCGCCGGTGAACACCGTGCCGCCGACGATCAGCGGCACACCGGACGTCGGCAAGACGCTCACCGCCTCACCGGGCGAGTGGGACGTGGCCGGGCTGAAGTTCACCTACCAGTGGCAAGCGAGCGGGGTCGACATCAAGGGCGCCAATTCCGCAAGCTACAAGGTGAAGTCGAAGGACCGGGGTAAGGAACTCACGGTCGTCGTCACAGCGAAGGCCGCGGGCAAGGCACCTGCGGGCACGGCGGTGTCCGCGCCGGTGACCATCAAGTAGCCGGGCGAACCGGGGCCGGGTCCATTGGGTCCGGCCCCTGGTTCGTTTCTTCAGGCGGCAAACGGCAGGAGCGGCGCGCCCGCCGCCCACACGCCGCGCACGTTGAAGCCGTTGTCGAGGATGACGGCATCCGCGGTGAACCCGGCCCTCAGGTACCCGAACGCGTGCTCGAGACCAAGCGTCCGGGCCGGGGTGAGAGTCAGCGCGGTGATCGCGGCGATCGGATGCACGCCGGCCTGCTCGACCGCGCAGCGCAGCGCCGCATCCTGGGTGAGGGTCGAGCCGGCGATTGTGTTGGTGCCGCTCAGCACAGCCAATCCGTCCCGCACGGTCACGTTGAGCGACCCCAGCTGGTAATCCCCGTCGACCGACCCGGCGGCGGCCATCGAGTCGGTGATCAGGGCGATGCGGCCAGGGGCAGAGCGGAAGGTCATGCCAGCGACATCCGGATGCACGTGCAGCCCGTCGAGGATCAGTTCGATCGTCACGCGCTCGTCCTCGAACGCAGCGACGACCGGACCGGGCGCGCGGTGGTGGATGCCCGGCATCGCATTGAAGGCGTGCGAGAGGATGCGCGCCCCCCGGTCGAAGGCCTCGCGGGCCTGGTCGAAGTCGGCCTCGGTGTGCCCGACCGAGACGGCGATGCCGGCCTCGACGAGCACGTCGATGGTCTCCAGCGCGCCGGGCAGTTCGGGCGCGATGGTCACCTGGCGCAACGTGTCGCGTGCCGCGCCGATCAGCTCCTCGACCTCGAGCGGTTGCGGCTCGAGCAGGTAGGCGGGGTTGTGGGCGCCGCGGCGAGGCTGCGACAGGAACGGCCCCTCCAGGTGGGAGCCGAGGATGAGCGGGTCTGTATCGGCGAGGTCGGCGATGGTCGCGAGGCTCTCCAGGAGCCGCGGCAGCGGGTTCGCCACGAGACTCACCACCGAACGCGTGGTGCCGTGCGCGCGGTGGGTCGCCAGCCCTGCGGCGATCTCCTCGGCCGCGTCGTCGTAGGAGTGTCCTCCGCCGCCGTGGCCGTGCAGGTCGATGAAGCCGGGCACCAGCCAGTGGCCGCCGACGTCCACCGTCTCGTCGGCATCCGGGGGCATGCCGTCGCCTCCGGATGCGAGGATCGTGTCGCCATCGACGAGCATCCAGAAGTCGTCGACCTGCCCCGCGGCGTCGAGCTTCCGGGCGTGCTCGAAGAGAATGGTCATCCGGCCTGCCTCGCAAGTTCGGCGCGCGCGTTGATGATGCCGCTGACGAGCGCAACGCCGGCGAACAGGGCGCCGACGACCGGCTGATCCATCGCGAACCAGGCCGCCGCGGCAGAACCCATGACGGCGACCTCCACCACTACTCGGCCTACGATGCCGAGCGGGAAGCGCGCCTTGGGTGAGCGGAAAAGCCCCCAGAGAACCGCGGCCGCCAGCGGCATCCCGATGCCGAAGCCGATGCCCGGCCAGGGGAGGGGCCAGGCGCTGAACCCCCAAAGTCCGACCGAGAAGAGTGCGAACAGTTCCAGCAGGAACCTCAGCGCGTCGTTCGGCGTCAGTCGGAAATCCTCGGGAGGGCTCGCCACAAGGCAAGCCTACGTCCGGGCTATGTCACTTGAAGATGATGGTGCGCTGCCCGTCGAGCAGCACGCGGTTCTCGGCGAACCACTTGACGGCCTGGGTGAGAGTGCGGCTTTCCTCGTCCTGGCCGATCGCGACGAGCTGCTGCGGCGACTGGCTATGGTCGACCCGCACCACGTTCTGCTCGATGATGGGGCCCTCGTCGAGGTCACTGGTCACGAAGTGCGCTGTGGCGCCGATGAGCTTGACGCCGCGCGCGTGAGCCTGTCGGTACGGGTTCGCGCCCTTGAACCCGGGGAGGAAGGAGTGGTGGATGTTGATGGCCCGTCCGGCGAGTCGATCGCACAGCTCGGGGGAGAGGATCTGCATGTACCGGGCCAGCACCACCAGCTCGATGTCGTACTGCTCGACCGCGGCCAGGATGCGCTCCTCGAACTCGAGCTTCTGCCCGGGGGAGAGCACGGGGTGCGACTCGAACGGGACCCCGTAGAAGTCGGCGAGGCCGCCGAGCTGCGGGTGGTTGCTGAGCACCAGCGGGACCTCGATCGGCAGGTGGCCGGCCCGCTGGCGGTACAGCAGGTCGTTCAGGCAGTGCCCCTCCTTGGAGACCAGCACCAGGGTGCGCATGTGGCGCGCGACGACGTCGAGGGTGAGGTGCATGCCGAACCGGTCGACGACCGGGGCGAGAGCGCGCTCGAACACCTCGCGACTGGATGCGGACTCCACCTGCACGCGCATGAAGAACCGGCCGGTGTCGAGGCTCGCGAACTGCTGCGACTCGGTGATGTTGCCTCCGGCCTCGACGATCGCGCCGCTGACGGCGTGCACGATCCCGGGCCGGTCGCTGCAGACCAGGGTCAGGACCCAGTGGGTGAGACCGTCCGCGTCAAGAAGTGCCACCGATCCAGCGTATTGGATCCCGCGCATCCGCCTGTCGCTGCCATCCCGGACCGACTCGTCCTCCACAGGGAGTCCAGAAGATTCTTATCCCGATGTGATTGAACATGCTTCACATATAGCTTCGACAGTGAGAAAATTGAAGCATGCAAACCAGCGCAGCTACATTCGAGCAGGAGCTCGACGATGTTGCGGACATGCTGCGGCGGATTCTCAACCGGTCCGACATCGCCGGTCTAGCCGATGACCCGCTGCTCTCCACGGTGCGAGCGACCGAGGCAGTCGGTCGGCACCTTGACGCGCTCCGCGCCCTGCTGGCCGGAGAAGTGGCGCAACGCTCTCGAAGCGAACTGCGCGCGGATGGATTGGCCGCCAAGAAGGGCTGTGGCTCAGCGAACGAACTGTTGCGGCGTCTCACGCTCGCATCCGGTGAGAGCGTGCACCGTCGCATCCTCGTCGGCAGCGAGACGCGCTCGCGATTCTCGCTGCAGGGGGAGGAGCTGCCCGCCGCCTTCCCCCGGGTGGCTAGCGCACTGGAGTCAGGCGAACTCGGCGTCGACTCTGCGCACACGATCATCCGCGGTTTGTCCTCAGTGCGTGATCGAGTGTCAAGCGATGGCATCCGCGCAGCCGAACTCGAGCTCACCGCCGCCGCAACCGGCAGCGGACCCGACTCTGCCTTGCCCGCCTCAGCAGACGAGATTCGCATCCAAACCGAGCTCTGGAAGCTGCATTTGGACCAAGACGGCACCCTCCGAAATGAGGAGCGTGCCATGCGCATGCGCGGCGTTCGACTCGGCCGCGAACGCGACGGCCTCATCCCCATTTACGGCGGGCTCATGCCCGATGTCGCGGGCAAGCTGCTCGCGGTCTTCAATGCGTGCCTCTCCCCGCGTACCGCGCCTGCCTTCCTCCGCGAAGAAGAACTCGCAGCGGCCCGGCTCGAGGCCGATCCCCGCACTCGCGACCAGCAGCGCCACGACGTGCTGGCTGGCATCATCGACATCGCCTCTCGCAGCGCCGACGTGCCGACAATGGGTGGAGCAGCGCCGACCGTGATGGTCACCGTGCGCGCATCCGACCTCAACTCCGGCAAGGGTGTCGGTTTCATCGATGGGATTGATACCGCGATCTCACTGACCGCGATCAACCAACTCGCATGTGCGGGAGGCACCCAGCGCATCGTGATCACCGAACAGGGCTGCATCATGGAACTCGGTTCGCCCGAGCGGCTGTTCACCAACCGGCAACGCCGAGCCATCACCGCCCGCGACGGCGGATGCGCAATCCCCGGATGTCACGTGCCGGCTTCGTGGTGTGAGATCCACCACGTGATCCCCGCCGTAGAGGGCGGCGAAACCCATGTCCACAATGGCGTGCTGCTGTGCTGGTTCCACCACCGCACGATCGAGACCTCCGGGTGGCTAATCCGGATCATCGAAGGCGTCGTGCAAGTCAAGGCTCCCCGCTGGCTCGACCCGACCGGCGAGTGGCGTCCAGCGAACAGCTCCCGGGTCAGGCAGCTGAATCAACTTGACCCGCAGTTGGAGTAGCCGCCCGCGCCGCGAGTAGACTGGCGCGGTCGCAACTGGCGTTCGGGTGGAGCACCACCGGGGAGTGACAAGCAAGCGAATCGGCCGTACGCCTGGGCCGAAACGGATACCGTTGTAAGACATCCGAGAATGCTTGTGAGGAGCCCACACGTGTCCCGTCTACCCTCCACCTTCACCGATCCGCTCGAGAGCGTTGATCCGGAAATCGCGGCCGTCCTCCAGCAGGAACTCGGTCGGCAGCGCGACTACCTCGAGATGATCGCGAGCGAGAATTTCGTGCCGCGCGCGGTGCTCGAGTCGGCCGGTTCGGTGCTCACCAACAAGTACGCGGAGGGGTACCCGGGCCGCCGCTATTACGGCGGATGCGAGTACGTCGACGTCGCAGAGCAGCTCGCCATCGACCGGGCCAAGTCGCTGTTCGGTGCCGAGTATGCCAACGTCCAGCCGCACTCGGGTGCCACGGCCAACGCTGCGGTCCTCTCGGCCATCGCCGACCCGGGCGACACCATCCTCGGCCTCGAGCTCGCCCACGGCGGTCACCTGACCCACGGCATGAAGCTCAACTTCTCCGGCAAGCTGTACAACGTCGCCAGCTACGGCGTCGACCCGGAGACCTTCCGCATCGACATGGACGTCGTGCGCGACAAGGCGCTCGAGAGCCGCCCGAAGGTCATCATCGCCGGTTGGTCGGCGTACCCGCGCCAGCTCGACTTCGAGGCGTTCCGCGCCATCGCCGACGAGGTGGGTGCGAAGCTGTGGGTCGACATGGCGCACTTCGCCGGACTGGTCGCCGCCGGGCTGCACCCGAACCCGGTGCCCTACGCCGACGTTGTCTCCAGCACCGTGCACAAGACCCTCGCCGGGCCGCGCTCCGGCTTCATCCTCAGCCGCGACACCGAGCTGGCCAAGAAGCTCAACTCGAACGTGTTCCCCGGCCAACAGGGCGGCCCGCTCATGCACATCATCGCGGCCAAGGCGACCGCCTTCCTGCTCGCCGCCAGTGACGAGTTCCGTGACCGCCAGGAGCGCACCGTCCGGGGCGCCAAGCTGCTCGCCGCGAGTCTCACCACGGACGACTCCCGTGCGGCCGGCGTCGACGTGCTCACCGGCGGCACCGATGTGCACCTGGTGCTCGCCGACCTGCGCGAATCCCCCATTGACGGCAAGCAGGCGGAGGATGTGCTGCACTCAGTTGGCATCACCGTCAACCGCAACTCGGTGCCGTTCGACCCTCGCCCGCCGATGGTCACCTCCGGTGTGCGCATCGGCACCCCGGCGCTCGCGACCCGCGGCTTCGACGACCCCGAGTTCACCGAGGTGGCCGACGTCATCGCCGCGGCGCTGCGCCCGGATCCGGATGTCGCTGGTCTCCGCGCCCGCGTGAAGACCCTCACCGATGCGTTCCCGCTCTACCCCGGCCTCGAGCAGTGGTGAGAAGGCAGCACGAGAGAGTAAGCCAATGACCGCACGCATCCTCGACGGCAAAGCCACAGCGGCGGCGATCAAGAACGAGCTCCGCGAGCGGGTCGCGGTGCTGCACGCCAACGGTGTGCGGCCCGGCCTCGGCACGGTGCTCGTCGGCGACGATCCCGGCTCCAAGTGGTACGTCGCCGGCAAGCACCGCGACTGCGCCGAGGTGGGCATCGAGTCGGTCCGCCGCGACCTCCCGGCTGACACGACTGCGGCCCAACTCGATGACGTCATCGACGAGCTGAACGCCGACCCGGCGACAACCGGGTACATCGTGCAGCTTCCGTTGCCGCCGCAGCTCGACACCCACGCAGTGCTCGAGCGGATCGACCCCAGCAAGGACGCCGACGGCCTGCATCCGACCAACCTCGGCCGGTTGGTGCTGAACGTGGGCGAACCGCTGAACTCGCCGCTGCCGTGCACGCCGCTGGGCATCATCCAGCTCGTCGAGCGGCACGGCATCAGCTGGTCGGGCAAGAACGTCGTTGTCGTCGGCCGCGGCGTCACCGTCGGCCGCGCGATCGGCCCATTGCTGACCCGTCGCGAATACAACGCCACCGTCACGCTGACCCACACCGGCACCGTCGACCTGGTCGAGCATCTGCGCCACGCTGACGTCGTGATCGCGGCCGCCGGCGTGCCCGGCCTGATCACGCCCGCGCACATCCGTCCCGGTGCTGTGGTGCTCGACGTCGGCGTCAGCCGGGTCGAGGACGGCGAGGGCGGCAGTCGGGTCGCCGGAGATGTGGCCGACGGCGTGGCGGATCACGCGGGCTGGATCTCACCCAACCCGGGCGGTGTCGGCCCGATGACCAGGGCGATGCTGCTCAGCAACGTCGTGGAGATCGCGGAGCGCTCGCTCGGCTACTCGCCCGCGTAACCGATCCCGCAGAACACGCCGGTGCCGGCGCGGCTGGGGTCCCAGCCGTCAACGTCCTCGAGACCGGATGCCATCCCCAGCTCGGTGATGGTCGCGGTGCAGGACTCGATGGTCGCATTCGTTTCCGGCAGCACCGAGAAGCCGTAGTTGCCCAGCTGCCACAGCGTGTCATCCGGAACCCCGCTCGGGGACTCGAAGCTCGCGATGCCGTAGGCGTTGTCGGAGATCGCCCACGCGTACCCGGCGAAGCAGTTGTCGATGTCCGGGGGCTGGATGACCGCGCCGCCGATCGCAGCGCGAGCCATGTACGGGTTGCCGAACCAGAGTTCGATGGGAGACGCGAACTCGAGGCCCGGGGTGTCGCTGATGAAGTCGACGCGCATGAGGGTCGCGCCATAGCGCTGCAGGTAGGCCTCGTCGATCGGGGTGCGTCCGGTCCCCTCGGCGCAGGCCGTGACGTACTGGTCGGTCAGCTCGGCGACTTCCGGGTTGTCGAAGACGACGGGCTGGTGGCCTTCCATCCGGATGCCGATGGTGCGTCCGTCGATCGAGCGCACCTTCGCATCGAGGGTGAACAGCACGTCACTTGCGACGAGCTCCGGTTCGGCGCTGGCCGATGGCTCGGTGACCGGTGCGGCGGGGGTCGTCTCTGCTGGCAGCGGATCCGTTGCCGCAGCCGCGCAACCCACCAGAGTTGACGCAACAAGCAACGCCGCGATCCCCGCCCAAACGCGCGATGATGCCACGCGCCCCCTCCTTGTCTTCGACATGAAGAATATCGCGTCGCAGGCGCTCAGAAATCCCGTTGCGCTCCACCAGACGCGGTAACGACGAACGTATCAGGCTGCCCGAGGCCGTGCTCCGCGAATGCGCCATCGATAGCAACCCGTAACAGTGACAGCGCGTCGTTCGGGACCAGGGCGATCACGGAGCCGCCGAAACCGGCTCCGGTCATGCGAGCGCCTAGGGCGCCGTTCGCGTTCGCGGTCTCAACCGCGAGGTCCAATTCCGGCGTCGATACCTCGAAGTCGTTCCGCAGCGACAGGTGGGAGGCGTCAAGGAACGGCCCGATCGCCGCCGGTCCCCGCTCGCGCAGGGTGCGCACAGTGTCGAGCACGCGCTGGTTCTCGGTGACCACGTGCCGGACGCGCCGGAAGGTGACGTCGTCGAGCACCCGCCGCGCCTCATCGAGCCGGTCCGCACGCAGCTCGCGCAGCGACGGCACGCCCAGTTCGCGCGCGCCGCGCTCGCACGCCTCCCGCCGCTCGGCGTACTCGCCGTCCGCGGTGGAGTGCTGCACCCCGGTGTCGATCACCGCTATCGCAAGGCCGGCCTCGGCGAAGCCCAGCGGGATCGGTTCGGCGTCCATCCCGCGGCAGTCGAGGAACACCGCGGAATCCTTCCTGCCGAACAGTGCTGCGTACTGGTCCATGATCCCGGTCGGCGCTCCGACGGCGGCGTTCTCGGCGCGCTGACACACCTGAGCGAGCGTCTGCCGGTCGAGGCCCAGCTGCCACACGTCGTTCAGGGCGATCGCCACCGCGCACTCCACCGCAGCGGACGAGGACAGGCCGGCGCCAACCGGCACATCCGAGTCGATGAAGATGTCGACGCCCGGGACGCCGCCCAGGTCGACGCCGAACTCGCCGAGCGCCCACGCGACGCCGAGCGGGTACGCCGACCACTCACCCAATTGTCCGGGTCGCAGCTCGACCATGCTGAGCGCGGCGACCTCGTCGGCGTAGGTGCTCGCCACGCGCATCCGGCGGTCATCGCGGACGCCGACCGCTACGACGGTGCGCCGGTCGATCGCGAACGGCAGCACGAAGCCTTCGTTGTAGTCGGTGTGCTCGCCGATCAGGTTGACGCGCCCTGGTGCCGACCAGACGCCGGCCGGTTCGCTCTTGAACGCGTTGCGGAAGCCGTCCCTGACGTCGTCGCGGAGATCACTCATGACCGTTCGATCCCTTCTCGTAGCTGCTGTGCAGCGGCCTCTGGCGGGACATCGGCGATCCAGGCGCCCATCGTCGCCTCGGAGGCGGCGAGGTACTTGAGCTTGTCGGCCGCGCGGCGCGGGCTGACCAGCTGCAGCATGAGCCGGATCTCGCCGCGGCGGCTGATCACTGGCGCCTGGTGCCAGGCCGCGATGTACGGCGTCGGGGTGTCATAGAGGGCGTCGAGGCCGCGCAGGATGCGTCGGTACATGCCGGCGAGCTCGTCGCGTTCCTCGTCGCTGGTTTCGGCGAGATCCGGCACATGCCTGTGGGGCAGCAGGTGCACCTCGAGCGGCCACCGTGCGGCGAAGGGGACGAACGCGCTCCAGTGCCTGCCTGCGAGCACAACGCGGTCCGACGCGAGCTCCGACACCAGGAGGTCCTCGAACAGGTCCGGGCCGTACTGCTCGACAGACTGGATCAGCCGGGTGGTCCTCGGTGTCACGAACGGGTAGGCGTAGATCTGGCCGTGCGGATGCTGCAGGGTAACGCCGATCTGCTCGCCGCGGTTCTCGAACGGGAAGACTTGCTGCACGCCGGGCAGTTCGGACAGCGCGGCGGTGCGGTCCGCGAGCGCCTCGATCACGGTGCGCACCCGCGACTCGCTCAGCTCGGCGAGGGAGCCGCTCGTGCCGGGCGCGAAGCACACCACCTCACAGCGGCCGATGGCCGCTCGCTCACGACCCAAACCGAGCCCGGTGACCTCGGCCAGCGCATCCGGAGCCGACTGATCCCCCAGGGCCGGGCCGAAGGCGGGCGACCGGTTCTCGAACACCGCGACGTCGTAGTTGTCGGGGATCTCGGATGCGTTGCCCGGACTCTGCGGGGCGAGCGGGTCCCGGTCGGGTGGCGGGAGCACGACCCGGTCCTGGCGCGCGTCGGCGATCGAAACCCATTCGCCGGTGAAGACGTCCTGGCGCATCCTCGGTGTGGCCGGGCGCGGGTCGAGCTTCCGCTCGTCGATCGAACGATGGCCGTCAAGCGTCGTGTCGGCGTCGTCGAAGTAGAACAGCTCGCGCCCGTCGGCGAGCACGTGGGCGGTCTTGGCGATACCGGACACGAACCCTCCCGCGTTTAGGCTGACGGTATGCGTGCAACCGGGGAACAGTTCGAACTGTCTCGATCGCAGGATGGCGGACAATCGAGGGCAATCATAACCGAGCTGGCTGCAGCGCTCCGGGTGCTGGAGGTGGATGGCGAGGCTCTCACCGAGACGTACCCGGACACGACCCTGCCGCCGTTCGGCAACGGGATCGTGCTGTCGCCCTGGCCCAATCGCATCCGGGACGGACGCTGGATGCTGGACGGTTCCCCGCAGCAGCTGGCGCTGACCGAACCCGACCGCGGGAACGCCATCCACGGGCTGCTGCGGTCGACGCCGTACCGCGTGACAGAGCGGGAGCGGCACGCGATCACCCTGGCGGCGACGATCTACCCGCAGAAGGGCTACCCGTTCGTGGTCGACACGTCGGTGCGCTACGAGCTCGTGGGCGACGGGATCACGGTGACGCATCGGTTCTTGAACCGCTCGGACGCTGCCGCGCCGGTCGCGGTCGGCGCGCATCCGTTCCTCCGGGTCGGCGATGCGCCGATCGAAGAGCTCACCCTCACCGTCGACGCATCGACGCTGTTCGAGGTCGATGAGCGGATGAACCCGATACGCGAGGTGCCGGTCGATGACACCGATTATGACCTGCGCGCCGGCCGCCGGGTCGGAGAGCTGCAACTGGATGTCGCGTTCGGCGCCGTGAGCACCGATGACGACGCCATCGCGCATCACCGGTTGACCGCGCCCGACGGCCGGTACACCGAGCTGTGGCAGGGGCCGGAGTTCGGCTGGGTGCAGGCGTTCACCGCCCGCGACTACCCGCGGCCGGATGGTGCTGGATTGGCGGTCGCGATTGAGCCGATGACGGCGCCGCCGGACGCGTTCAACTCCGGCGACGGGGTGCGCTGGCTCGAGCCGGATGAATCCTGGGAGGCAGCGTGGGGCATTCGCAGGGGGGTGCGGGGGTGACTTCGGAACCGACGGTCGCCGACATCCGGCGCTGGAAGCGGTATCTGGCAGCCGAGCGCGCGGAGGGCGCCGTGTACCGCGACCTCGCCGCGCGGCGGGAGGGCGAGGAGCGGGAGATCCTGCTCGCGCTCGCCGAAGCGGAGAAGCGGCACGAGGCGCACTGGGTGGCCCTGCTGGGCGACGAGGCCAGCACCGTGTCGACGCGAGGGGATCTGCGCACCCGGATGCTCGGCTGGTTTGCCCGCCGTTTCGGCTCGGTGTTCGTGCTGGCGCTCGCGCAGCGCGCAGAGTCGCGCTCGCCGTACGAGTCGGAGCGGGATGCGACGCCGAGCATGGCGGCGGACGAGCGCATCCACGGCGAGGTGGTGCGGGCGCTGGCCGAGCGGGGGCGCAACCGGATCTCGGGCACCTTCCGTGCCGCCGTGTTCGGCGCTAACGACGGGCTGGTGAGCAATCTCGCGCTCGTGCTGGGCGTCGGCGCGACGGGCGTGTCGGCCCAATTCGTGTTGGTCACCGGCATCGCCGGTCTTCTCGCGGGTGCGCTGTCGATGGGCGCGGGGGAGTACGTCTCGGTGAGCTCGCAGCGGGAGTTGCTGGACGCATCAGAGCCCGACCCTGCCTCACGCGGCGCCATTCCCCAGCTCGACGTGAACGCGAACGAGCTCGCGCTGGTCTACCGGGCGCGCGGAATGGGAGCCGACGAGGCGCAGGAGCTGGCGAACTCCGTCCTGGGCGGTGCGGACATGGGTTCCGCACGGGAACGCTCCAGCGACGTCGTCGGAACCGGGATGCGCGCGGCGATCTCGTCCTTCTTCTTCTTCGCCGGCGGGGCGATCATCCCGGTCATCCCGTACCTGTTCGGCGCCGGCGGATTCGCGGCGATCATCACCTCTGCGGTGTTGGTGGGCATCGCGCTGCTGGCGACCGGTGCGGTCGTCGGGGTGCTGTCGGGAGCGTCGCCGCTGAAGCGTGCGCTGCGGCAGCTGGCGATTGGGTACGCGGCCGCCGCCGTGACGTACGGGCTGGGGCTGCTGGTCGGGCCGCTGCTGGGCTAGCCCGCCCTCACTGGTCGAGCTCCCCGGTGGTCGAGCTTGTCGAGACCAGTCACGCGCGGGTGCATTTGCCCCGCGCGGGTCGAATTCGACCCGCGCGTGGCGGTTTGACCCGCGCGAGCGCTCGGTGGTCGAGCCTGTCGAGACCCGTCAGATTCGCGTGATCAGCAGGTACACCAGGTACACGAAGTACGCCGCGATCATCACCGAGCCCTCGATCCGGTTGATGCCCCGCCTCGTGAGGAACAGCGGCACACAAGCGACCACCACCGCAACCATCACCGGGATGTCGATGTACGCGAGCGACGGGCTGACCGGGATACCGCCGCTCGGCACCAGCGCTGTGATGCCGAGAATGAGCAGGATGTTGTACGTGCTGCTGCCGATCAGGTTGCCGATCGCGATGTTGCGCTCGCCGCGCACGGTGGCGACGATCGCGGTGACCAACTCGGGCGCCGAGGTACCGATGGCCACAACGGTGAGTCCGATGAACGCATCCGAAGCGCCAATCAGGCGTGCCAACTCGACGGCGCCGTCGACCAGCCAGTCGGCGCCGACAACGATGATGATGATGCCGCCGAGCAGGGCCGTCAGATTCGTCCAGAATTCCGTGCGGCCGGCGCGCGGCCGCGGCGGGACGGCGAACTCCTGCGAGAACTCGCGCCGGACGGCGACGCTTTGCACTCGCGCGCTCTTCACGACGAGCGCCGTGTAACCGATCGCGAGCAGCACCATGATGATGCCCTCGGCCCGGCTGAGTTGGAGGTCGAAGCCCATGAACAGCAGGGTGAGTGCGGCGATGACCATGGATGGCAGGTCGAGACGGAGGGTTGTGAGTTCGAACTTCAACGGACGCAGCACGGCGACCAGACCGAGGATCAGCAGCAGGTTGACGATGTTGGTTCCGGCGATATTGCCGACCGCGATGGCGCCGTTGCCCTGGATGGCCGCCTCGATGCCGACCGCGAGCTCCGGAAAGCTGGTGCCGATGGAGACGACGGTGAGGCCGACGACGATGGGGGAGATGCCGAGCATCGCGGCGATGCGAGAGCCGCCCCGCACGAGCAGTTCCGAGCCGACGATGAGCACGGCGAGCCCGAGCAGGAAGAGCCCGAGCGCCAACATGGCCCGATTGTAGGGGTGCTCTCAGGGAGGAAGTGGTCGGTGGGCCCCGTGGGGCTCGAACCCACGACCCGCGGATTAAAAGTCCGCTGCTCTGCCAACTGAGCTAGAGGCCCGTACGCCTCAAATCTACAGCGTCGTATCCGCTCGGCCACACCGATCCGTGCTCAGGCTGCCGAAGTAGGCTGTCGGCGATGAGCCAGTTCCACAAGCCGACCAAGTTCCCGGGCGAGGTGTTCGAGTACCTGCAGGGCGGGGACGACCCTGCCCACATCAGCCGCGTCGCGCACGAGACGGCGGAGGCGCTGCTCTCGCGCGTGCGTGAACATCCGGATGCCGCGGTCGTCGACCGTCTTGTCGCATTCACCGACGAGCACGGCATCGACGCTATCGCCGAGCTGTGGTCGCGCTCGAGCGCGCGCAGCCTGCCCGGCGCGCTGTGGAGGATCTACCTGATGCGCGCGCTCATACGGCAGGACCCGCAGGGCTCGAGCCTGCTGTACCAGCGCGGCGTCGACGAGGATGCCGGGATCGACGAGGTTGTCGCCGGTGCGACCGCGCCGACCGGGCCGGAGCAGATCATCGAGCTGGCCGACCGCATCCTGCGCGGGCTGTTCGAGGGAGACTTCGCGGTCGCACTGGAGCGCGCCGCCGCGTTCTGCAGGATCAGTTCTGCGGGGGCTGCGAGCATCGCCGACGACCTAGAGAACACCGAGCCGGAGCGCGCGAGCGCACTCACCACGAAGGCACTGCGCTTCTCGCAGACCGCCCAGGAACTCACCGGATGCGCCCGCCTCTGGCGCTCCGGCTCCCTCGACTGACCCATCGGGGGGAGATTCCGGGCGTTGTGGCTCCGGATGCCTGTGCCGGCCCACCGGAGCGCCCGGATCTCCTTGAAACGGGTTAACCGACGCGGTTCTGGGAAAGACGTTGGAAAACGGGCTCTCGGAATACTCGGACCGAGGCGGCCGTTAGACTCTTCTGTGGCCGGGCCGCAGTAACCCCGGGCTCCACAATTCGCCGCTTCGAGCGGCCTCGCGCCGAGAGGCGTTCTGCGGCCCGCCAACTTCTTCCTCGGGCATCTAACGCCATCCCGCGCGCACGGTGAGTGTCTGCAAGGCTTTGTGCCAAAAGCAAGCGAACGTTCCCTTGCCTATGGCACAAACCCTTCCGGTAGGCGCACCTCCGCCCAGTCGCGACGAGCTTTGTGCCATCCGACGCCGGATGTTGGCCGTCGCGTGGCACAAACGTCGTCGGAAGGCGGCGGATCAGCCGAACTTGCCGGAGACGTAGTCCTCAGTGGCCTGAACACTCGGGTTCGAGAAGATGGTCGCGGTGTCGTCGTACTCGATGAGCTTGCCCGGCTTGCCCGTGCCGGCGATGTTGAAGAACGCGGTGCGGTCGGAGACGCGGGATGCCTGCTGCATGTTGTGCGTGACGATGACGATCGTGTACTCGGTCTTCAGTTCCTCGATCAGGTCCTCGATCGCGAGGGTCGAGATCGGGTCGAGCGCCGAGCAGGGCTCGTCCATCAGCAGCACGTCGGGGGAGACCGCGATCGCCCGCGCGATGCACAGACGCTGCTGCTGTCCGCCGGAGAGGCCGGAGCCGGGACGGTCAAGGCGGTCCTTGACCTCGTTCCACAGGTTGGCGCCGCGCAGCGACTGCTCGACCAGGTCGTCGGAGTCCGACTTCGCCATCTTCCGGTTGTTCAGCCGCACGCCGGCCAGCACGTTCTCGCGGATCGACATCGTCGGGAACGGGTTGGGCCGCTGGAACACCATGCCCACCTGCCGACGTACGAGCACCGGGTCGACGCCCGCCTGGTACAGGTTCGCGCCGTCGATGAGCACCTCGCCGTCCACGTAGGCGCCGGGGATGACCTCATGCATCCGGTTCAGAGTCCGGATGAATGTCGACTTGCCGCAACCGGACGGACCGATGAACGCGGTCACACTGCGCGGCTCGATGTTCAGGGTCACGCCTTCCACGGCCTTGAACTTGCCGTAGTAGACGTCGAGGTCGCGTACTTCAATGCGCTTGGACAAGTGAATTTCCTTACCTATCGGCCCGTCTTGGGGGCGAAGACTTTGGCGATGATGCGCGCGGCGAGGTTGAGCACCATCACGATGAGGATGAGGGTGAGAGCGCCAGCCCACGCGCGGTCGAGGTACGCCTGCGGGTCGGTTCCCTGGCTGACGTACTGGTTGTAGACCATGACCGGCAGGCTCTGCATCCGTCCCTCGACCATGTTGTAGTTGAGGTTGTTGGTGAAGCCGGCAGCGATCAGCAGCGGCGCGGTCTCTCCGATGACGCGCGCGATGGCGAGCATCACGCCGGTCATGATGCCGGCGATGGATGTCGGCAGCACCACCTTCACGACGGTGAGCCACTTCGGCACGCCGAGCGCGTACGCCGCCTCGCGCAGCTCGTTCGGCACGAGCTTCAGCATGTCCTCGGAGGAGCGCACCACGACCGGGATCATCAGCACCGACAACGCGATGGCGCCGGCGATGCCGAGCTTGATGCCGGGTCCGAAGAAGATCGCGAACACCGAGTAGGCGAACAGGCCGGCGACGATCGACGGGATGCCGGTCATCACGTCGACGAAGAAGGTGATGGCGCGAGCGAGCGGGCCGCGACCGTACTCCACCAGGTAGATCGAGGTCATCAGGCCGATCGGCACAGAGATGACCGCGGCGGTGAGCGTCATCAGCACGGTGCCGACGATCGCGTGCACGGCGCCACCACCGGCGCCGACGACGTTGCGCATCGAGTGGGTGAAGAACTCGATGTCGAAGCGGTTCGAACCGTTCGTCACCACCGTGAACACGAGCGAGACCAGCGGCAGCAGGGCGAGCAGGAACGCGCCGCCGACAAGAGCCGTGACGAGCCGGTCCGTGGCCTTACGCGGGCCCTCGATCAGGTACGAGACGACGTAGATGACGACCGTGTACAACAGCGCGCCGACCAGGAGCGCGCCGACGATGTTGAAGCCGCCGCCTTCGGCGTTCGACAGCAGCCAGAACGCGACCAGCGCGACCAGCACCGATCCGGCCAGAATCACCCACGGTGTGCGCTTGGCGAGCAGGCCGGCGGAGTACGGGTTGTCGACCCGGATGTCGGCGGTGAGCTGCGTCATCAGTTCGCTCCCGAGAATTCTTTGCGGCGGTTGATGATGGCACGGGCGATCATGTTGACGACGAGCGTGATCGCGAACAGGATGAGGCCGGTCGCAATCAGCAGGTTCGTGTTGAGTCCGAACGCCTCAGGGAAGCGCAGCGCGATGTTCGCGGCAATCGTGCCCGGGTTCGACGGGGTCAGCACCGCGAGGGTGATGCCGCCGGATGCCGAGAGCACCATGGCAACGGCCATGGTCTCGCCGAGCGCGCGGCCGAGACCGAGCATCGAGGCCGAGATGATGCCGGGGCGAGCGAACGGGAGCACAGCGGTGCGGATCATCTCCCAGCGGGTGGCGCCGAGCGCGAGCGCGGCTTCCTCGTGCAGCACCGGGGTCTGCAGGAAGACCTCGCGCGAGAGCGCGGTGATGATCGGCAGCACCATCACGGCGAGCACGATCGCGGCGGTGAGGATGGTGCGGCCGGTCCCGGATGCCGGCGGCGCGAACAGCGGGAACCAGCCCAGGTTCTGGGTCAGCCAGGTGTAGAGCGGCTGCACAGCGGGGGCGAGGACGTTGCCGCCCCAGAGTCCGAAGACTACCGAGGGAACTGCGGCAAGGAGGTCGACGATGTAGCCGAGCCCCTGCGCGATGCGGCGCGGTGCGAAGTGCGAGATGAAGAGCGCGATCCCGATGGAGACCGGGATGGCCATGGCGAGTGCGAGCGCCGATGCCCACAGGGTGCCGAAGACGAGAGGGGCGACGTAGGACCAGAACGGCTGGCCGTTCAGGATGTCGATTTCCTCGGGGTCCGTGGTCAGAGCGGGAACGCTCTCGAGGACGAGGAAGCCGGCCACCGCGGCGAGGATCGCGAGGATCAGCGTGCCAGCGGTCAGCGCACTGTTGGAGAAGATCCGATCTCCGAGGCGCTGCTTGGTTCGCGGGGCGCGGGCGGATGTTGCCGGCGAAGTCATCTGCTCGATTTCCCCTGAGGTGCTGTTGTGGATGGAGATTGCTGGTGGGCAGTGATCTTCGTCACTGCCCCAGTCTGCCCGGTGCTGTGATCTCGCACAACACGAGTGAGCACCGGGCAGACCGTTGGGTGGAGCTAGTTACTTGATGCTGTCGACAGCGGCCTTGGCCTTCTCGTACAGGTCAGCGGAGATCGGCGCGATGCCGGCGGCCTTGGCCGCGGTGGCCTGGCCCTCGTCGCTGATGACGTAGTCGAAGTATGCCTTGACGAGCTCGCCGGTTGCGGCGTCCTCGTACTCGGAGCAGGCGATGAGGTAGCTGATCAGCACGATCGGGTAGACACCGGCAGCCTCAGAGGTGCGGTCGAGCTCGATCGCGAGGTCAACGGAGTCGCGGCCCTCGACGAGCGGGCTCGCGTCGACGATCTTGGCGGCGGCGTCAGCCGAGTACTCGACGTACTCGGTGCCGACCTGGACCGCGACGGTGCCGAGGTCACCAGCGCGCGAGGCGTCGGCGTAGCCGAAGGTTCCGTTGCCGTTCTTGACAGCGTCAACGACACCGGAGGTGCCCTGAGCGGCTTCGCCACCCTCGTAAGGCCAGTCACCGCTGACCTCGGCGTCCCAGACCTGCGGCGCGGCTGCGCTCAGGTAGTCGGCGAGGTTCTCAGTGGTGCCCGACTCGTCGGAGCGGTGAACCGGCGTGATCGCCAGGTCGGGAAGCTCGACGCCCTTGTTCTGGGATGCGATCGCCTCGTCGTTCCAGTTGGTGATGTCACCCTTCAGGATGCCGGCGATGGTCGCAGCGTCCAGGTTGAGCGAGTCGACGCCGTCGAGGTTGAAGATCACGGCGATGGGCGAGATGTAAGCGGGGATCTCGACGATCGGGGTTCCGGGGACGCAGCCAGCGAAGTTGTCCTTGGCGAGTTCCTCGTCCTTGAACGCACGGTCGGAGCCGGTGAAGGCGTTGCCGCCCGCGATGAAGTTGTCGCGGCCGGTGCCGGAGCCGGTGGGGTCGTACTCGACGGTGACGCCGGTGTGCTCGGTCTGGAACGCGGCAACCCACGCTTCCTGCGCCGTGCCCTGCGACGACGCGCCGCCACCAACCAGGGTGCCGGACAGCGTGCTCTCGTTGCCCTCGGTGTTCGCGGCAGGCTCGTTGGCTGCACACGAGGAGAGCACGATTGTGCCCGCAACTGCGATGGCAGCGATGCTGCCGAAACGCTTGATGTTCACAAGGTTCCTTTCAGGAGGATGTGATTTCAGTTCAGGGCCGGTGCTGACCCCGCTTACGTGACTCTAGGAAGGACGGTTAACGGCGTTCCGGGGTAATGGTGAACGCGAGGTGAACGAGTCGGGAACAAGCACCCAACCGCGCGCTGAAGCGCGTTCAGCCGATCAGAGCAGCCGCCGCGGCCGCCCGCTCGCGCGTTTGCGCCGACAGGGGAGCTGATCCGGCGTTCTGCGATGCAGCTTGCTGCCCGGCGTCGCTGATCACGTACTCGAAGTAGGCGCGCACGACCTCCGCGTCGATGCCCGCCGCGTACTGCTCGCATCCGATCAGGTAGCTGATGAGCACGATCGGGTAAACACCGGCCTCTTCAGTGGTGCGGTCGAGCTCGATCGCGAGATCGCCTTCACCCCGGCCGGGTTCGATCGAGCTGGCGTCGACGATGGCGGCAGCCGCCTCGGCGGAGTAGCCGACGTAGTCCTCGCCCACCTTGACCGCGACCTGGCCGAGCCCGCCCGCTCGGGATGCATCGACGTAGCCGATAGTGCCCGTGCCGTTGCGCACGGAGTCGACGACGCCGGATGTCCCCTGGGACGCTTCCCCGCCCTCAAACGGCCAGGTGCCGTTCGGCTCGTACGGCCAGGCGTCGCCGGCAGCGGCCGCGAGGTAATCGGTGAAATTCTCGGTGGTTCCGGATTCGTCCGAGCGGTGCACGGGGGTGATCCGCGCGTCCGGCAGGTCGACGCCGGGGTTCTGGGTGGCGATGGCCTCGTCGTCCCAGCGGTCGATATCGCCCGCGAAGATGCCCGCGATCGTCTTGGGATCGAGGTTCAGCGCGTCGACGCCGGCCAGATTGAACACGACGACGATGGGCGCGACATACGCGGGAAGTTCGACGATGCCGCTGCCGGGTACGCACGCTCCGAACTCGCCGGCCTCCAGTTCCTCCGGGGTGAATGCGCGGTCGGAGCCGGCAAAGGCGGCGCCGCCTGCCAGGAACATATCCCGTCCGGCGCCGGAGCCGGCCGGGTCGTATTCGACGGTGGTGTTCGGGTTGTCCGACTGGAAGGAGGCGATCCAGATCTCTTCTGCGGCCTGCTGCGATGACGCGCCGCCGCCGACGATGGTGCCGGTCAGGTCAGACCCGGTCGGAAGCCCCATCTCGTTCACCGCGCAGGACGACAGCAGGAGCGCCGAGGCTGAAGCGATTGAGAGGACTGCACTGATCCGCCGGATACCCACAACGTCAGGATAGTCGGCGCGAACCGACGGCCAGGTCAGTGCGTCTCAACCCCGACGATGCCGGCACTCGGGTTCTCGGTCGACAGGTGCAGCACCGCGAACTGCCCGGTCGACAGCATCGCGGCGGATCGCAGACGGGAGTCGACGCGCGTGCCAGTCTGGGCGGCGATCTCGGCGATCAGTTCCGGGATCACCGGACCGTGACTGCACAGCACAACGGTCTTGCGCTTCTCGATTCGTTTCGCGACGACATCTTCGACGCGCGCGACACCGCGTTCGTGCGCGTCCTGGCTGATCGCGGTCGTCTGCTTGATCTCCAGCCCGGTCACCTTGGCGAGCGGCTCCACCGTGGCAACGCACCGGGCCGCTGTACTGCTGATGATCTTCCTCGGCCCGAACGCGGCGACGCCTGCCGCCGCGCCGACCGACTGTTCGAGCCCGCGGTGCAGGAGCGGCCGCGTGGCATCCGGGCCATCCCAGTCGCCCGGCGGAACCGCCTTGGCGTGGCGCAGGATGATCAGCCCGAACGTGCTCTCTGCGCCCTTGCGGCGCAAGTCTTCGAACCGGTTCAGGATGTCCAGGTCGTGCGGGTAGGTCAGGCGCTCCTTGGCCTGTGCGATGCTGAGCCAGTCGAGGTCGCTGATCTCGTCGTTCGACTCGAAGCGCGAGTTGGCGTGCGCCTCGTCGTCGACGTGCGCTGCCCAGTAGTGCACGATCTTCGGACGACCGCCGTTGCGCCCGTTCTGCACGAGGTACTCGGTCGTGCCGAGTGGCGCGCCGAGGGAGATGTCGACGCCCGTCTCTTCTTCGATCTCCCGCACGGCGGTCTGCGGCAGCGATTCGCCCGGGTCCACCTTGCCCTTGGGCAGCGAGATGTCGTTGCGTCGCTGACGGTGCACGACCAGGATGCGTGCCTTCCCGTTCTCGATGCGCCAGCAGAGCGCTCCGGCAGCGAGAACCGGGACCTCCGTCATCGCACCACTCGCTTCCGGCTGGCGATCTCGCGCATGCGCACGTCTTGCAGGTCGGAGTGCGGTGCCCCGTCCGCGGTGCGCAAGTGGCGGGTCCAGCGCCCATCCGAATCGAGCCACCAGGTCGAGGTGTCCTCTGCCATCGCCAGGTCGAACAGCGAGTCGATCTCCGCGACCTGGTCCGGCGCGGTCAGCCGCACGAGCGCTTCCACCCGTCGATCCAGATTGCGGTGCATCATGTCGGCGCTGCCGATGAAGACATGGGGATCGCCGTTGTTGTGGAACGTGAAGACGCGCGAGTGCTCGAGGTATCGGCCGAGGATCGACCGCACCCGGATGGTCTCGCTCAGCCCCTCGACCCCAGGCCGCACCGAGCAGATGCCGCGCACCCACAGATCGATCGGCACGCCGGCCTGGCTTGCCCGGTACAGTCCGTCGATGATCGCCTCATCCACGATCGAGTTGACCTTGATCCGGATGCCGCTGGGCTTGCCCGCGAGCGCGTTGTCGGTCTCGGTCTGGATGCGCTTGAGCAGTCCCTTGCGCATGTGCAGCGGCGCGACCAGCAGCCGCTTGAACTTCTTCTCGATCGCGTAGCCGGACAGCTCGTTGAACAGCCGGGTCAGGTCGCGGCCGACCTGCGCGTCGGCGGTGAACAGCCCGAGGTCCTCGTAGATGCGGCTCGTCTTGGGGTTGTAGTTGCCGGTGCCGACGTGGCTGTAGTTGCGCAGCTCGCCGTTCTCCTGCCGCACCACGAGCGCGAGCTTGCAGTGGGTCTTCAGGCCGACGATGCCGTAGACGACGTGCACGCCGGCCTTCTCGAGCTGCCGCGCCCAGTTGATGTTGGCGGACTCGTCGAAGCGCGCTTTGATCTCCACCAGCGCGAGCACCGCCTTGCCGGACTCGGCCGCGGCGATGAGCGCTTCAATGATCGGGCTGTCGCCGCTCGTGCGGTACAGCGTCTGTTTGATCGCGAGCACCTGCGGGTCGCGGGATGCCTGCTCGATGAACGCCTGCACGCTGGTCGCGAACGACTCGTAGGGGTGGTGCACCAGGATGTCGCCGCGGCGGATGGAGCGGAAGATGTCCGGCACAGCGGTTGGCTCAGAGGGCAGCAGCGCGACACTCGTGGTCGGCACGTGCTTGCGGTAGTGCAGCGCCGGCCGGTTGATCTTGGTGATCTCGAACAGGCCACCCAGGTCGAGCGGCGCGGGCAGGCGGTACACCTCCTGCTCGGAGATGCCGAGCTCGCGGATAAGCAGGTTGAGCGTCCGCTCGTCCATGTCCTCGGTGATCTCGAGGCGGATCGGCGGCCCGAAGCGACGCCGCAGCAGCTCACGCTCCAGGGTCTGGATCAGGTTCTCCGACTCGTCCTCGTCAAGCTCGACGTCCTCATTGCGGGTGACGCGGAACTCGTGGTGGTCGAGGATCTCCATGCCGGGGAACAGTTCCTCCAGGTGATTGGAGATGAGGTCCTCGAGCGGGATGAAGCGCAACTGGCCGCTGCCGTCATCCGGAAGCCGCACGAAGCGCGGCAGCACGGTCGGCACCTTAAGGCGCGCGAACTGCTCCTTGTTGGTCTTCGGGTTGCGCACGAGCACCGACAGGTTGAGTGAGAGGCCGGAGATGTACGGGAACGGATGCGCCGGGTCGACTGCGAGCGGCATCAGCACCGGGAAGATCTGGTTGGAGAACAGCTCGTCGACACGCGCCCGGTCCTTCGGGTTCAGGTCGGCGAGGGTCTCGATGTGGATCCCTGCGTCGTCGAGCGCGGGCTTGAGCTCGTCGCGGAAGAGTTCGGCGTGCCGTGTCTGGAGTTCGTGCGCTCGCTCGCTGATGGACAGCAGCACATCCATCGGCGCGCGGCCGATGTTGGTGGGGACCGCCAGACCGGTGACGATGCGGCGCTTCAGCCCTGCGACGCGAACCATGAAGAACTCGTCGAGGTTGCTGGCGAAGATCGCGGCGAAGTTGACGCGCTCCAGCAGCGGAACATTACGGTCCTCGGCGAGTTCGAGCACGCGCTCGTTGAACGCGAGCCAGCTCAGTTCGCGGTCGAGGAAGCGCTCGGCCGGCAGGGTGCCGTCATCAACCCAACTGGTCGATTCGTAGTCGTCATCGAGACTGTCGGTCGCCAGACCGGTGGTGTCGAGCACGCCGTCGCTGTTCATCGCTAAATCATGTCATTCGGCGGTTAACGAATCACCAACAGCTCAGAGCACTCGCTCGTACTGCACATCGATGGTGTGCTGGCCGAAACCGTACCGGCCGTACAGCTTCAGCGCCGGGGAGTTGTCGCCCTCCACGTACAGCGACGCGGTGCGGATGCCGCGAGCCGACAGCCGCGCGAACCCGGCGTCCATGAGTCGTGCGCCGATGCCCTGACCCTGTAGCGCCGGGTCGACCCCGACCGCGTAGAACTCGCCGACCTCTGCGCCGGGCGGCACCTTCAGCCACGCGAAACCGGTCAGCTCGGCGCCGTCCCACAGCAGCAGGAAGTCGTCCGCATCGAACCAGGGTTCGGCCTTGCGCGCATCCAGATCATCCTGGGTCAGCTTCCCCTGCTCCGGATGCTCAGCGAACGCCTTCGCGTTGAGTGCGAGCCAAGCCTCGTCGTCGGTTCCGGGGCGGAACGCCCGCACGTCGTCGTCGACACCCGCGCGCTCGCCGACTCCGGCACGCAGCTGCAGCAATGTGCGGACCGCGTCGAAGCCGAACTGCTGCGCGAGGGCGTGCGAAGCCGGGTGATCCCCGTGCGCCCACGCGCGGCGCGGCTTCTCGGTCTCGGCCAGAACCTGCTCTGTGAGCCGCTTCCCGTGGCCGCGGCGCCTGGCATCCGGATCGACGACCAGCTCGAACTCGTGATCGGAGTGGATGGCGACGGCGATGTCGTCGACGGCGATGAGCTGGCGATCGCCGGCATCCAGGTCGATGAGGGCTTGATCGGAGAACGGCGGCTGCCCGTCGGCCTCCGTCGCACGCCGCACCAGCGAGTCGAACCAGTCAGGTCGCATCAGGAACTCCGTTCATCCTCATCGTGCACGGTAAAGCGGTAGCCGACGTTGCGCACGGTGCCGATGAGCGAGTCGTAGTCGCCCAGCTTGGCGCGCAGCCGGCGCACGTGGACGTCCACCGTGCGGGTCCCGCCGAAGTAGTCGTAGCCCCAGACATCGCTCAGCAGCTGGTCGCGCGTGAAGACGCGACCCGGGTGTGCGGTGAGGAAGCGCAGCAGCTCGAACTCCTTGAAGGTGAGGTCGAGGGTACGCCCGTGCACTTTCGCCGAATAGCTGGACTCGTCGATCGTGACGCCGGACGCGGAGATCCGCCCGTCGTCGTGCACGCTCGGGCGGCGGCCGAGCAGCAGTCGGATGCGCGCATCCGTCTCAGCCGGTCCGGCGCTCGTGAGGACCACGTCGTCCACGCCCCAATCGGCGTTGACGGCGGCAAAGCCACCCTCGCTGACGGCCAGCAGCACCGGAACATCGAGCCCGGAGGAGCTGATGATGCGGCACAGCGACTTCGCGCCGGCGAGATCGGTGCTCGCGTCGATGACGAGCAGCTCAGCACCGGATGCGGCAACCAGCGCTTCGGTGCGCGCAGGCACGATGCGGAGGCGGTGTTCGAGCAGGCTCAGAGAGCACGGCGGATCGTGATCGACCGTGTTGGTCATGAGCAGCACTTGCGCCACCGCGCTCTCCCGTCCGACAGGCAAACAGTCTATTAGCGGCGGTCCGTGCGCGATTTGCGGGCGGTAGGGCAGGATTGAGGGGTGACTGAGACCGTTCCCGCCGAGGCGTCGCCCGGACGTTGGGCCACCGTGCTCCCGGTC
Organism: Cryobacterium sp. BB736; assembly: GCF_014980265.1. NCBI lineage: Bacteria > Bacillati > Actinomycetota > Actinomycetes > Micrococcales > Microbacteriaceae > Cryobacterium > Cryobacterium sp. BB736. Next base: position 1,255,841 of record NZ_JABXWQ010000001.1, read on the forward strand.
TGGGTGGTCGCGATCATCGGCGCGGTGCTGGTCGGGATGTTCGCGGCGAAGGGCGAGTACCTGACCTGGTTGCCGATCGTGCTCGCAACCGCCACCATCCTCACCTTCTGCCTGCAGATCGGGCGCGGGACGAAAGACGGACTGACCGAGCGGATGACCGTATCCGTCGGCGGCTCGGTGGTCATCCTCGGCATCGCGACCGGCGTGCTCGCCCTGATGGGTGGCTAGACTGGGCTCATGCTTCTCGCGCTTGAGCTGTTCTTCGTCGGCCTCCTGGGCCTCGCGACGCTGTCGATCGGTTTCATCTCCGTCGTTGTGCTCTACAACCTCTTCCGGGGCCAGCGCTAACAAGGGGCCAGCGCTAACAAGGAGTGGTCAGTGATCGAGCTCGATGCCAATCTTCCGGCCGAGCTGGTGCCGCTCTCGTGGCTTCTCGGGGTGTGGGAGGGCAGCGGTGTCGTCAACTTCACGACCGACGACGGCATCGTCAACCACGAGTTCGGGCAGCGCATCAGCTTCAGCCATGACGGCTTCCCGCACCTGAACTACAGCTCGTACGCGTGGCTGCTGGAGTCTGACCCGCAGCAGCCGCTCGCCACCGAGACCGGCTATTGGCGGTTGAGCCGGCCGGCGACCTCCGCCGACCCGGGTCCGGGCATGCTCGCCGGTGTCGGCGAGCCGAGCTACGGCAACGCCGACGCGGTGGAGACGTTGCGCAACGACGACGGCGGATTCGATCTCGAGGTGTCGCTCCTGCATCCGGGCGGGGTGAGCGAGCTGTATCTCGGGCAGGTGAAGGGCCCGCGCATCGACCTGGCGACGGATGCCGTGATGCGCTCCGGCACCGCGAAAGACCACTCCGCGTCCACGCGCCTCTACGGCCTGGTCGAGGGGCACCTGCTGTGGGCGTGGGACCTTGCCGCGCTCGGACGCGAACTGCAGAGCCACGCCTCTGCGAGATTGGCCAAAGTTGAGTGAGTTCCTGTCTCGTCCCGGTGCCGTAGAGGCGGCGGAACCGGATGCCGGGGTCGCCGCCCACTACGGCAACCCGCTCGCCGAGCAGCGGGCGCTGGCGCGGGGTGAAGCGGTCGTCGACCTTTCCCATCGCGGTGTGCTTACGATCACCGGGCCGGACCGGCTCAGCTGGCTTCACTCACTGACAAGCCAGAACCTGAGCGGCCTGAAGCCGGGAGACTCAGCCGAGACGCTGCTGCTCGCGCAGACCGGTCGGATCGAGCACGCCATCCGGGTCGTCGACGACGGCACCAGCGCGTGGCTGCTGGTCGAGGGTCCCGAGACGCAGTCGCTTCGCGAATGGCTCGACTCGATGCGATTCATGCTGCGGGTCGAGATCGCCGACCGCAGCGACGAGTTCGCGGTGATCGGGTCGCTGGGGGAGCTGCCGGTGGCTGCTGCCGCGCCGGGCGGGGTGCCGCTGGTCTGGGTGGACCCGTGGCACGAGGTCGTTCAGGGCGGCTACCAGTACGCGGGCGAGCACGAGCATCCGGCAGCGCAGTGGACGTGGCGCGAGTCCCTCATCGAGCGGTCGCGCCTGGGCGAGTTCGCCGACGTGCCCGCCGCCGGTGTGCTCGCGATGGAGGCGCTGCGCATTGCATCGTGGCGGCCGCGGCGCTCCAGCGAAGTGGACGACAAGACCATCCCGCACGAGCTCGACTGGATGCGCAGCGCGGTGCACCTGAGCAAGGGCTGCTACCGCGGCCAGGAGACGGTCGCCAAGGTGCACAACCTCGGGCATCCGCCGCGCCGGCTCGTGATGCTGCACCTCGACGGCTCCGACTCGGTGCTGCCGGAAGCCGGATCCCCGGTTGTCAGCGGCGACAAGCAGGTCGGGCGGGTGACCTCGAGCGCCATGCACTGGGAGCTGGGACCGATCGCGCTCGCCGTGCTGAAGCGGACCACGGATCCGGATGCCACACTCACCGTGCTGGCAGGGGAGACCGAGGTCGCCGCGACGCAAGAGGTCATCGTGCCGGTCGACGCCGGCTCGGTCGCGCCGCCGCCGCGGCTGCCGCGGCTCGGCCTGTCCGCGCGCTGACCCGCCGGGCTCGGGAACGGCTCCGCGACCGTCGATACACTGGCGGCATGACCCATACGCTGATCCTGCTGCGCCACGGCCAGAGCGACTGGAACGAGAAGAACCTGTTCACCGGGTGGGTGGATGTGCCGCTCACCGAACTCGGTCGCGCCGAGGCCAGACGGGCGGGGGAGCTGCTGCTGGAGTCGGAGCTGCTGCCGGACATCCAGTTCACGTCGGTGCTGAAGCGGGCCATCCATACGGCGAACGAGACCCTCGCGACCGCCGACCGGGACTGGATCGACGTCAAGCGCAGCTGGCGGCTCAACGAGCGTCACTACGGTGCGCTGCAGGGCAAGAACAAGGCCGAGACCCTCGAGCAGTACGGCGAGGAGCAGTTCATGCAGTGGCGTCGCTCGTTCGACGTGCCGCCGCCGCCCATCGCCGACGACGACCCGTACTCGCAAGCGCACGACCCGCGTTACACCGGGCTTGACGAGGAGATGCCGCGCACCGAGTGCCTGAAGGACGTCATCGAGCGGATGCTGCCGTACTGGCACTCGGACATCACCCGCGAACTCGCCGCCGGGAAGACCGTGCTGGTCACCGCACACGGCAACTCGCTTCGGGCCCTGGTGAAGCACCTGGACGGGATCTCGGACGAGGACATCGCCGGGCTGAACATCCCGACCGGCATCCCGCTCGTCTACGAGCTGGATGACACGTTCATGCCGAGCACGCCCGGCCGCTACCTTGACCCGGAGGCCGCCGCGGCCGGTGCCGCTGCGGTCGCCTCGCAGGGCAAGCACTGACGCCACCATCGAGTCGGGAGTTGTTGCCCAAATAGGTCGCGCCAAATGGGCAACTACTCCCGACTCAACGGAGGTGGGGATGGTGGCGGTCGCCGGGCTAGCTGCCTGTAGCCGCCCAGTCGCCCGTGGCCAGATAGGTGACCTTCTTCGCGATCGACACCGCGTGGTCTGCGAAGCGCTCGTGGTAGCGCGAAGCGAGGGTCGCGTCGACGGTGTCCTCGGCGCCACCCTTCCAGGTCTCGCCGAGCACCTTGTCGAACACGCTCAGGTGCAGCTCGTCGATCAGGTCGTCGTCGTTGCGGATCTCCTCGGCGATCGCGACATCCTGGGTCTCCAGCAGCTTCACCAGCTTGCCGGCGATGAGCACGTCGAGGCGCCCCATTTCTGAGAACGTGCCGCGGAGCGACTTGGGAACAACCTTCTCCGGGAACCGGTAGCGCGCCAGCTGCGCGATGTGCTCGGCCATGTCGCCCATCCGCTCGAGCGACGAGGAGATGCGCAGCGCGCTGACGACGATGCGCAGGTCTCGTGCGACGGGCTGCTGCCGCGCCAGGATGTCGATGGCCAGTTCGTCGAGGTCGCGGGTGAGTTCGTCGATGCGGTCGTCATCCTTGATGACCGTTTCGGCGACCGACACGTTCGACTCGTTGAAGGCGAGGGTAGCGCTGGCGATCGCCTGTTCGACGAGTCTCGCGAGCTCGACCAGGCGCTCCTGCACCTCGAGAAGTTCTTGCTGGAACACTGCGCGCATTGAATGTCGCCCCTTTCGCGAAACGATGCCCGGGCAATCCTTCACACCGACGGTGAACATCCGGTAAGCGCCGGGTGAACAACGCTTGACCTACCAGCTTCTGGGACCTCTCGGTGGGCAGCCCTGCCGTTTTCTATAACTAATCTAGTCGTTATGGACCCCGGCATGCTGGTGGCCGCTGCACTCGTCTTCGGGGTGGCGGTCGGAGCTGGCGTCGCGTGGCTCCTCGTCTACGCGGCGCGCCACGGCGACCGTGCGGCCAAGGTGGTCAACTCGGTGGTGCCGGATGGCGTCGACCAGGTGCTCGATGCGCTCGAGTCCGCCGGCATCGTCCTCGACCCGTCCAACAACGTCATCAAGGCCAGCCCCGGCGCGCTCGCTCTCGGGCTGGTCACCGGCGACGTGCTCGCGCACCGCGAACTCGTCGACCTTGTCGACCGGGTGCGCAGGGATGGCGAGACGATAACGACCGAACTGACCCTGCCGCGCGGGCCGTTCGGTGATGCGAACGTGGTGCTGTTCATTCGCGTTGCCAGGCTGGGCACCCGCTATGTGCTGCTGCTCGCGGAAGACCGCACCGAGGCGCACCGGCTGAACGCGGTGCGGCGCGACTTCGTTGAGAACATCAGCCACGAGCTGAAGACGCCGATCGGTGCGGTCAGCCTGCTGGCCGAGGCGCTCCAGTCGGCGGCGCGGGACCCCGACCAGGTGAAGCGGTTCGCGAAGCGCCTCACCAAGGAGTCCGAGAGGCTCGCCCGGATCACCCGCGAGATCATCCAGCTGTCGCGGCTGCAATCCGCTGACGCGCTGGCCAAGCCGGAACTGATCGAGATCGACCATGTCGTCGCATCCGCCATCGACCAGAACCGTGTGCCCGCGGATGCGCGTGGCGTCACCATCGTCAGCGGTGGACACGCCGGAGCGCAGGTGTACGGCGACGAAGCGCTGCTGGCGACGGCGCTGCACAACCTCATCTCGAACGCCATCGTCTACTCGGCCAAGGGTGCGCGAGTCGGCATCGGCGTGAGCCACCACGACGGCGTGGTGGAGATCGCTGTGACGGACCAGGGCATCGGGATCGCGCAAGAAGAGCAGGACCGGATCTTCGAGCGCTTCTACCGCATCGACCCCGCCCGGTCGCGACACACCGGGGGCACCGGCCTCGGCCTCAGCATTGTCAAGCACGTGGCGGAGAACCACGGCGGCGACGTGCGCGTCTGGTCGCAACCCGGCCGCGGCTCGACTTTCACCATTCGCCTTCCGGAGGCAACCCGCGCCTCCGGTGAACACCAGGGAGTAACAGCATGACCCGCATCCTGATCGTCGAAGACGAGCGTTCGCTCAGCGAGCCGCTCGCGTTCCTGCTCGGCAAGGAGGGCTACGAAACCTCGATCGCCGAAGACGGAAACGACGCGATTGAGGAGTTCCGGCGGAACGGCGCCGACCTGGTGCTGCTCGACCTCATGCTGCCCGGGATCCCCGGCACCGAGGTGTGCCGCCAGCTGCGCCTCGAGTCGCAGGTGCCGATCATCATGCTCACCGCCAAGGACAGCGAGGTGGACATCGTCGTCGGGCTGGAGCTTGGCGCGGACGATTACGTGACGAAGCCGTACTCGACGCGCGAGCTGCTCGCGCGCATCCGGGCGGTGCTTCGCCGCAGGATCGAGGTCGAGGGTGAGGATGAGGCGCTGCTCGAGGCGGGCGACGTGCGGATGGACCTCGACCGGCACACGGTCGAGGTGCGCGGGGAAGAGATCTCCATACCGCTGAAGGAGTTCGAGCTGCTCGAGCTGCTCATGCGCAACGCCGGGCGGGTGCTCACCCGTGGCCAGCTGATCGACCGCGTCTGGGGCAGCGACTACTTCGGTGACACCAAGACGCTCGACGTGCACGTCAAGCGGATCCGGTCACGCATCGAACGGAACCCGTCCGAGCCGGTGATGCTGGTGACCGTGCGCGGGCTCGGCTACCGCTTCGAGCCCTAGCGGCTACTCGGCCTCGGGTGCCTCGGGCAGGAGTCCCTGGTACTCGGGGAGCGTGCCGTCGAGCACAGGAACGTTGAGCTGCTTGCCGGTCTCGCTGCCGTACTGGATGAAGACCGGGAACAGCGCGCCCGGCTGGGTGTCGATGTCCGTGAGGACGACCTGCTGGTCCTCGCCGAGGTTTTTGATCGAGTCGGCGTTGAGGTGCACCCGCTGGTCGACCTTGTCGCCGTCGGCGTTCTCCCACTGCAGCTTGACGTCCATGCTGCGGTCGGTGCCGTTGGCCAGCACGACCACCAGGTTGCCGGTCTGGCCATCCTCGCTCACGATGAGCGCATTGCGCACCTCGAGGTTGCCGATCGTCGCCCCGAATCCGTCGCTCGGGTCATAGGGCTCGAGGGTGGCTTGGGGGGTCAGGAAAGTGCACGCGGTGGTGCCCGCCAGCACGAGGGATGCCAATGCGACGGATGCCGCCGAACGTGCTCTCACGAATTTCCTCCTGGACGTGGCCGCTGTGTGCGCAGCGCGGAACTGCTGCGAGTTTAGCCTAACGGGGCAGCCCGCCTCGGGGCAGGTAAGGGCAGCCTAACTGAGAAAAAGCTGTGGTAAACTAGTGGCCGCAGAACGGAGCCAAATCCATGCTTTTCGAGGTCGGCGAGACTGTCGTGTACCCGCATCACGGGGCCGCAACCATCACAGAAGTCAAGAAGCGTGTCATCAAGGGCGAAGAGAAGCTTTATCTCAAGCTCAATGTCACGCAGGGCGATCTCACCATCGAGGTCCCCGCTGAGAATGTCGACCTGGTCGGTGTTCGCGATGTGATCGGCAAGGAGGGCCTCGAGAAGGTCTTCGAAGTGCTTCGCGCACCGTTCACCGAGGAACCGACCAACTGGTCGCGCCGCTACAAGGCGAACCTCGAGAAGCTCGCATCCGGTGACGTCATCAAGGTGTCCGAGGTCGTTCGCGACCTGTGGCGCCGCGACCAGGACCGTGGCCTGTCCGCGGGGGAGAAGCGGATGCTCGCCAAGGCACGCCAGATCCTGATCTCCGAGCTCGCACTCGCCGAGAAGACCGACGAAGAGAAGGCCTCGAGCGTTCTCGACGAGGTCCTGGCCTCCTAACCCGTTGACTACCGCGGTTGTCGTCGTCGCCGCGGGCAGCGGGACTCGCCTCGGTCGAGGTGAACCGAAAGCGTTCGTCGCGGTCGGCGGCCGAAGCATTCTCGCGCGAGCATTGGATGCTGTCGCCGGCATGTCCCCGACCCCGCAGATCATCGTTGTCGCCCCGGAAGGTCGCCTTGACGACGCCCGGCAGCTGTGCGGCGATATAGAGGTAACGGTCGTCGCTGGCGGTGCGACCAGGCAGCAGTCGGTCGCGGCCGGCCTCGCCGTGCTCGCCGCCGACGTCAATGTCGTGCTGGTACACGATTGCGCGCGCGCGTTCACGCCGACCCGCCAGCTGGAGTCGGTTGAGGCGGAGGTTCGGCGCACCGGTCACGGCGTGATCCCCGGCCTGCCGGTCGTGAACACCATCAAGCAGACGGATGCCGCCGGGCGGGTCATTCGGAACGTCGACCGTTCCGACCTGGTCGCGGTGCAGACGCCGCAGGGCTTCCCGCGCGACCCGCTCGTCGCGGCCTACGCTTCCGCGACCGAGGATTTCACCGATGATGCCGCACTGTTCGCGGCCGCGGGCAACGAGGTGATGGTCATCGAAGGCGACCCTCTCGGCTTCAAGATCACCAGGCCATCCGATCTCCGCCGCGCGGAGTACGAGACCGGCTTGCCGACATCCGTCACCGGCCTCGGGGTCGACGTGCACGCCTACGACGAAAGCAGACCGCTATGGCTGGGCGGGCTGCACTGGCCCGATGAGCCCGGCCTCGCCGGGCACAGCGACGGCGACGCGATCAGCCACGCGGTCTGCGACGCGCTGCTGTCGGCGGCAGGCCTCGGCGACCTCGGCAGCTGCTTCGGCACGAGCGACCCGCGGTTCGCGGATGCCCACGGCGAGGTGTTCATCGCCGAGACCGTCGCGCTCGTCACGGCGGCCGGCTACACCGTCAGCAACGTCGCGGTGCAGCTGATCGGCAATCGGCCCAAGGTGGGTGCGCGTCGAATCGAGCTGGAGGGCAGGCTGAGCGCACTGGTGGGCGCACCGGTGCGGGTCGGGGCGACGACCTCCGACGGGCTCGGCTTCACCGGCCGGGGCGAGGGCGTGTCGGCGATCGCGACCGCGCTGCTGCATCGAGCGTGATTCGAGGACTAACTGCGCTCGCGCTCCTCTTTCATCCTTGAAACCGCGTCGGCAGATACGTATCTCCTCGAATCCGGTCGGTCTCGCGGAGGCCCATCTAGCCGGTATGGGCGATCCCCAAGGTGCGCTTTCTAGGGTGGCGCCACTGCGCCCGACCGAGGCGCCACGACGGAGGGACACCACGTGGGCAACCTTGTGCACTTCACGATCGCAACCACCGCTGAAGAGAGCGCCGACTTTCGGCGCGTGCTGTGGACCGGAGAACACACCCAGCTGGTCATCATGACCATCCCGGTCGACGGGGAGATCGGCGAGGAGACGCATCCGGACACCGACCAGATCCTGACCATCGTGAGCGGCACCGGTGAGGCGCGCGTGTCGGGGCAGAACCGCGTGATCGCGCAGGGCGATCTCGTCGTGGTGCCGGCCGGTCTGAAGCACAATTTCGTCAACACCGGCCCGAACCCGCTCGTGCTGTACACCGTCTATGGTCCGCCGGAGCACGCGGACGGTGCGGTGCACGCCACGAAGGAAGAGGCGGATGCCCTGGAGGAGGCCGGCAAGGACGAGCCGCCCACCAGCGGGTAACCGAGCCGGAGCCGCAGGAGGCTGCCGGTACGCTTGACCCCGTGACTGTCCGTCTCTACGATTCCCGCTCGCAGGCCGTCCGCGACCTGGTGCCCATCACCCCGGGCCAGATCGGCATGTACGTCTGCGGGCCGACCGTGCAATCGAGCCCGCACATCGGTCACCTCCGCAGCGCCCTGGTCTACGACCTGTGGCGGCGCTGGCTGACCTACCGCGGCTACCGCGTCACCCTCGTGCGCAACGTCACCGACATTGACGACAAGATCCTCGCGAACGCCTTTGGCGATGAGGAATGGTGGGCGCTGGCGTACCGCTATGAGTTGGAGTTCACGGCCGGTTACACCGCGCTCGGCATCCAGGCGCCGACCTACGAGCCGCGCGCGACCGCGAGTGTCGCCCAGATGCAGGAAATCGTCCAGGAGCTCATCGAGCGCGGGCACGCGTACCCGGCGCCGGATGGCTCTGGGGATGTCTACTTCGACGTGAAGTCGTGGCCGACCTACGGCGAGCTCACCCGGCAGCGGCTGGACGACATGGCACCGGCGGAGGACGCCGATCCGCGCGGCAAGCGCGACCCGCGCGACTTCGCGCTGTGGAAGGGGCACAAGAGCGACGAGCCGGAGTCGGCGTCGTGGAGCTCGCCGTGGGGACCCGGCCGCCCAGGCTGGCACATCGAGTGCTCGGCGATGTCGAGCCGCTACCTCGGCACCGAGTTCGATATTCACGGCGGCGGACTCGACCTGCGCTTCCCGCACCACGAGAACGAGCTCGCCCAGTCGGCCGCGGCCGGGCACGGCTTCGCGCGGCACTGGGTGCACAACGGCCTGGTGAACGTCAACGGGCAGAAGATGTCCAAGTCGCTCGGCAACTCGATCTACGCCGCCGAGTTCCTCGAGATGGCACCGCCGATCGTCGTCCGCTACTACCTCGGGCAGGCGCACTACCGCTCCACGATCGACTACCACGACGGTGCGCTGGAGGAGGCCGAGGCAGCCCTCGACCGCATCCGGGTGTTCCTGGAGCGGGCCGACCGCCGGTTCTCCGGAACCCGGTTCGCCGGCGAGGGGCTCCAGGTCGTGCCGGATGCGTTCGGCGAGGCCATGGACGACGACCTCGCCGTGCCGCAAGCGCTCGCCGTGCTGCACGACCGCGTGCGCGTGGGCAACGCCGCGCTCGACGCTGAAGACCTCGGCACCGCCGCCGACATCCGCGGCGAGGTCATCGCGATGACCGAGGTGCTCGGCATCAACCCGCTGGCCGAGCCATGGAAGTCGGATGCCGACGATGAGGTCGCCGCGGCGCTGGATGCGCTAGTCGGCAGGCTCATCGAGACGCGCGAAGCTGCGCGCGGGGCTCGCGACTTCGCCACCGCGGACCGGATCAGAGACCAACTCGCCGAATCGGGCATCCAACTCGAGGACGGCGTCAACGGATCGCATTGGAGCCTCGCGTGAAGGGCAAGAGCCAGAAGCGCCCCGGCGCAGTTCGCAAGACCAGCAAGGGACCGCAGGTCGGTTCCGGTGGGCAGGGCAGGCAGGCGCTAGAGGGCCGGAAGCCGACCCCGAAGGCCGAGGACCGGCCGTACCACCCTGCCGGGAAGCGCAAGGCCGCACAGGACCGCTTCGAGGCGGCCGGAGGCCGGCGCAACACGCAGCGGCAGCCGGAGGAAGCTCAGCAGCAGAAGCGGCGCGCCCCGAAGTCGGATGCGAGCGTTGAGCTGGTGACCGGCCGCAACTCGGTGCTGGAGGGGCTACGGGCGAAGATCCCGGCGACGACGCTCTATATCGCGTCGCGGATCGAGTACGACGACCGGGTCAAGGAGATCATGGGAATCGCCACCAAGCGCGGCCTGCCCGTGCTCGAGGTGATGCGTCCGGAACTCGACCGGCTCGCCGGCCCGGACTCCGTGCACCAGGGTGTCGCGCTCAAGGTCCCGCCGTACGAGTACGCGCACCCGCTCGAGCTGCTCGACACCGTGATCTCGCGCGGCCAGAAGCCGCTGTTCGTCGCGCTCGATTCAGTGACAGACCCGCGCAACCTGGGTGCGATCATCCGGTCGACAGCGGCGTTCGGCGGGCACGGCGTCATCGTGCCGCAGCGCCGGTCGGTGGGCATGACCGCGGCCGCTTGGAAGACCTCCGCTGGAGCGGCAGCGCGCACGCCGGTCGCGATGGCGAGCAACCTGACCCAGACCCTCAAGGCGCTCAAGGAGCGCGGCGTCTTCGTGCTCGGCCTCGCCGGTGACGGCGACGTGATGCTGCCGGAGCTTGAACTCGCGAACGAACCCATCGTGATCGTCGTCGGGAGCGAGGGCAAGGGTCTGTCCCGTCTGGTGACCGAGACTGCGGATGCGATCGTGTCGATCCCGATCTCTGCCGCGACCGAGTCGCTCAACGCCGGGATCGCGGCGAGCGTCGCCCTGTACGAGGTGTCGCGGAGGCGCGCCCAGCGCGGCTAGCGCCGCGCGGCCAGCTCCAGCAGCGCCGAGAGGTTCTCTGGCGACGGCGAAAGCTCGCCCGCCTCGATGCGGTGCGCGAGTTCGACCACCGCTGAGTTCACCGGTGAGCTGAGCCCGTGCTCGGCTCGGACTCTGACGACGCGCCCGTTGATGTCGTCAACCTCGCTGCGGCGCCCCTTCACCCAGTCCTGCAGGATCGTCGTCTTCGTGCCGGTCAGCACAAACCCGTCGAGAAGGGTGTCGAGCAGGAGCTCAACCACCCCATCGGGTCGATCAACCTCTGCCGAAGTCAGCCCGAAGATGGGAAGCACCGGGAACCCCTGCAGCTTGCCCGCCTCGAGTGCCTCTTCCCCGGAACGGATCATCAGGTCTCGCATGCCGGGGAGCGCGACGGCTTCGAGCATCGGCAGCCCGAGGATGGCTGTGGTGACCAGGGTCGTCGCATTGCTGACGAGCTTCATCCACTTCGCCGCGCGGATGTCGCGCACCACCTCGACGGTTCCGGCGTGACGCAGCAGGGCGGCGATCTCCTCCTCGCGGCCTGCCGTGCTGGGGTCGGTGCTGCCAACGGCGAACCAGGATCGTCCCGGCCCCGAGTGCCGCTCGATGACGCCCGGCTCGAACATCATCGAGGAGATTTCGATGACGCACCCCATAGTGCGGTGCGCCCCGACGACATCCGTGATCGCGTCGACCGTCATGCCGTTCTGAACGCCGACGATCAGTCCATCGGGCGCCAGCAGCGGTTCGATCAGCTGTGCCGCCCACCGCGAGTCGTACGCCTTCACGAGGAGAAGCACAACGTCGAACGGCTCGCGCAGGGTGGCGACTTCGCACAGGTGGAGAACTCGCACCGGCTGTTCGAGGGTGCGATCGGGCATCCGAATGATCGCGCCAAGCTCCCGCATCGCTTCGACGTGGGCCGGCCACTGTTCGATCAGCGTGACGTCCAGCCCCGCGGCGGTGAGGTCGGCCCCGATGGACGCGCCATTGGCGCCCGCTCCGACAATGGCGATCCGCATCGGGAACTCCCTCGTTCCAAGTACTCAGAGTGAACAGCGTTAAGATGTACTGAACAGCTTATCGCCCAGCCTAGGAGAGCCATGATCGTGCACAACATCGCCTTCAAGTTGAAGGAGACCGACCCCAAGCTCAAGGCGGATCAGGCGGCAGAGTTCAAGCGGCGCATCGAGTCGCTCGAGGGCAAGATCCCTGGCCTGCAGTCGCTCAAGGTCGCCCTCGATGTGGGGAAGATCGACGACCACTTCGACCTCGTACTTATTTCAACCCACGAGAGCCTCGAGGATCTCGAGTCCTACCAGGCCGACCCGCTGCACGCCGCAGTCATCGAGTACGGCAAGACAATCGTCTCCGCACGAGCCTGCGTCGACTACGAAGCCTGATCAGAGACGAGCTGCAAGTGTGCTGAAGAGCTCGAGGTTCTCGATACCGGGGGAGAGCTCGCCCCGCTCAATCCGGTGAGCCACCTCGGTTGCCGCCGCGTTCACGGGCGCCCGTGAGCCGGCCTTCTCCAGTACGTCGACGACGAGCCCATTGATCTGGTCGACCTCGCTGCGGCGGCCCTTGATCCAGTCGTGGAGCACGGTGGCTTTCGTCGTGGGGAGCGCGAACTCGGTGAGCAGCAGGTCGAACAGCGTCGACACGAACAGCTCTGGCCGGTCCGGGTCAACGGCGTCCATGCCGAAGATCGGCACGATCCGCAGGCCCTGAGCGAGTACGGCGCGAACCGCCTCGTTGCCGGCTTCCAGCATCAGCTCGCGCATCCCGGGTTGCTTCGAGGCCTCCACGATCGAGAGGTCGAGAATCGCCGACGGCACCAGCTCGGCCGCGTTGAGGACGAGCTTCATCCACTTCGCGCTCCGGATGTCGTCGACGACCTCTACGGTGCCGGCTGCGCGCAGCAGTTCTGCCGCGCGATCGGCCTTTTGATGTGCCACTGGGTTGTCGCTGCCGAGTGCGAACCACGTGTTGGCGTTCAGGTTGTGACGTTCCACCTCGCCAGGCTCGAACATGTTCGACCCGAGTTCGATCACGCCGCCGAGCGCACGCTCCTCGCCCATGATGGAGACGACGTCGTCGATCGACATGCCGTTCTGCAGGCCCACGACGACGCCGTCGTCCTTCACGAGCGGCTTGATGAGCTCCACGCCCCACCGCGTGTCGTACGCCTTGAGCACCACATAGACGATGTCGAACTGCTCGCGCAGGGTCGCCACTTCGCACAGGTGCTTGACGTTGACCCGCGTGACCTCGGAGAGTCCATCTGCGGGCGTCGTGATTCGGATGCCGTTCTCGCGCATGGCCTCGACGTGCGCGGGCCACTGCTCGATGAAGGTGACGTCGTGTCCGGCCCTGGTCATGTCGGCGCCGATGGAGGCTCCGTTGCCGCCTGTTCCGACAATTGCGACTCGTGTTGTCATGCACGTTCCTTCCAAGGAGCGGACCCCGGATCGGAGTCCCGAAAACTGTTCAGTCTAAGTAAACATTCATAGTAGCCTGACTGAACGCGACGATCGCGAGCGATTCCGTCGCGCCGTGGACTGAAGCGCCAACGACGACCGAGGGAGCAAATCGGATGAGCGGGAAGAAAATCGCGGTGCTCGGCACCGGAGCGAACGGCGCCGGGATCGGGGCCGATCTCACGCGCGCAGGACTCGACGTCACGTTCATTGAACAGTGGCCGGCACACGTCGAGGCGATGCGCGCGAACGGCCTGCGAGTCGAAATGCCCGATGAGTCGACCCACACAGAGGTCAACGCCCTGCACCTGTGTGAAGTGGCGACCCTGCGCGACAAGTTCGACATCGTCTTCGTCGTCGTGAAGGCGTACGACACCCGGTGGGTGTGCGAGCTGATCAAGCCGTTGCTGCACGAGCGCAGCCTCGTCGTCGGCCTCCAGAACGGCATGTCGATCGACGACATGATGGATGTCGTGGGCCCAGAGCGCACCATCGGCGCCGTGATCGAGGTCGCGTCCAATATGTTCAACCCGGGCACCGTGGTCCGGCAGACCCCGCCGGCCGGATCCTGGTTCGCGGTCGGCAGCCTCTACCCGTCGACTAGGGGTCGTGAGCACGAGGTCGTCGAAATCCTCCAGCACGCGGGCACCGTGGAGGTCTCCGATGACATCCGTTCCTCGAAGTGGATGAAGCTGGTCGCCAACGCGGGGGAGCTCGTGCCGACCGCCATCCTCAACCTGCCCATGGCCGACGCCGCCGCGCTGCCGGGCATGCGCGAGTTCATGGACCGGAACTGCCAGGAGGCGCTCCGGGTCTCGCTCGCCATCGGCAACCGGGCGACACCGATTTTCGGCCTCGCCGAGATCACGACACCGGACCCGGATGCCTACGCGATCGAACTGCTCGATCTCGTGCACTCCAAGTGGACGCTTCCGGACACCCTCACGACAGTTCTGCAGGACTGGCGCAAGGGCAGGCGCGGCGAGGTGAACGAGGTCAACGGCCTCGTCGTCCGTGAGGGCGCTCGCGTCGGCGTCCCCACGCCCGCGAACCAACGCACTCTCGAGCTGGCTGCTCGAATCGAAGCCGGTGAACTCGAGGCGCGTCCGGAGAACCTGGAACTGCTGCTCGCCTGAACGCAAGGGACGCCCTGCCGGCCGGTAGGGCGTCCCATGCATTTCGAGTCAGGCCACGAACGACTGGCGCAGTTCGCCGATGCCTTCCACCCAGGTGACCAGCTCGTCGCCCGGTGCGAGCCAGACCTGCGGGTCCCGCCCAAGGCCGACCCCCGCGGGCGTGCCAGTGAAGATCAGGTCGCCAGGGTGCAATGTCACGATCGATGACAGGTGAGCGATCAGGCTCGGAATGCTGAAGATCAGCTGGCTCGTTCGACCGTTCTGCATCTCGCTGCCATTGATGGTGCAGCCGAGGGCGATGTCGTCGGGGTTCGCAAACTCATCCGGGGTGACGATCCACGGTCCGGTCGGCGCGAAGCCGGGGAACGACTTGCCGAGGTTGAACTGTGGCGCCGGACCCTGCCGCTGGGTGATGCGCTCGGAGAGGTCTTGGCCGATGGTGAGGCCGGCGACGTAGTCCCACGCGGCGTCCTCAGAGACCGCTTTCCCCTCTTTGCCGATGACCACGACGAGTTCGGTCTCCCAATCGGTCTGACCGTTCGGCGGGAGCGTCACGGTCGTGACGGGTCCGGTCAGGGCGCTGCGGTACTTGGTGAAGACCACGGGAGAGGTCGGGATGTCAAACCCGGACTCGTCGGCGTGCGCGTGGTAATTGAGGCCGATCGCGAAGACCTGAGCCGGGGCGGGCGACGGCGCTCCGAGGCGCGTGGGCGTGAGGTCGGTGTCTGGGGCGGTGCCGTTCAAGCCGGCCGACCATTCGACGAACTCCGACCAGCGGTCGAAGATGTCGGCGGGGTCGGCTGTGAAGCGGCCGTTGCTGGCTTTCTCGACGTCGATCCCTCGCTCACTGGACGTGGCAAGGACGAGTCGTCCGTCGACATTGGCAATTCGCACGGTGGTTCTCTTTCTTTCGTTGTGGTTCGTGATCTCAGGAACGTTCCAGCGCCGCGGCGAGGTCGGACATGTCCGACGCCGCGAAGCCGAGAGCGATGGCGCGGTCGAGGACAGCGGCATTGGCACGAGTCCCTGGCAGGTCGATGCCGAGGGATGCCGCGAGCTCCTCGGCCAGGTGCAGATCCTTGTGGATGATCGTCACGGGCGCGTCGACACCGGTTGTGCCCGGGTTCAGGAACGCCTCGCGTTTGTACTCGACGAAGTTCCCGCCGCCCGCCCCGGCGCGCAGCACCTCGTAGAACAACTCTCGATCGACCCCCGCCCTGGTCGCCATGAGCAATGCCTCGTTGACCGACTCGTTGACCGCGCCGACGACGACGTTGACCGCGAGCTTGACGATGTTCCCCGCGCCGAGCTCACCGACGTGGAATTGCGCTTTGGTGAACTCCGCAAGGACCGGTTGGATCGCCGCGAACAGCTCATCGGATGCGCCGACCATCGTCGTGATGGTCTTAGCCCTCGCGGCGGAGACAGTCCCGGACACCGGCGCATCCGCAAGCAGGACACCGTAGTGCTCCGCCTCCCTCCTCAGCTCGGCCACCGCGGCCCGGCCCATCGTCCCCATGAGAACGTGGCGGTGTCCCGAGCCGGCGTGGGCGAAGAGCCCCTTGTTGCCGCCGAGCAGTTCGCGAGCGGATGCCGGGTCAGGCAGCATGCTGATCGTCAGGGGCGTGCCGCAGATGCCCTCCCGTGTCGCGGCGAGCTCTATCCCGGCGAGCTCCAGTTCGTCATCCAGGGTGACGTACGGGTCATAGGCAATGACGCGATGGCCGGCCGCGGCAAGGTGCAGTGCGAACTGCCTGCCCATCCGGCCGATTCCGGCAAATCCGATGTCCATAGGTGGATCTCCTATTTGGTTCACAGCTTCACTGCGTGACGTTCGCCGAGGTCGGCGATCCACGCATCGACCGCTGAGACGCCGAACTCTGACTGCAATCGCTCACGTCCGCGCTTGTCGTCCGGAGCGGTCGCGGCCAAACGGTGGAAGTAGTCCTCGAAATTGCCCGGCGAGCTGATTTCGAGGAAACGGGCTGGTTCGGACCCCGCGTTCCACACCGTGTGTGGCACGAACCTCGGGCGCACAGCCACTTCTCCTGCCGTGGCCGTCCACTCCCGGTCGCCGACCCGCACGCCCAGTTCACCTGACAGGACGATGGCGACCTGATCATGGTCGGTGTGCACGTGCGGCCAGACCAGGGTGCCCGGTTGCACAACCTGCTCCACGATGCTGTACGCGCCGCCGACCGTGGCGGCGAGGACTCGGAACGTCGTCGGCAATGCGCCAACGACTACCTGTTGGCCCGCCTGGGGTCCCACTCTTGGCTCGTTCACGGCCGGGCTCAGTAGACCTCAGGCAGGTAGATCTCCGGAATGACCTCGGGAACGTACTCGCCGAGGCGTGCACGGCGGTGGATCTCCTGGAAGCCGAGTCCAGCCTCGCGGGCGTCGGCCAGCTTGTCCGGGTCGAAGTGCGCCCCGATGGGGTTGTTGGCGAACTCCGCAGAGAAGTACATCCATGACCGCGACTTCTCCCAGTCGCCGAAGGTGTCCACCTGGATCTCGACGCCATTGCCGTCGGGGTCTTGGTAGTACATCGACATGGTCATTCCGTGGTCGAGATTGAGGAACGGGCGGATGCCCTCCCCGCGCAGCCGCACGAAGTTGTCGAGCCACTGGTCGAATGTCGCGTACTCGAAGGCGGTGTGGTGCAGCCCAGTGGTGTGTCCCTTGTCGACCGGGTGCTTGAGTCCGGGAGGGGACAGCAACGCGATCCGGTGGTTCGCCGCATCGTTGGTCAGCCAGGCGCCGTGATCACCGTGGAACACGGGGGTCAGGCCAGCGACCTTCTCGTACCACGCAACCATCTCGTCAAGGCGAAGCGTCGTGAAGGTGGTGTGGTGGAAGGTGGGGGCCACAATCGGGTGGCTGGGCGCGCGGTTCACAGACATCGTCGTCCTCTAGGGTCAAATGGCTAGCCGATCCAAGCCGATCGGTGAGTTGATACTAGGAACGAAATTCGATCAACGCAAATAATTTCGAAATTAGTTTAGTCGTTCTCGATGAAGTCGGCCTCGAGCAGCAGCTCGGTCGTCAGGGCGATGTGACGTTCCAGGGCACGGGTCGCGGCCTCCGCATCGCGCGCGAGCGCTGCATTGGTAATGGCCCGGTGCTCGCCAACGATGTCCCGGGTGGACCCGTGTCCGCCGAGAGGAACCGACCACCGTCGGTACAGTTCGGCGGCGTCGCGCAGTTGACTGGCGATCTCGACAAGGAACGGGTTGCCGCAGCCGGAGAGCAGGATGCGGTGGAACTCCGCGTGCAGCCGGGCCCACTCCTCGCTCAGTCGCTGTGGATCGTCGGGATCGACGAGCGGACACGAGGCCAGTCTGTGGTGGGCGGCGAGCAGCTCGGCCTCCCAGTCCACGTCTCCTTCGGCCACGGCGTGGCCCAGGGTGAGCGACTCGATTTCAACGCGCGCGCTCGTGAGGTGGATCAGGCGGGTTCGCGAGATCGGCGTGACGATGAAGCCCTGCTGGGGCGCCGAGTGCACCAGGTCCTGCTCGAGCAGGCGACTGAGCGCCTCGCGGACGACGCCGACGCTCGAGCCGTATCGCTCGCAAAGTTCGACGAATCTCAACTTGGAGCCAGGCAACAGCCGACCCGCGAGGATGTCGCTGCGCAACTTGGCGTAGACCTCTTCTTGGCGCGTCTTGAAGGCTTCTGACAACGGTGTCTCCGATCAACAAGGACCAACTTGGATTCTGCCACGAAATAATGCAAGATATTCGAAACTTGCGGCCTGAGCCACCCATTCGGCCGGGAGGGGCCGCTGTGAAGGCGTCCACGGCAGTGACACTGAACACGAGGAACCCTGCTGTTCAGTCTCACTTGACACATTCATCAGCTACATGAAACGATGCCTGCAATCGAATGCACGGCCGGATGCCCATTAGGGCCTTGGGACGCGCATCCGGTCGGGATGAGAACGTTCTCAACCTGCTAGGCAACCGCGTGCTCGAGATCTCGGACGCGCCGGTGGCCTGCGATCACCCATGAACACATCGCGCACCGCGCGATGAACAAAGGAGTTCACAGATGAATTCGAAGTCCCTTTTCGGCAAGGGGAGGAAGAGTCGGGTGTTCGCGCCCGTTGCTGCTGCCGCAGCGCTCATCCTCGGCCTCGCCGGCTGTGCCACGGATGGCGGCGAGTCGGCCGAGAACACCGACGAGCCGATCGTCATCGGCGGCACGCTCGGGCTGACCGGTATCTACTCCGGTCCGTCGGCCGCGTACGAGGTCACCTACAAGTACTGGGCAGACGAGGTCAACGCCGCGGGCGGAATCCTCGGACGCCAGGTGGAGCTGAAGATCTACGACGACGAGTCGAACCCCACCACCGCCCAGCAGCTCTACCAGCAGCTCATCAACGAGGACGAGGTCGACATCCTCCTCGCCCCGTACACCACCGCTGTGGGCGGTGCGATCGTTCCCATCGCTGAGCGCGCGGGCAAGCTCGTCGTCAACGCCGGTTTCGTCGCGAAGGAACTCCACGGCAAGGCTGACCTGATGGTGAGCACCTGGCCGTACCAGGAGAGCGAGTACCCCCGTCCGCTGTTCGAGTGGATCGACACGCTCCCCGAGGACCAGAAGCCGAAGTCGCTCGCGGTCGTCAGTGCCCAGAACCCGTTCACTCTCGTCGCGCGCTCTGGCGTTAACGGCGAAGGCGGCGTGCTGAACTACGCGAAGGACCGTGGCATCGAGGTCGTGGTCGACGAAGAGTACGACCAGACCGCTACCGACCTGAGCAGCCTCATCTCGCGCGTCAAGCAGTCCAACGCGGACATGTTCATCGCGCTGAGCCTGCCCAACGACGCGGCGCTCATCGCAAACACGGTGCTTCAGGCCGACTACCGCCCGGACATCTACTGCCAGTGCGGTTCGCAGGTCACCACGCTGCCCAACTGGCCGGACACCGGCGAGGCCGGCGTCAACGTGTTCGCAACGACCACGTCGTGGCCGACCCTTCCCTACAACGGTCTGAAGGAATTCTCCGACTACATCCTCAGCGAGCTGTCCGTGCCCGTCCTGCCGGCGTACGCTTCAGCAGGCTACGCCGCCGGGCAGGTCATCCAGCAGGCCGTGGAGGCCACCGGGTCGCTCGACTCGGAGGTGCTGCGCGAGTACATCGGCAAGAACACCTTCGACACCGCGGTCGGCAAGATCAGCTACAACGAAGACGGCACCGTCGCCTTCAGCGCGCTGCTGCTCCAGTACCAGAAGGGTGGCAACGCCCTGGTGTGGCCGGAGAACGTGTCCACCGGCGACGCGGTAATGCCGCTTCGCTGAGTAATCGATAGCTAGAGAGGAGGTTGGGCGAAGTGACGAATGTGATCGAGACGGAAACGCTCACCAAGAGTTTCGGTGGCATGACCGCAGTAAGCGGCACGTCGTTCAGCGTGGAGCCCGGGACAATCGTCGGCCTGATCGGGCCGAACGGATCGGGAAAGACCACGACGCTCAACCTCCTCAATGGCGCTATCGCCCCTGACCAGGGAACGATTCGCGTTCAGGGCGAGAACCTCGCGGGCAAGTCGAGCACCGCCTTCGTGAAGGCCGGTGTCACTCGCACCTTCCAGAACCCGCGGGTGTTCTCTACCGTGACCGCGATGGAGAACCTGCTTGTGCCGGTGCTGCACACCCGAGGCGGGAAGGCCGGCTTCACCAAGAAGGCGGAGGAACTCCTGGAAACGGTCGGACTGCTTGGCCACCGGGATACGCCGGCGAGCGAGCTGTCCGGTGGACAGCAGAAGCTGCTCGAGTTCGTGCGCGCGCTCATGACGGACCCGCACATCGTCCTGATGGACGAACCATTCGCCGGCGTTCACCCGAGTGTCAAGGAAGTCATGCGCGAAGCGATTGTCGAGCGCAACAAGGCCGGCACCGCCTTCATGATCGTCAGTCATGAGATCCCGGACCTGACACGACTGTGCTCCCGGATCATCTGCATGTCGGACGGCCAGGTCATCGCCGAAGGCACCCCAGGCGAGGTCACATCGCACCCCCTGGTCATCGAGGCCTATCTGGGCCAAGGTCCGGCAAGTCGAGGAGAGCGCGGATGAACACAGAAGCCACGGCGGTCTCGGTGACCGCTCCCGAGCTGGCCCTCAACGACATCACGGCTGGCTACTTCGCGAACGACATCGTGCTCGAGAGCGTCAGCATGACGGTTCGCCCCGGTAACGTCACGGTCGTCCTGGGGCCGAACGGATCCGGCAAGTCCACATCACTGCGGGCGATGTCCGGCTTCCTCCGCCCACGCACCGGCACGGTGACGCTGGACGGGCAGGACATCTCCACCACTTCGCCGGCCGATCGGCTGCGGCTCGGCATCGCGACCCTGCCGCAGGGCCGCTCGGTATTCCCCGACCTCTCGGTCGATGAGAACCTGCGACTCGGTGCATGGCAGCTGCGCAACGACAAGGGCCGCCTGAACGACGCGGTCGACGCCATGCTCGAGCGGTACCCCAAGCTGAAGCCGCTCAGGACCCGACTCGCGGGCAGCCTGAGCGGTGGTCAGGCGCGCCTCCTCGAGTTCGCGCGCACGCTCATCCTCGAACCATCGGTGCTGCTCATCGACGAGCCGTCGGTTGGACTCGCGCCGGTGCTGGTCGATGACGTCTACAACGAGCTCGAGCGCCTGAAGGGCGAGGGACGGACCATCCTGCTCGTTGACCAGAACGTGCAGGCAGCGATCGGCCTCGCCGACCAGGTCTACACGCTCGCGTACGGCAAGAACCACCTCCAGGGCGCTCGAGACAGCTTCGAGGGCCAACTCGACGACCTCATCAAGCAATGGCTCAACCTCTGAAACGGATGCCCACATGAACGAAATCGTGCAGTCCCTGATCAACGGGGCTCTGCTGGGCGGCGTGTATGGCGGACTGGCCATGGGGCTGAGCCTCCTGCTCGGCGTCTTGCGGATCGTCAACCTCGCCCACAGTGCCGTCCTCATCTTCGGTGCGCTGCTTTACTGGCAGTTCGTCAACGGCTTCGGGCTCGACCCGCTGCTGATGATCGCGCCGGTCGTGCTCATCGCCTACCTGTTCGGGCTCGGCGTGCACCGCGGGGTCACCCAATACTTGACCCGGGAGAGCGACTCCACGGTCATGCTGGCGTTCTTCGGCCTCATGATCATCCTCGAATCGATCGCCATCATGATCTGGACGACCGACACCAAGACGGTCGCGCTCGGCTACCTGTCCGGCGTCATCCGGATCGGCGACCTCAACATTCCGGTGTCGCGGGTCGTTGCGGCCGCGATCACCCTGGTCGTGCTCGTCGCGCTGCACTTCTTCCTCACGCGTACTCTCACCGGCTCAGCGATCCGCGGCATGGCGCAGAACCGGGACGTCGCAGCCATGGTCGGCATCAACGTCGAGAAGCTGTCCCGACGAGTGTTCGGAGCAGGCATCGCACTCGCTGCCTTCGGTGGCACGGTGCTCTCGCTGGTCTCATCGTTCAGCCCGCAGGAGCACACCAGGTGGCTCGCCTGGGCGTTCCTCGTCGTCATCCTCGGCGGACTCGGTTCCGCGATGCGCACGCTCGTCGCCGGCATCGCGGTCGGGATCTTCGAGACCGTCGTCGGGTTGCTGATCCCGTTCCAGTACACGTATCTCGCACTGTATGCACTCCTCGCCGTTGCTCTCCTCATCCGCAATGAGGGACTCGGCGGCATCAAGCAAAGGACCATCTGATGGCCGAAACCACTGACCTCGACAAGGACGCGAAGCGCAATTCAGACGTGGCGCTCGCGCAGGCCAAGGCGGCAAGTGCCGGGGTCCGAAAGGCGCCCTGGTGGGTCACCCCGCTGGTGGCCGTGGCGATCTTCGCGATCATCGCGCCGATGGGCGGCATCCTCGGACTCGGTGCGGTGACGACCCTCACCACGGTCCTCTACTACACCGTGATCGCGCAGGGCTGGAACCTGCTCGGCGGCTACGGCGGCTACCTCAACTTCGGTGCCGCGGTCTTCGCCGGAACCGGTGCGTACACCGCCGCGTGGCTCAACTCCGAGTTCGAGTGGACCCTGTGGCAGACGCTCATTCCGGCAGCGTTCGCCGCGGCGTTCGTCTCCCTCATTGTCGGCTTCGCAACACTGCGGCTGCGCAGCCACTACTTCGCGATCTTCACCCTGGTGCTGACCTTCCTCGCGCTCGTCGTGGTGAAGAACTGGCCGGCTCTCGGTGGCGCCATCGGGCTCTTCACCGACGTCGAGGGCGACTTCAGCTCACGCGGGCTCGCCATCCTGTTCTTCTACGTGCTGTTCGGACTGGCGATCCTCGCCACCGTCATCGCCTACTTCGTCGAGCACTCCAACTTCGGCTACGCGCTGCGAGCGATCAGCGAGGACGAGCCGGCGGCCCAGGTCCTCGGCGTGAAGACGACGTCGGTGAAGCTGCGCGCGCTGCTCATCGGTGCGGCGCTCGGTGGCCTCGCCGGCGCGGTCTACGCGTTCTTCACCGGCTACATCGAACCGGCCGGCACGTTCAGCCTGGACCTGGCTCTCGACATCGTCCTGGTCTGTGTCATCGGCGGCATGCGGTCGTGGTTGGGACCGCTGATCGGCTCGATCATCGTTGTCTTGCTCGAACAGATCCTGCGCGTCGTCGTGCCCAACCTGCACCTGTTCGGCCTGGACATCCCGGCCGAGACCAACCGTCTCGTCCTCGGTGTGCTGCTGCTGATCTTCGCACTGTTCATCCGACGCGGTGTGGTCGGACTGTTCGTGCAACGTCGCGGCCGCGTCGTGAGCGTTTAGCAAGTTGGTGAATGATGGTCGACGTGGGGGCGTCGCCGGGGCACACTAACGGCAACGGCTCGTCCCAGGCGGCGGTCACGGCAAAGGACGTCGCCCGTCTTGCGGGCGTGCACCCGTCCACCGTCAGTCGCAGTCTGGACCCGGTGCAGCTGTCCCGGATCAGTTCGGCAACGCGCGCACGCGTCGTGGCTGCGGCAGAGACGCTTGGCTACCTTCCGCACTTCGCCGCGAGCAGCCTGCGCAGACAGCGGAGCATGTCGATCGGCGTCATCACACCCAGTTACGGCAACCCCATTTACGGTGAGCTGCTCCACGGGATCAGCGTCGAACTGGAACAGCAAGGCTACGTCGGCCTCATCGTCGAGAGCCCCGACGAGTCCAGAGCCCTGCCAACCGTGCTGGCGCGGCTTCGTGCGCGTCAGGTAGACGGGATCATCTGCGCTTCGGGGAGGAGGGCCGACGCGTCCGCGCTCAGGGAACTCAGAACCGCCGGCGTGCCACTAGTTCAGGTGCTTCGCTGGGTTGACGAAATAGGCGCGCCGGTGGTCGAGTGTGACGACGAGTTGGGCGCGGCTCTGGCTGCGCGGCACCTCCAGGAGACCGGTCACCAGATGGTCCTCGAACTGCCTGGGCCGCCCGACAATATCAACTTCCGCCGCCGCTCGCAGGGCTTCGCCGCAACCCTCGCTGGGTCGCGCAGGACTCACCTTCGAAAACACGATGTCGTGGCGGAGGCGCCAAGCACCGAAGAGGGCAAGCGGATGATGCGCTCGTTGATCGACGCGGGAGCGCTCGAGGGGGTCAGTGCGGTGTTCGCACACAATGACCTCTTGGCCATCGGCGCGATCGACGCCATCGAAGAAGCTGGCCTGCACTGTCCGCGGGACGTGTCTGTGATCGGCTACAACGACAACCCGCTGACTGATCACTTGAGTCCGGCACTGACGACCATCCGGCTGCCGAGCGCCGAGATGGGTCGGCTGGCTGCCCGTCGGATGCTGCAGGAGATCAGCGGCGATTCAGACCTGCCGAGCGAGATCTCCCTGCCGCCTGAGCTGGTGGTCCGCGCCTCTACTCGGGCGCGTCCCTCATAGCGGCGCTCTACCGTCTGGGATCGATCAGGATTTTCCCCTGGACCGTTCCCGCCGCGAGCTCATCGAGCGCACTCGGCACCGCATCCAGTGACCGCACCGAGTCCAGCATTTCGCTGGCCACGTTTCCGGATGCGAGGATCTCGAGCGCATCCGGGATGTCAACCGGAGTCACCAGCGCGTTCGTCGTTTCAAGTGTGATCTCGCGCAGCACGATGGCATGCGGGTCGAACTCGAGCGGCTTTGCCGACATCCCGACGGCCAGTACGCGACCGCCGGTTCGGCAGTAGCCGAAGCAGGCGATGAGCAAGCCGGGTGCGCCACTGGCCTCGATGACAACGTCGAATCCTTCCGCTTCCGGTTCACCGCCGGTGCGAGTGTTGAGCACCTCGTCCGCGCCAAGACGCCGAGCTCGTTCGAGCTTCACGTCGTCGATGTCCGAGACCGTGATGTGCAGGTCGGGGATGATGTGACGGAGCCCCGCGACCACGAAACTGCCGATCGCCCCTGCCCCGGTCACGAGCACGCGGTCGCCCGCAACGGCTCCCGCGCGGCGTGCGGCATGCAACCCGACCGCGAGAGGCTGGGCCAGCCCTGCGGCGTCGACAGCGAGGCCATCCGGGACCGGAACCAGGTTCGCGACCGGGGAGACGACGAACTCGGCGTGACCACCGTCCACCTGCAGTCCGAGCGTGTAGAGGCGCTCGCAGACGTTGATTCGCCCCTGGCGGCAATTGCGGCACTCATGGCAGAAGATCTGCGCGCCGCTTGCCACGACCATTCCGGGCTCCAGGCCGCTGCCATCGGGAGCAGTGACAACCTCGGCCACGATCTCATGCCCGGGAATCATCGGGCCCTTGTGGTGTGAGTGCGGGTGCTCGTGCTCGAGCGGAATCATGATCGGACCGCTCGTCCACTCGGAGACGTCGGTCCCGCACAGGCCGGAGCGGAGGACGCGCAGCAGTGCCTGGTCGTCTGCGGGCGTCGGCACCGGCACGTCCTCAATCCGGATGTCCCGCTGCCCGTAGAAGACAGCCGCACGCATCGTGCTCCCGGCGGAGTTCACCATTGATTTCGCCTTTCTGACCCACGCCAATGTTCACTGACACTGTACACGGGTCGGAACTGCGGAGCGGGGGCTAGCCGCCGGTGGCGCCTCCCTCACCCTTTCGGTACTGGTAGGGGTTGCTTAGGATCTCTGCCTCTGGGATCTCCGGATGCATGCCCGCCTGCCACGCTTCGTCACCGAGTTCTCGGTGCAGATACTCGACAGTGTTCTCCAGCTTCGATCGCACCCCAGGCAGGTCACCTGCGATGAGCCTTCCGTCGAACTTCACGACCTCACCGCCGACCAACACGGTGTGCACGTCGCCGCGTCCGGCTTGGTAGACGAGGTGACCGTACGGGTTCACGATCGGGGTCATGGTGGGCGAGTAATCGTTCTTGATCAGCACGACGTCAGCGAGCTTGCCGCGTTCCAGACTGCCGACCTCGTCCAGCTTGCCGATCGCGCGCGCGCCGCCGCGCGTCGCCCAGTCGACCACTTCTTCGACCCGGATGGTGGCGTGAGTGACGGTCTCGCCGGTCTGGTGTGCGATGTAGTGCTCGAGCGCCCGGTCCGCGCCGACCGTCGTGCGCATCGCCGAGAACATGTCCGAGCTGAACCACACGCTGGTGTCGATCGACAGCGACGCGGGGATGCCGTGCTTCCGCAGCGCCGCCGCGGGCGGGTAGCCCTGCCCGCACGTCTGCTCGCTCTCGGTCGCGAGCGACACCGTGCCACCGGTGGCAGCGATCTTCTGGTACGACTCGTCGCTCAGGGTTGCCGCGTGAACGTATACGTAGCCGGGTTGCATCGCGCCGTTGTCGTACATGCGCTCGATGCCGGTGTCGTTGGTTGCGCCCCACACACCGGCGTGGGTCGTCACGGCTACCCCCAGTTCCCGTGCGGTCTGGAAGGCCGGCGCCTCGGGGAAGCCAGGGTCGCCGGGGACGTCGAACGCGATCTGCGCTCCGAACATCCTGGAGTCGTCGCGCGCCTTCTCGATGATTCGACGGACGGCGGCATCCTGAGTCCACTCCCAGGGCGCGACCGCGAGATTGCCGTACGCGAGCACAAAGCGGCCAGGCGAGCTCGCAAGCGAGTCGAAGGCAGCCTCACCGTGTTCCGGCGTGCGCAGACCATGCGACCAATCCACGCTCGTCGTGACCCCGGACTCGAGTGCGTCGAGTGCCGACACCAGATTGCCTGCAGCGACATCCTCGGGGCGGAACTTCATGCCGTGCTCGAGGTAGTACCAGACGAAGTACTGGGTCAGAGTCCAGTCGGCGCCGTACCCACGCATGGCGGTCTGCCACATGTGCCGATGGGTGTCGATCATGCCGGGCATCAGGATGCCGCCGGCCGCGTCGATCTCGTAGGCGCCGTCGGGTGCAGGCAGACCGGGGCCGACTTCGGCGATTCGGCCGTCGACGACGAGTACGTCACCGTTCGGGATGATGGTGTGTGAGGCATCCATGGTGAGGACGATGCCGTTGCGGAAGATAATGGGTTGACCCGCTTGAGGCCTAGGGCGGTCGGACATGTGCGGCTCTCCTTATAGATAGCTCGCGTGCGCTTGAGTTGCGCAAGCGATCCGCGAGCGCGCCGTCGGCGGCTCGGCCGATGTAGCACTAGCATGGCTCAACTGGGCAGGAATGGGAACGGATCCACCGCAATGACGCGACGCACCACGATCGACGATGTCGCCAGGCTCGCCGACGTGCACAAGGCGACGGTGTCGCGGGCGCTCAACCCCCGAACCGAGCATCAGATCGGTCGTGAAACGGTTGAGCGTGTGCGCGCGGCCGCCGACAAGCTGGGCTACATACCGAACGCGATGGCGCGTGGCTTGCGCACGGCGAACTCGATGACCATCGGCGTCATCCTGCCCGATCTGACCAACCCGTTGTTCCCTCCCATGGTTCGCGGCATCGAGGACTACCTCGAGCCGCGTGGTTACACCGCGCTGCTGGCAAACACTGACGACAATGAGGCCGCGGAGACCGCGGCGATCGGCTCATTGCTCGCCCGCCGTGTTGACGGGCTCATCGTCGCGTCGGGACACAGCGACTTTGCTGCATTGGCCGAGGCGCGCGACGCCGGGGTGCATGCCGTATTGCTGAACCGCGACGCCGGAGGAGTGCGCTTTCCGCTCGTGGGTGGTGACGACGCGAACGGAATCCGCGAGGCTATGGCGCACCTCACCGACCTCGGCCACCGCGAAATCGTGCACATCGCTGGACCCGAACGGCTGTCGACCAGCGTCACGCGGCGGGAAGCGTTCGAGGCAGCGTGCGCCGCGAGGCCCGATGTCATCGGCCGCATAGTCGAGGTCCCGTCGCTCACTATCGCATCCGGTTTCGAAGCGATGACCGCAATTCTGGGGGCAGGCGGAAAGCGACCGACAGCCATCGTTGCGGGCAATGACCTCATCGCGCTCGGCGTGCTGCGATCGCTCCGCGCGCACGGATTGTCCTGCCCGGACGACGCGTCAGTGGTGGGCTTCAACGACATGTTGTTCGCCGAGGACTTCACCCCGCCGCTCACAACCGTTAGGGTCCCGACACTGCAGATGGGCAGGGAGGCGGCGAGGCTGCTGCTTGACATCATCCAGAGCGGCGAGCAGCCAACCGCCGATGTGAGGCTTCCCGTTTCGCTCGTGGTGCGGGGATCGACGGCACCCGTCAGACCTTGACATTCCCGTGCAGAGACACTTTACTTTTGTAAAGTAGCACTGAACACTCGACCGGACGGAGCCGTCCGAGACCCGACCCAGTGCGAAGCCGCATGCGCATGATGCGGCGGCCAGGAAGGGGACGCGCATGGCGAGGTTTGTTGTCCGTCGCGCTGACGAAGCGCAGTACCTGTCGCCCGGCCCGCTCGCGCCGGAGGCGGTCGGGATGACCCGCTGGCGCGCTGTCGGGGAGCAGGACGGAGCCGCACACACCGACTTCGGTCTCACCCGACTGGAGCCAGGCGGGTCCACCGCTACCCACATGCACTCCTTCGAGGAGAGCTTCCACCTGATCGAGGGCGAGGTGATCCTCGCCACGCCCGAAGCGACCGTTCACCTGGTCGCGGGCGACTACGGCATCATCCCGATCGGCGTTCCCCATGCGTGGCGCGCGATCGGCGACACCGTCGCGGTCTGGTCCGACCTGTTCACCCCGCCCGCGCGAGAGCGCTACGGCTCGGACACCTACCGGGTGCCTGAGCTGCCCGTCATCGACCCGGTGCGGGTTGATGCGCGTGATCCGCGGACGCGCTCGTTTGGCAACATCACCACAGAGCACATGAACCCGGGCAAGCAGTCGCAGGAGCTCCTCGCGGTCTCCGGCAGCATGCGCACGGCACTGCTCATCTACACCGGCATCTCGCTCAAGATGATGGTCGACTCCGACCTGGGCGCGACCCTCGGCACGCTGTTCATGGTGCAGTACGAACCAGAAGGCAGGGCCGGTCCGCACGACCACCCGCTCGAGGAGGCGTATCTGATCCTCGACGGAGAGGTCGCCTCGACCTTCGACGGCGAGGAATTCCTGCTCCGGCCAGGTGACATCGCCTGGGCAGGCGTCGGCTGCGTCCACTCCTTCGCCGCGACAGGTGCCCAGGTGCGCTGGCTCGAGACGCAGGCGCCGCAGATGCCGGCCCGTCATGCCTACCGCTTCGTGCGGGATTGGGACTACCTGAAGGATCAACTGGAGGAAGAGCTGTGACCGACCGCACCATTCTCATCGTTGGGGGTTCAGCCGGAATCGGCCTCGAACTCGCGAAGGACCTGATCGCCGGCGGCGACCGGGTGATCGTCACGAGCCGAAGCCA
Organism: Cryobacterium sp. BB736; assembly: GCF_014980265.1. NCBI lineage: Bacteria > Bacillati > Actinomycetota > Actinomycetes > Micrococcales > Microbacteriaceae > Cryobacterium > Cryobacterium sp. BB736. The sequence continues at coordinate 1,285,067 of NZ_JABXWQ010000001.1, forward strand.
GGACACCGCGGATGCCGTGGCATCCGAGCTAGGGGACCGCGCTACCGGCGTCACCGTCGACCTGTCTGAGCCCGAGCAGATCGCCGCGCGGCTCGCCAGCGTCGGCAAGCTCGACGGAGTGGTGCTGACCGCGATCGAGCGCGACGCCAACACCGTTCGTGACTACGACATCGACCGTGCTCGTCGGCTCATCACCCTCAAGCTCATCGGTTACACCGAAACCATTCACACGTTGCTCGACCGGCTCGAGCCGACCGTCGACACCGGCATCGTGCTGTTCGGAGGACGCGCGAAGGATGCCCCGTATCCAGGTTCGACGACCGTGTCGACCATCAACGGCGGGGTCGACGGGCTCATGAACACCCTCGCGCTCGAGCTCGCGCCCATCCGCGTCAACTCGCTCCACCCGGGCATCATCGGCGACAGCCCGTTTTGGGCAGCCAAGCCCGAGGCGGTCGCCGGCTACGAGAAGCGCACACCCGGTGGGCAGCTCGCAACGATGGCGGACATCGTCGACGCGGCCAAGTTCCTGCTGTTCAACCGCGGCGTCTCTGCGCACAGCCTCAACGTCGACCGCGGCTGGCGCATCACCTAATTGACCCGACTCAACCCAGCGTCCTCCCGGGCGCGCATCACAGGCAAGGAGAATGCGATGAGTATCGCGACACGAGGCAATATGGGCGTCGACTGGGAAGCCCGCGTCGACTTCAACCGGCTGCGCGAGGAGCGGCTCGCGAGCCTGCGCGCTGAGCTCGAGCGTTCGTCGCTCGGTGCCCTCCTGGCGTTCGATTTCGGCAACATCCGGTACGCCTCCGCCACCCACATCGGCACGTGGGCGATGGACAAACTCATCCGGTTCTGCCTGGTGACCCGCAACTCGGACCCGATCGTCTGGGACTTCGGGTCGGCCGCGAAGCACCACGACCTGTTCAACCCGTGGCTGCACGAGACGCACCTCGAGGCGGATGCCGACCCGCACGCACCGCACCACGGTGCCACCCGGCCGCGCCTGGAGTCGGGTGCGCGCGCCGGGATCTCCACGCTGCGCGGTGCTTTCCCGCCCGGGGCCGGCATAGCGGAGGAGGTCGCCCGCAAGGTCAAGCGCGAGCTCGAGAAGTTCGGTCTGCTGAACGAGCCGCTCGGCGTCGACATTGTCGAGCTGCCGATCCTGTTCGCGCTGCAGGCCGAAGGCATCCAGGTCGTCGACGGGCAGCAGGTGTTCCTCGAGGCGCGTCGCATCAAGACCGAGGACGAGATCACCCTGCTCACCACCGCGGCCTCGATGGTGGACGCCGCTTACGACCAGCTGTACGAGTTCCTACGCCCCGGCGTGCGGGAGAACGAGTGCGTCGGGCTCGTCGCCAAGGCGCTGTATGACCAGGGCTCCGAATACGTCGAGGGCGTCAACGCCATCTCGGGCGAGCGCTGCGCGCCGCACCCGCACGTGTATTCGGATCGCGCTGTGCGCCCGGGCGACCCCGCGTTCTTCGACATCCTGCACTCGTTCAACGGCTACCGGACGTGCTACTACCGCACCTTCGCGGTGGGGTCGGCGAGTCGAGCGCAGGTCGACGCGTACAAGCGCGCTCGCGAGTACATGGACGTCGCCATCGCAGCGGTCCGCCCCGGTGCGACAACCGCCGACATCGTGAGCCTGTGGCCGAAGGCCCAGGAGTTCGGGTTCCCGGATGAAGAGGCGGCGTTCGCGCTCCAATACGGCCACGGCGTCGGGCTGTCGATCTGGGAGAAGCCGATCTTCTCCCGGTTGACGTCGCTCGATCACCCGGAGCCGCTCGAAGAGGGCATGGTGTTCGCGCTCGAGACCTACTGGCCAGCAGCCGATGGCTGGGGCGCCGCACGCATCGAGGAGGAGGTCGTCGTGACCGCCGACGGATGCGAGGTCATCACCAAGTTCCCCGCCGAGGACCTGCTCGTCGCCGGTGGCGGGCGCTACTTCACGGTGAACGGGCCGCTGCCCGGTGTGCGCGACTCGCAGTCGCACCTGAACACGCCCGAGGGTCGCGGCGAGACCACCAGCTGATAAGGAACTTCAATGGGCAGGATGCTGCCGGCGGGCATCATCCTGCCCTTCGCCGTCTTCTGGCAGACCTTCGATCGCTCACTCGTGCTGCCGCTCGTCCCGGTGGTGGCGCGAGAGTTCGGGACCTCGATCGCGGCAGCCGGTTCGGCGATCACGCTGCACGCGCTCGCCTATGCGATCCTGCCGCTGCTGTGGGGTCCGCTCTCGACCCGGTGGGGTCGCGTCCGGGTACTGACGGTGTCGACCGCGATCGGTGCGATTGCGAGTTTGGCGAGTGCCGTGGCACCGGACATCGTGACGTTCGTCATCGCGCGTGCGCTGGCGGGCATCGCATTCGCGGCGACGTTCCCCGCGGTGCTGGTGTACTTCGGCGACACCGTGCCGCTCGGCCGACGCTCGGCCGCGATGTCCAACCTCGCGACAGCCGCCGCCTTGGGTATCGCCTCGGGGGTCCTCGGCGCCGGGGCGATGGCGGAATGGACCTCCTGGCGGTTCATCTTCGGCGGCTTCGCGGTTGTCGCTGCCCTGCTGGTCCCCGCGCTCGCGACACTGCCTCCGGCCGGTGACCACCGGGGAGAGCGGGTGCGCTTGCAGCTGGCGAGTCTGGTGCGCAACCGGTGGGCGCTGTGGCTGTACACGCTCACCGCGCTGGAGGGGTTCCTGCTCATCGGCGTCTTCAACCTGCTGCCGGTGGTGCTGCAGCAGACCGGCGAGGGCGTGTTCGTGTCGGGGCTCGTAACCGCGTCGTTCGGTGTCGCGGTCGTCGTTGTCAGCCAACTCATGAAGCTCGTCGTCGGACGAACCCCGGCGTGGCTGCTCATGCTTGCGGCCGGTGTGACGGCGGTCGCGGCGTTCGCGGTGATGGTGGCCGGGGTGTCGCTGCTTGCGGTGCTCATCGGCGCGACATTCATCGGCGTCGCGTGGGCGCTCGGTCACACGACCCTGCAGACCTGGATGACCGATGCTGCGGCCGACGCGCGTGCGCTGGGCATGACATTCTTCGCGATCTCGCTCATGGCGGGCGCATCGCTTGGTGCCGCGGCCGGGACCATGGCCGCGGACCAGCATGCATTCGGATCTCTTTTCGCCATCTCGCTCGCCGGTGCCGTGGTATTCGGCGTCGCCGGCACACTGTCGAGGGCCCGCTACCGCCCCGCGGCAGAGCGCATCCCATGGTGAGTAGACAGGGTTGTGTACAGTGACAGTTCATGTCAATGTGCAGTCCGACTTGACACTTGCGCAATCGGTTGCTTGACTCTCCGAAACAAGTAATTCCCTGGCCCGACCCCGACGATGTGGAAGGTTTGAGAACCCGGTGTTCACACCCGTATTCCTGGCCGAGCAGACGCTCAACGGACTGAGCTTCGGCGCGCTGCTCTTCTTGCTGGCCAGCGGCCTCACGCTCGTATTCGGCCTCATGCGTATCGTCAACCTGGCGCATGGGGCGTTCTACATGATCGGCGGGTATCTCGGCGTCGTCGTCGCAGGCCTGACCGGCAACCTCCTGCTCGCGGTGCTCACCGGCGTGGTCGTCGTCGCGGTGACGGCCTTCATCGTCGAGGTCGTGCTCCTGCGCTTCGTCCGTGGCCAGGAACTGCCAGAGGTGCTGCTCACAGTCGGCGTCTCATTCGTCATCGCTGACCTGTGCCTGGCGATCTTCGGCGGCGACCCGCACTCGTTGCCGTCGTCGGCCGGAATCCAGGGATCCATGACCGTTGGCGACCTGACCTACCCGTGGTACCGCATCTTCGTCATCGGCATCGCAATCGCTATCGGGATCGCGCTCATCGTGATCCAGAACCGCACACGCATCGGCGCGGTCGTGCGTGCGGGTGTCGACGACCGCGAGATCATCTCGGCGATGGGCGTGAACATCGGCTGGGTCTTCACCGGCATGTTCGTCGTCGGTGCCGCCCTCGCGGCGATCGGCGGCACCATCGGCGCCGGTGTCCGCAGCATCGCTCCGGGCATCCAGGATGAGGTGCTCTTGTATGCGCTCGTCGTCGTCATCATCGGCGGCCTCGGCAGCGTGACCGGAGCAGCCGTCGGCAGCGTGCTCATCGGCCTGATCGACGCGTTCGCCAAGGCCTGGATCCCTGAGCTGTCGTACTTCACCATCTTCGCGCCGATGGCGCTCGTGCTCGTGCTCCGGCCGACCGGACTGTTCGGGAGGACAACATGACCCGCACCCGCGCCATCAGCGGCGGCGCGATCGTCGCGCTGCTCGCCGTCGCCGTCGCCCTCCCGTACATCGGAGCCACGTCGTACGTCATCTCTCTCGTCTCGACGATCCTCATCGCCGGAATGCTCGCCTCGAGCCTCAACTTCCTCATCGGCGACGCAGGGATGGCGTCACTCGGGCACGGCGCGATTGCCGCGGCCTCCGCCTATGGCGCTGGGTGGGCGTCGAAGCAGGGCCTGGATCCTGGAACGCAGGTGCTCATCGCGCTCGGCATCACCCTCGTCGTGTCGTTCATGTACGGCATCCTGTCGATGCGCACGAGCGGAATCTACTTCCTCATGGTCACGCTCGCGCTCGGCATGGTCGTCTACGGTTTGGCCTTCCGCTGGTCGCAGGTGACGGGCGGAGAGAACGGGATTTCCGGCATCAAGCGCCCGGAGTTCATCGGCGAGTGGTGGACCTTCTACTACTTCCTGGTGGGCGCGTTCGTCCTCACGACTGCGCTGCTCGCGGTTGTCAGCCGCTCGCCGTTCGGCGCGAGCCTGCGCGGCATCCGTGACAGCGAGACGCGCATGCGCAGCCTCGGCTACTCTGTGCCCGCCTACCGCCTCGGCGCGTTCATGATCTCGGGTACGGTAGCGGGCTTCGCCGGACTGCTTTCGGTCTGGCTCACCCACTTCGTGAGCCCGTCGACGGCTGGCGTGCACAAGTCGGTGCTGCTCATCGTCATGGTCATCCTCGGTGGCGTCGGCACGGTGTTCGGGCCGCTGATCGGCGCTGCGGTCGTCGTTCTGGTCGAGAACGTGCTCTCCAACGAGGTTGAGCGCTGGCCAACCGTGCTCGGCCTGATCTTCATCCTCGTGATCCTGTTCGCACGTGCGGGCATTGTCGGCAGCTTCAACAAGCTCATTGGGCGCTTGAAGCGGCGGGCAACCAGCACCCCAAGTCCGCCAGCTGAAGCAGAGCTGGTCACACCGTCCGGCGCACCCGTGTCCGAACGCAATCACACCGCATAAGAAAGGAAACCCGATGATGTCAAAGAAGATGTCGCCTCGAGGGCGCTGGTCCGCGATCGTCGGCCTCGGTGCCGCAGCGGCGCTCGCTCTCACAGCATGCGCGCCCCCTGGGGCAAGCCCGTCCGGGGACGACGCGAACGAGGACACCAGCACCCTGAAGGTCGGTTACATCTCGCCGATCACGGGCAACTTCGCCATCGCCGGTCAGGAGATGGTGGATGGCTGGAACCTCTACTGGGAGGTCAACGGCGACGAAGTCAACGGCGTGACCGTCGAGACGGTCGTCGAAGACGACGCGGGCAACCCCGAGGTCTCGCTCACCAAGGCGAAGAAGCTCGTCGAGCTCGACGAGGTCGACGTCGTAGTCGGTCCGCTGCTGGCCAACACTGCGCTGGCGGTCGCGGCCTACACCTCCAGCGTCGGCGTTCCGAACCTGCACCCGGTCGCCGCAGCAGACGACCTGACCCAGCGGTCCGCGAACGACTTCACGGTGCGCACCGGATCGATGTCCGCATCGCAGATGCACTTCCCGGGCGGCGTCTGGGCCGGCGATGAGGGCTACAAGACGGCCGTCACCCTGTGCCCCGACTACGCGTTCGGCTGGGAATCCTGCGCAGGCTTCAAGCAGGGCTTCGAGCAGAACGGCGGTGAGGTCACCGCGCAGTACTGGTACCCGAACGGCACGTCCGACTTCTCCACCTACGTGTCCCAGATCCGCGCAGCGGGAGCGGACATCGCGTTCGTGACCACTGCAGGTGGCGCGCCCGGCCCGGACTTCCTGAAGAGCTTCATGGGTCTCGGCCTTGGTGACACGCAGGACCTGCTGATGAACTGCTGCTCGCTCGACCAGGCGACCCTGCGTGCGCTCGGTGACGACGTCCTGGGCTTCCACTCGGTCAGCAACTGGGCCGAGGGTCGCGACAGCGACGTTGTGCGCGAGTTCAACGATGCCTACGGCGCCAAGTTCGACGGAAAGATCCCGTCGCTGAACGTGGCCGGCGGCTACATGACCGCGAGCCTGGTTGCCAAGGTGCTGGAACAGCACGGCTACGTGAGCGGCGACGACCTGGTTGCGGCGATCTCGTCCCTCACCGTCGAGGACAGCATCCTCGGCGCGGTGTCGTTCGACAAGTACCACAACCCCATCGCTCCGGTCTACATCCGCGAGGTGCAGGAGATCGACGGCAAGCTGTACAACGTGCCGATCAAGACCTTCGACGCGGTGGACCAGTGGCTGGGCAAGACCCCTGAAGAGGTTCTCGCCCACGAGTCCTACTCGCAGAGCTTCCAGGGCTAATGAGTAACGCGACGATGTCGGCGACGGTCCCGGGCCCGCAAGGGTCCGGGGCCGGCGCCCCCGCGCTCGTCATCTCCGGGCTCGGGAAGCGTTACGGCGGCGTACAGGCCGTCGATGGGATTTCGCTCGAGCTGGGACCGAACGAGCGCATCGGGGTGATCGGACCGAACGGTGCTGGCAAGACCACGCTGTTCAAGATGATCGCCGGCGACGTCGCTCCCACCACAGGAACGGTCGAGCTGTTCGGAAACGACGTGACGCGCACCGGCACGGCACGTCGTGCCCGGATGGGCGTCGGCCGCACGTTCCAGGTATCCAACCTGTTCCGTGACATGTCGGTGATCGACAACGTGCGTGTTGCCGCCCGCGGTGGCAGCAGCAAGGCGCGCATCTTCTGGTGGCCGCAACTGCCGACCGACGATGTGTCGCAGCGCGCGGGGGAGGCGCTGGAGTCCGTCGGTCTCATCGACCGCCGCGACGACCAGGTGTCGGATCTGTCGCACGGCGAGCAGAGGCAGCTGGAGATCGCAATGGCCCTCGCCAGCGAGCCGAAACTGCTGCTCCTCGACGAACCGGCGGCGGGACTCTCAGCCGCGGAGCGGACGACGCTGAGGCAGCTGATCGAAGAGCTGCCGCGGACGTTGCCCATCCTCCTCATCGAGCACGATATGACCCTCGCCCTCGGGCTCACCGACCGGGTCATGTGCATGGAGAACGGCCGTCACGTCGTGACCGGTACCCCTGACGAGGTCCGCGAGCACGAGACGGTCAAGGAGATCTACCTCGGAAGGCGTGACAAGAAGTGACTTTGGACGTGACGGGCCTGCACGTCGGCTACGCGACGGCGAAGGTGCTCCACGGCGTCGACCTCACGGTCGGCCGTGGGGAGAGCATCGCCCTGCTCGGGCGCAACGGCATGGGCAAGACCACCCTGGTCCGAGCGATCTGCGGGCTGCGTCCTCCGACGATCACGGCGGGCTCGATCAAGTACGACGGCGTCGACATCTCCCGGAAGACCAGCTTCCAGGTGTCGAGGGCGGGTATCGCCCTGGTTCCGCAGGGTCGGCGGGTGTTCGGCTCGCTCACCACTTACGAGAACCTCACGGTCGTGCCGCGGCGCCGCGCTGCGTCCAAGGATGACCCATGGACGGTTGAGCGGGTTTTCGACTTCTTCCCACGGCTCGCCGAGCGGTCGAAGTCCATGGCCCGGTCGCTGTCCGGGGGCGAGCAGCAGATGCTCGCAATCGGCCGTGCGCTGATGACCAACCCGAGCCTGCTCATCATGGATGAGCCGAGTGAGGGGCTCGCGCCCAGCGTGCTGGATGTCATCCAGGACCGGCTGGCCGGTTTGAGCGCGTCGGGACTCTCCATCCTGATCGCGGAGCAGAACGTCGACCTCGCGCTCGACATCGCCAGCAGGGTCGTCGTGATCGACGACTCGGGCACGATCGCCTGGAACGGCAGCTCGGACGCGCTTCGCTCTGACAGTGCCGCGCTCGAACAGCACCTGAGTATCTGACAGGAGCGAGAGGGATGTCGATGCCAGCGCCGACCGGAAGCATTCCGGTGGTGGATCTCGTGCTCCGCGGGGGACGGATCTCCACCTTCGCCGACCCAGAACAGGGTGCGCGCGAGGTGGAGGCGATCGCCATCGCCGGTGGCCGCGTGGTCGCGGTTGGCAGCGACGCCGAGCTGGCTGCACACGCGGAACTGACTGAACGGGTCATCGAACTCGACGGTCGTCGCGTCATCCCCGGCCTCAACGACTCCCACATCCACGCGGTCCGCGGTGGGGTGTCCTGGACGCGTACCGTCCATTGGGAGGACGTGCGGTCGATCGGCGACGGGTTGGAGCTCATCCGTAAGGACGCGGCCCGCCGCGGCCCGGGCGAGTGGGTCAGCGTCGTCGGCGGCTGGCACTCCTCGCAACTCGCCGAGGGTCGCGCCCCGACCAGGGCAGAGCTTGATGCCGTCGCACCAGACAACCCGGTGTACGTCCAGGAGCTCTACGACCTCGGTGTGCTGAACAGCGCGGGCCTTGCGGTCTGCGGCTGGACCGACTCCTCCGACGACCCGGCGCGCGGTCGGCTCGACCGCGACGATGACGGCCGACTCACCGGCCGAATCCACGGTGTCGGGGCGTTCTCGGTTCCGCTCGCGGTCGCGCTCGACGCCGACGCGGCCGAGTCGGAAGACGGCGTGCGCGCGATGTTCGCGGCGTTCGCCCGGCACGGCCTGACCGGTGTTGTGGACGGCGGCGGGCTGCTGGTGACCCCACGCGACTACGACCCGATCTACGCGGTGTGGCGTCGCGGCGAACTCGACGTCCGCGCTCGGATCTTCCTGTCCGCCTGGACCCGCGGCGGTGAGGTCGCCGACATCGAGCAGCTCACGGCTCTCCTGCAGCCGGAGAGCGGTGACGGCATGCTCCGTATCGCAGGCATCGGCGAGATCCCGCATCTCGGTTGCCACGACATGGAGGGCCTCGACCCGTTCACCCTGACCGACCAGTCCCATGCGGAGCTGGTGGAGATCGTGCGGCTGTGTGCCGAGCGGGGCTGGCGCATGAGCATCCACGCTGTCCTCGACTACACCCTCGGCCGGATCCTCGACGCGTGGGAGCGGGTCGAGGAGGAGACCGGCCTGGTCGCGGGCCGTGGGTTCTCGATCGTGCACGCCGACGAGGCCTCCCGAGACAACCTTGGGCGGCTCGCGCGGCTGGGGGCGGGAGTGCTCGTGCAGAGCCGCCTCGTTCTCAAGGGCTCCGACTACGTCGCCGTGTGGGGTGAGGAAGCCACCACGGCAGCGCCGCCCATCGGCGACCTGCGGGAGCTGGGCATCCCCGTCGGCGGCGGAACGGATGCGACCCGCGCCAACTGGTTCTCGCCGTGGTCGGCGATCTGGTGGCTCGTCACGGGCGGCACGCTGGACGGTGTCGGCATCCGCGGTGAGCGGCACCGGATGTCCCGCGAGCAGGCGATCGCCGCGTACACGCGGGATGCTGCCTGGTTCACCGGTGAGACCGGCCATCGCGGCCGGCTGCTGCCCGGCTACGACGCGGACCTGTGCGTGCCAACTCTCGATCCTTTCGCATGCTCGGATGACGAGCTCCGCGACATCCTCAGCGACCTCACCGTCATGGACGGTCGCATCACCCACGACTCCGGCGCACTCGCCGCGAATCGATAGAACCACCGAAGCTGGAGGCAGACATGACTGAAATCCCCGCGCCGCGCCGAGTCGGCAACGCTGACATCATCCACCACGAGGGCTATGACGACTCGATCGTCAGCCCATTCGTGCCCGCGATCCGCACCGTCTCCAACGCTCGGCTCGTGTTCATCAGCGGTGTGACCGGCGCGCCGGTCTACCATGACCACCCGCACGTCGCCGAGGTATTCGATGCGATGCCGATGGACGCGCAGGGACAGGTCACCAACGCCTTCGACCACCTCGACCAGGCGCTCAAGGCTGCAGGATGCGAGCGGCACGATGTCGTCAACATGATCAGGTTCTTCTCGAACATCGACGAGGACCAGGACGTGGTCAACAAGCACCAGAAGGAGTGGTTCGGCGGTCACATCCCGACGAGCACGACCGTCGAGGTGGTGCGCTTTGCGACCGACCCGCGCTTGCGCTTCGAGTTCCACGTCGTCGCTGCCGCTCCGGCTTCCTGAGCCCGCCGAATTCGTACTACAGTTCCAAACACGCTTATATCCGCAATCGATTGCACCGCCACTCCGGCGGGACGCACCACACCTGAAGGAGTACTTGAAATGACTGAGACCAAACCCACCGTCGGATGGATCGGTGCCGGCCGTATGGGTTACCAGCTGGCCAAGCGCCTGCTGGACGCCGGCTACGACGTTGCCGTCTACAACCGCACGCGGGCCAAGGCTGAGCCGCTCACCGAATTCGGCGCCACGATCGTGGACCACCCCGTCGAGCTGGCCGGTCGCGACATCGTCTTCAGCATGGTGTCAGCGCCGAAGGACCTCGAGCAGGTCATGCTCGGCGAGAACGGCCTGCTCACCGACACCGAGCGTGCCCCGAAGATCATCGGAGACGCGTCCACGGTGTCCGTCGAGGTGAGCGAGAAGGTCCGCGCCGTCGCCGAGTCCCGCGGCACCGGGTTCCTGGCCACGCCGGTCTCCGGCAACCCGAAGGTGATCGCGGTGGGCAAGCTCACGGTCGCCGCCTCCGGCCCGCGCGAGGTCTTCGACGTCGCCGAGCCGCTGCTTGCGACCTGGGGCCGCGGCGTCACCTATGTCGGTGAGGGCGAGGTCGCACGCATCGTCAAGATCGCGCACAACGTGTTCCTCGGCGTCGTCATCCAGTCGATGGCGGAGATCACCGTGCTGGCTGAGAAGGCGGGCGTGAAGCGTGAGGACTTCCTCTCGTTCCTCAACGACTCGGTCATGGGTTCGGTGTTCTCGCAGTACAAGACGCCGGCGCTCGTGAACCTGGACTTCACCCCGACGTTCACCAACGTGCTGCTGCAGAAGGACTTCGACCTCGGCCTCGAGGCCGCACACGAGCTGGGTGTCGTCATGCCGGTTGCGAGTGTCACCCGCAACCTCGTCGCCCAGGAGGTCGGCAACGGCAATGTCGATCAGGACTTCGCGTCGCTCATCCTGACCGTTGCCGGCGGCTCTGGCCTCGACATCAAGTCCGAGAACGCTCAGGTGAGCGACGGCCTCGAGGTCGAGTGATGGGAGCGCACCACGGTCACGGCGGCAGCCGGGCGTTCGAGCGCCCGGTCTCCCGCCCGGCCGGGGTGCGCCCACTCGGCGCCCCCGGTCAGAATGCGGTCGACTACGAGCACCGCGTCGACTTCGATCGACTCCGGGACTACCGGCTCTCGCGTGCGAAGGCGGCACTGGAGGCGAGCGAGTGCGGGGCGTTCCTGCTGTTCGACTTCTACAACATCCGGTACACGACGCAAACCTGGATCGGCGGAGCGCTCGGCGACAAGATGATCCGCTACGCGCTGCTCATGCGTGGCCATGAGCCGATCCTCTGGGACTTCGGGTCGGCGGTGAAGCACCACAAGCTCTACTCCGACTGGGTGCCCGACGAGAACTACCGGGCCGGCTTCCTCGGCTTCAAGGGTGCTGTCGCGCCCGAGGGCGGCGCGGGACTCATGGTCGACGCGGTGGCGGAGATCAAGTCGCTGCTCACCGAGGCCGGGTTGGCGGATGCGCCGCTCGGCATCGACATCGTCGAGCCGCCGTTCCTGTTCGAACTGGAGAGGCAGGGCATCCGGATCGCGGATGCGCAGCAGCCGATGCTCGATGCGCGCGTGATAAAGAACCAGGACGAGATCATGCTGCTCAACCAGGCAGCAGCGATGGTCGACGGCGTCTATCAGGACATCGTCGACGCGCTCAAGCCCGGCGTGCGGGAGAACGAGATCGTTGCGCTCGCCAACAAGCGGCTGTACGAGTACGGCAGCGACCAGGTGGAGGCTATCAACGCGATCTCGGGGGAGCGGTGCAACCCGCACCCCCACAACTTCACCGATCGCATCATCCGCCCCGGAGACCAGGCGTTCTTCGACATCATCCACTCGTTCAACGGCTACCGCACGTGCTACTACCGCACGTTCGGTGTCGGTTGGGCGACCGAGAGTCAGCGCGACGCATACAAGCAGGCGCGCGAGTGGATGGATGCCGCGCTCGACGCGCTGCGACCGGGTGTCGGGACCGACCAGGTGGCGCAGGTGCTGCCGAAGGCAGAGGAGTTCGGGTTCGAGAATGAGCTCGCGGCGTTCGGACTGCAGTTCGCGCACGGCCTCGGACTCGGCCTGCACGAGAGGCCGATCATCTCGCGGCTCAACTCGATGAAGGATCCGGTGGAGTTGAAGGCGGGCATGGTCTTCGCGATGGAGACCTACTGCCCGGCCTCGGACGGCTCTTCGGCGGCGCGGATCGAGGAGGAGGTCGTGGTGACCGATTACGGCATCGAGGTCCTCACCAAGTTCCCCGCGCAGGAACTGTTCGTCGCCAACCCGTACTGATCCCGATGATCACCGTGGAGCGGCTGCACACGAGCCGAATAAGCCTGAACGCCCGGGTCGCCGGGAAGGGCGAGCTCGTGCTGCTGCTCCACGGGATCACCGCCGGTGCGGTCGTCTGGGATCCGGTGATCGCCGAACTTGCGCGTGATCACCGCGTTGTCGCGATCGACCAGCGGGGGCACGGCAGCTCGGAGCATCCGGACACCGGGTACACGGCCGACGACTATGTCGCCGACGTCGCGGCGGTGCTCGACGAGCTCGGACCGGCCCGCGCGGTCGTTGGCCATTCGCTGGGCGGGCGCAACGCGATCTTGGCGGGCGCGGCGATGCCGGAGCGCATCCGGGCGGTCGTCTCCGTCGATTACGCAGCCACGATCGAGAAGGGAGTCTTCGACTCCCTGCGAACCGCGCGGGGCGCGGGTGAGGGTGCGCTCCCGGATGCCGACAGTGTGCGCAGCGCCATCCGCGCGCGCTCGGCGCTGCTCCCGGATGACGCGGTCGAGCGTCGCGCCGAGCACCTGTTCGCCGCGGCTGATGGCGGCTACCGGCCACTGGCGTCCGCGGCGGCGATCACTCAAACGCTCGAGACCATGGATGTCGATTTGGCACCGGCGCTTGGTGGCAGCACGGTCCCGATGCTGCTGATCCGCGGAAGCCGGAGCCCGTTCCTGAGCGAGGCGGCCTTCATTCGGAGCCTGTGGCTGCGTCACGACCTCTTCGGCGCAGTGGTGGCCGGCGCCGACCACTTCGTCCCTGAAGAGCGGCCGGCGGAGGTCACCCGGCTGATCCGTCAGTTCATCGCGAGAAACTGAACCGCGGGCCGTGTCAGAGCTCGTAGTCCACGACAGCCTTGTCGCGGCTCACGCGCGGGATCACGTTCTGCAGCACCCGGACATGCTCCGGATGCGCCTGGTACGCCGCAAGCGCCTCCCACGAGTCGTGCTCGCTCACAAGTGCCGCGTGCCAGTGGAAGTCGATTCCGCTGCCATCGGCCACGATCCGCAGCGATCGCACGCCGGGGATCACCTCGGCGAGCGGTTCGAGCGCGCCCGCGAGTTCGGCCACGCCATCCGCTCGGGCGGCCTCGTCGTCGCCGGCAATCTTGAATAGGACAATGTGACGGATCATCTGCGCTCCACGGCTGGTTTCGGTGAACACTGTTCAGTGGCACGATACATTGAGTACGCACGGCTTGCGATGGGGAGGCCGGTGGGAGAGGACACGCGATGAATGCGGAACTAGGGCGACGGATACGGGAAGCCCGGCTCGCTCAAGGACTTAGCCTTCGCGCGACCGCGGCGCACGCCTCCGTCTCGCCGAGTCTGCTCTCCCAGGTCGAGACCGGCAAGGTCCAGCCGTCGGTGAGCACCCTCTACGCGATCGTCACCTTCCTCGGTCTGTCGGTTGACGACCTGCTCGACAACAAGCCGACGCCCGGAAGTCGTGGGAAGCCTCAGGGCGGCAAGCCCGTGCAGCACGGTGCTGACGCTCCCGTAATCGTGATGGAGAACGGCGTGACCTGGCAGCGCCTGGCCGTCATGGAGGCCGCCGGCGGCGTTGCTGGGGTGCTCGCCACCTACCAGCCGGGCGGCGCGAGTTCCGTGGACGAGTCGCACATGCGCCACGAGGGCGTCGAGTATGGCTACCTGATCGAAGGCGAGCTCACTCTCAAGCTCGACTTCGAGACGTACGTTCTGCGCGCGGGAGATTCCCTCTGCTTCGATTCGCGTCGGCCTCACTTCTACATCAACCGCACCGATTCGGTCGCCAGGGGCGTCTGGTACGTCGTCGGCGGAGTCGGCGCTGCACACGACCCGGGCGAGGTGCGAACGGCGGTCGACGTTCTCGATGCCATGAGCCGGATGCCGGTCGGTGGGGCAAGCGAGCGGTGAACGACTTGCAGTGGGATGTGATCGGCAACCGGGTGCGATCAGCTCGCGTCGCGGCTGGGATTTCAGCGCGCGAACTCGCACGCCGCATCGGCGTTTCTCCCAGCCACGTATCGCAAGTCGAGCGAGGCATCGGCGCGTTCAGCGTCCCAGCCCTGTACGCGGCCGCACGCGAGATCGACATCTCGCTGCACGACCTGTTCGACCCGCCGCAGGAGGCTCTGCCGGCGCCCGCGCCGGCAACGCTGCAAGACCTCGACGCCGACGGCGTGGTCCAGCGCGCCGGGCAGCACCCGACGATCCAGTTGAGCGACGGCCCCCGGTGGAGCCGGCTCAACGTGGCAGCGGAAGCGGATGCCGAATTCCTCGAGGTCATCTACCAGCCAGGGACCAGAGTCCTGCCCGACTACATCCGGCACGAGGGTCGGGAGTACGGGATCGTCATCTCGGGCGCCCTGGACGTCGAGGTCGACGGCGTGCGAACGACCCTGAACGCGGGCGACTCGATCGTGTTCGACTCGCAGCGCCCGCACCGGTTCTGGAACGAGTCAGAGGCAGAGGTGCGCGCCATCTGGTTCGTTCGCGACAGCGAACCAGGTGACGCGGCACCTCACGCCTGAGCTCAGCCCTTCCAGATGCTCTTCAGGTTGGTGAACTCGCGCAGCCCCTCCGCGGACAGTTCCCGACCGACACCGGAGTCCTTGACTCCGCCGAACGGCAGCTCCGGGTAGGAGATCGACATGCCGTTGACGAACACGGCGCCCGCGTCGAGGCCGCGGACGAAGAACGCCTCGTCGTCCTCATCCTGCGTCCAGACCGCCGAACTCAAGCCGAAGGTCGTGTCGTTGGCGACGCGCAGCGCGTCCTCAGCGTCACTCGCACGGTACACCGCGGCCACCGGCCCGAATGCCTCCTCGGCGTACAGGCGCATGTCCTCGGTGATGCCGGTGATCACGGTGGGCGGGTAGAACCAGCCCGGACCGTCCAACGGCGCGCCACCGGTGGTGACCGTCGCCCCCTTGGCGGCGGCGTCCTCAACGAGTTCGGCGAGCTCTTCGCGACCGGATGCGGTCGCGAGCGGACCGACATCCGTGCCGTCGTCGAACGGGTCGCCGACAGTGAGCGCGGCCATCGCGGCGGTGAACTTCTGCACGAACGCGTCGTAGACATCCGTGTGCACGATGAAGCGCTTCGCGTTGATGCACGCCTGGCCGTTGTTGGCCGTGCGGGAGGCCACTGCGGTCGCGACCGCCTTATCCAGGTCGGCGCTCGGCATCACGATGAAGGGGTCGGAACCGCCCAGCTCGAGCACGACGTGCTTCACCTCGGAGCCGGCGATGGACGCCAGCGATCGCCCGGCTGGCTCGGAGCCGGTGAGCGTCGTCGCGACCACCCGGCGGTCGCGCAGCACACCCTCGACCCGCGATGCCGGAATCAGCAGCGACCGGAACGCACCCTCGGGGAACCCGGCCCGCTCGAACAGCGTGTCAAGGTACAGCGCGGCCTGCGGGACGTTGGAGGCGTGCTTGAGCAGCGCGGTGTTGCCGGCCATGAGCGCGGGCGCCGCGAACCGGATCACCTGCCAGATCGGGTAGTTCCACGGCATCACCGCGAGCACGACGCCGATCGGCTCGTGCCGGGTGTATGCGACCGAGGCGCCGACGACGCTCGGGTCCTCAAGTGACCGGCCGGTGAGGAATTCCTCGGCGTGCGCGGCGTAGAACCGCATGGTGTTGGCCGACTTGCGCACCTCGCCGCGCGCCTGCACGATCGTTTTGCCCATCTCGGTGGTGAGCATCCGGGCCGCGCTCTCGACTTCGGCTTCCAGCAGGTCGGCTGCCGCCCGCATCCAGTCGGCGCGCGATGCGATGGTGGTCGACTTCAGGGCACGGAAGGCCGAGTGCGCTTGCTCGATCCTGGCATCCACCTCCGCTTCGCTGTGCGCGTCGAACTCCTGCTCGACGACCCCTGTCGTCGGGTTGATGGTCGCGATGGCCATGTGGCTGCCTTTCGTTGTTGTCTGCGCGTCAGCGCGCGGTGATGGATTCGAACAGTTCCGGATGCCGGGAGAGCTGGCGCCTGGTGCGGCGGATGTGCCCGGCGAGCACCCGACCGGCGTCCTCGATGTCGCCGTCGGCCAGCGAGGAGACTATGAGGTGGTGCTCGTCGTGCACGATCCTCCTGGCATCGCCGCCGATCGAGCGGGTGTAGGCGCGGCGATACGGCTGGGTGGTGTTCCACAGCTTGACCACCAGCTCGCCGAGCTGTGACGTCTGGGCTCCCGCGTAGGAGCCGAGATGGAACTCGCGGTCGAGTTCGAGGAAGCGGTCGACGTCGTCGGTTGCCGCCATCTCGGTCGCCAGCGCGCCGAGGCGCTCGATGTCGGCCGCCTCGAGGGCCGGCGCGGAATAGCTCAACAGCAGGGGTTCGAGCGCCTCGCGCATCCGGTAGATCTCGTCGCACTCGGCGAGCGTGAGGGTTGAGACCCACGCGCCCGTGTTGGCGACCAGCCGCACCAGGCCGTCGTGCTCGAGGATGCGCAGCGCCTCCCTGGCCGGCACTCGACTGGCCCCGAACTGCTCGGCGACATCGACCTGGCGAATGCGCGTGCCGGGCGGGTAGTGCCCGCGCAGGATCTGCTCCCGGATCCGCTCTGCGATCCGCGCGCCGGCGTCGCCGTCCCTGGTGGCGCGCTCTGTAGTCGACATGCTTCGCGCGCCGCTCACTCTGCCGGCCGTGCCGGGTGCCACAGCAGCCGGTTGGCCGTGGCCTCGTACGCCTTGCCGTGCGGGAAGCTGACCAACTCGAACTGCATGCCCCATGGGCTGCGGAAGTAGACCCAGCGCTGACCCTCGGATGCACCGGCGCTCCGCACCGGTTCACCCATCACCTCAACGCCGTGCGAGCGCAGGAAGTCGACCGCAGCATCCATGTCATCGACGTAGATGGCCAGATGGTGCCCGCCGATGTCACTGTTGCTCGGGGGAACGGATGCCTGATCGTCGGCCGCGTCGTACTGGAACAGTTCGATGTTGCTGCCGTTGCCGAGGCGCAGGAAGCGGATCTCGCGGATGACGGTGCGCGGGTGCACACCCAGCTGCACCTGCATCCAGTCGTCGTCGTCCGAGCGCTTCGCGCCGAGCGTGTAGACAGGTTCTGCTCCGAGGATCTCGACGAAGAACTCTTCCGCCTCGTCGAGGTCCGGCACGGTGAAGCCGATGTGATCGGTGCCGCGCATTCCGGGTAGGCCGTGATTCGACATCGGTCCCCTCCTTCATTGGATTGCATCCATCATGCGGCATTTTTTGCCTGAGTGGGAGCATATCTGCGGTTTTCGTGGTGTAATTGCATCCAATCAACGTTCTTTGTTGGGTGAACCAGATGTGAGGAGCAGGCGACGATGCCGAAGACCAGACGCCAAGAGACCGGCGTTGACTGGATTGAACTGAGCACGACCCCAGCGGACTGGAAGGCAGCCGATCCTGCCTTGCTCGGCAGCATGCTCACGCAACTGCACCTCATCCGCGCATTCGAGGAGACCGTGCTCGAACTCGCCGGTGAGGGACTCGTACACGGCCCCGCCCACTCGAGCATCGGGCAGGAGGGCGGCGCGGTCGGTTCGATCATCAGCATGCGCTCGACCGACGCGGTCAACGGCTCCCACCGCGGACACCACCAGTTCCTCGCCAAGGCGCTCACCCACGTGAGCGACGGAACCCTCGACCCCGAGAACCCGGTCACGCCGGCGGTGCAGGAAGTGCTGCAGCGCACGCTGGCCGAGATCCTCGGCCTCGCGCAGGGCTACTGCCGCGGCCGCGGAGGCTCGATGCACTTGCAGTGGTTCGAGGCCGGAGCGCTCGGCACCAACGCCATCGTCGGTGGTGGCGCCCCGATGGCGACCGGCAACGCCTGGGCGCAGAAGCACTCGGGCACCAGCGACATCACCGTCAACTACTTCGGCGACGGCGCCAGCCAGATCGGCTCGGTGCTCGAGTCGATGAACCTGGCGGCGGCGTGGAAGCTGCCGGTGTGCTTCTTCATCGAGAACAACCTGTACGCCGTGTCGACCCATGCATCCGAAGCCACGGCCGACCCACGGTTCTCGGTGCGCGGCCAGGGCTTCGGCATCCCGTCCTGGCGCGTCGACGGCATGGACCCGCTCGCGGTGCACCTCGCCATGAAGCAGGCGGAGGAGCGGATGCGCGCCGGCGATGGCCCGGCGATCATCGAGGCCGAGGTCTACCGCTTCTTCCACCAGAACGGCCCATACCCGGGCAGCGCGTTCGGCTACCGCACCAAGGAAGAGGAAGCCCATTGGCGCGCACGCGACCCGCTCGAGCGCGTCGCCACGGAGATGACCGCTCGCAACCTCATCGACGCGGACCGCGTCGCCGCGTTGCGTGCTGCGGTGCAGGACGCGATGCGCGCGGCCACGGCAGAACTCCTCGAGGACGACCCGGAGAACGCGGGCAAGCGTCGCATTCGCCCCGAACTGTGGCCAGACCCCGGCTTCGTCAACGTCGGCGTCCGCGGGGATGCCAGCGAGCTGGAGACGCTTCAGGTCGCCGAGCCGACCGACCGCAGCGACGGCTGGCGCGAGGTCAAGTTCGTCGATGCGGTCGCCGAGGTGATGGACCGCCGGATGGAGCAGGACGAGCGCATCATCGTGATGGGCGAGGACGTGCACCGACTGAACGGTGGCACCAACGGTGCCACCAAGGGGCTCGCCAAGAAGTACGGCGGTGACCGGATCATCGGCACCCCGATCAGCGAGAACGGCTTCTTCGGGCTTGCAGGCGGCCTCGCGCTCGACGGGCGGTTCCGTCCCGTCGTCGAGTTCATGTACCCGGACTTCATGTGGGTCGCCGCCGACCAGGTCTTCAACCAGGTCGGAAAGGCCCGCCACATGTTCGGCGGTGACAACCCGGTGCCGCTCGTGCTGCGCACCAAGGTCGCGATGGGCTCCGGCTACGGCTCGCAGCACCTGATGGACCCGGCCGGCATCTTCGCCACCAACCCTGGATGGCGCATCGTCGCCCCGTCGTCGGCCGCCGACTACGTCGGCCTGATGAACGCGGCGCTCGCGCTGCAGGACCCGGTCCTGGTCATCGAGCACGTCGACCTGTACGGCACCGCAGACAAGGTGCCGGATGACGGCCTCGACTATGTGATCCCGCCCGGCACCGCGGCCATCCGCCGGTCCGGCAACGACGTCACGGTGATCAGCTACCTGTCCATGGTGGCGCACAGCCTCGAGGCGATCGAGCAGACCGGCATCGACGCGGAACTGATCGACCTGCGCTGGCTCGACCGGGCCTCCATCGACTGGGACACCATCGGCGATTCCATCAAGAAGACCAACAACGTGCTGATCGTCGAACAGGGCGCACAGGGGACGTCGTACGGCGCCTGGCTGGCCGACGAACTGCAACGCCGCTACTTCGACTGGCTCGACCAGCCGATCGAGCGGGTCACCGGCGGCGAGGCCAGCCCGAGCATCTCCAAGGTGCTCGAGCGCGCCGCGATCGCCCGCACGGAAGAGGTCGTCGCAGGACTGGAGAAGGTTCGCCGCGGATGGGGTGGTGAGTGATGGCCATCGTCATCCGGATGCCGGAGGTACTGACCGGCGCGACCGAGGCAGCCCTGCAAAGCTGGCTCGTGAAGCCGGGCGACACCATCGCCGTCGGCCAGACCATCGCCGAGGTGGAGACCGAGAAGGCCACCGTCGAGTACCAGGCAGAGGAGGCCGGCACGCTGGCCGGGGTCCTCATCGAGACCGGTGTTCAGGTTGATGTCGGCACGCCGATCGCGGTGCTGGCCGAAGCGGGGGAGTCGGCGGATGCCGCGCTCGCCGCGGCAGGCAAGCTCGGAACCGCCGTTCCGACGGAGAACTCCGAGGACAGCGCGGCAGCGGTCGACCCGGCGGCCGCGGTGAAGGCGGATGCACCAGCCAACGCCGCAGCAACCGCTCCGGTGGACGGGGCCGCCGCTGGTGCGGCCACCGCGACCGATCAGAGCCGGCGCTTCGCGAGCCCGCTCGTGCGCAGGCTCGCGCGCGAACGTGGACTGGACCTGAGCGCAGTGACAGGCAGCGGCCCGAGCGGCCGTATCGTGCGCCGCGACCTTGACGGGCTGGCCGCGGCACCGATCGCACCGGCAGCACAGGCCTCGGCTGCGCCGGCTGTGCCAACCGGCGGCTTCACCGACGTTCCGCACACCGGGATGCGCCGCGCGATCGCACGGCGGCTCACCGAGAGCAAGAGCACCATCCCGCACTACTACCTGAGTGCAGATTGTCGCGTGGATGCTCTGCTCGACCTGCGGAAGACGGTCAACGAGTTCGGCACCGACAAGGTGTCGGTGAACGACTTCGTGGTGAAGGCGGTCGCGGGCGCGTTCCGCGACGTGCCGGAGGCGAACGCGATCTGGACCGACACGGCCATCCGGCGCTTCGACGACGTCGACATCGCCATTGCCGTGGCGATCGAGGGCGGCCTGATCACGCCCGTCGTGCGCGCCGTGGACAAGCGGTCGCTGAGCGAGGTGAGCGCGGACATCCGGCAGCTCGCCGAGCGCGGTCGCACCGGCGGGCTCAAGCAGCACGAGCTCGAGGGCGGGTCGTTCTCGGTCTCGAACCTGGGGATGTACGGAACCACCGAGTTCTCGGCGATCATCAACCCGCCGCACTCGGGCATCCTCGCGGTCGGCGCGGCGACGCAGCGTCCGGTGGTCGTCGACGGTGAGCTGAGTGTGGCGACGGTCATGACCGTGACACTGTCGGCGGACCACCGGGTGCTCGACGGCGCGCTCGCCGCCCAGTGGCTCGCGGCGTTCGTGAAGCGCATAGAGAATCCCGTCAGCATTCTGGTGTGACGGGGGGAGAGGCGGTCGGCGCTTTCGGGTAGCGCCGGCCGCCTCGTACACCCTTGGGGTCGGTCACACCGACCTTGAGTTGCCCACTTCCGCCCCACTTTTCGCGTGAAACAGGGGCCGAAGTGGGCAACTCGGCGTTCAGCTCTCGCGCAAGCCCCAGCGCGCGTGCAGCCGCTTCATCCACCGCGGCGCCCACCACATGATGCGCTGTTGCCAGGTCATGAACGCCGGGACCAGCAGGCAGCGCACGACCGTCGCATCCAGCGTCACCGCGACCGCGAGGGCGACGCCGAGTTGCTTGATCACCATGAGGTCGCCGGTCGCGAAGCCCGCGAACACGACGACGATGATGAGCGCGGCGGATGAGATGATCCGGCCGGAGCGCTGCAGTCCGGTGGCGATGGCCTCGCGCGCGTCGACCCCGGCGTCCACCTGCTCCTTAATACGGGACAGGATGAACATCTCGTAGTCCATGGCCAGGCCGAAGCCGAACACCAGGGTGAGCAGCAGCACGAGCACATCGACGCCGTGCACGACATCGGGGTCGAAGTTCAGCGGCCCGGCGAAGTTGCCCTGCTCGAAGCCCCACACCAGCACGCCGATGGATGCGCCGAGGGAGAGCGCGCTGGCCACGAGCGCCTTGAGCGGCACGATGAGCGAACCGGTCATGAGGAATAGCAGCAGGATCGTGCCGAGGGCGATCACCAGCACCGCCCAGCCCGCGCTGCCGATCAGCGACTCGGAGAAGTCGACGGTGCGGGCGTCGGTTCCCGTGACCCAGTTCGGAAAGTCGGGGCGGTCAGAGCGGATGTCGTGGACGACCTCGATGCCGTCCGCCGGGTCCACCTGGACGTTCACGCGCCAACCGTCGCCCGACTGAGCCGGTGCCGTCACCGACTGAACCCCGGCGAGCGACTCGATGCCGGCTGCCCACGCTTCGGCGTCCGATTCGGTCTCGGTGACCAGTGCGACGCGCGGGGCGCGTGCATCCGGGAACTCGTCGGCGAGCGTTGTGATGAAGTCGTGCTGCGTCGAGGAGGCAGGGATCGCGTCGACGCTGGTGTTGGCGAGCTGCAGGTTCAGCAGCGGGCTGCCGACCGCGATGAGCGCAGCGGCGCACGCGAGTGTCACGAGAGCAGGTTGCCGTTGCACCTGCCGCGTCAGCCTCGAGAAGAAGCCGTCGTCCGGTGCGACATCGCCGAAGCGGGCGATCGGCTTGCCGATGAGCGGAATCCGGGTGAGCGATCCCGGCTTCGCCAGCCTGTCCCCGGCCAGCGACAGCAGCGCGGGGATCAGGGTCAGCGCCGAGAGGATGGCGATGACCGTGACAGCCAGGGCACCGACTCCGATGGCCCGCACGATGTTCGGCTCGAACACGAGCAGACCGAGGGAGGCGATACCGAACGTGGTGCCGGAGTAGAAGACCGTGCGGCCGGCGGTGTCCGCTGTCCTCGTGATGGCGTCGAGCCGGTGATCTCGGCCGAGCGGGCCGTGCGCGCGGTACTCCTCCCGAAACCGGCTGACCATGAGCAAGCCGTAGTCGATCGAGAGTCCCAAGCCGACGGCCGTGACGACGTTGACGATCGTGGTGTCGATGTCCATGACATAAGTGAAGGCGAACAGCGCGCCCAGAGCGCCGACGATCGCGGCGATCGCTCCGGCGAGCGGCATTCCCGCCGCGATGAACCCGCCGAACACCACGAGCATCACCACGAGCGCGATCGGCAGGGCGACCATCTCGCCGCGAGCGAGATCGTTCTCTGAGACCTTGACGATCGAATCGATGAGCAGGCTTCCGCCGCCGACCTCCACCGTGGCATCCGGGAACTCGGCGCGCAGGTCGTCTGCGGTGGCGAGCAACTCGGCGGCGACCTCGTCGACGAGCTTCGCGTCCGGATCCTCGCCGTCGACTCCCTCGATGGTGGCGGTGAACAGCACACCCTGGTCGTCGGCGGAGAACACCGGGGCGAGCTCTGGCAGCCGAGAACCGTCGGGGAGGGTTGGGACGATGAGCGGGTTCACGAAGTCGACGTGATCGAGCTTCGCCAGGCTGTCGCCCAGGGCGCTCGCCGCGCTCGCCAACTCGGGATCGCCGAGTTCGACGCCGTGCACCAGCAGCGTGAGAGATTCGGTCTCTTCGCCGTTGGCGCTCAGCAGCTCGTCGGCCTCGGCCGCTTCACCGTCCGCGCCGGGCGCCGCGCTGACCAGGCGTTCGAACAGGGAGTCGCCGGTTGCGCCGACCAGGGCCGTGGAGACGGCGATGGCCAAGACGACGATCCACCCGCACAGGGTGAGCCAAGGATGTGCTGCTGAGGCCCGACCGATTCGTGCCAGCGGCCCCACGCGCATGCGCCAAGACTATCGGTGCAGCAGCGTTGCCTTTGACTCAATCGAGGCCGCTGCCTCCAGCGCGTACCGCAGGTCCGCCCACAGGTCGTCGACGTGCTCGAGGCCGATCGAGATCCGCACGATTCCGCCGCCCGGCTTGGCTGCCGCGGCGACCGGGCGGTGGGTCAGGCTGGCCGGGTGCTGCGCGAGCGAGTCGACGCCGCCGAGCGACACCGCGTGCGTGATCAGCTTCAGCGACTCGGTGAACCGCGCCGCCGCGTCGTATCCGCCCGCCAGCTCGATCGAGATCATCGAGCCGGGGCCGGACTGCTGCCGCCCGATGAGACCCAGCGGGTCGCATCCGGGAAGCGACGGATGCATCACCCGATTCAGCGCCGGATGCTCGGCCAGCCGCCGCGCGAGTTCGGTCGCGGTCTCCTGCTGCGCGCGAACCCGGATCGGCAGGGTGCGCAGCCCACGGTGCAGCAGGTACGCCGAGAGGGGGTGGAGCACCCCGCCGGTGAGCGCGCGCACGTGCCGAAGCTTCTTCGCCCACTCCTCGTTCGTCGCCACGACACCGGCGACGACATCGCCGTGGCCGCCGAGGTACTTGGTCGCGCTGTGCAGCACGAGGGTGACGCCCAGTTCGATCGGGCGCTGCAGCACCGGGGTGGCGAAGGTGTTGTCGATGAGCACGGGCACGGCGCCAGCGGCGGCGACGACCGCGGCGATGTCGATGAGCTCGAGGGTCGGGTTGGCGGGGGACTCGATCACGACGAGGCCGGTGTCCGGCCGGATGGCGTCGGCGATCGCGTCGGCGTCGGCCCACGTCACGGTCGTGCCGACCAGCCCGGTGTCGAGCACATGGTCGGTGCCGCCATAGAGGGGGCGCACCGCGACGACGTGCGGCTTGCCGTCGGAGACGGTGGCGAGCAGGCACGCGGTGAGGGCTGCCATGCCGCTGGAGTAGGCGACAGCCGTCTCTGAGCCCTCAAGGGACGCGAGCGCCGTCTCGAAGCGGGCGACGCCCGGCTGCCAGAGGCGCTGGTAGACCGCGGACTGGCCGGGCAGCAGCGGCCCGCCGGTGGCGAGCTGTTCGTAGGCGTCGCCGCCGTGCTCGACGTCGGGCAGCGGGTTGGTGGACGACAGGTCGATCACCGGAACGTGTGAACCGCTCTCGGTGACGCCCTCCATTCCGGCGTGGACGGCGCGGGTCTCGAAGTGCTGCTGCTCAGTCGTCATGCTCAGACCGAAGCAGATTCCGCACGCGCGCGCAAGCATCCGTGCACGATCGTGAGACTATGGGCATGTTTGGCGAAGAATCTGCGCCAAGCGGCCTTCCTAGGCATCCGGCGTTGAAGAAGGGCGAAGCGCATGGACGACATCGACCGGGCGCTGCTGCGCGTGCTGTCCTCAAACGCGCGGATGTCGGGCTCTGCCCTGGCGAACGCCGTCGGAGTGGCCGAGTCGACGGTGTCGCTGCGGCTCAGGCGGCTGCGCAGCGATGGGTACCTGCGCGGCTACCGTGCCGACATCGACCTGGCGGCGCTGGGGATGACTGTGCAGGCGCTCATCTCGATTCGGCTGGTGTCGATCGAGCGAGACGACATCGAAGGATTCCGGGTGGAGGCGCCGTCCTGGCCGGGCGTGCTTGGTCTGTTCCACATGGCGGGGGCGGATGACTTTCTGCTGCACGTTGCGGCTCGCAACTCGAGCGAGCTGCGCGACTTCGTCCTCGAGCATTTGGCGGCGCATCCTGCGGTGCAGCACACCGAGACGAACCTGATCTTCGACCACGTGACCGGCTCTGGAGTCGAGTCGCTGCTCTGACCGCCGTGTTGTGCAGGACTAGACCAGGTCGCGCCAGTCGACGTGGATCGGGAGGGTGATGGCGTCGGTCGCCGGGTTGAAGACCGTCGCCTCGTCCCGGCGGTGCCGCAGCACCGTGTCGATGTACGAGGTCAGCGCCTCGGCGAGCGGGACATCCCGTTGCTCGCTTTCGGAAAGGAACCACCGGTGGTCGAGCAGCTGGTGGAAGATCTCCGCCGGTTCCAGTTTGCCCTGCAGGTCGCGGGGGATCGCACGCGTGATCGGCTCGAACACGGAGGCCAGCCACTCGTGCGCGACCATCTCCTCGTCCTCCTCGCCCGGGTGGAAGGTGGCCGCGTAGGAGTCGAGGTCGTTCAGCAGGCGCCTGGCCTGATTCTCTTGGACATCCAGCCCGGTCAGGCGCAGCAGTCGGCGCTGGTGGTGGCCGGCGTCGACGACCTTCGGCTGGATGACGACGCGAGTGCCGTCCTCGTCGGTCTTGATGGCGAGTTCCTCGATGTCGAACCCGAGCTCGTTGAGCCGCCGCACCCGTTCGGCGATGCGCCAGCGTTCGGATGACTCGAACGTCTCGGTGCCGGTGAGCTCGGTCCACAGGGTCCGGTACGCGGCGACGATGCCGTTGCTGACCTCGACCGGGTCGGTCTCCTCATCCAGCTTCCCGCCCGCGGCAAGGTCGAGCAGTTCGCCGGCGATGTTCACGCGCGCGATCTCAAGGTCGTTCTCCCGCTGGCCGTCGGAGAGCCGCGCGTGCAGGTCACCGGTCTCCGCGTCGACGAGGTAGGCGGCGAATGCGCCGGCATCTCGCCGGAACAGCGTGTTGGACAGCGACACGTCGCCCCAGAAGAACCCGATGATGTGCAGTCGCACGAGCAGCACCGCGAGGGCGTCGATGAGCCGGGTCGCGGTGTCCGGGCGCAACCGCTGCGAGTACAGCGCCCGGTAGGGGAGCGAGAACTTCAGGTGGCGGGTGACCAGCGCGGCGTCGAGCGGGTTGCCTTCGTCATCCGTTCGGTTGGTGACGTAGGCAACCGGCTCGACGCACGGCACGTCCATCCGCTGCAGCGTCCGCAGCAGGTCGTACTCGCGGCGGGCGAGTTCAGCGGAGGTCTCCTTGATGGCGACGACGTAGCCGCTCAGGTACGCGAAGCGAACCAGGTGCCGCGAGATCCCCTTCGGCAGCGCGGCAATGCTCTCCGCTGGCCACACTTCGAGCGGCAGGTCCCAGGGCAGGTCGAGCAGCCCAGTATCGGCGGTCGCCGACGTGATGTTCAGGGAAGCAGACATGTTCCCTTTCGCGCTGCTCAGTCCTTGACCGCGGGGTTCAGGCGCTGGCCGGTCTCCGTGTCGAACAGGTGGATGTGGCGCTCCTCGGGCAGGATCAGCACCTTGTCGCCCTCCACGGGGTGGTTGCGGCCGTCGACGCGCGCGACGATGTCGACCCGGCTGCCATCGACCTCGGTGTGCCCGTACAGGTAGGCGTCCGCGCCCAACTCTTCGACAAGGTCGACGTCGATCGGAAGACCGTCACCGTCGGTGGCGACCCGGACATCCTCAGGACGGATGCCGATGGTCGCCTTGTTGCCGTGCGCGCCCGCGAGGATGTCCCGCGCGACCGGGGCGACGTGGCTGCCGAACTGCACTCCGCCGTCGGCGAAGTCGACGGGGAACAGGTTCATGGCCGGGGACCCGATGAAGCCGGCGACGAACACGTTGACAGGGCTCTCGTACAGGTCGCGGGGTGTTCCCACCTGCTGCAGCACGCCGTCCTTGAGCACAGCGATGCGGTCGCCCATGGTCAATGCCTCGACCTGGTCGTGGGTGACGTAGACGGTGGTGACGCCGAGGCGGCGCTGCAGCGACGCGATCTGGGTGCGGGTCTGCACGCGCAGCTTCGCGTCGAGGTTCGACAGCGGCTCGTCCATCAGGAAGACGTGGGGCTGACGCACGATCGCGCGGCCCATCGCGACGCGCTGACGCTGACCGCCCGAGAGCGCCTTCGGCTTGCGTGCCAGGTAGGGCTCAAGGTCGAGAAGCTTCGCGGCCTCGAGGACGCGCGCTGCGCGCTCCTCCTTGGCCACGCCGGCGATCTTCAACGCGAAACCCATGTTCTCGGCGACAGTCATGTGCGGGTAGAGCGCGTAGTTCTGGAAGACCATGGCGATGTCGCGGTCTTTCGGGGGCATGTCGGTGACGTCACGCTCGCCGATCAGGATCCTGCCCTCGTTCACCTCTTCGAGGCCCGCAAGCATCCGCAGCGCGGTCGACTTGCCGCTTCCGGATGGGCCGACCATGACGAGGAATTCCCCATCGCCGACCTCGAGATTCAGGTCGCTGACCGCGGGGACGGTGGATCCGGGATAGATGCGGGTCGCGTCATCGAACGTGACTGTTGCCATTTTTTCGTTTTCTCCTTCACCGGCAGGTACGTGCCGGACGATCCGTAGTGATGGATTCGCGACGGCGCACCATCGCTTGAGGGCCATTATGGCACCGTCCGTGCTGTGAGGTCGCCCGCGCGCAAAGGCTAGGCTGGTTGGTGGAAATTCATAAAAAGCGAGGTTCCATGAGTGCCGGTTCCGGTGATTCCCATCTCTCGAAGGCAGAGCGGCGCAGCGCCGCGCGTGAGAAAGCGCGACAGCTTCGTGAGGAGCAGAAGAAGAAGGAACGGCGCAATCGCTTCCTGATCCAGGGCGGCATCATCGTCGCCATCCTTGCCGTCATCGCGGTCGTCGCGCTGGTCATCGTGAACGCTGTGCGTCCGCCCGCGTCTGGGCCGCAGAACATGCTGAGCGACGGCATCAAGATCGGCGAAAACTTCGAAGCGGTGCGCACCCCCGGACTGCGCCCGGGGGCCGAGCCCGTGCCGGCACAGACCAACGAACCCGACGTGCTCGACATCAAGATCTGGGTCGACTACATGTGCCCATTCTGCGGAGGCTTCGAGCGCGCGAACGCCGAGCAGCTGAGCCAGCTCGTGGGAAGCGGGTCGGCGACCCTCGAGGTCCACCCCATCTCGTTCCTTGACCGGGCATCCGCCGGCACCCAGTACTCGACCCGCGCGGCGAACGCCGCAGCGTGCGTCGCGAACTACTCACCCGACAAGTTCTTCGCGTTCAACCAGCTGCTGTTCGCCAACCAGCCCGAGGAGGGCACGGCCGGCCTCAGCAATGACGAGCTCATCGAGCTCACCCAGCAGGTCGGCGTTTCGCGTGCCAACGACATCGTCCAGTGCGTCGAGAGCCAGAAGTTCAAGTCCTGGGTGAAGGGCGCCACCGACCGTGCGCTGAACGGTCCGGTCGCCGGCACCGAGCTGGAGAAGATCCAAGGCACCCCGACCGTTCTGGTGAACGGGCAGCAGTACCAGTACACGGTCGACCCGCAGACGGGTGAGTTCGATCCGGATGAGTTCGCGCGGTTCCTGACGCAGGTGCTTGGTTCGCAGTTCATCGAAGAGCCGACCCCGACCCCGACGCCGCCCGCGGGAGGCTAGCGACCGCGCAGCCGGCCGATTCGCGGAAGGAAGCGTCCGACCCTGCGTGCGTATGCGGGGTAGTCCGGATGCGTTGCTGCGAGCATCCGCTCCTCCCAGCGCGCCTTGACCGCCAGCAGCACCAAGAGGGCGACGAGAGCTCCGATGTGCCATGTGGATGCGCCGAAGAGGGTCATGCCGGCGCCGACGAGGATGATCCCGGTGTAGATGGGGTTGCGCATCAGCCCGTAGACGCCGGTCGTGGCCAGTGGAGTGTGCTGCTTCGGGATCGGGCTGGGCGTGAGGGCGTCCCCGAGGCGGATGGCGGCGAGGGTGGCCAGGACGATCCCGGCTGCGCCGAGCAGCAGGGCGACCGCGACGATTGCCGGGTGCAGCGGCCACAATGACCCGTGCGGCATGAGGGCGAGCGCCGCCAGCAGGACGACTTGCGCGGCGACGATGCTCCAAGCGAGTTCACGCCTCATTTCTCGAGGGTACGCCCGGGTGAAGTGTGAGACACGCCGACTGGAACTTACTCCGCCGCGCCGACCATGAGCCAGACACCAGCCGTTTGGGAACCGCGACGGAACTGGATATGCCAGCAGCCTGGACGATCGAGAACTAGGCCCGATCCGTATTCATCGCCAGGGCGGTCGTAATTGCTTCCCTGGTGGTACTCCGGTCCCCATGCGAGCTCCGATTGAACGCCGTCTGGGCCCGCCAGCGTTACCGTCGGCTCCCCTGAACCGGTTACCCGCCAAACGACCTTCTTCACAGCGTCGGACGCGACAAGGAAATCGCCCGCTTGGATTTGACCGAACAGCTTCAGTCCGTCTTCCGACGAACCTACGATTTCTGGAGCGAAGGGCCCATCCTCAAGAACCTGTGTGGGTGAAGCACAGCCACTTAGCACGGGAACTGGGCCCTCCGATTCCCTCGATGGTCCCTGGTGAGTGCAGCCCGTAACCACAAGGGCGGCCGCGATGACGAGTGCCAGTCGACAGGAGCCAGACCCTTGGCGACTAGGCAACCGACGCAACGTCATGCGGTCCACCATCCCATGACAGGAGAGTATTGCTCCATTGCCCGGGAAATGGGCACGCTGGGCATATGCAGTGCCATTGACACCCGCGACGCCGAGAGCGCTGTGGTGCTGTGTCCTCTGAGCCCCCTGTCGGATTCGAACCGACGACCTTCGCTTTACAAGAGCAACGGTGATACAATTATTGGGTGCACACGAAAACTGTAAACCCCGCAAAAACCCCGGAAACACGGGGCAAAACAGGGCATA